>CAWDXD010000009.1:0-116985 GCA_963806145.1 uncultured Actinomycetes bacterium
GCCGCGTTGTATTCGGCGATGCCGCCGAGGCCCGGTGGGTGACCGAACTGCAGGAGCCGATCACACCGAGGTGACACCCCGCGGACCAGGCACCGGCGGGTCAGGCGGAGGAGGCCGTCACCTCGATGAAGCTGACGGTGTTACCTTCGGCTTCGATCGGCGGACCGCACCAGCCGGCGGCCCGCCGATCGAAGCATCTCCGATCCTGTTACCCCCCGGCTGGCGGGTGCCACAGGGCGAAGCTGTCGGAGCCCTGCACACCTGCGATCCCGAAGTTGCCGGCGACGAAGATCCCGCCGGGTGCGGCGTCCACGGCGTTGGCGTAGGTGCCGTTGCAGTCGTCGCTGACACAGGACAGGCCGCTGCCGAGTGCCGACCAGCCCGGGGTCGTCAGGTTCCACTGGGCCACGCCGGTGGCGGCGACTCCGCCGGCGGTGCTGAACTGGCCGCCGACGTAGAGGACGTTTCCGGCGGTGGCCAGGGACCCCACCGAGTCACCGTTGTTGTCGTTGCCTACGCCGGTGCCCAGCTTGCTCCACTTGGTCTTGGTCTGATCAAGGACGGTGAGGTTGAGGCTGGCGATGTTCATCGCGGCTACCTGGTTCGGGGACGCTCCTCCGGCGATCCCCGCATGGTCGAAGAAGCCACCGACGTAGAGGGTCTTGCCCGCCAGCAGCAGAGAGGTGACGTCGCCGGGGGTGGCGGTGGCACCGCTGCCCACGGTGACCCCGCAGCCGAACGGGTAGAACCAGGTGCCGGGATCCTGGGTGTCCCACATGATCAGGCCGTTGAGGTCGTAGCCGGAGGCCGTCTCGCACGGGGTAGTGCCGGTCGAAGTGCCGTTGTTGCAGGGGCTGTTCACGACACAGTCGAAGATGTCGCCGCCGAGGAAGACCTCCTGGCCGTCGAAGGCGATCGAGGTCACGTCGCCGCCACCGAAGAGCGGGCCGAGAGCCGACCAGCCGGCCTTGTTGGTGAACACCGTCCCCAGCTTCCACCGTGCGACCGGTGCCCCCGTGCTGGCACCGCCGGCCTTGCTGAACCCGCCGCCGGCGTACACGTAGCCGCCGTTGATGGCGAGGCTCTCCACCGCGGAGTCGGTGCCGCCGCCGACCGCGTGCCAGGCCCCGCCGCTGTACACGGCGATGTTGCTGGCCTGGACACCGTTGACCGAGCTGAAGTCGCCACCGATGAAGACCTGGCTGTTATTGACGGCGATGGCCATCACCGTCGGACCGGTCACAGAGACGCCGCCGGCCAGGCCGGACCCGAGGGAGTGCCACGTCGTGCCGTTCCACAGCGAGATGCCGTTGGTCTGCACGGACCCGGTCTGGCTGAACGAGCCGCCCAGGTACTCCCCGGCCGGTCCGTGCGCCAGCGCGATGCCGAATCCCCGGCCGTTCTCCCCGTTGGTCACGCCCTGGCCCAGGGCGGTCCACGTGCTGCCAGTGAGCAGGCCGATGTTGTCGAGGAACAGACCGCTGACCAGCGGGCCGCCGGTGTCGAACGAACCGCCAACGTAGGTCCCCGAGGCCGGGCCAGCGGCGAAGCTGTTCACGGTGGCGGTCGCCTGCGCCATGGGCAGCACCGTCCATGCCGGGGTGCTCAGGTTGAACGAGGCCAGGCCGCCCTGGGTGGCCACGGCGCCGGGTTGGAGGTGGTCGAAGTTGCCGCCGACGTAGAGTGTCGTCCCGGAGACGAGCAGTGCGAGCACCTGCCCCTCCGCCCCACTGGCGGCCGTGCCGATGGTGACGCCGGACTTGGCGCCGTCCAGGGCGGACCATGCAGAGCCGGACCAGACGGCAAGGGAGTTGACGGCGACCGAGCCGGCCTTGGTGAAGTCGCCGCCGACGATGAGGCTGGTGCCGTTGAGGGCCAGCGCGAAGACGCCGCCTTCGAAGCCGGCCAGCACGCCGGAACCCAGCGCGCTCCAGGCCGAGGAGCTGGTGTTCCAGCTGGCCACGTTGTTGGCAGCCACGGTGCCCGCGTGGTCGAAGGTGCCGCCGGCGTACAGGGTGGTGCCGGACAGGGCCAGGGAGGTCACGTCGCCTGCCTGGACCGGGCTGCACGCCGTGCAGGAGTACAGGCCCTTGCCGAGGGCGCTCCATGCCGAGCCGTTCCACAGGGCGATGCTGTTGGCGGCCACCGTGCCGGCCTTGCCGAACTCACCGGCGGCGAAGACGCTGGTGCCCGACACCGCGAATGCGTCGACCCGGACCACGCAGAAGCTGCACGTGCTGCCCGCAGCGATTCCGGCGCCCAGCGCACTCCAGGTGCTGGTCTGGGTGTTCCAGGCGGCCACGTCGTGGACCGCCACTGAGGTCGCGCCGTTGTGGGCGGTGGTGAAGATCCCGCCGACATACACACTGGTCCCGCTCACGGCGAGCGCGTCCACCTCGGGGGATTCGCCGCTCGGCGCGCCGCTGACCCCACCGGACAGGTTCTGCCAAGCCTGGCCGTCCCATTCCGCGACATAACTGTGCGGCGCGTCACCGGCAAACGTGAAGATGCCGCCGACGTAGACATCGCTGCCGTCCACGGCGATCGCGTTGACTTGGCTGATCTCCACGCCGTTCTGGACGCCAGGAAGCCCGAACAGGTCGTCCCAGTTGGTGTCGCCGGCCGCCGCGGTGCCGGTGCGCACGAACCGCGGGGCTCCGTGGTGGCCCACCACCATCCGGTACCCCTTGGAGCTGAAGCTGCCGTGCGCCCCGGGCCGGAGCGACCCGTCCGCGCGCAGAATCGACGCTACGCTGCGGTGCGGCACCGCTGGCGCTCCCATGTGGTGGCTGCCGGGCAAGCCGCTGGCCGGCACAGCAGCCAGGCTCGCCCCTGCGGGCCCGGCCAGTTGCCAGACCGTGGCGAGGATCGCGGCGAACGCGGTGACGACGGCTTTCGACATGAACCCGTGGCACCTGACAGGCGCCCCGGGCTGACCCGTCAGGGGCACGGCACGCCTGGCCCTCCTGGCCGGCGGGCAGCTGTTCCCCGTGCCACGAAACCAATTTCGAAAAGCCATGTTCGCCTCACTTCACTACGCGCACGCTGCGCCAGACTGGACAGTCAGGAGCATGCCTGAACCAGCGCAACCGCCACATCAGCGTGATTACTTACCGGTATCTGCGGAAATTGACTACTGACCCCACACCAGCCGGTAGCGGGTCGGTTTGGATGTTGATCTTGATCCAGCAAGGCGGGACGGTCTCACTGCGAGGACCGTCCCGCCTCCATGAGGCTGCCGTGCCCGGTTATCCGCTGTAGGTGATCGTGACGGCGTGCTTGGTGCTGGAGACGGTCGTGGCTTTGATCGTTCCGGTGGCTCCGGTGAACGCGCCGGTTCCCCCGGTCACCTTGCCGTTGGTGACCGCGCCGGTCTTGAGATTGAGGGTGAACGTGCCGTAGAGGAACCCGCCCGTGGTCTCCACGGTGGCGTTCACGGAGCCGCTGCTCGGCGAGGTGACCTTGACGTAGATCATGTCGAAGCCGATGGTCTTGCCCGCTGTGTTGGTATCGGTTTCCTGTACGCCTTGGGTGGCCGTGCTGAACATGACCGTGGCTTTCTGCACGGCGATGAACTTCAGCGTGTGCGTACCGCTGTGCGCGCTGGCCACGGCCGGGAGCACCAGCGCTCCCGTGGTGCCCAGGACGACGGCCGCGCCGGCCGCTGCGAGGGATGTGCGGAGCTTCATGATTGCCTCTCCTGTCTGCGCGGCATGACCGCGCTTGACCCATGATTCAAACTGACCCACTACCCGGGGCCCGGTGGTAACCGGGCAAGCTGCCGCGACTGGCCGTGACCTGGGCCAGGCCAATCCACCATCCCCGAGGCACATCTCCTCGCGCACCAGGGTGGTGCCCTAGTCCGGCGGGACTAGGGTTCACCGCCAGGAGCGCCGGAACCGCCGTGGCCGTCCTCGGCTCGCAACTGATCTTCGAGAAGCCGGATCAGGCCCAGCCATCCGGTGAACGGGGCCGCGGAGGCTGGCTGCGCCCGCAGGTGGCCGGTCGGCTGCCCATCCGGCCCGCGTTCCAGGTTGATCACTATCTCGGTCACCCGGGGCCTCCCTCGTTAGCCGCTCCAGGCCGGAAGTATCCCCGGCGGGGTGACCGCACCGCGCCGGGGATCGACCCTAGTTCGCTGTGCCCAGGGTTGATGCCAGTGCGGCCTGACCAGTGCGCGCGAGCCCGCACACTGGTACGACCTCACTGAAGGGAGCGGGCGGTTGGGAGAACCCTTTGTCGGCCGGGCGGATGAACTGAACTTCCTTGCCAGACAGCCTGACCAGGCAGCGGCTGGACACGGTCAGCTCGTGCTGCTGACCGGGCCGCCCGGGATCGGGAAGACCACGCTCATCGGCGAGTTCCTGGCCAGCAGCTCGGCCTGGTCGATTTCGGCCTCGGGGGATGCCGAGGAAGCGCTGCTGGCCGGCGGCCTGCTGGAACAGCTCGCCCGTGCCGCGGGAGCGCCCGCCGGTCAGGCGGTCATCGACCTGGTGCGGTCGGGCAGCCCGGACACGCTGTCCGCCGGATCGGCGCTGCTCGATATGCTCAGCGCGCTGGCGGCCACGCGATCGCTGGCCGTGGTCGTGGACGACGCCCACTGGGGCGATGAGCTGTCGATGAAGGCGCTGAGCTTCGCGGTGCGGCGGCTCGGTCATGACCGCGTCCTTTGCGTGATCATCACCCGCGCCGACGAGCTGGGCCGCCTGCCGGCGGGGCTGCTGCGGGCCGCCGAGGACCACGGCTCAGGCTTCCCCTCGGCGGCCTGTCCGCCGAGGACATCGGCCTGCTGGCGGACCGGCTCGGTGCCGGCAGGCTGCCGCGTCGCGCCGCGGAACGGCTCAGGGAGCACACCGGCGGAGTCCCGCTGCATGTCAAGGAACTCCTGTACGACCTGCCCGCCGATGTGCTGCGCAACCCCGGTGCGACCCTGCCCGCGCCGCGGTCCCTGGAGACGCTGGTGCTCTCCAGGCTTGCCAGCTGTGCCCCGCAGACCGAGAGCCTCGTCGTCGCCGCTGCCATCCTCGGCACCGAGTGCCGCCTTGCCGATGCCGCCACGCTGGCCGGCCTGGACAACCCGCTTCCGGCGCTGCAGGAGGCGGTACAGCAGCGGCTGCTGGTCGAGGTGGACACGGTCAGCGGGCGATGCTGCGCATTCGCGCACTCACTGATCCGCACCGCCGTCTACCGCGACATCGGCGCCGGCCGCAGGGCCGCCCTGCACCTGGTCGCGGCCGGGCTGGTCAGCGGTCCGGCCGCGCTGGCGCACCGGGCCGCGGCGTGTCACGCACCCGATGGTGCCCTTGCCGCAGACCTGAGCGCCCAGGCGCAAGCCGATCTGGCCGCGGGAAACCCGGCCGAGGCGGTCGAGCACCTGCTCGCCGCCGTACAGGCCGGTGGCCACGGCGCCGGTCACGAGGAACGGCTGCTGACCGCGGTCGCGCTGCTCCTTGACCTTGGCGACGTGGCCAGGGCCCGCGCCTATTCCGGCGAGATCACGCAGCTTCCGCCGTCCAGCCTGCGCAGCCTGGCCCTCGGCAGGCTGGCCATCTTCTCCGGTGACTACGCTTCCGCCGAGCAGTGGCTCACCGAGGCCTGGACCTGGCCGGCCGCGGCGGCACCAGCCCAGGATCGCGCGGTGGCGGCGTGCCAGTTCGCGATCATGCTGCTGGGCCACCACCGGACCAGCGAAGCCACCCAGTGGGCGGAACGTGCGGCCGGCTCGGAGGCGACCGGTTTCACCCGGGCCTGTTCACATTCGGTCCTGGGCCTCTGCCAGACGTACGCCGGGCGGCCGGACCGGGCGATCACCTTGCTGCGCTCGGAACTGGCGCGCTGTGCCGACCCGTGCAGCGCGGTGATGGTGAGTATCGGCCTGGGCGTGGTGCGGCTATGGACCGACGGCCTGGAGGAGGCCGCGGCATTGCTGGGGGCGGCGGCCACACCGGATGTCCCGCCCGGGCTGCCGCTGCACGAGCAGCTCTACGCCCGGCTGTTCAAGGTACTGGCGGACTACCGTTGCGGGGCCTGGGACGAGGCGAGCGCCGGTGCGGAAAGGCTGGTGGCGCTTGCCGATGATCTCGACCAGGGCTGGCTGCTGTGCCGCGCCCATGCCGCCGCGGTCTACGTCTGCGCCGGGCGGGGGCAGTGGGACCTGGCTCAGGCACACGTCGCGGCCGCCACCGGGTACGCCCTGCCGGGCTCGCCGGGCGATCTGCTCGAAATGGCCAACATCAGGGCCGCCCTTGGCGTTGCCCGTGACGAACCGGAAAGCGTGCTCGCCGCCGTCGGCGACCTGCACGACCGGATGAGCGATCTGGCCCGGCTGGAGCCCGCCATGCTGGGCTTCTGGCCCGGCTACGCCTGGGCTCTGGCGCGGACCGGCGGGCTGGCCGAAGCCGAAGCCGCGCTGCGCCCCTACGAGGAGGCTGCCCGGCGGCGGGGCCGCAGATCCGCGCTCGCGGCGGCTGCCCGGATCCGCGGTCAGCTTGCCGCCGCCCGGGGCCAGCAGGATGCCGCCCAGGCCTGCTTCGCCGAAAGTGCCCGGCAGCTCACCGGGCTGGGCATGCCGTTCGAGGAGGCACTCACCCGCCTCGAGTACGGCCGGACGCTGCGCCGGGCCGGCCAGCGCCGCGCGGCGGCCAGGGAGCTTGTCGCGGCCCGCGTCACGTTCGCGGCACTCGGTGCCAGGCCTTTCCTTGCGCAATGCGACACCGAGCTCGGCAGCCAGCCCGCGGTTCCAGCGCCCGGCCGGCTGCTGTTGACTCCCCGGCAGCTCGCCGTCGCGACGGCGGTCGCGGCCGGGAAGACGAACCGGCAGGTTGCCCATGACCTCTACATCAGCATCAAGACCGTGGAATTCCACATCAGCCAGATCCTCACCAGGCTCGTCATCGACAACCGCGGCGAGATCGCCGCCGCGCTCGCCCGCAACGGCCAGGTCAGCGTCGGGGCGGCGGCCGGTTAGCTGCCGATCGGCCGGGCTGCGGCAGCACCTTCCAGCATGGTCTCGGCAACAATGTTGTAGGCGAGCATCCAGGCCTCGCGCGTCTGGGCATCGAAGCCGTCGCCCAGGACGGCTGCGAGCGCGGCGAAGAGGGCGTCGCCGACGGTCTGGTAGTCCGCGGCCCGCACCCCGTAAGCGACGTGGCGGGCGCCGCCCATGCGGGCACCGTGCGGATCGACCCGGACGGCGCGGTGTGGGCCTACAGCCAGACGCCAGGCGATGCCCAGCATTTCACCTCGCTCGCCGGGACCTCCTATCCGCTCGGCTCCTGACCCATCCATCTCGCCGGGGAAGGCCGGCCCATCAGCCGCGCCTTCCCTGGCCCATCTGCCTGCGCCAAAATATTGGCCACTATCCACATGCGGGCATGAATTGGTTGAATGATCCGATTCGCATTGCTAATCTGAGGCGCCAGGGGGGCAATATGAGCACTGGGCCAGGCGGCGCTGCGAAAAGCTGGGACGCGTTCTACGCACACTGGGTCCATCCGGTTGTGCACTTCGTCACGCCTACGCTGATCGTTTTTGCCGTTCTGATGACGCTGGCGGTGGTAGCGACGCCGCTGCTGGTGGGCGTGGGCACGCCCGGCGCCAGGTCGGCTGGCAACGAGCCCGCCTTGCGCGGCGCATACTGGCTCGGCGTGCTGTGCCTGCTGTTCTCCGCCGTCGAGGCCACGATCGTATTTCCGCTGAGCCGCAATGTCCCCTGGGCGCGGCACGCACCATGGACGGCCGGGGTCTCGATTGCCCTGATCGCGGCGGCCGTCATCGCCGGCTTCGGCCTGCTCAAAGTCGTTGGAAAGCCGCAGCCGGAAAACCGTACGGCACTCCGGTGGGGGATTGGAAGCCTATGTATAGTCGCGGCGATCCTTATTGCCGGGCTCTTCGTCGAGAGAGGGCCCAGTCATTGGCCGTCGGCCTTGCTCAGCGGAGAGCTTGCCACGGCGATCTGCGCACTGGCGCTCGCGGCCCTCGGCGCTGGCATTGTCGCCCGCACTCGCGGCATCGGGATGGGCCTGCTCATCCAGGGACACGACAAGAAAGGTGCCGATGATGCCGGGCTTGGCGCGTTCGTCCGTGCCCGCCTGTACTCGCTCGGATCCCAGGAGCCGAAGGGGATTCTGGTCACCCAGCAGACGGACACAAGCACGCTCCCTTCGGGAGCGCTCGGGCTGATCCCGGCGGGGACCCTGGCCAAGCTGGCGACATTCTTCGTGTCGCTGTTCGCCCCGCCAACCCCGTGGCGCGTCAATGTCACGGAGCAAGATGACGGCAGCATCGTCGTATCCATCCGGCGTAACGGGCGGGTAGCCGAGGCTGCGGTCATCCGGACGAGCACGCTGGAGTTGCCGTCCGAGCAGGCGAGCGGCGCTACCGGCGGTGCCGACGCGGGGGGCGGCACACCTGCGGCCGGTGCCGATCCGTCTGGCGGCGACCCAGGCGGCTCTGGCGGGGGCGGGGGCGGTGACTGGACAACGGAACTGCGCACGGCGGCAGCCACCTTCGTCCTGCTCGCCTTGTCCAGGCGTTACTACCACCTGGAGGCCGGCCTGTGCGGTGCGACCGACTGGCGCAGCGTTGCGCTGCAGGTGATCGCGTCCGACCCGGCAAGCGGGTTGAGCGCGAAAGACAAACACGCGGTGCTCGTCCACGCCGTGGCCGACGACCGCGCGAACAAGGCGGCCGAGCTTGCCTTGCTCAGCGATTCCTATCGCACCGCCAGCAGCACGGACGATCTCGCTGACTTCGCCACCAAGCTGGAGAAGCTGCTGATGAACCTGCCGGACACCGATGAAGGGATGCTGCCGCTGAGGCTGCGCAGTTGTATCAACCTGATCGTCGCCTACGTCAACTACGCCGCCTCATTGACGGGGAAGCAACCGGACGCGGCTCTCCGGAGCAAGGCGTGCGCCGCTTTGAAGAAGGCGAAAACACAGGTGGTGTACCTCCTCGATTTTTGGTCGAAGCCTGAGATGCGGGATAAGTACACCGCGCTTTGGCAATCGATGTATGCCACAGCGAACTTCGCCGCCAAGGCAATCGCGGCCGAGCTGCACCGCACCTGCGATGAAGGTGAAGATGCCGGGATCCGGTACGCGGCGAAGGAGAGCGACCTCCCGCACGGTGTGAACATGACGCTGCTGGCACGGTATGAAAACGCCTGTGCTCTCACTCGGAGCCGTGAGAAGAAGGGCGCCGAGAAGGCAGAAGAGTACAAAGAGGCCTTGGCTGAGCTCGAGATCGCGGTGGCCGATCCCGTCATGCTCAGGTGGGCGCGCACGGATCCTTCACTGGCCGAACTTCATGACTTCGACCAGGTGAGACGCGCTTGCTGCACCGCGCAGGAGACTCCGGCGCAGCAGGCGGAGACCGCGGCGAACGCGTTCAAGATCGCGGCCCGGTTCAAGGTCTTGGTGGGTGACCCGGTCCCGGCGGACTTCCTGTCGCTGTCCCCCTTTGCCGCTCATCGCGACGCGCTCGCGCTGCGCGGCATCCACGACGCCGCCCAGCTGCGGCGGACGTCAGCGCGCGAGCTTTGCTCCGAAATGAGCATCACGCGCGGCGTGGCAGCCCGGTGGCGGGAGGTGACCGACCTGTACCGGATGGCCGGGGCTTACCGGCCGCCGGGCGGGAACGGGAACCGGAACGGGGCGACCGAAGCGGTGTTCCTGCTCCTCCAGGCGGACCTCGACTCCGTCTCGGCGGTGAGCAGCGCGCTCACCTCGCCCACGCGACTACGCGAAGACCTGCTCGGCCTCGCCAGGGACTGGTCCGTGGTCGCGCCGGGCGAAGAAGAGATCGGCACCTGGGGGGAGCACCTCGGCGTCCGGCAGCACTGACAGGATTGGCACATGCAGCTGCGGATCTTCACCGAACCCCAGCAGGGTGCCGACTACGCGACCCTGCTGTCTGTCGCCCGGGCCACCGAAGAACTCGGCTTCGACGCGTTCTTCCGCTCCGACCACTACCTGACCATTGAGGGGTCCGGCCTGCCCGGCCCGACCGACGCCTGGATCACCCTCGCGGGCCTGGCCAGGGAAACCTCGCGGATCCGGCTGGGCACGCTGATGAGCCCGGTCACGTTCCGCCTCCCCGGGCCGCTGGCGATCGCCGTGGCGCAGGTGGACCAGATGAGCGGCGGCCGGGCCGAACTCGGGCTCGGCACCGGCTGGTTCGACGCGGAGCACACCGCCTACGGGATACCGTTCCCGCCGCTGGCCGAGCGGTTCGGCCGCCTGGACGAACAACTGAAGATCATCACCGGGCTGTGGGAGACCGCCGAGGGTGAGGAGTTCTCGTTCGACGGCACGTACTACTCGCTGTCGGGCTCACCGGCGCTGCCCAAGCCGGCCCAGCGGCCGCGCCCGCCGGTCCTGATCGGCGGCGCCGGGCAGCGCCGGACGCCGCGGCTGGCGGCGAGCTTCGCCGACGAGTACAACATTCCGTTCGCCAGCGTCGCCGACAGCGCGGCCGCGTTCGGCCGGGTGCGCCAGGCCTGCCAGGACGCGGGCCGTGACCCAGGATCAATGGTGTACTCGGCCGCGCAGACCGTGTGCTGCGGCCGGGACGAGGCCGAACTGGCCCGCCGCGCGCAGGCGACCGGCCAGCAGCTGGCCGGCCTTCGGCAGACCGGCCTGGCAGGCTCGCCCGCCGAGATCGTGGACAAGCTGGGCCAGTTCGCGGGCGCCGGTGCGTCGCGCGCCTACCTTCAGGTCCTCGACCTGCACGACCTCGATCATCTGGAGCTGATAGCCGCCGAGGTCATGCCCCAGGTCCGCTGACCCGCGGGCGGTTTGCTCACGGCGTGCCGCCGGTGTGCTCTGGCGCGGCCGCGGCTTCCGTGGCGGTGTAGCGCCGCTCGGCCGCGCGGACCTCGGGCAGGCCGATGAAGTCGACGAACTCGCCGAAGCCGGGCAGGTCGCCAAGCGCGGCGGCGGGCGTGCCGGCCTGCGAGATCTCCTGGAGTATCTGCCGCATCGCGGCGGTCGCCGCGAGCAGCGTGCTGATCGGGAAGATGACGATCCGGTAGCCCAGCTCCTGCAGGCGGGCCAGGCTGACCGGCGGGGTCTTGCCGCCCTCGGCCCAGTTGAAAAGCAGCGGCACGCCGGGGAAGGCGCCGGCCGCCTGCGCGATCTCGGTTTCACTGGTCAGTGCCTCGATGAACAGCACGTCCGCGCCGGCCCGCAGATAGCGCCGGGCACGCGCCAGGGCCTGCTCGAAGCCCTCCACGGCTCGTGCGTCGGTCCTGGCGATGATGACGAAGTCGGGGTCGGCCCGGGCCTCGGCCGCCGCCTGGATCTTGGCGGCCATCTCTTCCGCGGGGATGACGAGCTTGCCGTCCATGTGCCCGCACTTCTTGGGGGCGACCTGGTCCTCGATATGGATTCCGGCGGCGCCCGCCGCTTCATAGGCCCCGACGGTGCGGATCACATTGATCGGGTTGCCGTATCCGGTATCGGCGTCGGCGATCAGCGGGATGTCCACACAGGCCGCGATCCGCGCCGCGTTGCCGGCCATCTCGGTCATCGTCAGCAGCCCGACGTCCGGCCGCCCGAGCAGCGCCGCCGAGGCGCCGAACCCGGTCATGTAGACCGCCGGGAACCCGGCCTCCTCCACCAGCCGGGCGGCCAGCGGATCGAAGGCGCCAGGTGCCACGATCGTCCGCCCGGTTTCCAGCAGGGCGCGCAGCCGGGCGGGCCCGCCCGGGCGGCGGGTGAGCCGGGCAGTCATCGCGCGCACGGCGGGCTGGCATCAGCACCCACGCCCCGCCACCCCCTCCCGCGCCGCAGCAGCCAGCCCCGATCCTACGGGCTCGCTACCCGGGCTGGTATGAGCCGGATCGTGGCGCGGCGCAAGGATGTGTCCGCGCCGCGGCTGCGCCGGGTAACGCTGCCCGGCGCACGGCGCACGATCGGCTAGCTGATCCCGGCGAGCGAGCGCGCCTCGCTGTGATCACGGCAGGCGTGCAGTTCGACGATCCGGCCGTCCCTGACCGTGACCACGTCATAGGTCCGGTCGTCGGCCCGCCTGGCGCGGTGCTGGTCGAGTCCTGGCGTGCGCATCACCACGATCACCTGGTCCCCGGCGGCGACGACCTCTTCAAGCTCGGAGCGCAGCCCCAGCGCGGCATGCTGGCGCAGCGCTTTCTCCAGTGCCTCGCGGCCGCCGCAGACCTGCGGCCGCGGGTCCGCCAGGCCCGGGTCGAAGTAAGTCCATTGCAGGCCCGGGTCCACGAAGTCCATCATGCGCGCGAAGTCGCCCCGGTCGTAGGCCAGGAATGCCTCGCGGACGATCCACTCGTTCTCGTTACACATCCGCAGCGCCTCACCATGCGCTAGCCAACTGTTGGTATCAAAAGGGTCTGGCAGGCCTGAAGGCCAGCCAGTATCGCGTCCAATCCGATACCACTCTTGCACCAGTCATCCCGGTGCGCGACCCGGCTCGGCGGAATAACCGCCAGTCAATTCTGTCCGGCCATTCCACGTGACCGGCCGGGGGTGATGGCGCTCTGGGCGGGCACCGGCCGCCCGGCGGCCACCGGGCGCAGTGGCTTCCCGCTCCAGGGTGCGCCGGAGATCCTCATCCGCCGAGCCGGCGTCCCGCACATGGAACCGCACGGTCTGGCCCACCTCGACCTCGTCGCCCACGGCCATCGCCCCCGACTGCGGTAGCCCAGATGACGCGGCGATCGCGGAGTGGCCGCCTGTCGGCTTTGCCGGCGTTCAGGTCGACGACACCATTTACATCAACGATATTCACTTCGGCCATTCTGGCGCGAGTGGCCGCCTGTCGGCTTTGCCGCGCGTTCAGGTCCACGACACCATTTACATCACCGATTTTCACTTCTGGCCATTCTGAGCGCCTGCAGAACGGCGGCGGTACGCTATCTTCCTCCCCGCCCCGGCGACCAGATCCTGGCCGCGCAGACGGCTGCCGTCCGCTGACGGCACCCCGGAGATCCATGCCGGGTTACTGGCCCCACCCGTCCGTCGATGCGTTCCCGCAGCAGGTCGGCGTGGCCGGGCACAAGTCGTTTTGCGGGGCCTGTGGCACCTTCCGGCCACCCTGAGCGGGGCTTATGCTCAGGCAGCGGTGCCGCGCCCGGCGGGGCGGCGCCGTGAAGGTACCTGCCGACCGATCGGAACGTAACTCGCATGACCATGCCTGGCACCACTGCCGTCCCTGATCGCGCCCGTGTCGTCGTCGTCGGTGGCGGTGTCATCGGCACCTCGGTCGCCTACCACCTCGCGCACCTGGGGGTGCCCGACGTGGTGCTGCTGGAGCGGGACCGGCTGACCTCGGGCACCACCTGGCACGCGGCGGGGCTCATGGCCACCTTCGGCTCGACCTCGCAGACCTCGACCGAGCTGCGGGTGTACACCAGGGACCTGTACGCCAAGCTGGAGGCGGAGACCGGTCAGGCGACCGGGCTGAAGCAGGTGGGCCTGATCGAACTGGCTGTCGAGCCGGGCCGGCTGGAGGAATACCGCCGGGTGGCCGCGTTCAACCGGCTGTGCGGGGTCGAGGTACATGAGATCTCCCCGGCCGAGGTCGCGGGCCTGTTCCCGCTCGCGCGGGTCGACGACGTGCTGGCCGGCTTCTACATCCCGGGCGATGGCCGGGTGAACCCGGTCGATGTGACGATGGCGCTGGCCAAGGGCGCCCGGATGCGCGGCGTGCGGATCTGTGAGGGCGTGCCGGTGACCGGGTTCTCCCAGCGCGACGGCGTGGTGACCGGCGTGCGCACCCCCCGGGGTGACGTCGAGGCCGAGTACGTGGTCAACTGCGCCGGGATGTGGGCCCGCCAGCTCGGCGAGCTGGCGGGGGTGAGCATCCCGCTGCAGGCGGCCGAGCACTACTACCTGCTGACCGAGCCGATCGAGGGGGTGGACGGCGGCTGGCCGGTGCTGGAGGACCCGGCCAACTACGGCTACTACCGGGAAGAGGGCGGCGGGCTGATGCTGGGCCTGTTCGAGCCGGTCTGCGCGCCGTGGAACGTCGGCGGCGTGCCCGACGGCTTCTCGTTCGGCGAACTGCCCCCGGACTGGGACCGGATGTCCCCGTACCTGGAGCGCGCCATGTCCCGGGTCCCGGTGGCCGAGCACGCCGGGATCAAGAAGTTCTTCTGCGGCCCGGAGAGCTTCACCCCGGACCTGATGCCGATCGTCGGCGAGGCACCGGAGCTGAAGAACTACTTCGTCGCCGCGGGGCTGAACTCGATCGGGATCCTGACCGGCGGGGGGATCGGCCGGGTGGTCGCGCACTGGATCGCCGAGGGCCGGCCCGACATCGACGTGACCGGCATCAATATCGACCGGCTGCACCGCTACCAGGCCAACCCGGAGTACCGGGCGACCCGCACGGTGGAATCGCTGGGCCTGGTCTACGCGACCCACTACCCGGGCCGGTCCATGCGGACCGCGCGCGGCGCGAAGGTGTCCCCGGTCCACCACCGGCTGGTCGCGCAGCGTGCCTGCTTCAAGGACGTCAGCGGCTGGGAGGGCGCCGACTGGTACGCCCCGGAAGGTGCCGAGCCGGAGCCCGGCGAGCTGTCCTGGGGGCGGCCGGACTGGTTCGGCTACTGGGAGGCCGAGCATCACGCGGCCCGCACCGGGGTGATCCTGATGGACATGGCCTTCATGGCCAAGTTCGACGTGCGGGGCCGGGACGCGGGGCAGATCCTGGAGCAGGTCTCCGCCAACAAGGTGAACGGCAAGCCCGGCCGGATCACCTACACCCAGTGGCTCAACCCGGCCGGCACGCTGGAAGCCGACCTCACCGTGACCAAGCTGGCCGGGGACCGGTTCTGGGTGGTCGCCTCCGACACCGCGCACCGGCATGCGGAAACCTGGCTGCGCCGGCACATCGGCGACGCCCACGCCTTCGTGACCGACGTGACGTCCGGCTACGCGCAGATCAACATTCAGGGCCCGCGGTCACGCGAGCTGCTGGCCTGCGTCACCTCCGCGGACCTGTCCAACGAGGCGTTCCCGTTCCGCGCCGCCGCCGAGATCGACATCGGGTTCGCCCGGGTGCTCTGCATCCGCATCACCTACCTGGGCGAACTCGGCTATGAGCTGTACATCCCGGCCGAGCAGGCGGTGCACGTCTACGACCGGCTGGTGGACGCCGGGCGGGCGGCCGGCCTGCGGCACGCCGGGCTCAAGGCACTCGGCAGCCTGCGGATGGAGAAGGGCTACCGGGACTACGGGCACGACATCGACAACACCGACACCGTGCTGGAAGCCGGGCTCGGCTTCGCGGTGGCGCTGGACAAGCCGGGCGGCTTCATCGGCCGGGACGCGGTGCTCGCCCAGAAGGAGCGCGGGCCGCTGCGGCGGCGCCTGGTCCAGGTGCTGCTGAAGGACCCCGCGCCGCTGCTGTTCCACGCCGAGGTGGTGCGCCGCAACGGCAGGCCCGCCGGGTACATCCGGTCCGCGTCCTACGGATTCACCCTCGGTGGCGCCGTCGGGCTGGCGATGATCGACGCCGGCGAGCCGATCGACCAGGCGTACCTGGACGCCGGTGAATGGACGGTACAGATCGGTGCCGCGGTCTACCCGGCGATCGCCTCGCTGCGCCCGATGTACGACCCGGCGAACGAGCGCATCCGGATCTGAGCCGCCTGCTGACACCCGCCGCCCGCCGCCCCGGCCCGCCGCGCCACAGCCGCGGGACGGTCCGGCACACGAGGAAACCGGGAGACCGCTGGCGGTAGCCGGTCATCTGGTGGTGGGGCTGTTTCGCGATTGGGGGCTCTTGTTGTGAGCCGGAAACATCATTACGCTCCAGCCAGCGGCCGGTGGTAACGCCGCGGCCGCCGGAAACCGGAGGTGGCTGATGCACAGTATTCGCCTATCGGGGGGCGTCATCGCCGCGCTAGCGGCCGTGGTCTTGGCCGCTGGGCCAGCCTCGGCCGCACCGGCGGCATCCAGCCAAGCCCACTCAGGATTCCGGGTGGCCCCGGCGGCAGCTGCGGCTCTGCCGGCAGCCGTGCCGTGCAATACCTCCGCGGGCTCCTGCTGGCGGCCACCGCTCGTCGCCACCTGGCAGTATCAACTGCAGGGCTCGGTCAACTCGTCCGGCCAGTGCCTCTACCCGAGCACCGGATTCATCAACACCGCGATCACCGGCACGTCGTTCGCGACTGGACAGCAGGTCGCGCCGACGGTGTTCGACATCGACATCTTCCAAGACGGCAAGTGCTACACGCCGAACAACTACGGTGTGCTCAACAGCGCGGCGGTCAACGCGCTGCACGCCCAAGGGGACAAGGTGATCGGCTACATCGACGCCGGCACCGCGGAAACCTGGCGGCCGGACTATCCGCAGTACTCCAGCTTCAACACCAGCTGCGGCGGCTGCCTGTTCGGCAAGCCGGTCGGCGGCTTCCGCAACGAGTTCTGGCTGAACATCAACACCAACGTCTCCGGCGTCAACCCGAACACCGGGCAAACCGAAACGGCGCAGCAGTTCATCATCGACGAACTCTCGGCGCGGCTGGACAAGGCGAAGTCGCTGGGCGCGGACGCGATCGAGTTCGACAACATGGACGCCTACCAGAACAAGACCGGCCTGACCATCAGCGCGGCCACCCAGGAGCAGTTCGACGCCACGATCGCCAACCTGGCGCACAGCAAGGGGTTCACGGTAGGCCTGAAAAACGATCTCGGCCAGGCCGGCGACCTGCAGCCGTACTTCGATTTCGCGATCAACGAGCAATGCTGGCAATACAACGAGTGCAACTTCCCCCCGCCGGGCCTGCAGGCGTGGCCCGGCATGTACGGCAAGGCCGTGTTCAACGTCGAATACAAGCTGGCTACGTCGAAGTTCTGCCCGAAGGCCAATTCGCCCAGCTACAACTTCAACTCGATACTCAAGAACATCAACCTGTACGACGTCCCCTACACCCCCTGCCGCTGACCACAGGCAGCGGGAGCCGACGCACGGCCAGAAAGGGCGGGTCACGCGGCCTCGCAGCGCTCCCGCAGGGTTGCGGCACCGTCGCCTTGGAGTGCGTCGCAGTATGCGCTGCGCCCGGTCATTGCCATGATCAGCGCCAAGGTGGTGCCGGACACGAGCGGCCCGGAGCCGGTATTGAAGGGTCCGTCGGTCGCAACGAGGTGCAGGCCGCGGATCCGTCTTTTGGTGAGGACGGGGAGGTCAGAGCCCTGGTAGTACTCGGCTACCCGCGTGAGGGTCTCGATCGGGTAGTCGTGGCGGATGCCCAGCGGCAGCCGGATGTCCTCCGCGTGCACGATCGATTCGCCGAGCATCGCCAGCGTCGGGAGGGGTGGTTTGGTCGTGCTTGTGAGGACAGAACGGAACCTGTCGATGGTCTCGGCCGGGGTTGCGCCCAGCTGCTCGGCCAGCCGCATGGCCACCTGCTTGTCGAAGTCGAACCGGCAGCGGATCACGCCGGCCAGCCAGCGGACGGAGTTAAGGCTCGCCCCGGCGGTGAGGTGCGCGAGCACCTCGCGCACCGTCAAACCGGTGCACAGCGACGGTGTCGTCCACTGCTCGCCGGTCAGGTCCGCGAGATCGGCCGCCAAGGCCGCCCGCTCAGCGTGGACGAGCGGCCAGATGCCGGTCGAGCGGTGAAGGGCTGTTTCCGGTTCCGATTCGGTCATGCCGGCCGGTCTCCTGTCGTGGGTCGTGACCGTCGCTGCACCTGGCGCCCGGTGCAGCCTGGTCGTCATGCGTCATGCGGATCCTCGTTGGCAAGGGTGGTCATGCTTGGCCGGAGGTAGGACTCCCGCCGTGAGGCAGAATCGTCGCTTGTGGGCGAGGTTTCTTCCAGGCGGTCGTGGACGCTGCCACCGAGGGCGCCACGGATGCTGACCTGAGCCTGGCGCGCAGCGGGACGACACGGCGTTCAGCCGCCTTGTGGAGCCGTGGCGCCGGGAGTCGCCCGCCCGCTGCTACCGCATGCTCGGCTCTGCGGATGACGCCGGCGACGCGCTGCAGGAGGCACTGCATTACTAGCGGATGCTCAACTGGGCACCAACGGCCGCTCGTATCGGCGTTTTGCGCGAGCGCCAGGCCGGAGATCGCAGCTCTATGCTCACTCTCCATGCCGGTGGGCGGGGGACACCAAGGTCGATACCCCGCCAGCAGGCGCACGGATTGTCTACAATATTGTGAACGATCTGGCGGCGATGTCGGGAGGACGGACGCATGCCCGGAGATCAGAGCGCCCAGCAGTACTCCGCCGCAGGCACCGCGTGGCCTCCCGGGCGGCCGCCGTTCCGCGCCGACCACGTGGGCAGCCTGCTCCGCCCGCCCGAGTTGCTGCGGGCCCGCGACGACTTCGCGGCAGGCCGGCTCAGCGCCGGTCAACTGCGGCGGACCGAGGACGCCGCCATCCGCGAGGTGGTCCGCAGGCAGCAGGAGGCCGGGCTGCGCGCGGCGACCGACGGTGAGCTGCGCCGCGAATCCTGGCACATGGACTTCATCTACCAGCTCGGCGGCATCAAGAAGGTGCAGGACGACACGATCAGGGTGGCGTTCCACAACGAGCGGAAAAACTACGAATGGGCGCCACCGTCCGCGCACGTCGTCGCCCCGCTCACGCTCGGGCACACGATCTTCGGCGAGGCGTTCACGTTCCTGCGCGATACCGTCACCACCGCGCTGCCCAAGCTCACCATCCCCTCGCTGAGCATGGTCCACTACCGCGGCGGCCGCTCGGCCATCGACGAGTCGGTCTACCCGGACCTGGACCGGTTCTGGGCCGACCTGGCCGCGGCCTACGCCGAGGAGGTGCGGCGGCTGTATGACCTCGGCTGCCGTTACCTGCAGTTCGACGACACCAGCCTGGCGTACATGAACGACCCGGCGCAGCGGCGGCACGTCGCGGAGATCGGCGGGGACCCCGAGCACCAGCACGAGCGCTACATCGAGAACATCAACCGGGCGCTGGCCGGCGGCCAGCCGACCTGGCGGTCACCACCCACATGTGCCGGGGCAACAACCAGAGCATGTGGGCGGCCGAGGGCGGTTACGAGTTCGTGGCCGAGGCGCTGTTCAACGAGCTCGCCGTGGACGGGTTCTTCTGTGAGTGGGACGACGAGCGCTCGGGCGGTTTCGAGCCGCTGCGGTTCGTGCCCAAGGGCAAGCGGGTCGTGCTCGGGCTGGTCACCACCAAGCGCGGCGAGCTGGAGAGCAAGGACCAGCTCAAGCGGCGGATCGAAGACGCGGCCAGGTTCGTCGACGCCGACCAGCTGTGCCTGTCCCCGCAATGTGGCTTCTCCTCGACCAAGGAGGGCAACGACCTCACCCAGCAGCAGCAGTGGGACAAGCTCCGGCTGATCGTCGAGACCGCACAGGAGGTCTGGGGCACGTGGTGACGCAGAACGGGCCGGTTCTGGTGGTCAGCGCGCACGCCGGCGATTTCGTGTGGCGCGCGGGCGGCGCGATCGCGCTGGCCGCCTCCCGCGGCGCGGCGGTGACCGTGCTCTGCCTCAGCTACGGCGAGCGGGGGGAGTCCGCACGGGCGTGGCGCGACGGCAAGAAGCTCGACGAGATCAAGGCACTGCGGCGCGATGAGGCAGCCAGCGCGGCCGGCGTGCTCGGCGCCGGGATCGAGTTCCTGGACGCCGGCGACTACCCGCTGCGCGAGTCCGCCGAGCTGGTCGATGAGATCGTGCGCTGCTACCGGCGGGCCGAGCCGGCGGTGGTGCTGACCCACGCGCTGGCTGATCCCTACAACCCCGACCACCCGGCGGCCGCCCGGATGGCGCTGCAGGCGCGGGTGCTGGCGCAGGCCATCGGCTATGACGCCCCCGGCGACCCGCTCGGCGCGCCGCCGGTGTTCCTGTTCGAACCGCACCAGCCGGAGCAGTGTGACTTCAAGCCGCAGGTACTGCTTGACATCACCGAGGTGTTCGCGACCAAGCGCCAGGCGATGGAATGCCTGGCCGCCCAGCAGCACATGTGGGACTACTACACCGACCTGGCCAAGCGCCGCGGGGTACAGCTCCGGCGCAACGCCGGCCCCAACCTGGGCCTGGCTCACGACACGATGGCAGAGGCGTACATGCGCGTCTACCCGCAGGTCACCGGGACACTGCAATGAGGAACGTGGTGGTCACCGGGTGACCGGGGGCGGCGGGGCGCGGGCACCGGACCGGCCGCCCGGGGCCGGGGGCGTGCGGTGCATGCTGATGCGCGGCGGTACCTCGAAGGGCCTGTATTTCCTGGCCAGCGACCTGCCCGCGGACCCGGCGGAGCGGGATGCGCTGCTGCTCGCGGTGATGGGCAGCGGCCACCCGATGCAGGTCGACGGGGTCGGCGGTGCTCATTCGCTGGCTTCCAAGGTCGCGGTGGTGTCGCCCGCGCAGCGCGAGGACGCCGACATCGACTACCTGTTCCTCCAGCTCGGGGTGGACGAGCCGACGGTCACCGACCGGCAGAACTGCGGCAACATCCTCGCCGGGGTCGGCCCGTTCGCGGTCGAGCGCGGCCTGATCGGCGCGGGCGGCCGGGAAACCACGGCCCGCATCCACATGGTCAACTCGGGCGCGGTAGTCACCGCCACGTTCGCCACCCCCGGGGGCATCGTGCGGTATGCCGGGGACACCGCCATCGCGGGCGTGCCCGGCACCGCCTCGCCGGTCCTGCTCCGGTTCGCCGGGACCGCCGGCTCGGCCACCGGCAGCCTGCTGCCCACCGGCAGCGTGCGCGACGTCATCGACGGCGTCGAGGTGACCTGCGTGGACAACGGCATGCCGGTGGTGGTCGCGCGGGCCAGCGATTTCGGGCTCACCGGCGCCGAGTCAGCGCAGGACCTGGCGCGGAACGAAGAGGTGGCCGCCCAGGTCCAGGCGCTGCGGCTGGCTGCGGGGACGCTGATGGGCCTCGGCGACGTCGCCGGCCTTTCTGTGCCCAAGACCACCCTGGTCAGTGCGCCGCGGGACGGCGGCACGATCGGCACCCGCACGTTCATCCCGGTCCGGCCGCACACCTCGATCGGGGTGCTCGGCGCGGTGACCGTCGCCACCGCGCTGCTGCTCCCCGGCGGGACCGGCGCCGAGCTTGCCCGGCTTCCCGCCTCCGGGCACGTGATCGACATCGAGCACCCGGCCGGGCACCTGGCGGTCGAGGTCGAGCTGGACACGGCGCAGGACCCGCCGCGGGTGCTGCGGGCGGGCGTGGTCCGCACCGCACGCAAGCTGTTCGACGGGACCGTCTACCCCTCCGCGATAGCCCGATAGGAGCCGAGCGATGCCCCTGCTGCATGACGTGGCTCATCTCGGTCATGCCGAGCTGCTCACCCCCGAGCCGGACAAGAGCCTGTGGTTCTTCACCCAGGTGCTCGGGCTCACCGAGAACGGCACCAGCGGCGACTCGGTCTACCTGCGCACCTGGGACGACTACGAGCACCACAGCCTGAAGCTGACCGCGTCGGGCACCTCCGGCCTGCGCCGCACCGGGCTGCGGGCCAGCAGCGAGGACGCGCTGTACCGGCGGGTGGCGCAGATCGAGTCGGCCGGCCTGGGCATCGGCTGGCGGGACGGCGACGCCGGGATCGGCCCCACCTACCTGTTCCGCGACCCGGACGGGCACGAGTTCGAGCTGTACTGGGAGACCGAGTGGTACCGGGCCGACGGTGAGCTGAAACCGGCGCTGAAGAACCAGGCGCAGGCCAACCCGGGCCGCGGCGTACCGGTCCGGCGGCTGGACCACGTCAACTTCCTGGCCGAGCGGACCAAGCCGAACGGGGACTTCGTGGCCGGGACGCTCGGCGGCCGGGTCACCGAGCAGATCGTGCTCGACGACGGCACCATCTCCGCGCAGTGGCTGCACTTCGCGCAGAAGTCCTACGACCTCGTCTACACCAACGACTGGACCGGGGCGAACGGCCGGCTGCACCACCTCGCGTTCGCCACCGACACCCGCGAAGACATCCTCCGGGCCGCGGACCTCTGCCTGGACCGGGGGGTG
This sequence comes from uncultured Actinomycetes bacterium, assembly GCA_963806145.1. Taxonomy (GTDB): domain Bacteria; phylum Actinomycetota; class Actinomycetes; order Streptosporangiales; family Streptosporangiaceae; genus DASXKD01. Next base: position 21,952 of record CAWDXD010000009.1, read on the forward strand.
TTCATCGAGACCGGGCCGCACAAGCACGCCATCCAGCAGACGTTCTTCCTCTACGTCTACGAGCCGGGCGGGAACCGGATCGAGCTGTGCAACCCCTGCGCGAGGCTGATCTTCGCGCCGGACTGGGCCCCGGTCAGCTGGTCGGAGGCGGAACGCGCGAAGGGGCAGGCCTGGGGCCTTGCCACCATCGGCTCGTTCCACACCCACGGGACCCCGCCGGTGCCGTGATGGAGGGGACACGCGAGGTGCCCGCCGACGCCAGGCGCACGGTCGCCGGGGCGCTGCGCGCGGCGATCCTCCGGGGCGAGTTCGTGCCCAGGCAGCGGCTGGTCGAGGCCGACCTGTGCGAGCGCTTCGGCGCGTCGAGGTTCACCGTGCGGGCCGTGCTGCAGGACCTGTCCGCGCGGGGGCTGGTGGAGTTCCAGCGGAACCGGGGCGCGCGGGTGCGCGAGATATCGCTGGCCGAGGCGATCGAGATCACCGAGGTGCGCAAGGTGCTCGAGGGTCTCGAGGCGGCACGTGCCGCGGAACGCGTCACCACCGCCGATGCCGCCGTATTGCAAAGCATCGCCGCCGACATGCACGCGGCGGTGTCCCGGGCCGAGTTGCTGCGCTACAGCGGGCTGAACGCGCGGCTGCACGCGGCGATCAGGGATATCGCCGCGCACGAGACGTCGGCCCGGCTGCTGCGCCAGTTGCGTGACCAGACCGTCCGGCACCAGTTCTCGCTGTCCCTGGTGCCGGGCCGGCCAGCCGTCTCGCTGCCGCAGCACGAGGCGATCGTCACGGCGGTGACGGCACACGATCCGGCCGCGGCCGAGCGGGCGATGCACGACCATCTGCAGAGCGTGATCGAGGCGCTGCGGGCCCTGCCGGTGGCGGCGCCGCGATGAGCGGCGGCCCGCCGGTGGTGGCCGTGCTCGGCCTCGGTGAGGCGGGGTCGGCGATCGCGGCTGACCTGGCTGCCGCCGGCGCCGTGGTGCGGGGATTCGACCCGCGCATCCGGCCGGGGCCCGGCGTCACCGCGTGCGCCGGCGATGCCGACGCCTGCCGGGGTGCAGCGGTGGTGGTGTCGCTGACCTGCGCGCACGAGGCCGAGGAAGCCCTCGTGGCGGCCCTGCCTGGCATCGGCACCGGGGCCATCTACGCCGACCTGAACACCGCGTCGGCGCCGGCGAAGGTGCGCCTGGCCGGCCTGGCGGAGGGAGCCGGGGTCGCCTTCGCGGACGTCGCGCTGATGTCGCCGGTGCCCGGCAACGGGCTGCGCACCCCGATGCTCGCCTCCGGCCCGGCGGCCGGGCAGTTCGCCGCCGTCTTCGGCGGGCTCGGCGCGGCCGTGGACGTGCTGCCCGGGCCGCCCGGCGCGGCGGCCGCGCGCAAGCTGGTGCGGAGCGTTTTCTACAAGGGCCTCGCCGCGGCGGTCACCGAGGCGCTGCGCGCGGCCAGGGCCGCCGGGTGCGAACAGTGGCTGCGGGACAACATCCGCCGCGAACTGGAGGGCGCGTCGGCCAGCACGCTCGACCGGCTGGAGCAGGGCAGCGTGCGGCACGCGGTGCGGCGCATCGACGAGATGGCCGCGGCGGGGGAGCAGCTGCGCCGGCTGGGCGTGCCGCCGCGGGTGGCCAGCGCAAGCGAGCAGTGGCTGCGGCAACTCGCGCAGGAGCAGGCCAGCCCGCCGGAGTGACCGGGACCGCCGGGCGCGGGTCACTTCCCGGAGCGTTACGCTCCCCCCAGAACCCCGGCGCCCACCCGCGCGGTGATCCCTTCCTGCCAGCGGGGCCCGGGCTTGGCGGTCTCGATCCACCAGGTCGCGCCCGCCGCCTGGTAGGGCACGGCGAGGCCGGGCACCGCCGCGGGCTCGGGTGCCACCTCGGCCCAGACCGCGATGTCGAAGCCGTCCGCCGTGCCGCGCGCGGTGGCCACCTGCGCCCGCACGTCGGCGATGTCCTGCGCCGACGGCCGGATCAGCGACCGCTCCGCGAACCGGATGGGGACGACTCCGTCCCAGCGCGCCGCCCGGGCGATCGGCCGTGCGGCGGGCAGGACCCCGCCCACCCAGATCGGCACCCGCGGCCGCTGGACCGGAACCGGGGTGAACCGCACCGGGTCCACGGTGTAATGCTCGCCCGCGTAGCTGAACGGCTCGCCGCTCCACAGTCCGGCCAGCACGGCCAGGCCCTCGTCGAGCATGTCGGCACGGACCCGGTCCCCGGCCGGCTCGTGGAAGATGCCGAAGTCGCCGTAGGCAGGTGAGCCGATCCCGACGCCGAGGATCACCCGCCCGCCGCTCAGCCGGTCCAGGCTCGCGATCTGCCGGGCCAGCTGCCACGGTCGCCGCCGCGGCACCGGCGTGATCATGGTGCCCAGCTTGATCCGCGACGTGCGGGCGGCGACCACGGCCAGCACCAGCCAGGGATCGATGATCGGCGGCCCGTCGCCGCTGTTGGAGAACACGATGTGGTCCCACAGGAAGAACCCGTCGAACCCGGCCTCCTCAGCCGCGACGCCGAGTTCGATCAACCCGGCCGGCTCGTCACCGAAGTTAGGCACCGCGACGCCGCGGAGCAGGCGGTCAGTCACCGGGCGCTGCTAGCGGCGGAAGACCACCTTGATGCCCTCACCGACGATGCGGGCACCGACGGCGGTCGCGGCGCCACCGATCACGCCCCTGGTGATGGTCTCCTGGTGCTCGGTGCCGAACTTCCGTGCCGTCGCGATGACCGGGTCCGCCGCCGCATGGAAGCCTGCGTCAAAGGAGCCCGAGCCGCTCGCGGCATCGTAGGAGCCCTTGGCGATCCCGGCAGCTATGGCAACCGGGGCCGCGGCAACGGCGATGGCACCCGCCCAGAACCCGTTCGTCTGCTCCACCGCTGACTCCTTCCCACGGCCTGCCGGAGGCGGACCATCTACGCCGAATTATAAATCCGCGCGCAAGGCGTTTCGCTGCCGTGGCGGGGCCGGATCTAGCATCGTGCTATGACCGCACACGGGGATCTTGACCAGGCCAGGATCGGGGAGCTGCACGCCCGGGAGGTGGCCCGCTTCCAGGAGGCCAGGCCCCGGTCGCGGGCCATGCTCGCCCGCGCGCGCGAGCACATGCCCAACGGCATGCCGATGGCCTGGATGGCCTTCCACGACGACCAGCTGGTCTACATCGACCACGGCGAGGGCCCCGGGTTCACCGACGTCGACGGGTTCGGCTACCTCGACTTCAACGCCTCCGACATGGCGATGTTCTGCGGGCACGCGAACCCGGCCATCGTGGCCGCGGTCCAGGCGCGGGCAGCGCGGTCCACCCAGTTCCTGCTGCCCACCGAGGAGTCGGTGGTGGTGGCCGAGGAACTCGCCCGCCGCTACCCGGTCGGGCAGTGGCAGTTCACCCTGTCCGCCACCCAGGCCAACACCGAGGCCATCCGGCTGGCGCGAGCCGCCACCGGCCGCGAGGCGATCGTGCTGTTCCAGGGGCACTACCACGGCCACTTCGAGGAGGGCCTGGTGGACCTCGACGGGGAGCAGGTGGCCGCGCTGGAGCGCGGCCTGTCCAAGGGCGTCACCGGCCGGGTCCGCATTGCCCAGTTCAACGACCCCGGCACGCTGCGGGCCGCGCTGGAGCCGGGAGACGTCGCCCTGGTGCTCACCGAGCCCGCGATGAGCAACAACATCCACCTGCTGCTGCCCGAGCCCGGCTGGCATGCGGCGCTGCGCGACCTGACCCGCCAGCACGGCACGCTGCTCGGCATCGACGAGACCCACACCCATGTCGTCGGCCCCGGCGGCGCGACCGGGATGTGGCACCTGGACCCCGACATCGTCACGATCGGCAAGGCGGTGGCCGGCGGGCTGCCGATGGGCGCCTACGGGGTCACCGCCGCGCTGGGGGAGCAGCTGGATGTGAAGCACCACGTCGCCACCGGCGGCACCCTGTTCGGCAACCCGCTGTCGGCGGCGGCGGCCGTGGCGGCGCTCACCGAGGTGCTGGTCCCCGGCGCCTACGCGCACACCTCGGCACTGGGCGGCGACCTCGCCGACGGGATCGAGGCGGCGATCCGCGCGGCCGGCCTGCCGTGGACCGCGATCCGGCTGGGGCCTCGCAGCGGGCAGTGGTACGGGCCCAGGCCCCGCACCGGCGCGCAGGCCTATGCGCTGACCGACGAAATGCTCACCCGGCTGATCCGGATCTGGCTGGCCAACCGCGGCATCTGGGAAGCCCTGCCCGGCGCGGGGCCCACCGCCTGCGTCCCGGCGACCCGCGCGGACGTGGACCGCTACGTCAATGCGTACGCCGAACTGCTGGCCGAACTGCGCTGACCGCGGCGGGCCGGGCCGACGGGGCCGCGTCTACGCTGCCCAGGCCGCCCCGTGACAGCCGCAGGAGAGTGCCATGGCCCTGACGCCCCCGACCAACGAGGATCTTGCGAGATCGCGGGCCGGTACCGGCTCGGCCTGGGCCCCGGCGACATCGAGTCGTTCCGGGAGATCATCGCCGGCGCGGTGGCGTCCTACGACGCCGTCGAGCGCCTGTACGAGGCGAGCCGGCCGATGCGCCGGACCGGCGCTACCGGTGGCCGGACGCGGCCGAGAACGAGCTGGGCGCCTGGTATGTGACCACCGAGCTGACGACGGCCTCCGGCGGCCCGCTGGCCGGGCGCAGGGTCGCGATCAAGGACAACATCGAGGTGGCCGGCCTGCCCATGATGAACGGGTCCGCCACGGTGGCGGGGTTCATACCGCGGCGGGACGCCACCGTGGTGACCCGGCTGCTCGATGCGGGGGCGACGATCGCCGGCAAGGCGGTGTGCGAGGACCTGTGCTTCTCCGGGGGCAGTCACACATCGCATACCGGGCCGGTGCTGAACCCCTGGGACCGGGGCAGGTCGGCGGGCGGGTCCTCCAGCGGCAGCGCCGCGCTGGTCGCCGCGGGCCATGCCGACATGGCGCTCGGCGGCGACCAGGGCGGCTCGGTGCGGATTCCCAGCGCCTACTGCGGCACCGTGGGGCACAAGCCGACGCACGGCCTGGTGCCGTACACCGGCGCGTTCCCGATCGAGAACACCCTCGACCACCTGGGCCCGATCACCCGTACCGTGCGCGACGCGGCGCTCATGCTCGGGGTGCTCGCCGGCCGGGACGGGCTCGACCCGCGCCAGCGGGCGGAACACCTGCCGGGGGACTTCCTCACCGGCCTGGAGGCGGGCGCCGCCGGGATCCGGATCGCCGTGGTGGCGGAGGGATTCGGCATCCCCGGCCTGTCGCAGCCCGGCGTCGACCAAGCCGTCCGCGCCGCGATCCGCACCCTGGAGGCGGTCGGCGCCAGCGTCCGGGAGGTCAGCCTCCCGTGGCACCGTGACGGGCTGCACGTGTGGAGCGTGATCGCCACCGACGGGGCGACCAACCAGATGATCGACGGCAACGGGTACGGGATGAACGCCCCTGGCCTGTACGACCCCGAGTTGATCGGCCACTACGCCCGGGGCCGCAGGGAGCACGGCGCGCAGATGTCCGAGTCGCTGAAGCTGACCATGCTGTGCGGCCGCTACGCCATCGACCGCGGTGACGGCCGGCACTACGCGATGGCCAGGAACCTCGCCCTGGAACTGGCCGCCGCCTACGACGCGGCGCTGGCCGAAGCGGACGTGCTGGTGCTGCCGACGCTGCAGGTCGTAGCCTCACCGCTGCCCGCGCCCGGCGCCGGCCGCGAGGAGAAGCTCGCCCGGTCGCTGGAGATGGTCGCCAACACGGCACCGTTCGACGTCACCGGGCACCCCGCCACGTCCGTGCCTGCCGGGCTCTCCGACGGGCTGCCCGCCGGCCTGATGATCGTCGGCCGCCATCTCGCGGACGGCACCTGCCTGCGCGTGGCACGGGCGTACGAGAACGCGGTCGGCGGCTTCCCCGCGCCGCCGGGTTACTGAGCCGCGGGAAGTCAAAGGAAGTTGTTGGGCCAGATCATCGTCCGCCACATGTGCGCGACGGGGGAGCCGTCGAACCCCAGCCCCTCCGCGGGCTGGGCGAAGTTACGGCCGATCACGTCCTCGAACTCGCTGAAGTCCACGACGGCGTTGGGGTCGAACGAGTAGATGTCGTTGATCGTGATCAGCCGCGATGTCATGTACCAGCGGTGCTTGCGGGCCTCCTCGGCCTCACGGCAGAGGTAGGCGGGCGGGCGGTAGTCCGGGCCGAAGTACTCGATGTACGCCTGCGGATAGCTGTATCCCACCGACTCGTCGGCGAAGTAGCGCAGCGCCTCGTGCTTCTGGATCGCCCACGCCACCTCCTCACCGACGTAGGGGGCGACCATCTGCGCGCCCCAGTAGCCGTGGTTGGCCGAGATCAGCCCGGCGATGGCGATGTCATGCAGCAGGCACGCCATGATCACCTTTTCGTCGAGCCCGTGCTCCCGCGCCAGCGTGGCGCTCTGCAGCATGTGGTTGGTGCCGGTCTTGCTGAGCCGCAGTGCGAAGAAGTCCTTCAGCGCGGGGCGCTCGGGCATCACGGGCAGCGCCGGGTTGTCGCCCATCATGACGAGCGCGTCCGGGCCCCGCGCCTGCGTCATGAGGGCGCCCTGGCAGCCGCTCAGCGGCGTGCCCATGGTCGCCACGGCCGGCGGTACGATGACGCGGCGCCTGCGGTCCACCGCGTCGTCCAGCGGCTCGCGGATCCAGTTCGCCAGCCCTGCCTCGCGAACCGAGGCCGGCAGTTCGGCGGGAGGCACCTGGGCCGAGGGCGGCGGTGCCGTCGCGGGCTCTGGCATGCGACCACGTCCTTCCGGGTACGCCTGCCGCCCGGCACGGATGGATCCCGGGCGGCGGGGGCGCGACTGCCCTTTGTGCCGACTCTAGGCATCCAGGGCGGACGCGCGCACCATGCCGGGCCTGGAATTCCGCCAGCGGTGCGGCGTACCGTCGAGGGGCGGGGGGCCGCGCCAGGCGAAGGAGTACGCGGATGACGCTGAAGATCCTGCCCCATGGCCGACTGCAGGAGTGGGTCGCCGAGGAACGGGGCTACTTCACGGCCGAAGGGCTGGACTACACCTTCCTGCCCGAGGGTGACTACGGCGTCCATGCCACCCGCCGCGACGACGGCGGGGAGATCAAGACCGGCGCGTTCGAGACCTTCGGGGCCGGGCGCGACGGCGCCGATGTGAGCTGCGCGTGCCACTGGGCCACGAACGTCGCCGCGAGCGGCGGGGCCGGGCAACTGGTAAGCAGCGCGTACTCGGTGGCACCGTGCGCCATCATGGTGGCGCCCGAGTCACCGATCCGCCGTCCGGAAGATCTCGCCGGAGTGCCGGTGGGGGTCGGGTATCACTCCGGGAGCCACTTCGCCACCCTGCAGGCCCTCGAGGCGGTGCTTGACCCCGGCCAGGTCAGCCTGACCTTCCAGGGCCCGCCCAACGAGCGGCTGGACGCCCTCCTGGACCGGCAGGTCCCGGCCGGCACGATGTGGGGGGTGCCGCTCTACGTCGCCGAGGCCTTCGGGTTCCGCAAGGTCCTCGACGCCACGTTCATGATCGGGTTCCTGGTCAGCCGGAGCGACGTCAGCAAGGCCGACATCGAGAAGTACCTCGCCGCCCTGCGGCGCGCGCAGCAGCAGATCGACCTGTATCCCGAGGCATACAAGCACTACCACCTGCGGGCGGTGCCGGAGAAATACCGCGGCCAGGTGGACGTGCGGGCGTTCGGCACCGGGGAGCGGATCGTGTTCCTGCCCTACACCAGGGAGGTCTTCGCCGCGACCCAGGAGTGGGCACAGGACCGGGATCTCTTCCCTGAGATGCCATCGCTGGCCAGCTACGAGGAGGCCACCCTGGCTTAGGTGCTGCCCTAGGATCGAGCCGATGCGGCGTGAGTCTTCCACCATGGTGGTCCTGGTCGGCGAGGTGAGCGGGGGACTGCTTGCCGAGCTTGGCCGGTCCGGGAACGTCTCGGTCGCGCGCGCTCCCGAAGCCGGCCAGCAGGAGGGGGCCCAGCCGCGCCCCGCGTGGCAGGCGGGCGCGCTGGCGATGCGGGAGGCGGCCGGGCGGCAGTCGGCCTACGTGATCGTGCCCGACGACCCGCTGGCCGACGTGGCGGCCTCCTGGCGGGCGATGTGGGACGTGACCAGCGGGCCCGGCGCCGCGGTCAGCTTCGAGGAGCATGCCGCGGAAGCGCTGGCCGCATGGCGGGACAAGCGATTCGAACTACCCGATTACTACCTGGTGGTGGCTGCCGTGCAGGCCGAAGGCATCGGCCCGGACCTGTATCTGGGCCCACTGCGGGCGGCCCGGCCGCGCCGGGTCGCAGTTGCGGTGGCCGGAGACGGCCCGGGCCGGGCCGGCCGCGTGCTGGATGCGCTGCGCTCGCTGGAGCATGGGCCGTGGTGGCCGCCTCTGGACGAGCTGATCGAGGCGGCCCGCCGGTTCTACGCCGGCGGCCTGGCGGAGACGCAGGCGGCGCCCGCCGCGGCGGCCCGCTGATCGCCGCCGCGTCAGCGCAGGCCGGCCCGCTCCACCTGCGCCTGGCAGAACGGGCATGCCATCCGGTCGGCCCCCGCCGGAAGGGTCATGACCGCGCCGCATGACGGCACGCAGGGGATCTCGGCGCTGCCCAGGTCCATGGTGCGGCCACAGCCCTCGCAGATGATGGCCGTGGCACCGGGCAGCGCGCTGAACTCCGCGCCGCAGCCGCCGCAGAGGCGTGGCTGGCCGTCCTCCGCCGCGACCGGCACGTACTCGTTCGTCAGGCCGGCCCGGTCCAGCAACTGCGCGGCCGCGTCCGCCGGGAGCATGCCCAGCCAGCCCTGGCAAAAGCCCGACCAGCCAAGCTTGCCGGTCAGGTGCCCGGCGTGGTCCGGGTCGAGTTCCGCGAGCCCGGCCGACCGGTAGAGCACCTGCCCGGCCTCGATCTGGCGCTCCAGCGTGTCCACCACGGGCCAGAACGAATCCGCTGCCACCGTCGGGGACATCATGTTCCCGCTGTAGCGCAGGCCCATGACCCGCTCCCGCATCTCGGCTTCCAGCGCCTGATGCGCCGGGTCGAAGGCGCGCGCCGTGGCGGCCTCGGCCATGTAACCGACGTAGGCGTCCCGGTAGCTGCGGTCGTTCCTGGCCCGGTGCGAGACCGCCATCGGGACTCCGGTCACGTACGCCTCGAACACCCGCTGCTGCAGGCCGCGGTAGGCCTCGCGGTCACCCGCGGCCGCGGCCGCCTGCGCGGCGGCGTGCGTGCCGTTGACCGTGGCGGCGTACGCCGGATCGGGCGCGGTATCGCCCTCACCTGCCCGGCGCAGGTCGTAGTCGATGAGCGAAGCGCAGTAGTCGCAGTACACATAGGCGGTGACCGTAGGCAGTTTCTTCGGCGCACCGCACACCGCACAGGTGCAGCGCTTGACGAACCCCGGCTGCGGCGGTGCCAGGATCGCGAGGACCTGGCGGACCCAGGTCATGGATCCTGCCTCGGCCGCCGGCCCGGCCGGTGAGCCCTGCTGCGGCGCCGTGGCGTGCTGCAGCGCCGCGGCCTGCTGCACCGCCTGCGCCTGGAACTGCGTGGCCTGGGCCTGCATCTGCGTGGCCTGCTCCTGCCACTGCCGGGCGAGCGCCACCCGGTCGGCCGACGGCCCGCCCTCGGCGGGCTCCTCCGGCTTCCGCTTGAACAGGCCCATGACCGCCTCGCCCCCTGACGTCCCCAACTCGGCAAGATCGAGTATGCACCCCTCCGCCACCGGCTGCCGGGCGGGCCCGGCCGCGTTCTGGCAGCGATCCGTGCGCGGGCTGGCAGCGCACGGTGCGGGTCCTGTCAGTGGCATGGCCAACCATGGACAGTGACGGACAGGAGAGGGAACCCATGACCAACGCGATAGAAGCAAGCGGCCTGGTCAAGCGCTTCGGCAAGACCACCGCGCTGGCCGGGGTGGACCTGGTGGCCCGGCAGGGCACCGTACTGGGCGTGCTCGGGCCGAACGGCGCCGGCAAGACGACAGCGGTCCGGATCCTGGCCACCCTGCTCCGCCCGGACGGCGGGCAGGCCCGGGTGTGCGGGTACGACGTCGGGCGCCAGGCCCACCAGGTGCGCCAGCTGATCGGCCTCACCGGCCAGTACGCCTCGGTGGACGAGGGGCTGTCCGGGGTCAACAACCTCATCATGATCGGCCGGCTGCTGGGCCAGTCCCGCCGCGAGTCCCGTGCCCGGGCCAGCGAACTGCTGGACCGGTTCGACCTCACCGAGGCGGCCGGGCGGCCGGTCAAGACCTATTCCGGCGGCATGCGGCGCAGGCTGGACCTGGCCGCCAGCCTGGTCGGCCAGCCCCGGGTGCTGTACCTGGACGAGCCGACCACCGGACTGGACCCGCGCAGCCGCAGCGACGTGTGGGACATCGTCCGCACGCTGGTCACCGACGGCGTCACCGTGCTGCTCACCACGCAGTACCTGGATGAGGCGGACCAGCTGGCCCACGACATCGTGGTGATCGACCACGGCAAGGTGATCGCCACCGGCACCCCCGACGAGCTGAAGGACAAGTCCGGCGGGCAGGTGCTCGAGGTGGAACCGGCCGACCGGAACCTGCTGGACGTGGCCGCCGCGGTGCTCGCGAACCGGACCGGAGCGGTGCCGGACGTCGATGCCGACTCGGGCCTGGTCCGCGTCCCGGTGGCCGACGCGGCCGTACTGCCGGCCATCATCCGCGAGCTCGACGAGGCCCGGGTGGAGCTCGCCGAGTTCACCCTGCGCAAGGCCAGCCTGGACGAGGTCTTCCTCGCCCTCACCGGCCGGGACCCGGCCGATCCCGAGAACGACGACGACAACGGCAAGACCCGAGAACTGGAAGGGAGCCCCCGGTGACCACGGCAACCCTGCCCTTCGCCGAACCGGCGCCACGGCTCAACCCGCTGACCGGGCTGCGCCACACCTTCACGCTGACCTGGCGGAGCGTGCTGAAGATCAGGACCAACATGGAGGACCTCGTCGGCCTGAGCCTGCAGCCGATCATGTTCCTGCTGCTTTTCACCTATGTGTTCGGTGGCGCGATCGCCGGCGGCACCCACTCCTACCTGCAATACGCCCTGCCCGGGCTGCTGGTCATGACCGTGGTGTTCGCCACCCTGGGCACCGGCCTGATGCTCAACCAGGACATCAGCGGGGGAGTGTTCGACCGGTTCCGCACGCTGCCGATCGCCCGCTGGGCGCCGCTGGGCGGTGCCGTCCTCGGCGACATGGTGCGCTACATGATCTCGGTCGCGATCACCCTCGGCTTCGGGCTGCTGCTGGGCTTCCGGATCGGGTCCAGCCCGGTGTCGGCCATCGCGGCCTGCCTGCTGCTGCTCACCTTCGCCCTGGCCATGTGCTGGGTGTCGGCGCTGATCGGGATGCTCGTGAAGACCCCGATGGGCGTGCAGATGTTCGGCTTCCTGGCCTTCTTCCCGCTGGTCTTCGCCAGCAACCTGCTGGTGCGGTCGCAGACCATGCCGGGGTGGCTGCAGGCGTTCGTGAAGGTCAACCCGATGACCGACCTCACCACCGCGGAGCGCGGCCTGCTGACCGGCGGGCCGGTCGGCACACCGGCGCTGCACTCGCTGCTGTGGGCGCTGGGCATCTTCGTGGTCTTCGCGCCGCTGGCGGTGCGCGCCTACCGCCGCCGGACCTGAGACCGGGGCCCGACGCGGGCCCGCGCGGGCTAGCCGCCCGCCGCGGGCCCGTTCGGCTGCCCGGCGGGGGCGTGCCGGGCCGGGTCTTCGGCCAGCGCGAGTGCCTCGGCGTAGCCGAGTTCCCGGCCGCGCTGGTAAGCGGCCTCGAAGGCCTCCGCGCCCAGCGCCTCGCGGGCGCCGTCCCTTGCCTGCGGGGCATCCAGGCTGCTGTGGTCGAACGCGCCGCGGATGGTATGCGCGGCACCCAGCAGCACCGCCGCCCGCTCGGCCCCGGCCCGGCCGCCGGCCGTCGCCAGGACCGCGGCCGCCACGCCGTCGACCACGACCGCGACGCTCTGCCGGTCCTGGCTCTCGACGGCGAAGCGGAGGGCGGCAGACAGCGCGGCGCGCCCCTCGGCCACGTTGCCCACCCGGATGTCCACCAGCGCGCGCCGGTTCTGCGCCTGCGCACGGAACGATCCGATCATCGCGGCGTCCTTGGCCGCCAGCCGCGCATCCAGCCGCGCGCTGATCCGGCCGGCCTCGGCCAGGTCACCCCGGAGCCAGGCCAGCTCCGCCTGGACGTAGCTGATCCACAGGTCGCTGTCTGACTCGCCCTGCTCGCGGGCGGCCCGTCGCGCCCTGGCCATATCGGCGAGGGCGCCGCGGTGGTCCCCGAGCCGGCTGCGGCACCTGGCCAGGCTGGCGTATATCTGCGCGGTGTCTTCCCAGTCAGTCAGCTCCCCGCTCAGTCCCACCGCCTGCTCCAGCGCCGCGATGGCCTGGTGATAGTCGCCGTCGAGCGTGGCCAGCTCCGCCTGGCCCACCAGGGCCAGGGCCACGCCCCACCGGTCGCCGATGGCCTGGAACCCGGCGAGCGACTCGGCGCACTCGCGGGCGGCGTCGTCCAGGCGGCCCAGGGCCATCGAGGACATCGCGTGCATGAGCCGGGCGCCCCACCGGGTCCACGGATCGGCGGAGTCGAAGTGCGCGGAGAGCAGCCGGAGCGCCTCATCCGGATCCCGCTTCTCGTAGAGCGCGAGCATCACCGCACCCGCGACCACCAGCGGATGCGGCGGGCGGCCACCGTGCCCGGTCGCGCCGGCCGCTTGGCCACGGGCCATCAGGGTCTCCACGTCCGCCAGCGGCTGCCGGACCGCGTTGATGTCCCAGTTGGTGTTGAGCACGGTCAGCGCGCAGATGGCGCGGGCGTGCACCATGCCGGGGCCGGGCTCGGCCGCGACGGCGTCCCCGGTGACCGTCAGGATGTCCATGGCCATGGCGGCGCTCTCGCGGCGCTGCCCGCGCAGCAGCCAGAACCAGCCCAGCGCCTGCCCGAACCGCAGCGCCAGGGCCACGTGGCGGCGGTCGACAGCCCAGCGCAGCGCCGCGTGCATGTTGTCCTGCTCCGCGGTCAGCCGCCGCATCCAGGTCTGCTGGCCGGCGCTGCGCAGCATGGGATCGCCCGCCTCGGCCAGCCGCAGGAAATACCCGGCGAACGCCAGGCACACGTGGTCCTCTTCGCCCGCTTCGGCGAGGCGCTCCGCGCAGTACGCCCGGATCGTCTCCAGCATCCGGTACCGCGGCTCGTCATCTTCGGCCACGGTGAGGAACGACTTCTCCACCAGGCCGAAGACCGCGGGCAGGACGGCCTCCGCGGCCAGCGCGCCGTCCTGGCACACCTGTTCCGCCGCCGCGAGCGTGGCCCCGGCCGGGAAGGTGGCGAGCCGCCTGGCGAGAACCTGCTCCGGCCCGGACAACAGCTCCCAGGACCAGTCCACGACCGCGCGCAGCGTCTCGTGCCGCGGCACCGTCCGGCTGCCGCCGGTGAGCAGCTCGAACCGGGCATCGAGGCGCTCCGCGAGCTGGGCGGCGGACAGCGTGCGCAGCCGGGCCGCGGCCAGCTCGATGGCCAGCGGCATGCCGTCGAGCGCGCGGCAGATCCTGGCCACGTCGCCGGCGTTGGTCTCGTTCACGGCGAACCCGGGCCGCACCGCTGCGGCACGGTCGGCCAGCAGCCGGACCGCGGCGTAGCCGGCGACCTGGCCGCCGCCCTCGCCGGCCGGGCCGGCGCCGTTCCCTTCCGGCGCCTGCTCGCCCGGCACGGGACCGGGGGCGGGCGGCACCGGCAGTGGTGGTACCGGCCACAGCGATTCTCCCGGGATCCGCAGCGGTTCCCGGCTGGTCACCAGCACGCGGACGTCGGGGCAGCCGGCCAGGATCTGGTCGGCGAGCGCCGCGGCGGCCGCCACGATGTGCTCGCAGTTGTCGAGGATCAGCAGGTCGTGCCGGCCGGTGAGCGCGGCCACCAGGCGCTGCGCCGGATCCGCGAGCGAGCCGAGCTGGCCGGCCCCGGCGTGCGCGATCACCGGGCTCTCCCTGATGCCGAGCGCGTTCATCACGGCGGAGGGCACGTCGCCCGGGTCGGTCACCGGCGTCAGCTCCACGAACCACACCTGGCAGCCGGCCCACGCCTGCCCCGGCCCGTCGTCCTGGCTGCGTGCCGCGGTTTCCCGGGACAGCCGGGCCGCCGTTTCCAGGGCCAGCCGCGTCTTGCCCGCCCCGCCGGGGCCGGTCAACGTGACCAGCCTGCCCTCGTCCAGCATCTTCAGCACCCGCGCGACATCCTCGTCCCTGCCGACGAAGCTGGTCAGCGGCTTGCGGGCGGCGGCCTGGCCCCGGTGCGGCGCGTCCCCGCCGGCCAGGAGTTCCGCCGCCGAAGCATCACCCGGCGCTCGGGCAGGCCCACTGCCGGGCGCCGGGCCTGGTGCCGCCCCGGGCAGGTCCTGCCGGAGCACGCCCAGGTAGATCTGCTCGAGCTGGGGGGAGGGGTCCACGCCCAGCTCACCGGCAAGCAGGTCGCGCGCCTGCGCGTACTCCGCGACCGCTTCGGCCTGCCGCCCGGCCGCATACAGCGCGCGCAGGAGCAGCCCGCGCGGGCGTTCGGCCACCGGATCCGCGGCGATCATGGCACGCAGCTCGCCGATCAGGCTCTCGCTCTCACCCAGGGCCAGGCCCGCCTCGATCAGGTCCAGCTCGGCGCGGGTCCGCAGTTCTTCCAGCCGGGCGGCGGGCCCGCTGGCGAACCGCACGCCCGCGGCGTCCGCGAGCGCCGGCCCGCGCCAGGCGCCCAGGGCCTCCCGCAGTACCCGCCTGGCCGTGACCGGGTTACCGGAGGCAAGCGCCTGACTGCCCCGCCTCGCCAGTGCCTCGAAGGCGACGGCGTCGACCTGCCCGGGCGCAACCGCCAGCCGGTAGCCGGCCGGATGTGACTCGACCACCTGGCCGCCCAGGCCGGCCTGCCGCAGTGCCGCCCGCAGCCGGGACACCAGGGACTGCAGCGCGTTGCCTGAGTTGGCCGGCGGCTCGTCCTCCCAGAGCCGTTCGATCAGCGAGTAGGCAGGTACCACCTTGCCCGCGTCGAGTGCCAGCAGGATGAGCAGCAGGCGCACCCGGTGCCCGCCGACCTGCACCGGCGGCCGGCCTCGTCGTGCACCGCGAGGGTGCCCAGTAGCCCGATCCGCACTGTGCCTGCTCTCAGCCCTGCCCGATTGCCGCTCTTTTCGCCAGCCCGTTGCCGCCCGCGCTCACACCCATTGTCCCGTGCCGGTGCGACTGTACGGGCGGCGGCTCGTCAGGGCCAGCTGATATCCGGCCCGTCCGGCAGGCCGAGGCTGGCGAGCGGCACGTCCGCATGTCTTGACCGGCAGAGGACGAGCGCCGAGACTACTGACTGGTAACCGATAAGCGCTTTTCGCCCCAGCTGAATGGAGCCTGACGGCCGCCGTGATCGCGGCGTGCCGGGGTGGGCGGGCCCGGAACCCGGGGACCGGGACGGGAGATGAGATCGGCCATGCAGCGAAACCGATTCCCAGCCAGCCTCGGCGGCCGGTACCTGCTGGCAGCGGCCAGCCTGGCCTTGGCGCTGGCCGGGGTCACCTCGGGCACCGCGCAGGCCGGGACCGCGGCTGCCGGGGGACCGCTGCCGCTTGTCGTGCGGACCGACCACGGCCTGGTGCGCGGGCTGCACCAGCACGGCGCACGCGAGTTCCTCGGCATCCCCTACGCCGCCCCGCCGACCGGCGCGAACGCGTGGCGGCCGCCGCAGCCGCTCCCGCCCTGGCGGGGCGTCAGGGCGGCCACGAAACCGGGGCACGACTGTGCGCAGACCGGCAGCCTCGCGACCGGAGTGCTGACCACCAGCCTGTTCGAGAACTGCCTGTTCCTCAACGTCTACACGCCGCCGCAGGGGACCGGTCACCTGCTTCCGGTGATGGTGTGGATCCACGGCGGCGGCTTCACCGGCGGCGCGGGCCGGATCTACGACGGCGCCGCGCTCGCCGCCAGGCACCACGTGATCGTGGTCACCATCAACTACCGGCTGAGTGCGTTCGGCTTTCTCGCGCTGCCGTCGCTGGCCGTCGGGAGCCCCGACAACTCCAGCGGCAACTACGGGCTGATGGACCAGCAGGCCGCGATGCGCTGGGTACAGGGCAACGCGTTCGCGTTCGGTGGCGACCCGGGCAAGGTGACGATCTTCGGTGAGTCCGCGGGCGGTGCCAGCGTCTGCGCGAACATGGCCTCGCCGACCGCGCTCGGCCTGTTCGCCCGTGCGATCGCGGAGAGCGGGTGCCTCTTCCCGACCCCCGGCCAGAAGGCCGCGGAGCGGCAGGGCAGCGCCCTGGCCAAGAGCCTGGGCTGCACCAAGGCCGCCACCGCGGCGGCGTGCATGCGAACCAAGACGGTTGCCGAGATCCTGAAGGCGGAGCCTTCGTCCGGGCTGTCGTGGGGCCCGGTCTCCGGCGGCTTCACGCTGCCGCTGTCGCCGTTGCGGGCGTTCGAGACCGGCCGCTACCTGCATGTCCCGCTGCTGCAGGGCAGCAACCACGACGAGGGACGGTTCTTTGTCGGGCTCGAGTTCGATGTGCTTGGCCATCCGCTGACCGCGGCGCAGTACCCCGGGGTCATCGCCGCCCAGTTCGGGGCCAAGGCGGCCCCGGCGGTCCTCTCCCACTACCCGCTGTCGGCGTTCGCGTCCCCGGACCTCGCCTTCGCCAAGGTGCTCACCGACTCCGAGTTCAGTTGCCCGGCACTGCTGACCGACATCCTCACCCAGCGCAGCGGGACCTACGGCTACGAGTTCAGCGACCCGGCCCCGCCGAACGACTTCGGCATCAAGTTCACGTTCCCGCTCGGCGCGGCGCACAGCACGGAACTCCAGTACGTGTTCGGCAGGGTCCCGCTGCTCGACACCATCCCGTCGTTCAAGCCGGACCAGTTCGCGCTGTCCGCGCAGATGATGGGCTACTGGACCCAGTTCGCCGCCACCGGCAACCCCAACGCCGGCGCGGCACCGCGCTGGCCGCGGTTCGGCGGCAGCACGCCGCAACTTCAGGAACTGATACCGAAGGCGACCGCGCCGGAGACCGAGACTGCCTTCGCCGGGTTCCATCAATGTGCCTTCTGGGCCACGATCGAAGGCCCGGCGGCGCCTCCGGTGATCCGCGGCTGACCCGGGCGACGTGTCCCCTGTCCGAGACCGCCCCGCCATGAGGTGGCGGGGCGGCCCGGGCATGAGGGATCCCTTGAGCGCGCTGAGAGCAGCCGCCAATGATTGGCTGAAGATTGGCCATCGTCCATTTATGAATTGTTTACGGCAAAAGTAAAATTTTCATAAATCGTTGATAACCGGCGTCATATGTTATAGCCGAGAGGGTGCCGATACGGCCTTTCCAGATGCTTTTGAGGTGAGCCTACCGACTGCTGCGCTCCCGCATTGACGTGGTGCGGAGCATAGGCCCGAATGGTGCCGGCACCCTCGCTCGGGAACCCATGATGGAGCGAAGGAGCGACGATGAGACTGCCATTGTCCGACCTCGTCACCAGGCGCCGGGAGGCGATACGGCGCAGATCAGCCCGCCGCAGCGCCATCGCAGCGGCCACAGCGGCGGTGGCCCTGGCCATCGGCATGACCGTCGCCGCGGCGGCCGGCCAGTCCGCGTCCGCGACCGGCCGGCCGGCCTACATGAACCCGCGCCTTCCCGTCCAGGCGCGGGTGGCCGACCTGCTGGGCAGGATGACCCTGCCGGAGAAGATCGGCCAGATGGTGCAGATCGAGGCCACGCAGGTCACCGACAGCAGCAACGCATGCACCAGCACGGGCGGCTTCAACCTGCCCAACCCGGTCTGCGAGCAGAAGATCTTCGTCACCGACAACGCCGGCTCGATCCTGGCAGGCGGGACCGACATCCCGCCGGACACCACCGGCGGGGGCGGCACCGGCAACACCGGCCTGGACTGGGCCAACGAGTACAACACCATGCAGTCCTACGCGATAGCGCACTCGCGGCTGCACATCCCGGTGATCTTCGGCGTCGACGCGGTGCACGGCTTCGGGCACCCGTGGCAGGCACCCTTGTTCCCACAGTCCATTGGCATGGGCGCCACCTGGGACCCGGCCGCCGCCAAGCTGGGCGGTCAGGTCACCGCGAACGCGCTGCGCGCCACCGGGTGGGTCTGGGACTTCGCCCCCGTGCAGGACCTGGCCCGGGACAACCGATGGGGCCGCTACTACGAGACCTGGGCCGAAGAGCCCGAACTCGCCGCGGCGATGGGCGGCGCCTTCGTCCGCGGGCTGCAGTCGATCCCCGGCCGCGGCCTCCGGGTCACCGCCACGGTGAAGCACTTCGCCGGGTACTCCGAGTCGATCAACGGGCACGACCGGGTGCAGGCTGAACTGCCGATCCGTTACCTGCAGGACCAGTTCCTCCCCGCCTACGCGGGTGCCGTCAGCGCCGGGGCGGGCACGGTCATGGTCGACTCCGGTTCGGTCAACGGGATTCCCGCCACCGCGTCGCACTACCTGCTCACCACCGAACTGCGGCAACGGCTCGGCTTCAAGGGCGTGGTGATCAGCGACTACGGTGACGTGCCGGCGCTGGCCACCACCTACCACATGGCCTCCGACCTGGCTGGGGCCGCCGCGCTCGCCATCAACGCCGGCGTCGACGTGGCCATGCTGCCCTTCAACGCCGACCAGTGGCAGACCGCGGTACAGCAGGACGTGTCGGACCATTCCGTCTCCGTGGCGACCATCAACCAGGCGGTCGAGCGCATCCTTACGCTGAAGTTCCAGCTCGGGCTGTTCAATCACCCGCTGGTCAACGCCAGCACGGCGGACGCCGCCGTGACCGCCGGCCGGACGGATACGCTGCGCGCAGCGCGCGAGTCGATCACGCTACTGCGCAACCAGAACAACACCCTGCCGCTGTCGCCGACCAGCAAGATCGTGGTGACCGGGCCGAACGCGGACGCCATGCCCTTCCAGGTCGGCGGGTGGAGCGTGAGCTGGCAGGGTCCCTTCACCAGCGGCCACGTGTGCTGTGAGGGACCGCCCGGGCAGATTCCGCCGGGCACCACGGTGCTCAAGGGCCTGCAGGGCGAGGACTCCAACGTGACCTATGCACCCGACCAGGCGACCGCGGTCGCCGACGCGGCGTCGGCGGATGCCGTGGTTGTCGCCGTCGGCGAGAAGGCGTACGCGGAGGGGCTCGGGGACAACCCCGCGCCGCAGCTCACACCGGACCAGGTGAGCCTGGTCAGCGCGCTGGAGGCGACCGGCAAGCCGGTGATCGTGGTGGTCGTGGCAGGCAGGCCGCTCGGCCTGGGCCCGGCCGAGCAGGCCAGCGCCATCCTGATGGCCTACCAGGGCAGCACCGAGGCGGGCCAAGCCGTGGCCGATGTCATTTTCGGCAAGGTGGACCCGAGCGGGCACCTGCCGGTGACATGGCCGTCCGACGCGGCCGCACCGGGCGGTGACTTCAACACCGGGGCCCCGTCTCCGCTCGGCGACCAGCCCAAGGTCTTCGACCAGCTTCCCTACACCGGCTCGGGCCAGGGCAGCGGCTACAACCCGCTCTACCCATTCGGCTACGGGCTGTCCTACACCACCTTCGGCGTCACCGGGCTGTCCGCGACCCAGAGCGTGTCCCGGGCCGGCACGGTGACGGCCACCTTCACAGTGTCCAACACCGGCAGCGTGGCAGGCAC
The DNA here is from genome assembly GCA_963806145.1 of uncultured Actinomycetes bacterium. GTDB lineage: Bacteria > Actinomycetota > Actinomycetes > Streptosporangiales > Streptosporangiaceae > DASXKD01. The sequence goes on from CAWDXD010000009.1 coordinate 41,600, forward strand.
GGACGTGGTCCCGGTGTACGTCCACCAGCCGGTCAGCCTGGTGGTGGTCCCGCCCCAGCGGCTGGTGGGGTTCGCCCGGGTGACACTGAATCCTGGGCAGACGAAGACGATGCATGTCACCTTCCCCGCCTCGGCGCTGGCGGTCACGCCCGGCGACATCCAGGGCACCGCACCGCCGCAGGTGGAACTCGGTGCCTACCAGGTGCAGATCGGCACCCCGGCCACCCTGAGTGCGGACTTCACCATCCACAGCTGACACCGCAGAAAGGATTCTGACCGAAGCTGACACCCCGGCGGGACCCGGCGGCCCCTCGCGGGCGGCGGGCCACCCGCCGGGGTGCCTTTTCTTATGCCCGTCCCCCGTGCGGTCCTGTGACCACATCGGCCCCGGTCTTCCGTATTGCATGAATGTCATTAATCAGCGAGCCAAGAAAAGGCCGCCGCGATGCAGTCGGCCGTCAATTTCTTCCTGACATTTACCGGTTCTTCCTGACATTTACCAGCGAAGCCGGACAAACACCCTTTTCCGCCAGCCGGCGCCGCCGTCATCTGGTCACTTGGTTCCGGAACAGCACGGCCGCGCCAGGCCGGCCGCAGGGACGCCAGCTGAGGACGACACCGCTACCCGGCTTATCGGCGGCGCCGGGCTGATGAGGTGCGGCTCCTCCGCATGATCTGGCGGATTCGTGGTAGCTACGGCGGCATGCTGACATTCATCATCGTCCTGATCCTGGTCGGCCTGGTCGCCGGGGCGGTCGCCCGCCTTGTCGTCCCCGGCCGGGACCCCATGGGCATCCTGGGCACGATCCTGCTGGGCATCGTCGGCTCATTCGTCGGCGGATTCATCTGGAACCTGATCCAGTACCACAAGCTGGCGCCGCACAAGTTCCACCTGGTCGGCATCATCGGCTCGATCCTCGGCGCGATCGTGGTGCTGATCGTGCTGCGCATGTCCGGGCTGGAACGCGGCCGCCGCCGTGCCTTCCGGTAAGCGCGGTCTGCCCGGCCGCTAGGCCCGCTGGCCCGCTGGCTTGACGATGTTGGCCAGCGGGCGGCCGGTCAGGTGCCGTTCGGCCTGGTCGGCGACGAAGCCGGGGGCGCGCCGGGCGAAGGCGAACGTGTCACCGCCGATGTGCGGGGTGATCAGCACGTTGGGCAGCGCCCACTCCGGCCGGCCGGAGGGCAGTGGCTCGACGTCGGTGACGTCGAGGGCGGCGCGCAGCCGCCCGCCGGTGAGGTGCCTCGCCAGGGCGGCCGCGTCCACGATCGGACCGCGCGCCACGTTCACGACCAGGGCCCCGTCCGGCAGTGCGCCGAGCACCTCCTCGCCGATCAGGCCGCAGGTGTCCGGGGTCAGCGCGATGCACACGACAAGGATGTCCGCTCCGGCGGCGAGCGGGGGGAGCTGGGACAGCGGCGCCACGCCGTCCCTCGCGGTGCGGGACGCCCGGGTGATCCGGGCGCCGAACGGCGCGAGCCGCTCCTCGACGGCCTTCCCCATGCCGCCGTACCCCACCAGCAGGACCTTCTTGCCGTCGAGGCTGTCGGTCCGCACGTGGTCCCAGCGGTGCCGCGACTGGTCGAGCGCAAAGCGCGGAAGCTGGCGCAGGCTCGCGAGAATGAGGCTGACCGCCAGTTCGGCGGTGCTCTCCTCGTGGTGCAGCCCGCTTCCGTTGCACAGCGTCACCTGCTCCGGCACGGCGCCGAGGATGTTGTCGACGCCGCTGCTGAGGCTCTGCAGCACCCGCAGCCCCGGCATCTTCGCGATCATGGCAACGCTCGGCCCGTCCCCCATGTAGGGCAGGCAGTAGAAATCCACCTCGCCGAGGTCGTGGCCGCCGTCTTCGTACCGCGCGATCGTGGCCCGCGGCAGCCGCCGGGCAACCTCGTCGGCAACCCCGTCGGCCGATGGCAGGAGAAACGTCATGGACCGGTCACACTCCTCACGCGTCTGGCGCCTGCGGCGGACGGTACCTCGCCGGCGCCCTGGCGCGCTACCGGAGCCGGCACCGCGGCCTGCTGGGCCCGGAACAGGTGCTGCGAGGATGGGTGGCATGCCGTGGATCGAGCTTGACGGTGCCGTCAACGTCCGTGACCTGGGCGGGCTGGCGACGCAGAACGGCGGCCGGACGATGGGCGGCAGGCTGCTGCGCGGTGACAACCTGCAGGAGTTGTCGGCCGCCGACGTTGCGCGGCTGGTGGGCGACATCGGCCTGACGACCGTCGTTGACCTGCGCAGCACCGCCGAACTGACGGCCGAGGGCCCGGCGCCGCTGCAGGCCGTGGACGGTGTCCGGCATGTGCATCTCCCGGTTCTGCCGGAGCAGGGTTCCGCCACGGACATGGTCGCTGATGTGCTGCTGACCCGCGCGGACACCGACCGGTCCCGCTATCCCGCCGATCCGGTGACCGGTCATTACCTGGGTTACCTGGAAGACCGCCCGGATCAGGTGGTGGCCGCGGTGCGCACGATCGCGAGTTCCGAAGGGCCGGTGCTGGTCCACTGCGCGGCCGGCAAGGATCGCACCGGCGTGGTCGTGGCGCTCGCCCTCAGCGCGGTCGGCGTCCGCCCGGAAGCCATCGTCGCCGACTACGCCGCCACCGGCGAGCGCACCGGCGCGCTCCTGGAGCGGCTGCGCCGGTCACCGACCTACGCCGGCGACATCAACAGCAAGCCGCAGGCCGAGCACGCGCCGCGGCCCGGCACGATGACGGCGTTCCTTGAGCAGGTCGGCGCCCGGTATGGCGGGACCGGCCGCTGGCTGGCCGATCACGGCTTCGGCGAAGACGGCCCGGGGCTGCTGCGCGCCAAGCTGCTGCGTCCCTGACCGGCGCCCGTGGCGTCAGTTCCATGCCGGGTCGCGGGCCAGTTTCTCGGCGATCCTGTCGTGAAAGCTCCTGCGGCGCAGCGCTTCTTCGATGTCGGTGACCACCTGGCTGAGCGGATAGGGGATCTCCGCCTCGATCTCGGCGATGGCGGCCTCCGTGGCCCGCCACTCGGCTGCCAGCCGGCCGACGATGCGGGCCGCCTTCGCGGTGAGCGCCACCCGCTTTGTGCGGGCGTCCGCGCCCGCCGTCGTGCGGACCCAGCCCGCTGCGCGCATCGCGGCCACCTTCTGGCTGGTGCCCGAGTGGGTGCGCTGCACCGACCGGGCCAGTTCGGTGATCGTCATCGGGCCGCTGGCGTGCAGCCGGAGCAACTCCAGCACGAAGCTCGGCTTGAGCCCTTCGATCCGCGCCTCGGCGTAGACCTTGGCGATGTCGGCGTCCATCGCGTCCTGGAGCAGCCGCAACGGCCGCCACCTGCTGTGCTGGGTCGGGTCGGGCACGGTACCTTCGGTCATCCGGATATTCTAACAGCACTTATATAAGTGCTGATACAATACGACGGTCCGTAGTGGCCTGACATCGAAGGAGACCCGGGATCGTGGCTGACCGGCGCCGGCTGCTGGCGGACATCACCCCGCTGCGCGAGTCGCCCGCGTTCCGGCGGCTGTGGGCGGGGACCACCCTGTCCTCGGTCGGCGGTGCCATGACCGGTTTCGCCGTCATGCTCCAGGTCTACGACCTCACCCGCTCCTCCTTCGCGGTCGGCGCGATCGGCGTGGCGCAGGTGGTGCCGACGCTCACCGTGGGGCTGCTGTGCGGCCCGGTCGTGGACGCGATCGACCGGCGCAAGCTCGTGCTGGTCACCAGCACATCCCTGGCCCTGGTGTCGGCGGCGTTCACCGTCCAGGCGTTCGCCGGGCTTGACCTGCTCTGGCTGCTGTATGCCCTCGTCGCGGTGCAGTCCGCGCTCGGCGCCGTGGACCGCCCGGCGCGCAGCACGTTCGTGCCCGCCCTGCTGCCGCCCGGCCAGGTTGCCGCCGGGCTGGCGCTGAACCGGGTCAGCTTCCAGATCATGCTGACCGCCGGCCCCGCCCTCGCCGGGCTCATCACGGCCGCGCCGCACCTGGGCCTGCGCGGCTGCTATCTGGCCGACACGGTCAGCTTCGCCGCCGCGCTGTACGGGATGGCCAGGCTGCCCGCGATGCGGCCGTCGGGCGGCACAGCGCGGCCGGGCCCGCGCGCGGTCGCCGAGGGGCTCCGGTTCATCCGCCGCAGCCAGGTGATCGGCGGGGCGTTCCTCGCCGATCTGGCCGCCACGGTCTTCGCCCTGCCGGTGGCCCTGTTCCCGGCGATCAACGCGGAGCGGTTCGGCGGTGACCCGCGCACGCTCGGCCTGTTCACCACGGCCATCGGGGTCGGCGGCCTGGTCAGCGGCGCATTCTCCGGGCCGGTCAGCCACGTCGCGCGCCAGGGGCGGGCCATGCTCGTCGCGGTCGCCATCTGGGGCGCGGCCTTCGCCGGCTTCGCGGTAGCCACCAGCCTGTGGCTGACGCTCGGCCTGCTCGCCGTGGCCGGGGGCGCGGACGCCTTCACCGTCGTATTCCGCGGGACGATCGTCGCGGCGGTCACCCCCGACCGGCTCCGCGGCCGGGTGATGGCGGCCGACTACGTGGTCGGAGCGGGCGGCGGCCAGCTCGGCAACCTGGAGGCGGGGGCGGTGGCCTCGCTGACCTCGCCGGTGATCAGCGCGCTGGCCGGCGGGCTGGCCACGGTCGGCGCCGCCCTGGTGATCGGCCTGGCGCTGCCGGCCTTCACCCGGTACCGCAGCGACGCGGCGCGCCAGCGGGCCCACCCCGAGGAGGGCCCGCTGGCGCGATCGGCCGGCCGGGATACCGGTCCGGCCGGTCAGGCCCGTGCGGGTGTCACGGGTAACTCACCACGTTGACCGGGGTGTCGGGGTTAGCGATCGTGGTCGAGCCGCCGACGCCGTTCACCACATGGTCGATCCCGCCGAATCCGCCGCTGGCGTTGAGGAAGATCGTCAGCATGTCGGACAGGTGCAGGCCCGGCGGGTTGTCCGCCTCGAAGGCATTGGTGGCGAAGATCGGCACGCCCTGGTTGAAGAAGCTGTAGCTGCCCATCCCGTAACCGGAGAAGTCAGCCGCGTGCGACGTGACCAGGAACGCCGGGTAACCGTCGGTGGACGGGTTCTCCATCCAGGCCGCCTGGCTCGGCGGGTCGTAGGGCATCTCGTTCTGGAAGAAGATGTCCGTGCCGTCCCGGCCGTTCCAGATCACCTGCGCCTTCTCGTAGTGCTCGACGAACAGGCCGTAGGCCGTCACGTCGTCGCCGTTGACCAGGACGCCGGTGTTCCCGACGTTGTCGGTCCAGCCGACGCCGTTACCGTGGTCGGCCCGCCAGCCCCAGATGTCGTCGAGGATCACCTGGGAGGAGTTGACCACGAGGCTGTTGCTGGCCTGGCCGGGCGTGGCACCGCCGACGCGGAAGAACACGTCCTGCACCAGCGTCGGGTCGGCCGGATCCGACCAGCCCCGGCCCGGCAAGCCCACCTGAAGCAGCGTGGGGGAGTTCACCGGGCCGGCATCGAAGATCATCCCGGACAGCTTCACCCCGGGAACGCTGGCCACCAGCATCGAGACGTTGCCGTGGGCCGGTACCAGGGTGGGGAAGCCGAGGCCGAGCACCACCGTGTCCGGCCGGGTCACCACGATGGGGTGGTTCAGGCTGTACACCCCAGGGGTCAGGATCAGGTTCTTGCCCAGCAGCAGTGCCGCGTTGATCAGCCCCACCGGGGTGCTCGGGCTGGCGATGAAGAACCGCTGGATGGGAATGGCGGTGCCCGGCGTCGGGCCATTGCCCCAGGTGGTGCCTACCGAGTTGTGCTGCACGGCCGGCACGAAGACGCTGTAGTTCCCGGCCGGGTCCTGCTGCAGGAACGGCTCCTCCTCGGTCACCGGGCTGGCCGCCAGCGTGGTGAACTGGCCGCCCGAGCCGAAGTTCTGCGCGGGCGCGCCGACGTCACCGGAGAAGACCTGGTTCCAGACACCGTTGGTCCAGCCGTCGAGGTTGCTGTTCCGCACGACGAACTGTTGCTGGGTTCCGTTCAGCACGGTGCTGCCGGAGAACTGCGAGTCGGCGATGAAGCCGCCGCTGGAGAAGCTCGGCGAGGTGCAGTAGTCCTCCAGCGAGGCGAAGCCGTTGACGTCCACCCGCCGCACCGGGGAGGCCTGGGACGTCGCCCAGAACTCGGCCGTCTGCGAGCAGGGGGCGCCCGACGGCGGCGCCGGGAAGTTGATGGTCAGGTTGGACAGCGACCGCCAGAAGTTCACCAGCGCGGTGCAACTGCCGGCGCTGCACTGGTTGAACGAGTCGATCGCGCCGTTGATGACGACGTCGCCCGGCGAGGCGCCCAGGCCCGCCACGCTGGTGTAGTAGCCCACCTGGAAGAACAGCGGGTCGGCGGCGGAGCCGTAGGTGCCCGGCTCGAAAAGCAGCGCGTACCGCTGGGTGCCGAACTGGTTGCCGACCTGCTGGCTGGCGATCGAGTCGACGGTGGCCTGGATCTGGCTCTGCGGCATGCTCGGCGTGAAGACGTAGACGTTCGGGCCGAAGTCCGGTGTCCCCGCCAGGTGAATAGCTGGGCGCAGCGACGGGCGGTGAACTGTCGCGGCATGAACCGGGGTGGCGGACGCCGCGGAGGCGGCGGTGAGTGCCGGTGCCACGCTGCCGGCGAGCAGTGCGGCGGCTATTAAGACAAAACGACGGACGGGGCGGCGGGTGCCGTACGGCCGGCCGGGTACGGGGATGAGCTTGCGGGGCGCAGTCATGACTAATTGAGCCTCCGTGCTGGGATAACGTACCGCTGGGGTGTGGCCCGCCCCCGGTTATCCCGGGGGCGGGCCCGCTTGCCTCGCTGGATCAGCGAGGCTCACTCGCTGAGGGGGGTCAGCGAGGACTCAGGTGCAGGATGACCACCTCGTCGGTGCCAGTGCCTGCGTTGTTGTTAGTGCCGGAGGGCTGTCCCGACTCGTACGGGTTCGACTGCGTCGGCCAGCCGACCCAGTGCTGCGAGTTGTACTCGAACCAGTCCGACGCCGTGGTGACCGGGATGACGGGCAGGTTCGCCTCGACATACTTCGCGATTGGAGTGAGCGCGGTGGTCTGCTCGGCCACCGTCGGGGATCCGGCCAGCTGGGCCAGGGCGGAGTCGATGGCCGGGTTCTTCAGCCCTTCGTAGTCGCCGGTGGCAGCGGTGCTGCTGGACAGCGCGCTGTCCAGCCAGTTGTCGTACAGGTTGTACGGGGTGACGCCGCCGTTGGACCAGTGCTCGGCCAGCGTGAAGTTGCCGTCGGCCATGTCCTGGTTCCAGGCGTTCACGCTGATGCCCTGGAAATTCGCGTCGATTCCGGCATTCTTCAGTTCCTGCGCGGCGATCGAGCCGACCTCCGCGTAGTCGGTGTACGCGGACGGGCTGATCAGCGTGACCGAGACGGTCTTCCCGCCCTTCTGGAAGAACCCGTTGGATCCCTTGGTGTACCCCGCCGCCGTCAGCACCGACTGCGCGCTGGCCGCGTTACCGGTAGATGAGACGGTGTCGGCGGCGACTGGTGCGCTCCAGGCGGAGTAGGTCGGCAGCGTGATGCCGCTGGCGTTGAGCACCGGGTTCTCCAGGCCCGCCTCGCCTTCGGAGGCGAGCAGCGAGCGGTTCACCGCCAGGCTGATCGCCTTGCGCACGGCCAGCTGGTTGGTCGGCCACTTGTTCAGGTTGGGGATGAATGCGTTCGTGCTGCCCGGTGCCTCCCAGAAGTGGTGGTAGGCCGGAGACTTGGACACGAAGTCCTTCTGCAGGCCGGGGATGAAGTTGCCGGTCCAGTCGATCTGGTCGGAGAACAGCGCCGACAGCGCGCCGGTGTTGGAGGTGTAGACCGGGAAGAAGACGTTGGGCACCTTCGCCTTCGAGGCCTGCCAGTAGCCGGCGTACCTGGTCAGCGTGAAGCCCTGCGGGGTGAAGGTCTTGAGCTTGTAAGGCCCGGTGCCGACCGGGTTGGCGTCGGCGTACGTCGCCGGGTTGCCGACCTTGCTCCAGATCGACTGCGGCAGGATCGGCACGCCGGCGATCGACTGCAGGTTGGTGTACTGCGCCGCTGGGAACGTGAGCGTGACGGTGTTGCCGGAGGTGCTCACGCTCGAAATGGCCAGCCCGGCGAGGTTGAGCGCCTTGTTGTTCTTGACCAGGTTGTAGGTGAACGCGACATCGGCGGGCGTCATCGGTGTCCCGTTGTTGAATTTCACGCCCTGCCGGATCGTGAAGGTCACCGACTTGCCGCCGTTGGACCACTGGTAAGACGTAGCCAGCCACGGGTAGTACTTCGGCGGCGCGGCGATGTCGAACTGGAGCAGCGGCTCGTAGACGAGCCCGGTCGCGCCCATGCCCCAGATGGCCTCGGTGGGGATGAACGGGTTGAACGCCTGGGTGATCGTGCTCTCTGGCGAGCTCTCCATGGTGAGGGTGGCCGAGGAGGAACCGTTCGAGCTCGAAGAACCCGTTGAGCTGCTCGACGAGCACGCGCCTGCCCCGGCGGCGAGAAGGGCGGCCGCCGTCACGGCGGCCAGCTTTCTGTGGCCTAGAAATCTGGAGTTCATTGTGGTTTTTCCTGTCCGTCGAAAGGTCGAAGGGCCCCCGATTTCTGCGGCGACGGCCTAGCTCGTCATGTCCCACCCCCCTGCGACTGCGCGAGGATGCCGGGCGCGGCGACGTCGAGCCGCCAGCAGGCGGCCGTCCGCACCGCGGAGACGCGCCGCAGCGGCGGATCGTCCGTGCGGCAGCGGTCATCGGCCAGTGGGCAGCGGCCGCTGAACGGGCAGCCGGTGGCCGCCGGGCCGGTGCCAGCGGGCTTGCGGGCGGCACCGGCCGCGGTGCCGGCCCGCAGCGTGCTCCCGAGGTTGTCGGGATCCGGTGCCGAAGCGACTAGCAGCTGCGTGTACGGATGTGCCGGGCGCTGGGTCAGTTCCTCGGCCGGGCCCCGCTCGACGATCTCCCCGCCGTACATGACCAGTACCTCGTCGGCGAAGTAGCGCGCCGAGGCGATGTCGTGGGTGATATAAAGCAGGGCGAGCTCGAAGCGGCGGCGCAGGTTGTCGAGCAGATTCAGCATCTCCAGCCGGATCGACACGTCCAGCATGGACACCGGCTCGTCGGCGAGCAGCACGCTGGGCCGGGCGGCCAGCGCCCGGGCGAACGAGACCCGCTGCCGCTGGCCGCCGGACAGTTCGTGCGGGAACTTGGGCAGGAAACTCCCGGTGGGCGTGAGCCGCACCTGCTCAAGCAGGCCCGCGACCTCACGCGCGGTTTCGCCGGCCGACCGGGTGCCCCGGTGCAGTTTCACCGGCCGTTCCAGGTGATAGCGCACGGTGTGGACCGGGTTCAGCGAGGAGAACGGGTCCTGGAAGACGAGCTGCACCTTGCTCTTGTGCTGCCGGAAGGCCCGGCGCCCCGACACGTCGACCGGCGCGCCGTCCAGCCGGATCGAGCCGCCGGTGGGCCGCTCCTGGCCGGCGAGCAGCCTGGCGACCGTCGACTTGCCCGAGCCGCTCTCGCCGACGAGGGCGACCACGGCGCCGCGGTACAGGCCGAAGCTGACCCCGCGGACCGCGTGCAGCACCTGGCCGCGGCCCAGGCGGAAGTCCTTGTCCAGCGAGACCGCCTCCAGGGCCAGCGGCCCGCGCCCGGCGGCCACCGACATGACCTCGTCGTCGCGTGCTGGCCCGGCACCGTCGATACTGGTCATTTCGTCAGCTCCGTGCTCGCGGCGGGCTCCGGCCACTGTCCGGCCGCGCGGCCAGGCAGGCCCGGGGGGCGGGGGTGCCCGGCCCGACGAACGGGCAGGCGGTGACGTGCCCGGAGGCATCGGACGGGGCGACCGGGGCCAGGCTCATGTCGATCCCTCTGCAGGCGTGCAGTGCCGTAGCCACAGCGCGGCAGGAACGGGCAGCCCGGCGGCGGCTCGTGCAGGTCGGGCGGGGAGCCAGGGATGCCGGCCAGCTCACGGCGCGCACCGCGCAGCGACGGGAACGAGTTCAGCAGGCCTCTGGTGTACGGGTGCGCCGGGCCGTGCTGCAACTGGTGGGCCGTGCCGATCTCCAGCAGCTGCCCCGCGTACATCACCGCGATCCGGTCGGCCAGTTCCAGCAGCAGGGAGAGGTCGTGGGTGATGAACAGGATGGAGAAGCCCAGCCGCTCCTTCAGCTCCACGATCTGGGCGAGGATGTCGCGCTGCACCACCACGTCGAGGGCGGTGGTCGGCTCGTCCATGATGACGATCTCCGGGTCGGTGGCCAGCGCCATCGCGATCATCACCCGCTGCCGCATGCCACCGGACAGCTCGTACGGGTAGCTGCGGAGCCGGGAGCGGGGGATGCTGACCAGGTCGAGCAGCGAGCCGGCCTTCTCCCTTGCTTCCTCGCGGGAGACCCGCAGGTGGGCATGGATGACGTCGAGAATCTGGTCGCGGACGCTGAGCACCGGGTTCAGCGCGTTCATCGCGCTCTGGAACACGATGGCGACCTCCCGCCAGCGCAGCCGCCGCAGCTCGGCGGCACCGAGCTGCATGATGTCCATCGGCTCGGCGGTACGCCGGCCCCGGTAGACGACGCTGCCACCGGTGATCACCGCCGGCGCCCGGAGCAGGCGGCAAGCGCCGTAGGCCAGCGTGGATTTACCAGACCCGCTCTCGCCAACCAGGCCGACCACCTCGCTGGCGTATAGATCCAAATTGACGCTGGTGGCGGCGCGCACGTCGCCGGACGGTGTGCGGTAGACGACAGAGAAGTCCTTGACCTCGAGCACCGGTTCGGTCACGGCAGATCACCGCCCGGCTGGGGGCCGCTGCGGCTGCGGCGGCGCGCCGGTGCCGCCGTGCAGTACCGGGGTCGGGTCGGTGGGCCGGAGCTTCCGCCAGGCGGCCGCGCTGTCAACGCCCGCGTCGCGCAGCCGCGGATTGCCGAGTTCGTCGATCCCGCTGTTCAGCAGCACGAGGGCGGTGCCCATGAGGGCCACGGCCAGGCCCGGCGGCACGAACCACCACCAGGCGCCGATCTGCAGGGCCTGCTGGCTCTGCGCCCAGTAGAGCATCGTGCCGAGGCTCCAGCTGGTCAGGTCGGCGAGGCCGAGGAAGGCCAGGGCCACCGAGGCCCCGATCGCGTAGAGCACCGTGTTCACGAAGCTCGCCGCGATCAGGCTCACCTCGTTCGGCACGATCTCGAAGAGGAGGATCCGCCAGGTCCGCTCGCCGGTCTCCCGGGAGGCGGCTACGAAGTCGCGGCTGCGGATCGCCATGGTCTGCGCCCGGATCAGCCGCGCGCCCCACGGCCAGCCGAGCCCGGCCAGCACAATCACGGTGGCCGTCTGGCCCTTCTGCGGCAGGTAGCCGAGCAGGATGATCAGCAGCGGCAGCGCCGGGATCACCAGGAACACGTTGGTGGCCAGCGACAGCACCTCGTCCCACACGCCGCCGAGGTAGGCCGCGGCCACGCCGACGACGACAGAAAGCACCGTCGCCACCACGCCCACGGCCAGCGCCAGTTCCAGGGTGAGCCGGATGCCCACCAGGAGCTGGGAGAACACGTCCTGGCCGCTCTGGGTGGTGCCAAGCAGGTGCGCCGCGTCCGGTGGGTGCAGCGACAGGACCGGCGACGGGTTCTGGAACGAGGGGTCGTAGGGGGTGAGCAGCGGCCCGATGATGGCGGCGAGGACGAAGGCGCCGAGAATGATGGCGCCCACCTTCGCCCTGGTGGGCAGCCGCCGCCACAGCCCGCGCCGCTGCTGGTGCTCCTCTGGCACCACGGCCGGGTTGGTGCTGACCGGCAGCGCGACGGTCATCGGGCCCCCTCTCGTGCCCGCGCCCGCGGATCGATGGCGACGATGATCACGTCGACGATCAGGTTGGCGAGCAGGACGGCGAAGGTGATCACCAGGAAGATCGCCTGCATCAGCGGGAAGTCGTTCGAGGTGACCGCGTTGAGCAGGAGCAGGCCGATGCCCGGGTAGGAGAAGACGATCTCCATGACGATGGCCCCGGACACCACGAAGCCCACTGCCAGGCCGAAACCCTGCAACTGGGGGAGCAGCGCATTGCGCGCCGCGTAGGTGAACATCACCCGGCGGGTGGACAGCCCCTTGGCCTGCGCGGCGAGCATGTAGTCCTCACCGATCGTGGTGATCATCACGTTGCGCATCTGCAGCATCCAGCCCGCGACCGAGGCGATGACGATGGTGAAGGCGGGGAGCAGCGAGTGGTAGACCGCGCTGCCCAGGAAGTCCCAGTGCCAGCCCGGCACCAGGCCGCCCGCGTAACCCTGGCCCAGCGGGAACAGGTGCCCGCGCACCGCGAGCAGTTCCAGCAGGATCAGCGCGAGGAAGAAGTACGGCACCGCCTGGAAGAACATCAGCCCGGGCAGGACCCGGTCCAGCCAGCCGCCGTGCCGCCAGCCGGCCACGATCCCGAGCGCGGTCCCGGCCAGGAAGGCGATGACCGTGGCCGTGCCCACCAGGATGATCGTCCACGGGATGGTCTGCCCGAGCAGGGTGGACACCTTGGCCGGATAGTTGGTCACGTCCACGCCGAAGTTGAAGTGGAAGACGTTGACCAGGTACGCCCAGTACTGGTCCCACAGGGACCCGGGGTGGCCGACACCGAGCAGCGCCTGCAGCGCCTTGTAGGCGGACGGCTGCAGGTTGGGGAACTTCGACATGATGCTCTCGACGGCGTTTCCCGGCATCGCGCGGGGGATGAAGAAGTTGATGGTCAGCGCCACCCAGGCCGCGACGAGATAGAAGATCACCCGGCGGACGATGAAGGGCATCGTCGGCTCCTAGTTCGATGCGTCTGGGTTCTTGCGGGTGCCGCGGCGCGCGGGCGCCGCGCCGGTGGGGCGGTGCCCGGTGGGGTCGTGCGCGATGGGCGTGCGGCACGGCTGGTCCGCAGGGGCGGAACGGGCCGGCGGATAACGGTGCCTGGCGGGCAGCCGCAGCTTGACCGCAGCACGAGTTCGGTGGGCAGCAACTGCGCCTTGGGGCGCAGGCCAGGCCGGGCGATCCGGTCGAGCAGGCGGGTGCAGGCCTGCTCGCCGAGCAGCCGCATCGGCTGGTGGACCGTGGTAAGCGGGGGGTCATACAGGCTCCCGGGGAAGATGTCGTCGAAGCCGACGACAGCCACCTGCTCCGGGACGCGCACCCCGGCCTTCGCAAAGGCCTGCAGCACGCCGATGGCCATCTGGTCGTTCGCGCAGACTACCGCATCGGGCAGTGAGTCCCCGCTCGCGGCGAGTAGTTTCTCGCCGGCCTCCTCGCCGCTCCCGACGCTGAACATGCCCTCGTACCTGCCGATGAGCTGGCAGGCCGGGCGGGCACCGAGCAGTTCGTGCAGCGCAAGGCGCCGTTCCCTGGCGTCCGGGGCGCTCGGCGGCCCGTCGACGTGGTACAGCCGCCGCCTGCCGTGGTCGTCGATCAGGTGGGACACCAGGGCGGCCGAGCCGGCCCGGTTGTCGGCCGTCACCACGTCCGCCGCCCGCTCGCTGGGATCCCCGGCGATGACCACCACGGGCAGCCGTTTGGCCAGCCGCGCCAGGAACGGGGAAGGCACCACGCCCTCGCCGATCAGCAGGCCGTCGACCTGACCGGACAGTGAAAGCAGCCGGGGCAGGTCGGGGTCGCTGGCCTCCTGGAGGTAGGTGATGAGCAGCGACCATTTGTGCTGGCGGATGTGGGCCTCGACGCCGCGCAGTATCTCGTCGTAGAACAGCAGGCTCATGCTTTCGATGTCGTACTGCTGGCGCGGCGACTGGCGTTCCACGCAGACCAGGCCGATGACGTTCTTGCGGCGCCGGGACAGGCTCTGCGCGGCACCGTCGGGGACGTAACCGAGCTGATCGATGACCTCGAGCACGCGCGCCCTGGTGCTGTCCCGCACCCGGTCCTGGCCGTGCACGACCCGGGAGACCGTCGCGGTGGAGACGCCGGCGAGCCGTGCGACGTCGTAGAGCGTAACCACGGTGGTTCCCCCACTGGGCCTGGATTCTAAGCGGTTACATCCTTGGTCTAAGCGCTTACATTAGGAAATCTAAGCGCTTACACTAGGACCCGGCCCGGGAGCCGTCAAGAGCCGCGCGGTCGCCGAAATCCTCCCGTACGGGGGATGGGGAGCCTGCCGGACGGCGGATCGGGAGCCTGCCTGCTGGCCGGGTGATCGGGAGCCCGCCGGCCGGGCGATGCGGAATCCCGGCGACGCGCCAAGGAGGGCTGATGACGACAACGGGTTCCGGTGCCAACGGTGCCCAGCCGTTCCCGCAGGGCTTCACCTGGGGAGCAGCGACGGCCGCCTACCAGATCGAGGGAGCAGCCGGCGCCGACGGCAGGGGCCCGTCGGTGTGGGACACCTTCAGCCGCACGCCGGGCAAGGTCCGGGGCGGGGACACCGGCGACATCGCCTGTGACGCCTACCACCGGTACCCCGAGGACGTCGCGCTGATGGCGTCGCTCGGCCTGGGCGCCTACCGGTTCTCGGTCTCCTGGCCGCGGATCCAGCCGACCGGCCGGGGCGCGGTGAACCAGCGGGGCCTCGACCACTACCGGGCGCTGCTCGACGAGCTTGCCGGGCACGGCATCGCCGCCGCCGCCACCCTCTATCACTGGGACCTTCCGCAAGCACTGCAGGACGAGGGCGGCTGGGCGGTGCGCGACACCGCCGAGCGCTTCGCCGAGTACGCGGCGATCGTCGCCGAGGCGCTCGGCGACCGGGTCACCCAGTGGATCACCCTGAACGAGCCGCAGGTCGTGGCGAGCCACGGATACCGCACCGGAGAGCACGCCCCCGGCCTGCGCGACGCCGATGCGGCGGCCGCTGCCACGCATCACCTGCTGCTCGGCCACGGGCTTGCCGCCCAGGCGCTGCGCGCCGCGGTGCCCGGCGCCCCCGTGGGCATCACGTTCGATCTCCACCCGGTCCGGGTGCTGGGAGAGCAGGGCTCGGACCTGGTCGAGCAGGGCCGGGCGATCACCGATGCCAACCTGAACGGCCTGTTCCTCGAGCCCGTGCTGCACGGCAGCTACCCGGCCCTGGCCCGGCCGAGCCTGCTGCCGCCCGCGGGCCTGATCGCGGCCGGGGACATGGCGACGATCAACCAGCCGCTGGATTTCCTCGGCGTCAACTACTACTCCTCGGTTTACCTGCGGGCCGGCGATCCCGCGGACCTGCGACGGGGTGAGGAGCCGGCCCGGTCCGGGGCGCCCGGCGTGGTGGAGGTCCGCCCGGACCGGCTGGAGCGCACGCCGATGGGCTGGATCGTCGACCCCGAGGGGCTCTACGAGGTGCTGATGCGCATGTCCAAGGAGGCCCCCGGCCTGCCGCTGTTCGTCACCGAGAACGGCTGCGCCGCCGAGGACTACGTCAACCCGGACGGTGCGGTGAACGACGTCGAGCGGGTCCGCTACCTGCACCGGCACCTGGACGCCGCGGCCCGGGCCATCAAGGACGGCGCCAACCTGGCCGGATACTTCGTCTGGTCGCTGCTGGACAACTTCGAATGGGCCTGGGGCTACCAGAAGCGGTTCGGCATCGTCTTCGTCGACTTCGGCACGCAGCGCCGGATTCCCAAGGCGAGCGCCCGCTTCTACGCCGATGTGGTCAGCGCCAACGCCGTACCACCCCTCACCACGGACGCGACCTAACCCGGCCCGGCCCACGGCCCCCGCCCAGGCCCCAACCCCTGCCCAGGCCCCCAACCCTGCCCAGGCCCCCAGACCCCCGGGCTGGGGGCATGAATGTGACGACGAGGCCCTTCTAGGGCACTAAGCAGCGGCCACGAAAGTGGGTGCGGCACTGGGATGCCCCGCATTACCGGAAGCAGATCGTCCGGGATCAGCGCTATCTTGCAGTCCATGACAGCAGCCAACGATTCGGCCGGCTCGGCGCCCGCCTCCCCCGGTGAACCTGGGGAGGCGCAGTTCGGGCCGCACCGGTTCTACGCCGGCGAGGGCGGCGGCAGCGAGCAGTTCCGAGGCGCCCGGTTCGACGCCGCGGACCTGCGCGGCGCCCGGTTCACCGACTGTGACCTGACCGGCGTCACGATCCGGGACGGCTGGCTGGTCAATGTGAACATCTCCGGCTACCTCAGCAATGTCACGGTCAACGGCGTCGACGTGACCGATTTCGTCAGCGCCGAGCTGGACCGCCGGTACCCCGAGCGGGTGCAGTTCCGCGAGGGCCAGACCGCCGACGACGTCCGCGCAATATGGGACACCATCGAGCGGCTGTGGGCGCAGGCGACCGAGCGAGCCGGGCAGCTGCCCGCCGAAGCGCTGGATCAGCAGGTCAACGAAGAGTGGTCATTCGCGCAGACACTGCGCCACCTGGTCTTCATCACCGACGCCTGGGCCAGCCGGACGGTGCTGGACGAGGAAATGCCCTACCATCCGCTCGGCCTGCCGCAGAGCTGGTACCCGGCGGCGAACGCGGCCGCGCTCGGCATCGACCTGACCGCGCAGCCCGGCTACGCCGAGATCCTGGCCGCCCGCGCCGACCGGATGGCCGTGATGCGGCGCATCGTGGCGGGCCTGACCGACGACAGCCTGGGACGGCTATGCCAGCGCTCGCCTGCTCCCGGTTACCCGGACGAGGAGCGCACCGTGATCGACTGCATCGCCGTAGTGATGGACGAGGAGATCGAGCACTACCGCTTCGCGGTCCGCGACCTAGCCGTGCTGGAAGCCAGCTAGACAATCAACCGCGAGCTGGAAGCCAAGGCCAGGACTCTGGCCGGGCGGCCGCGCGCCGCGGCCTGGTCCGGTGGTCGGGCCTGGCCTGACCGCCCGCCGGTCTGGCCCCTGCGTGAGCGCCGGACTTGCGGCCGATTGGCGTCCAGCGACCGGATCGTGCGGCACCATGGGCAGGTGACCGACCGCGCTCAGGTGAGCCGCTGGCTGGCCGGGTATGAGTCCGCCTGGCGGGCACCTGGTACCCAGGGCCTCGCCGGCCTGTTCACCAGCGACGCCCGCTACACGCAATCCCCCTACGAGCAGCCGGTCGCCGGCCTGGCCGCCATCGCGCGGATGTGGGACGAGGAGCGGGAAGGCCCCGGTGAGGTCTTCACCCTGGCCACCGACATCCTGGCCGTCGACGGGGCGACGGCGGTGGTTCGGGCCGAGGTGCACTACGGCGATCCGCCGCACCAGGAGTACCGCGACCTGTGGGTGATCCACCTGGGCGACGACGGGCGCTGCAGCTGGTTCGAGGAATGGCCGTTCTGGCCCGAGCACCCCTACGCCGCCCGCGACGGCCATCCCTAGCCGCAAGAACCGGTGACCCGATGGGCACCTGGATGCGGTGCGCCAGATTATCGACGGCCGCCGGTGGATCGTCATGCCGGACATGCGGGCAGGCCGTCTTTATGCAAAAACTTCCGGCGGCATGGGCGGGGAGGGCTCGGCGCATGCGTCGACGATCGGCGCGGCGCCGGCAGTGAACCTGTCGAGCTCGGCACCCGCCATCAGCCGCGCCGGAAACGGGTCGGCCGCGAGCCGCCTGGTCAGCGCCGCGAGCGGAAGCTCCCGGCGGGAGCCCGCGACGACCAGGTTGCCGAACCTGCGGCCGCGCAGCACCGCTGGCTCCGCCATCACGCAGACGTGCGGGAACACCGCGCGCACCGCGGCCACCCGGCCGCGGGCGTGTGCCAGCGGCGGGCCGTCCCCGACGTTGACCGCGTAGGTCCCGGCGGGCGCCAGCGCCCTGGCCGCGGCCCTGGTGAACTCCACCGAGGTCAGGTGGGCGGGCGTCCGGTCGCCCGCGAACACGTCGGCGACCACCACGTCGAACGACCCGGCGGGCAACCGCTCAAGCACCGCCCGCGCGTCGCCAAGGCGGACGCCGATCCGCCCCGTTCCTGGCTGGGCACGGCCCACGGGCAGCCGCTGCCGGACGAGCCTGGCCACCTCCGCGTCGGCCTCGACCGCCAGCTGCCGCGAGCCGGGACGGGTGGCGGCCGCGTAGCGTGCCAGCGTCAGCCCTCCGGCGCCGAGGTGCAGCATCCGCAGCGGCGCGCCGGCGGGGGCGGCCAGGTCGACCAGGTGCCCCAGCCGCCGCATGTACTCCAGGTCCAGGTGCCGCGGATCGTCAAGATCGACATGTGACTGCGAGATCCCGTCCACCAGCAGCATCCACGAACCCGGCCGGTCCAGGTCGGCAAGCAGTTCGACCCGGCCGCCCGTCCCGGGCTGGCCGGCGGCCCGCTCGCTGCCATCCTGCGGCTGACTGGCCATGGCACCATCATCCAGCCACGGGCCGCCTGGGCGGTTCGTAGTCTCGTGTCGTGCAGGCATTCGAGTCGGTGTCCACGTGGGGGCAGCCGATGCCGCCACCGGCCTCGGCCGGGCGGACGGCCCTGATCGCCGCGGTGGCGGGGCGGATCGCGGAACTGGGCCCCGGCCGGCTCCGGGTCGCCGTGGACGGCTTCACCGGGGCAGGCAAGACCAGCTTCGGGCACGAGCTTGCGGCCATGCTGCGGGAGACAGGCCGGCCGACCCTTCGTGCCTCGCTCGACGACTTCAAGCACCCGTGGCGGCATGCTCGCGAGCACGGCTACGACCGGGTCAGCGGCGAAGGTTACTACCGCAACGCCTACGACTTCCGCTCCGCCCGCGACCTGCTGCTGGACCCGGCCGGGCCCTCGGGCACCGGCCTGGTGGCCCTGTGTGCCTTCGATCCGCTGACCGGCGAAGACCATCGGGACCTCACGGTCAGCGCCCCGCCGGGCGCGGTGCTGATCGTTGATTCGGTCTTCGCGTTCCGGCCCGAGTACGACGACTGCTGGGAGTACCGGATCTGGCTCGACGTGGACCCGGAAACCGCGCTGCGCCGCGGCATCGCCCGCGATAGCGGCGCCGAGGGCGAGGCGGAAGCGGCCCGGGTGCACCGCGACCGCTACCAGATGGCCGAGGCCATCTACCTCGCCGAGGTCCGCCCGCGGGCCAGGGCCGACGTCATCATCGACAACAGAGACTTCGCCCGCCCCGCGATCATCGGCCCGCCGGCCAGCCGCTGACCGCTCTCAGGCCTGCGAGCCGATGCTCTGCACGTGCCACAGGGTGGCTGCCAGCCACAGGAAGGCCATGTCCACCACCAGGATCTCCACGGCCTTCGCGTTGTTGCCAGCCAGCCCGGCAAGCCCGGCAACCAGTGCGATCGCGCCGAGGACCGTGGTGATCCTGCGCACGATCCGGCCCGCGCGCGGTTGCGGCCTGGTGTGCAGGTCAGCGGCAGCGGTCACGGCGCAGACGGCCGCGAGGGCCAGTTCCACGGCGCTGGTGGCCCAGGCGCTGCTGATCAGCGCCGGGCCCGACCGGTACTCCAGTACCACATAGGCCATGATCATCGCCACGAGTGCGACAGAGGAAGCCAGGTCTCGCCAGGTCAGCCCCATTGCCCGCACCTCCCGCAGCATGGGAGCGACCGCCAGGAACTAGTCTGCGCCCGATTGGCAGCCGCGCGGTAGGCGCGCCAGGTCACAATCCGGGCAGGGACCGTCCGCGAGTGGCCCGGCCGACCCGCCAGATTGAGTTGTCAGGCGTACCGCAGTCGTTGTCCAGCGCCGAGCGAGGCGGCCTTGGCCAGCAGCGCATGGCCGAGGGCGATGTCGGACAGGGACAGGCCGCGGTGCCAGAACAGGATGGTCTCCTGGTCGTTTTCCCGGCCCGGCCGCAGGCCCGCGACGATCTGGCCAAGCTCGGCGTGCAAGGTGCCCGCGGTCAGCTTGCCCGCCTCGACGTGGGCGCGCAGCGCGCCGAACTTGCCGGTCGCGCACTGGCCCCAGTCGTCAACGACGATCTTGGACATGATGTCGGTGAGGGACAGTTCCACGGCGCTCATCGTCCCGTAGGGGACCACCAGGGCACCGGGCTTGATCCACTCGGTGCGCAGCAGTGGCTCCGGCGCGCTGAGCCGGGACGCCTCGACGATGATGTCCGCGCCCTCGACGCAGGACCGCCAGTCGGCGGTCGCGATCACCTGCTTGCCCAGTTCACGGGACAGGCGCGCGGCGAAATCGGCGCGGCTTTCCGGCCTGCGCGAGTGCACCCGGATCACCTCGAAGCCGAACAACCGGTCAAGCAGCCGCACGTTCCAGTAGGCGGACCCGCGCGCCCCGATGTGGCCAAGCACCCTGGGCCGCGGCGGGGCCAGGTACTTGGCGCCCACGGCGGTCACCGCGCCGGTGCGCATCTCGGTGATGCCGCTGGCGTCGATGACCGCGACCGGCGCCCCGGTTCCCGGGTCGAACAGGCAGAGCAGGCCGAGTTCCGAGGGCAGGCCGAGGGTGTAGTTGCCGACGAAGTCCCCGACCACCTTGACGCCGGCCATGCCTATCTGGCCACCGAGGAAGCCGCGCAGCACGTTGAAGTGCCCCTCGGGCGCAGACCGCGGCTCCAGGTGCACGCGCGGCTCGATCACCGCCTCGCCGCGGCCCTGCATCGCCAGGCCGGCCTCGATCGCGGTGAGGATCTCGTCGTCTGCCAGCGCGGTGGCCTCGACGTCAGGCCCGCCGAGATACGTCAGGTAAAGATCAGGCATGGTCTGCGGGGGAGGGCGGCGATGACGATCGCCCCGGCCGGCGCGCTTCCCATATCGGTCACAGGAATCCCCTCCCCGCTACTGGGTGGTTTCTCCGGGTTCCCAGGCGATCCCTTGAGCCGCTAGCCAGTTGCGGTCCGATGCGCGCAGATCCGCCGCCCGCGGGGGTGTCACATCCGCCGCAGCGATGTGCAGGCCGCTACTGCCCCCGACATGGGCTGCCCGTTCATCGCCACGATCGAGCACGACCTTCTCGAACGCGGGCGGCCGGCGGAAAAGCAGCCGCCTGCTGCACTCAGTGCACGACCACTCCTCGACGCCGTGCTCCAGGGTCCTGGTCCGCCTCATCTCGTGTGGGATGGCCAAGGGAACTCCGATCTCCAGCGGGCTCTTCTCAACCCAGCTTCGCACGCCTGCCCTCGCAGACCCTGTCAGACATGCTGGCGCGCAGCCCCGGGTCGCGTGGCGCGAAAGACGAACCGGAGACGTATCTGAGGCGAAGCAACGGTGCTCTCCATTGATAGCTACTAAGAGCCCCGGGTCCGACACCGGCGGCCGGCGCGGGCATAGCCGCGCAGCAGCGCGCCTACGGGAGGAAATCATGGCATCAACCCAACTCCGGTCAGGTTCACTCCAGACCACGGTCACCGATGTGGGTGTGAGCAACATCCTGGACGGCCAGGTCACGGGACTGGACGTGCTCGACCCCACGGAGAAGAACGAGAAGACCTCGCTGCTCGAGGTGGACGACGAGTTCGATGTCGTCCTCAGCTGGCAGCTCACCGGGAACTCGACGCCGGTCGTCGGCGGCTCCTGGATCGTCGCGCTGTACAGCGACGACATGGATGGCCAAAGCCTGATGAACGGGCTCATCGCCGGGCCCGACACCGTCCCGATCACCGGCGGGATCAGCCCGCTCAAGTTCCAGCACAAATTCACGGTCTCGCCGCCCAAGCCGCAGGTAGGTCTTTACCAGCTGACCGCGGTGATCACCCATTCGCCGGTGGGCGACCCGAAGAAGCTCTCGGAGATGTTCGGCTACGCCGAGTCCACTCCCATCATGATCGCCAAGACAACGGAGGAGACCAACTGACCGCTCGGGGTACCTCCAGCCGCCGCGGCACCAGCGGGGCCTACCAGGCACCGGGGGTGCCGCGGCGGCTGGCGCCATCGGCGGGTTTCCTTGCGCTCTGACCACGGAGGCTGGCCGATGGTGAAATCCGCGCGCCTCCAGCAGTTATATGACGGGGCCGAGTTCGAGGCCTACCACGAACTCGGGGCCGCGGCGGTCAGCGCCGCGGCCGGAGCGGGCGGTCTCCCGCTGTCCTGAGGCTGACCCGGGCAGGCTGGGCGGCGGTGCCGAGGTCCGGCACCGCCGTCGGCCGATGCGGCCGCGGTCGTGTCCGGTCCCAGATGCGGTGTTGTGGGTATCGCTGCTGAGAAACAGGCTCATGCAGTGCGCCCGAGCGCCACGTTGATCAGCTCGGCGAGGCCGAATCTCCCGTTGCGGGTGAACTCCGCGATCGGCCTGAACGGCTGGTCATCGTAGAGGAAGGACGTGCGGTCGCCGATGAGCAGGGCAGCGAAGACATCGGCGATGATCCTGCTCCCCACGGGCCCGAGCTTGATGGGGATGTCATCCTTCGGAATGCCGGGGCCGGCCCGATCCCAGGACACCGCCTGTGCCTCTGCCAGGATGTACGTCCACAGCGGGGCCTTGCCGGCGAAACCGGTGGCGATCTCGGCCAGGGGCTTGTGGTGAGCCTCGGCGGACGCCCTTCCGATCAGCAGCTTCTCGTCGGGGATCGGGTCCACACCAAGGGCCCGGGCCACGTCCTGGCCGGATGGGAGGCCGAAGATGTTGCCACGTTCGAGGTTGCGAAGCGCCAGCATGGACGGGCGCGAGGCGATCCGGGCGGGCAGGCGGCGCAATGGGCTCGCCAGCGAGGTGTCGATCTTGTAGGCGTGCTGGGGCCTGCGGGCTACCGAGTCCAACGGTGGTTCCGTGGCCGTACGTACCGCGCCGGGTTCGAGGTCGATGAAGAATTGCCAGTCAATGGCCCAGTCGGCCGGGATAGGACGGAATCCCCCCAGATCGGCTGCGTCACCAGGCTGCCTGGCGAAGATGGGCCGCTCGACCGCGGTGTTGAGCCGGTACTCCCGGCGGATCATCGAGTGCCCGAAGCGGTAAGCGGCCACGGAGAACTCCACGGGCATGAGCCTGAGGCCGTTCCGGAGCTTGCGCAGCCCGGGAACGGGGTTGTGCGGGTCACCGAAGACGCGCCCGAACGTCTCACCGTCAAGGATGGTGGGCAGGAAGTCGGTGACCAGCATCCACTGGTAGTGCCACCGGACCTGCTCGCGGACCTCGTTGAAGCTGGCATTCTTCCCGCCGCGATCGGCGACCTGGTTGTGGAACCGCAGGAAGATGGCGTGAAGCTGCGACACGATGCGGTTCTCGTCGTTGCGCGGATCGCCGATGAGCGCCCGGCCGCTCGGCCCGCGGGGCACCTGGCGCGGCATGCGGGTCGTCGGGGTTTCCCGACAGGGGCTCGCCCAGCAGCATGCGGATCCCGTCCGGGTCGTACATGTAGGGCTGGTCGTCCGGCCCGCGCCCGTAGAGGTTGTCCAGGTCGAAGCGGGGGGTGCGGAAGTCCGCCAGCTTCCCGATCTGATCCCGGTCAAGGAATTCACGCAGGCGGGACGTGGGGTCGAAGGTGACGTCATGATCAACGAACTGACCCAGATATGTGTAGGCGGCCGTGATGGCCCGGTCCTCCTCGGGATCGGGCTCAGTCCCGGGGGCAGGCTTGCGCTCCTGCCTGGACGTCATCTCCTCGGCCAGCAGCCGGAGGTCAGCCGGGTCGAACTCAGCGGGCTCTAGTTCCGGAAGCAGCGTGGTAAAGCGACCGGCGGTCAGCTTGTCCAGCGAATATTGCTCGTTCCGGTCCCACCATGTGCCGTGGTACATCCCGGTTCCGGCTGGCCTGGTTCCCGGGCGGCGCACCGGGTTATGCTGCCGGAAAGCTGGCACCGCCCGCCGATGCCGGCCTGCCGCCTGACCGGCGTTCCACTCGGGCGAGCCAGCGGGTGATACCCATCCCACTGCTCTGATGTTATTCCACGTCGTGCCGTCCTCGGCCGGATCGCCTCCCTCAGCTGGCCCTTTGAGCCTTGTGGTGGCATTGGCCCGTCCTTTGGCTGTGTCAGCACGGTGACCCATACTCTGGCCGCCCGGAGAACAACCGTAACATTTTCGTTATTTTTAAATTCCTGCAACGGCGCAGCCTTAACATACGCGACCACAGTGCCGTCTTCGGCTTCTTTGGGGACTTGGACATCATAGAAATTTGCGAAGGCGCCTCCATTTTGCGTTGCATAGCCAGATATTTCGAAAGATTGATCAGCCATGAACTCGTCGAACTCCACGGTGAGCACTATCTGGCCATCCTTGAAGGTGACTTTGGTGACATATGGAGTGAGACATGAGCGGCATCCTTTCAGGCAGGTGCGGATTGGGTAAGGTATCGGAGCGACTCCCGGGCCCCTGGCAGGTTGCCTTTGCGCTGGTAGAGGTCACGCGCCTCGGCCGCGGCGGAGTGTGCTTCGGAGACTTGGCCTGCCGCGGCGAGGACGTGAGAGAGTTCGAGCAGGGTGTCGGCGTGCTCGCTCAGCAGGTCGGTCTGCGCGGCAAGGGCTGCCGCCGAGCGCGCGAGTTCCTCGGCTTCGCGGTGACGGCCCCGGTCGGCGAGGATCCTTGCGTAGAGTCCCTGGCTGACGGCCTGGGGGGATAGGTCCTCGTCGGCCGCGGCTTCCCGGCTCAGCGTCGATCAATCGAATGGCCTCGTCGTACCGGCTCGGCCCTTGCGCCGCGATGGCTCTGGCCAATTTCGCCGCGGTGGTGGCCAGGAAGCGCCGCTCGCCCATCTGGTACAGGGAGTCGTATTCGAGCCGAAGATACCTCTCGGCGGTCGCCGGATCGCCGGCGAGCATCGCGATGAGGGCAGCGGGCTGGATCAATCGCCGCCGTCATCGTGGGGCCGAGGGTTTCCAGCAGGGATTTCGCGGTGCTCGAGCGTTGCCTGCGCCGCCGCGAAGTCGTCCTGCATCGCGTACAGGCCTGCCAGGTTCAGGAGGATCTCGGCCTTTCCGATGGGGTGGTTCCCGATCTCGTCGAGGTATTCCTGACATCGCCGTATCCCTTCCGGCGCGGGTGTTGGGCCCCAGAGCGCGGCCGAGGCGAGCCAGGCGAGGATATCGGCCAGTTGCCTCCGGTCGTTCACCTTGCGGGCATAGTCGGCGGCGCGCTGCCAGGCGTATTCGGCGGCGCCCGATCTGGAGTGGTCCCAGTGCAGCGCGGCCTCTAGCTGCAGGGTGTGGCAGATTCCCAGATCGTCCTGGCTTGCCGTCGAACTCGCGGCGCAATTCGGGAAGCGCTCGGGCGATGTCAATTGCTGCCTCGTCCGGGTTCACCCTGAGGTGCAGCAGGAGGGCCTCAACCCGCGCGTGGGCGTGCTGGCGTTCGTCGCCGTTGGCGGCGGTGATGCGCTGAGCGTGGTCGAGGGTGGCCCTTGCCTTCTCGAACTGCCCGGCTTCGATGAGTGCCGTGCCCAGGCTCGTATAGAGCCGCCCGAGGGCCGGGTCGTCACCCGGAAGGAGCGCGGCCGCGCGGTCCAGGAGGTTCACCGCGGCGACGTCGTCACCGCGGTCGTGCGCGGCGCACCCGGCGGTATCGAGGTGCGCGGCCGCCCGCAGCGACAGCGCGGCGGACTGGGGGTCGGCGGGCCGTAGTTCGTTGCGATAGCGGACCGACTGTTCGAGGTGGTAGCCGAGGATCTCCGAGCGCCCGGGGAACGGGTCTGAGACGACGGCCTCGAGCCAGTCGGCGAAGCGGTGGTGCAACTCGGCGCGAAGGGACTTGGGGATCGCGCGGTAAGCCGCCTCCTGGATGAGGATGTGCCGGAAGCTGTACTCCTCGCGCGGGAATGCTGCCGGGCGGCCCGCGCTGCACCAGGCCCTTGGCGACGAGGGTCTGCAGGTTGCGGCTGAGCGGGCCGCGCGCCTCGGCCGGGAGCAGTTCCCTGACCTGCCTGCTCACCGAAGTCCTTGCCGACGATGGCGGCCCGGGCAAGGACGCTGCTGGCACCCGGCCCAAGGCGCTGCAGGCGCGCCGACAGCAGGGCCTGGATCGTCGGCGGCAGACTCCAGCCGGATGTCGCTGCCGCTCTGCTCGCTCAGGGAGACCGTCAGTTGCTCCAGGTAGAGCGGATTACCGCCAGCGGTGTCGATGAGCCGGGCCCGGGTGGACGGGGCGATGCGCTGACCTGCGGACACCGAGTCGAGCAGCGCTGTGGCCGAGCCCTCGCCGAGCGGCGTGAGCTGGATGCAGACCGCCCTGTCCGCCTCGGCCGCCCAGGCTGGGCGCTGGTCGAGCAGTTCCGGGCGGCCGATGCAGACCAGCAGTATCGGCGAGCTGCCCGGCTGAAGGGCGAGCGATTCCACCAGGTCGAGGAAGGTCGGTTCGGCCCAGTGCAGGTCCTCGAACACGACCAGCACCGGCCGGCGCCGCGCGAGCGTTTCCAGGAAGCGGCGGGCGGCCCAGAAGATCTCGGCGGCGGCCGTCCTGCCCTGGGTGCCGGGGCCGAGAGCGCGGTGCAGCTGATCGGCGACGGCCGCCGCGTCCGCCTCCCCGGCCAGCAGGGCCTTGATCCTTTCCGGCGAGTCGCCGCCGCCGGCCTGGCGAACCACTTCCCGCAGCGGCCAGAACGTGATGCCCTCGCCATACGGGAGGCACCGGCCGGTGAGAACGTGCGCTTCACGGCCGTGATCTCCGGCGAACTCCTGGATGAGCCGTGTCTTCCCGAGACCTGCCTCGCCGATCACCCTGACGGTGACGGTCACCCGGTCACGGGTGGCCCGGGTGTATGCGGCCTCGAGGCGGCGCATCTCTTCACCGCGGCCCACCAGCGGCGACATCGAGACGGACTGCCAGCGGGCGCAGGCCGGCGTGCGCGGACCGCAGCAGGAACCGATCGGGGCCGGCCTCCTCGGTCTCGATGGCCCCGGCGGCGAGCTGCCGGACCTGGGGGCCGATGAGGATCTGGCCAGGCTCGGCAGCCTCCGCGAGCATCACCGCCCGGGCACCCACATCCCCCGCGAACCCGAGCGGGCCTGAGCCCCCGACCAGGGCCTCACCCGTCGCCAGGCCGAAGCGGTACACCAGGCCGGCGCGGTAATGGCGCGGCAGGGCGGCCGCCTCCGCGCTGAGCGCCTCTCGCGCTTCCAGGCTGGCCCGCACCGCCCGCAGCGCGTCGTCCTCATGCAGGGTGGTGACACCGAATACGCCCATCAGGTGCTCGCTGTCGCTGGCCACCAGCTTCCCGCCGTGCCGCTCGAGCACGGCGGCCAGGCCCGAGACCATGTGCTCGTGCACGACGCCATGGGCCTCCGGGTCCAGCTCCGCACCTGAGCGGGGTGCCAGTTGCAAGGCGACACAGAGCACCGTGACCGGCCTGCGAGCCAGCGGCGCGCCGCTGGTGGGCGGCCCGGATGCGAGAACCGGGTCATGGCGCAGGATCGCCGCCTCGAGCTTGCGGAGTGCCGACGACGGTTCCAGCCCAAGCTCTTCCATCAGGACGCTGCGAAACTCGCGGTAGGCCTCGAGGGCCTCGGTCTGCCGGCCGCTGCGGTACAGGGCCAGCATGAACTGGCCGCGAAGGCGCTCCCGGAGCGGATGGTCAGTCACCATCCGGCCCAGCTCAGCCGTGAGCGCGCCAGCCGAGCCCAGCGCGAGGTGCGCCTCGTTCCGTTCTTCAAGGCAGGCCAGTTGCAGCTCCTCCAGCCTGGCGATCTCGGCCTGCGCGAAAGGCTCGTAGCGGAAATCGGCCAGCGGCGGGCCGCGCCAGAGCATCATCGCCTGGTCGAGCAGTTGCACTGCCTCGGCGGCGGCCCCGGTGGCGAGAGCGTCCCGGCCCTCGAAAATGAGCTGCTCGAACTGGGCGATGTCGAGTTCCGCCGGGAAAACTCGCAGCATATAGCCGGGTCCCGTGGTGATGAGGCGGCCCGGTGGCAGCATCCTGCGCAGCCGTGAGATCGCCGCCTGAAGCGCGTTCGCCGCGCTCGGCGGGGAGTCCTCACCCCACAGATCCACCAGAATCTGCTCGCTCGGCACGACCTCGTTGGCGTGCAGTAGCAGGTCCGCGAGCACAGCGCGCTGCCGGACGCCACCGATAGTGATCTGCCGGCCGCCGTCATCGAGATGGAACGGACCGAGGATCCGTATCCGCATTGTCCGCCTCCCCCGGGTGTCAGCGGACTGTCAGCACCCTTTGCCCATTGTCGAACCATGCGGCAAGGAAGACAAGCGAGATTCACGCGCCCCGCGCGCCCAGGCTCTCTCGGCGGCTGCCGTTCCGGGGCAGGACTCAGCATTCTCGCAAAGCTCAGCGGATCCAAAGGGGAACCTCAATGAAATCGGAGACAGCAGCCAAATCCGCACTCACCCTTACCCCGGAAGAACTAGTTGCCGGAATCCGGGCGGGAGATGAGTCCGCGTGGCGCGTCATGACTGAGCGTTACGAGTCGCTGCTGCGGTGGCTCGCGCGCCGGTACGGACTGTCGGCCGAAGACGCCGAGGACGCTGTCCAGCTCACCTGGCTGCGCTGCCTGGAACACATCGGCCAGCTCACCGACGCGGACCGGCTCAACGGCTGGCTGGCGACGATCTGCCGTCGCGAGTGCGTCCGGCTCGCCACCAACTCTCGCCGGGAGCTACTTCTCAGCGAGCCGGACATGGTCCGGCTGATCGACGACAAGCGCGAGGAACGCGATCCATGCGCTGAGACAGCGCTCCGTGACCAGTGCAACCGTCTCTACCGCGCCATCATGGCCCTGCCCGAGCGGCAGCGGGTAGTCCTCGTCGAGCTGCTGAAACGAGGGGATCGGAGCTACGTTGAGCTCTCCCGTCGCCTGGGCCTCCCGGTGGGCAGTATCGGGCCCACCCGTCAGCGGGCGGTTACCCGGCTACGGCTCGATCCCCGGATAGCCGACCTGTCGTCAGAATATTCTGACGGTCATTTCCAGGCCAGGAGTGCGTGACGTTAAGCGGCTCGACGCAGGAACCCATCACGCTCGGTACCTTTATGATGACATGATGCCGATAATGGGAAGGCTGCTGCTTGGAAGTTTGCCCGCTGCAGGAGCCGGTGCCGATCACCTATACGGA
The DNA here is from genome assembly GCA_963806145.1 of uncultured Actinomycetes bacterium. GTDB lineage: Bacteria > Actinomycetota > Actinomycetes > Streptosporangiales > Streptosporangiaceae > DASXKD01. The sequence goes on from CAWDXD010000009.1 coordinate 70,289, forward strand.
GCGGTTAGACACGTTAAGGCCGCCGTTTTCCAGCGTCGGCCCGCAGGGCGGGGGTACCCCGTGGTGACCTGGCTGACCTGGCTGACCGGTGGCGCCGGGTGAGCACTCCCGGACCTGGGTGTGGGAGGCGCGCGGTACCGGGTCTCCGTGCTTCCCCCGGCCCGGCCCCCGGGGGGCATCAGGGCGAAATGGGGGACGTTCCCGATGGTGGGCTCAAGGCCGCGGGCGACAGGCTGAACGGGACCAGGGCGGGCATGCCGCCGCCCGTCCCGGCGCCTGGAGGTCATGGATGTCCCGATCGGCCCGAACCCTGCTGGCGATCACCGCGGCCAGCGGTGCCGCGCTCTCGGTGATGGCCGCGGCCGGTTCGCCGCTGCCGGCCGGCCGCAGCGCCGGTTCGGCACTGCCGCGGCTGCGCTCGCTCTACGTGCCGATGCCGGACGGGGTGCGCCTCGCGGCCGACGTTTGGCTGCCGGCCGGCACCACCGCCGGCGACCGGCTGCCGACCGTGCTTGAGACCGACAGGTACTGGCGCGCGCGGGCGTACACCGGCGGCATCGAGGACAACCCCAACTACCAGATCGCGCTGCCGTGGAACCGGCGCGGCTACGCGTACGTGTTCGCCGACCTGCGCGGCACGGGCGCCTCGTTCGGCACGCTCACCGCTGAGCTGGGCAGCACGATGATCGCCGACGTGGGCTCGCTGGCCGACTGGATCGCCGCGCAGCCCTGGTCGAACGGGCGGGTCGGCGTGACCGGCGTGTCCTACTCGGGCGACACCGCGATGCTCTCGCTGGCCCTGCGCAACCCGCACATCGCCGCCGCCGCGCCGATCTCCTACGACTTCGATCCCTACGAGGACCTGGCCCGCCCGGGCGGGATCCTCATCCAGCCGCTGATCGACCCCTACGCGCTGCTGCTGCGGATCTTCGACAAGGCCGGCGGCACGACCTGCGCCACCAGCGCCGAGACCGAGCAGGTCTGCGAGGAGGCCGGGCTGACCGGCGCCTCGCCGGAGCCGGTGAACGGGCCGCACGGCGAAGCGCTGCTCGCGCAGGCGCGCGCCGGGCACTTCCACAACGCCAATCTGGTCGAGATGGCCACCACCGGGCTGTACCGCGACTATTCGCGCGGGCCGCAGAGCTGGACGGTGGCCAGCGCCGGAGGCAAGATCGCGGCCATCGAGGCGGGCGGCGTCCCGATCCTGACATTCGCCGGATGGCTCGACGCGGGCACCGCCAACGGCGTCCTTTCCCAGTTCACCAGCATGTCCAACACGCAGGAGGACTGGATCGGGCCATGGAGCCACGGCCAGGGCTACATCGCCGACCCGTTCGAGCCCAGCCGGCCGCTGACCGCCGCGGAGCACCAGCAGCTCGCGGACCGGGTCTATGAGTTCTTCGACCGTTACGTGAAGCACGACGAGCGGCCGGACGGAAATCGCCTGCTGCACTACTACACGCTGAACGAGGGCACCTGGCGCACCACCGCGCGCTTCCCGGTGCCCGGGACCCGGACGCGCCGGCTCTACTTCGCGGCCGGGCACGCGCTCGCCTGGCACCCGGCTGCCCAGCCGTCGGCGGACCTGCTGCGCCTCGACCCGGCGGCCGGCTCAGGCACGCTGAACCGGTGGCACACCAACCTCACCGGTCAGCCGGTCGTCTACCCCGACCGGGCCGAGGTGGACCGCAAGCTGCTCAGCTACACCAGCGCGCCGCTGCGCCGCGCGGCCCGGGTGACCGGCCTGGGCCGGGTGACCCTGACCGTGACCGGGGTCCGCGGTGCCAGCCACGGCGCCCTCTACGCCTACCTGGAGGACGTCCAGCCGGACGGGCGCGTCACCTACGTCACCGAAGGCGAGCTGGACCTGGCCGACCGGGCGACCCTGCCCGCGCGGGACAACCCGCCGTGGCGCAGGCTGCGCACCCCCCGCGGCTACGCCAGCACGGACGCCGCGCCGTTCCCCCTGGGCGAGCCGCAGCGGGTGACGTTCGACCTGCTGCCGGCCTCCGTGCTGTTCCGGGCCGGGGACCGGATCCGGGTTACGATCGCGGCCGCCGACCCGGACGCGTTCCAGTTGCTGCCCGCCAGCGGCAATGCCACCTACCGGATCGGCCACGGCGGCACGACCCAGTCCTACGTGGAGCTTCCCGTGGTCAGGTGAGCGCGCCCGTGGTCAGAGGCCCGCCGGGAAGACGATCGCCGGGGGTCACACGAGCCGGAACTCCTCCGCCACCAGCAGCGTGTCGTCGTCGACCATGAAATCGGGGTCGTCAAGGGCCGCGCGCATCTCCGCCGAGTGCCAGAACCCTTCGTGCCCGGCACGCCATTCGGCGACCGAGGTGTACCCCTCGCCCTCGCCCAGCGCGTGCGCCAGGTCCACGTCGGCGAGCCGGATCACCCGCACCGCGGTGAGCTCGATCACCGCGACCCGGTTGCGCGCGGAGTCGACCACCGCCTGCCGCTGCCCGGCCCAGGGCAGCGGCGAGCCCTCCTGCTCGTAGTCCGCGACCAGCCCGGTCGTCGTGGTCTTGGTACCGTCGAGGATCGCGGCGACGAGCTGGTCACGCAGCGGCCCGGGGAAGGCGAACTCCGCAACGGGCAGATCCTCCGGCACCATGACGGCCAGCCTAACGGCCCGGCCACGCGTTCCGCGGCCCGCGCCCGTAGCATGACCCGGTGATCGTCTGGCTGAACGGGGCCTTCGGCTGCGGTAAGACCACCACGGCGCTCCGGTTGCCTGCACTGGTCCCGGGCAGCCGCTTGTTCGACCCGGAGACGGTGGGATACATGCTGCAGCCCAATCTCGCCGACCACGCCGTATCCGACTTCCAGCACTGGCCCCCGTGGCGTCCCCTGGTCGCGGCGACCGCCATCGAACTGGCCCGCTACACCGGCGAGCATCTCATCGCCCCGCAGACGGTCCTGGCCCGCGGTTACCTGGAGGAGATCTTCGCCGGCCTCCGCGCGGGCGGGCTCGCCGTGTTCCATGTGCTGCTCGATGCCGACCATGAGGTGCTGCGCCGCCGGATCCAGGGCTCGGATGAGGCACAGGCGTGGCGGCTGGCGCACCTGGCCGGGTACCGGGCCGCCCGCCCGTGGCTGTGCCAGGCAGCCGACCTTGTGGTGGACACCGCCGCGGCACCCCCGGACGAGGTCGCCGGCCGGGTCGCCAGCGCCTTGCCGGGTCTGGGCCCCGGGCGGGCTTAACTGGCGGGGTGGCCCCAGCGGCCCCGGTACACGGTCTGGGACATCGGCTTGCGCGCGTGGCTGATGTCCCGCGGCGGGTCGGTGCTGTAACCGACGGAGATGCCCCCGGTCGGGGTGAACTCGCAACCTACTAACCCGGGAGAGGCCGGCCTTCTGGTCAGCCGGCGATGGCGGCGGCGACCGGGTAGGCGCCGACCTTGATCTGGGCGGTTGCGCGCCGGGTCCGCGTGTCGATCAGGGTGACCTTGCCCGCGTAGGTGCCGACGACCACCGCGGTGCCGCCGCCCGGCGCAACCGTGATCGCGGTCGGGTAGTTGTACACCCCGGCGGGGATCGGCGGGCCCGCGTGCCCGGTCTTGGTGCTGACCGGCGTCACCGTGCCGGAGATCGTGTTCACCACGAACGCCGTGCTGCCGGTGATGGCGATGGCCGCGGGGGAGTACCCGACCGGGATGCCCCGGCCCGCGCGCCCGGTGCCGGCGCCGATGGGGATCACCGTGTCGGAGTCGCCGCCCACCGCGTAGACGGTGCGGCCGTCCGGGCTGACGGCGAGCGCGTCGGGCGCCTGGCCGGCCGGGATGGCCCGGCCGGCCCGCCCGGTGGCCACGTCGATCGGCGTGACCGTATTGGCGCCGTAACTGGCGACATAGGCGGTGCGGCTGTCCGGGGCGAACGCCAGCGCGAACGGGTAACTGCCCACGCGGATCGCCGGCCCGGCCCGGCCGGTGGCGGTGTCGATCGGGGTAACCGCCGCGCCGTCCCAGTCGAGCACGTACGCGATGCGGCCGCCCGGGCTGATCGCGATGGCCCGGGGGCCGGCGCCGGCCCGGATCGGGGTGCCCGCGCGGCCGGTGGCAGTGTTGATCGGGGTGACGGTTCCTGAGCCGGAGTTGGCCACGTAGGCGGTGCGCCCGTCCGGGGTGACCGCGACGGCCACGGGACCGGAGCCGGTCCGGATCGGGGTGCCCGCGCGGCGGGTAGCGGTGTTGATCGGGGTGACGGTCCCTGAGCCGGAGTTGGCCACGTAGGCGGTGCGCCCGTCCGGGGTGACCGCGATGGCCTGCGGCCTGGCACCGACCGTGATCGGCGGCCCCGCGCGGCGGGTGGTCAGGTCGACCGGCGTGACCGTGGCCGAGGCGGAGTTCACCACGAATGCCGTCGGGTGCCGCGCCCCGCCCGCCGCCGCGGCGGCACCGGGGGTTACCGCGGACCGGCCCGCAGCGCCACGCGCCCGCGCTCCGGTGGACGGCGCGGTCCGCAGGGCGGCGGCCGGGGCCGGCGGCGCGGGCTGGTGCCCGAACACGTCATTGACCGGTTGTGCATAACGATCGTTCGGGGTCAGCGTGCCAAGCCCGAGCGCGGCCTCGATCGTGCGGAGCAAGCTGTAATGGGTGTACCGGACATGGGACACGTAGCCCTGCCGTACTCCGCGCGATCCGAGAACCAGGGTGGCCACCCGCTGGGCCGGGTGCTCGTGGTCGAAGCCGTCCTCGTCGAAGGTGATGATGGCCAGCGAGCGCTGGGTCCGCCAGGCCGGTGACCGCTCGATCGCGCCGAACTCGGCGGCCAGGAACTCATCGCCCGCACGGATCCCGCACCCCTCCATGTCGGCGCAGTCGTTGGCGCCCAGCCAGGCGAAGTTCGGCGTGGTCGCCGTGCTGGCCAGGTCGGTCCGCAGGGCCTGCAGCGGTACCAGGTGCGCGGAGCAGGACGCCGGGCGGTTCCGGACGTCCGCGAAGTAGGTCATCGGCAGGTCGTCGTCCCAGTAGTACCCGTGCACCGTGTCGTCGCAGGGGCCGTTGGCGCTCTGCAGGTACTCCTTCCAGGTCTGGTGCGCGGTGCCGAGCAGGTCGCCGATGTTGCGGGCCGCGATGGTGTACCTGGGGTTGATCTCCAGCGGGTCGGTGAGCGGGACGCCGAACGTGCTCCCGCCGGCCAGGGCGAGGTAGTTGCCGTCGCTGGGATGCTCCTCGGCGAAGGAGTCGGCCAGCAGGCTGCCCCGCGACAGCAGGCTGTTCAGGTAGGGGGCCTGCGTGGTATTGCCGATGACCGAGCCGAAGTCCTCGTTCTCGAAATAGAACAGGAACACGTGCTGGTACCCGGGCACGTGCGCGGCCGGGGGGACCAGCGGCGGCGGGCGGCGCACCGGGGCGGACACGCTGAAGCGCAGCCCGTCGGCGAGCGCCCAGTCGTAACCCACCTTGGGCGCGTAGGGGCCGTCGATGTTGGTCAGCGTCGTGGCCAGCACCAGCGTGACCCGCGCGCTGACCGCGCCGGCCGGGACGGTACCGGTGGCCGCGCGGGGCGATAGCCGGTGCCCCCCGGTGCCCTTGCCGACCGGGCCGGTCGTGCCCCGGCCGAGCACCTGCCCCGTGGCGGACAGGAACGCGACCGTCACCGCGGCGCTGCTATGCGACGTGCCGCCCAGCCAGGCCGACAGGTCGTACCGCATCGCGGATCCGCTGCGGCGCAGCGAGACCGATTGGCGCAGCCGCGCGGTGCCGCCCGCGCCGCCGGCGAACAACTGCCCGCCGGGCACCAGCGGCCATCGCCCGGTGGCCGGCGGGAAGCGCGGGGTACTGTACCGCACCGCGGTCGGCAGGCCGCTGACGACCTGCCAGCCCGGGATCGTGACGCTGTCCCAGCCGCGCGCGGAGACCGCACCGGTCTGTGCTCCCGGGTTCAGCAGCAGGTTCGTTCCCGGCCGGGCCGCCGCCTGGCCAGCGCGCCCGGGGCTTGCAGCCTTCCCGCCCGTGGTTCCGCCGCCCGTGGTTCCGCCTGTGGTTCCGCCGCGCGGGGGAGTCGCCAGCCTGGCGGGCCCGGCCGGGCTGGCCAAGGCAGGCCCTGCGGGCAGCGCGGCGAGCGCAGCCAGCATCGTCATGCCGCTCAGCAGCGCGGCAGCCCTGGTGGTCACCGAGCGTCCGGAGAGTCCCGTCATCGCCGCAACCTCCCGTTCAGCCAGGCATTTCCTGAGCCCGCGCGCACGAAGCAGCTGCCTGATTGTTCAGTCAAAACTACCGCTTGGACATGGGCTGAGCCAGGGCCTTCGGGTGAACGAAGCATGTGCGCCGTCCTACAGAAAAGCGGCACCAAGTCTCAAAACCCGCGTATCGGGATAAGTCTGTGATGTACAAGATCAACCAATCAGGTGGAGAATGCCCGGTGGGTGGCAGCGGCTGGTAACGATCTTCGGCGAAGGGGTATCAGGTGAACCTGACTCGCACGGGCGGCTTGGCCGTGGCAGCGGCCGCGGGCCTGGCAATGATCGCAGCGGGGCTAGCGCCAGCAGCAGCCGCGCACGTCACAGCACAGGGCAGCGCGGCGCCCGCGGTGACGCACTACAAGGGCACCACGGGAATGGCCCAGATGGTGCCAAGGACCGCGCGGCACGCCGCCGGGGCGACGCGGATGTTGCAGCGGGGCTCCCGGCTGTCGGGCCACGTGTTCTCGCCGGCCGAGAGGGTGCCCCGCGCCCCGGCCGCCGCGACGTCACGGGCGGCGCCCACCGTGGCCACGACGCTCTCCAACTTCAACGGCACCAGCAGCCGGGACAGCCAGTTCACCAACTACAACCTTGAGTTCGAACCGCCCGACCAGGGGCTGTGTGAGGGCAACGGGTTCGTTCTGGAACCGGTCAACTCCGCGTACCGGATCTTCCGGTCGAATGGCACATCGATTCGCGGGCCGTTCAATGTCAACGACCTGTTCAACGTGGGCGGCAAGGAGTTCACCAGCGACCCGCGCTGCTGGTACGACCCGGCGACCACGACGTGGTTCTCGACCATCCTGTTCCTGAACGACACCAGTACCCAGGGGACGGTCCTGATCGCCGTCCGGCACGCCAAGGACCCGCTCGGGCTGTGGAACGAGTACTCGATCAACGCCACCGACCCGGGCGGCCGCGGCTGCCCGTGCTTCGGTGACCAGCCCAGGATCGGCATCGACCAGCAGAACCTGTACATCACCGCGGACCAGTTCTCCATCAAGGGGCCGCAGTTCAATGGCGGGGAGCTGTGGGTCATCAACAAGGCGGGCCTGGTCGCTGGCAAGCCGACCGTGAAGTTCGCGCACTTCGGCGGCCTGAAGATCGCGGGGCAGAAAACGCTGGCGCCACAGCCCGCGCTGTCCACCGTCCGGCCGCACGCCGAGTTCATGCTCAGCCAGCTGGACTTCAACAACCAGGGCGACAACCGCATCGGCGTGTGGGCCATCACCGACCGGGCCGCGGTCGCCTCGGGCGGCCTGCCGACCGTGTCCAGCATCGTCACCAAGTCCGAGCCGTACGCCAACCCGCCGCCGGTGCCGCAGAAGGGCTCCACGAGCAAGCTGAACCAGGGCGACGACCGGATGCAGCAGACCGCGTTCGCTGACAACGCGGTCTGGGGCGAGCTGACCACGGCGGTGACGCCCGCCGGCGACAACACGGTGCGCGCTGGTGGCGCCTGGTTCCAGGTGAAACCGAGGCTCTCCGGCGGTGTGGTCGTCGGCGCGAAGATGGTCCGCCAGGGCTACATCGACGCGCCCGGCCAGTACCTGATCTACCCGGCGGTGCAACCGGATGCGGCCGGGAACGCGGCAGCGGTCTTCACCGAGTCCAACTCGACCGAGTTCCCGAGCGCTGCCTACGCCAAGCTGGGCGCGGGGTCCAGCAACTTCGGGCCGGTGTTCGTGGCAGCCAGGGGGACCGGGCCGTACTTCAAGGGTTCGACCCGCTGGGGTGACTACTCCTTCGCGGTTCCCGGCGCGTCGGACACCGCATGGCTGGCCACCGAGTACATCCCGCCGAAGTCGAGCCAGACCACGGACGGCGCGCAGAACTGGGGGACGCGCGTCTTCCGGGTGCCGCTCGGCTAAGCACGGTGCCGCACATCCGGCCCTCCGCGGGGTTCGCCGCGGAGGGCCGGATCTGTGCTCACCTCAGCCGCTCAGCCGGGGCATGCCGCGCAGGCTGCCGGACCGGATCAGCCGCCGGCGTCCTCGCGGTGGTGGAGGCGCTCAAGTTCCTGCAGCCTCTCCCGGTCCACGTTGCCCTCATCCGTCGCTGCCACGACGCAGTCCGTGACCGCGCGCAGCGTGGCGGTCCTGAGCCCGTGCTCCAGCACCGCCCGCTCGCCCATGATCGCCCCCGGCCCGAGCTCGGCCAGCTGGGTGCCGTCCACCGACACCGCCACGACGCCGTCGAGCACCAGGAAGATCTCGCGTCCCGGCTGGCCCTGTTCGGCCAGGACGGTGCCCGCGCGGAGCCTGCGGATCTCGGGCCTGGCGCCGCCGCGCATGATCGTGGCGGAGATCTGCCGCTCCAGCGCGGTCTCCGCGGCGGTCACCAGCGGCCGGGAGTCCTCGTCCCCCCAGGGCGTGTGCTTGCCGAAGGTGGACCGGGCCCACTCGGCGTAGCCCGCCAGCCCGGACTTGGCGGCCAGGTGCCCGTCGTTGTCGTAGATCCAGTGCCGGGGGAACTGGCTCGCGCTGGTCAGCTCGCTGGCGGAGGTCCCGTCGGCCCTGATCGCCAGCCGCAGCGTGGTCCACACGGTCGGCGCGACCCACTGGAAGAAGGGCTTACCGCGGACCGGCCGCGGGAAGGGCACCCCGGTCCGGCCGCCGACCGTCTGGCTGAACACGGCCTCCGTGCCGCGCAGTTCCGGATCGGTCCGCAGCTCGGGGAACTCGGCGGGCTGAAAGGTCACGCCGCCCCTGGCGCCGAAGCTCACCCGGGTGGAGCTGATGTAGCCGCGGCCCGCGTAGCCCGCATCCACCACCTGCCCGTCCTCGACCTCTGCCCAGGCCGCGAGATGGTTGGCGAACCGGAACCGCTCGGCCTTGTGCAGCTCGGCCAGGTTCTCCAGGTAGTCCGGCGGCGGGTCGTCGTAGTGCATCACCCTCGAGGTGAAGCCGGCCTTGGTCAGGCCGGTCACCGCCTCGGAAGGGATCCACGAGATGCTTGTGACGGCTGCTTCAATGCGCATTTACTTCTATTACCTCCCCCGGAGCCCCCTTTACCGTAAGGCAAGGTGTCGTGTGGCCGTATGCGTCTTCGGCGGAACCGCAGGCTATGGCGCCGCAGGGCACGGTGATCTGACCGTGCAGCCTACCTGACCTTGGTGTAGCTGAGATGGAAGTCAAGCTCCCAGGCTGCGCCATCCTGGGCCGACTCCCAGCGGCCGTCGATCCGCTGGCCGTCCGCGGAGAACGTGCCGGTGTACCGCTGCGCGAAGTCCAGCGGGGTGAAGTCGGCTGAGTCACGCAGCAGTGTCCACACGCCGTCGCTGAGGTCCATCGCATAGACGCGGGCGACACCTCGCGAGTCGAAGTAATGCTGGCGATACGGCATACGCCCCGAGTCGTATCCCATGATCATGAGGCCGTCCGGCGGGCCGCCGGGCACCACGGTGCGGCAGATCAGGAACTGCCGGTGCAGCGCCCACTCGAACACCGCACGGCCGGTGCCGCCGGTGCCGCCGGGGCCGCCCGGGAAACTCGCCTCCATGACCCATTCGCCGGTGAGCGCCTCCAGGCGTGCCATCGCGGCGTCGCGAGCGGTGTGGTCCGGTTCCATGGCTGACCTCCAGGCGCGGCGGTGATCATCGCGGGACCCACGATAGGACCGCGGGCCGGCCGGAGAGTCATCGCCCGGGCAGCCCGAACAACGGGAGGCAGGCGTCGAAGCCGGTGATCTCCACCTGGTCGCCGAGGCCGCTGGCCAGCCAGTCCGCCCGCAGCAGCCGCAGGTGCTTGAGCACGTCCACGCGGCCGGGGTGCGCGTGCCGCGACTCGCCGTTGGGCCGATAGCCAAGAGCGCGGGAGACTCCCAGCGAGGCGTGGTTGTCGTGCCATGCCGAGGTGATGGCCGCCTCCGCCTCCAGCGGCCCGAAGGCCAGAGCCAGCACCGCGGTGCGCATCTGCTTGCCGAGGCCGCGGCCCCGCGCCGCCGTCACCAGGAACGAGGAGCTGTCGACGGTGCGCAGGGCAGGGAAGTCGTCGCCCTCAAGTTCCTGGACCCCAAGGATCTCACCGTCGGTGGCCCGGACCACGAAGGGCAGCCGCCAGGCCTGGGGGCGCCAGGTTCCGTAGGCCCGCCAGTAGGCCTGGTAGGAGACGATGCCCCGGCCGACGCGGGAGTCGCCGAAGTCGTAGCTGGCTGGGCCCGGGTCCTGTTCCACGTCGTCGGGCAGCAGGTCGGCGATCAGCGCTAGGTCCGCCTCGGTCATCGGGTGCAGGCGCAGGTCGGGCGTGCTGAGGCGGAGGTCGAACAACGGCCAGTACCGGTAGGTCACCTCGCGACCGTAGAGGCCTGCGGGGCCACCGGCAACTGAATTCCGTGGCGGGTCCCCGGCACGATTTCCCGCGGTCCGCCGTGGCGTGCGAGCATGGCGCGGTGGAGCCGCCAGACATCCGCGGGCAGTGGAACACGAACGCCCCGGCCTGGACGGAAATGTCACGTGCCGGGTTCGACCGCTACCGGGACCTGGTCAACACCCCCGGATTCTTCGCGCTGCTCCCGCCGGTTGACGGGCTGACCTGCCTGGACCTGGGCTGCGGCGAGGGCCACAACACCCGGCTGCTGGCCGGCCGGGGTGCCCGTGTCGTCGCCGTCGACATCGCCGAGTCGTTCATCGCGGCCGCCGCGCAAATCCCGTGCCAGGGCATCCGGTATCTCCTCGGCGATGGGGCCCTGCTGCCGTTCCGCGCCGCGAGCTTCGACGCCGTGACCGCGTTCATGAGCCTGATGGATACCGCCGACCCCGAGCGGGCGCTCCGCGAGGTGGCCAGGGTGCTGCGGCCCGGGGGTTTCGTGCAGTTCTCGGTCGTGCACCCGATCATGTCGGCGCCGGTCGGGCGCTGGGTCGATGACGAGGCCGGGGTGCGCCAGGCGCGGGCCATCGGCGAGTACTTCTACCAGGGCCCGCTCACCGAGACTTGGACCTTCGGCGCGGCGATGGCCCTGTTCCGGGACCGGTACGAGCCGTTCACGATCACCTACGCGCGCCGGACCTTCACCGGGTGGCTGGACGCCGTGCTGGGTGCCGGGCTGCGCGTCGAGGCGGTCGCCGAGCCGCGCGCCGACGAGCAGACCGCGGCCGATCACCCCGAGGTCGCCGACACCCGGATCGTCCCCTACTTCCTCCAGGTGCGCGCCCGGAAGCCGTTCAGCACCGGCACCGCCGGCCCGGCCGGGCCGCCCATCACCACATAGGCGGGCTGGTGCCCGTCCGGCAGCCCCAGGACAGCCACGGCCGGGATCCGGCCGCCGCGGCGTCAGCCTCGCGCCGCCGCCCGGCGTGCCGTGGCGCGGGAGACCGCCGTGCGCTCGCGCGCCCCGCCGGCCGCCGCTGCGTGTGCCCCGTTGTGGTCGTGCCGGTTTGGCTTGACCAGCAGCGTGAGGGCGGTGATCCAGAGCGCGGAGAACAGCAGGCTGCCGAGGACGTCGGTCGGGTGGTGCTCCCCCCGGTACATCCGGGACAGCGCCACGAGCGCGGGCATGGCGATCGCGGGCACCAGGAACAGCCACCGCCACCAGCCGTGCGCGTGGCCGATGACCAGGATGGCCAGGGCGACGTAGAGGCAGGTCGTCGCGGCGGTGTGCCCGGACGGGTACGCCGAGGTCGGCAGGTGATGGTCGAGGTGCGGGACGTCCGGCCGGGGCCGCTTGACCACGGTGCTGGCGACGAGGAACGCGGCAAGTTCCCCGAACATCAGCGTGGCGATGAACACGACCGGCCGCCAGCGCCTGGTGACGGCGAGGAAGACCACGCAGGTGGCGACCGCGACGATGAGAATCGCCTGGGTCGCGCCGAGCGTGCTGAAGATCTCGCTCCACCGGTTCAGGCCGGGCGTGCGGTGGGCGGCGAACCAGTGCGGAATGGTCTCGTCGCCGAGCACGTTGCCGTTGCCGTGCTTGATGATCAGTTCCCCGGTGCCGACCACGATGCCGACGATTAGTACCCAGGCCACCAGGATCCCGGCGGCGATCCGGCCGCGGTGACGGGCCCGGGTGCCCGCGGGCTCGGGCTGGGCGGGCTGGAGGTCGGACCGGGCCTCCGGCTCCAGCCCCTCGGTGATCGGGTCGGTGACCCGCTGGCCCGAGGCGTGCCGGGTTGCCTCGAAAGCGAACGCGGTGACGCCGAGCCAGGTGATCCCGATCGCCCACCCGCCGATGACGTCGGACAGGTAGTGCACGCCGAGCAGGATCCGGCTGATCCCGATCAGCGCGATCAGGGTGACGATCACCGTGATGAACGTGACGCGCCACCGGCCGCGCACTGCGGGCAGGAAGACCAGCAGTATCGCCCCGTAGCAGACGATCGAGCCGAGCGAGTGCCCGCTCGGGAAGCTGTCCCCGGTGCCGTGGGCGATCGGATGCGCGACCACCGGGCGCAGCCGGCCCACCAGCGACTTGAGGACCGGGTCGAGCACCAGCGCGCCCGCGGCCGTGACGAGCAGGTAGACCGCCAGCCGCCAGCGTTTCCTGATGGCCAGGATGACCGCCGCGACCCCCACGACCGCCCAGAGCACGCCGTAACTGCCCAGCCAGGTCACCGCCTTGACCACGGCGATGAGCGCGCTGTTCCCCGCGACCACGTCGTTGATCCGGGCCGCGGCACCGTGGTCCACCGACTCCAGCGGTGCCCAGCGCAGCCGCACCAGGAGGAGCAGGATCGCGAAGACCGCCGCCGCGATGGTGACCACGGCCAGGGGGGTGAGGCCGCGGTGCGGGCGGTGCACGGGGGTAACGGACATGACCGGCACATTGCCCACGGTGGAGGCTTTCATTCCTCCGCGCCCCGGCCGCCAGCGCCGGAGGACCGCTCCCGCTGCCCGGCTTCCCGGTGCGGGCCGGCGCCGCGGCCTCAGATGTTTGACCTGATGAGGCCGCCGTCGACCTGGTACACGGCGCCGGTGATGTAGGAGGCTTGCTGCGAGGCAAGGAACGCCACGAGGTCGCCGAGTTCGATCGGGTCCCCGAGTCGGCCGAGCGGGATGGCCGCGGCGACGGGCGCGAGCTGCGCCTGCAGAGCGCGGTCCTCCTCGGGGCTGCGGCCCGCGCCCGCGATGATGCGGGAGGTGAGGAACATGCCGGGGAGCACCAGGTTGATGGTGATGCCGTCCTTGGCCAGGTCGGGCATGAGCGCCTTCATCAGCCCGGCCACGCCCGGGCGGAGCCCGTTCGACATGTCGATGCCGTCCACCGGCTGCTTCACCGACATCGACTGGATCCCGACGATGCGGCCCCACCGCTGGGCGCGCATGTAGGGCACCACCTCGCGGACGAAGCGGACGAAGTTCAGCGTGACCACCTCGAACGCCTGCCGCCAGTCCGCGTCGGTGAAGTCGGCGAACTTGCCCCGCTGCGGGCCGCCGGAGTTGTTGACCAGGATGTCCACCCCGCCGAACCGCTCCGCGGTGGCGACGACGACGGTATGAATCCCGTCCGCGCTGTTCAGATCGGCCGGGACGGCGAGCACGTCGGCGCCGGTCTCGTCCCGGATCTGGCCGGCCGCGGCGAACAGGTCCGCTTCGGTCCGCGCGCAGATCGTGACCCGCGCGCCCTCCCGGGCCAGGGCCAGCGCCGACGCCTTGCCCAGGCCCTTGCTCGATGCGGCAACGAGCGCGACCTTGCCCTTCAACCCCAGATCCACGCGTCTCCCCAATCCCGGATTCCATCGCGGCGGGCGCAAGCCAAACCGACCCTAACGTGCCGGCGGTGACCTGGTGAACCCCCGCGGTCGCCAGGTGACCTGGAATGGCCGGCCCTGGCGCGATGGCGGAACTGGTCCACCGGGGCGTCGCCTACGACGTGCAGGTGGACACGGCGCATACCGAGGCGCTGGACTGCGCGCGCGTGATCGCCGCCCGCGTGCGGTGAGCGGGGCGTGTCACACCCGGCGCAGGACGGTGACGACCCGGCCCAGGATCGTCGCCCCCTCCCCGGGGATCGGCGTGTAGGCGGAGTTGTGCGGCATGAGCCAGACGTGGTTGTCCGACCGCTTGAGCGTCTTGACCGTGGCCTCACCGTCGATCATGGCGGCGACGATCTCGCCGCTTTCCGCGTCGGACTGCTGCCGGATCACCACCCAGTCGCCGTCGGCGATCGCCGCGCCGATCATCGAATCCCCGGCGACCTTGAGCATGAACAGTTCTCCCTCGCCGACCAGTTCCTTGGGCAGCGGGAAGATGTCGTCGGCCGACTCCTCGGCCGGAACCGGGACGCCCGCGGCGATCCGCCCGACCAGCGGCACCCGGGCGGCTGGTTTCGGGGACCTGGCCGGAGCCGGCCGCCGGCGGGGGCGCGCGCCGCGGCCGGCCCCGGGGTCAGCGGGACCGGCGGTTGCCCGGGCAGCCGGACCTCCACCGTCCGCGGGCAGCCGGCGGCGCGGCGCAGATAGCCCTTGGCCTGCAGCGCGGCGAGCTGATGCTCGACGCTGGAGGTGCTGGTCAGGCCCACGGCACGGCCGATCTCGCGCATGGAGGGGGAGTACCCGTGCTCGTGCACCCAGCCGCTGATGAACCGGACGATCTTCCGCTGTCGCGCGGTGAGCGTGGAGTCGAGGTCAGGACTGCCGGACACCTGGTCCGCCGCGCTGCTCATGGCACCCCTCCATTGTCCTGTCCACCGTCCGGACGACGTCATGCTACATGTCAATGATAAAAAACAAAATCCTGTTCTAGAAATTTCTAGTCTTCGAACACACCTTCTAATCAGCGCCCAGATTGTCAGGCGGAGCGGCCGGTGTCAACGACGCAAATCCGGCCGCCCGCCGGTTGAGCCCTGGTCCGGCGGTGCCTGGATCCGGTACCAGGCCGCTTCCGACACCACCGCGAAGCCCAGCGAGGAGTACAGGGGCGCGCCCGCCGCGGTCGCGACCAGCACCACCGGCCGCCCGGGGCTGGCGGTGAGCGCGGCGCACATGACGGCCCGGCCCAGGCCCGCGGACCGGTGCTCGGGCAGGGCCGCCAGCCAGTACACGCCCAGCGCGGCCCCGTCGTCGTAGGTGCAGCAGGCGGCGGCCGGCCTGCCGTGGCGGTAGGCCAGCCAGGTCCGCCATCCGGGCGTGGTCAGCACCTGCGGCGGCAGCATCCGCCCCGGCCGGTACGGCTGCAGCGCGGGCCTCGGGAAGCCGTCCACGATCACCCGTTCCGCCTGGACCAGCGCCTCCTGGCCGGCCACAAGCACCACGGCCGCGCCGCTCCCCGGTGGCGCCGCGCCGCCGGCGGCCGGAGCATCAGCGGCATCCGGTCCACCGTGACGCCTCTTCCCGGACGCCCACGTTGCACCACCAGGTCTCCGAAGGAGTCCTCGACCACGACCCGGCCATGCAGGCCCACCGCCCGCACCAGCGCACCGGGCTGCCTGGACCCGGCCGCGCCCGGCCACCGGAGGATGACCCGGCCGGCCCGCTGCGCCGGGATCTCGACGGCCGCCACGCCCGGCGCCGTGCCCGGCACCGGCCGCGACCAGGGCGCCAGGCTCGACCACATCGCCGCGGCGTTGCCCGCGTACAGTTCCGCGCCATCCACGGCACGCAGTCTGCCAAACGGGCCCGGCCGTTCACCGGTGGGCCGCCCGGACAGCGTGCTGAACTTCGCCGGCGACCTCACCGGCCCGAAGGTCTGCACCGCGGTGCTGGAGGACGGGGTGCGCACCTGGGCCAGTTCAACCGCCTGGCTGGAGCGTTCGGACTCGCCGTAGACTGGGCATGCCAGCGCCGCTTCGGCTAGGTCGGCATCCACCAGCCGCGCTGAGCGGGGTTCCATCCCGGACCCCTTGGTCACCCGTTCCGGCGTGACCCCGCGCACGAACCTCAGGCATCCGCCGGCTTCGGCATCGCCTTCCGGGCCTGCATTTCCTCGGTCACCGGTACTCCCCGATCTGGCTGTCCGTCCCATCCTGCCCCCCGGCTTCGGCATGCCGTTGGGCCGCGCAGGAGCAAATTCCAAGTGAGGAGAACATGAAGCGCTTCATCCTGACCGGCGCTCCCGGTGCCGGTAAGACGTCGATCCTGCAGGCCCTGGCGGCTGGCGGGCATGCCGTAGTGCCCGAGGCCGCCACGGACGTGATGACCGCGCGGCTGGCCCAGGAGGAGGCCGAGCCCTGGGCCGACCCGGTGTTCATCGACCGGATTGCCGCGCTGCAACGGCAGCGCCGGGAAGCGCCGGTGCGCCCCGGTGTCACCGTGCAGGTACACGACCGGTCGGCAGTCTGCACGCTCGCGCTGGCGCGGCACCTCGGGCACCCGGTACCGCCGGTGCTGGAGCAGGAGGTCGCCTGGGCGACCGGCGGTGGTTCCTTCGACCACCGGGTGTTCTTCGTCCGGCTGCTCGGGTTCATCCAGCCCACGGCGGTGCGCCGGATCAGCTACGCAGAATCACAGGCGTTCGAGCGGATCCACGAGGCCGAGTACCGGCGCCTGGGCTTCGACCTCGTCGATGTCCCCGCCGGGACCGTCGCTGAGCGGGCCGCCGCGATCGGCGCGCACATCAGGTCTTGGACCTGACCCCGGCCCGCCGCCCAGCGCAGCGCTGGCCCCTGCCGGGCTCCCGCACCGGTCATGAATGTGACAACGGTGCCCCTCTGAAGTGACACATGCCGAACGCCGTGCCAGAGGCGGCTGCCAGCAGTGCCCACGCAGCCGCCCGCCACAACCGCGGGCGGCGACCCGCGCAGCCACGCCCGGGTCAGGCCTACACCGGCGACCAGGGTGAGCGGGGCGGTGGTCACCAGCAGCGCGGCGAAGGCGGGCGACGATTGTTTGAACCCCGCGTTACGAAACGAACGTACTGGCTAGTGGCTGGCTCCCCGCCAGCCGCGTATGAGTCCGGCAGTTCCCGCGTCGGTCTGGCCAGTGCGATAGCCACCTCGGAATCCGCTGCCTCACCGGCATCACTGTCGTGCCTTTGCCCATCCGAGAGGACCTACAGCTATGGAACCGCCGATGCCATCCCGGGGCGCAACGGCCGTGCGGATAAGACCAGCAACACCCGCCGACCGGCCGGCCCTGACCGAGATGCTCGCCCGGTGCTCGGACTCGACGCGGTTGAAGCGATTTCTTGCACCGCTGCGGTCGTTCCCCGAGCGTTATCTCACCGAGGCCCTCGCAGGGCACGCTGATCACCTCGCGCTGGTCGCAGCGACGCCGACGGCCGTCGTGGCCCTGGCGAGCTGCCGAGCCACGGTCGGCGCGACCGCTGACCTGGCAGTTCTCGTCGAGGACGCCTGGCAGCGGCAGGGAATCGGAACCTGCCTGCTGAACGGGCTCCTTGATCATGCCGACCGAAACGGCCTGCGGACGCTCAAGGCAACTATGCGGCCCGAACAGGACTGGATCATGTGGGCGCTCCGCGCCTTCGGGGCGTGCACGGCGAGGCTGAGCATGGCCGTGCTGGAGGTCACCATGCGCCGCGAACCACACCGAGCCCGCCACCAAACTCACATTCATCACCCGGGCCAGGTGTGATGGGGTGGAGTCACGAGTGCGGGGAGGTGCCGATGGCCCGTCGGGCGAGGGGTGTTTTCGTGGCTCTGGCGGCCGCCGACACGCTGCTGGCCGGGGCTGGCCGGGACCGGGAGCGGTGGCTGACCAAGCCGTTGCTGATGCCCGTGCTGATGGCCGGCAGTGACCGCGGGTCGCGGCGGGCTCTTGCCCTGGGCGGAGCGGGCGACGTGGCGCTGCTTGGCGGCAGTGACGCGGCCTTCACCGCGGGGCTGGCCTGTTTCCTCGCCGGCCACGCCGCCTGGATCCATGCCCTGCGGCAGCGCCCCGGCGGCGGGCGGCTGCGTTCCCGGCCGGTGCTGGCCGTGCCGTATCTCGCGGCGTTCGGCGCATTGAACGCCTACCTGTGGCCGCGGACCGGCAAGGACCGCCTTCCGGTCCTCGCCTACAGCACGGCGCTGCTCGCGATGTCGCTGGCAGCACTGGACTCCGGATCGGGGCGCACGGCCGCCGGTGGCACGCTGTTCCTGCTCTCGGACACGCTGCTGGCGCTGGAGAAGTTCGCCGGCATCCACCTGCCCGCACATGAGGGCGTGGTGATGGCGACCTACACCACCGCCCAGGCGCTGCTGGCCAGCCCGCCGCCCGCCTGACCCCGATGTCAGCCGTGCGAGTCAGCCTTCCTCCGCCAGCCCGGCCCGGATCTGCGCCTGGTAAACCGCGAACGGCTCCAGCCCGGCTTCGGCGCGGCGCTCGTCCAGGTGCTGCGGATCCTCGATCGGGCTCGGCCCGAATTCCCCGTCGGTGACGGTGAACTGGGTGCCGTAAAGCTGCGGCCGCCCGTCGTGAACCCGCACCCGGTCCTCCAGGTAGGCGAGGTTCGCCGGCGAGGCTTCCCCGTCGGCGGCCGCGCCGCGCAGCGCCTCGAGGAACGTCCGCTGAAGCTCCGGATCCCGGTCCGCGTGCTGGGCGAGCAGCCACGCCGCCTCGGCGCCGTCCGCACCGGCCAGCGTGCGCCCCGGCCAGCCGCGCGCGGCCACGACGTCGGCAAGCCACCGGGTGTTCTCGGTGTCCACGCGCCGCCATTCCTGGGCAACCTCGTCGGGCAGCCTGACCACGTACTGCCCCTTCGGCGGGGACACCAGGCGGCGCATCCGGTGGTCCTCCTCGGCCCGGGCCAGCAGTTCGCGCCGGAGTTCTTCGTCCACCCAGCCATTCCACCGCATGCCCGCCCGGCGGGCCGGCGTGCCCCGCGGCGAACAGAGGCGGCGGCCCGCTCAGTAGGATCCTCCCGGAGCGGGGGTGCTGGGAGGCGGTGGTGTCGGCCGACTCGGAGAGAACGGGAACCGGGCCGCCGAGTGCCCGGTACCAGGACGTGCTCGACAGCCTGCGCGTCTCCTACGACGGCCGTGCCGCATGGCGTGACCAGCAGGAGAAGAAGCCGTGGAAGCTCGCCGAGCGGGAACTGTTCCTCGGCAGGGTGCTCGGCGACGGCGGCGGCCGGCTGCTGGAGATCGGCGCGGGCCCGGGCCACGACAGCGCCTTCTTCGCCGGCCACGGCCTGCAGGTGGTCGCGACCGACCTGTCCCCGGCCATGGTCGGCTTCTGCCGGCAGAAGGGCCTGGATGCCCACGTGATGGACTTCCTGCACCTGGACTTCCCGGCCGGTTCTTTCGACGCGGTCTACGCGCTGAACTGCCTGTTGCACGTGCCGAACACCGACCTCCCCGAGGTGCTCGCGGCGATCCGCGCGGTGCTGCGCCCAGGGGGGTGGCTTTATCTGGGCGTCTACGGCGGCAACGGCGAGGAGGGCCCGGCCAGCGATGACCGGCACGAGCCGGCCCGCTTCTTCTCATGGCGCACCGACGAGCAGATCCAGGCCTTCGCCGCCAGGTACTTCAGCCTCGTAGACTTCCACATCATCGAGCCGGGCGAACTCCACTTCCAGTCGCTGACCATGCGGCGCCCCGGGTGAGGACGGCGGTACTGCCGTGCATATAGAGATCGATGGCCGGAGCGCCACCGTGGAGCAGTTGAGCGCCGCCGCACCGGCCGGCTACGGCCATTTCACCGCCATGCAGGTCAGGGACCGCCAGGTGCGGGGCCTCGGCCTGCACCTGGCCCGGCTCGACGCCGCGAACCGGGAGATGTTCGGCGCGGGGCTGGACACGGCCACGGTGCTCGGCTACATCCGGCATGCCGTGGGCGAGCAGACCCACGACGCCTCGGTTCGCGTGTACGTCTACGAGGCGCCGGACGGGCCCGCGGTCATGGTGACGGTGCGCCCGCCGGGGACGATGGCGCCGGACGTCTGGCGGCTGCAGACGGTGCCCTATCAGCGCTCGCTCGCCCATATCAAGCACATCGGCGATTTCGGGCAGGGCTACTACCAGCGGCTGGCCCGTGACAATGGATTCGACGAGGCACTGCTGACCGGCCCGGACGGCATCGTCTGTGAGGGGTCCATCACCAATGTCGGATTTTCCGACGGCACCGGGGTGGTCTGGCCGGACGCACCCTCGCTGGCCGGAATTACCATGCAGATCCTGGAGCGGCACCTTCCCGGCCACGGCATACCGTCGCGGCGGAATCCGGTACGCCTTTCCGGCCTGGGGTCGTTCGCCGCCGCGTTCGTCACCAACTCCCACGGCATCGCACCGGTCGGGCAGATCGACGGGCTCGCCGTGCCGGTCGACGGCGCGCTGATGCGGGCCCTCACGCAGGCCTACGAGTCCGCCGGATGGGATCCGCTCTGAAGCCGGGCACCGTCCGCGGTCAGCGCCGGCCGCGGGCGGCGAGGATGATCTGGGTCGCCGTGTACGTGCTGACGCCGAGCTTGGCCGCTATCTCGGCCGGTCTGAGTCCCTGCTCGTTGTAGAGGAGCGCGAGCCGTTCCTGCCGGTCGGTCCACGGACGGCTGACCGTGGCCGGGGCCGCGGCCCGGCGGGCCGGCTTCTGGCGGGCCGGCTGCTCGCTGGCCCGGCGGGCCGGCTGCTTGGCATCCCGGGCCGTCGTGCCGGGTGCGGGAGCCGCGGCGGAGGTGCCGAAGGAACCCCGCCGCTGATCGCGGTATCTGCCGCTGGCAAGTTCCGCCTGGGTGCGCTCATCGAGGATCATCAGCTCGTCGGCCGCTTTGTTCATGCCCACGGCCACCATCGTCAGGCCCTTCGCGTTTTTCTCCTGACACTCACGGGCCATGCAGTAGTTGTATTTCCTGGCTCGTTCGGGATGCAATTCGGTCCCGCAGGTGATGCACTGTGCCATCGTCATTCTTTCGCCACACAGATAATTCCGCAGTAAAAACACCGGCGGGCCCTGGCATGTTCCAGGCGGGGCAGGTCACTGCCAGCCGAGCCAGCTCATGATCTCCCCGGCGACGACGCCGATCGGGCGGTCGTTGGCCACCACCAGCTCCTCCAGGCCCACGCCCTCGGACGCGGCGATCTGCGCCTCCGCCTCCCGCAGGTCATCCTGCCGGCCGCTGGTCACGTCGGCGGCCAGCCGCTGCCGGATATCGGGCAACGGCACCGTCAGCCGGACCACCCGCAACGGCACCCCCACGGCCTCCCGCACCCCGCGCAGCGTCTGGTGGTCCGGGATGAAGTACGCCAGCACGAACAAGCCGACACCGGCCTCCCGGTAGTTGGCCACGACCGAGGCCAGGTTGCGCAGCGTCAGCCAGCGCCCCGCCGAGTGGCCGGAGAAGTCGGCCCCACCCCAGCCCAGGAAGTCCACATCCAGGAAGGCGTACGGCTGGCGGCGCTGTTCGAGCAGGTAGGCGATCTCCGCGGCGACGGAGCTCTTCCCCGAGCCGTACACCCCGCTGATCAGTACGCCCTCGGCACCGGACGGGCTCCCGCTGGCCACCGGCCTGAGGTTACGCCCCCGCATGGAAGGAGGCGAGCGAGAAAAGCGTTAGGTACCCGGGGGAATCCGCGGCCATCCTGGTGCGTGTTCCCCGTGCCTGCCATGGAGACTGCCACCTTGACGCCCGCGCTTGTGGTTTCCTATCCGCCGGAGCTGCCGGTCAGCCAGCGGAAGGACGAGATAGCCGCGGCCATCCGCGACCACCAGGTCGTCGTCGTCGCCGGCGAGACCGGCTCGGGCAAGACCACCCAGCTGCCGAAGATCTGCCTGGAGCTTGGCCGCGGCGTCACCGGCCAGATCGGCCACACCCAGCCCCGCCGGATCGCGGCGCGCACCGTGGCCGAGCGCATCGCCGAGGAACTGGGCACCGAGATCGGCACGGCCGTCGGTTACAAGGTGCGGTTCACCGACAAGTCCAGCGACGGCACTGTCGTCAAGGTGATGACCGACGGGATCCTGCTGGCCGAGATGCAGCGGGACCGGCAGCTGCGGCGCTACGACACCCTGATCATCGACGAGGCTCACGAGCGCAGCCTGAACGTCGACTTCATCCTCGGCTACCTCAAGCGCCTGCTGCCGTCCCGCCCCGACCTCAAGGTCATCATCACCTCGGCCACGATCGACCCGGAGCGGTTCAGCAAACATTTTGCCGGAGGCGAATCAGGCAAGCAGAGTGCCGGAGGCGAATCGGGCAAGCAGAGCGGGGGCGCGCCGATCGTCGAGGTGTCCGGGCGGATGTACCCGGTCGAGGTGCGCTACCGTCCGCTGGCCGACCCGGACCGCCCAAGCGACGAGGCGAAAGACCAGGTGCAGGGCATCTGCGACGCGCTGGCGGAACTGCGCGCCGAAGGGCCAGGGGATGTCCTGGTCTTCCTCAGCGGTGAGCGGGAGATCAGGGACACCGCTGACGCGCTGGCGCGACCGGCCGGACCTGGCCGGCCTGGAGGTGCTGCCGCTGTACGCCCGGCTGTCCGCGGCCGAGCAGCACCGCGTGTTCCAGCCGCACCGGCGGCCCCGCGTGGTGCTGGCCACCAACGTCGCCGAGACCTCGCTGACCGTGCCCGGCATCAAGTACGTCATCGACCCCGGTACCGCGCGGATCTCCAGGTACAGCCAGCGGACCAAGGTGCAGCGGCTGCCCATCGAGCCGATCTCGCGGGCCTCGGCCGACCAGCGCAAGGGCCGGTGCGGCCGAACCTCCGACGGCGTCTGCATCCGGCTGTACAGCGAGGAGGACTTCGCCGCACGCCCCGAGTTCACCGACCCGGAGATCCTGCGCACCAACCTGGCCTCGGTCATCCTGCAGGCAGCCGCGCTCGACCTGGGCGAGGTCGCGGACTTCCCGTTCGTGGACCCGCCGGAGTCCCGCAACATCGCCGACGGCATCCGGCTCCTTGAAGAACTGGGCGCTCTTGCCCCCGGTGCGGGCCCGGCCCGGCTGACCCCGCTGGGCCGCAAGCTCGCCAGGCTGCCGGTGGATCCGCGGCTCGGCCGCATGATCCTGGAAGCCAGGCACCACGACTGCCTGCGCGAAGTGCTGATCATCACGGCGGCGCTGTCCATCCAGGACCCGAGGGAGCGCCCCGCGGACACCCGCGAGGCCGCCGACGCCATGCACGCCAGGTTCGCCGAGCCGGGTTCGGACTTCCTGGCTCTCCTCACCCTGTGGGGCTACCTGCACGACAAGCAGGCCGAGCTGTCCGGCTCCGCGTTCCGCCGCCTGTGCCGCCGCGAATACCTGCACTACCTGCGGGTGCGGGAGTGGCAGGACCTGTACGGCCAGTTGCGGCAGGCGGCCAAGGAGGTCGGCGCCGGCATCGGCCGGGAAACTGGCTCTCCCCGGCCAGCCAGCGGAAATAGCCGCGATACGCACCCCGGCCAGGCCGTGGCACGCACCCGCGAGCCGGAGCCCGGGGCGCGCTACCCGGCGGAGCTGGCGAACCGGGTGCACCTGTCCCTGCTGGCCGGCCTGCTTTCGCACATCGGGATGCTGGACACAGAAACCAAGCCGGGCAGGAAGCGGCGCGGCCCGGTGGAGTTCGCCGGGGCGCGTGGTGCCCGGTTCTCGATCTTCCCGGATTCCGTGCTGGCCAGGAAGCCGCCCGCGTGGGTGGTCGCCGCCGAACTCGTCGAAACCTCGAGGCTGTGGGCCAGGACGGCCGCTCGTATTGAACCGGAATGGGCTGAGCAGCTGGCCGCGCACCTGGTGAAGCGCAGCTACAGCGAGCCGCACTGGAGTGCGCGGCGCGGCGCGGCCATGGCGGCCGAGAAGGTCACGCTGTACGGCCTGCCGATCGTGGCGGCCCGCCAGGTCAGCTACGCGCGGGTGGACCCGGCGGCGGCGCGGGAGCTGTTCATCACCCACGCCCTGGTGGAGGGCGATTGGCAGACCCATCACAAGTTCTTCCACCACAACCAGCGGCTCCTCGATGAGGCCAAAGACCTGGAGGACAAGGCCAGGCGGCGCGGCCTGGTCGCCGACGACGCCGTCCTTTTCGACTTCTACGACCAGCGGGTACCCAAGGACGTGACCTCTTCCCGGCACTTCGACACCTGGTGGAAGAGGGCCCGCGCGAAGTCCCCGGACCTGCTGACCCTCACCTTCGACGACCTGGCCGGGCCGGCCAGCGGCCAGATCCAGCCCGGCGACTATCCCGCGAGCTGGGACGAGCTGCCGCTGTCGTACGAGTTCGCGCCCGGTGCGCCCGAGGACGGGGTGACCGCGGACATCCCGCTGGCCGCGCTGGCCCGGGTGGACGGTGACGAACTCGGCTGGCAGGTGCCGGGCAGGCGGGAGGAACTGGTCACCGAGCTGATCAGGTCCCTGCCGAAGGAACTGCGCCGGGAGTTCGTGCCCGCGCCGGACGTGGCCAGGGCCGTCGTCGCCCGGCTGGGCGAACCGCACGGCAACCTGCTGGACGCGCTGGGCGCGGAACTCGCCCGCCTCGGCGGGGTGCGGATCCCGCGGGGCGCCTGGGATGAGTCCCGGCTGCCACCGCACCTGAGGATGACCTTCCGGGTGATGGACTCCGGCCGCGAGCTGGCCCGCGGCAAAGACCTGGATGAGCTGCGCAGGCAACTGCGGCCCCGGCTGGCCGAGATGGTCACCGACGCGGCCGGCGACCTGCTGCGGACCGGCCTGACGGACTGGAACATCGGCACGACTGCCCCGGGTGTTCACCTCGGGGCAGCTCACCGCCTACCCGGCGCTGGAGGACACCGGGGCCGCCGCCGAGGTCCGCCTGTTCGAGACGCAGGCGCAGGCGCAGGCTGCCATGGTGCGCGGCACCAGGCGGCTGCTCCTGCTGCGGGTGCCGACCGGGCTGCGCTCGATCGCCGGCCGGCTGCCCAACGAGCGCAAGCTCGCGCTGAGCCGGAGCCCGTACCGCAACATCGGCGCCCTGCTGGACGACTGCGAGGCGTGCGCGGCCGACCAGGTGATCGCGGAGGCCGGCGGCCCGGCCTGGGACAGCGAAGGGTTCGCCCGCTTGGTGGCCGCGGCGCGGCCCGCCCTGCCGCTGGCGACTTCCCGGGCGCTTGACCTCACCGGGCAGGTGCTCGAGGCGGCACACGAAGCGGAGTCCCGGCTGCGCAGCGCCAGCCCGGTGCTGGCGCGGGCGGTGGCCGACGCCCAGGCCCAGTTCGAAGCGCTGATCCATCCGGGGTTCGTCAGCGAGACGGGGCTGGCGCGGCTGCCCGACCTGGCACGCTATCTGCGGGCGATCAGCCGCAGGCTGGACACGGCGGCGCAGGACCCGGCCCGCGATACGGAACGAGCGGCGGCGGTGGCACGGGTCACGGACGCCTACTCCCGTGCCGTGGCGGAGCTTCCGCCCGCGCGGCGCCAGGATGCCGGCGTCCAGGCGGTGCGCTGGATGATCGAGGAACTGCGGGTCAGCCTCTTCGCCCAGGTGCTGGGCACCTCCGGTCCCATCTCGGAGAAACGAATCCAGGCCGCGCTGAGCCGCCTTGCCGACCCACGATGAGCCTTTTACAAGACTTCTGAGATGGATTCTTTTACTAATTCGTTGAACTTTATTGACTCTTTCTAGACATGCTGGCACGCTGAGCCGCATGCCTGATCCGGGCCCGGTAGTTCCCCCAGGCCCGGCCGCCCCACCAGACGAGCCCTCCAGCCTGACGGGGATCTGGGTGGCGAACGACGGAGGAGCGTACTTCCTCCGGCAAATCGGAGATGCGCTCTGGTGGGCCGGCCTGAGCAGCGGTCTCATGCATCCCGGGCTGCAGTTCTGCAACGTCTTCCATGGGTCGGTCACCGACTCGGCCGTTACCGGCGAATGGTCCGATGTGCCGCGGGGGGCCACGTCCGGCCGCGGCACCCTGACGCTCCGGCCGGCCGGCGACAACCAGCTTCTCCGGGTCGGGGAAAGCGGCGGCTTCGGCGGGTCTGTCTGGCGGCGGACCAGCAGATCAACGTGGCCCGTCGTGGTCATCGACCAGGCCTTCGCGATGACTCTCAAGAACGTCGTGGGTAATGGGGACATCTACGAGAAGACCACGCTGGCCGACAACCTGGAGCCGCTCCAGATTTCGGTGTCGGTTTTCGCGAACGTCGCGAGAGACGCCGGCGATCTCAATGCACCGCCGGTGACAGTGGGCTATCCCAGAGCCTTTTACCCGCGGCAGCTCTTCACGTACAGCGACTTCATCTGCCTCAATCAGCCTTCGTTCTTCGGCGCCGGGGATCAGCCCGATGGTGATGTCACCTTCTGGTTCCTGACCGAGACCAGCCAGATAACGGACCGGCAGCCAGCCTTCTTCGCCGGGCTGAAGCAGCAGCGGCGGGACGAAATCGAGCACCTGCTGGCCGGCCAGATCGAAGGCGAGATACTCATGTTCGGCCGCTCGGCGGACTGTGGTGACAACGGTGCGGATACCGCGGATCCGTTGTTCCCTGGCTGGGCCGAGCGCACCGTCGGCAGCTCCGTCCTCTTCAATGGCAGGCCGATTTACGTGGTGGTGCCGTCCAACTCCGGCAGCCCGCCCAGCCCGCCGAACTTCCTCACCGAGCTGTCGTTCGGCGACCCGGTCCGCGTGACCGGGGCGCTGGTATTCGACACGGGCCACGATAGCGGCAAGCTGGAGATCCATCCGGTCTACTCCGTCGACAAGATAACGGCCACGTTTTCCGGTGACCTTTCCGGCGCCTGGGCCGACGATGCCGGCAATACCTACTACCTGAGCCATGACCTGACCGACAATTCGGTCTGGTACGCGGCAATAAGCCCGCTGGGATATGGCGCGTTCGGGCAGGTCTTCCGGGGAACCTTTTATCCCCGCCAGGTCGTGGCCGGTGAGGCCGCGGTACCGCCGGGCATCGGCCCGCCTCCGGTCGAGCCGCAGGGCGCCGTGACGGGCGAGTTCGCCGCCCTCGGATTCGGCTACGGGGGCGCACCGCCATCGGAGCTGACCGGGTCGCGGATCGGGGACACCGGCGCGGTGACCTTCGGGCTTGGCCGCACCGCGCTGGCCGGCCGGGATGTTCCCATGCTCTCCACCGGGGAGTTCCGGCTGATGAAGCTCTATGACGCCTAGCGCCGGAACGCCGCGCGGCGATCAGGACAGTGCGCCGGTTTTGTAGAAGATGTAGAAACCGATGAGGATGAACACCACGGGAACGATCCACTCGCCCCAGCGCTGCACCGCCTGAATGACCGTCTGATGGGTGGCGAACCGGATGCTCGCCAGGCAGTACAAACCGACCCCCGCCAGGAACACCGCGATAATCACGGCGATCTCGGCCGCGCTGCTTGTGCGGAAAACGGGGATGTAGGCCGCGAGGTTGTCGCCGCCGTTGACAATGGTCAGCCCGATGACCCCGGTCAGCCCCGTCACCGCTGCCGGGGAGGCCCGCCGCCCGGACCGGTGAGCGCGGATCGCGGCGGCCAGCTTGCCCAGGCCGAGCCCCAGCGGCAGCAGGCCCAGCAGCCACAGCCAGTGCAGCGGGACCAGGGCCAGCCCCGCCGCGGCGGCCAGCGACACGGCGATCAGGACTGCGAAGCCGGCGTACTGGCCGGCCCAGATGTGCCAGCGCCGGGGCTGCCCGCTCGCGCGCGAGGAGATGCTCAGTACGGTGAGCACCACGACGTCGTCGGCGTTGGTGGCGGCGAAAAGCACGACGGCAGGGAGCACGACGGCGAAGATCCCGCCTGCAGGCATCCAGGCCTCCAGCCCGCGGTGCGGCCCGCTTAGGCAGCGCAGATCCTGGCCTGCCAGGGTAACGGGGCGGTCGGCGAAAGCCGTGGTCAACCCCATCGCTTTGGCGGCGTCAGTGTTGCATACTCTCCGTTGTGGACGATCCGTTCGACTTCCAGGCACTGCGGGTTCTGCAGCCAGGAAAGTGGCTGCCCAATCGGGCGAAATATGAGATTTTCAACGATCAGCGCCAGCTTCTGGCGGTCGCCACCGAAACCGAAGCCCACACCAGGCTGAAGCTGCTCAGCAAATCGATGCCCGACGCGCGGGTGCTCGAGGTCACCACCGCCGCCAGCGAACTGGTCGTGACCCTGGTCAAGCACAAGAGAGAACGGATAACCGAACTGCACGGCCCGGAAGGCGGCCTGGCGGGCCGGATCCGCGCGACCCACACCACGCGCCATTACACCCTGCTCGATGATCAGGACGAGACCGTCGGCAAAGTGGTCGGCGACCTGGCGCTCAAGCACTTCTCGGTGACCGACGACGACGGGGAGTTCGCGCGGCTCCGCAAGACCTGGGCCGGGCTCACCAAGGAGGTGCTCACCCCGTCCGACCACTACCGGGTGGACTTCACCGGCCCCGTCTCGCCGCAGGCCCGCATGCTGACCGTCATGATGGCGATCGTCCTGGACCTGACGCTCTACGGCCCGGTCTGACCCGTCCCCCCGGAGCCGCCCGCCGCCGGTGCTTCCAGCCGGGCGCGTTCGGCGCTGGTGAACGGGGACGGCTTGCGGAGGGCGGCGTCCCAGCGGACCGTGACGACGCGCGCCTCGGCGGCCAGTTCGCCCGCTAGCGTGGTGATCGTCTCGCGGGTGGTCAGGCTGGTCGTGCCGAGGCGCTCGGCTTCGATCCGCACCAGCACCCGCCGGTCCGGGTAGCGCACCTCGGCGCGCAGGTCAACCTCCAGCCGGACGACCACGTAGCTGGGGTCCCGGCCGAGGAGTTGCGTGTAGAAGGCGTCCCTGCCCTCCTCGAGGTAGGTCAGGAACACCGCATGGTTGACATGAGCCAGGGCGTCGACGTCACGCCACCGCACGTCCACCGAATGCTCGAACACCGCGGCCATCCGCTCGCTCCCTCCACGGCACTCCCCAAGCCCGCGGGCACTCACGGTAGCCGGGCGGGCAGCCCGAAGCGGGCAAAGACCTCCGCGGCGGTGACCTGCCTGCCCCCGGGAAGGTCCACCGGGTCGAAGGTCACGAACCCAGTGACCGCGGTGATCAGGTCGCCGTCCAGGGTCAGCACGTCGATCACGCCGGGCAGGTAGCCGCCCTGGTCGCGATCGAATATGTAGCAGCCCACCGCCAGTTGCCCGTTCGCCCGCGCGGGCTGGTGCTTCCAGCGCACCCCGAGCGGATCGTGGACCAGCCAGTCGCGGATCGACGCCGCGCCCTGGAACCAGGTCGGGTGCGGTGGCATGGACCAGGTCGCGTCCTTGGTGAGCATGCTCACCAAGGTGTCGGCGTCGCCTTGTTCGATGGCGTCGGTGTACCGCTGCACAATCGCCCTGGTTCGCCGGTCGCCCAGGTCCCGCAGGACCGACTGCTGGCTTCGGGCGGGCATGCCCCCCTGCGCCGCGGCGCGGGCGCGCTGCAGCGCGCTGTTCACCGCGGGCACCGTCGTGCCCAGCTGGCTGGATATCTCCGCCACGGAAAAGCCGATCACGTCGCGGAGGAGAAGCACGGCGCGCTGCCGGGGCGGCAGGCGCTGCAACGCGACCAGGAACGCCAGTTCCACGCTCTCCCGCTGCTCGTAACGGGCCTCGGGCGAAGAGCCCGCGGCACCGGTCAGCCACAGGTCCGGGTACGGCTCCAGCCAGACCGGGTCCCGCACCGCGGCTTCCACCTCGGTGCCTATTTCAGCGGCCGGGCCGAAGCCGACCGGGAGTTCCCGCCGGGACCGGTGCCTGGTGATGTCCAGCGCGGCGTTGCTCGCGATGGTGTACAGCCAGGACCGCACCGAGCCGCGGGCCTCGAACCCGGGCAGGCCCCGCCAGGCGCGCAGCAGCGCGTCCTGGAGAGCGTCCTCGGCGTCGTGCAGTGAGCCGAGCATCCGGTAGCAATGGGCCCGCAGTTCGGCGCGGTGGGGCTCGACCAGTTCGCCGAACGCGCCCTGGTCGCCCTCGCTGGCCCGCTTCAGCAGCGCCTTCTCCGCGGCCCGTGCGGGCCGGGCAGTGGTCACGGGCATAACGCTAGCCCGCCAGGCCGTGGCTTGCCGTGCGCAGGCATCAGTCGGTGAACGTCGGGTCCGCACCGTGCAGCCGGGGCGCCCGTCCCTTGGGCTCTTCCCAGTCTTCCTGCCTGCCCAGCGCGGTCAGGTCAAGCAGCGCGTAGGTGCCGCCGAGGCTGTCGGTGCCGCGCGCATAGGCCGAGTAGGTGTGGAAGATGTCGTCGCCGTCGCGCAGGAAGCAGCTCAGGCCGGGCACCTCCGCCGTGGTGGTGTCGCCGCTGACGATCTCCGGTTCGGCCCGGTAGTTGTACTCCAGCTGCGGGATGGACCTGTCCAGGGTGGCCTGGAAGTCGTAGTTGAAGTCGCTGCCGTGGGAGGAGTACCAGGCGACCGTCCAGCCCCTGCTGGCCTGGTACTTCTGCAGCTTGGCCAGCGGAGCGCGGGAGACCAGGGCGAAGGCCGTGTCCCGGGAGCGCAGGTGGGTGAGGACTCCGTCGGACAGCTCGTCGACACTGGCCGTGCAGCCGGGGCACGCCGCGTCCCAGTCGGGGCCGAACATGACGTGCTGGATGATGAGCTGCCTGTTGCCGGCGAACAAGCCGGCCAGCGTGACCGTGCCGTCCGCGCCTTCGAACACGTACTCCTTGTCGATCCGGACCATGGGCAGCCGCCGCCGCTCCGCGTTGAGCGCATCACGGCTGCGGGTGTGCTCCTTCTCCGTGGCAAGCAGCCGCTTCCTCGCTGACAGCCACTCCTCGCGGGTCACTACCTCGGGAAACGCCATGTGAACCTCCCTTGCCAGGCGGGCGGCCTTCGCGCCGCCGCATACATGAGACGGGCCTGGCGCCCCCGATTCATCGCACCTGGCCGCGAAAACCCGGCTCCCGCGGCTGGCCTAGCGGCAACGGGACGACCACCGTGGTGGCGTCTGCGCCTCTCACCACTTCCGCCTTCGTCCGGTACCCTGGCGAGCCGGGGCGATGACCGGCGCGAGATGACATCGGGGGGAGATGCAAGCGCTTCCCACGGGGACCGTGACGATGCTCTTCAGTGACATCGAAGGGTCAACGGTGTTGCTGAGCCGTCTGGGCAACCTCTATGGGGATGCGCTGTCGGCTCAGCGGGCGGTGCTGCGGGCCGCCATAGCCGAGTGGCGGGGCCATGAGCTGGGGACCGAGGGCGACAGCTTCTTCGTCGTGTTCGAGTCGGCTGCGGACGCGGTGGCCTGCTGCGTGGCGGCGCAGCGCGGGCTCGGAGGGCATGACTGGCCCAGCGGTGCCGCTTTCCGGGTGCGGATGGGTCTCCATTCGGGGGAGCCGTCCCGCCACGAAGACGGGTATATCGGGATAGATGTGCACCGGGCCGCCCGGATCGCGGCGGCCGCGCACGGGGGCCAGGTGGTGATGTCCCACGTCACCTGGCAGTTGGCGCAGCCTGGGCTGCCTTCCGAACTGTCCGTCCATGACCTGGGTTTCCACCGGCTCAAGGACATCGATGGGCCGGAACACATCTACCAGCTGGCCGGCCCGGGCCTGGCAGAGTACTTTCCGCCACTGAAGAGCCTGGGTGCCGCGACCAACCTGCCGGTTCCGATCACCCCGTCGGTGGGCCGGGAGAGCGACCTCGAGCAACTGCGCGCCCTCATCGGCCAGCCGGGGACGCGACTGGTGACGCTCACCGGGCCGGGCGGAGTAGGTAAGACACGGCTGGCCATAGATGCCGCCGCATCGCTGGGCGATACCTTTCCGCAGGGGATCTACTTCAGTGCCCTGGCAACCGTCCGCGATGCCGATGTGATGTGGAAGGCCATCGCCGGTGACCTGTCGGTGGACGGGGACGAGCCGGCCGCGGTAATGGAGCACCTGCGGGACCGCCGGACCCTGTTGGTGCTGGACAACCTGGAGCAGTTGCACGGTGGCGCCGAGGTGGTGGCCGCGCTGCTCGCAGCGGCTCCGCGCCTGGTGGTGCTGGCGACCTCACGCGGGCCGCTCCACCTGCAGGGTGAGCATGAGCTGCCGGTGCCGCCGCTGGCCATACCGCAAGAGCCGGCCATCGCGGCGGTGACCGCTTCCGCTGCGGTACGACTGTTCGTGCAGCAGGGGAGCATGGTCAGGCCGGGCTTCGTGGTGACCGGGGAAAACGCGGCCGACATCGCGGCCATCTGCCGGCGGCTGGACGGGCTGCCACTGGCGATCGAGCTGGCCGCATCGCGGGTTCGGCTGCTTTCCCCCAAGGCCCTGCTTGCCCGGCTTGATCACAGCGTCGCGCTGGCCGCCGCGGATGCCGGGCGGCCATCACGCCAGCAAACCTTGCGGGCCACCATTGCCTGGAGCTATGACCTGCTGCCGCCCCGACCCGCCGCGGTGCTGCGGCGCGCGGGGGTTTTCGCTGGCGGCTGCGATGTGGACGCGCTGGCAGCGGTGGCCCTGTCCGGGGGCGGCCAGGCCGGCCCCGCCGACCTGGTGGATCCGTTGGAACTGATCAGCGAGCTGATGGATGTCAGCCTGATCACGGTGACCGAGGGCGCCGACGGAGAGCCCCGGGTGGGCCTGCTGGAGACGATCTGCGAATTTGCCCTGGAACGGCTGGCCGAGGCCGGTGAAGCCGGCAGCGCCAAGCACCGGCACGCCGAGCATTACGCCGCCCTCGCCGAGCAAGCGCACCAGCAGTTGTACGGCCCGGCGCAGCTAGTCACGCTGGACCAGCTGGAAGCCGAGCACGACAACCTGCGCGCCGCCCTGACCTGGTCGCTGGAGTCTCAGGGTACCGACGCCGAACGGGTCGGCATCGGCCTGCGGCTGGTCGAGGCGCTGGCCGCGTTCTGGCACCAGCACGGTCATGCCACCGAAGGCAGACGATGGCTGCAACGGGCGATCGACCTGGCCAGTGAGGACACCGGGGCACCGCTCGCCGCGGTGGCGCACGGACTGGGGATTCTGCTGACACAGCAAGGCGAGTTTGCCGCGGCGATACCACTCTTCGAGCGAAGCCTCGCCATCTACCGTGACTCGGCCGACCGTGACGAGGAAGCTAAGGAACTGAACAGCCTCGGCATCAGCCATGGTTACAACGGTGACCTGAGCACGGCGCGTTCCTTGCTGGAGGAAAGCGCCGCCCTCGCCCGTGAGGTCGGCAACGAGCAACGGCTCGCCGCGGCCCTGACGAATCTGGGCCTCGTGGAGAGCTTCGCCGGCAATCTCGACCGTGCCGCGGAAGTGCTGCTGGAAGCGGTCACGCTGGACCAGAAATACGGTGACCAGCTCGGCCTGGTCCTGGACAAGCACGCGCTTACCGTGGTCAGCCTGCGGTCCGGCCGCACCCGGGAGGCCCGCGATCTGCTGTCTGCCACGCTCGATTACGTGGCCAGCGCCCGTAACTCCGACATCTTGGCGGCAGCCCTGGAACTGGCCGCCTGCATCACCGCGGAACTGGGTGAACCATTGCGGGCGGCCCGCCTGGCCGGTGCCGCGGCGGCGGTCAGGCAGATAGCTGGCATGCCCATGACAGATCTCGATGCGGAGCTGGTCGAGGGCTTCGTGGGCCCCGCCCGCGCGACCATGACCCGCGCGGAGTGGGATGCCGAATATGGCGCAGGCCGCGCGCTCAGCCAGGAACAGGCAGCCACGCTTCTGCTGACCATCAAAGAGTGACACGCAGCCTTCGCAACGCCGAGCCGCTCCTGTTCCGTTCCGTGATGATTCAGTACCCAGTCAGTGGTGTGCCCGTGCTTGTCACGGATGTCCCGGCAGGCGGCGCCGGGACAAGCTGCAGATGCGAACGAGATCCACCCGTTCGCGGTGGCGCCGGATCGATCGGCACCATCTCTGCCTGCGAATGAGGAGCAACAGTCATGAGGAAGCATGTGGTGGCCGGCGCCCTGGCCGCTGCCGTAGCCGGCAGCGGGGCGCTCGCCCTGTTCACGGGCGTGGCCCAGGCCGCCCCGATCGCATCGCACCGGGTCGCGGCGACATATACGTTTACCACCCTGGACGACCAGGCCGACCCGACGTTCAACCAGCTGCTTGGCATCAACGTGCACCACGTGATCGCCGGCTACTTCGGCTCCGGCGCCGCCGGGCACCCGAACAAGGGCTACCTGCTCAACCCGCCCTACGGGCAGGCCAACTACGTGAACGAGAACTTCCCCGGCTCCGCGCAGACGCAGGTCACCGGGATCGACGACCTGGGTAACACCAGCGGGTTCTGGGTCACCGCGAACGGCACCAACCACGGGTTCGTCGAGTGGAACGGGGTCTTCGCCTCCTACAACGACCCGAACACGCCCAAGGTCAAGGGATCGGTCAACCAGCTGCTCGGCATCAACAACGCCGGCGCCGCGGTCGGGTTCTACAACGACGCCAAGGGCAACTCCCACGCCTACGAGCTGCACCAGTCCACCGGCAAGTTCACCGCGATCCACGTGCCCGGCGCGTCTGTCGCCGCGACCGGCATCAACAACATCGGTGACGTCGTCGGGTTTGCCACCGACTCCGCGGGCGACACCAGCAGCTGGCTGAAGATCGGCACCACCACGATCGCCTACCAGTTCCCCGGTGGCAGCGACACCCAGGCGTTCGGGATCAACGCCAAGAACCAGATCGTCGGGTCCTACCTGGACGGCTCGGGTGTCATGCATGGGTTCGTGCTGACCAACCCCATGGGCCCGGTCTCGCACTGGCAGTCCATCGACGACCCCAACGGTGTCGGCTCTACCTTGGTCAACGGCATCAACGCGGCGGGCGACCTGGTCGGCTTCTACACCGACGCGGCCGGCAACACCGACGGCATGCTCGCCACCCCCTGAACCTTTGCCATTCCTTTAACGAAATCGCCACCTGGCGAAATACCTGATCCAACTCGGGCATCCCATAAACCGCGAGGGCGGCAGGCCAACAGGCCTGCCGCCCTTGTCCAATTCACCGGTGCCATGCCGGTGACCCACGGGAGCCTGACACCGGCCGCCACGGACCGAGTCCAGTGGGCTCGAGAACGTGTCCGGGTCCGTCACCAGCGGCTTCGACACCGCCACCGCGTTCGCGATGCAGTACGTGATCACCGGTAAGACCGGCTCAGCCGGTCCCCTGCACCCGGTCACCGCCCAGACCTACACCAACACCCAGGCGCTGACCCTCGCCCGGAACGAGGGCTGATCGTCAGGTAACCCGCACCGCCGCCCGGGCCTTCCGAGAATGCGAAGGCCCGGGCGCTTTTATGTATCCGGCCAAAAGTGTCCTTGGCGTGAGAATTCCCGGTTGTTTAGCATGATGACCATGGCAGCCGATGGGATGCAGTGAGCGAGAGGGCTGCTCACACGGCGGCCGTGTCGGAGCGTGAGGCGGAAGTCCTCGAAGCGATCGGAGCGCACCTCAGCAATGCGCAGATCGCCGGCCGGATGCACATTTCCGTCCGCACCGTCGAAAGTCACGTGTCCTCGCTGCTGAGGAAGTTCGGCGTGCCGGACCGGCGCGCGCTCGCCGGCCTCGCCCCTGTTGTCCCGGCGCGGCAGCACGCAGGCACCGGGACGGTGGTCGGCCTCCCGGCGGCACGGACCAGTTTCATCGGGCGATCCGCCGAGCAGGCCGGCGTGCTCGCGGCGCTGGACGACAGCCGCCTGGTGACCTTGCTGGGCCCCGGCGGGGTCGGGAAGACCCGCCTGGCGGCCAGGGTGGCCGAGGCGGCGGCGTCCAGGTACCCGCTCGGGACCGTGTTTACCGACCTGGTCCCGGTGCGTGAGGGGTTCGTCACCGAGGCGGTGGCGGCGCTGCTCGGCGTCACCGAGGGGCCGGGGCGGTCGCTGGACGCCGCCTTGCACGAGTACCTGGCCCGCGGCCGGTCGCTGCTGGTGCTGGACAACTGCGAGCACCTGCTGGAGGTGGCTGCCGCCTTCATCGAGAAGCTGCTGGCCGACTGCGCCGACCTGACGGTCCTGGCGACCAGCAGGGAAAGGCTGGCCATTCCCGGCGAACGCCCGGTCCCGCTGCCGCCGTTGTCCCTCGTCGCGGGGCGGTCGGACGGTATGGCCGGCTCGGAGGCGGAGGAGTTGTTCCTCGACCGGGCCCGGGCCAGCGACCCCGGGTTCTCCGCCAGCCCCGCGGCGCTGACCGAACTGTGCACCCGCCTGGACGGGATGCCGCTGGCCATCGAGCTTGCCGCCGCGCGCAGCGCGTCGCTGGGCCCGGACGGCCTGCTCGCCGGGCTGGACGACCATCTGCGCCTGCTGGCCGGCGGCCGCGGTGCCAACGAGCGGCACAGCTCACTGCGTGCCGTCATCGGCTGGAGTCACGACCTGCTCGACGAGGATGAGCGCACCATGTTCCGGCGGCTGGGCATCTTCGCCGCCGGGTTCGACCTCAACGCGGCGGTTGCGACCGCCGCGTACGGCAACCGCGGGATGGTCGCCGACCTGATCGGTCGGCTCACCGACAAGAGCCTGCTGAGCTACAGCCGCGGCCCCGAGGGCAGCCGGTGGCAGATGCTGGGGGCGATCCGGCTCTACGCCCTGGACCGGCTGGCCGCCAGCCGGGAGGAACCCGCCGTACGCGAGGCCCACCTCGGCTGGGCCGCGGCCATGGCGGACGACCTGGAGCGGCGGCTGGAAAAGGGCCAGCAGTGGCGCACCGCGTTCGACATGGTCGCCGACGACCTGCGCGCGGCACTGATCACCGCGACCAGCCCGAACGGGCACGACGTCAGTCACCGGCTCGCCCGGACCCTGGGCCATCTCGCCTACGCCCGCCGGTTCCTGCTGGAGTCGCGGGGCCACTACGAGGTGGCGGCCGCACACGCGCCGCCGTCCCAGGCAGCCTGGGACCTGCGGGTCGCCGCGGACGTGGCCATGGCCGAGGGGGAGGGCGGCGTGGCCTACAACCTGCTGCTGGCATCGGCGCAGCGGGCGGCCGAAGCCGGGGACAACGCCGCCCAGGCGTCCGCCCTGGCTTATGCGGCCACCATCGCCGACCGGTTCGCCGGGAACTTCCCGCAGGAGACGCCGCACGACCGGCTGCGCCATCTGGTGGCAGAGGCCGCCCGCCTCGCCCCGGCCGGGGATCCGGTCACCGCGGCCTATCTGGCGTCGGCGACCGCGTGGACCGCCCAGCCGGAGAAGTCGGTCCCCGATCCCGCGCTGGTCGACGAGGCGCTCGCCGCCGCGCGCCGCACCGGCGACCCGGTGCTGATCAGCGGGGCACTGGACGCCGTGGTGGAGGCGCTGGACGCGAGCGGGCGGGTCCGCGAGGCGCACCACGTCAACCAGGAACGTGCCGCGCTGCTGAGCCGCCTGTCCCGGCACGACCCGCGTACCGGCGCCGAGATCGTGGACACCTTCCACATGGTGACCGAGATCGCGGTGACCGCCGGCGACCTGCCCGGTGCCCTCAGCACCGCGCGGATGGCCCAGGACGACGACATTGCCGCCGGGCAGCCGCACATGGCGGCCAGCAAGTCGATCCTGCCGCTGGTCCTGCAGGGCCGGTTCGATGAGGCGCTCACTCAGGCGGCGACCATGTGGGATGCCTGGCAGCGGGCAGGCCGGCCAGCAGCCCGGTGGATGGGCCCGGCCGCGTACGCGGCGGTGCTCGCGCACGGACTGCGCGGCCACGACAAGGAACACGACGACTGGCTGGTCCGGCTCAGGGAGATCACGGGCACCGGCGCGCACGGTACCTACTTGGCCTCGTTCGCGGCGTTCAGCGACGCCCGCATCGCGCTGCATCAGGGGCGCATCGACGCGGCCGTGGTCGCGGTCGCCGACCTGCCCCTGGGGCAGGAGCCCTGGTACGGGACTCCGCACTGGTACTCCGCGCGCCCCTATGCCTGGGCGATCGCCGCCGAAGTTGCCATCGTGGCCGGGCTGCCCGACGCCGCCGACCGGCTGGCGGCCGCGGCGCCGGCCGGGGAGGAGAACTACTGGGCCGCCGCCTGCCTGGCCCGCGCCGCGGGCCGGCTCGACGGCGACCATGGAGCACTTGCGCGGTCTCTGGCCGGGTGGGAGGGGATCGACGCCCGTTTCGAGCGGGCCTGCACGCTGATGCTCATGGACGGCCGGGCCGACGAAGGCCGCGCCGAACTGGCCGCCCTCGGCTGCCAGCCGCCCGCCTGATCCATCAAACCCTCACCCGATCAGGCCAGCCCCGCCAGATTCCTGGAAGGAGCAAGTCCTTATTGAGCGTCTGCGCGTCTGCGGCTAGGTCGGTAACGGGCCGCGCTGGCGCGCACAGTGATCGTTATGGTGATGGCTCGCGGGCCGATCCGTCGCCGCAGGTGCTGATCCGGGCTGCGGCGGAAAACCGTTCCACGGCACGCGGTCGGACCAGGCCCGGTGGGCGGATCAGAAGCCTGGCAGCCGCAGCCCGCTTCTGGAACCGGTACTGGCGACCGGAATAACGCCTGGGGAGGCCTCCCTATAGGGGAGGCCTCCCCTTTCTCCCGGCGGTGTCCGGCGCGACTGTGTAACCAGGAGGCGGTGACGGGGTTCGCACCGCCGGGAGCGGCGGCGACCGCTGTGTCGCACTGGAAACATGGCGGTCCTCGTCCTGAGCGCCGTTGTGATCGGTCAGGCTTTCGGCTGGCTGGGCAGGCGCCGCAAGTCGTCGGCGGTCAGCTCGCCGGTCGAGATCAGTAGCATCGCCAGTTCCTCCAGTGCCCGTGGCCCGCGCAGCCCGGGAACGCCCAGTCGGGAGTAGCGGTCGCGGATGTTCTCGCACCTCTTGGCCACCGTGTGCGGCTGCCACCCGATCCGGTCGGCGGTCTCTTTCGCGGACCGGGGCGCAGCCGGGCCGACGTGCCGCCAGTCAAGGTACTCCTCGAACCGGGCAGCCAGGATCAGCCGGTCGGAGTCAGTCAGCGGGGCGCGGCGGCGGGTGCTGGTGACCAGCTGCTCAGCCTTGCCTGCTGCCGCGGGTGCCCCTCCCGGCGACTGGGCCGCCCGTTCCTGCTCGCCTTCGGGGTCGGGCAGGTCATCGAGGTCGGGCAGGCGCAGCCGCAGCGTGTAAGAGTCCCCCGCGCCTTGCAGCCGCACCTTGGCGTGC
Source organism: uncultured Actinomycetes bacterium (assembly GCA_963806145.1). GTDB lineage: Bacteria > Actinomycetota > Actinomycetes > Streptosporangiales > Streptosporangiaceae > DASXKD01. The sequence goes on from CAWDXD010000009.1 coordinate 109,206, forward strand.
CACTGCTGCACCGGCGTGGACATGCCGGGTGGCAGGTCCACCCGGAACCCGCGGTCCCCGGACAGGTACAACACCGACGAGGAACTGTCGTTACGCAGCCACCAAGCCCCGTCACGGTACTCCAGGCTGCCGGCTGACCGTGACAGCCCGTGGTCGCTGGCAGGGAGCTTGATCGTGCACGCCTGCCCTCTCCCGAACGTGAGCGTGTGGCCTGGCTGAACACGCCAGGTGCCGGACTCATACATCACGATCAAAAGCACCGGGCCAGCTCCTTGATGACCGGACGCTAAGCCCGCCGGCGCGGAGCGTCAATACTGCGCCAGCGAGGGAGGAACCCCGCCGGGAAGCACCGCGCGTGTTTGCCTGTGCCGCGGCCACGCGCAGGCCCGGACGATTGCGGGCATCGCCCGGGAGCCCGCACAGAGACACAATGGTTAAACGGAAAGTTAGCCGGCAACCATCGGACAACCAAGACCGGCACGACGAAAAGGGCACGGGGCGAGACATGGCCCAGCCGCGGCTGCTCAGCGGCCGCTATCTGCTCGATGAACTGGTCGGCAGCGGCGGCATGGCTGAGGTGTACCGCGCCCGGGATCTCCGGCTGAACCGCATCATCGCCGTCAAGATGCTGCGGTCCGATCTGGCCAGCGACCTGGTCTTCCGGGAGCGCTTCCGCAGGGAAGCCCAGTCGGCCGCGTCGCTCAGCCACCACTCGATCATCGCGGTCCATGACACCGGCGAGGACCTGACAGGCCAGGTCCGCGTCCCGTACATCGTGATGGAGTACCAAGACGGCCGCACGCTGGATGCCCTGCTGCGTGACGGCAGGCAGCTGCGGCCTGAACGTGCCCTGGAGATCACCGACGGGATCCTGGGGGCCCTCGAATACAGCCACCGCAACGGCATCGTGCACCGTGATATCAAGCCATCCAATGTGATGGTCACCGGCGAGGGTGATGTCAAGGTCATGGACTTCGGGATCGCCCGCTCGATGAGCGGCAGCCAGAGCACGATCACCCAGACCGCGGAGGTGATCGGCACCGCCCAGTACATGTCGCCGGAGCAGGCACGCGGCGAGCGCGTTGACGCCCGCAGCGACCTGTACTCGGCTGGCTGCCTGCTGTATGAGCTGCTCACCGGGCGGCCGCCGTTCACCGGCGGCTCGGCCGTCGCGATCGCCTACCAGCATGTCTGCCAGGACCCGGTGCCCCCCTCGGAGGCAGACCCCCAGATGCCGCGCTGGGCAGATGCGATCGTGCTGAGGGCGATGGCGAAGGCCCCGGCCGACCGCTATCAGAACGCCGGGCAGATGCGCGCCGGCATTCACAGCGCGCTGTCCGGGCCGCCCGGTGCCCTCCCGCCGGCCCGGCTGCTCCCGCAGGCCCAGACGCTGGGCGCTGCCACAACGCCGGTGCCCGCCAGCCAGGTCTCAGATGGACCTGCCGCGGCGCCGGCGCCAGCCGGCCCGGCTCCTGGTGAGCCCGACGGCCCACGGAAGGTGGCAGATGGCACGATAGGTGAGCCGCCCCGCCGCAGGCGGCGGAAGGCGCTGTGGCTGCTGGCCGGGCTGGCAGCGCTGGCCGCCGTCGTCGCGTTCGCCTATCTCCTGTTCGCCGGGGGCGGCGGCAACCGGTATGCGGTGCCTGAGGTCGGTGGGCTGACCCAGCAGCAGGCGGGACAGAAGATCACCGCGGACCACCTGCGGCCGCTGTTCCTCACCCGTCCGTCCCGGTCAGTGCCGAACGGGGTCGTGATCGGCACCAGCCCAGCGGGACGGACCGTGGTGGCCGCGGGCACAGTGGTCCAGGTTTTCGTCTCCGCCGGCCAGCCTCAGGTGCCCGTGCCGGATGTGACGGGTGAGGATGCCGGCACCGCGCGGGCCAGGCTGACCCATGCCGGCCTGCACTCACGCGTACGGGCCGACAGCACCTCCACAGCGCCCGCCGGCATCGTGACCCGCCAGGCCCCGCCCGCTGCCACCAAGGTGCCCTCCGGCAGCACCGTCACCATCTGGGTCGCTACTGGGGGCACCGGGGCAGGGGGCACCCGGGTGCGGGACGTCATCGGCGATCCGGCCAGCACGGCCAAGATCATCCTGACGGGCCAGGGTTTCACCGTGAAGGAGGTCACCCGCCCCGGCCGGCCGGCCGCGCCTGCAGGCACGGTCTACAGGCAAACCCCGGCCGCAGGCAGCGTGCTCGCGCCCGGGAGCACGGTCACGATCTATATCGAGCCCGCCGCCCCGCCGCCACCCCGCATCGTGGCGGCACCCGCCGCACTGTCAGTACCGCAAGGATCCAGCGGCACCCTCGGCGTGACGCTTTCAGCACCGCCGGCCTCGACCGTGACGGTCACGGTGAGCCGCACATCCGGCAACCCCGGCCTGTCCGTCGGTTCCGGCGCCACGCTCACGTTCACCTCCGCCAACTGGGGCACCGCCCAGGAGGTCACCATTGCGGCCCACCCGTACACCGCCGGCCGGGCCACCTTCACCGTCACCGCTGCGGGTTACCGGCCTGCGACGGTTACCGTTACCGAGACGCCGGCCAGCAGCACCGCGGCCACCTTCCCCGCGGTGGTGGCGGCGGTGGCCGCCGGAACCTCACCCCAGCGGATGCCCGAAGCCCTTGCGGCACAGGCGTTCAACACCCCGACAGGCCCGGGCGCCCGGACCTACTGAGCGGACGCCGATGGGGCCGTGTCCGTGCGAGCGGCGACCCTCGTAACCGCGCGCATGTCCCTGCCCGGGCCCACAACAACACCATCTGGTGTCGGTGCGACGGGGTGGATGCGGCTCCCCGAGGGCCCGGCGGGCCGTCTGGTTGCCGGCCTGGGGCGGCGCGGTTGCCAGCGGCGCGGTGGGAACCTGTGCTGGCAACCCGCGGCCCGCCTTGGCGGGCAGGCCGCCAAGGCGCGCTGCCAGGGTTAGTCGCAGCTTTGGAATTGGTACATGTACCAGCCCGGGTTGAGCGCGGGCGCGGCGATGAACACGGCCTGGCCGTGGCCGGTCTTGTGCTCGCTGGCCGGGAAGTCATGCCGGAAGTAGCACGTGAAGTCCCCGCGGGGATTCGGCGTGCAGTACTTGAGGCGAAGGTTCAACGCGCCAGAGCGCATGCTCATCAGCCGGCTGAACGCCCGTGGTTCGGTGACGTGATGCAACGCGGTGAGGTCCCCGGCGTTGTACGCGTCCGCCAGGTAGATCATGGCGGCCTGCGGGGTGTCGAAGTGCGGCCCGGTGTACCCGGGCGCCGCGGTCGACGGTGACGCCGATGACGCGGGCGCAGCCGTGGATGCTCCGGCTGGCGGGTGGGCGGCGGCCGCTGGCTGCTGCGCGGCGGCCAGTGACCGTGGTTTCGCCGCCACGTGCGCCGATGGCGTGTGGCTCGCGCAGCCAGTTGCCAGTGCCGCTGCGAATGCCGCGGCCGCCAGCATGGCAAGGCGGCGCAGCGCTGGGCCGCGCCGCCCTGAGTACGGTGCTGCCGGTTCCCCGGCAAGCCTGCCCGGCACTTGGGCCTGTGCTATCTCCCGGTGCGGTACTGAGGTGTTCATGATGCACCCTGAGGTCATGCGCGGCGCTCGCCGCGTCATGGACCAAAGGGTGCGCAAGGAGACTGGCCAACAACAAGGGGAAGGCTCCCCAGCTGGGGAGGGCTCCCCATTCTTTCTGCCGTGCCCCAGCGCGTGACCATCGCGCCACCGGCGGACGATCATGCCAGCCCGGGGAGGTCCCCGGGCTGGCGGATATCTGCCCAGGTGTTCCCGTCAGTGGGTAACGGTGTAATGCACCGAGCCGTCAGCGGCCTTGGTGATGCTGACCATATAGGAGGTGTGCGGAGCGGCGCTCTTCGAGGAGGCCGGAACGAGAGCCTGGGCCGCCCAGGGGAGCGAGCCCGTGGCGCAGTCCTGCAGGCCCTTCTGGTTGTCGAACGCGGCCAGGTCGTAGGACTCGATCCCGGATGCTTTCTTGGGTGTGACCGTCCCGGCCCAGCTGAACCGGTCGGAGATGTCGTTCAGTGACAGGCTGAACTTCCCATTCTTGATGGGAATCTGGAACCCAAAGAAGCTGAACTCAATGGTGATCCGGTTGCCGGTTGCCGGGCAGCGGGTGACCAGGGTGGTGAAGAATGGGTCGAACTTCGGGCCGCTCGCGGTCTGATCCACGCTGAACAGGAGCTTCTGGCCCTGGGAGTTCTTGCCCGCGTAGTAAGTGCTGCTAGTGCCGGCAAAGGCGGATGTGCCTGTCATGATCACCAGCAGGCATACACCGAGCACTGACAAACCGAGGTACTTGCGCATCGCGAACCTCTTTCCTCCCAGGATTAACCGGGACTCGGCCACACTCGCGTAATCGACTTTCGCACCGACAGGCCGATACGACAAGAAGGGCTGGAAAAAGGCCGTGCCCGGGGGCTCAGCTCAGCCTGATGCGCGGGTCGAGCAGGGTGTAGGCGATGTCCACGAGGATGTTGGCCACGATGACGAACACGGCGGCGGCCAGCACGAAACCGATGATCAGCGGCAGGTTGCCCTGGTCGATCGCCTCGACCGAGTCCTGGCCGATGCCGCCGATCCCGAACACGGTCTCGACCATCACGACGCCGCCGAGCAGCGTGCCGACGTCGATGCCGAGCTGGTTTACCGGGGGGCGGCTCAGTCGAACGAGGGCTTGCGGTCCCTGGTCCGCTTGAGCTCGAAGAAGCCGTCCGCCTCGGTCACCAGCGCCAGCCCGTCGAACAGCCGCCCGGCGGCCGCGCCCTTGGGAGCGGGGGTGATGACCGGGCCGAAGATGGTGTTCCCGCGGAGGCGGATGACCGGCGTGCCGACATCAAGACCGACAGCGTCGAAGGCCTCGTGGTGCGAGGCCTTGATCTGCTCGTCGAACTCGGTGCTCACCGCGGCCTGCGCCAGGTCGGCGGGCAGGCCCGCCTCGGCGAGGGCTTCGGGGATCACCTCGGGGTCCTCCCGGCGGCCCTGGTTGTGCAGCCGGGTGCCGATGGCCGTGTACAGCGGCCCGAGGACATCCGGGCCGCTGTGCTGGGCAGCCGCGGCGCAGACCCGGACCGGGGTCCAGGCCCGGCTCATCCGCTCCAGGTACTCCTCGTTCAGCCCTTCGCCCTCATGCTGGGTCAGGTTCAGGTAGGCGAGCGACATGATCCGCCACTCGGTATGCACCGGCCGGACCTTCTCCACCTCCAGCATCCACCGGGAGGTGATCCAGGCCCACGGGCACACCGGGTCGAACCAGAACTGCACGGTCTCGCGTTCAGCCGGCTGTGTCATGACCGCGGCAACAGCCGCAGCGTTCCCGGCATTCCCGCCAGGACGGCCATTCATGCGCTACGACGGCCGGGCATCGCACATCGGCGTGACCGTGCCTGCAGGGCAGCCGGCCGGCCGGTCTCCTCCGCCCGCCTGCCAGGAGCAACTCACGCGTCCCGGAGGCGCAGCATCAGCGCACCGGCCAGCAGCGCCGCCGCGGCCCAGGCGGCGAGCACGCCGAGGCCCGCCCATGGGCTGATCGGCAGGCTGCGCAGGCCGGTGCTGGCCTGGATCTCCAGCCCAGCGGTCATCGGCCCGATCTGCTGCAGGTGCCGCGCCACACCGGGGCTGCCGATCACCTGCGTGAGGATCGGGAACAGGTACAGCAGGCCGAGCACCAGGCCGATGGCCACCGCAGCGTCCCGCACGGCGGCGACCACGCCGAGACTGAGCAGCGCGATCAGGGCCAGGTAGAGCACGGTCCCCGCGGCGGCCCGCAGCACCGTCCCGTTGGCCAGCGACAGCACCGGGTACCCGTTCGCCGGTGTGTACCCGTGGCCGGGCAGGATCAGCCGCCCGGCCAGCACCGAGCCGAGCACCGCGGGGATGCCGGCGGCCAGCGTCACCGTGGTCACCACGGCGGCCTTGGCGGCCAGCATCGTGGTCCGGCGCGGCATGGCGGCCAGGGTGGTCCTGATCATGCCGGTGGCGTACTCGCCACTGACCGCCAGCACGGCCACGATGGCCACGACCGCCTGGCCGAGGTAGGTCCCGGTGAGGCTGAGCTTGGTGACATCGACATGGCAGGCGGCCGTGGACGAGCACGACACGCTCGCGGACACCGTCGCGCTGATGGTCACGGTCGCCGCGACGACACCGAGCAGCAGCCAGCCGGTACCCGGCAGCGTGCGCAGCTTCGTCCACTCCGCGTGCAGCGCCTCGCTCATGCGTCCCTCCGCCGGAGCAGGACGGTGGCCAGGCCGAGGGCGGCGGCGGCCCACAGGCACAGCACGCCGAGTCCGGCCCAGGGGGCGAGCGGGAAGTAGCCGTGCTGCGGCGTGTAGATGTTGTTCACCTGCGGGTAGGCCGGGACGTACTGCTGGATGGCGAACCCGGCGGCCGGGGTGACCCGCAGCAGCCAGTCGGCGGCCCCGGCGGGCAGCACGGCCAGCGGGACGGAGAAGAAGTAGGTAACCACGGTCAGCGCGATGACCACGGTGATCGCCCCGGCGCCGTGCCGCAGGATCGTGCCGGCAGCCAGGGCCAGGATGGCGGTCACGGCGAGCAGCGCCGCGGTCCCGGCCACCAGGCGCACCTCGGTCAGCGCGCTCATCGGAAACACGTAGTTGCCGTGGCTGCGCAGCAGGCTCGCACCGACCGGGATTACCGGCGCGGCCCCGATGACCCCCGCCACGAACGTGACAGAGCCGACCACGACGGCCTTGGCCGCCAGGACGCGGCCGCGCCCCGGGGCGGCGGCGAGCGTGGTGCGGATCAAGCCGCGCCGGTACTCGGCGGTGATGAACATCGCACCCACTACGATCACCACGATCAGCCCGGCGAACGCGCCGGCGAAGCCGTCATCGGCGGGCATGCCGATATTCGTGGGCCCTGGCCCGGCCGGTGCGATGTCGCCGGAACCGGTCACCGTGAACGTGCCGCCCTCGGCGTGGAACCGGCCCGGCATGAACGACGCTACCTGGGCGTTTGCCCCGACGCTCGCACCGTGCCAGCCGGCGCCGGGTGCTGTGCCCGGAAAGCTGACGTGGTCGAAGACCGCGGTGGCCACGGTGAGGCCGCTGTCCTGGGCTTGCACCCACGCGGGTGAGGTGACGAACGGCCCGGCCTGCGCCGTCGCGGGCAGGCCCGCCAGGCTGACGGTGCCGACCCTGGTCCAGTGCGTGCCGTCGGCGGAGTCGTACCCGGTGAGCGTGTCACCGGTCCGTACCAGCCGCAGCCAGCGCGGCGACGCGGCGGACACGGCCCCGGACAGCCCCGGCGTGTCACCGGTGTAGTCGTACTGGATCCGCACGCCGTGACGCCCGGTGACCATCATCGCCGCATACGCCGACCCCTGCCGGGTGCTCGCGGTGACGAGGATCCCGGCCTTGGCCCAGGGCTGGATGGCGCTGGTGAAGTTCTGCTCCGGGTTCGGCCCGGGCGCGATCCCGCCACCCGGCGGCGAGGCGCGGCCGGTCAGCGAGGTCACCCGGACGGTGATGCTGCCGTTCCCGCGCAGTGCCTGGTGCACGAAGTAGTAGCTGTCGCTGACCGCCTCACCACCCGGCCCCACCGGGTTGGACGGCGCGCACGGGGCCGGGGGGCCGGTTGGTCCGCCGGGGCCGACCGGCTGGCAACCGGTCTGCGGCCCGGACGCGGCGTACAGCCCGACCGCGGCGGTCAGCGCCGCGGCGATCACCATGGCGATCACCCAGCCGCGCACGGTGCGGAATTTGGTCCACTCGGCGTGCACCAGCCGCCAGAAACTGTCCCTGTCGTCCCGCACGGCGGCGGCGTGTTC
>CAWDXD010000010.1:0-141821 GCA_963806145.1 uncultured Actinomycetes bacterium
TCACGCTGGGATGACACTGCGTCCGCCGTTGGCGCCGGTATTCTCTGTAGGTTTTCCAGATAGTTGGTAAAACGCTCCCGGCCGTATCCACGAGGACCTGGCGCCCCTCGCCGGGCCGGTCGCCGAGACCTGTGTCGCGGCCTACCTGATCGGCGCCTCGGCGGACCGCCTGGCGAGTGCCCTGGCCCCGGCGGTCGAGGCCGGCGTGCGGCTGCACCGCAGCCGCGACCTCGATGAGGCGGTCGGGCTGGCAGCGTCGGCAGCCCGCCCGGGAGAGGTCGTCCTGCTTTCACCCGCCTGCGCCAGCTTCGACTCCTTCCGCAACTTCGAAGAGCGCGGCGAGCGCTTCCGCGAGATCGTCAAGGGGCTGGCCGCATGAGCTCGCTGGCGCTCGGACGCGCCAAGCCGCGCAAGCCGGCGAAGGGGAAGGGAAAGCGCCGGCGCTCGAAGGCCGCGACGTTCCCCGCCGAGTACAACATGCTGCTCACGGCGACCCTCTGCCTGCTCGCGCTGGGCGCGGTGATGGTCTTCTCGGCCAGCTCGACGACCAAAGTGCTGAGCGACGGCGGCCTCGGGGAATCGACCTACTACCTGAAGCGAACCCTGATCGTCGGTGCGATCGGGCTGCTGATCATGCACTTCACGGCGCGCCACGGCCTCCAGGTCGTGCGCCGGCTGACGCCGGCCCTGCTCGCGACGTCGTTCTTCCTGCTGCTCGCGGTGCTCGTCGTCGGCACCCCGGTCAATGGTGCGAGTCGCTGGATCGACGCCGGCTCCTTCCAGCTGCAGCCCTCCGAGCTCGCGAAGATCGCCCTGATCCTCTACGGCGTCGACCTGCTGGCCAGCAAGCCGAAACGGGCCCGGTCGATCCAGGGCTTCATGCCGTTTCTCGTCGTCGCCGGCTTCGCTGCGTTGCTGGTCGCCCTGGAGCCGGACCTCGGGACGGCCCTCGTGATCGCCTTCAGCGTTTGCGCGACCCTCGTCGCGGCGGGCGCGCGGCTCCGCGAGCTCGCGATGATCGCGTTCGTGCTCGGCTTCCTGGCGCTCGCGCTGACCGTCGTCGAGCCGTACCGAATGGCGCGGCTGACCGGCTTCCTCAACCCCGGCGCCGACGCGTCGGGGGCCGGCTTTCAGGCCGCCCAGGCGAAGATCGCGCTCGGCTCGGGCGGGATCTTCGGGGTCGGGATCGGAAACGGCGTCCAGAAGGCCTACTACCTGCCCGAGGCGCACACGGACATGATCTCGGCCGTGATCGGCGAGGAGCTGGGGATGGTCGGCATCTTCGGCGTCGTCGGCCTCTTCTCCGTCTTCGGGTACGCGGGCCTGCAGGCGGCGAAAAAAGCCAAGGACTCCTACGCCAAGCTGCTCGCCGCCGGGCTCACCTCGCTGGTCCTGATCCAGGCGGCAATCAACCTCTTCGCGGTGATGGGCCTGGCGCCGCTGACCGGCGTGCCGCTGCCCTTCGTCTCCTACGGTAACAGCAGCCTCCTGGCGACGCTGTTCGCGGTCGGCCTGATCCTCAACGTCGCCCGCGGGGGACCGCCCGCGCTGGCAAACTGCGCGTCGTCGAGGGCGGCCGATCGAGCGGCCGCAAAAGGAGCCGAAAGGGCAGTGCCGAGAGCCGCAAGAGTGGTGGTCGCAGCGGGGGGAACCGCGGGGCACGTCGTGCCGGCCATGGCGGTCGCCGCAGAGCTTCGGGCTAGCGGCGCCGAGGTCTCCTTCCTGGGCACCAGGGAGCGGATCGAGGCGGAGCTGGCGCCGCAGGCCGGCTACCCGATCGACTTCATCAAGGCGCGCGGGATCGATCGCCGCAACCCGCTCCGGGCCGCGGCGGCTGCGATCGAGGCGCTGGCCGCCGTCGGCGCCGCGCGGAGGGCGCTGCGGCGCCGGGGCGCCGACGTCGTGATGGGCGGCGGCGGCTTCGTGTCGGGGCCTGCGGGGCTCGCCGCGGTGATCACCGGCACGCGCCTCGTCCTGACCGAGGCCGACAGCCACCTCGGTCTCGCCAACCGCCTCCTGGCGGGGCGGGCCCGGCGCGTCTGCCTCGCCTTCCCGATCGCCGGCAGGGAGGGCGGGCGCTATCTCGTCACCGGTCGCCCGATCCCGTCCGCCGTGCTCGAGGCCGACCGTGGCGCGGCGCGCCGGCGCTTCGGCGTCGCCGAGCGGGACCGCTGCCTCCTCGTCATCGGCGGCAGCCAGGGGGCTCGCTCGATCAACCGCTGCGCGATCGAGGCGCTGGCCGAGCGCGGCGGGCGTGACTTCGACGTCGTCCACGTCGCCGGTCGCCGCGATTTCGAGGAGCTCGAGGGTCGCCTCGCCGCGGCGTCCCACGCCGATCGGTACACCCTCCTCGCCTACGAGCCCGACCTCGGCGACTGCCTGGCGGCCTGCGATCTCGTGCTGGGGCGCTCCGGAGGTTCGATCTTCGAGGTGATGGCGGCGGGCCGGCCGGCGATCCTGGTGCCGTACCCGCACGCGACGGCCGGGCACCAGCGGGCGAATGCGGCCTGGATGGCCGAGGCCGGCGCCGCCGTCGTCCTCGACGAGGAGGAGATGAACGCGACCAGGCTCGCCGCCGAGACGGCCGCCCTGCTTGGCGACGAGGGGAGGCTGGCGACGATGGCGAAGGCGTCGGCTTCGCTGGCGCGACCGGACGCGGCGCGGCGCATCGCCGACGAGATCCTGATCAACGCGGCCGGCAGAAAATGAGCGACTGGTCGGGCAGACGGCTGCACTTCATCGGGATCGGGGGCGCCGGGATGAGCGGGCTGGCACTCGTCTGCGCGCGGCTCGGGGCGACGGTCACCGGCAGCGACCGCGCCGAGTCCTCTTATATGGAGCGCCTCAGGGCAGGCGGGGTCGACCCGGAGGTCGGGCATCGCGCCGCCAACCTGCCGGACGGCGCGGAGGTCGTCATCTCGACCGCGATCTCCGAGCGCAACCCGGAGCTCTCCCTCGCCCGCGATCGTGGCCTCAGGGTGCTGCGGCGGGGCGCGCTCCTCGCCGAGCTCTGCGCCGAGAAGCGCCTGATCGCCGTCGCGGGCACCCACGGCAAGACGACGACGACGGCGATGGTCGCCTGGGCGCTGGGGGCGATCGGCGCCGATCCTGCCTTCTTCGTCGGCGGCGAGGTGCCCGGCCTCGGCGACGGGGGCGCGGTGGCGAACGCCGGCTGGGGAGAGGGGGAGTGGGTGGTCGCCGAGGCCGACGAGAGCGACGGAAGCTTCCTCGAGCTGCAACCGGAGGTCGCCGTGGTGACGAACATCGAGATGGACCACCATTCGCGATGGGGCTCGGTCGCCGAGCTGCGGGCCGCCTTCGAGGAGTTCTCCCGCGGCGCCCGGCCGGCGGAGTTCGATGCGAGCTCGCCCGGCCCGCCGGACCTCGACCTGGCGGTGCCGGGAGCGCACAACGTCCTCAATGCCCGCGCCGCCCTCGCGGCGGTATCCGAGGCCGGCTTTGAGCTGGGCCGGGCGGCCGATTCCCTGCGCAGCTTCCCCGGTGTCCTGCGGCGGCTCGAGCTGAAGGGGGAAGTGGGCGGGACGCGGGTCTACGACGACTACGGACACCACCCGACCGAGGTGCGCAGCCGCCCTCACGGCCCTGCGCGAGATCGGCCCGGACCGTCTCCTCGCCGTCTTCCAGCCGCACCTCTACTCGCGGACCAAGGCCCTGGCGGAGGAGTTCGGGGCCGCTCTGGCGCTCGCCGACGAGGTGGTCGTCCTCGACGTGTACCCGGCGCGCGAGGAGGCGGTCGGCCCACTGGCCGGCGTCAGCGGCCTGACCGTCGCCCGGGCGGCGGCCGATCGCAGCGGCGGCCGCCCGGTGACCTGGGCCCCGACGCTCGAGCGGGCGCGGGCCCTGGTCGAGACGCGGCTGGGGCCGGGCCGGGTCCTCGTCACGATCGGCGCCGGCGACGTCTCCAAGCTCTCGGAGGCGGTCGTGGCGGGGGGCGAGCTGCGATGAGCGCTCCCGCCGGCGTGGAGCGCGACTTTCCGCTCTCGCGGCTGACCACCGTTCGCACCGGTGGCCCCGCCGAGTGGTTCGCGCGGGTCGGCCAGGAGGAGCGGCTCGGCGAGCTGCTCGCCTGGGCGGGTGAGGAGGGCCTCGCGGTAGGCGTGGTCGGCTCGGGGTCGAACCTCCTCATCGCCGATCAGGGCTTTCGCGGCCTGGCGGTGAAGCTCGACGGTGAGCTCGCTGCGATCGCGCGCGACCGCGACCGGGTCCTCTGCGGCGGCGGCGCCCGCCTTCCCTCGGCGGCTGCCCGGGCGGCGGGGTGGGGCCTCTCGGGGCTCGAGTTCGGAATCAACATCCCGGGGACGGTCGGCGGCGCGGTGAGGATGAACGCGAACGCCTACGGGGGGCAGCTGGCCGAGGTGCTCGAGTGGGTCGAGGTCTGCACCGCGGAGGGGCGGGAGCGCCGCACTCCCGATCTGCTCGGCTTCACCTACCGCGGCTCCGCCCTGACCGACGGGGAGGTCGTCTGCCGCGCCTCCTTTGGATTGACGGAGGCCGATCCGACGGAGGTGAAGCAGACGCTGGCGACGATGCGCTCGCGCCGGCGCGAGGCACAGCCCTCGGGGATCAAGACCTTCGGCTCGACCTTCAAGAATCCCGACGACCCGCGGGCCGACGGGCGGACGGCCGGACAGCTGCTGGAGGCGGCCGGGTGCGGCGGTCTCCGCGTCGGCGGCGCCGGCTTCTCGCCGAAGCACGCCAACTTCGTCGAGAACGCGGGCGAGGCCACGACGCAGGACGTCGTCGAGCTGATGGCGGAGGGAAGGCGCCGCGTCCACGAGAGGTTCGGCGTCGTGCTCGAGCCCGAGGTTCAGCTGCTGGGGGAGGTGCGATGGCCGCCCGGCTGGGAGCTCTGAGACGGCCGATCCTGATCGCCGTCGTCGGGATCGCCCTCGGCCTCGCCGTCTATCTGCTCGTGCTGAAGGACTCCGAAGCCGAACCGCACCTGACCGTGATGCTGCCCACCGCGGTGATCGGCTCGGGCTCCACCGCGGTCGTCGTCGCGGCCGATGGCACCGTTCTCTCCTCGCCGCCCCCAAAGGGCGGCTCTCTGCCCCGAATCTCCCTCGCGAAGCCGCCGAAGAGCGGGCATCTGCAGGGGCCGGCGTTGGCCCAGGTCCGGATCCTGGCGGCGGCGCCGGAAGGCCTGCGCCCCTTCCTGCAGAGCAGCTACGACGGCAAGAGCGGCGTCGACGTGCAGCTGCGCTCGGGGATCGAACTGCGCTTCGGCGACGCTTCGCGGGCCGTCCAGAAATGGCGGACGGCGGCAGCGGTGCTCGCCAGCCCGTCCGTGACCGAAGCCGGTTATGTCGACCTGCACGCCCCGGGGCGCCCCGCCGTGGGTGGCTCTGGCAATGCGCTTCCACCGCCCCCGTGAACCCTCGACCATAGGGTTAGGAATGCCAAACCCTAGACCTGGGGTCGAGACAGTGCCTGTGCAGGATGCGTTTCGACCGTTTGACAGAGGAGCGGAAATACCCTACGTTGAGCGCAATTTCCGTGGTTGTGGAACTGTGCTGAACCCTTAAGCATCGCTACAGCCTCGGACGGAATAAAGGCTCAACTCAATTCCGACCCTGACGGGTCGGGCCAATTCCGACCCTGAGGGGTCGGGCAACTGCCAGGCCGATCCATTGGCTGGTTTGGAGAAAATCGGGAGATGGAATCCACTTACCTTGCAGTGATCAAGGTCGTCGGGGCCGGCGGCGGCGGTACCAATGCGGTCAGCCGGATGATCGATGCCGGAATTCGCGGCGTCGAGTTCGTCGCTGTGAAACACGGACGCCCAGGCCCTACAGGCCTGTGAACGCGGACATCAAGCTCTCGATCGGACAGGAGCTGACCCGCGGGCTCGGCGCGGGCGGGAACCCCGAGGTCGGCGCCGGTGCGGCCGCCGAGAGCCGCGACGAGATCAAGGAGGCGCTGAAGGGCGCCGACATGGTCTTCGTCACCGCGGGCGAGGGTGGCGGCACGGGCACCGGCTCGGCGCCGGTGATCGCCGAGATCGCCAAGGAAGAGATCGGCGCCCTGACGGTCGGCGCGGTGACGAAGCCGTTCGAGTTCGAGGGCAAACGGCGGATGCAGCAGGCGCTCGAGGGAATCGAGAAGCTGCGCAACAACGTCGACACGCTGATCATCGTCCCCAACGAGAAGCTTCTGCAGGCCGTCGAGCGTCGCACCAGCGTCCTCGAGGCGTTCCGTCAGGCCGACGACATCCTCCGCCAGGGCGTCCAGGGCATCACGGACCTGATCACGATCCCCGGCCTGATCAACCTCGACTTCGCCGACGTGCGCACGATCATGCGCGACGCGGGCTCTGCCCTGATGGGGGTCGGCACGGCCTCCGGCGAGTCGCGCGCAGTCGACGCCGCCAAGGCGGCGATCACCTCGCCGCTGATCGAGGAGTCGATCAAAGGCGCGACGGGGATGCTGCTCAACATCACCGGCCCCGAGGATCTCGGTCTCTTCGAGGTCAACGAGGCGGCTGAGCTGGTCCAGGCCGAGGCCGACGACAACGCCAACATCATCTTCGGCTCGGTCGTCGATCAGTCGATGCGCGACGACATCCGCGTCACCGTGATCGCGACGGGCTTCGAGGGCTTCGAGCTGCTGGCCCGCTCACCGCAGCGGGTGCGCCGGCGCTACGAGAGCCGGGGGCCGCGGATCTCGGCGGAGGACACCGACATCCGCAAACTGCGGGTCAGCGACGACGACATCGACGTTCCCGGGTTCCTCAAGGATTAGCTCCAGGCGGCGTAGGCGGACCGTCGGGAGTCCCTCGCCCCGCCGCTTCGCGGGAGTTCGTGTCGAGGGACCCCCGACGGTCCTCGAACGGCGCGCCCGACGGCTATAGCCTTGCGCGTTCGTGAACGCTCTTTGCCGAACCTCGCTGTACGAAAAGCACGTTGAGCTCGGGGCGAAGATCGTCGACTTCGCCGGTTGGGAGATGCCGGTGCAGTACGAGGGAATTCGGGAGGAGCACATGGCGGTGCGCACCCACGCGGGCATGTTCGACGTCTCCCACATGGGAGAGGTCGAGATCGAGGGCCCAGGGGCGCTCGACTTCCTACAGCGGTCCCTCTCCAACGACGTCGCGGCGATCGAGATGGGTGGCGCCCAGTACTCGTGCCTGTGCGACGAGCAGGGAGGCGTCCTCGACGACCTCTTCGCCTACCGGCTCGGCGGTGACCGCTACCTGCTGGTCACCAACTCGGCCAACCACGAGGCCGACCTCGGCTGGCTCGGACGGTGGAGCCGCGGGTACGACGTCGCGGTCCGCGACGTCGCCGACCGCTACGCGATGCTCGCAGTTCAGGGGCCGCATGCCCGCCGTATCGTCGCCGCGACCCTGGCGGTCGAGGAGCCGGCCCGGATGAGGGTCGCCGTCTCCCGGGTCGGCGGCCGGCCCGCCCTGATCTGCGGCACCGGCTACACCGGCGAGGACGGGCTCGAGCTGCTGATCGACCCCGATGTGGCGCCGGCGATCTGGACCGAGCTGCTCGACGGCGGCGTCGTCCCCTGCGGACTCGGGGCCCGCGACACCCTGCGACTGGAGGTCTGCTTTCACCTGCACGGCAACGACCTCAGCGTCGAGCACGATCCGATCGAAGCCGGGCTCGGTTGGTGTTGCGTGGAGCGCACCGGCTTCCTCGGCTCGGAGCCGATCGCGCGGGCCCGACTGCAGGGGCCGAGGCAGAAGCTCGCCCCGTTCCGGATCGAGGGCCCCGGGATCCCCCGGCAGGGCAACCCGGTGCTGGTCGGCGCCGAGGAGGTCGGAGCGGTCACCTCGGGGACGTTCTCGCCGTCGCTGGACATCGGGATCGGAATGGCCTATCTGCGTCCCGACCTGGCTGAGCCCGGAACCGAGATCGAGATCGACGTCCGTGGCAAGCTCCGCCCGGCACGGGTAGGTTCCAAGCCCCTCTATCGGAAGGAGCGATGACGTGGCCGAGGCCAGCTATCCCGAGGACCTGCTCTACCACGCCGAGCACGATTGGGCTCGCCTCGACGGCGACACCGCCGTCTTCGGCGTCACCTGGTACGCCCAGGACTCGCTCGGAGAGGTCGTCTTCTTCGACCCGCCGGACGTCGGGGTGACGACGGCAAAGGACGCCTCCTACGCCGAGGTGGAGTCGGTGAAGGCCGTCTCCGACGTGATCGCGCCGCTCTCCGGCGAGGTCATCGAGGTCAACGAGGCGCTGGGCGACGCCCCGGAACGGATCGATGAGGACCCCTGCGGGGACGGCTGGCTGGTCAAGGTCAGGCTGAGCGACCCGGGAGAGGCCGACACCCTGCTCAGCGCCGCGGACTACCGCAAGCTGCTCGACTCCGACTGAGGGCCCCGCCCCCCGCTTCCGTAGCCTTCCGCGAGTGACCCGCTACACCTCCGCCACCGATTCCGATCGCGCCGAGATGCTGGCGAGGATCGGCGTCGAGTCGGTCGAGGACCTGTTCGAGCAGATCCCCGAGCCCCTTCGCCTCCGTCGGCCGCTCGAGCTGCCGGACGGGATGAGCGAGGCCGAGGTCTTCGAGCGCCTCGCCGCTCTCGCGGCGCGCAATTCCGACGCCGAGCGCCAGGTCTGCTTCGTCGGCGCCGGGATGTACGACCACTACGTGCCGGCGATCGTCGACGCGATCACGCAGCGCTCCGAGTTCCTGACCCCCTACACGCCCTACCAGCCGGAGATCTCCCAGGGCGGCCTGCAGGCGATGTTCGAGTTCCAGACGGCGATGTCGGAGCTGACGGGTCTTCCCGTCTCCAACGCCGGCCTCTACGAGGGCCCCTCCTCGGTCGCCTCCGCCGGCTACCTGGCGATGGGCGCGACCGGCCGAAGCCGGTTCGTCATCTCTCGCGGCGTCCATCCGCACAGCCGCGAGACGCTCGCCACGTACGCCCGGGGATTCGGCGCCGAGCTCGTCGAGGTGGGGCTGTCCGACGGCGTCACCGATGCGGCGGCGCTGGCCGCGGCGGTGGAGGGCGAGACCGCGGCCGTCTTCCTGCAGTCGCCGAATTTCCTCGGGGCGGTCGAGGACGTCGCCGCCCTCGGCGCGTCGCCGCTCGGGAGCGGGGCGCGCTGCTCGTCGTCGCGGTCGACCCGATGACGCTCGGCGTCGTGCGGCCGCCGGGCGAGTGCGGCGCCGACATCGCCCTCGGCGAGGGACAGCCGCTCGGCAACCGGCTCGACTTCGGCGGGCCGTCCTTCGGGTTCTTCTGCGGCAGCGAGGAGCTGATCCGCCGCATGCCGGGCCGGATCGCCGGCGGAAACCGAGGACGTGGAAGGCCGTCTGCCGGCTTCGTCCTCGCCCTGCAGACCCGCGAGCAGCAGCATCCGCCGCGAGAAAGCGACCCACAACATCTGCACCGCGCAGGCGCTGAACGCCCTGGCGGCGATGGTCCACCTGGCGTGGCTGGGCGGCGGGGTACCGAGAGCTCGGCGAGCTGCTCGTCCGCCGCACCGCCTATGCCCGCCGGCGCCTGAGCGAAATCGAGGGAGTCGAGCTGCTCCACGAGGCGCCGGTCGCCCGCGAGTTCGCGGTCCGCCTGGCCGCCCCGGTCGATCTCGTCCTCGAGCGCTGCGCCGAGCGGGGAATCGCCGCCGGCTACCCGCTCGCCTTCGACTACCCAGAGTACGAGGACGGGCTGCTGGTGGCGATCACCGAGCGCCGCACCCGCGCCCAGATCGACGACCTCGCCGAGGCGATCGCCGCGGCCGTTGCCGAATCAATTCGCCCACCTCCTCTGCTCCCGCTCGCGACGACGGAATCAATGATGGATCGCACTCGCTCCCGCGGTCGGAGGTGGGCGGGTGAAAGTCCACCCGACTGCAGCGGACGAGCGGGAGGAGAGCATGCAGTCGGAAAATGTCCTGACGATCTTCGAGCGATCGAAGCGCGGGCGCCGGGCGGCGCAGCTGCCCGAGGCCGGAGTGCCCGAGCCGCCGCTCGAGGAGCTGATCCCGATCGACCTGCTGCGCGAGCCGAGCCGCCGCGGCTGCCGGAGGTCTCCGAGCCGGAGATCGTCCGTCACTACAACCGGCTCTCGCGCCGCAACTTCGACCTCGACACCGGCTTCTATCCGCTCGGCTCCTGCACGATGAAGCACAACCCGCGGCTCAACGAGCGGGTGGCGGCGCTGCCCGGCCACGCGCGGCTTCACCCGGCCCAGGAGCCGAACCGGGCCCAGGGCGCCCTCGAGCTGATGTGGCTGCTCCAGCGCTCGCTGTGCCGAGATCTGCGGCCTGCCGCACGTCAGTCTGCAGCCCTCCGCCGGCTCGCACGGCGAGCTCGCCGGGACTGCTGCTGACCCGCGCCTATCCACGCCGACCGCGGCGAGACAGCGACCAAGGTCCTCACCCCCGACACGGCCCACGGCACCAACCCGGCGTCGGTGACGATGGCCGGCTACGAGGTGGTCAAGGTCGCACCGACGAGCGCGGCGGGATCGCCATCGACGATCTCCGCGTCGAAGGCCGGGGACGACATCGCCTGCCTGATGCTCACCAACCCGAACACGCTCGGCCTGTTCGACCGAGAACATCGAGGAGATCGCCTCGATCGTCCACGACGCCGGCGGCACCCTCTACTACGACGGCGCCAATCTGAACGCGATCATGGGCCACTCCCGGCCCGGGGACATGGGTTTCGACATCGTCCACCTCAACCTCCACAAGTCGTTCTCGCAGCCTCACGGCGGCGGCGGCCCGGGAGCGGGGCCGATCGCCGGCTCGCGACCGGATCGAGCCCTTCCTGCCGCGGCCGCAGGTGGTTCGCCGCGAGTCCGAGAACGGGGGAGAGCCCACCTTCGACCTCGACTACGACCGGCCGAAGTCGATCGGCCGGCTGCGCGGCTTCCAGGGCAACTTCGGCGTCTTCGTACGCTCCTACGCCTACATCCTCAGCCTCGGCGGCGACGGGCTCGCCGAGGCATCGGAGACGGCCGTGCTCAACGCCAACTACCTGCACGCGCAGGCTGCGCGAGGGGCGGGCCGGCCACCTACTGCCGGTCGCCTTCGACCGCCGCTGCATGCACGAGTTCGTCCTCTCCGGCGAGCCGACGAAGAAGGAGCTCGGCATCGAGACGCTCGACATCGCCAAGCGCCTGCTCGATTTCGGCTTCCACCCGCCGACGGTCTACTTCCCGCTCCTCGTCGACGAGGCGCTGATGGTCGAGCCGACCGAGACCGAGACCCGGGAGACGCTCGACGCCTTCGCCGAGGCGATCGAGGCGATCCTCGCGGAGGCCGAGGACGACCCCGGGATCGCCAGGGGGCGCCCTACACGACCCCGGTCCGCCGCCTCGACGAGGTCACGGCCGACCGCAACCCGGTCGTCCGCCAGCCGCTAGCCCCGGAGGGCCGTGCCCGCGCCAGGCCTCGACCGCCAGAGTCCGGCAGCTTCTGCTTCGAGTCGAGGGACCGGCGCGAAGAGGTCGCCCTGCTCTCGACCCGGTCGAGGACGTGCGCCGGTCTCGAAGCGAGCGAGCTTCCGTCGCCGCTCGTCGGCCACGCGCTCGACCTCGCCCCAGTGACCGGGGTCGAGGCGGTCGGTCGCTCGCGCGCTCGCAGCGAGTAGACGGCGATCGTCGTCTTCCGCTGGTGGTTCTGGCTCCAGTCGACGAAGACCTTGCCCTCGCCGGTCGACCTTGTCCATCTTCGAGACGACCCCGTCGGGCGTCTGCTGCTCGAGCAGCTGCGCGACGGCCTTGGCGAACGGGTTGGTCTGCTCGTAGTCGACCTTGGTGTTGAGCGGGACGTAGACCTGGAGGCCCTTGCAGCCCGAGATCTTCGGGAAGCCCTCGAGCCCGAACGGGCCGAACAGGTCCCGCACCCGCAGGGCGACCCTGCAGCAGTCGACGAGGTCCGCCGGCGCGCCGGGGTCGAGGTCGAAGGCCAGCACGGTCGGCCGCTTCGGCGCCCTGCGCCTTCGACAGCGAGGGGTGGAGCTCGAGGGCGGCGAGCTGCGCCATCCAGATCAGCGTCGGGCGGTTGTCGCAGACGCAGAAGTCGATCTCGCCGGCGCGCCGACCGACCTCGATCGGCGTCGTCTTCACCCACTCCGGGCGGTGCTTCGGGCAGTTCTTCTCGAAGAAGGCGCGTCGGGGTCGTCGACTCCTTCGGGGAAGCGCCGCAGCGTCAGCGGGCGGCCGCTCGAGGTGCGGGGATCAGGTCGGCGCCACCCGCGCGTAGTAGTCGATCGACCTCCGCCTTGGTGGTCTCGCCTTCGGGTAGAGGACCTTGTCGAGGTTGGTCAGCTTCAGCCGCGGCCGTCGACCTCCACCTGGCGGCTTCTTGGCCTTCGCGGGCAACTTCGGCGGCTTCGCCTTGGCGTTTCGAGCGGTGCTGCCTTGCCGGCGGCCTTGCGGAGGACTTTCGACTTCGCGGCTTTGTTCGCGGCGCTTTCTTCGAGCTGTTGTCGTCGGCAACGCGGCCTCGGCTCGCCCTGGACCGCGGCGAGGCTCTCCTCGAGGGCCGCCATCAGGTCCGGCGCCTTGGTCGGCTTCGGCTCCTCGGCCGGCGGCGCTGACGACCTCCTTGCCGGCGGCCTTGCGCTCGATCAGCTCCAGCAGCTCCTCGCGGTACTCGTCGCGGTAGCTGTCGGGCTCGAAGTCGCTGGTCAGCGAGTCGATCAGCTGCTTGGCCATCTCGAGCTCGCGCTTCTCGGGCTTCTTGGGCACCTCCTCGGGGACCTCTCCTCGAGGCTCGTCAGGCGGGACCGACCTCGTCGGGGAAGCGCATCGTCGTCAGCGTCAGCACGCTCCATCGGCGGCGGATCGCCGCCAGGTGCTCCTTGTTGCGGAGGACGAAGCGGGCGATCGCGACCTTGCCGCGACTCCGTCATCGCCCGCACGAGCAGCGGCGTAGGCCCGCTCGGCGCCCTTGTCGGGCCCGAGGTAGTAGGGGCTGCTCGAAGTAGATCGGGTCGATCTCGTCGAGGTCGACGAAGTCCTGGATCTCGATCGCCCGCGTCTTCTCCGGCTCGAGCTCGGCGAGCTCGTCGCGGCCCAGCGACCACGTACTGCTCGGGGTCGAACTCGTAGCCCTTGACGATCTTCTCGTAGGGGACCTCCTTCCGTCGGACTCGGCGACGCGCTTGTGCTTCACGCGGGAGCCGTCGCCCTCGCGAAGCTCGCGAAAGCGCCGATCTGCTTGGAGACCGCGCTGTACAGCTTCACGGGCACGTTGAGCAGCCCGAAGCTGATCGATCCGCTCCATATCGCCCTAGCCATGCTCAATCACCTGCCCGGATTGTTCCAGCCCCGGCCATGTGGACCTGCGCCCGCCCGGGTCCCGGGACGCTTCTTGCGATCCCTAGACTCGTCCCCGATGACGCGCCAGCAGCGACTGACGCTGATCGCGACGATCCTCGGCTCGACCGTCGTCTTCCTCGACGGCACGGTCGTCAACGTTGCCCTTCCGGCGATCGGCGACGGTCTCCACGTCGGTCTCGCCGGGCAGCAGTGGGTCGTCGAGGCCTACACGCTGCCGCTCGTCGCGCTGCTGCTCGTCGGTGGGTCGCTCGGCGACCAGTTCGGCCGCCGCCGGATGTTCGTCGTCGGCTTGGTCTCCTTCGGCGCGATGTCGGCGCTCTGCGCGGTCGCCCCCAGCTCCGGCTTCCTGATCGCTGCCCGCGCCCTGCAGGGGATCGCCGGGGCGCTGCTGGTGCCGGGCTCGCTGGCGATCGTCGCCGCCACCTTCGATGGCGAGGCGCGCGGCAAGGCGGTCGGGACGTGGACCGCGTGGACGGGGATCGCCACGGTGATCGGCCCGGCCGGCGGTGGCGCCCTGATCGGCGATCGCCTCCTGGCGGGCGATCTTCTGGGTCAACGTCCCGCTGATCGTGCTCACCGTCGCGCTTACTCTCCACTCGGTGCAGGAGAGCCGTGACGAGGACGCCTACATGGGCATCGACTGTCTCGGGATCGTGCTCTCGGCGATCGGCTTCGCGGGGCCGGTGTTCGCGCTGATCGAGCAGCCCGGCAACGGCTGGAGCGACCCGATGGTCTGGGTGCCGATGGCGCTGGCATCGTCAGCTTCGCCCTGTTCGTCGTTCGCGAGGCCTACGCCGACACCCGATGCTGCCGCTCAGCCTGTTCCGCATCCGCAACTTCGCGGTCGCCAACCTGACCACCCTCGCCGCCTATGCCGGACTGATCGGCGGCCTCTTCTTCGTCGGCCTGTTCCTGCAGCAGGTGGCGGGCTTCTCGCCGCTCGAAGCCGGGCTGGCGACGACGCCCGATCTCCCTCTTGATGTTCTTCCTCTCGCCGCGCTTCGGCAAGGTCGCCTCGGGCACCGGCCCCCGGCTGCCGATGTGCGCCGGGCCGATCCTCGGCGGGATCGGCCTGCTCCTGCTTCTGCGGGTCGGGTCGAACCCGAGCTACGTGACCGACGTGCTGCCCGGCCTGCTGGTCTTCGGCGTTGGTCTCTCGGCGACCGTCGCGCCGCTGACGGCGACAGTGCTCGACTCGGTGGACCCGCATCACGTCGGGATCGCGTCGGGCGTCAACAACGGGGTCTCGCGGGTCGCCGGCCTGCTCGCGATCGCCGTCCTCGGCGCGGTCATCTCGGCCCATTTCGCCGCCACCCTGGACGGCAACCTCGGCTCGACTCCGCTTTCGCGGCCGGCGGCCGCCGCGGTCTCCCGCGCCAAGGAAAAGCCGCTCGCGGTGCCGGCGACCGACCGCCTCGGGCCGGCCGAGGCCGAGCGCGTAGCCGCCGCCGCCGCCGATGCCTCGACGTCCTCCTTCCACCTCGGCATCGGGATCGCCGGCCTGCTGATGATCCTCGGGGGCATCGTCGCCGGGTTCGGGATCGAGAATCCCAAGCGTCGGGTCGATGCGGTCGCCACCCGCGGCGCCGCCGCAGCCGGTGAGTGCGGCCATGAGGCACAACCTGCGTGAGCCTCAAATAGGCTGCGCCCGATGCCCGCCCCGATCATTTTCTCCGGGATTCAGCCGACCGGCCGCAAGCACCTGGGCAACTACATCGGTGCGATTCGCCAGTACGTCGAGGGCCAGGAGCGCGGCGAGCCGGCGATCTTCTGCATAGTCGACCTGCACGCGCTCTCGGTTGCCTTCGACCCCGCAGAGCTGCGCGAGCGGCTCTACGACACGACCGCGATCCTCCTCGCCGCCGGCCTCGACCCGGCCCGCTGCATCCTCTTCCGCCAGTCCGACGTCCGCGAGCACACCGAGCTGACCTGGCTGCTCTCGGCAGTCACCTCGCACGGCGATCTCAACCGCATGAACCAGTTCAAGGAAAAGTCGGCGAAGCAGCGCGAGCTGGTCCCCGCGGCGCTCTTCTACTACCCCGTCCTGCAGGCCGCCGACGTGCTCGCCTACCGGGCGAACGAGGTGCCGGTCGGCGACGACCAGCGCCAGCACGTCGAGCTGATGCGGGAGATCGCGCGGCGCTTCAACGAGCGCTTCGGCGAGACCCTGGTCGAGCCCGAGCTCCGGGTCCCGGCGGTCGGGGCGAGGATCATGGACCTGCAGGAGCCGGACCGCAAGATGTCGACAACCGGCGGCGGGGAGGCCGGCACCGTCTATGTGCTCGACGAGCCCGACGCGATCCGCAAGAAGCTCGGCAGCGCCGTCACCGACTCGGGCCGAGAGGTGGTGCGGGCCGAGGACGAGCCCGGCGTCACCAACCTGATCGACGTTCTGGCGGTGGCGCGGGGCGTCGATCCGGCCGACGTCGAGCGCGAGTTCGACGGGGCCGGCTACGGTGACTTCAAGCCCGTCGTGGCCGAGGCGGTGGTCGAGCTCCTCGCCCCGGTGCGGGAGCGCTACGCCGAGCTGCGGCCCGACGAGCCGGCGCTCGAGGAGATGCTCGCGGCCGGCGCCGAGAAGGCCCGGGCGCTCGCCGCCCCGGTCGTCGCCGAGGTACGCGAGCGGATGGGCATCGGCCCGCGGCGTTAGGTTTGGGCGGATATGACGCCCGTCGCCGAGCTTGACCTCGACCTCGACGTCTTCGCCGGGCCGTTCGACCTCCTTCTGGCCGTCGTGCTGCGCGAAGAGGTCAACCTGCTCGAGGTCGAGTTGGCGGAGGTGGTCGTCGCCTACCTCGACCACCTCGAGGAGGAGGGCCACCTCGAGCTCGAGGTGGCGACCGAGTTCCTCGTCCTGATCGCGGCGCTGCTCGAGCTGAAGTCCCGCCTCCTGCTTCCCGGCGCCGACGAGGAGCTTGAGGAGCTCGGCCCTGAGGAGGCGGTCGAGGAGCTGCTCGCCCGCATGCTCGAGTACCGCCGCTACAGCGCCGCGGGGCAGAGGCTGGTCGAGCGCTTCGAGGCGGCGAGGGGCTATCTCTACCGTTCCGCACCGCTGCCCATGCGGCTGCGCCAGGTCGCCCTCGACGCCGCCGTCGCGGCCTATGACCCCGAGCAGCTCGGGGCTGCGCTGGGCGACCTCCTGACGCCGCCACCGGAGGTCGACGTCAGCCACATCCGCCCGACCGTCTCGCTCGAGAAGCGGGTCCGGGCGCTGCGCGACGCGCTGGTCGGGCGCTCGAGCGTCGACTTCGACGAGGCGTTCGGCCAGGAGGACAGGCTGACCCAGGCGGTCACCCTGTTCGCTCTGCTCGAGCTCTACCGCAAGGAGGAGGTCACATGGAGCCAGCGCCGCCCGCTGGGGCCGATCGAGATCAGGAGGGTGCCGTGAGCGCCCCTCGACCAGTTTGGAGGGCCCCGTGAACGACCTGGCCAGGACGATAGAAGCGCTCCTCTTCCTCTCCCCGCAGCCGGTCGGCGCCCGGGAGCTGGCCGAGGCGACCGAGGCGAAGGAGGGCCAGGTCGCCGAGGCGATCGACCTGCTCAGGGAAGATCTCGCGGAGGGCAAGCGGGGGGTGGTCCTGCGCGAGGTCGGCGGCGGCTTTGCGCTGGCCAGCGACCCCGCGAGCGAGGAGGCGGCGCGACGGCTGCTCGCCAGGCCGCGGACCCCGCCCCTGACCCAGGCTCAGGCCGAGACCCTGGCGATCGTCGCCTACCTGCAGCCCGTCTCGCGGCCCGAGGTGGCCCGGATCCGCGGCGTCTCCTCGGAGTCGGCGGTGCAGACGCTTGCCGAGCGAGGCCTGGTCGAGGAGTCGGGGCGCTCGAGCTTCGGGGCGACGAACTTCAGGACGACGGAGCTCTTCGAGCGGCAGTTCGGCCTCAGCGGCCTTGACGAGCTTCCCGACCCGTCGCGCTTCGACCCGAGCCCGGAGGACGAGCGAGAGTTGCGCGAGCGGTTGCTCAAGGCGGGGGAACAGCGGGCTGAGCCATGAAGGAGAGGCGCGAGGCCCCCGCATCTCCATCGTGAGGCTGGCCAAGTTCCTCGCCCACGGAGGCATAGCTTCGAGGCGCATGTCGGAGAAGCTGATCGCCGCGGCGGGCGTGGTAGACAAGGGTGCCGACCCGGAGGACTACCCGCGAGCCCGGATCGACGCGATCTCGGGCGCGCTCTTCGCCTGCGTCATCTCGATCACGATCATCATCGCGACGGCCGCCGCGATCGGCGGGAAGGGGCCACTGAGCTCGGCCTCTGAGGCCGCCCAGGCGCTGCGGCCGGTCGCCGGATCAGGGGCGGAGGCACTGTTCGCGATCGGCCTGATCGGCGCGTCCGCGCTCGCCGGGGCGGTAGTCCCACTGTCCAGCTCCTACGCCATCAGCGAGGCGGTCGGCGTGGAACGCTCGGTGTCCCGCAGGTTCAACGAAGCCAGGCTGTTCCTCGGCCTGTTCACCGTGCAGGTCATCATCGGCGCCTCGCTCGCGCTGACCCACATCAACCTTATCTCGCTGCTGATCGGTACCCAGGTGCTGCAGGGCATCGTCACGCCGGTCATCCTGATCTACATCCTGATCCTCACCAGCCGGCGCAGCGTGCTCGGCAAGGCCGCCAACAAGCCGCTGTTCCGGGCCGTGGCCGGGCTCTGCGTGATAGGTATCTCAGCGATGAGCCTGCTCCTGCTGGGCTCTACCATCCTCGGCTTCTTCGGCATCGGATAGCACGCAGTGCTGGCCTGGGGGGACGACCCCCCTGAAACCCCCCGCTGGCCGAGGCCCGCGTTCCTTCGTCACCGGGCCTTGGCCCTGCTGGCTGGGCTGGAAGAGTGCTGGTGTGGGTGAGACCGCTCAGGCCACGAAGCGGTAGCCCATGCCGGACTCGGTGAGCAGGTAACGCGGCCGCGAGGGTTCGGGCTCCAGTTTGCGCCGCAACTGGGCGACGTACACCCGCAGGTAGTTGCTCTCCGTCTCGTATGACGGGCCCCACACCTCTTGGAGCAACTGCCGCTGCGTGACCAGGCGGCCCTGGTTGCGCACCAGGACTTCGAGCAACTGCCACTCGGTGGGGGTCAGCCGCACGTCGCCGCCATCGGCCCGGGTGACCCGCTTGGCCCCGAGATCGACGGTGAAGTCGTCCGTCTTGACGACCGGCTCGTCCGCCGCGGGCGAGGCGCGGCGGATGGCGGCGCGCAACCGGGCGAGCAGTTCGTCCATGCCGAACGGCTTGGTCACGTAGTCGTCCGCGCCCGCGTCGAGCGCCGCCACCTTCTGGCTTTCGTGCCCCCAGACCGATAGCACGATGATCGGCGTCGAGGCCCAGCCCCGGACCCCGCGGATAACCTCGGTGCCGTCCATGTCGGGCAGCCCGAGGTCGAGGATCATCACGTCGGGCCGGTCTCGTGCCATCGCGGCGAGCCCGGAGGCGCCGTCGCTGGCGGTGCTGACCTGGTAGTTGCGCGCGGAGAGGTTGATCCGGAGCGCCCGGAGGATCGACGGCTCGTCGTCGACGACCAGCACGCGGGTCAAGAGCCGGCGTCCTGCATGGATTTGGCACCGGCGGCCGCGACCGGCAGCGTGACCCTGACGGTGAGCCCGCCGCCCGGGGTGTCGGCCGCCACGATGGCGCCGCCCATGGCCTCGGTGAAGCCCTTGGCGACCGCCAGGCCGAGGCCCACGCCGACCTTCTTGTCATCGAAGCGCTGGAACGGCTCGAAGATCCGTGCCTTCAGCTTGTCCGGCACGCCAGGCCCGTGGTCAACGACCTCGACCACGACGGTGTCCTGCTCCCGGTGGGCCTGCAGCACCGGCGGCATGGCCGGCGGCGAGTGATCCAGGGCGTTGGAGAACAGGTTGGCCAGCACCCGTTCCAGCAGGCCGGGGTCAGCGAGAACCATCGCCATCCCGTCGGGCACCTCGATCCGCAGATCGGCCGGGGCATCGAGGCCGCGCAGCGCGACCGGCGCCACCTCGTCGATCGTGATCGGCCGCAGGAACGGCTGCAGCGAACCGGTGTGCAGGCGGCTCATGTCGAGCAGGTTGCCGATCAGCCCGTCCAGCCGGTCCGCGTTCTCCTCGATCGTGGCGAGCAGCACCTGCTGGTCGGATTCCGTCCAGGTCACGTCGGTCTGGCGCAGGCTGCTGACGCTGGCCTTGATCGAGGCCAGCGGGGTACGGAGGTCGTGGCTGACCGCGGCGAGCAGCGCGGTCCGCATCCGGTTGCCCTCGGCCAGCGCCTCCGCCTGGGCGGCCTGGGTGCGCAGCCGCTCCCGGTCCAGTGCCGAGGCGGCCTGGGCCGCGAAGCCGGCCAGCAGCCCGGGCGTGATCGGGGCGGGCTGGCCGCTCACCTCGAGCGCCAGGTCGGTGCGCACGTCGACGCGGGTGACGGGCGCGGCCTGGTCCATGACGCCGCCGCTGGCGGCGATCCGCACCCAGCGGCCGCTCACGTGCTCAAGCAGTTCGGCCTGCCCGCCCAGGGTCATCACGAGATGGTCCAGTACGGCTGCGGGGGTGTCGGCGCCGCCGAGGACTGTCTGCGCCAGCGTCAGCAGCAGCCTGGCCTCCTCCCGGCTGCGGGCGGCCTGGCCGGCCCGGCTGGCGGCGAGGTGGACCACGCTGCTGACCAGCATCGCAACCGTGACGAACAGCAGCAGCGCCAGCAGGTTGTCGGGCTTGTCGATGGTGAACGTGTGCAGCGGCGGGGTGAAGTACCAGTTGAGCAGGAGGCTGGCGGCCGCGGCGCCTAGCACGGCGGGCCAGAAGCCGCCGATCACCGCGAGCGCGACCACGGCCACCAGGTAGATGAGCAGGTCATCGGTCAGGCTCAGGTGATTCCTGGCCAGCGCCAGCAACAGGGTCAGCAGGGGCAGGCCGGCCGCGGCGACGAGCATCCCGGTCAGCGCCCGGCGCGCACCCACCGCATAGGCCGCCCTGGCCAGCACCGAGCCGGGCTCCGGCACTGGCCGGGCACCCGCGGCCAGGCCGTGATCGTCCTGGCCAGGTGCGGTGCCAGCGCCTGGCAGCCCGGCGTCACTACCCACGCCTTCCAGTATGTGCCTGTCCGCCGACTGGCGCAGTACCAGGCCAAGGGCGCCCGCGGCCAGCACGCAGGCACCCATGACGATCGCGGAGCGCCCGGCGAACGGGCCGGTGACCCGCAGTTGCCCGTAAGGCGGGTGCGAGAACCCCACCGCGCAGAGCCACCCGACGACGCCAAGCGGTACCGCCGCGAGCGGCTCGGAGACAAACGACAAAACGGTCACCACGGCCGCGCTCACGATCAGCACCGCCGTCGGCGAGACCCAGCCGTGCAGGGCCGCCGCCACCGTGCCGAGCGCGAAAAGCAGCCCGAAGCCGGTCACCAGAGCGAACGGCGCCGCGAATCCCTGCTGCCTTGAACTACTCATCTCGAAACGAGTCAAGCGCCGAATGTCGGGAAAATTAATGATCTTGATACATCCTTAACGCGCAGGTCAGCACTCTTGACGCGGCCTTAGCACCGCCCCGGTACGGCCGCGCATAGCGTCGAGGCAGTGATCAAGCGAGCCGGTCAGCGGCCCTGACCCGGACGTGACCGCAACCGATGATCGCTGGGCGGCGCCCCCTTTGGCCGGGCGGGCCTGCCGGCACTGATGAGGGCCCGGCCTGGGCCAGAGGATGGGGGAGACGCGTTGGCTCTGCGCAAGGCGGCTGATCTCCTTGACGGAGCCGGCGGAGGTGATCTTCCGGAGAGCTTCTGGTATTCCGTGAAGCTGCGCCTCCTCGGGCCCCCCATGGTCAACGAGCAGCTTCACAACGAGCGTTTGTCCAGACCGCTTGCCCTGGGCGTGCTTTCCTGCGACGGCATCTCCTCGGCGGCCTACGGCACCGAGGAGATCCTCATCGAGATGCTGCCGATCGTGGGGCTGACGGCGTTCACGCTGGTCCTGCCGATGACCCTGGTGGTGCTGGCTGGGATCGTGCTGGTGGTGCTGTCCTACCGCGAGGTGGTGACCGTCTACACCCGGGCGGGCGGGTCCTACGTGGTCGCCAGGGAGAACTTCGGCCCGCGGGTGGCACAGGTCGCGGCGGTGGCCCTGCTGATCGACTACGTCGTCACGGTCGCGGTGCAGACGGCGGCCGGCAGCGCGGCGATAGTCTCGGCGTTCCCGCAATTGGCCCATGTCGGCGGACTGTCTACCAAGACCGTCCTGCTGATCATCTCCCTGGCCGCGGTCCTGATCATGTGCTACGGCAACCTGCGGGGAATCCGGGAGGCGGGCAAGACCTTCGCGCTGCCGACCTATCTGTTCACCGGGTCGGTCGGCCTGATGATCATCGTGGGCCTCGTCCGCGAGGTTTTGGGCGGGGTACCCCAGGTACCGAGCTTCCCCGGTGCCCCGGTTCCGCTGGGGCACAACACCAGCAGCCTGCTCACATTTGCCATGATCTACATGCTGGGGCGGGCGTTCGCCAACGGCGGTTCCTCCCTCACCGGGATCGAGGCCGTATCCAACGCGGTCAGCGCACTGCGGCCGCCCGAGGGCCGCAACGCCCGGCAGATTCTGATCATTCAGGGATCGATCGTCGCGTTCCTGATCGCCGGCATCTCCTGGTTCTCCCACGTCACCCACGCGCGGCCCTACCAAGCAGGCGTACCGACGGTGCTCGCGCAGGAAGCCTATGTGATCTTCGGCCAGCCGGCGCACTTCATGTTCTACGTAGTCCAGGCGGCCACCGCCTTCATTCTGTTCACCGGCGGAAACACGAGCTTCAGCGGATTCCCCTTCCTGGCCAGCTTCGTGGCCGAGGACTCGTTCCTGCCCCGGTGGCTCGCCAAGCGGGGGCACCGGCTGGTGTTCTCCAACGGCATCATCGTCCTCACGATCGTCTCGTCGATCCTGCTGATCGTCTTCGGCGCCACTGTCAACGCCCTCGTCCCGCTGTATGCGATCGGGGTGTTCACCGGGTTCGCCATGGCAGGCTTCGGCATGGCCAGGTACCACAAGCGAGTCAGGGAGCAGGCCTGGCGGCGGCGGCGTGTCATCAACGTGGTCGGCGGGGTCTACACCGCTCTCGTCGTCGTGATCTTCGCGGTGGTGAAGTTCAGCGAGGGCGCCTGGGTCATCGTGATCCTGTTCCCACTGCTGGTCTACGGGCTGATCCAGGTCAACCGCCGGTACCGGATGGAGGCCGAGGTACTGGAGAACATCAGCGGGCGCAAGGCCCCGGACCCGCCGAACTACACCCGCCGGACGGTCCTGGTCCTCGTCGACGAGTTCAACCTGGCGACGATCGCCGCGCTGCGCTACGCCCGCGGCCTGCGGCCTACCGGGCTCCGGGCAGTGCACTTCGTGATCGACACCGACCGGGCCAAGGAACTGCGCGACGAGTGGCTTCGTGCGGACCGCGGCATCCCGCTCGACCTGGTGGACTGCCCCGACCGGCGGCTGCCCCGGGCCGCGGGCGAGCTGGTCGCCAAAGAGGCCGGCCAGCCCGGCACGCACGTGACGGTCGTGCTGCCCCGGCGCAGCTATCCGGCGCTGCTCGGCCGGCTCCTGCACGACCAGACCGCCGACAAGATCGCCCGGGTGGTGAGCCGGATCCCGCGCTGCGCCGCCACCATCCTCCCGTTCGACGTGGAGGCGCGCATCGAGGTGCTGCACGAGCGGCAGGCCGGCCGTGACGCCCAGCCCGTCAAACCGGAGGCGAAGATCGCCCAGCAAGAGCGGCCCGCTGTGCGCCCGGGTGTCACCCCGATCGGGTCCCTGACCAGGAACGGCCGGGCCACCGTCGAGGGCCGGGTGCACAGCCTGGAGATCCGGCCGGTGGACCACAGCTGCGTGCTCGCCTGCCAGGTCACCGACGCCACCGGCGGGATCACCGCGCTCTTCTACGGGCGCACCCACATCCCGGGCATGGAGCCCGGGAGCATGATCCAGCTCCGCGGCCGAGTGGGGGTGAAAGACACCGGCATAGTGATGGTCAACCCCGCGTACGAGCTCCTGTCGTAAGACACGCTCGGCCAACGGCGGCAGCGTCACGCCGCAGCCGCCTCCCAGTGCCGTGCCAGCTGGCGCCCCTCCGGCCACGGCGCCTCCGGGAGGCACTCAAAGCGGTGTTGCGATGCCCCATGGACAAACCGCAGGCAACCGATGGTATGAAGGCCACGAGAGCACTTGCGATCGACGGGACAGTGGGGACGTGGCCATTCGCAACGCAGTCGGCTTCCTGGGCGGTGGCGGTGACGTGCCCGAGGGCTTCTGGTACTCGGTAAAACGCCGCCTGCTCGGGCCTCCCATGGTCAACGAGGAACTACGTCACCAGCGCCTGTCCAACTTCCTCGCGCTGGGCGTGCTCTCCCCCGATGGCATCTCCTCCTCCGCTTACGGTACCGAGGAAATCCTCATCGCCCTGCTGCCGCTGTTCGGGCTCGCGGCTTTCAGCATCATCCTGCCGATGACGCTCGTCATCCTCGTGGTCATGGTGCTGGTGGTGCTGTCCTACCGCGAGGTCGTGATGGTCTACATCAGGCCCGGCGGTTCCTACGTCGTGGCCAGGGAGAACTTCGGGCCGAAGATCGCCCAGATCGCCGCGGTGGCGCTGCTCATCGACTACGTCGTCACGGTCGCCGTCCAGGCGGCCGCGGGCACCGCCGCGGTGGTGTCCGCCTTCCCGACGCTCGGCAAGCTCAGCCTTGAGATCACCATCGCCGTCATCCTGCTCATGTGTTACGGCAATCTGCGCGGGATCAAGGAGGCGGGCAAGGCCTTCGCGATACCCACGTACCTGTTCTCCGGGTCGGTCATCCTGATGATCGTCGTCGGGGTGGCCCGCCAGCTCGCCGGGGATCTGCCGAAATATGACCCGCACGCGCTGCCCGATACCTACACGATCGGCAGCGGCACCGCGGGCCTGATCACCTTCGCGATGATCTTGACGTTGCTGCGCGCCTTCGCCAACGGTGGCGCGTCGCTGACCGGCATCGAGGCGGTCTCCGACGCGGTGGGCGCGTTCAAGCCGCCGGAGGGGCCCAACGCCCGCCGGGTGCTGGTCGCGGAGGGCGTCATCCTCGGCTTCCTCGTGGCCGGGATCTCCTGGCTGGCCCACTCGACCTTCGCGACGCCCAGGAAGAGCGGCTATCCCACGGTGCTGGCGCAGGAGGCGCAGCTGATCTTCGGCACCGGCCTCGGGCACATCATGTTCTTCGTCGTGCAGGCGGCGACCGCACTGATCCTCTTCACCGGCGCTAACACCAGCTTCAACGGGTTCCCGTTCCTGGCCAGCTACGTCGCCGGGGACGCCTTCCTGCCGCGCTGGCTGCTCAAGCGCGGGCACCGGCTGGTGTTCTCCAACGCCATCATCGGGCTGACCATCGTCTCGATAGCCCTGCTGATCATCCGGGGATCGAACGTCAACAACCTGGTCCCGCTGTACGCCATCGGCGTGTTCACCGCGTTCACCATGGCCGGGTTCGGGATGGCCCGCTATCACAACCGGCGCAGGGAGCCCGGCTGGCGGCACAAGCTGGTCATCAACGCCGCGGCCGGCGGCCTGTCCGCGGTCGTCGTCGCGATCTTCGCCGTGGTGAAGTTCACCGAGGGCGCCTGGATCGTCGTGGTGCTGTTCCCGATCCTGGTGTTCGCGCTGATCCGGCTGAACCAGGAGTACATGATGGAGGCCGAGGTACTGGAGCGGATCGGCGAGCGGAAGAAGCCCCCCGAGCAGCCCAACTACCCGCGGCGCACGGTGTTCCTGCTGGTGGACAGCTTCGACCTGGCAACGCTCGCGGCCATGCGCTACGCGCGGGGCCTGCGGCCGACCACGCTGCGCGCGGTGCACTTCGTCATCGACACCGCCGAGGCGGAAACGCTGCGCGAGGAGTGGACCCGCGCCGACCGGGGCATCGTGCTCGACTTCATCGACTGCCCGGATCGGCGGCTTGCCCGGGCCGCGGCCGAACTGGTCAGCGCCGAAGCCGCGGTGCCAGGTACGCACGTCACCGCGGTACTGCCGAGGCGCAGCTACTCACAACTGCTCGGCCGGCTGCTCCACGACCGCACCGCCGACAAGATCGCGGCCGTGGTGAGCCGCATCCCGCATTGCGCGGCCACGATCGTGCCGTTCGACGTGCGGAACCGCCTGGAGGTGCTGCGTGCCCGGGGCAACGCGATGAACGGCAAGATCACGGCCCCGGCGGCGAGCGGCCAGACCGCCCCGGACGGGAAGACAGTTCCGGGCGGGAAGGCCGCCGTAACCGGGACGGCGGCCGTGCCGGGCGATGGCCAGGCCGCGCCGGGGAACTACATCCCCGGAGCCGTGGCTGCCGGTGCGGGCGAGGCCGGACGGGAGGATGGCCAGACGGCCGCGCCGTCCCCGCCGGCCTCGGCCATGCGCGGTCTGCTGCCGGGCCGCCGGTTCCGCCAGCGCCGTGGTGAGAGCGCACCGGACGAGGCTCACGCGGGACAGGCCAGCTACGAACGGCCCGCACCCTCCCCCGGGGTCAAGCCGATCGGCTCGATCCAGGCACCCGGGCGCGCCACCGTCGAGGGCCGGGTCCGCGCGGTCGAGATCCGGCCCGTGGAAAAGAACTCGGTGCTGGCCTGCGAGATCTCCGACTCGACCGGAGACCTGACCGCGCTGTTCTACGGGCGGTCACACATCCCGGGCATTGTGTGCGGGTCCCGGGTCCGGTTCCGCGGCTCCGTCGGGATCCGGGACAGCGGCCCCATCATGATCAACCCGGCCTACGAGCTGCTAGCCACCGGCGAGTCCCCGCCGAACGATGGGGACGGCTGATAGCTCTCTTCACAAACTGCGTTGAGCCGGGACAGCCCGGGGATGGCTTGTGCGCGGACCGAACTCCGCGCACAAGCAACCCCGGTCCGTCCCTTCGGCGCTCCCGGCTGTCCTCAGGGCAACGCGGTCGCCCCGCGCTCCCGCTCTGGCTGGGCCAGCCAGGGATCCGGTAGGGGGCGGACGGGGGTTGCCCCGCCGCGGAGTTCTGCCCGCGGCAGGGCCATCCCCCGGCTGTCCCCCGCAGAAAACGTGCCGGACCCGGGAAGACTCTGGTGGAGGGCTCTCGCTGGTATGGCGGGCCTTAGCCTGGCAAGGGCAGGACCAGGCACTGAGGGGAAGGGAAAGCAGCAAATGGGATCCGGGCACGGGCACGTGCTCACGGCGACGGGGCGGCACCGGGGGCGGCTGGGCGCCGTGCTGGCGATCACCGTCGGGATCGCCGTCGCGGAGGTGTGCGGCGCGCTGGTGAGCGGCGCCCTGGTCCTGGTCGCCGACGCCGCGCACATGGCCGCCGACGCGGCCGGCGTCGGGCTGTCGCTGCTCGCCGCGCACGTGGCCACCAGGCCCGCGACCGACCGCGCGACGTTCGGGTACGCCCGCGCCGAGATCCTGGCCGCGATGGTCAATGCGCTGCTGCTGCTCGGCATGGCCGTGTTCATCGGAGTCGAGGCTGTCCGCAGGCTCGCCGCGCCACCTGAGGTCGCGCCCGGAGTGATGATCGTCTTCGGGGTGGTCGCGCTGGCCGGCAACGGCGTGTCCCTGCTCCTGCTGCGGCGCGGGCAGGCGGAGAGCATGAACGTCCGCGGCGCCTTCCTGGAGGTCGCCTCGGACACCTTCGGCGCCATCGCGGTCATCGGCACCGGGATCGTGATCGCGGCGACCGGGTTCTACCTGGCGGACCCGATCGCCTCGCTGGCGGTGGCCGTGCTCATCGTGCCGCGCACCTGGCGGCTGCTGCGGGACGCCGTGGACGTCCTGCTGGAAGCCAGTCCCCGGGGCATCGACCTGACCGAGGTCCGCAGCCACATGACCGCGCTTGACGGTGTGGTGGGCGTGCACGACCTGCATGCCTGGACCATCACCTCCGGCCTGCCCGTGCTGTCCGCGCACGTGGTGGTCGACCCGGGCGTGCTGGCCAACGGCCGCAGTGCGGCCATGCTCGACGCCCTCCAGGCCTGTCTGCACGGCCACTTCGACGTCGGTCACTCCACCTTCCAGCTCGAGCCGGCCAGCCACGCCGGGCATGAGCCATCGGTGTGCCTCTGACCACGGGGCAGCGTATTGCCGCAAATCAGGTGCCGGTGCGGGACAAGCCGGGCGCTCTGCGAAGGCGCCGGCGGCAGCCGAGGTCTGGAGCGCTTTTATACCAACCAGTAATATGTGGGCAAGACGCCTGCCCAGGGAGCCAGCGTGAGCACTTACGACGCATACACCATCCCCGTCGAGCCCGGCACCTGGGACGTTCCCGCCGCCGGGGCCACCCGCTTCAGCTGGGAGTACGACGACGGCCGGCAGCGGCTGCTCGACCTGTACCAGCGCGGCAAGGACAAGCAATGGGACGCTGCCAAGCGGATCGAGTGGGACCTGCCGGTGGACCCGAGCAACATCATGGGAACCCCGGACGAGTTCGTGCCCATCTACGGCTCGCGGCAGTGGGAGATCCTGAACGACAAGGAGCGCGAGAACCTCGGGCATCACCTGGGTTCCTGGCTGTTCAGCCAGTTCCTGCACGGTGAGCAGGGCGCGATGACCGTGGCGGCCCGGATCGTCGAGTCGGTGCCGGACATGGATTCCAAGTTCTATGCCGCCACCCAGACCATGGACGAGGCCCGGCACGTCGAACTGTACTCACGGTTCCTGCGCGAGAAGGTGGGCCTCTACTACCCGATGAACAGCGACCTGGCCAGGCTGCTCGCCGACTCGCTGAGCGACTCCCGCTGGGACCTCCCCTACCTGGGCATGCAGGTGCTCATCGAGGGGCTGGCGCTCGCCGCGTTCGGCGTGCACCGGGACTTGGCCCAGAATGCGCTGGTCAAGCAACTGCTCGCCTACGTGATGCAGGACGAGGCACGGCACGTCGCCTTCGGCCGGCTCGCGCTGCGCGACTACTACCGCGAGCTGACCGCTGGCGAGCGGGCCGAGCGCGAAGAGTTCGTCGTCGAGGGCTGCTATCTCATGCGCAACAGGTTCCGGGCGCAGGAGGTGTGGGAGCAGATGGGCTTCGACGTGGCCGAGTGCCTGGAGTTCACCGAGCACTCCCCGGTCCAGCAGGCGTTCCGCACCCTGCTGTTCAGCCGGATCGTGCCGTGCGTCAAGGACATCGGGCTGTGGGGGCCCAAGGTCCAGCAGGCCTACGCCGACCTGGGCGTCCTCGACGCGGCGAACACCGACCTGGAATCCCTCATGGCCGACGACGAGCGGATCGCCGAAGAGGTCGACCAGCGCAAATACGAGGCCGAGTTGGCCGCCCGCCACGACGAGGTACACGTGGCCATCGCCGAGGGCGGCGAGCGGCCGTAACGGCCCGCGCTGGGAAAACGCACGACTGACCGCGCCCATCCAGGGCAGGGATAACGAAGGCAGCCGGGGACTGGTGGAATCCCCGGCTGCCGCTTGCCTTGTGTCCGTGCAGGTCAGATCGCCTGCTCCGGCCCAGCCGGGCCGGCCGCCGCCGTGCCGTCGCGCGCCGCGCTACGGCCGGCCAGCACCGCCGGGCTGGCCGTGACACGGCCCGCCGCCGCGCCGCCGTCGCCGGGCACGTGAGCCCTGCGGCCCGCGCCGCGTGGCCAGGCCAGCATCAGCAGGAACGCCGCGCCGAACACGCCGACCTGGAACCAGAGCGTGCGGGCGAGCGACGCGGCGAAGTCGTCGCGGACCGCGGCCTCTCCGGCCCGGGCGAGGACGGGGTGCACCGCGGCGGGGAGCACCTCACCGGCGCGGGGCCGGCAGGATGCCGGGGTGACCGTCGGGTCGGCGGCCACCAGCCGGTCGTGCAGGCAGGTGCGGAACTGGGCTTCGAGCGCGCCCGCGTCCCTGGCCGGAATCCCGGCGGCCACCGCGCCGGACCGCAGCGCTGGCGCGACCGTGTTCGCCGCCGCGCCGGACTGGGTGCCGAGCAGCGCGAAGAAGATCACGCCGATCACCGCGATGCCGATCGAGTTGCCGACCTGCAGCCCGGTGTTGAACACCCCGGAGGCGGAGCCCGCGTCCTGGTGTGGCACCCGGTCCAGCACGATGTCGGCCAGCGGCGCGATCACGGCGCCGAGGCCGAGGCCCGCGCCGACCAGGCCGGGCACCAGTTCCCAGGTGGTCACCGCGGCACCGTAGCGGTGCACGGCCGCGATCATGCCGACCATCCCGGCGGCGATGACCAGCGCACCGGCCATGGTGACGCCGCGGCCGAACCGGGGCGCGAGCCGGGCGGCCGCACCCGAGGAGATGAGCACGCCCAGGGAGAACGGGAGGAAGGTCAGCCCGGCGTGCAGCGGGGTGAAGCCAAGGCCAAGCTGCAGGAACAAGGTCAGCACCAGCCCGAACGAGGCGATCCCGAGGAAGAATGTCATGGCGATGGCCATGCCCACGCTGAACTCGCGCCGGCTGAACAGCCGCAGCGGGACCAGCGGGGAGCCGTCACGGCGCGTCTTGACCTGCTCCCACCAGATGAACAGGGCGAACACCGGCACCGCGGCCGTCATGGACACGAACGTCCAGCCGGGCCAGCCGAGCTCGCGCCCTTCCACCAGGGGGTACAGCAGGAGCAGCAGCGCCGCGCTCACCAGGACGACGCCCACCGGGTCCAGCCGGGGCGGGCGGGGCGCCCGGGATTCGCGGACCAGCACCGCGGACGCGATCACGGCGAGGATCCCGACCGGGACGTTGATCAGGAAGATGGGCCGCCAGCTCAGGCCGAACAGGTCGTGCTGGATGAGCAGGCCGCCGAGCAGGGGCCCGCTCACCGTGCCGAGGCCCGCGGTCACCCCGAAACCGGCCAGCGCCTTGATCCGCTCGGCGGGCGGGAAGATGACCTGGATCACGGCCAGCACCTGCGGGACCATGATCCCGCCCATGGCGCCCTGGACGACCCGGAAGGCGATGAGCTGGCCCGGGCTCTGCGCGGCCCCGCACAGCGCCGACATGATCGTGAAGCCGGATACGCCGATGAGGAACAGCCGCTTGCGCCCGAACGTGTCGCCGAGCCTGCCGCCGGTGATCAGGACCAGGGCGTAGGCCAGCGTGTACCCGGCCAGCGCCCACTGCACGTCCGCGTAACTGGCGTGCAGATCCCGCTGTATGGATGGGATCGCGATGTTCACGATGGAAACATCGAGCAGGTTCATGAACGCGGCCAGCAGCAGGACCGCGAGAGTCAGCCACCGGCGTGGGTCGGCACCCTCGCCTGCGCCCGCGGGAGGTGCCAGGATCTGAGCGTCCGAAGTCATCGTCGTCTCCGCTCAATCAGGAGGTATCTGAATTACACTAGGGAAGCTATCATCTCGTAAGCCAGATATCTAGGTAAATTAGATAATAAGAAGGTTAAGCATGTCTGGAGACCCCGCAGGGGCGGCCCCTGAGCAGCGGCCGTCCGCGCAGGCATCCGCACAGCAGGCGCCCGCGGAGCCGGGCTCCGGGCACGGGGGCTCCGGGCACGGGGATTCCGGGCCGCATGCCGCGGGCGGCTGGGACGTGCCCTGGGCCGAGCCGCCGGCCGCGGGCACCGGCGAGCCCGGGCGGGCCGACCTCGAGCTTGCCTTCGCCACGGCGATGCGCCAGACCGGCTCCCTGATGCAGCTCATGGGCATGGCGGCCGCCGACCGGATCGGCATTAACGCCACCGACCTGAACTGCCTGAACATCCTCAGCTTCAGCGGGCACATGACGGCCGGCGAGCTGGCCAGGGCCACCGGCCTGACCACCGCCTCGATCACCGGGGTGATCGACCGGCTGGAAGAGGCCGGCGACGTGAGCCGGGAGCGGGACCCGCACGACCGCAGGCGCGTGGTGGTCACCCTGGCCCTGGACCAGGCGCTGCGGAACGTGGCAAGCGTCTTCCTGCCGATGCTGCGGGACTGGCGGGAGATGGCGGGCCGGTACTCCGACGACGAACTACGGCTGATCGTGGACTTCTACGCGCGGATGGAGCAGGTGTTCCGTAAGCACCTGGCCCGGCTGCGGGCCGATGACCAGGACGGGTAACGGGACGGCGGGCTGTCCCGGCCCGCGGGATGCTGGGAGCATGGGCGCCGACGAATCGCTGGAGCGGCAGATCCGGTTCGTGCTCGAGGCCGACCGGCTGAAGACCGTGGCCAGGCAGAGCCGGATCACCGACGGATCCAGGCACGAGAACTCCGCCGAGCACTCCTGGCACCTGGCGTTGATGGCCCTGGCCCTGGCCGGGCACGCGCCGCCGGGCACGGACCTCGCCCGGGTGATGGCCATGGTGGTGGTGCACGACATGGTGGAGATCGACGCGGGCGATCTCTTCCTCTACTCCGACAGCGCGGCGCTGGCCCGGCAGGAGGAGGCCGAGCGCGCCGCCGCCGACCGGATCTTCGCCATCCTGCCGGATCCCCAGGCCGCGGCAGTGCGCGCGCTGTGGGACGAGTTCGAGGAACTGCGCACGCCCGAGGCACGGTTCGCCCGGGCCCTGGACCGGTTGCAGCCGATGCTGCTCAACATGCGGACCGGCGGCGGCACCTGGGCGGCG
Source organism: uncultured Actinomycetes bacterium (assembly GCA_963806145.1). Classification (GTDB taxonomy): domain Bacteria; phylum Actinomycetota; class Actinomycetes; order Streptosporangiales; family Streptosporangiaceae; genus DASXKD01. Next base: position 31,752 of record CAWDXD010000010.1, read on the forward strand.
CACGGTGTCACCGCCGATCAGGTGCTCGCCAAGGTGGCGCTGATCGAGGACGGGTCGGCGTCGCTGGGCCGCTACGCGAGGGTGATGATCGCCGCGGCCGTGGCGCAGGGCTTCCTCCAGCCGGGCACCCCACCGGAACCAGGTGCGGCGGTAACGGGCCCGCCTGCCGGGTAGGAGTATCGGCGTGAACCGAACCTTTCCCAGGCTCTTTCCGCGTGCCCGCCCGGCCCGCCGTTCCGGCACGGGCCGCGGGCACGTGCCGGGGCCTGCCGAAACTGCCCGCCGGGTCGCTCATGCCGAGCGGCTGGACCCGGCTGCCCGCGCCCTCACCGCCCTGGTCCAGCGCGGGGTCGGCACCGGGGCACGGGCGGACGCCCTGCACGGGACGTGGCTCGGGCAGCCGGTGCATCCCACGCTGACCGGGCTTCCCATGGGCTTTTGGACCTCGGCGGCCGTGCTCGACTTCGTGCCCGGCTCGGAGCGGGCCGCCAGGGCGCTGATCGCGCTCGGGCTCGCCGGGTCGGTCCCGGCGGCAGCGGCAGGCCTGGCGGACTGGTCCGCGCTGCACCGGGAGCAGCAGCGCGTGGGCCTGGCCCACGGGGCCGCCGGCGCGAGCGCGTGGGCGCTGTTCGCGGGATCGCTGCTGGCCCGCGCCGCCGGCCGGGAGGCGAGCGGCCGGGTGCTGGCGCTCGGCGGCCTCGCGACCCTGACCGCGGGCGCGTATCTTGGCAGGCACCTCGCGTTCCCGCTGGGTGCGGGGGCCAGCCACGCCGAGTCCGTATCGCACCTGGCCCCGCTCGGCTGGCACGACCTGTGCCGGATCTATGACCTGCCTGACGGCCGCGTGACCCGGCGCCAGCTCGGCTACCTGAGCCTCGCGGTGGTGCGCCAGGGATCGGACGTGCTGGTCCTGGCGGACCGGTGCGCGCACCTGGGCGGGCCGCTGCACCAGGGCACGCTCGGCGAGGCCGGCGGGGAACCGTGCCTCACCTGCCCCTGGCATGGCAGCACCTACCGGCTGAGTGACGGCGAGGTCGTGCACGGTCCTGCCACCGCGCGCCAGCCCGCCTTCGACAGCAGGATCGCCGAAGGCGGCATTGTCCAGGTCAGGCCGGCACATCCCGGCGCCTGACCAGATTCGTTCAGTGTGGCCGCTGAGCCGCGGCGTCAAGCACTTCGGGATGTTCCCGGCGGTAGTGCTCCGTCATCACGGTGCTCGCCTCGCCTGGCCTGGACGCCAAGGTGCGCCGGCAGATCTGGCAGCGAATGACCGGAAGGCGGGTGACGGTCACGGGAAAACGGCGGGTCCTGGGGCTGCTCATTTCCTCTGATCATGCCAGACGCAGGACCCAGGCTCACCATGGACGGCGCGGCTGTTGCGCGCCCGGCCCGCTAGGGCGCCGGGTCGGTACCCGGAAGCAGGACGTAGCCGAGGATCCGGCGGCTGCGGCCGGGGCGGGGCGGGTTGGCCGCGCGCGGCTGGAGCACCCGGGTGAGCTCGCGCATCAGTTCCGCGAACTCGGCGTCATCGAGCCAGAGCCCGGCCATCCGGTAACCCACCCCGTCGCGCAGCAGGTCGCGGTCCTCCCGGGCGAGGTAGCGGTCGAAGTCACCGAGCAGCCCGGCCACGAAGGCCATGAACGCCTGCCGGTGGTCATCGGCGCTCATCCCGCTGATCTCATCCAGCCCGATGGTCGCCGCGCTCACCCGGAGCACGTACGTGCGCTCCACGGCGCCGCGCACCCGCCGCTCCGCGACCACCGCGAGGACCCCGGCGTCCACCAGCCGGGCCACGTGGCGGTACAGGCTGGCCGCCGGGACGTCCGTCAGCTCGGCGGCCAGGGCGCCGGTGGTGAGGGCCCGGTCGCCGAGGAAAGCCTGCACGATCCGCAGGCGGACGGGATGGAGCAGGAGATCCGCGCTTGCCATGAAGCAACGGTAGCGTTTTGATCTCAGTACTGTTAACGTTCCCAATCCTGGGATCAATGCCTCGTGCAGGCGCCGCCGCCGGCTCGCTCCGGGGCTACGCCGCCGGGGTGTCCCCGGACCCGGGCCGCTGGCCCGGCTCCGGGCGCCGCGGCGCGGGGTGCTCGACCAGGGCCACCACCCGGGTGGACATGAAGCGGGCCGTCCGGACCACCACGCCGCTGCGGGTGACCTCGTTGACCTCGACCACTCCGCGCCGGGCGACCACCTCGACCCGGCGGCCAGCCCGGGTGGCGGCGACCTCGTAGGTCTTCGTGCTGCCCCCCGTGTCGATCACGATCTCGACCCGGTCGCCCTTCATCGCCGCCCCCGCGGATGCCGGGTGGCCCAGGTGACGGTCATGCGCCGCATACTTCTCTTCTGCCCCAGACGCGCCCCGCGCAAATCTCCGGCCGCCAGCTACCTCGATGCCCAGCGCTCGGGCGCGCCGCGGGCGGCCGTGTTACAGCATCGTGCGGGCGGACCAGCGGGACTTGTGGTGCTCGATGGCCAGCGGCACGCCGAAGCACTTGGACAGGTTCTCCTCGGTGAACACCCGCTCCAGCCGGCCTGACGCAAGCACAGACCCGCGGCGCATGAGCAGCGCGTGGGTGAACCCGGCAGGCACCTCCTCGACGTGGTGGGTGACCAGGACCATGGTGGGCGCGGTCCCGTCCGCGGCCAGGCGGGCGATCCTGCGCACCAGGTCCTCCCGGCCGCCGAGGTCCAGGCCTGCCGCGGGCTCGTCGAGGAAGAGCAGTTCCGGGTCGGGCATCAGCGCGCGGGCGATCTGGACCCGCTTACGCTCCCCCTCCGACAGCGTCGCGAACCGGCGCCGGATCAGGTGCGCGCAGCCCAGCGCGTCCAGCAGTTCCACCGCCCGGGTGACGTCGGTGGAGTCGTACTCCTCCTTCCACCGGCCGACGATCGCATAGGCGGCGGTGAGGACCAGGTCGATCACCTTTTCCCCGGGCGGTACCCGGTCGGCGAGGGCGGCACTGGCCAGGCCGATCCTCGGCCGGAGTTCGAACACGTCGGTCGCGCCGATTCGCTCGCCGAGAATCCGGGCGGTGCCCTCGGTCGGGTACAGCTGCGCCGCGGCCACCTGGAGCAGCGTTGTCTTGCCCGCGCCGTTCGGGCCGATGACCACCCAGCGCTCGTCGGCGCGGACGGTCCAGGTGATGTCGCGGAGAAGCATCGAGCCGCCTCGCCGGACACCGACGCCCCGCAGCCGCACCACCTCGTCGGACATCCGGCTCCTTCCAGCGGCACCCGTCAGGATGAACCTACGTCATACGGCAGGCCGTCACGGCGCTCTGCGGGGGCCGGCGTTTCATGCCGCCGCCGGCCCGTTTTCCGGCCCGTTTCCGGCCCGGCTCCGACCCGCCGTCGGCCCGGCTCCGGATGCGCCTCAGGCAGGTGAGTTGCGCACCGCGTGCAGCGCAGCCTGGGTGCGATCGGCCACGCCGAGCTTGGCCAGCACCGAGCTGACGTGGGTTTTCACCGTCTTCTCCGACATGTGCAGCAGACGCGCGATCTCCCGGTTGGACCGGCCCTCGGCGATCTGGGCGAGCACCTCCCGCTCCCGCGCGGTCAGCGCGTCCAGGCCGCTGACCGCTGCGGGCCTGCTCCGGGACCGGACCAGCGTGGCCGCCGCCTCCGGTGCCAGGACGGTGTGCCCGTCGTGCACCGAGCGGACCGCCCGGATCAGCGCGTCCGGGTCCACGTCCTTGTACAGGAAGCCCGCGGCACCGGCCCGCATCGCCACGGTCACCGACGCGGGATCCGCCACGCTGGTGAGCACCAGCGCCCTGGCCGGCAGGTTCCGGTCCCTGAGTTCGGCCAGCACGCCGAGCCCGTCCAGGCCGGGCAGCTTCAGGTCGAGCAGGATCACGTCCGGCGCGACCGCGGCGGCCAGTTCGACGGCCTCCGCGCCGTCGCTGGCCTCCCCCACCACGTCGATGTCGGCGTGCAGGCTGAGCAGCACCCGGAGCCCCTGCCGCACCACCGGGTGGTCGTCGGCGATCAGGACGGTGATCTTCCCAGCCCCGGGTGCGCTCACCGCGGCATCCCGTGCCCGCCGCGGTCCACCGGCATGACCACCCGTACCGTGGTGCCCTGCCCCGGGGCGGAGCGGATCGCCAGAGACGCACCGGCCCCGGCGGCCCGTTCCCGCAGCGACGGCAGGCCGCGGCCACCGGCGGCCAGTTCGGGGACGAAGCCCTTGCCCTGGTCGGTCACCTCCAGCGTGACCCGCTTCGCCGCCGCGCACACCGACACGCCGACCTCGGCCGCGCCGGAGTGGCGCAGCGCGTTGTGCAGCGCCTCCTGGGCGATCCGGTACAGCGCGGCCTCCCGGTCCGCGCCCAGCACCGGCAGGTCGCTGGCGGCGAACCGGACCCGCACCCCGTGCGCCTTGCCTGCCAGCAGCGCGTACCTGCGCAGCGACCCGGCCAGGCCGCTCTCGGTGATCTCCGGCGGGGCCAGCCCGTCGATGACCGCGCGCAGTTCGGCCTGTGCGTCACCGGCCAGCGCGGCCACGCTCTCCATCTCGGCCGCCGCCCGGTCGGTGTCCGCGCTCGCCGGGTCCCGGCTCGCGAGCACCGACGCCGCGCGCGCCTTGACCCGGATGCTGAACAGCTTCTGCGAGACCGCGTCGTGCAGTTCCCTGGCCAGCCGGGCACGTTCCTCCAGCACAGAAAGCTGCCGGGCGCGCTCGTAGAGGCGGGCATTGGTGAGCGCGATCGCGGCGTGCGCGGCGAACAGTGCGAGAACTTCTTCGTCGCGCTCGGTGAACCCGCCGCCTCCGCCGGCCATCTTGTTGGCGGCGAAGATGAAGCCGAGCACCCGGTCGCCGTCCTTGATCGGCATGGCGAGTACGTCGGCAAGTTCGGGGTGCGCGGACGGCCAGCCCTCGAACCTCGGGTCGGCGCGGATGTCAGCGAGCCGCAGCGGCTGGCCCTCGCGGAGCATGACGGCCAGCATGCCGTGCTGACGGGGCAGCGGGCCGATCGCCTTGCGCTGCCGCTCGGAGATGCCGTCCACCACGAACTCCGCGAACGAGCCGCGGTCGTCGGGCACCCCGATCGCCGCGTACCTGGCGCCCGCGAGCGAGCGCACCGAGCGCACGATGACCTCGAGCACGTCGCCGACCGACAGTTCCCTGGTGACGGCGAGCACGGCGGCGCTGACCTGGCGGAGCACCTCGTCCTGGCCGGGCGCGTCACCGGGGCCCGCGGGACGGTATTTGCCCATGACACGACGTTACCGGCGCGGGCAGCCGTGCGGATCGGGCACCGGTCCTAGGACCAACGTCGCAGGAGAGCCGGACCGCACGGCCGATGCCGCCACCGGCGCCCCCGCCTAGCGTGGCTGCCATGACCGACATACATGCTGACAACGGCACCGGCCCGGCCCGCACCCAGGGCACCGCCCGGGTCGCTGTGGTGACCGGCGCCTCTCGCGGGCTCGGCCGGGCGCTCGCGCGTGCCTTGGCCGAGGACGGCTACCGGCTGGTGGTGGATGCGCGGGACGGGGCGGCACTGCGCGCGGCCATGGCCGGGCTGCCGGCGGGCGCGGTCGTCACCGCGGTCGCCGGGGACATCACCGACCCGGCCCACCGCGGCGACCTGCGCCGCGCGGCCGAGGCCCTGGGCGGCCCGGACCTGCTCATCAACAACGCCGGCACGCTGGGCCCGAGCCCGCTGCCCGCCATATCCGAATTCCCGCTCGACGAGCTGCGCGCCGCCTTCGAGGTGAACGTGATCGCCCCGGTCGCGCTCACCCAGTTGATGCTGCCCGCCTTGCGCGAGCGCGGGGGTGCCGTGCTCAGCGTCACTTCCGATGCCGCGGTCGAGGCGTACGCGGGATGGGGCGGCTACGGTGCGGCCAAGGCCGCGCTGGAGCAGGCCAGCAACGTGCTGGCCGCGGAGGAGGTCGCAGTCCGGGTCTGGCGGGTGGACCCGGGAGACCTGCGCACCCAGATGCACCAGGCCGCGTTCCCCGGCGAGGACATCTCCGACCGGCCGCTGCCGGAGTCGGTGGTGCCCGCGTTCCGCAGGCTGATCGGGGAGCGGATGCCGAGCGGGCGCTACCGTGCCGCCGACCTGATGCCCGCCGGCGACCAGGCCGCGGAGGCTGGGACGGTCGCCGGGCCCGCGGTGCGGTCATGACGGTCCTGGCCGGCTTCGAGCTGCCGCCGGCCCTGGAGGCGAGCGAGCCGCCGGAGGCGCGCGGCATTCCCAGGGACGCGGTCCGGATGATGGTCAGCAGGCGCCGGACCGGCGAGATCACCCACCACTCGTTCACCGACCTGCCGGGCCTGCTGCTGCCCGGGGACCTGCTCGTGGTCAACACCTCGGCCACGCTGCCGGCCGCGGTGCGCTGCGGCCCCGGACTGGTCATGCACTTCTCCACCTCCCTGCCGGACGGCAGCTGGCTGGCCGAACTGCGGGCCGTGCGCGGCCACGCCACTCAGCCGTTCCCCGGCGGCTCGCCGGGCCAGGCGCTGCCGCTGCCCGGCGGTGCGGTGGCAACCCTGGCCGGGCGGGTCACCGGCCGGCTGTGGCGGGTGCGGCTGTCCACCGCGGTGGTGCCCTACCTGCTGCGGCACGGCACGTACATCCACTACTCCTACGTGGGTTCGGACTGGCCCGCCGAGGCGTACCAGACCGTCTTCGCCACCACGCCGGGCAGCGCCGAGATGCCGAGCGCCAGCCGGCCGTTCACCGCGGAGATGATCGCCCGGCTGGTGGTGCGGGGTGTGACGATCGCACCGCTCACCCTGCACACCGGCGTGTCCTCGCTGGAAGGCGATGAGGAGCCGTATCCCGAGCCCTACGACATCCCGCCGGCCACGGCCCGGCTGGTCGATGCGACCCGGCAGGCCGGCGGCCGGGTGGTCGCGGTCGGCACCACGGTCGTGCGCGCGCTGGAGACGGCGGCGGCGGCCAGGGAGCACGGGCCGGACGGCCCGCTGCCCGCCTCCGCCGGCTGGACGCACCACCTGGTGACACCGCAAACACCCCCGAGGGTGGTGGATGCGCTGTTCACCGGACTGCACGAACCGCGCTCCACCCATCTTTTGATGCTGAACGCTTTCGCCGGGGCCAGCCTGCTCCGCCGGTGTTACGCCGCCGCGGTGGAACATTCCTACCTCTGGCACGAGTTCGGCGACGTGCACCTGCTCCTGCCCTGACGTCTCCGGCGCCGGGGGCTGTGCGGCCCCGGCGGCCGGAGGAGGGGCCCGGCGACGGTAGCGTTACGCGCGATGACTGCTGGCCGAACCACCGTCCTGGTGACCCTCACCGGCCGTGACCGGCCCGGGGTCACCTCCAGGCTGTTCTCCGACCTGGCCGCCCACGATCTGGCCGTCGCGGACATCGAGCAGGTGGTCATCCGCGGGCGCCTGGTCCTCGGTGTGCTGCTGGCCTGCGATGGCGACCCCGACCTCACCGGGATCCACCGCGCGGTCCGGGCCCTCGCCGCGGATATGGACCTGGAAGCGGAGATCACCACCGGCTGGGGTGAGCTGCCCAGGCGCCGCGGGCGGTTGCATGTGACCGTCATGGGCAGCCCGCTGCTGCCGAGCGCCGTCGCCGCGATCGCCAGCCGGATCGCCGCCAGCGGGGCGAACATCGACCGGATCGACCGGCTCGCCGACCGTCCGGTGACCTGCATCGAACTCGACGTGTCAGGAGCCGACCCGGACGGCCTGCGGGCGGCGCTCACCCGCGAGGCGGCCGAGCAGCGGGTCGACGTGGCGGTCCAGCGCGGCGGGCTGCACCGGCGCGCCATGCGGCTGATGGTCATGGACGTGGACTCCACGCTGATCTCCGCCGAGGTGATCGACCTGCTGGCGGCCCGGGCGGGCTGCGCGGAACAGGTCGCCAAGATCACCGCCGCGGCGATGCGCGGGGAGGCCGATTTCGCGACCTCGTTGCGTGAGCGGGTGGCACTGCTGGCCGGGCTGGACGCCACCGTGCTCGACGAGGTGCGCGAGGAGATCCAGCTTGCACCGGGCGCCCGCACCCTGATCAGGACCCTGCAGCACCTGGGGTTCCGCTGCGGCATCGTGAGCGGCGGTTTCACCCAGCTCACCGAGGGCCTCGCGGCCGGCCTCGGGCTGGACTTCGCGGCGGCCAACACCCTGGAGATCGCCGGGGGGAAACTGACCGGCAAGCTGACCGGGCCGGTGATCGACCGCGCGGGCAAGGCGGCGGCGCTGCGGCGGTTCGCGGAGCAGGCCGGCGTCCCGCTCAGCCAGACCGTCGCGGTTGGCGACGGCGCCAACGACCTCGACATGATCGCCGCCGCGGGCTTGGGGATCGCCTTCAACGCCAAGCAGGCCGTCCGGGATGCCGCCGACGCGTCGGTGAGCGTGCCGTACCTGGACACCGTGCTGTACCTGCTCGGGGTGTCCAGGGACGAGGTGGAGGCCGACGACGGCCCTGGTACCTGAGCGGCCGGGGTTCCACCGCCGGTGAGCTGAGGGCGGCCGGGCCCGGTCACTCCGCTGCGTGCGGGGTCCAGAGATCGGCCAGTTCCCCGCCGCCGGGTGCCACGGCGGCCCAGCTTTCGCCGAGCCTGACGACCGCCAGCGCGCACGCGGGAAAGGCGATGTCCGAGCGCCCGGTGAGCCAGGCGACCAGGTGCAGCGAGGCCGGGTTGTGGCCCACGGTCAGCACGGTGGCCGCGTCGTCCGGCTGCTCGTTGACGCGGTCAAGCAGGTCCTGGGCGCCCGCGTCGTACAGGCGGCGCTCGAAGCTCACCGCGTCCTTGCCCGGCGCCGCTCCCCCGAGCGCGGCACTTATCTGCTCCCAGGTCTGGATGGCGCGCCGTGAGGAGGAGCAGAGCACCAGGTCGGGCGTGATGCCGCGGGCGCGCAGCCACCGGCCGGCGGCGCCGGCATCGCGGCGGCCGCCGCTGGTCAGCGGGCGCTCGGCGTCGTTGACCCCGGGCTCACCGGCCGCCTTGGCATGCCGGAGGACCAGGAGCGTGTGCCCGCTGCCCATCGCCCTCACCTCTCCAGCCCGTGAACCGTGATCAGAGGCGCCGCCGCCCGGCCCCCCGGCCAGGCGCGGCTGACCGTCACGTGGATCGCCCGCCTTCATGATCACGGACGATAACCTGCGTTTTTCGCGGAGGATCGCCCGTGATCATGAAACTGCGGCACGCCATGATCAAGATAGGACTGGGGCCAGGGCAGGAGTGCTAGGGCGTCCGCTGCTGAGCCTGCTCCGCCGGGGCGGTCCCATTGGTTCCGTCGCCGGACGAGCGGGGCGCCGGCGCGCTGTCCGGGCCCGGTGCCGTCACCGCGGCGGCGCCGTCACCGGATCCGCCCGCGAGTTCGCTGATGGAGCGGCGCTTGGAGATCACGACGGCGGCCACCACGATCGCGACGGCCCCGAGGGCCACGCCGGTGCGCAGCCCGACGTTGGAGCTGTACTTGACCACGCTGGTCGCGACGAGCAGCGAGACCAGGTTCATCACCTTGAGCAGCGGGTTGATCGCGGGGCCCGCGGTGTCCTTGAACGGGTCCCCGACCGTGTCACCGATGACCGTGGCCGCGTGCGCCTCGGAACCCTTGCCTCCGTAGTTCCCGTCTTCGACCAGCTTCTTCGCGTTGTCCCAGGCACCGCCGGAGTTGGCGAGGAACACCGCCATGAGCGCACCGGCCGCGATCGCGCCGGCCAGGTAGGCGCCCAGCGTGGCGTACCCGAACGCGAACCCGACCGCGATGGGCACCAGCACAGCCATCAGCCCAGGAGTCGCCAGTTCCCGTAGCGAGTCCTTGGTGCAGATGTCCACCACCCGGCCGTACTCGGGCTTCTCGGTGTAGTTCATGATCCCCGGGTGGTTGCGGAACTGCTCGCGCACCTCAAAGACGACCCGGCCGGCCGCCCGGCCCACCGCCATGATCAGCAAGCCGGAGAAGAAGAACACGACGCACGCACCGACCATGACGCCGACGAGCACGTTGGGCCGGTCGACCGACAGGCTGAACGTGCCGGCGGCCTGGCCGAGCGCCGCCTTAACGGTGGTGCGGAACGAGCCGAACAGGGCCGTGGCGGCGAGCACCGCGGTCGCGATCGCGATCCCCTTGGTGATCGCCTTGGTGGTGTTGCCCACCGCATCCAGGCGGGTGAGCACGACCGCGCCCTCGCCCTCCACATCGCCGGACATCTCGGCGATGCCCTGGGCGTTGTCAGAGACCGGGCCGAAGGTGTCCATGGACACGATGACGCCGACGGTGGTGAGCAGGCCGGTGCCGGCCAGGGCCACCGCGAACAGGGCGATGGTCGGGTTGCCGGTGCCGAGCAGGAACGCGGCGTAGACGGCCCCGCCGATCAGCAGGGCCGAGTAGACAGCCGACTCCAGGCCCACCGAGATGCCGGAGAGGATAACGGTCGCCGCGCCGGTCAGTGAGCTTTCCCCGATCTCCTTGACCGGCCTGCGGTTGGTCTCGGTGAAGTAACCCGTCAGCAGCTGGATGGCGCTGGCGAGCACGAGGCCGATCAGCACCGCCCCGATCGCCAGCCACCGGGGGCTGCCGCCGTGATTCAGGATCGCGTGGTCGGTAACGCCCTCGAGCTGGCTGAACTTGGCGGGCAGATAGATGAAGGACGCGGCCACGACCAGGATCAGCGAGATGATCGCGGAGATGAAGAAGCCGCGGTTGATGGCGGTCATGCCGCTGCGGTCGTTCTTGCGCGGCGCGACCACGAAGATGCCGATCACCGCGGTGATCACGCCGAGCATCGGGACGATCAGCGGGAATACCAGCCCGTCGTTGCCGAACGCGGCCTTGCCGAGGATCAGGGAGGCGACCAGCATCACGGCGTAGGACTCGAACAGGTCCGCCGCCATGCCGGCGCAGTCACCCACGTTGTCGCCGACGTTGTCGGCGATGGTGGCGGCATTACGCGGGTCGTCCTCGGGGATGCCCTTCTCGACCTTGCCCACCAGGTCGGCGCCGACGTCGGCGGCCTTGGTGAAGATGCCGCCGCCGACCCGCATGAACATGGCCAGCAGCGCCGCACCGAACCCGAAGCCTTCCAGCACGCTCGGCGCGTTCGACTTGTAGAGGATCACCACGAGCGCCGCACCGAACAGGCCGAGCCCGACCGTGAACATGCCGGCCACGCCCCCGGTGCGGAAGGCGATCCGCATGGCAGGCCGCTCGCCCGCGGCGCCGGCCCGCGCGGCTGCCGCGACCCGCACGTTGCCGCGCACCGCCAGCGACATGCCGGTGAACCCGGTAAGCCCGGAGAACAGGGCACCGACCAGGAAGAACGCCGACCGGCCCCAGCGGACCGCCTCGCCGTCCGCGGGCAGCAGCAAGAGCACGAAGAAGATCGCGACCACGAAGACGCCGAGTGTCCTGAACTGGCGCCGCAGGTAAGCGCCCGCGCCCTCCTGGATTGCCTGGGCGATTTCCTGCATCTTCTCCGTGCCCTGGCTGGCCGCGAGCACATCCCGCACCAGCCAGCCCGCCACGGCGAGCGCGAGCAGCGCGACGACGGCGATCACATATACCCAGGTAAGGTTGGCGCCGCTTACGCTGACCGCCCCACCGCCTGCGGCGAGGTCAAGCCTTGTCATCAGTCCTCCTCGACAAGCGCACGGGTCTTCGCGCGCGGTAACGCCCTCCGGGTCACGGCCACGGCATCCAGGCGCCGAGCACACTGGATAATAGGCAAATGCCACCTGGACAGACCCGGGAGTCTACGCATGCCCGCCATCGGACGGCGAGGCGGGGTCAGTTCCGCCGGGGCAGCGCGATGCGTTTGGTCATGCCAAGGTAACCACAAACCGGCCTCCCGCGGCCACCGCCTGCGAGTCTGCCCCTGCGGCGGCACCGGCCCGGTGCCGCCCGCGGCCCCGGGCCAGGCTGCCCGCCGGGGCCGGACCATGGGTCAGCCCCCGCGCGGCCCGGACGGCCAGCTCATCCGGATGCTGAGGCCATCACCGTTCCTGGACACCTGGACATCATCCGCCAGCCCGGCGATGACCGCGAGGCCGAGTTCGGCGGGCAGCGCCGCCGGATCCTGCCCATCGGCGGGCTGCGGCGGCCATGCCATGCCGTGGTCACCGGCGGCGGTGTTGGTCACCACCACTTCGAACCGCTCCCCGGCACCGGTCAGGGCAACCCTGACCGGCTCCGCCGGGCAGTGCTCCTGATGCACCTCGACGGCGCGGGAGCATGCCTCGCCCACGGCGAGGCGGACCTCGTCGAGCAGCGCTTCCGGAACGCCGCTGCGCCGTGCCATTGCCGTGGCTACCAGCCGCGCCGTGCGCACATGCGCAGGCAGCGGCGTGAACGTCATCTCCACGGTGGGCATCGTCTGCGATGGTGCAGCGTCACTTCTCCGACTTCCGGGCGGCGATGGCCTCGTCCACGCCGTCATGGATGCCGAAGACCTTGGTCAGCCCGGTGATCCTGAAGATCTTCAGGATGCGCTCCTGCGTGCACACCAGGTCCAGCGAGCCGTCGTGGGCACGGACGCGCTTGAGGCCGCCGACGAGCACGCCCAAGCCGGTGGAATCAAGGAACTCCACCTTCTCCATGTTCACCACGAGCTGGTAGTGCCCACCGTTCACCAGGTCGATGAGAAGCTCACGCAACCGCGGGGCGGTATAGACGTCGATCTCGCCCTCGACATCGACGACCTCGATCCCGTCCGTCGTGTGATGCTCCAGCTTCAAGTCCACAAAATCCTCCCGCGCCATGCGGTCTTCCGTCGTCGCCGGTGTTGGCGTCCCGCCCGCTGCTTTCCCGGGCCACGGGCAAACCCCGTCGCGCATTCAATCACGCGCTGACGTCATGTCTACACGAGTTCACGCTTCGCGGCACCCCGCCTACGGACAGCGCTACCGAATTAGCGCCGCCTGTTTCGCCTCCGCCGCCGTCAGCCCGTTCCTGTGGCCAGGCACAGGACAGCGTAGGCGAGCGTGGCGCCGTTGAGTACGAGGGCACCGCCGGGGACGCTACTGGTCTGAACGGTAAGGAAGGTGCCCTCGGTCATCGCCGTCACGATTTCCTGCTGCAACTGGGCCAGGTCGGTAGCGGTGTGGAGGGGGTAGCCCGGCGCCTCCTGGGTTGGCGCGGTGGCTGACGGAACATGTATCACCGGCACCGGCAAGACGGCGCCGGTCGGGTGGGAGCCCTGAGCACCGGGCAGGCCGAACCACACTGCTCCGGCATTCCGTGCGGACAGTACAAGGTTCCCCCGGAGCGGGTAGCTGACCGGCAGCACGACTGGCCCGGTGGCCAGTTGTTGCGCCAGCGCGCTGATGTCAAGGTCCTGGGGGACCCCCCAGTCGGTCGGGTCGGTCCCGATGCGCAGACTGAACATCGCTGGGTTCCTCTCCGCGCTGGGCCTGCCGGCCGGACTCGGACTGCTCAGCGATAGCCAGCCGCAGGCTGACCGTCGCCGCCTCGGTGCGGTTCCGTACGCCAAGTTTGTCAAAAATGCGGGAGACGTGCACCGCGACCGTCCGTTCACTGATGAACAAGGTGCGCGCGATCTGGCGGTTACTGTCCCCCCTGGTGAGCAGGACAAGCACCTCGGTCTCCCGGCCGGTGAGGTCAAACCGTGCCGGACCCGCGGCAGCGCGTGCTGACTGGTCAGCCCGGTCGGTGAGCCTCGCCCGCTGAGCCAGTTCCTCGGCAAGGCTGAGCAACGGAGCCGACGGGAGTTCCTGGGCCAGGGCCTGGCCTGAGGCCAGGGCCCGGGCAGCCTGCTCGCGCCGCCCGGCCCGGGCCGCGGCCTCCGCCTCCCGCAGCCGGGCGTATGCCTCCCGGTATGGCTCGCCAGCCACCCGCCATGCTTCGGCCACAGCCCGCCAGGTAGCCCGGTCATCCTCCCGGTGCTGGCGGGCATGCTCGGCTGCTGCCAGCGCCCCGAACGCGGCAACAACCGGCCGTCCGGCGCCGTCGGCGTCAGCGATGGCGCGGGCTCGCGCGCCGAAGGTCGCCACCGTCAGTTCCCAGAGCTCGGGAAGATCCCCCGGCCGCGTCGCCGCGGGCAGTGCCGCAAGGTCGGCGGCAACCCGGGCGCCGTCGGCTAGCAGCCGGATCTCTTCCTCTGACCAGCCTGTGCCCGCGAGCGCCGCGAGTCCGTCCAGAACCTCACCGGCGGCCCTGGCCAGGTCACCCGCATACAGTGCCTGCTCGGCGAGGCAGGCGCGCACCGGACCGGTGAGCCCAGGATCCGAAGGCGCTTTCAGCAGGCCCGCAGCCAGCTGTGCGGCCCGCTGATCGTCGCCCTGGCCGACGGCCAGCTCTAGCTGCAGGAGTTCCAGGTACCTGGTGACCTTGCCCTCCGACTCACCGATCACCTCGGCCAGCAACTGGCCGGCTTCGCCCACCGCCCGGTTTCGTGGAGCACTGCCGCGGTGTTGTTGTCCAGCGCCGACGTCAGCACGGGCGGCGCGTCCAGAGACCTGGCGGCCCGCTGCCCGGCCTCCGCTACAGCGAGCGCCTCGGTGAAGTGACCAGCTGTGTGCAGCAGATACATGAGGTTGGTCGCTGCCCGGACGATATCCTCAACGTTCTGGCCGCGGCGGGCGAGTTCGAATGAGCTTCGCAGCGCCGCCATCCCGGCGTCACGTTCGCCGTGCTGTGCCTGGAGGATGCCAAGCGTCGCCAGGCCATGGGCGCGCTCCGCGACCGCGCCTGCCTGCTGCGCTTCATCAACCGCGTGCACCGCGATCGGCAGGGCCTCGGTGAATTCGCCGAGCAGCATGTACCAGGACGCAAGCGCGGCGAGAACCCGGGCTCGCAGGGCAGACGGGGGGCCGTCGGGAAGCATCGTCACTGCCTGCTCGGTGGCGTCGACGGCGGCACGGAGGTCTCCTGCCTCGAATCGGTAACGGCCGATCCGCTCCAGGAGCCGGGCCCGGTCGTCCAGCGCGCCCGCGCCGGACTCGGCAAGTGCCTGCGCCGCCCACCCGGCGGCGCGATCAGGATCCCCGGCCCAGCTGGCCGCTTGCGCCGCCTCCTCCAGCAGGCTGGGACCAGCCTCCGGCAGCCACTGCGCCAGCTCGAGAGCCAGGGCATAGTAACGGTCGGCCTCAGGGTAGGCACGTGCCGAGACCGCACGGCGCGCTGCCACAATGGCCGCGGCGGCGGCCTGGTCAGGGCAGGCTGCCAGATGCCAGTGCTGGGCGAGGAGTCCGGGGTCGGCGTCTGCTCGCGCAGCGAGGGCACCTGCCAGGCGGCGGTGCAAGCGATGCCGGTCGCCGGGGAGAAGATCGGCGTAAAGCACCTGCCGGACCAGTGCGTGCGGGAAAGCGTAGCCGTCACCGCGCGATATCAGCAGTCCTGAGCCAACGGCCTGCCGCGTGGCGTCAAGCAACTGCTCCTCGGACAGCGGGACGGTAGCGGCCAGCAGTTCATGGGACATCCCCCCGTCAGCGACGCACACCTGGTCCACCAGGGCCCGGGCAGCCGTCGTGAGACCGGCTGCCTTGGCGAGTACCGCGTCGGCGATCGAGGCGGGCGCCCCGTACGGGCCCGCGCTGGCGAGTTCCTTGGCGTACAACGGGTTGCCTTCGGCGGCCGATACCACCGCCGCCACCTGGTCCGCGCTGGCATCGGCCGGCAGCTGACTCGTCACCAGCTCGGTGATCTCGGCATCGGCGAGGCGGTCCAGCCGCAGCCGGGTCACGGTGGGCCGGTGTTCCAGTTCGGCGAGCCAGCGCTGGGCATCGCGGCCCAGATCGTCTTCCCGCAAGGTCGCGACCACCAGCACCGGAGCCTGGCGCAGCCGGACAGCCAGGAACGCCAGCAGTTCACGGGAGGACTCATCGGCCCAGTGCAGGTCTTCAAGCACAAGCACGAACGGGCCGGCGGCCGCGAGGTCGCCGAGCAGCCCCAGCACGCGCGCGAACAACCGGTGCCGCGCGGTGAGCATGTCGCCCGGCCCGTCGTCGTCAAGCAGCCACGGGGCCTGCTCCCCCAGCGCGGCGACAAAGGGCCCGTAGGCCAGGGCCGCCCCGGCGAGCGGCGCGGATTCCCCGGCCAGCAGCTGGGCCCCGGCCTGGCCGGCCCGCTGGCTCAGCTCCTCGGCGAGCCTGGTCTTGCCGATGCCGGCGGCACCGGTGATGAGCAGCACCTGCGGCTCGCCCGCGGCCGCCCGCGCGTACGCGTCGGACAGGATCGCCCGCTCCGCGGACCGCCCCACGATCGGCAACGAGCCAGCCACATAGGAAAGTGTCCGGGTCCGGGGTGCCTGTGTCGATAGCGGAACGCCCCGGCGCGCTGGGCGGGGCCCGTGGCCGGCGGCCTCGCAGTCATTTCCCCCAGGCCGAATACGCATCACTGCCGATGTGCGGGCACACCAGTCCCCCGCAAGCTGTGCCATCCGGCGCGGAACGCCCGGACTTGTCCGCTCCGGATGGCACACTGAAAGCCGCTCGCTTTTACGCTGCTTGCACTCCACCGCCCCGGATTCCGGGCGGCTGACAGGGGAACCCGGCATGAGGCACCCCGGTGGACGGGACACCGTCCCCGCCGCGCGCATCCTGCGCCGCGGCGCGCGGTCGGGCAGGCTCATGCATGTCGAGGAGATCGCCGCCCGGCCCGGGGAGGGCGTTCCGTGGCCGGAGTGGGTGCCCGAGCAGATCATGCTGGCGTTCTCGCAGGCCGGCGTCATCCGGCCGTGGGCTCACCAGGCGGCCATGGCCGAGCGCGCGCACCATGGCAGTAACGTGATCATCGCGACGCCCGCCGCCTCCGGCAAGTCACTGGGCTACCTGCTGCCGGCGCTGACCGCGGTACTGCGCGGGAGCACGGTCCTCTACCTGGCGCCGACCCGGGCCCTGGCCGCGGACCAGGTCCGCGCTATCCGGGCGCTGGGCATCCCCGGAGTGTGCGCGGCCGTGGTCGATGGTGATACCCACGCCGCCGACCGTGAGCGGGCGAGGACCCACGCGAACTACCTGCTCACCACGCCGGACATGCTGCATCACGTGCTGCTCCCCCGGCACTCCCGCTGGGGGGAGTTCTTCGGCCGCCTGCACTACGTGATCGTGGACGAGTGCCACGGGTACCGCGGCGTGTTCGGCTCCCACGTCGCCCATGTGCTGCGGCGGCTGAGGCGGGTGGCCGCCCACCACGCCTGCCGTCACCCGGCCCGGGCCCGGGCGGGCGCCGCGGCGCCTGACGGCCTGGTCTTCCTGCTCGCGTCGGCCACCGTCAGCGAGCCGGGCAACTGCGCCCGCCTGCTCACCGGACAGGACGCCCAGGCCATCACCGAGAGCACCGCGCCCCGCGGGCCCCTCACGTTCGGGCTGTGGGAACCACCGCTCACCGCGGCGCGCGGGGAGGGCGGCGCCCCGGTCCGCCGCCCGGCGACCGCGGAGGCGGCCACGCTGCTGGCCGACCTGGTGGCGCATGACGTGCGGGGGCTCGCCTTCACCAGGTCACGGCGCGGCGCCGAGGCCGTGGCGATAGCGGCCCGGCGCACGCTGGCCGGGACCACCGCCGCAGCCTCCCAGCGGGCCGCGGCACGGGCGGCCAAGCGGGCGGCTGCCCAGCCCGCGGCGGCGGCAGAGCCTGGCACGGTCAGCGTCGCGGACCGGCTGACCACCGCCGGGACGGGCCGCCGGGTGGCCGCCTACCGTTCCGGGTACCTGCCCGAGGACCGGCGCGAGCTTGAGGAGGCGCTGCGGGCCGGCACGCTGCTTGGGCTCGCCGCCACCACCGCCCTGGAACTCGGTGTCAACATCTGCGGGCTGGACGCCGTGCTCATCGCCGGCTGGCCGGGCAGCCGGGCCGCACTGTGGCAGCAGGCGGGGCGGGCGGGGCGGGAAGGCCAGCCCGCGGTGGCCGTGCTGATCGCCAGGGACGACCCGCTCGACACCTACCTGGTGCACCATCCGGACATGCTGCTGCACCAGCCGGTGGAGGCCACCGTCCTCGACCCGGAGAACCCCTACGTGCTGGCGCCGCACCTGTGCGCCGCCGCGGCCGAGTTGCCGCTGACCGAGGCCGACCTCAGCCTGTTCGGCTCATCTGCCGCCGCCGCCGCGCAGGACCTGGTGGCGGCGGGGATGCTGCGCCGCCGGGGACACCGGCTGTACTGGACCAGGCGCGGCCGGGGGCACGGGCCTGGCCTGCGCGGTTCGGGAGACTACCCGGTCAAGATCGTCGAGACGGCTACTGGGCGGCTGGTGGGCACGGTCGACCAGCCATCGGCGCACAGCTTCGTCCATGCCGGCGCGGTCTACCTGCACCAAGGTGAGCTGTACCTGGTGACGGCCCTGAACCTCGCGGAGGGGGTGGCACTGGTCGAGCCGGGTGACCCCGGCTACCTCACCTCCGCGCGGGAGGTCACCGGGATCGACGTGGTCAGCGAGCTGCGGCAGGTGGCCTGGGGGCCGGCCACGGTGTCCTTCGGTGAGGTCGACGTGGTGCGGCAGGTGACCTCGTTCACCCGGCGTAACCCGGAGACCGGCCAGCCCCTGGGTGAGGAGGCGCTCGACCTGCCGCCGCGCGCGCTGCGCACCCGCGCCGTCTGGTGGACGATCTCCGCGGGTCAGCGGGACGCGCTGCGGCGCCGTGGGGTCGACCTCGCCGGAGCGGCACACGCCGCCGAGCACACCGCGATCGGGCTGCTGCCGCTGTTCGCGGCCTGCGACCGGATGGACATCGGTGGCGTGTCCGCGGACCTGCATCCCGCGACCGGGCAGCTGACGGTGTTCGTCTACGACGGGAACGCGGGCGGGGCCGGGTTCGCCGAGCGGGGGTTCGCCGTGGCGCAGGCGTGGCTGCGGGCCACGGCCGAGGCGATCGGCAGCTGCGAGTGCCAGGCCGGGTGCCCGTCCTGCGTGCAGTCGCCGAAGTGCGGCACCGGCAACGAGCCGCTGGCCAAGGAGGGGGCGGTCCTGCTGCTGGAAGTCCTGCTGGCCGGTGCCCCGGCCACGGCCGGCTTGGCCGGCGGCGGCCCGGTACCCAGCCCCGCGGCCAGCGGAGCCGCTGAGCACGCCCCAGGCATCACAGCAGTCCCGTGAGCCCCAGCGCACCGTCGCCAAAAGCCCAAGATCGGCCTTAAAGGTTCTGCATGCAAAGGACCTGACATGCCATACGAGCCATTTGTCACCGGGGAGCAGTATCGGCAACCGTTTGAACCTGTGAAGCGTAATCTGTGAAGCCGCCAGGAACGGCCGCAACAGGACCACCCGGCAGCCCGCGGCAACCACCCCGCGCGCCTGACGCGCACCTGGCCCCGGGCTAGCGGTTTGCGGGCCGAAGCTGTCCCGGCGGCAGCGAGCAGGTGAAATTTACCCTCGGACGAGCAGGGGAATTGACCCTCGGAAAGGGGGCGACCCCCGCCGGGGGGGAGAGCGGGGGTCGCCGCACGGTCCAGGTCCGGGTGCGGACGCCAGAACCGTCTTCCATGGAAGCTTAGATGCGCGTAGTACCAAGTTACCAATCGGCTACGCGGAGATGCCATGGGATTGCGGGTCTTTAACGCCTATGCTGCCGGATCATGGGCACTCCCGTCGAGGCCGCGCGGCATCCGCAGTCCGGCTTTCCGGCAACGGCCGCCTTCTTCGACCTCGATAAAACCCTGATCGCCCGGTCGAGCACGCTGGCATTCGGCCCGTCGTTCTACCGGCACGGCCTGCTCAGCCGCACCGATATGATGCGCGGCGCCCTCGCCCAGCTCCGGTACCGGCTCAGCGGGGCCGATCACCGGCAGATGGAGAGGCTCCGGGCTCAGGCCTGCGCCGCCTGCCAGGGCTGGCCCGCGGACCGGGTGAACGAGATCGTCTCCCGCTACCTGAGAGACCTGATCCTCCCGCACGTGTACGCCGAGGCCCGGGCGCTGCTCGGTGAGCACCGCAGCGCTGGCCAGGACGTCATCATCGTGAGCACGAGCGGCCACGAGGTCGTGGCCCCGATCGGCGCACTGCTCGGCGCGGAGTCGGTGATCGCCACCAGGATGCGGATCGCGAACGGTCATTACACCGGCGAGATGGAGTGCTACGCCTACGGCGAGGAGAAGGCCGTCCAGGTCCGCCGGCTCGCCGCGGAGCGCGGGTACTCGCTGCCCGGCTGCTACGCCTACAGCGATTCGGTCACGGACCTGCCCCTGCTGGAGGCCGTCGGCAACCCGCGGGTGGTCAACCCCGACCGCGCGCTTCGCCGGATCGCCACGGTACGCGGGTGGCCGGTGCTCTCGTTCAGCACCGCCGAGCGGCGCGGCGCGCAGCCGGCGGGAATGGAAGCGCCGTGATCAATCAAGATCACCAATTGGTGCCGCGCAGCGTCTATGCAGCGCGGCCGATCCGTCGTAGAAAGGTTTTACGGACCTACGCGTCCGGGCACGGCAACCGGGTACCCACGCGCGACCAGCCGCGGGAGGCGAGCCAGGGCAGTCGGCCACAGCGTATTGGCACCGGGCTCCGGTGCCCGCCGTGGCGGGCCGCCCGGCACAGTGAATGTGCGCTTGGTAACCCGGGCCTGACGTGCCAGCGACGGCGCTCCAGCGGGAGCGCCGTTCGCTTGCCCGGGGGTGCTGGCCACGCCAGCCGAGCAGCAGCGCTTATGCGCTGCCCGGCCGCACCATGATGATCCCGTAAGATCTCTTGCCGTAGGCGGCTCGTCACCACTGCGCACGGCGCCTGGCCGGTCCCCGGCCGGCCGCACGGACCGAGCGGGGGATGCGTGCCGCGCGGTACATGCCGCACGGGAGGGTGCCAGCGCGACCCAGTACCCGGGCGCAGGAGAGAAGAGAGCGCGATGGCCGAGCCCGGAGCCGTAAGGCCAGCGGAGGTGGACGACCGGTCGGTCGGCGACCTCGTGTCGGAAGCAGTCAGCGATCTGACCCGGCTGGTCCGGTACGAGACCGACCTGGCCAAGTCGGAGCTGCTCGCCGACGTGCGGCGCATCGGCGTGTCCGCGGCGCTGGCGGCGACCATCGTGTTCACCAGCTTCCTCATGCTGGTGATGCTGAGCTTCGCCCTGGCCTACGGCCTGCAGACGCTCGGCGTCTGGGACTGGGCCTCGTTCCTGATCGTCACCGGCGTGCTGATCGTGCTGGCCGCGGCCTTCGGCGGAATCATCTACCTCAAGGTCCGGCGCCTGGACCGCCTCCGCAAGACCAGGGAATCGGTACAGGGCGACATCGCGATGCTGCGCCGGGACGAGCAGACCGGGCCGCCCGCGACCATCCCGCGGTGATCGCATGCCCGTGACCGGAGGCTCAGCCGTTTACCTGGACGGACCATGGTCACACCGGTCCGTCAGCGCCAACGGCAGCCGGTTCCACATCGCGGAGAGTGGTGAGGGGCCGCTGGTCCTCATGCTGCACGGGTTCCCGCAGTTCTGGTGGACCTGGCGGCGCCAGCTCACCTCGCTGCCCGGCGCGGGCTTCCGCGCCGTCGCCAGCGACATGCGCGGTTACGGGGGGAGCGACAAGCCGCCCCGCGGCTACGACCTGATCACCGCCGCCTCGGACGCGGCCGGGCTGATCCGGGCGCTCGGCGAGGCCAACGCCGTGGTCGTCGGCCACGACTGGGGCGCCCTGGTGGCCTGGACCATGGCCGCCTACCACCCCAAGGTGGTGCGGCGGCTGGCGATCGTGTCGGCGGCCCACCCGCTGCGCATGCGGGCCGAGATGCTGACGGGCCCGGTGCGCCGGGGCTGGCGCAATGGCAGCACGCTCGGCTTCCAGCTGCCGGTGCTGCCCGAGTCACGGCTGGTCCGGCGGAACGCCGAGCAGGTCGCCCGGATGCTGCAGGCGTGGTCGGGCCCCGGGTGGCCCGACCAGGAGGCCGAAGCCCGGTACCGGGCCGCCATGGTCATCCCGTCGGTGGCGCATTCGGCGCTTGAGTATCACCGCTGGTTCCTCCGGTCCTGGATGCGGACCGACGGCATCAGGTATGCCCACCGCATGCGGGCCCCGATCGGGGTGCCCACCCTGCACCTGCACGGGGCGATGGACCCGTGCGTGCCGACTCGGAGCGCGCAGGCCTCGGCCCGCTACGTGGACGGGCCCTACCGGTGGCGCCTGCTGGAGGGTGCGGGGCATTTCCTGCCGGAGGAGCAGCCGGGCAAGTTCGACTCCGCCCTGCACAACTGGCTGGCGGACCCCGAGCCGGAGCGATGAGCCAGGAGCCGCCGGAGCCCGCTGCAGCGCCGCGCGACAGGGACGCGGCGGGCCGGGCACGTAACGCACGGCCACGCGACGCCCTGGGCCGCCCGCTGCCGCGCGGCGCGGCCGGAGACGAGCGCATCCCCGACGACCTCGTGCTCCCGCCCGCACAGGCGCTCAGGCTGGCCCAGCAACTGCTCGACGAGGGCCGCCCGTTCCATGCGCACGAGGTGCTCGAAGCGTCGTGGAAGACCGCGCCGCCCGCCGAGCGGGATCTGTGGCAGGGGCTCGCCCAGCTCGCGGTCGGCCTCACGCATGCACGGCGCGGTAACGCTCAAGGCGCCGCGGCGCTGCTGCGCCGGGGCGCGGGGCGGGTGGCCGGTTATGCCGGCTCGGCACCATACGACATCGACGCCGCCGCCATCTGCCAGGTGGCAAGGGAGATGGCGGCGCGCATCGAGCGGGAGGGCCTGGCCGGGGCCGGCCGGATGACCATGCGCCTGGTCACCGGCTGACCGGGTCAGCCTGGACGCGGGCAGCCCCGGGTGGAGACATGCGCGGTGGCGTTGCCGCCGAGGCGGACGTCGCGCCGCACCACCCCCGCCGTGAGCGCGAAACCGGTGTCCCGCGCGGTTGTCGAGGCCGCGAAGATGACCCCGTAGACCTTGCCGTTCTTGGCCAGCAGCGGGCCGCCGGAGTTCCCCGGCTCCACGGTCGCCCGTACCGCGTAGATCTCCCGGGTGACCGAGCCGGTCTTGTAGATGTTCGGGCCACTGGCGGCCCACTGCGAGCCGACCCTGGCCGGGACCGCGCGGAACGGCCCGTTCTCCGGGTAGCCGACGACGACGGCGCCGCTGCCCTTGGCGGCTGTCCCGGCGAAGTGCAGCGGCGGCACGTGCAGGCCGGGCACGTAGAGGATGGCCACGTCGTTGTTCCAGTCGAAGAGCACCACCGTGGCCGGAAGGCCCTTGACGCCGCCGAAGCTGACAAAGGGGCCGTCGGTCATCCCGGCAACCACGTGCGCGTTGGTGAGCACGTGCTCCGGCGAGATCACGAAGCCCGAGCCTT
Source organism: uncultured Actinomycetes bacterium (assembly GCA_963806145.1). Lineage (GTDB taxonomy): Bacteria > Actinomycetota > Actinomycetes > Streptosporangiales > Streptosporangiaceae > DASXKD01. The sequence continues at coordinate 54,893 of CAWDXD010000010.1, forward strand.
CGAGGCTCCGGCCGCAGGTGTATTTGGCCTCGCCCCAGATCTTCACCACGCTGTTCCGGTCTGCTTTCACCTCAGGCCAGGCCAGCACGGCCCGGTCCGGCGCCGGCACGTCCGCCGAGCCGTTGATGCCGAGCGCGCCGAACACCTGGGTGTAGGGGCTCTTGTCGATCAGGTGCCGGAAGTCGGAAAACATGGTCAGCGCGGTCGGCGGCATGACGTCGTTCACCCCGCGGAGCACCTCGGAGCTCCGCACCTGCCTGGCCACGGTGGGGAACGGCGCGTTGACCACCGCCGAGCCGATGAACCAGGCGATGAGGAGCACGGAAAAGACGCTCACCGCGGCCCCGCCCAGGGCATCCACCATGGCCACCGGGCGCCAGGTCACCCGGGAGCGCGCCATCACGCCGAGCAGTGAGGCGAGCAACTGGCCGATCATGGCCGCGATGAACACCAGGATGATGGCCACGAGCGCCTGCTGTGAGGTCCCGTGCACGAGGAACTTGGCCACGCCGGGGGAAAACGTGGCGCCCACGGCCGCGCCGACCAGGAACCCGATGCAGCTGAGCACCCCGACGATGAAGCCCTGCCGGTATCCGGCGACGGCGAAGGCCGCCGCGAGCACGATCAAGATCAGATCGAGCAGGTCTCCCGGCATCCATCCACGGTATAGGGCCAGCGCAGCACTGTGCACTGGTCGTGACCGCACTGCATCCGGCCGCCGCGGTCCCGCGCCCGGCCTGGCCAGCGGCGGCCCCCGGTGGCGGCCAGCAGCGGCGCCCAGTCGTGGCGCCCAGCAGTGGCGGCTAGCTCCGCGCGGCGGCGTCGAGCACATCCGGGGGCAGGTCCTCCTGCCGCCCGGTGTCCCAGGGCTGCTCCCACCCGCCGAGCGCGAGCAGCCGGTCCACCAGCAGCGCGGTGAAGCCCCAGACCAGCATGCCGTGCACCCGGAAGGCGGGGCCCGCGGCGCCGGAGGGGTGCCGCACGCTGAGCCGGTGCGCCGGGTCGGCGAGGTCGGCCAGCCGGACCCGGGCCGCCGAGATGATCTCGCCGTCGGCGGCGGCAACGAGCGGGCTTGGCTCACGCCACCAGGCCAGCACGGGCGTGACACGGAAACCGCTCCGGGAGATGAACAGTTCGGGCAGCACCGCAAGAACCTGCACCCCGGCCGGGTCCACGCCCACCTCCTCGGTGGTCTCGCGCAGCGCGGCGCCCACCGGCCCCTGATCGGACGGCTCGATCGCTCCTCCGGGGAAGGCCGGCTGGCCCGCGTGGCGGCGCAGGTGCGGCCCGCGCTGCACGATCAGCAGGTCCGGGTCGCCCGCCGTCTCCCCGAACAGGAGCAGGACCGCCGAGGACCGGCCGCCTTGCGCCGGGGCCCGCAACTGTGGCGGCACCCGCATCTCCCCTGCCCTGGCCGCCAGTTCGGTGAGCCAGGCCGGCGGCGCGCCGGACGATGCCGCACCCGGTGGGACGGGACCGGGCGGGCCTGAGCCGGGCGGGGCCGGGGTCACGAGAAGGGGCCCTCCCTGACCAGCTTTCTGGCCTCTTTCTCATCCACCGGGCCGATGCCGAACGACGGGCACAGCCGCGCGATGGGGCACGCGCCGCAGGCAGGCCGCCGGGCATGGCAGATCCGCCGGCCGTGCCAGATCAGCCGGTGCGACAGCATGGTCCACTCCGAGCGCGGGAAGAGGGCCCCCACCTCGAGTTCGATCTTGGCGGGGTCGGTCTCCGTGGTCCAGCCGAGCCGGGTCGCCAGCCGGGCGAAGTGGGTGTCCACGGTGATGCCGGGCACGCCGAACGCGTTCCCCAGCACCACGTTCGCCGTTTTCCTGCCGACGCCGGGCAGCGTGACGAGGTCTTTCAGGCGGCGGGGGACCTCACCGCCGTACCGGTCGCACAGCGCCTGGCCGAGCGCGATGAGGTTGGCCGTCTTGGCCCGGTAGAACCCGGTCGACTGGATGATCTTTTCCATGTCTTCCCGGCTGGCCGCGGCGTAGTCGGCGGCGGACCTGTACCGCGCGAAAAGCACCGGCGTCACCATGTTGACCCGCTTGTCGGTGGTCTGCGCGGACAAGATGGTCGCGACGAGGAGTTCCAGCGGCGAGGAGAAGTTGAGCTCGGAATGAGCGTCCGGGTACAGCGCGGCCAGTTCGCGGTTGATGCGCCGGGCGCGGCGGACCAGCGCGGTCCGTGACGGGGGTTCGGGCGGGTTCACCAGACCAGCCTATTGACCAGCGGGCCCGCGGCGGGCCCGCTCCGCACCGCGGGGGCCGGCAGGTGACGGCCGAGCACGACCACCCCCACCCACCGGGCGCCGGCGCGCTTGAGGGCCACGGCGGCCGACTGGGCCGTGCCGCCGGAGGTCCAGGTGTCATCCAGGAGCAGCACCGCGGCCCCGGTGAGCGGCCGCGGGGCGCGGAACCGGCCAGGATCCAGGGCGCGCGCCCACGGGTCGCCACCGGGCCGCGCCGCCAGCGCCGCCCAGGGCAGGGCTAAGCAGCCGCCCACCAGCGCTTGGAGCGGGTGCGGTCCGGGCCGCCCGCGGCCGCTGGGCACCACGCAGGCGCAGGTCGGCACCGCCGCCCCGGACCGCCAGAACCGCGGTGCCTCGTCGTGCAGGAACACCAGCAGCATCGCCAGCAGGACCGCCCCCGCCTCCCGCGAGCCGGTCCGCTCCGACTTGTACAGCCACAGGTCCGTGGCCAGGCGGCTCCCCTTCGGGGCGCAGGCCACCGGTGCCACGACGTCGGCAAGCAGGCCGGGCGCGCTCTCCTCGTGCAGGCCGCAATGGAAGCAGCGGGCGAAGCCGGGCCGGGCCGGGCCGCGGCAGGACGCGCACACCCCGGGGCCGGGCTCGGGAACGGCGGGCAGTCCCGCGGTGGCCGCCCGCGCCCGGGCCCGGAGGATCTCCCAGCCCCCGGCCTCCCGGCCGTTCGCCGCCACCGGCATCATGGCCGCCATGCTAGGAAGCGGTGCCGACAGGCCGCTCCGCGCAGCGGCCTGAATATCCTGGACGAGGGTGGCCGGGGCAGCCGTGGCAGGACGGCCGGCCGGAGCGCAGGCCGGGGCCATGGCCGGCCTTCCGGGCGGGCGCGACGTGCCGCCCGGGAAGCATGGCTACCTTGAGTTTCGCTGTGCTTACTCGGAGCTTTTCGGCGGGGCAGTTTCCCCCCGCGGGTCAGCCTGAGCAGGCTAGCGTGACGCAGTGTCAGCGTTCGCGGCGGGAAGAAGGGGCCGCCCGGACGAAAGCCTCCATCGTGCCGGGATCAACGCTCATGCGAATGCCGATGACCGCCGCGGGTGACGCCGTGCCCGCATCCGGCCAGCCAGGTCCGCCGGCCGGCCGGCTCGCGCGGCTGTGGCAGCGGGCCCGGCAGGTCCCGGCGCTGGCCCGCCGGCACTGGCTGTTCACCGTGCTGCTCACGGCCGGCCTGGTGCTGCGCATCCTGACCCAGATCGCCTACCGCCCGGCGCTGCTGTACATCGACTCGACCAAGTACCTGCTGAACGCCTACCCGGGCGACGACCCGCCCGGCTACCAACTGGCGCTCAAGCCGGTGCTGGCGCTCGGCAACCTGGGCCTGATCGCCGTGATCCAGCACCTGCTCGGCCTGGGCATGGCCATCGCTATATATGCGGTGTTGCTGCGCCGCGGCGTACCGCGCTGGCTGGCGGCCCTGGCCACCGCCCCGGTCCTGCTCGACGCCTACCAGTTGCAGATCGAGCAGAACGTCATGCCCGACGTCATGTTCGAGGCGCTGATCGTGGCCGGCGTGGTCGCGCTGCTCTGGCGGGCCACCCCGTCGCCCTGGCTGGTCGTGGTGGCGGGCCTGGCCCTGGGCGTCTCGGCCACCGCCCGCCAGATCGGCGAGATCTTCATCCTGCCCGCCGTGGGCTACCTGCTGATCGTGACGCCCGGCTGGCGGCCGCGGCTCAAGCGGGCCGGGCTGCTGTGCCTGGCGTTCCTGCTGCCGATCCTGGCGGCCAGCTACCGGAACTACGCCGACCCGCAACTGCACAGCTTCTCGCTCGCTCCCTACGCAACCGGCTCGATCTACGGCCGGATGGCCGAGGCCGCGAACTGCGCCACCCTTCGGCTGCCCGGCTACGAGCGGCCGCTCTGCCCGGACGCCAGGCAGAAGCTGCTGCTCGGCCCGGACGGCCTGGACCACAACCCCTCCTCGCCGATCCGGGGTACCTGGATCCCGCGCCTGGGCACCGCCGACTACCAGGCCCTGAAGCAGATATGCCCCAAGTCGGTGCCGGTCACGGTGGGCGGCAAGGTGCACTACCGCGTGGTGGCCAGCATGTGCGGCCAGGTGACCAGCGACTTCGACCACCGGGTGCTGAAGCAGCAGCCCCTCGCCGTGCTGGCCTCGGTCGGCAGGGACATCCTCAAGCCGTTCGCGCTTAGCCGCACCACAAGCACCGGAGACCCGTCGATCACCCGCTGGCAGTTCCAGACGCACTACCCCCAGTACCCGCCGTACATCGTCATCAGCCACGGGACGTTCGTCTTCGGCACCTTCAACCGCAACGGGGTCGAGGAACAGATCGGCACCGGCGGCGGGAACCCGGCCGTGATCGGGCCGCTGGCCTCGTTCCTGCGCGGGTACCAGCTCGGCGGCGGCTACACCCCGGGCCCGCTGCTCGCCTTCACCCTGCTCGCCGGGCTGGCCGGGAGCCTCGCCACGCTGCGCCGCCGGGCCAGTCCGCAGCAGCGCGCCACCGCCCTCGCCTGCCTGCTGTTCTTCGCCACCGGCATGCTGGCGCTGCTGTCCTCCGACGTGTTCGAGTTCAACTGGCGCTACCAGCTTCCCGCCCTCGTCACCCTGCCGCCGGCGGCGGCGCTGGCGGTCACGCTGCTGCTGCGCCGCCGCTCACCGGCCGCGGCTGGGGGTGAGGTGGTCCCTGACCCAGTCGAATCCGGCCACCGACGCCACGATGACCAGGCCGAGCGGCACCAGGATCACCAGCGGCACCCAGGCGCGGGCCTCCTTGAGCAGAACGCTCGCGGCGATCGCGCCGAGGATGAGGGTGGCCAGGACGCCCAGGCTGCGGGCCATCCCATCCGGCTTGCTGCCGGTCACCAGCCCGGCGACGAGGGCCGTGAGGGTGCTGGTCAGGTAGGTGGTTGACATCTGGCCCAGGCGGCGGACCGCGGCCGCCTGCAGGCCCATCGCAGCGGCGAGCACCGCCACGAGCGCGAGCTGACCACCACCGGACGGGTGGGCACCGGCCAGCTCCCAGCCGACGGTGAACGCCATCAGGATCACCAGTTCCACCGCCAGGGTGACGGTCACGCTGGGCGGCCAGGCCCCGGTGGCGTGATGATGCCACCGGTCAGCTAGCGGGGCCCCCGCCAGCACACCGGCCATGTAACCGGCCAGCGCCACACCGCTGTGCACCGCCAGTTCCGGCCTGCCGGTGCCGGCCGCCGCGCCGAGCAGCACCATGTCACCGGTGACCACGCTGCTGAAGACGTTGCCGAGGGCGAGGAAGGACGTGACGTCCACCGCGCCCGTGGTGAGCGTGAGCAGCACCACCAGCGAGTCCCTCATGGACACATGCGAGCGGATCATGGCTGACCCTAACCTCCCGGCAGGCGATCGGCGCGGAGGAGGCCGCATTGTCGTACCCGGCTGGTAGGACGGAACCATGCTGACTGGTTTCGTATTGCCCGGCGGATCGGCCACCGAGCAGCTACAGCAGGCGGTACTCGCGGAGCAGTCCGGGTGGGACGGGGTGTTCGTGTGGGAGGCGGCCTACGGCGTCGACGCGTGGAGCCTGCTGGCCGCGATGGCCGCCCGCACCGAGCGGATCCGCCTGGGCACCCTGCTCACTCCCTTGCCGTGGCGCCGGCCGTGGAAGGTGGCCAGCCAGGTCGCCACGGTGGACCAGCTTTCCGGCGGGCGGGCAATTCTGGCGGTTGGCGTCGGCGCCGTCGATACAGGCCTGCCCGACACCGGCGAGGAGACGGACAAACGCCTGCGTGCCATACGCCTCGACGAGGGAATCGATCTCATCAGGACACTCTGGGACGGCGGGCTGAGCTACCACGGGCAGTTCTACGACTTCGAGTGCGACCGCGACGATCTCATCCGGGCGGGACGGCCGGCCTCGGCGCGGATCCCGATCTGGGTGGTCGGCGTGTGGCCGCGGCCGAAGTCGATGCGGCGGGTGCTGCGCTGCGACGGGATCATCCCGCAGTACGACCTCGGCGGCCGGGCCGGGGGGCCGGACGACGCCCGGGACGTGCGGGACTGGCTGACCGGGCACGGCGCCCCGCCGGGACTGGACGTGGTGGCCGAGGGTGAGACCCCGGCGGATGACCAGGGCGCGGCCTCGGCTCACGTCACGCCGTGGGCACGGGCCGGGTGCACCTGGTGGATAGAGAACCGCTGGCAGATGCCCGGGGGCACCACGGATCCCATGGCGGTGGTCAGGGAGCGGCTGGCCGCCGGTCCGCCCGTTGCCGCAGGTGGCTGAGCAGCGCCAGGCCGGCGTACCGAACCAACTGCCGTGCCCGGCGAGGTAGGTGGTCAGGGAGCGGCTGGCCGCCGGTCCGCCCGTTGCCGCAGGTGGCTGAGCAGCGCCCGGCCCTCCGGCGTGCCGAACCAGCGGGCGTGCCCGACGAGGTAGGTGTGGTAGGCGAGATCGGCGTTCTCGTGTGACCGCACCACGCTGGTGAAGTATTCGACTTCCGACAGCGCGTACTCGACGTGCACGATGGGCAGCAGCAGCGGGAGCGCCCCGAGTTCAGCCTGGCTGAGCGGGCGGACGGACTGGTAGCCGTCGAGGAGCGCGGCGACGGCGGGGATGTCCGGGTGCGCCTGCCCGGATTCGGCGAGGTCCAGCCAGGGCACCGCGCTGCGCTCGATCGCCACCGCGAGATCATGGGCCGCGAACGTGCGGTTGGCCAGCCCGAGGTCGATCACGGCGGCCACGTCGGCGTCCGGGGCGGGCGAGGTCCAGGTGAGGTTGGACGGGTGCCAGTCCCCGTGTCCCCAGAGCCGCCCCAGGCCAGGAAGCAGTGGCGCGAGCCGGCCGATCGCGGGCAGGTGGTAGGAGATGAAGTCGTCCCGCCAGGGCCGTTTGTCCAGGTAGCTGGCCAGGCCTGGCCGGCGGGCGGCCAGGCGGGCCACCGCCGCGAGCGGGTCCGGGGCCGTGATGACCGCGCAGGAGTTGGTAAGCACCCCCGGAGGGCGGGCCGGCAGGCCGAAGCTCGCGCTGCCCCGGTGGAAACGTGCCAGCGCGGCGCCCGCCGCCCAGGCGTGCTGCGCGCTGGTGAACGGTTCCCACGACAGCACGTCCCGGTACACATCGATCCCCGCGGCCCGCGCGTGTACCTCGTAGCGGTAGTCGCCGGACCGCACCGTGGTGCCGCCGCCCGGCATCCGCAGCACCGCCGGCACGGCCACCCCGTGGGCGCGCAGGTGGCCAGCCAGGGCATGCTCGGCATCCAGTTGCGCGGCGGTGCGCACGAGCACGTGGTGGCGCTTGACGAACACCTCCCCGCCATCGCAGCCGACCAGGGCCGCCGCGGACATGGGCCGGGGACTGCGCCACTTGACCGCCGCGGGACCGGCGGTCCGCCCGTACCGGGCCAGCACGCCGCTCACCTCCGCATCGGTGAGCGGCGGCCAGTCAGGCTCGACGAGGTCCCTGCCCATGCCGTGACCGCGGATCACGTCCGCGGCCATGCCGGGCAGGCGGCGCACGGCGCCGGGTGCCTGCACGGGACCAGGCGCGCCCCCGGCGGCCCAGGGAGACTCGGTCATCGCGCCCCGGTCACCGGCCCGCTCGGGCGGTGTGGGGCCGCTTCGGCGGCGGGCGGCGGAGGTGAGGCCGCCGACCAGCAGGGTGGCCACCGCGGCGACCGCGAACGAGCAGATCGACGCGGACATCCACACCTGGGGCGTGAACCCGATCGCCTGGGCCACGTGCGTCCACGCCGACACCCACCAGGAGATGTAACCGGGGTTGATGAGCTGGTAGGTGACGAACCCGGCAGCCCAGGGCAGCAGCATCAGCCAGCGGGTGGGAGCCTGCGGCGACAGGTCCCAGTGGCCCTTGGCGAGGATGAAGAAGTCCACGATGAGCACGGCGGACATCGGCACGAACACCGAGCCGAGCAGGATCAGGAAGTTCTCGTAGTCGCTGATGTTGAGGAACAGCGCCCCGGCCGTGGTCGCCGCGGAGATGGCGATGGCCAGCACCCGGCGGTCCCAGAGCGGGCGCAGGTTCTGGGTCGACGCGGCGGTCGAGTACACGTTGGCGAACGACTGGTCCAGTTCGCGCAGGGCGAGGATGCCGAAACCGATCGCGCCGAGGGGCAGCGCGATGAACGCGCCGTAGATGTCGCTGGAATTGCCGTGGGCCACGGTGACCAGCGCGAGCAGGCCGATGACGTAGCAGAGCACCTGGGTCGCGCTGTAGCCGAGGAACGTGCCGTTGAAGGCCGCCGCCTGGCTGCGCGAGTGCCGGGTGTAGTCCGCGGCCAGCGGCGCGAACGAGATGGCGGCTGCGACCACCGTGTCGGTGGCCACCCAGAAGCCCGCTCCCCAGGTCCCGTGGGTGAACGGGGGCAGCGGGTGCCGCAGTAGCTGGACGAACAGGTAGACCAGGACGATCACGACAGCGGCGGTCACGTACCGGCGCAGGATCCTGATCGCGCCCAGCGGCCGGATCGTGAGCAGCGCGGTCGCCACCCCGGCGAACACGATGTACGCCCACCTGGGCAGCGACGGGGCCACGATGTGCGCCGCGGTCGCGATCGTGACCAGTTCGAAGATCCCCCAGCCGAGGCATTGGAGGATGTTGAGCGCGGTGGGCAGGTAGGAGAGCCTGGCCCCGAACAGGCCACGAAGCAGCACCATGGCCGGTGCCCCGGTGCGGGTACCGGAGAGCCCGGCCAGCGCGACCGGCAGGGTCCCGAGCACGGTGCCCAGCACGATGGCGGTCAGGGCCGCGGCGAGCGACAGCTCCGGGGTGCCGGTGCCGCCCGGCTGGAGCACGAAGATCGCGCCGGTGAAGCCGAGCAGGCTCACCCCGAGGTTGCCCCAGAGCCCGAGCTGGTCGAGGGCGCTGAGCGCCTGTGGGACCGGTTCGGCGAGGGTGTGCCCCACCTCGGAGTGCCGGTCCCCGGGGACGGTGACGAACGCCTCGGGCACCGGGGTAGAAGTGGATGTGGCCGTCACGGCTGCCTCCCTACGCCGGCATTACCCGGTCAGGTTCAGACGGTCGGTGGCGCGGGCCTTGTGGCCAGCCACCCTCTCAGCCCGGTTTGCCCGAGCTCCCGTGTGGTTGCGTTCGATGTTACCTCGCAGCGTCGATCCGGCGACAGAGCCGTTGCAGGCGGTGGGCAGCAGGCGGGCCGGCTGGCAAACTGGGCGCAAGCGGCGGTGCAGCGGCCCGTAATGGGCGGCCCGCTGCCAGGTCAGGATCGGTGGCGGACGCTCCTGGCCGGGCCTGGAGGTGCCATGCCGGGAAAGGGGGCTCGCGGCGGTGCGGACATGCGCAGGGCGGCGGCTGCCCTGCTGCTTGTCGCCGTCGCCGCGGTAGGGCTACGGGCCGGCGGGGCGTTCTCTGCGGCCGGCAGCCAGGAAATCCTTGGCCTGAGCGGGCAGGCCGTGTACTGGGCACTTGCCGGCGCGGAGGTGATCCTGGGGGTGGCCGGGATCGTACTGCTGATCCTCCGGATGATCTGGGCCCGCAAGAGCGGGAAGCCACTGCGGCGCCAGCGGCGGTCGCTGTGGTGGCTGCTGCTGCTCCCGCTGATGGTGTTCGCGCTGGCTCGCATCCTGCGGCGGGTCAAGCAGCATGCGGCCGCGGCCGCAGCCGCGCATGGGGCGAGCGCCAAGGTGGGGCCTGCCGGGCATTTGCGACTGGGGAACCCATGGCCGCTGCTTGTGCTGTTCGCCTTCGTGGCCCTCGCGGCGGCCGCGCTGACCGTCTACCGTCGCCGCCGGGCTGTCCCTCCACCGCCGGAGCCGGACCCGAGCGACCCGGAGCCGGACGCCGAGCCGCTGGTGGCGGCCCTCGCGGCCGGGGCCCGGGTACTGCACGAGGACCCCGATCCGCGCACCGCCATCATCGGCTGCTACGCGGCGATGGAACGCAGCCTGGCCGACGCCGGCTCGCCACCGCGGATGGCGGACACGCCCGCGGAAGTGCTCAGCCGCGCCACCGTGAGCGGCCTGGTGCGGTCCGCACCGGCCACCACGCTGACCAGCCTGTTCCGGCGGGCCCGCTACAGCAGCCACCCGATGACCGAGGCCGACCGGGCCGCGGCGATCGACGCGCTGGCGCAGGTGCGGGCCGACCTGGACAGCGGGGCGCTGGCCCGGACGGACCTGGGCGGTGACCCATGAACCGGGGCAACCTGACGGTCGCGCGGCGGGCCGCGGCGATAGCGCTGGCGGCACTCGCGGCGCTGGCGGTCGCCCTCGCGGTCGGCGGGCCGTTCACCTTGGTCGTCACGGCCGAATGCCTGGCCGCCCTGGTCCTGGTCGTTGTCTTGGCCCGCACCCCGGGCGGCGTCCGCGAGCGCCGCGTGCCCAGGGCCGCGACCTGGGCAGGCGGCGCGTGGGCCCGGCTCAGGCGGCGGCGCAGCCCGTCTGCTGAGGTGCGGTCCGCCGACTTCCCCGCCTACTCCAAGATCAGTTCCGACCTCGGCTGGGCACCGGTCTCCCAATGGCACTATGACCACGGCATCCGCCCACTGTTCGGCCGGCTGCTTGAATCGGTACTGGCCGAGCGCCACCGGGTGGACCTAGCCAGGGATCCGGCCCGTGCCCGCGACCTGGTCGGAGACGACATCTGGCCGCTCGTCGACCCGTCCCGGCCGCCTTCGTTCGACAGCAAGGCAGGCGGGGCTGACCTGCGCACCCTGACCCGTATCGTGGACCGGCTGGAGCAGCTATGACCGGGACCCTGGCCCCCTCGGTGACCGCAACGGCGCAACGCTGCGCCCAGGTGCTCGCCGAGGTCGAGCGGGTAATCGTGGGTAAGCGCGAAGCGGTCTCCCAGGTGCTGCTGGGCATCCTCGCCTCGGGGCACCTGCTCATCGAGGACCTGCCGGGGCTGGGCAAGACCCTGCTCGCCCGCACCTTCGCCGCCACCCTGGGGCTGGAGTTTACCCGGGTCCAGTTCACGCCGGACCTGCTGCCGTCCGACCTCACCGGCGCGCCGGTGCTCGACCCGCGCACCGGCGAGGTGGTCTTCCGGCCGGGGCCGGTGTTCACCAACCTGCTGCTCGGCGACGAGATCAACCGCACGCCGCCGAAGACGCAGGCCGCCCTGCTTGAGGCCATGGCCGAGGGCCAGGTCAGCGTGGATGGCCGGACCCACCCGCTGCCGCAGCCGTTCATCGTGCTCGCGACCGACAACCCGATCGAGTACGAGGGCACCTACCCGCTCCCCGAGGCGCAGCTTGACCGATTCGTGGCCCGGATCCGTCTTGGCTACCTGGACGAGGCGGGCGAGGCGGAAATGGCCAGGCGCAGGCTGGACCGGGGCTCGGCGCCGCCGCGGACCAGGGAGGTACTCGACGCCAGCGCCCTGCTCGCCATGCGCGAGTCCCTGGAACAGGTGCACCTGGACGACGACCTGCTCGGCTACATCGTCCGCCTGGTCGCCGCGACCCGGTCCCATCCGCAAATCAGCGTCGGGGCGAGCCCCCGCGGGACCCTGGCGGTGATCCAGCTTGCCCGCGGCCACGCCGCCCTCGACGCTCGTGACTACGTGATCCCCGAGGACGTCAAAGCGGTCGCGGTCGCGGCCCTGGCGCACCGTCTGGTGCTGCGGCCGGAAATGTGGGTCCGCAAGGTGACCGGCGAGGACCTGATCACGGAGATCCTCACCGCCGAGCCGGTGCCCAGGGCCAGCCAATGACCGAGGGCCCGCCAGCGGCACACGGCGTGCCGGCGGTTCCGGCCCCTGCCGCTGCTGCGGACCCGGCACCGGGCACCCCGGCGGGCCCGGCATTGGTCTCAGCCGCCACGCAGCGCCCTGCTCCGGGCCCGCCCGTGGCAGCGGCCCAAGCGCCGGTGCCCGCCACCTGGCAGGCCGCGCCCCGGCTGCGCAGGCTGGCCACGATCGGAGTGGCCGTCGTGCTCGTGGCCATCCTGACCCGGCACGCCGACCTGCTGCTGCTCGGCGCGCCCGCCCTGGCTGCGCTCGCCGCGGCCCGCCGCGGCAGCCGGCATGAGGCCCTGGACGCGGCCGTCACCGCGGCCCCGGCGCGCTGTTTCGAGGGTGAGGATGTCGAGATCGTCGCCACCGTGGCGGCCCCGGTGGACGAGGTGAGGTTCCGGATCGAGCCCGGCCCGGCGGTAACCGTCATCGATGGCCCGGTGACCCAGGTTGCCGTGGCCGGGGAGCCGGCCAGCGCTCGCTGGCTAGTCCAGTCGCACGCCTGGGGCCGCCATCACCTCTGCACCGTCACAGCCACGTGCACCGACGGGATGGGCCAGGCGAGGCTTGTGCTCCGGCCCGGACGGGTCGAGGTCTTCCCGCACCCACCGCCGGCCCGGGCCGGCCTGCTGCCCGCCGACCTGCTGCGGCGGATCGGGGAACACACCGCGGCGGCGCCCGGCGCGGGCATCGAGTTCTTCGGCATTCGCGGTTACCAGCCGGGCGACCGGCTGCGCGATCTGAACTGGGCGGTGACAAGCAGGCTGGGCCAGCCGCACGTCAACCAGCGGGCGGCCCTGCGCGCCGCCGACCTGGTGATCATGATCGACGCGTTCTCCGATGTCGGGCCGCCCGGCGACACCACTCTTGACCTCGCGGTCCGCGGTGCGGCGGGCCTGGCCACCGCCTACCTGCGGACCGGCGACCGGGTCGGCGTGGTGGTACTCGGCGGGGTGCTCAAGTGGCTGGCCCCCGCCCCGGGCAACAGGCAGTTCTTCCGGATCGTGGAAATGGCGTTCGGCGTCCGCTTTCCCAGCGAGGCCAACCCGGACCTGGACCGCGTGCCGAGAACCGCGCTGCCACCACGTGCCCTGGTGGTCCTCTTCTCGCCGCTGCTTGACCGGCGTGCCCTGAGCGCAGTGACCGACCTGCGGCAGCGCGGCGTGTCCCTGGTGATCGTGGATGTGCTCACCCGCGAGCCGCCGGGCGAACCGCGGCTGCCCTTGTCACAGCTCGCGGTCCGGCTCTGGCGGCTGGACCGGGGCGCGCTGCGGTCCAGCCTCGCCGGCCTGGGTGTGCCGGTGCTGAGCTGGGACAGCGGAACAGGGCTCGAAGGCGCGCAAGCCCCGCTGCGCGGCCGGCGGATCCGGGCGGTGCGCTGATGAACGCGTCATCCCGCGATGCCCTCAGCGCCCGCCCGCCGCGTCTCGCCGATGTGATCATCCGGGCGGTCACCGGCTGCCTCGGCGCGGGCATGGTGCTCCTGCCCGCGGGGCAACTGACCGGCCGTTCCTGGGCACTGCTGCCCATTGGCCTGGCGCTGGTGGCGGTGAGCCTGGCCGGGCCACTGGCCAGGTGGCGGATGGTGGGCACGCTGGCCGCCGGGACCGCCGTTATCGAGTCCGCCCTTACCCGGCCGGATCTGGCCGTGCTGGCTTGGGAGGGCCTGCTGATCCTCGGCTACCTGCTGCTTGTGGACGCGCCGCGGGCCATGCCGGGAATCGTGACGGCACGCTGGCTATGGCGGCAGTTGCCGCTGGCTGCGTGGGGCGTGTTCACCGCGGCCATCGTGCTGGTCGTGCTCGCCGTCCGCGTGCCGGTCTCCGCCTGGCTACTCGTCGCCGGGGCCGGTGCCGCCGTCGCCGCCGTCGTCATCGCCCTGCCCCGGCGCCCGGGCCAGCCCAGGGAGCCCAGCTAGCCCACGCGCCGTGACCTGGCTTTCCACCAGGCCGTACGCGATCGCCTCGGCGACGTTGAACAGCTTGTCCCTGCGGGCGTCGGCCCGCACCTGGGCCACGTCGCGGCCGGTGGCCTCGGCGATCCTGCCGAACAGTTCGTCGAGCATGGCCCGCTCCTGTTCCTCGCGGGAGGCCAGCGCGGTCACCGTCCCGTCGAAGCTGACCTGCGGCTCGGACAGCACGAGCAGCGCGTTCGGGTAGGCCTTCCGATGCCGGCAGGCGGCGAGAATGCCCAGCGCCGGGCCCTCGATCCGGCCGCCGGCATATCCGGACACCGGCCCACGGACCACATCGAGGATGCCCATGACGCTGAGGGCCGCGGGCAGGTCGGCGCTCAGGTTCTGGATCTCGAGCCGGATCGGCGCGGTGCCCTCGGCGTCCAGGGTGAGCAACTGGGCGGCCAGCCGCGTCGCCGCGTCGCCGTCGAGGTGCCCGTGTGCCATGACGATGCGCCGGTCCAGAAGCCGGTCGTAGAGGTGCCCCGGCCAGCCCCGCGGGTCGATCCAGATGCCGACGGGCGCCATGGCCGGGTTCTGCGCCGGACGGGCAGGCCCGGGCGGATGACCCGGCCTCGGTGACTCCGGCCCGGGCCGGAACGGCAGCGGGCCTGGCCCCGGCGGCGTGGGCTCCGGCGGAAATGGCCGGAGCGGGTGCCCGTGCGTGCGCGGCGTGATCATCAGCGATCCTCCTGCCCTAGTCCTGCCTGCGGCTGCCCGCCGTCCGGCCGGCGGCAGTCCTGCCTGCAGGTCTGCCCGCCGTCCGGCGGCAGTCCTGCCTGCGGCTGCCCGCCGTCCGGCTGCCCGCCGTGCGGCTGCCCGACCTGCGGATATCCCGCTCGCGCATGGCCCGGCCCGGTCAGCCCCGGCTGCGCAGGGGCCCGTCCCCATCGGGCTCGTCCCCATCGGATCCAGCCCTGTTGGACCGGGCCCCATCGGGTCCAGCCCCCCCGGGGCCGTCCCGATCGGGCCCGCGCCTGGCTGGGCCCGTGCCTGCCAGGCAAGCTGGCTGCCGATAGCCGCCGCGTACCGCTCCAGCGTCGACACCCGCAGGTCGGCGTCGCCCGATTCCAGCCGGGCGACAGCGGACTGGGACGTGCCCATCCGGGCCGCCACCTCGGTCTGGGACAGCCCCGCCGACCGGCGCTGCGCAGTTAGATCAGCGACAAGCCGGCGCCGGTCGGCAGACATGCGCCGCAGCGCCATCTCCCGGAACCCCGGCAGCACCGGCAACTCCGGCTCATCCCCGGGCCCGGTTGCCGGTGCATCGCCGCGCCCGCTCGGCTCGGGTTCCGCTTCCATACGTCTAACGGTATCTCAAATGTGAGATGCCACAGACGGTTTACGCTGTAGGTGAAGGCTGCCGGCGAGGGTGAGTTGACCCGACAGCGGCGGCGGCAGCGAGGACGCGGCTGGGGCGGGTGGTTGGCTGCCGCGCGGGCTGGGCGAGCGGAGGTTGCGGCCCCGGCTGGGGCGGGGTGCTTGGTTGCCACGGCTTGGGGGCGGGCCCGATGGTTGCGGCCCTGGCTGGAGCGGGTGGTTGGCCGCCGCGCGGGCTGGGGCAGGCCGGTGGTTGCCCCGGACGGCGGGCCTCAGTCGGCCGGTGGTGTACCCGGGCGCGGAGTTCTGTCCGCGCCCGGGTATGCCTCCGGACGACCTCACAACACCGGGCGGGCCGGGCAGCCGCTATCCGACCCGCACCGGGACCGACTGGCCCCGGTCCTCGGCCAGGATCCGCTTGAGCCCTGGCACGCCGCCACGGCTCGCCGCCAGGTGCCGCTCGGTGATCTCGCGCTGTGCGGCGGCGTCTCCCGCGAACGCCGCCGCGCACCGCTCAGGCTCGACGTTGGCCAGGGCCAGCAGGGCACCGGTGGCGCCAAGCTGGCCGGCCATCAGGAGCACGGCCGAGGAGCCGACATATGTGGCGCCGGGATAGTGCGCAAGCTCGTCGAGCAGCCGGTCCGGCTGCCCGGACGAGTCCTTCTGCCCGGCCACGGGCAGCCCGGCCAGCGCCTCCACCGGGATGCCGGGCGGGTACACCCGGGGAAAGTGGTAGGCCAGCACCGGGCGGCCCTGCGCCGCGCCGGCCACGGCCTTGAAGTAACCAGGCAAATCCACTCCCCCGGGCGGGGGCCAGGCCAGCATGGCGTCCGCGCCGGCCGCCACGGCCTCCGCGGTCAGCCCGGCGGCCTGCCTGACGGACGGTGCCCCGGTGCCCGCGATCACCGGGATCCCGGCCGGGATGGCCTGCCGTATCGCATGTATAAGCGCGGAACGCTCGGCATTGGTGAGCGTCGCAGCCTCGCCGGTAGTGCCGGCTACCAGCACCGCGCGCATGCCCCGCTCGGCAAGTTCGCGGGCAAGGCCGGCGGTGCCGCCGGGGTCGATGGAACCGTCGTCATGGAACAGGGTCAGCAGGGCCACGCCCGCCCCGCGAAACAGTTCGCTCATACAGCGATAATGCCCAGAGAGAGACGGGAGATGACATTGGGGCACAGCGTTCGCTGGGGAATCGCCGGCACGGCCAAGATCGCGCGAAACCTGTTCCTGCCCTCGCTGCGGGAGGCGGGCGGCGATCCGGCCGCCGTGGCGGGCCGTGACACGGACCGGACCGCGCAGTGGGCAGCGGACAACGGCATCGGCCGGGCGATCACCGGGTACCAGGACCTGGTCGACGATCCGGATATCGATGCGCTCTACATTCCGCTGCCGAACGCGCTGCACGGGGAGTGGACGATCCGCGGGCTGGAGGCCGGCAAGCCGGTGCTCTGTGAAAAGCCGCTGACCGGGTCGGCCGCGCAGACCGAACGGGTGCTCGCCGTGGCCCGCGAGACCAGAACGCCGCTGTGGGAGGCCTTCGCCTTCCCGTTCCACGATCAGATGGCCCGGCTGCGCGGCATCCTCGCCGAGCGGGCCATCGGGGATCTTCGCGAGATCCAGTCGGACTTCCATTTCCTCATGGGCGACCCGGAGACCAACGTCAGGATGTTCACCGGCCTGGAGGGCGGCGCACTGCTCGACGTGGGCTGCTACCCGGTCCGGCTGGCCCGTGACCTCTTCGCCGCGGAGCACGAGAGCGCCTGGGCGCGGGCCGAGTTCGCTCCCGGCGGCGTGGACCGGGCGACCTGGGGCTGCCTGGACTTCGCCGGCGGCCGCCACCTCTACCTCTCCTGCGGGTTCGGCCGGGCCAACGACACCTTCACCCGGCTGCTTGGCACCGGCGGCCAGATTCACGTCACCAACCCGTTTCATCCCCGCGCCCGCGACACCTTCGTGGTCTGCCAGGACGGACGCGCACCGGTGACGCACCGGGGCATCGGGCCCTACCGGCAGTCCTTCACCCCGCTGATCCGGCACATCCAGGCGGTCATCCGTGACGAGGAGGAACCCAGGTTGCTGGCGGCCGATACCGCGCTCGGCTCGGCCCGCGCCCTGCACGACCTGGCCCAGGCGGCTAAGGCCCCGTGACGAAGGAACGGGGCCTTAGCCAGCGGGGGTTCCAGGGGGTCGCCCCCGGGCCAGCAGGGCCAGCCGCCGCCAGGTGTGACTTCAGGCCTGGCGCGGGGCCGGGATGCCGCCGGGCGGCGCGGCCCGCAGCAGCCACACCGGGTTGGACAGGCCGATCTGCGTCCCCGTGGAGTCGAGCACCTGGGTGCGCACGAAGCCGTCCTTGCTGGTGTCGATCCGCTGCGTCACCGACCCGCTGGTGAGCTGGCTGCCGGAGTAGGAACCGATCACCTTGGTGTTCGCCGATAGGTCCGCGGCGCCGGCGTAGTCGACCGTGCCCTGGAGGATCTGCACGCTGCCATGCGCCGGGATGGCGGTCGCGCTGGCCACGAGCTTGCGGCTAGTCACCTTCGAGACGCTCACCGAGCCCATCGGCACCGTGCCGTCGACCAGCAGGTCGAGGCTGCCCCGGTACCGGGACAGCGAGGCGCACCAGGCCCGCCCGGCGGCCAGCGCGGCGAGCAGGTCACCGATCGCCGGTGCCGGGCGCCCAGACCGAGCTGAACCAGTTGTTCCGGGGGCCGAGCCAGTTCTTGCCGAAGTGGTCGTCGTTGGTGCCGTTGCCGGTGAGGAACAGCGCGTTGCGGGACATGATGTCCCACAGCGCCACGTGGTGTTCGAGGTCCACCCCCTGGCGCAGGTTGTAGCCCACCTCGAGCAGGTCGGTGCCCAGCGCGGCCGGTGCCGAGGGTGTGGGCAGCAGCGCCTTGGCGGTCTGGACGAGCATGGTGTCCTGCTGCGGCTGGGGAAGTTCCGGGATGTCGCCGTAGCCGAACGGGTGGTTGTAGCTGATCAGCCCGCCGGACGCGTGCACCATCGGTATCAGGTTCTGGGCCAGGTAGGCGTCGTACTCGCGGCGGCCCTTGGTGCTGCCGTAGTCGGGGATGGTCACGGACTTCCCGAACCAGTTGACGTGCGGCA
Organism: uncultured Actinomycetes bacterium; assembly: GCA_963806145.1. Classification (GTDB taxonomy): domain Bacteria; phylum Actinomycetota; class Actinomycetes; order Streptosporangiales; family Streptosporangiaceae; genus DASXKD01. The sequence continues at coordinate 73,194 of CAWDXD010000010.1, forward strand.
GCGACAGCGACACCTCAAGCCCCTGCTGCTGTACGACCGAGCGGTACCGCGCGGCGAGAACGGCGCCCATGTCCGCCTGTTGCCTGAGGAAGGCCTCACCGCTGATGGACCGGTTGAACCGCAGGTAGTCGAAGTAGCCCTCGACCAGGTCACCGGTGCTGACCGCGGACAGGGTCAGCTCGTACAGGCCGAAATCGCGGTGGTCCATGTCGGGCCACAGGGCGGCGATGTCCTCGGCCGGGCTGATGGTCATCGTGCCCCACGGATCGCTGCCGCTGTTCGGCGTGACCGGGATCGTGACGATCCCGCGGATCCCGTTGGCGGTCCGCCGCGCCGTGCCTCCGGGCGGCACGAACCGGTAGGAGAGCTGGTAGCCGCCGGCCGGGCGGCCGCCGGTCGCCTCGTGGTAGGAGCTGACGATCAGCAGTTCTAGGTAGCCGGCCTGCCAGCCCTTGGTCAGCAGCACGTCGATGGTCAGGGACTGGCCGTTGAGGTTGTCACGGTAGTTCCAGCTCGCCTGGTGGGTCTGCGCGTAGAAGCCGAACGTCGCCGCGGCGCCCGTGGTGCTCTTGGCGATGAGTTGCATGCTCCCACCGGCCACCGGGTCGCTGGGCGAGCTGGGGTTCTGCACGATCCCGCCGGTGGACTGGCTGCCCAGCGGGCCGGAGGTGACCTTCGTCCAGTCCCAGGGGCGGCCCTGGCCCGGGGCGCCGCTTTCCTTCGTGAGGCTGGTGAAATGCACCACCTGGCGGTAGCCAATACCGTCCATCCGGGTGTCGTGATCGGTCCACCACAGCACGTCCACCGAGTTCTTGGCGGCCTGGAAAAGCTGGCTGTCCATCGAGCCGTCCTGCTCGCTGAACGACGAATGCACGTGCATAGCCATCGAGTAGGCGGACAGGCCGCCCGCCGAGACAGGCCGGGCCGGGGAGCGCAGCGGCAACCGGGGAAACTGCCGCAGCAGGGCGGCGGCGGCCGCCGCCCCGGCCGACGCGTGCATGAAGCCCCTCCTGGACAGCGGGGTTCCGGTGGTCGCCGGCGAACTCGCCGCGGCATGGTCGTCGCACATTCCCCTGCACCTCCCCGTCCCAGGACCGGCCGCGAGCCCAGGAAAATCCCCAGCCCGTTATAGCGGACGCGTTGGTAAAGAAACTGACTGAACCGGAAAATCCGGCGTTATTTAGCACATCGTTGGCTGCGGCGAAATCTCCGGGTAAAGCCCATCTCGGCAAAGCCGAATTAATGCTTGAGTAAAGAAAGGGGCGCCTTACTGGGCAGGGCGGGCCAGGCCCAAGCCGACGGCGGCCGCGTAGCGGTGGCCGCCCGCCGCCCCGGCCAGGGTGCCGCCGACACTGGCCCGGCCGACCGGGACATCGCCGGGCAGCGCGCGCAGCAGCACCCCGAGCAGTTCGTCGTCCCCGGCCGGGCCGCCGACCACAAGCACCTGGGGCAGGGTTCCGCCGAGCGTGTCCAGGGCACGGCGCAGGTTCGCGGCGAACACGGCCTCCTTGAGCCGCAGCCGTACCGCCCGCCACTCGGCCGGGCTGTGCCCGCGGTCGAACGGAATCAGCCCGGCCGGGCCCCGGGCGGCGAGCATCCCGGCAGCGGTGGCGGGCGCCGGGCGGTCCAGGAAGCCCCGGCTCCCATCCTCTGCCTCGAACCGCTGGCCGCCGTCCACCCGCAGGCACGGGCCGCGCTTGACCCAGTCCGCGGCGGCGCGCGGGATGCGGAGCGTCTCCGCGACCGCCGCGGTCAGCAGGTCGCCCGCGCCCGCGGCCACCACCTCGCCGTGCACCGCGATCACGTCCACCGTGCCCGCCCCCAGATCCACCACGGCGGCGCCTTGCCGCGCGCCGGGGGTGGTGAGCGCACCCAGTCGCGCCGCGGCGGGCTCGGAGAGCACGCTGTGCACCGGGACGCCCAACAGGTCCGCCAGCACCGCCGGGTGGTCCGCGCCGCCACCGAGCCGGCGCAGCGACGCGACCAGCGCCGCCGAGCCCAGGCTCCCGCGCCGCGCCATGGCCGCGTCGGCCACCTCCGCCAGATCGAGCGCGAACAGGTCGTCCAGCTCGGTCCGGCCGTCCGCGGTGCCGAGGGCCTGCACCGTGCCCACCGGCCAGCCCGCGGCCTGCGCGCATGCCGCCCGCAGCGTGATGCGCGGCCGGCCGCTTCCACCCACGGCCCGGCCGGCTCACCCGGCCCGGGAGCGCCCAGCCTTCGCCCGGCCAGGGAGCGCCCGGCCACGGAGCGTCCGGGCTGCCTGGCCCTCCGGGGCTGGCCGGGGCGCCGCCACCGCCCCCGGCGGCCCGGCCGACCACGGCATTGGAGAAGTCGACGAGCGTCCGGCACAGCACCGCCGCGTCCGCCGCCTCTCCCGCGACGAGCGAAAACGCGTCGGCTAGCGCGACGGGGTCGGCCAGCAGGGTCAGCGGGTAACCCGGCGGGCGGACCTCGACCGCGACCAGGTCACAACCGGCGACGGCGGTCAGGTCGACCTGATCGATCACCGGGAGCGCCGCGCTCAGCCTGTTGAAGATCAGCACACCCTCGTCCCCGCCGGCCAGCACCGCGCCGACCGGCACCCCTGCGCCGAGCAACGCCCGCAACATTTCGGCCGCGCGGGCATAGCCGAACCCGGCCGGGACGATGGCCACGGCACGCGTCCCGGCAGCGCCTTTCCCAGCCGCGCCGGTGACAGCCGCAACTGTCCCGCCGGTCACCCCCGCTCCGGCCACCCCGGCTCCGGCCACCTCCGCTCCGGCAGGGCCCGGCCCGGCCACCCGCGCCGGCGGCAGCGGGCGGTCCAGCCAGAGTGGCGCGCCAACGCACGCTCCCGAACCCCCGGGCGTGGCGACCCCCGCCGTCAGCAGGCGCAGCCTGCCGGTGTCCGGCGGGGCCGGCGGGATCGTCATGGTGGTGGTGTCCACGGCCCGCAGCGGGGCCACCCGCGCCTCGGCCACCCGGCAGCCGAGGCGGCGCTCCAGCCGGCGCACCAGGGCGGCGGCGCCGCGCAGCGAGTCCTCGGATCCCTTACGGCCCCTCGTGGGCACCCGGTCCACGCCGAGCAGCCGGTCTCCGTCGAGGAACGCGACCTCAGTGGTCGCATTCCCCACATCAACCCCAGCGACAACAGTCACCGGGACCTGGCACGGCCATGAATGTAAGTTCGGCGCCCCTCTAGGGGCCTCGTTGTCACGTCCACGCCCCATGGGGACAGGCGGCGGCCGGGCACGATGGTCATGGTTGTCACGCCCACGCCCCAGGGAGACAGGCGAGGGGCGGGCGTGACCGTCATGCGGACAGGCCGCGGCGGGCGTAGACCTCGGCGGCTTCGGCCACGAGCGCGGCGCAACGGGGCAGCCCGCGGGCAGCGAGCGAATCCGCCAGCGCGGTCAGCCCGGCCGGTGTGGTACGGCCCGGCCGCAGCGCCGCGTAGATCGCGAGTACCTCCTCGTCGCCCAGCCGGGTCAACTCGGCCGCGCGGCGCAGGTTCCCGGCAAGCTGCGGGTTCGCGTGCTGCTCGGCGATGCCGGCCTGCCGTTCCAAGGTCTCCGGGTGGATCCGCAGGTCTTCGAGCCCGATCTCGCCGCGCCGGACCGCCTCCAGGGTCAGCTCCCCCACCCGCCGCCCGGACAGCGCACGTACCTCGGTCATCGCAGGCCCTCCAGGGAGAGTTCCTCGGGCGGGGCGCCGGGTTTCACCCAGGCGCGTTCCAGCGCCATCAGGGCGATCACCGTCGTGTGGTACCTGGCCTCGATCGCCTCGTCGTTGTACGGGTTGCGGGCCGGGTCCGGCGTGCCGCCCTTGGCGTGCCGGGCAGCGTTGGCGCCCAGCAGCCGGTACAGTTCGGGCGTGACCGCCGGGGCGACCGAGTAGAGCTCCAGGTTGGCTAGCGGGGCCAGGTCCCGGCGGTGGATCAGCGCCGTGCCCTTGCCCTGCAGGCCGATGCCGATGCCCGAGCCGGCCAGCCGGGCGGCGGCCAGCCCGATGCGGCCGAGGTCCACGGTGTCGCTGAACCGGACCACCCGGCCGGTGCAGCCCTCCTCTTCGAGCCCGGCCAGCAATTCGGTCAGCACCTCGGGAACGGTCAGCCCGGACAGGCAGCGCCACACGTCCCGGCCGACCGCCGGGGAAACCCCGATGATCACCTCACGGGGATCCTGGCCGGGCACCGCCCCGCGGCCACCTGCGCTCCCGTCGGCGGCCGCGGCCGCGAGCAGCGGGACCGCCGCGGCGGCCTGCTCGGCGCGCAGATCCTCGACCCCCCGGGCCTGGCGGATCGCGTCGATCTCGGCCTGGCGCTCGGGTCCCGGCTCAAAACCGGTGCCCGGGCCGGCATAGTCGTTCGGGTCGGTGACCAGCGACAGCACGCCAAGCTGCTCGTCGAAGATGGCCGAGGTCTGCAGGTAGTCACCGGCCAGCCGCTGCGCCGTCATGGCCAGGATGCGCTCGGCCGCGGCCTCGTACCCGGTCTCGTCCAGCGCCGCCACCACGTCCACCACGGTGATCCCGCCGTCCCTGATCGCCTGCGCGGCGCTGACAACGGCCAGCGTGTCTGTCTCGCCGAGGTCCTTCGACCCGGCCGCGTCCACCGCCCGCTCCAGGTGGTCGTCGGCGAAGTCGGCTAGGCCGAGGTGCTGATACACGGCGCGGCACATCTGCGCGGCCTCCCGGCGCAGCTGCGCGATCCGGTCCGCGGTGACGGTCCGCAGCCCGCCGTCCACGCCCCAGTCCCGCTGCATGGCCAGGAAGTCGTCGATGTCCTCGGCGTTGAAGTTGCTCGGGCCGAACATGTTGTCGTAGCGCTGGATGCTGCCGAACCCGCTGAACACGAAGTCCGAGCCGGCCAGCACGATCGGCAGCGTGCGCGAGGTGCGCCGCATGTCCGACTCGCTCATCAGCGCGTCATTGCCGGAGCAGGACTCCAGGTTGCGCATCATCGCCATGACGTTCTCGGACATCAGCTCGCGCAGCCCGGACGGCACCGCGGCGGCGACGCTGGCCCCGTCGATGCCCCCGTTCTGCACCCCCTGGGCACCGATGGCCCGGGCCAGGGACACGCAGCGGGACTCCAGGTAGAGCATGGATTTGCGTTCCGCGCCCGCCATGAGGACCTCGGCGCCGGCACCCGAGGAGACCCGCATCTTCATGCCGCGCGACGCGTACGCCGAGGTCAGGAAGGCCTTCGACCAGGGCGTGTCGTCGCCGTCGGTGAACACCTGCTCGGTGCCGTACAGCGAGACGGTCTCCGCATAGGAGGTGAGGCCGCGCATGCCAAGCTCCAGTTCCAGCGCCTCCTCGACCGAGCACTGGATGAGCACGCCCTGGGCGCCGGCCGCCGCCCCGACCAGGCAGGCCACCGCGTTGCTCGGCGCGTCGGCGAGCACCGGGACCGTGGTCTCCACCTCACGAAACCCGAACGCGGCGGCGGTCGCCGAGTCCGCCGCGAGCAGCAGCGGGTCGTCCAGCCGGTTGGTGACGTGCGCCTGGTTGCTCGGGGTGCGCCTGGCCCGCATCTTCGTCATCGCCTGGCACAGCTCCACCGGCCGCAGCAGGGCGAGCACCCGGGCCAGCTTGGCGGGCGTGGCGCCGGCCGACAACCGCACGATCTCCGACCTGGGCACGTCCGGGCTGACCAGCTTGCACGCGAACGCCACATCGGGCAGGCTCATGGCCTCCTGCGCCACGGCGAGGTCCAGGCCGTGCCGGGCGATGTAGGCATCGATGGAGTCGAAAAGCTCCTCCGGCACCCCGTCCAGCTCGGCGACCCGCCCGTCGCGGATCACCAGCCCCGGCTCGGGGTCGTAGGGCGAGCGCATCGCCACCAGCCCCAGGTCGGCATCCTCGACCGCGAACCCGTCCAGGTTGACCCGCTGGGCGTCCATGAACCTGACCCTGCCCACAGGCCGGCCGCCGCGGTACCCTCCGCCGTCATGCTCCGGCTCCCTCCCCTGTCAAGGCACTGTGCGGCCCCGGCCGCCCGGCGCCCTTTCCTCCGCCGTCATCGCCGGCTCGCTCCGTTCTCATGGCGCGGCCTGGGCCCGCAACTCGATCACTTGCCCCCGGCCCCGCGACGCCCGCGTCACGCTGCCCTTGCCCGGGGTGCGCACCACGATCCGGGTCCGGTCACCGCGGAACAGGTCGTGGGAAAGCTCGATCGGCTCATCCCGGCCGTCGGTGGTGGTGCGGGTGATGGACAGCAACGGGGCACCCGCCGCCACGTCGAGGATCATCGCCTCGTCGGACGACGCGCTGACCACCTCGATGCGCTCCACGGCCTCCTTGGGCCGGGTGTCGTACCGCTCTTCGAGCAGCTCGTACACCGACCCGCCCAGGGGCATCTCCAGCATCCCGGGGAACCGGTCGGCCGGCAGCATCAGGTGCTCGACCGAGAACGGGCTGCCGTCCGCCAGCCGAATCCGCACCAGGTCGATCACCAGCTCACCAGGGCGCAGCCGCAGCGCCCTGGCCGCCGTCTCGTCGCACGGGGCCAGCCGCGCGGACAGCACCCTGGTCCCGGCCACCACCCCCTGGCTGCGCAGCAGCGCCGGCACGCCGACCACCCGGGACAGGTCGCGCTCGATCTTGCCCTTGCTGACGAAGGTGCCGCCGCCCCGGCCGGGCACCCGCCGCACCAGCCCGCCCTCTTCCAGCACGGCCAGCGCCTGGCGCAGCGCCGCGCGGCTGACGCCAAGGTCGGCGGCGAGCGCGCGCTCCGCGCCGAGCCGCTGCCCCGGCCGGAACCGCCCGGCGGAGATCTGGTCCGCCAGGATCCGCCGCACGTCCTCATGCGTGCGCGCCGGCTCGGTCATCAGCCGTCCAGCGCGGCGAGCGACTCCGGCAGCACCTGGCCGCCGTCCACCACGATGGTCTGCCCGGTGATGTAGCCGGCTTCGTCGGTGGCCAGGAACAGCGCGGCGTGCCCGATGTCCTCGACACTGCCGAGCCTGCGCAGCGGGATGGACGCGGCCATCCCCGCCATGTAGTCCGCACCCAGGTCGGCCAGGCCCTCGGTGATGATGTTGCCGGGCAGCACCGCGTTGACCGTGATGCCGCTGGCGGCCAGTTCGATCGCCGCGGTGCGCAGGAAGCCGAGCTGGCCCGCCTTGCTGGCGCCGTAGTGGGACCAGCCGGGAAAGCCGGTGATCGGGCCGGTGATGGACGAGGTGAGGATGACCCGCCCGTGCCCTGAGGCGGCCAGCGCGGGCAGGCACGCCTGCACCGACAGGATGGTGCCCTTCAGGTTGGTGCCGAGCACCTCGTCGATGTTCTCGTCGGTCATCTCGGCCAGCGGTGCCGCGGGGAAGATCCCGGCGTTGGCGCACAGCACGTCGATGCCGCCGAGCCGCTCGGCCGCCGTGGCCGCTATCCGCGCGCAGTCGCCCCGGCGGCTCACGTCGCCCAGGACGTACGATGCCTCGCCGCCGGCCGCGGACAGCTCGGCGACCGTGCCCTTGGCCGCCTCCTCGTCCCGGCCGGTGATGAGCACGCGGGCGCCCGCGCCGGCGAACACCCCGGCGATGCCCTTGCCGATGCCGCGGGTCGCCCCGGTCACCACGACGGCCCGTCCCGCGATGGATGTGAACATGCGCGCCTTCCCTTTCCCGGCCGCCCCTGGGGGTGGCCTCGTCTCCCGCGGACCCGCGCCCGCCCGGACCCGCGCCCGGCTCCTCAGCCGAGCCGGCTGAGGTAGCCCTCGGCCAGGTCGCAGCTCCCGGCGGTGTAGCCGGCTCCGAGTTGTTGTGCGATGTCGACCGCTGTGTGCGAGCCGATCCAGGCGACCAGCAGCAGGCGGCGGTAAAGGATGAACGTCCAGATCTCGGCCTCGTCCTCGGCGGGCAGCGCGAGCACCCGGCGGTACCCGGACAGCCAGGCGCCGATCAGGTCGGGGACGTGCGGCTCGTGCTCGAAGAAGCTCACCGACGTGCCGATGTCGTAGAGGTACCAGCTGAACCCGCAGTCGTCGAAGTCGATGACGCTGACCGCGTCCCCGTCGGCCAGCAGGTTGGCCAGCCGGGTGTCGGCGTGCACCAGCCCGTACCGCTGCGGCCCGGTGCCGAACGCGGCCAGCCGGGACCGCAGCGCCGCGTCGAGCCGCCCGAGTACCTCCAGCTCGGCCGGGCCGACCCCGATCCCGTCCTGCCACCGGCCCCACCGGGCGCCCGCGCCGAACGCGGCGTCATAGTCCCAGTGGAACCGGGTGAACCCGGCCGGGCGCTGCCAGGCCCGCGCGTGCCGGTGCATCCGGGCGGTGATCTCGCCAAGCTCGGCGAAGTGCGGCAGCGAGTCGTCGGCGGGCTCGGTCCCGGCGAGGAACTCGAACCTGACGCAGTTGCGCTGCTCGCCGCTGGCCTCGTCCACCACGGTGACGATGCGCTGGCCGCCCGGGGCGGGCAGCACCCGGGGCGTGCGGACCCCCGCCTCGGCCCGCAGCGCATCCATCCAGGCCAGCTCCGAGGCGATCTCCGGGGGCGTGTGGTAGCCGAGCCGGTGTACCCGAAGCACCGAAGGCCCGGCGTCCGGGTCGTCGACCAGGTAGGTGGCGTTTTCCGACACGTTGATGAGCCGGACCGAGGCGCGGGGGTGGCAGCGGTACTCCGCGAGCGCCCGCTGCGCGCAGCGGGTGACGCGGGCCAGCACGTCGCCGCCGACGGACAGGTCATGCGCGGACATGCGCCGCCCCGCTCTGGTCCCGTCCCTTGACCGCCGCCAGCACGTCCGCCATCGCCTGCTGCGCCCTGGTCACGTCGGCGGTCTGCCCGCCCAGGTAGATCCGGCCCGCCACGCCGATCATCGACACGTCGACCAGGGTCACGCCGGGCGCGGCCCGCTCGGCCTCGTTGGCGGCCACGGCCGCGAACAGCGCCGGGGTTACCTCGCAGACCCCCAGGGTGTCGCCGGGGATCACCATGGACCCACCCCTGTTGCGGTTGATGATGACCGCCTGCCGGTCGGTCAGGTCCTCGATGACGTCGGCGAACAGGATCCGCGGCCGGAACTGGTCCGCCGGGTCGGCGTCCAGGCCCGCCAGGATCGCCTGGCCGGCCCGCTTCACGTCGGCGAGGTCGGCACCGTGTACCTCGAGCACCCCGAACTGCCGCTCCACGTACAGGATGCCCGGCTCGACCGTGGGTACCGCGCGCAGCGCGAGGTCGGTGACCCGCTCGATGGCCAGCGCGGGCGCGACCTCCACGATGAGCGAGTGCTCGCCGGCGAACGGCGGGTACCCCCGGGCGCGGGTGGGCGTGCCCAGGTAGGCGGCGAACTGCCGCTGCAGGTCCTTGACCAGAAGGTAGACGCGCAGTTCCGGGCGCGGCGGGGCGGGCGGGGCCACGGTTACTCGGAGCGGATGGTGAAGTGCCTGCCCAGTTCGGCGTGCGGCCGCGGTATCACGTGCACGGACACCAGTTCGCCGACGCTGGTCGCGGTCTCCGAGCCCGCCTCCGTGGCCGCCTTGACCGCCCCGACGTCCCCGATGATGGTGACCGACACCAGGCCATCGCCGACGTCCTCACGGCCCACGATGGTCACGTTGGCCGCCTTCACCATGGCATCGGCCGCGGCCAGCGCGGCGACGTAGCCCTTGGTCTCGATCATCCCTATCGCGTTATCCGCCATGTGCCTTTCCTTTCTTCCTGTCCGGACCCGCTGTCACGGCCGCGCCGCTGGCCCGGGGGAGCGACCCCCCGGAAGCCCCCGATGGCCGCCGACCCCGTTCCTTCGTCACGGGGCCGCCGCCGGCCGGCTCGTCGACCGAGCCGATGATGAGCGCGTCGATCGGCGGCGACTTGCCGGGGAACCAGGCGGCGGCGACCGAGCCCTGCGCGACCAGGACGCGCTCGCCCACCCCGCTGCCCAGCACGTCGAACGCCACCAGCCGGGCACCCGTGCCCTCGGCCTCCACTTCCAGGAAGGCCCCGTTCGGTATCTCCGCCAGCCGGCGGGTGGACCAGACGTTTCCGACCACCGTCGCGGTAAGCATCAGCGCTCCTTCACGATCTCGACGCCGCTGGCGCGGGCGCGGTCGCGGGCGAGCGGCGTGAGCACCGCGCGGCGGCCGAGCACCAGCCGCGCCCCGGCCCGGGCGGCCGCGGCAACCATTGCCTCGGTGACCGCGCCCTTCTCGATGCGGTGGCTCGGCTGGGCGGACCCGCTTGCCGCGGTCGCCGCCAGCCGGAACCGCAGGCGGCCGGCGCGCAGCGCGTCCCGATGCTTCGGGTTCTCGAACAAATGCAATACATGCAGAACGAAATTTCCCAGGTCGGCGTCCGTCCTGATCGACACGACTTCCACCGACTCAACGTCTTCACGAACGGTATGCGGCAGCCCTTGCTGCGCGGGCGCGCCCGCCACCGTGGCCGGCCCGCCCGGGTTCCCCGGATCCCGTCCGGCTGCCGGGAGCAGGTCGGCGAGCACCTCCCGCACCAGGGCCCGGATGGCGCCGGTGTCCGCTCCTGGCTGCCCGGCCATGCCGGGCTCCGGAGTCATGTCCTGCTCCGCAGTGCATCTTCAGCGGCCTCGGCGGCCTGGCGCACGTCCGCCTCGGATCCGGACAGGTACACCCGCCCGGTGGCCCCGATCATCCGGTAGTCGACCACCTTGATCCGGGCCGCCTTCTCCGCCTCGTTGGCGGCCAGGATCGCGTACGAGGCGGGCTGCATCTCCAGCACGAAAAGCGACTCGCCGGCCAGCGCCATCGATCCGATCTTGTTCCGGTTGATCAGGAACGCGTGCTGCGGGTCCAGCATCGAGATGATCTTCGACGCCAGCACGGCCGGCCTCATGGCATCGGTCGCGCTCACCCCGAGCACGTCGAGTACCGCGGATCCCGCCGCGCGCACCTCGTCGTTCCCGCCGTGGATCTCCAGGTACCCGAACTGCCGCTCCACCACCAGGATCCCGGCGCGCACCCCCGCGTGCTTGAGCGCCACGTCCGTCAGCGGCTCGATGTCCAGCCCCGGCGCCACCTCAATGATCTGGGCCGCCACATCGCTTCGCGGCAGGCTCCCCCGGATCCAGGTTCCCAGGTAGCACATCGTCTGCGGCTGCAGCCGGTTCAGAAAGATAAACGACCTGAGCTCAGCCACGGAATCCCCCCGCGAACTGCGCCAGCTCCTCGATAACAACCCGCCTGATCTCCTCCCGCAACGCCGCAACATCCAGCCCTGCAGCCGGCCCCGAGCCCCCGGTCACGTCGCGCTCCTCCCCGGCCGCATTAGACGCGATCGGGTACGGCGGCACGGGTCCGGTCGGCGCTTCCCACGGGACCAGTCCAGAAAACGACCCAAAGGCCTCGTCCGCCTCGGTGGGATACGCCATCCGAGTCCACTGCACCAGATGCCTGGGTTCCAGGTTCTCGGTCAGCGACGACCGCCCGAAGAACCCCGTCCCCACGGTCATCGACGGCGCCAGGGCAGTCGAGATCCCCGAGCTGCCCAGGCTGTTGCCGGCATTGACCGACACCCGCAGGACATCGACGCTGGCCCCGAAATCCATGATCGTCCGGGGGTCGGTGCTGTGGATCGCCGCCGAGTGCCCGCGCCCGCTGATGCGCAGTACCGCGCGGGCCACGTCGATGCCCCGGCGGGCGTTCGGCACCTGGACCAGGCCGAGCACCGGGCAGAGCTTCTCGTGCGCGAGTGGCTCCTCGGGGACCGCGAGGGAGAACGGAGCCAGCAGAATCCGGGTGGTGCCGGGCACCCGCAGGCCTGCCCCGGCCGCGATCTGTGTCGCGTCCTTGCCCACGAAGCGGACGTCGAAATGCCCGCCGGGGAACAGCAGCGCGGCGACCTTGGCGGCCTCGTCCGGCTCCAGCAGATGCGCGCCTTCCCGCTTGAGGTGGCGCAGCAGCGTGGCGGCAACAGCGTCCTCGACGATCAGCACCGACTCGTTGGTGCACAGGATCGAGTTGTCGAAGCTCTTGCTGTCGACGATCCGCTGGGCTGCCTTGGCCAGGTCGGCGGTGGCATCCACCAGCACGGGCACATTGCCCGGGCCCACGCCGATCGCGGGCGTGCCGGAACTGTAGGCGGCGCGGACCACCGGGGACCCCCCGGTGGCCACGATGACGCTGGTCCGCTCGTCGGTCATGAGCGCGTCGATCAGCGGCACCGAGGGCCGGTCCACGACCTGGATGACCCCGTCCGGGGCGCCGGCGGCCACGGCGGCGCGCTCCAGCGTGCGCGCGGCGTCCGCGCAGCATTCGGCGGCCTGCGGGTGCGGGCTGATGACCACCGCGCTGCGGGTCATCAGCGCCAGCAGGGCCTTGAAGAACACCGATGCGACCGGGTTGGTGGAAGGAGTGAGGGCAAGCACCACCCCGGCCGGGCGCGGGATCTCGACGATCTTCGCCGCCGGGTCGAACCGAGGGGTCACGTAGTCATGGATGGCGTACGCCTCGACCAGCCCGGTGCTGCACGCCAGGTTCTTGATGACCTTGTGGTCGGCCACGCCGAACCCGGTCTCGCGGACCGCCCATTCGGCGTACTCGCGCGCCTTGGCGGCCCCGGCCTGCGCGGCGGCGTGCACTACCCGGTCGGTGGCCTGCTTGTCGTACCGGGCGAACGCCCGGGCCGCCCATTCGGCCCGCTGCAGCATGGCCCGTGCCCGGGGCACCCCGGCCGGATCACTGAGCACCTCGAAGCTGATCGCCTCCGACGCCTCCGTGACCGCCCGGCGAGCCCCACCAGAAGCATTTGCCACACCGGCCACGCCCGGCCCGCTCATGACCGCCCCCGCTTAAGGCAACGTTTGTGGTCATTGGCACAACCACCACATTCTTTTGTGGTCGTTGGCACGACCACCACAATTGGTCCTGGGAGCGGCGTCATGGCTGGCCCCGGCCGGAGCGGGCATCGCGGGCGGCGAGGCCGATGGCGTGCTCGGTGCGGTCGAGCAGTTCCTCGCACAGCGCGGGCGTCATCAGCACGCCCGGCTTGTACTGCAGCACCCGGGGGTCGAGCGTGGAGAAGATTGCCCAGACCCCGGCCTCGTAGAGCCGCCGCATGACGAACTGGGCGCCCTTCGGGTGATCGAACTCCAGGCCCATCACCAGGCCGTCCTGCCTGATGCCCGCGAACCAGCCAGGATAGAGCGCCTGGATCCTCCGGCACCCGGCGCCGATCAGGCCGGCGATGTAGTGCACCATCGACCGGACCTCAGGCCGGCAGGTGATTTCCAGCGTCTTCAGCGCCGCCACGCAGCCGAGTTCCGCGCCGCCGAAGCTGGACATGTGCGCGAACCCGTCCTCGCTGAGCCAGCCGGCCGCCGCCTCGCTCACCAGGACCGCGCTGATCGGGTACATGCCGCCGGAGATGCCCTTGCCGGTGACCAGGATGTCCGGCACCACACCGTGCTTGCTGATCGCCCACAGCTCACCGGTGCGCATCAGCCCGGTCTGCACCTCGTCGGCGATATAGAGGGCACCGTGCGCCTCGCAGAGCCGCTTGACCCCGGCCAGGTAGCCGGGGGCAGGCAGCGGGAAGCCGTAGGTGGCCGGGATCGTCTCCATGATCACCGCGGCCACGTCCCTGCCACGCAGCGCCTGCTCCATGGCGCCCAGGTCGTTGAACGGCACGTGGCTGAACTCGTCAGGACGGTCGGCGAGAAACAGAGTGGAGAAGCGCTCGTCGCCGGTGGCGACGGCCAGCCCGGTGTGCCCGTGATAGGCCTTGGCCACCGAGACGATCTTGCGCCGCTTGGTAGCGTGCCTGGCGGTCTTGAGCGCGATGTCGATCGCCTCGCCGCCGCCGCTGCCGAAGACCACCTTCGCGATGCCGGGCGGCCCGGTGCTCACCAGCGCCTCGGACAGTGCGGTGCGGGCCAGCGAGGGGAAATGGTGGTTACCGATGTCGAAGTGCTGCATGGCGGCGGTCACGGCGGCCACCACCTCGGGATTGCGGTGGCCCAGGTTGTAGGTGCCGCCGTTGAGGTGGGTGTCGATCAGGCGCTTGCCCTCGACGTCGTAGATGAAATAGCCCTCGCGCCGGTCGATGACCAGCGGGACTCCCGAGTCCACCCAGAACTGGGTCTTGGACGGGTTCCAGAACTCCTTGGACTTGGCGAGCATGTCGCCCTTGGAGGCGAAGGCGATGAGTTCCTCGGCCACAGTCACCTCCGCGCCTCCGGCACCGACACCTCCGCGCCTGCAGCTTCGGGCACGCTGCGCGCCTCCGAAGCGAGGCACCCCTGGCCGCTGGGCACTCTGCACATCTGCGCCGCGGCCCCTGGGCACTTTCGCACCCCGTCCGTTTGGTTCAACCAAACAAATACCGGATGTGACCGTTTAGTGTCAACCGGTCTTTGTTAACTCCATATTTCCGGAACCAGAAGCCTTGTCACGCTATCTACCAGGTGATACCGTCCGCGCTGTGACGTGTACCACAACGCACATGCCCGACCAATAACGGCGCCGGGGCCGCCTGCGACCCCGCGCACCCCGCTGTGGGGGAGGAATCAATGGCACAGTCCGACACCTCTGTTGGCGGGAGCGGCGGCAAGCCCGGCGCAGCCGCAGTTCCCGAGGACTTCGACGTCTCCCAGCGCAAGGATGTCGCCAAGCTCCGCAGGGGCGCCGTCGGGCTCGGCGGCGTGCTGTTCCTGACCGTCACCGGCTCCGCGCCGATCTCGGCCATGCTGTTCAACACGCCGATCGTGGTCGGGTTCGGGCAGGGGGTGGGCGCGCCTGCCACGTTCATCTTCGCCGCCGTCGTCCTGACGATCTTCTCGGTCGGCTATGTGGCCATGGCGCGGAAGAAGACCACCGCGGGCGGCTTCTACTCCTACATCAGCCACGGGCTTGGCCGGGAACTGGGCATCGGTACCGGCTTCGGCACGCTGGTGGCCTACTCGGTGTTCGAGGCCTCGCTGGCCGGCGGGTTCGCCTACTTCCTCAACCTGAAGCTGGCTTCGTTCGGCTGGAACGTCGGCTGGCCCTGGCTGGCCTTGTTCATGATCGCGCTCATCGGGGTGCTGGCCTACTTCGACGTGCGCGTCTCCGCGAACCTGCTGGCGATCGGCCTGATCAGCGAGGTCGCGATCCTGATCATCTTCGACATCTTCCTGTTCGGCCACGGCAACGTGAACTTCAACGCGATCAACCCGGTGAACGCGTTCAAGAGCTTCCCGGCATCAAACGGCATCGTCGCCGGGGCGATCGGCATCGGGCTGTTCTTCGCCTTCTGGTCCTGGGTCGGCTTCGAGATGGCGCCCAACTACGGCGAGGAGTCCCGCGACCCGAAGCGGATCGTGCCCCGGGCGCTGTATATCTCGGTGATCGGCCTGGGCATCTTCTACACGCTGACCTCGTGGGCGCCGCTGGGCGGATACTCGTCCATCCACGCCGCGATCGCGCAGGCGCAGAGCAATCCGGCCAACTTCTACCTCCAGCCCGCCGGGCAGTACGCGGGCCACTGGGTCGCCTCGATCATGAGCTACCTGATCATCACCGGGTCGTTCGCCTGCGGCATGGCGTTCCACAACACCACCGCCCGGTACTTCTACTCGCTCGGCCGGGAGGGCTTCATGCCCAGGCCGCTCGGCCGCACCCATCCCAAGTGGAAGAGCCCGCACATCGCCTCGGTCACCCAGTCGGTGATCGCGGCCTTCATCATCGCGCTCTTCGCCATCTTCACCGGCACCAACGACCCGACCTCCCAGGCCTACGTGCAGGTCTACGGGCTGATGGCGCTCATGGGCGTGATCATCATCCTGTCCGTGCAGGCCCTGGTCTCGCTGGCCATCCTGGTCTACTACGAGCGCTACCACCGCGACGAGGTGCACTGGTGGAAGACCCGGCTGGCGCCGCTGCTGTCGTTCTTCTCCCAGGCGTTCGTCGTGTACCTGCTGTTCACCAACATCGGGTTCCTCGGCGCGTCCAGTTACAGCTATGCCTACTGGCTAGGACCGATCGACCTCGCCGTGGTGCTCATCGGCATCGGCGCCGCGCTCTACTACAAGAAGCGGGATCCGGCGAAGTACGAGAAGGCAGGCCGGCTGATCAACGAGGGCCTCTAAGGTCGCCCCGGGTCCCGCCCTGGTGCCGCCTGGCGGGGCGGCGCCAGGGCGGGGTTCCCGGCTCAGGCCGGGAAGCTGCCACCGGCACGACCCGTCCGCGCGATGGGCATGCCCGGGCCTGACCCGGCGGCGCCCGGAATGATTCCCGGGCTGTTGCGGGCTTACGGCATCCTGTTGACCGTGAGATTTCCCGGGTCCGCTGCCCGCCCCGGCCTCGCCGCGCTGGCCCTGGCTGCGCTGGCCCTGGCCGCGCTGCTGGCCACCGGCTGCGGGGCAGGCGCGGGCGCGCCGCCCGGGCAGCCCCGGGATCCGGGCTCGTCCGCGGCCGGGCCCGCCCCGTCGCCCTCCCCCCGGGTGGCCAGCACCGGGCAGGCCCCGGCCGCCGCGGGTCATGCCGCGTGGCCGGCGGTGCGGCAGCTCATCACGGTGACCGCCGCCTCGTACGGGGACACCTACGCGGTGCTGAACGCCTACCGGCGCACCAGCCACGGCTGGCAGCGGGTCTTCGGGCCCTGGGCGGCACGGCTCGGCCGGGGCGGGTTCGCCCCGCCCGGAGGCAAGCGCGAGGGAGACGGCCGTACCCCGTCAGGATCGTTCAGCATTCCTTTCTTCTTCGGCGCCGGCCCGAATCCGGGTTTCCGGTTCCGGTACCGGCAGATACGCACGTACGACTTCTGGGACGACGACCCGGCCAGCCCCAGCTACAACGAGTGGGTAGACAGCCGGCACGCCAGCCCGGGGCGCAGCCCGGAGCCGATGGACGTCTCCGCCTATGACGACGGCATGGTGATCGGCTACAACACCGCCCGCACGCCGGGACTGGGGAGCGCCATCTTCCTGCATCGCAGCATCGGCATCGCGACGGCCGGCTGCGTGACGCTCCCGCCTGCGGAACTGCTCCCGCTGCTGCGCTGGCTGGATCCGGCCCGCTCGCCCCGGATCCGGATGGGAGTCCGCTAAGCCCGGCCGGCCGCATGGCCGCCGGCCAGAGGGTGATGAACTTGGGGCATGGCAACGAACACCTCCCAGCCGCAGGGCGTGCTGCACGTGACCGACAGCCGCACCGGGCGCGCCTACGAACTGCCTATCGCCGACGGGGCGATCAAGGCCATTGACCTGCGCCAGATCAAGGCTTCCGACGACGACTTCGGGCTGCTCGCCTACGATCCGGGCTTCATGAACACGGCCAACTGCCGCAGTGCGATCACCTTCATCGACGGTGAGAAGGGGATCCTGCGGTACCGGGGCTATCCGATCGAGGAACTCGCCGGGCGGGTGCCGTTCCTCGACGTGGCCTTCCTGCTGATCCACGGTGAGCTGCCGGGGGAGGAGCAATCCGCCGCCTGGGCGGAGGAGATCACCCAGCACACGTTCGTGCACGAGAACGTGAAGAAGTTCATCGACGGGTTCCACCATGACGCCCACCCCATGGGCATCCTGGTGAGCACGATCGCGGCGCTGTCGACCTTCTACCCGGGCGCGAAAGCGATCTCCGACAACGAGCGGCGGCACGAGCAGATCGTCCGGCTGATCGCGAAGATGCCGACGCTGGCGGCGTTCGCCTACCGGCACGCGATGGGACTGCCGTATGCCTACCCCGACGACGAGCTTTCCTACGCCGGCAACTTCCTGAGCATGATGCGGCGGATGACCGAGCCCCGGTACAACCCGGATCCGGTCCTGACCCACGCGCTCGACGTGCTCTTCACCCTGCACGCCGACCACGAGCAGAACTGTTCCACCAGCGCGATGCGGGTGGTCGGCAGCTCTCGGGCCGACCCGTACTCGGCCGCGGCGGCCGCCACGGCGGCGCTGTACGGGCCGCTGCACGGCGGGGCGAACGAGCAGGTGCTGCGGATGCTCAACGACATCGGCTCGGTGGCCAACATCCCCGCCTACATCGACCGGGTCAAGCGCGGCGAGATACGGCTGATGGGGTTCGGCCACCGGGTCTACAAGAACTTCGACCCGCGGGCGACCATCATCAAGACCATTGCCGACCGGGTCTTCGAGGTCACCGGCGCCAACCGGCTGCTCGACATCGCGCTGGAACTCGAGCGCATTGCGCTGGCCGACGAGTACTTCGTGAGCCACCGGCTGTACCCGAACGTGGACTTCTACTCGGGCATCATCTACCAGGCCATGGACTTCCCCGTGGAAATGTTCCCCGTGCTGTTCGCGATCGGCCGGATGCCCGGCTGGCTGGCCCAGTGGGAGGAAGGCATCCTCGATCCCGAGCAGCGCATCGCCCGGCCGCGGCAGCTTTACGTGGGCCCGGGGCCACGGCACCTGGCCGACGTGGCCATGACGACCTAACCGGCCCGGAGCCCTGCGGTAACGCTGGCGCCGGGCCCTGCGGTACGCCAATGGCGGGCCCGCCCGGTCCGGGCGGGCCCGCCCTTGACCGCATAGCTCACTCCGGCCACGCCCGCGCCCTAGTCAGGTGTCATCGCGCCCTTCCGCGAGGTTGACGTGATAGGCGTCGCGCGGCCACTTACGGTAAATCATCCGAGCGGGCCTTAGCGGTGCCTGGCGGAAATTGAAAGCGTTCATGAACAGGTAGGCCTGCGCGTCGTTGGGCCCGAGCGGGGACAAGCCGAAATTGTGCTCCGTGAAGCTGAGAATCCCGGCGAACGACGTCGCGGTGGTATCGGTGAAGCCGCTCTTGGCGAAAGGGCTCACGATGACCAGCGGGCTGCGCACCCACTGCACGGCACCACCCTGGCCGATCCACTGAGTGATCTTGTTGGAATCGCAGCCCCAGCCGGGACCCGCCGGCACGCCCTTGGCATGGAAGTGTCTGGGGGTATCTGTGTGTCGCATGTGTGCCTGTGTGTCCGTTGCCTTAGGCGAGACAGGTGTGAGCAGCGAGACTCCGCCCAGGGAGGCGTGGCGGCGCCGGTTCAGGCACCGCGTCCCCGGCCTGCACGCACTGCACTCCTGGCTTCACTGACCCTTGTGGCCGCTCACGCTTGGTGGCCACATTGCCGCGCTTGGTTCACATTGCCCCGGCGCCCATGAGCATTGATGCCGTTCCGTGATGGGCTCAGATACATCGGTAACAATACTTTCTGGCCTCAGCAAAGCCGACACCACGGACATATCTCAGAATGTCCTGCATGAGGGTGTTCACCCGCAGTAGGCTGCGGCGCGGTCACGCTGTAAGGAAGGGAGGCGCCATCGCCGACTGTGCTGGCAGCTGCCAGCACGGCGCGCCGTCGCCGCAGACGTGCTCCCGTGCCGGGCAGGACTTCTAGCCCTGGAGATTCCGTGAAACCCCGCAACTTCCGTTTTGCAGCATTGCTCGCGATCCTTCTGGCGCTCGCCGTTCCGTCCGTCCAGGTCATCCAGGCCAGCGCGAGGCCCCTGCCTGTCGCGCAGCCCAGTGCCGCGGGCGTGACCGGTGGCACGCTCTTCGGCGGCACCTACCCGCTGGTCGCCCAGCAGGCCAAGCTTGGCCGCAAGCTCTCTATCGTCCGGATCTACTACTTCGTTGGCCAGAAGTTCACCACGCCGCACATCAAGCAGTTGATGGCGCAGGGCACCACGGTGCTAGCCAGCCTGGATGTGCCCCATGGCCGCGGGATCACCTATGCCTCGATCGCGGCGGGGCGGCAGGACAAGCAGATCCTCGCCTGGCTCACCCAGGCCGAGCAGGACGCCGTCACCTATCACATACCCGCGGTGTACGTCGCCTTCGAACATGAGGCGAATAACCCGCCGAACAGGGTCAACGGCACTCCGGCCCAGTTCATCAAGGCCTGGGATCACATCCACGCCCTCGCCGCCAAGGCGCACCTCAACGTCGGCTCCGGCGGCCGGCTGCGCTGGGCCTTGATCCTCATGCATCTGGCCTATTTCCCGGTCGGCCAGCGGCCGAAATGGTCGCTGCGGATCGGGCTGGCCAAGAACTACTGGCCCGGCGCGGCCAACGTGGACGTGGTCGCCGCTGATGGCTACAACCGGGGCGGCTGCCGCAGTCACAGGGGCTCCAAGCCCTCGCAGGCCGCGGTCACGCCCGGTTCGCTGTTCAACCCGGTGCTCGCGTTCGCCAGGCTTCACGGCGATAAGCCGGTGTTCCTGGCCGAATGGGCCAGCGCCGCGTTCTCGGCCATGCCAGCCTGGCAGGCGCATTACATCAGCGAGATGAAGGCCTACGTGCATGCCAAGCCGAGGCTCGCCGCGGTGCTGTACTGGGATGACCACGGCTATTTCGCCTGCAGCTTCGCAGTCGACGGCCACGCCCAGTCGGTTACCGCGCTGAAGTCCATGGCGCAGTCGCTGCACGGACACATCAGCTGACAGGCGACGGCGCCGGGTCACCGGCAGGTGCTGAGGCCCCTCCCGAACTTCGGGAGGGGCCTCAGCCGTCTCAACGGCCGCGGACCGGGCCGTCACCGCACGGTCCGCATACTGGGTGTATGCGCCGCCATTCCCGTAACAGCGCGGACAGTCCGGAGCGACAGCAAGAGTTCCTGGCGTACCTGGCTGATGCACGCACCTCCGACGAGGAGAAGGGCGTTATCACGCTGGTGCTGCTCGGCCACGCCATCGTTTACCTGCTTCTCACCGCCACTGCGGTGACCTGGATCGCCGTCACAGCGGCCCGGGTGTGGCGGCGGCGCGAGCACGGGCTGCTGAAAGCGGTGCGGCCCGGCGTTGACGTGCCCGTACTGGCGGCGTTCCTGGCCGCGAACATGGGTTACGCCGTGCTCCGGCGGGCCATTCTCGCCAGGCTCAACCGGCGGATCGCGCTCAGGTCCCGGCAGCCTTGACGCAGGTGTAGGCACCGTAGATCGAGCCGTCGAAGTCGGTGGTGATGACGGTGAACCCGGCCGCGGCGAGCATCGGCTCGAACAGCCAGCGGAACGTGCTGAACTCGGTACGGAGGTGCTCGGCGAAATCCTCGCGCGTATAGCCGCGGGACGGATCCTGCACCGCTTCGTCGAGCCAGTCGTCGAGAACGGCCCCGGCCTCGGCGGGCTGAAAGTCGAAGATCAGATCGCGAAGACGCAGCACGCCGCCGGGCCGCAGCAGGTTCGCGATCCGCTCCAGTGCGAGGGCCTTCCAGAAGTCCGGCAACTGGTGCAGGGCGTTTCGGGTGTACACCGCGTCCGCGGGCGCGCCCGTGTGCTCGTAGCTGAGGAACCCGCCCCGCACGCACTCGACGTTCGGCAGCCGGGCCCCGGCGACGCGCTCGCGCAGCACGGCCAGCATCGCAGGAGAGACATCAACGGCCACCACGCGGCGCACGAACGGCGCGGCGGCAAGGGCGAATCGACCGGTCCCGGTACCCAGATCAACGACCGTGGCGGCCGGGCCGATGCCGTGCTCACGCAGCACGTCGAGATCCTCGGCAGGATCGGGATATCCCTGCTTGCGGTCGAAGCCCGCGACGAACGCCGGATCGAGATGCTCCGGGCCGGCGTGCGCAAGCTCATCAAGCATCCAGGCCCTAGTCATGCCTGCTTGCGCCTCCTGCCTTACGGGCGGCGGTCGTCAGACCCTCCTGGTCCCAGTACACCGCATGGCCTACTTTGGCCGCTCACGGAGCAGCCGATTGACTGCGGGCTGCATCTGCCACGTGCGCAAACCGCCGCGCATGGGAATCCTCTCGGGTCAGGACGCAGCCGCTTCGGCGTCAATCATCTTCTGGATCGGCCCGGCCGCGGCTCCGCCTGCGACGATGGCGACCCCGATCGCACCCAGCGTCATCACGGTGCCCAGCCACACCATGGTGGTGACCGGCAGCATGTACGCGCCTACCAGGCGGGCGGCGCACTCGGCGAGCAGCGCCAGCCCCCAGATGGTGCTGAACAGCAACTCGAGCCGGCGGAACCGGGGCGAGGCCGTGGACAGCCGGTCCCACGCCGCCGTGCGGCACGGCTCCCCCTTGGTCATGAACGGCCTGAGCCCCGCAGACATCAGCGGGCGCCGTAGCGCGACCGAGCCGAGGATGGCGAACGCGATCACGCTGCTGACTACCGAGTCCTTGACGATCATCGCCCGCGGGTCGCCGGTCAGGAAGCTGACCGCGATGCCGGCCAGGTTGACGGCCAGCATGAGCACGGCCAGCAGGTTCAGCTGCCGCTCTGCCAGAAGGCCGGCGATGGCGCGCACTGCCGGGCCGATGCTGCTCAGCGCCAGGGAGAGCCACAGGCTCACGCTGAACGCGTTGCGAAGCAGGTAGTAGGTGCCGACCGGGATGCCGACGTCGATCAGCAACGGCCGCAGCGCCGCGGCCATGCCGGGACTGCGGTCCGCGGATCCGGGGCCTGCGGGTGCCTGGGCCCCTGACGGCGTGGCTGCCCCGTGGCGCTGAGTCTGTGTCGCTGTCATGCCGGTAACTTAGGTCAGACACAAATTTATGTCAAATCTATTTTTGTATCCGACCTAGCTTTCGGCTAGGGTGCTGGCATGGCAACCGGACTGCGCGAGCGGCGCAAGCAGGAGACCCGGCAGGCGATCTCGGACACCGCGACCCGGATGTTCGTGACGCGTGGCTTCGACGAGGTCACGATCGCCCAGGTCGCCGACGCGGCCGGCGTGGCCAAGATGACCGTGACGAACTACTTCCCGCGCAAGGAGGACCTGGTCTTCGACCGCGCCGAGGCCGTGGTGCGTCACCTGGCCGACGTCATCGCCACCCGGGCGCCCGGTGAGAGCATGCTCGCCGCCATCCGCCGCGACTACGCCGAGGCCGTCGCCAGAGCCGACGTCACACTGGGTCTTTCCAGCCCGGGCTTCGCCCAGATGATCCTCAGCAGTCCGGCACTGACCAGCCGGGTGCTGGAGATGCTGAACGAGCGTGAGAGGGCGCTCGGCGACGCCATCGCCGCCGAGACCGGGACCGATAACCCGCAGCAGCGACTCGCGGCGGCCCTCCTCGCCTCGGTGCACCGCGTGTTGTCCGCTGAAGCCAGCCAGCGCAGCCTGGCCGGGCAGTCGCGCGAGGAAATCTGTGCCCTGCTGGACGGCGCCGCCACCCGCGCTTTCGACCTGCTCGAGCCGTCCCTCGGCGGCTACGGCATCCGCTCGCCGGGAGGTTGATAGCCGGGGACGGATGGCCAGCGAATACCCACGACCACGCAGTCCGTTTCGGCTTCCCATGAATGGCTAATGCCGTGGAAGACGATGTAATCTCCTTGCTGAGCCAGGACGATGCTCTGGCCCGGCAACTCGGCTCTGAACCGGCCGCTGATCAGTATGATCGCCATCGTTCGCCGTTCCTCAGCGACCCATTCGGCGCGCCGCTCACCGCGCTGGTGAATCGCCCATTTGATCTCAACATCCTCGCTGTGCCGGATATCGCCGGAGGGCATGAAGCAGCCCAGTATCCATCCACGGCGATCCTTCCCATCTACCTGGGCATTCCCGGTATAGACCAGATCTGTCACGGGGGGTGACGCTAGCCGGCCGCCACAGCGCCCGTCAGGGCAGCGTGACAGGCAAGGTCGTGGTCCTGCAGCTGTCCGGACCCCGCCACGCGAGTCCCGGCAGCGCCACCCTTAACGCCCTGTCGATCATGCGCGCCAGGGTCCAGCTGGCCGGCGCCGCATCGCAGCCATAGCCGGGCACGGCCGGGGCCGGATCGGCCGGCGACAGCGCCAGGCCGCTCCGCTGCCGGGCCGTTCAGCCGTTCAGAATGCGGGCCTTCTGCTGCTCGAACTCGGCCTGGGTCAAGATCCCCGCCGAGAACAGCTCACCAAGCTGCTTCAGCTGGGCAAGCCGGTCGCCCATGTCCGCTGACGGCGCCGGGGCGGCCGGTGCCCGCGGAGGCGGGACAGGCTCGGCGTGGGCCTGCTGCGGCGGTGCCGGGGCCGCGTACTGCGGTGGCGGTGGCGGTGCAGCTGGCCCGTTCGCCTGGTCCTGCGCAGCCCATCGCGCCTGCTGCCGGCGCTGGACCCGGCCGTGCACGGAGCTGGCAACCGCAACCGTGGCGGCGGTCTTCAGTATGCCCACGGTGACCTCCTCGTTGTTGGCCTCGTCGCTGGGTCGGTCATGAATGCCGCGGGTCAGGAGGATTCAGCCGCATCAAGGGCAGCGACAATCTCGGCCGCGGGCAGTCCGCCGCTGGCGATCAGCCGCGCGCCATCGCGCCGCCAGGCGTCTGCCAGGCCGAGAGCCCACCGGTTCTCGTAGATCACCACAACGGCGACACTGCCAGGCTGCATCGCCGCCGTGATCTCGCCGACATCGGAGTCGTCGAGCAAGCCGGACGACGCCCCGGCCCAGGCGCTGAGGTCGACACCCTCGGGAACGGCGAACTCCCAGACGTCAACCTTCTTGCTCTTGCCGGCGGCGTCCTTGGTGATGAATTCCATATCGAGGATGTCCACCACGCCCTGGTCGGCCAGGGAAAGCAACTGCTCGAAGCCCGGCGAAGTGAGCCGGCCACCCGGAAACTCGATCGCCAGGAAATCGACCGGTCCCAGCTCGTCGTCCGGCCCTGGCTGGGCTGCTGCCGCCATTCCCGACCCCCATCCTGAAATGCCCGCTGGGCACGTCCCCACCTGCAGCTTAACCCTGCAGCCCGGCTCCTTAGCGGGCAGCCCTCCCTGGCTTACTGTCCGTTACCGAGTGTCAGCAATATCGGATGCGGAACGTCGCCGCCGTGGCCCAGCCCTCCGGGCCCACGATCAGACCGTCCAGCGTTGTCCACCAGTTCACTACCACCCTGCTTCCGGTGTTCCTCGTGCCGGTCATGTCGCCAGCAGGCGCATCCAAGCCGATGCTGGCCCACGTGCAACACGCGAGCCTCGACACCTGATGCCACCGGGAGCATGCCGGGCGCAGCCCGCCGCCCAGGCCGCTTCGAACCCGGAGCCCGCCTATCGGAATCGAGCCGGGGCCGGCCGGATGATCGCGCCGAATTGGTTGCCACAGGTTGTAATACATTCGGGCGCCTGAGGCGTCCCGTATATGGGGCAAGAAGGGAAGCCATGGGCGGCCAGGTTCAGTTCCGGGGGCACTTACCTGTTTCCGCGTTCGTCGGCCCGCTGGCCGGTGCCGCCGGCAGTGCGGCTCTGCCTGCCACCCCTGGTGGCGCGCGCTGTGGTGCCGGTACCGACCTTTCACAGCCGACCCTCCGGCGAGCGCGGCAAACGGGCAAAGATAGCGGCCCGAATTTTCTTGCGGCAAAGGACTCTGCTATGGCTTTGCCGTGATATGTCCTCGCGTCATGAGATGGAAGGAGTCAAGGAAAAGGGGGGGCAGGCCACCTCTACGGGGCTCTTGCCGGAAAGGATTAGCATGAAATCAACGAAGAAAATCTGGCTGGCTATCATTGGCGCGGCGCCGCTGATAGTCGCCGCACCGGGGCTTGCGAGCGCAGCAGGGGGAGCACCCTCGGCCACGCATCACAGTTACGTCCCGGCATCAGGATCACTGCGGCATACGCTGCCGCTGGCGCATCCGGCGCACCCATTCCGGACGCACCCAGTGCAGCGCGGCACGAAGTTCAACACGGTTAAATCAAACAACTGGTCAGGCTTCGCCACCTACGGTGATCACTTCCGGTTCGCCAGCGCGACGTACACCATCCCCAGCCTCAACTGCGCTGTCTCCCCTGACGGTTCCTTCGACAGCGAATGGGTGGGGCTGGACGGCTACACCAGCAGCACCGTAGAGCAGGTGGGTGACTACGCGGTCTGCTCGGGCGGCACACCTAGTTACTTCGCGTTCTACGAAATGTTCCCGTCTGCCTCTGTCGCCTTCACTGGCGTCAGCCCCGGGGACTCCATCACGGCGAGCGTGGCTTCCTCCGGCTCACAGTGGACACTCTCGTTTGTCGATAACACCAACGGTGCAGCTGGCTTCTCCACGACTCAGTCCTGCCCGTCCGGCAGCACTTGCCGCAATGCCAATGCTGAAATCATCTCCGAGGTGCCCAACGGCGGGCCGCCAACGGCGAGCCTTGCTGACTACGGCATCGTCGGATTCACCCACATAGCCATCACCGACACCGCCGCTCACCATTTCAACATCTTCTCGCCAGACTGGAAGAACGACAAGATCAGCGAGTATAACCTCTCCGTCTCGAATGGTGACCTTATGCAGTCGCCCAGCAAGCTCGAAGGTGCCGTCAGCGGAAGCGGCGGCGGCCCGGGCAACCAGGCATTCACCGTCACAGCCGTCAGCCCGAACTAACAGACACAGCGAAAGGACAGTTGCGGGGACCGGTCATGCGGCCGGTCCCCGCCCGTCACTGAGAACGGCGCGGTGCACATCTTCGCCCAGGCGGTCAACGCCGCGCAGGCGCGGCCCGCTGACGGCAACACAGCGCACGGCTGTTAGCAAAGGGCCCCCTTTCCTTGCTCGGAAGGGGCCCCTTGCTGGGAGCCGCCTATCGGAATCGAACCGATGACCTACGCATTACGAGGGCGTTCCCGTGCGCTGCTCGTTGATCTAAAGCCCTGTTCATATCGCGGTTCGCGGAGTGCTGGTGCTGGCGATCGACGGCTGTTGATGGTCGTTCGGGGGCACCGCCGCCCGAGCAAGGGCCACTGGAGGGCCGTCCCTCGGGTCCGCGCCAGGTTAGGCTTAGATCATGGATCGGACAGTCCGGCTGACCGCCGCCGTCACCCCAGACGGCGACTGGTATGTGGCTCGCTGCCTCGACGTTGAAGTCGCCAGCCAAGGCCGGACCATCGACGAGGCGCTGGCCAACCTGCGCGAGGCACTGGAGCTGTATTTCGAGGATCAGCCTGCGCCTGATGCGCCGGAGCCGATCGTTGCCCCGGTCGAGGTTCGGCTTTCTGCGTGAGCCCCAAGCGGCTGCCGATTGTCTCCGGTGCCCGCGCGGTGCGCGCCCTTGAGAAGGACGGCTTTGACGTCATCGGTACCAAGGGAAGCCACTGCAAGCTGCCCCGGGGTCCGCGGACTGTGATCGTTCCCCTGCACAACGAGTTGCGGCCAGGAACCCTTGCGTCGATCCTGCGCGCCGCCGGTATGAGTGCCGACCGGCTGCGCGAGTTGCTCTGACACCTAGCACTAGCTGGAAGGCTGCGACTGTACTCTGCCGGACTAGCGCCTCTGCAGGTCATCGCCCTGGGGTTGGTCTCATGAGTGACCGTGAGTCTCCTTGTCTTACCGCTCCATCGGGCACCCAACATGCAGGGTAGGCGGCTACGGCATAGGGCTGGTGAGGGTCAGCCTGGCTCGTCCGGGCTCCGGTGTCGCGCCCTGCGCCGAGCGCAGCAGGGCTTGGGCCAGGTGGGTCAGCGTCACCTGCTGCGACAGCTCTGTGGCGGCTAGGGCTGCCGCGCTGCGCAGTACCGTGCTCCTCTCGTCAGAGGCTCTCATTCCATCTCAGGCAATCAGCGGGGCGTTCCCCGCCGGGACGGGTTCGAAGAACACGACCCCACGGTATGCCGCCGAGATGGACTTGAACCAATGACACTTCCGTGTCAGTTCAAGGACAGCCCGAGGTCGCAGGCCTCGACCGCGCGATCGTCGGTGGTGGCAGTGAGTCCGATGGGCTGGTTGTGCGCCGCCGTTGCTGTCACCGCTGCTGTCAGCGACCTTCTTATCCGTAGGACTGGGCGGACCGTCTGGGACTGTCCACTACTAGCCACCTGCTGGGTCGGCCTTCCAGTTCTGTCGGCCCGCATCGGCCGCTGGCTACCGGCTTGGCAGCAGTGTCGGTAACAGTGGAGCACCGGCGACTGCTCGGCCAGGAGGACGGCCAGCGGTGGGCGCATGACGACCGCGGTGACCCCAGCGGCGGCCAGTTGGTCACGGACACGGCGCTGCGTCGCCGACGGTGTAGCGTTATGCAGCCGTGCGGGTCCCGCGTGGAGGAGGGCACACGGAGGTGCGAGCATCGGTAGCGCAGCGTGCGGTGGCTGCAGCGAGGTCGACCGCCTCGACGTTCGACTTGCCGGTCGACGCCACGGTCGTTCTCAACGACTCCAACCGCCTTGTCGTCCGCCTGATGCCATGCGATGTCGTTGCGCGGGTCACGCCTCCAGAGGCTCTGGCACCCGTGACTGCCAGGGCGAGTTGGCTCAGCGGGGAGGCGTATCAAGCGAGGTTGGCGACGGAAGTTGAAGTTGTGAAACGGCTCGCGGAGAACGACAGTCCGGTTGCTGGACTCGACCCTCGAGTCGAGCCACGCGCCTTTGTGCATGATGGCTTTGCAATCACCATGTGGACCTACTTTGCACCGGTTCGCCGAATGCTTTCGTCGGCCGACTACGCGCAGGTGCTCGAGTGTCTTCATGCCGGCCTGCGGCAGATCGACGTCCCGACGCCGCACTTCATGGATCGCGTGGCGGCTACTCAACAAGACGTTGCGAGCCGTGACGTCACTCCCGATCTCGCCGAGACCGATCGGGCGCTTCTCGCCAACACGCTGCGAAATCTGAGCGAAACGATTGTCAACCGGCGCGCGGCCGAGCAGATCCTGCACGGCGAGCCGCACCCGGGGAACGTGCTCAAGACGAAGAACGGGCCGCTTTTCATGGACTTCGAGGATTCTGTCCATGGCCCCGTCGAATTCGACCTTGCTTGGGTCCCCAAAGAGGTCAGCGAGCGCTATCCGGACGCGGACCAAGCACTGGTCGGCGAGTTCCGGGGGGTCGTACTGGCCATGATCGCAGCGCACCGCTGGAGTCGCGACGACCAGCACCCGAGCGGGAGACAATCCGGAGTGGCATTCCTCAACGCTCTGCGAGAGGGTCCGCCCTGGCCTTCGCACGATGCCGTGTAGCGCTGCCCCCTACGCTCCTATTCGCCCCCGTCCTCCTCGCAGGCGCCGAATCCTTGTGAGTGGGCGCTGTGTCTAGGGAGCGCACGGCTGTTAGCAAAGGGGCCCCCTTTCCTTGCTCGGAAGGGGCCCCTTGCTGGGAGCCGCCTATCGGAATCGAACCGATGACCTACGCATTACGAGAAGCCCGCGACACCGCTCCGGGCACGCTACCTGCACAGATCGCAGCACTCGCGTCCCGGGATGCTCTCAGCGCACAGAGCACTCCGGCTTCCCGGTCCACGACCCGGTCCACGACCTGGTCATAGTTTCGGTAACAGAGCGTGACTGAAGCCGACCGAACCCCCTTCCTCGCCCGGCATTAGCGCCGGGGGGGCGTCTGTTCGCTGTGAGTCAACCGGGTTTGCCAGTGCCCTGGTACTCGTATGTCCATGAGGACCGTTCCCCGGTTGGGCCGTGACCGCCGGATGACCAGCGGGAGGAGGGCCGGGTTCAGCGGCGCCGGTAGGCGGCCGAGCGATGGCGGATGTCAAGCACGATCACCACATGTTTGGCGTCATCGATCTCGTACAGCACTCGCCAGTCGCGGCCCAGGCGGGCGCTGTAGATCCCGGCCAGCTCCGCGCCGAGCGGCTTGCCTACCCGCCGTGGATCGTCCAGGAGGGGCCCGGTTATGAACTCGGCTGCTGCGGTGGCGACCTCGAAGGACAGCCGCTCGGCCAGGGCCCGCCGGGCCGGGGGCGCGGTCCCCGGCTCGTAGCGGGCGGTCATGAAGCCTGGCGTCCGCGCAACAGATCGCGCACCGCGTCGGCGCCGTAGACCACGTCACCTTCCTGCACGGCCTGCCTGGCTTCGGCAAGGGCCCGCAGCGCCTCGGGGTCTGCCCTGACTTCGGCTGTCTCGCGAAGAGCCAGGTAGGTCTCGACGGCAAGCACCACGGTCTGGTGGACGCTGCGGTGGTCTTCCTCGGCAGCCAGGCGGAGCTCTGCCTCAAGGCGCGGATCGAGCCGTAGTGTCATAGCCATACCGGCATGGTATCAAAGCGCACCATCATGATAGAGTCGGGAGCGCAGGTGTTGCCCAGTTGGCAGAGCAGCCGCCTTGTAAGCACGAGGTGCAGGACTATCCGGGGATGCCGTCGCGGCCGTTCACCTGGAACGACGTGGTCGAGAAGTTCGACCAGCTCACCGCCGATCGCATCGACAGCGACCTCGCGAACCAGATCAAGGACGCGGTCCACTCACTCGAACACATCAAGGTCACCGACCTGATGGCCCTGCTCGCCCGCATTCACGTCGACTGACAGCACAGGAGGAACGATGAAAGCCTACGCCGCCATGGGCCTGCTGCACGCCGGGATCGCCGTCGCGCTGCGCGCCGCAGGCGGCTTCACGCCGATGACATCGAGCTCATCGACATCGACAAAGCCCAGACCGCTCCCGGCCATGGCGGCTGTGACCGGCGCGGTCATCGCGGTGGGTGCCGCGTACGTACTGCGCGGGCCCGCGAAGGTCGAGGAGGCCAGCGCCGCCGAGGGATAGCCGCTGTACCGGGTCACCTGACTGGGTATGTAGGGGGCACCCTGATCGCCGTATTTCCCCCATGCACCAGCACCATCTAGAAAAGGAGCACCACATGGGCACCATCACTACCGCCGATGGCGCGGAGATCTTCTACAAGGACTGGGGAACCGGTCAGCCGATCGTGTTCAGCCACGGCTGGCCCCTGTCGGCCGATGACTGGGACACGCAGATGATGTTCTTCCTGCTGCACGGCTATCGCGTCATCGCCCACGACCGGCGCGGCCACGGGCGATCCACCCAGACCAGCGACGGCCACGATATGGATCACTACGCCGACGATCTCGCCGCGGTGACGGCACACCTGGATCTCCACGACGCCGTTCACGTCGGCCACTCGACCGGCGGCGGCGAGGTGGCCCACTATATCGCCCGGCACGGCGAAAGCCGGGTGGCCAGGGCGGTACTGATCAGCTCGGTTCCGCCGCTGATGCTGAAGACCGAAGCCAATCCGGGCGGCCTGCCCAAGGAGCGTCTTCGACGGCCTGCAGGCGCAGGTCGCGACCCGTCGCTCGGAGTTCTACCGGGAGCCTGCCGCCGGGCCGTTCTACGGGTACAACCGGCCCGGGCGCGGAAGCCGTCGGAGGCCGTCATCGAGAACTGGTGGCGCCAGGGCATGATGGGCGGCGCGAAGGCGCACTACGACGGGATCGTCGCCTTCTCACAGACCGACTTCACCGACGACCTGAAGCAGATCTCCGTGCCCGTGCTCGTCATGCACGGCGACGACGACCAGGTCGTGCCCTACGCCGACTCCGGCCCCCTGTCGGCCAAGCTGGTCCAGAACGGGACCCTGAAGACCTACCACGGCTACCCGCACGGCATGCCCACCACGCACGCCGCCGTCATCAACGCCGACCTGCTGGCCTGGCTGCAGCAGTAGCGAGTACCACGGCCCGTTCGGCAGAAATAATGCACTGATCCCGAACGGGCCGTGGCGCTACGGTCCGCATCCGGCAGGACTGTACTAAAGGGCGGCGAGGTCGAGTTCGAGTGGGCTGCGGGTCTGCAGCTCAGTGGCCGAGGCGTTGAGGTCCCAGCTGCCGGTCCCTACAGCCGAGCGCACCGGGCCTCCCACAGCTCGGCCAGGTCGCGAGGGACAGGGGCGGTAGTCATGGCGCCAGCATGTCCGGTGCGCGAGCCGCGGCGCTAGTGATCGGATGCAGCATGATCAAGCATGGCTGGCCGCCTTGCGGGCGGAGGATCAGGAGGACTCGTCGCCGGACGCCTACTGCACTGCCGGCTCCCTGCGCAGGGCCGCTGACCTTCTCCACCTGTGCCACAGCAGCGTCGCCCGACCAGCAGCAGCCCTCCGTAGGTAAGGTGCCCGCTGAATGTAGACGCGAAGTCACTGCGCTTGACCCCGGCGGCCTATGCAGACAACTCCGGTCAGGAACCAAGGGCCAGGCCGAGCCTGCCCGGACCGGCCGCGGGCCATCCCCTGCCCGGCGCGGGCGGTCACCGGCAGTCTCCAAAGATGGTCAACTCCGCACTGCAAATGGTCGCCATCTCGCTGGATACCTGCGCCGATCGTCCTCGCTGGTCATCGCGCTCCCTCGGGTCGATGATTACCTTGTACCAGGGACCATCACCGTGGAGGGCAAACCATGAACGATCCGTTCTGGCGCTTGCCGGTGGTGCCGAGCTTCACTGTGACCAGCACGGACGTCACCGATGGCCAGGCGCTGCCCCCGGCACAGATGTCCGGCATCTTCGGGGTCCCGGGCGGCGAGGACATCTCGCCCCAGCTGTCGTGGTCCGGCGCTCCTGCGGAGACCAAGAGTTACACCGTGACCATGTACGACCCCGATGTGCCGAGCGGGTCAGGCTTTTGGCACTGGGCCCTCGCCGATATCCCCGCCTCGGTGACCGGGCTCCCGACCGGAGCGGGGGACGGCACCGGCGAGCACCTGCCAACCGGGGCGTTCCATTTCGCCGCCGCTCTCCCCAACGACGCACGCTTGGCCCGCTTCATCGGCGCTGCACCTCCGCCCGGGGACGGGCGTCACCGCTACGTCATCGTGGTGCAGGCCATCGGTATCGAGAGGGTCGGACAGCTTCGGGTGCAGGCCGACTCGACTCCGGCCTGGCTCGGCCTCATGATCAACACCAGCGGCCATCTCCTCGCCCGTGCAGTTATTACCGCCTGGGCGGAGATCCCGGCCGCGTGACGCTTCGCGTGGAGACACCTCTAACTTGATCGTCCACGAACACGTAGAACCCGGTTCGCGGGGTCGGCCAACCCAAGTGCCGCTCCAGTGTCAGCGGCCAGCGGGGGATTGCGCGCCGGGCCGTGAGCAGGCCACACGCGTGGCCCCGGTTATCGACCCTCAAGGTTGCAATCTGGGAAGGCGGATGCGACGCCACCGCCCGTCCGCCAGAAGCGAGAGAAGAGGACCAAGATGACTTCCAGCACTCCCACCGCCGTGACCGCCACCGGCCGTCCCCCTACCGACCCTGCCGGTCCGACCGGTCGGCTTGCCGCCTGGGTCGCCAAAACAACGCTCGACGACGTTCCCGCCTCGGTCCGCGACCGGGCCAAGCACCTGATACTTGACGGCATCGGCTGTGCTCTCGTAGGTGCGCAGCTGCCTGTCTCCCGCATTGGCGTCCAGGGGGTAACGGCGCTCGACAGCGCCGGGGATGTCGCCCTGGTCGGCTGGGGCGGCCGGGCTACCAGCGCCACGTCGGCGGCCATGCTGAACTCCAGCTTCATCCAGGGGTTCGAGCTCGATGACTACCACCCGCTGGCGCCGCTGCACAGCAACTCACTGGTCCTCCCGGCGATGCTCGCCGCCGCCCCGCGCGTGGGCCGCGTCTCCGGCGAGCGCTTCCTTCTCGGCGCCATCCTCGGGTACGAGACCGGCCCGCGGGTCGGCCAGGCGCTCGGAGGCCTGGACATGCTCTCGCGAGGATGGCATTCGGGCGTGGTCTTCGGCCCCCTCGCCGCGGCCGCGGCCGCGGGAACGCTGTACGGGCTGGACGCCGCCGGGTTCGAGGACGCCTTCGGGATGGCGGCGACCCAGTCGTGCGGGCTCATGTCAGCGATGTACGAATCGATGGTCAAGCGCATGCAGCACGGCTTTGCCTCGCGCAACGGCCTGACCGCCGCCGCGCTGGCGGCAGCGGGCTACGTCGGCATCAAGCGGGTGTTCGAGCGCCCCTACGGTGGCTGGCTGGCCGTCTTCGGCGAAGGCCACCGTACCTATCCCGAAGATATATACAAGGGCCTGGGCATCCTCTGGGAGACCGAGCGGATCGCCGTGAAGGCGTACGCGTGCATGGGATTGCTGCACGCGGCGGTCGGCGCCGCACTCGAGCTGCGGCCGCAGGTCGACGTCAGCCAGATCCAGCGGATCGACATCGACATGGGCGAAGCCGCCTACGCGCATGGCGGGTGGAAGGCCGAGCGCCCGCTGCAGGTGATCGGCGCGCAGATGAACGTCGCCTACGTCGTCGCGGTGGCCTTCCTCGACGGCGACGTGCTGGTCGATCAGTTCCGGCAGGACCGCATCAACCGGGATGACGTCTGGGCGCTGATCGACCGGACACTGACCCACCACGAACAGGCCTACGACCACCTCCCGGTCGACGAGCAGCTCACCACCCAGGTGCGCCTGACCCTCAAGGACGGGACCAACCGCGCCGCCAAGGTCGTACACCCGCGCGGCACCGGCGACCGGAGCCTGACGAACGCGGAAATCCGCGACAAATACGCCAAGCTGACCCACGACGTCATCTCCGCCGAGCGGCAGGCCGCCATCGAGAAAGCCGTCCTCGGCATCGACACTCTCGACGACGTCGCTCAGCTGGCGACCCTGCTCACACCCGCTGTGCACTCGCCGCTCGACTGAAACCCCGCGGCGATGAGTCGTCTCAGCCGATACGCGCTTTGATGAGGTCGGCGAGCTCCGTCGTCGCCTGGTCACAGGCGGCAGAGTAGCGCGTAAATTGCGGGAACCCATGGGTCAGGTCAGGATTGTGCACGTAGGTGAGATCGTTCCCGGCCGCCGCAAGTTTCTGCGCATATGCGTGTCCCACGTCCCGGAGCGGGTCGAATCCGTTCGTGACCAGGATCGCCGGCGGCAGGTTCGCATGTGATTCGGCGTTCAGGGGGGTGATGTAGGGATGGCGGCCATCATCTGAGTTCTTGATGTAGTTGCGCACCATCTCATAGATGCCATTCGTTTCAAGATAGAGCCCGGTCCGGTTCTCGCTGCCTGACAGCGTGTCGCCGGGGAAGGCAGCTTCCGGGAAGAGCGGCACCTGCAAGGCAAGTTCCGGGCCGTTCTCATCGCGAAGCTTGAGCGCGATGACACAGGTCATGTTGCCGCCTGCCGAGTCGCGGCTTGCCGGTGACAGGGTCGGTTCCGGCGTAGACGTGGACCCGGAAGGACCCGCTCGGGAGCTGCTCGATGTGGCCTCGCGCGGTCGTGGCCATGGCAGCACGATAACCCGAAACACCGACATTCGTTCCACGACCCGTTCCACGGAACCGAATGTCGCCATTCGAATTATGCTGTCTAGCTGGGAGCCGCCTATCGGAATCGAACCGATGACCTACGCATTACGAGGAGGATTCAAGGTGTCCAGAGCCGTCCAGCAGGTCACTCCTCCCCTGGTCGCCGTACTTCCCGTTCCGCTCCTGTCCATGGTCATCCAGGACTGTTGTTAGCAAACGCGTTAGCACGATCGGCCACGAAGGAGCGGTGCTACGGGTGTGGCACGCTAGCGTCGGATCATGGCGCTGAAGTGGTACACGGCGGTGATCGATTGCCAGGACCTCCACGCCCAAGCACGCTGGTGGGCTGGCGTGCTCGACTGGCAGCTTATCTATGAGGCCGATGATCAGGCGGCGATCGCCCCCAAGCATGAGCAGGACCGGCCACTGTCGGCCGAGGAATGGCCCACCGTCGGACCAGCCTTGGTCTTCGTGCCTGTCCCCGAGGGCAAGACCATCAAAAACCGGCTGCACCTTGACCTAGCCCCACACATCACTGACGACAGGGCCGCGCTGATCGACTCACTGCTAGCCCGGGGGGCAACCCGGGTCAACATCGGCCAAGACGACTCGAAGGCCTCGTGGACCGTGCTTGCCGACCCCGAGGACAACGAATTCTGCGTGCTGTCCGCACGCGACAGCTGATGCGGGCAGGAGCGGTTGACCTGGGCACGTCGGAAGGACTCGGACCCGAACCTTCTGATCCGTAGGCATAGGCGGACCGTCCATCACCGTCCAGGAGTGGCTGCCTGCTGGGCCGATATTCCAGGGATGTCTCTCCGTGTCGGTAGCTGGCTACGGGCTTGGCAACAGGTTTGGCAGCAGTCAGCCGCCATCCGCAGGTGTGATCGCGATCGCTTTAGGGATGCGGCCGACGTTGATCGGCCTGTCCGGCGTGTTAGTGGCGGTCGCGACCGACGTGACCGTTGTTCTCCTGACGGTGGCCCTGACGACGGAGGCGGTCTTCCCGTCCGGGTTGCCTGGGCCTGTTGCTGTCTCGTCAGTCTGTGAGAAGCGAGCGGCCCCTCGCATGCTGGCGGCGGCGCGCTGGACGCTGGGTGAAATGGCCACCGGACTGAGGCAAACCGGGGGCCGCTGGGCGCGTTACATATGTGTGGAGAGTGACAGCGGCGCCCAGGCCGCCCCGGTGACTGGACACCGCCTCGGCGATGAACCGCGTGAGAGCGGCGAGTCATGCGCACTTGACGCTGCCCATGTGGTGACCGCGTTGTACGAGGGCCACGCGCTCGCCCTGATCCGGCTGGCCTACATCATGCTCGGCGACCGGCATGCTGCGGAAGACGTCGTGCAAGACGCGTTCTGCGCCCTGTACCGCGCCTGGCCTCGCCTCCCCAACCGCGTAAACCTGCTCGGATACGTGCGGGCCTCGGTGGTCAACGGGTGCCGCTCGGTGCACCGCCGGGCCCGCCGCGTCCCGCGGCCGCTGGCCGAGCTGGACGCTGCGTCGGCCGAATCTGAGGCGTTGGCGGGTGAGGAGCAGCGCGCGACGGCCGCGGCGCTGCTCCAACTGCCACCCAGGCAGCGGGAGGCGATCGTGCTCCGTTTCTATGCGGATCTGCCCGAGCAGGAGGTAGCCCAGGTGATGGGGGTAAGCCGCGGCACGGTCAAGTCGACGACGGCCAGGGGACTGGCTGCACTAGGGCGGATCTTGCGGGAGGAGCAGTGAACAGGCTCGAAGACCGGCTCGTGCGGGACCTGCGGGCCCAGGCGGAGCACGTCACGCCGTCGAGCGTTCCCCGGCTGCGCCTGCCCGGGACGACTGGAGACCAGGCCGGTACGCTGCGGCGCCGCGCCGCCTGGCATCGCTGGTGGCCCTGGTTCGCGCCGGTAGCGGCGGCCGCCGCGGTGGTAGCGGTGGTCGCCGCCTCGCTGGCCATCTCTGGCGCCCTGTCCGGCCATCGGCCCGGTAACCGGCCTGCCCAGCGCGGTCCGTTCTCCGGCGTCCCGCCGTACTACGTCGCCCTGGCCGTCAAGAACCCGAACCTCAAGCCCACCATCGCCCAGCGGCAGTTTGCCGAGGTCCGGGCGACCGCCACCGGCGCGGTGCTGGCCGTGGTCACCCCTCCCAAGCCCTTCGGCACGTTCAGCGCGGCTGCTGCCGGGGATGGCCACACCTTTGTCCTTGCCGCTAATAAGTGGAAGATCCAGCACGCCAACGGGGGGACGTTCGTCCGGGCGACCGCGACAACCTTTTTCCTGCTCCGCATCAGCCCAGGCGGGCGCGTCAGGCAGCTGACGCCGCTGCCCATCCCGGCCGAGCCGGTGCAGGCGCAGCTGTCCGGATTCGCGCTCAGCCACGACGGCAGCAAGCTCGCCGTGGCCCTGCGAGGCGGCATCAATGGCGGGCCCGGCCCGGAGATCCAGGTCTTCTCGCTGTCTACCGGGGCGGAGCGAGTGTGGACGTGGCCGGGCGGCGGGCCGATCACCAACAACGCAGGGGGCGGCGGTGAGGTGCTCTCCTGGACGGCGGACGGCCGCACGCTGGCCTTCCAGCAGTGGGTGGGCAACAGCATCGAGGTCCGGCTGCTCGACGTCACCACCCCCGGCGGGAGCCTCCGGTCGGCCAGCAGGCTGGCCGTGCAATGGAAGGACGACGCGGAGACCTTCCACTTCGTGCAAGGGAAGGCCAGCAACGTCATCTTCGGCTTCAGCGCCATCATCACCGGCGACGGTACGAAGATCGTCGCTGCCACAGCGTCGGAGACCAAGCACCCGCTGAAGAGCGAGCTGGCCTTCACGGAGTTCTCCACGAGCACCGGGCAGGTCGTGAAGGTCCTCGGCCGGTGGCCGCTCCCCGGTCTGTACCCGGGGCAGACCCAGGACGTGCTCTGGGCGAACTCCTCGGGCAGCACGCTAATCGTGCTGGCCCACGTGCCGGGACCGGCCGTCAAGGACCCGCGCTCCACCAACTCGGCCGGGTACGGCATCGAGTTCGGCGTGCAAAGGGGTGACCAGTTCACGCCGCTGCCCGGCGCGCCTCGTCCTGGGCCATACGCTTGGCCCACCTGGTAGGACCTGGGTGGCGCGTCCGACCAGCAAGGTGTTTCAGCCTGCCGGACGACGCTGAGCAGCCCGCACCGTTCGCCTACGAGAGCCAGGAGCCGAAGGCAGACACAGCTGCCTGACCAAAGCGGAAATCGGACGCTCGGCGTGACCAGCGGTTCGTTTACAAATCCGCTTACGAAACCGCCTGCTGGCGGGCCCGGCAAAGGCCCAGGCACGTGTCCTCATGGCCTCTGACTTGCGGTGCTGGCCTTCACCGGGCTGCCCTGCAAAGGCTACACCGCATTTGACCTGGTGGGCCGTGCTGAATTTGAACCACGGACCTCTTCCTTATCAGTACCGGGCAACCATGGGTCGCGACATGATCCGCCAGGCATCGCTGGCCGTCCTGGTGCGGGCCGTTGGCCTGATGGATGCTGGCGTTGCTGTCACTTCTGCTGTCATCTCGATCTACGCATTACGAGCGTGTAACATGCGTTGCTCGCTGGGGTCAAAGCCCGCGCTAGCTTCAGGTTCACAAGTTGTTGCTGTCGGCAATCGTTGGCTGTTAATTGCGGTTCGGGGGCATCTCCGGGGCATGCCGCAATGCACGGCCAAGTGCTCAGTGGAACGGCGCTGCCGCACG
Source organism: uncultured Actinomycetes bacterium (assembly GCA_963806145.1). Lineage (GTDB taxonomy): Bacteria > Actinomycetota > Actinomycetes > Streptosporangiales > Streptosporangiaceae > DASXKD01. Next base: position 111,647 of record CAWDXD010000010.1, read on the forward strand.
ATCGTCCTTTTTCCGGCCTGGCGTAGCGGCGATCTGCCTCTTACCGCCCTGTTGGCTGTGTTTGGCGGAGCGGCTGGACATCCGGGGCTGGTGAACCCATACTGACCGGGGCGCTCGGGGGGAGGCTAGGCGCGCGCTAGGTTGGTCCGCTCACCCCGCGGATTGAGAGGCTTGTGAGATGATCAAGTCGCATGCCGTCCGCTCGATCTGCCGCCGGGGACGGTGGCTGTTTCTGCCGGTGGCTGGCAGCCTGGTGCTGACCGGCACGCTGGCCGCTGCGGCGCAGCCAATGGCAGGCCAGTCGGTCATGGGCATCCCCGGGTTCCTGTCCAGGGTCAGTGCCGTGTCGGCCTCGGATGCGTGGGCGGTGGGCAGCACCGGCACCAGCGACCAGCCGTTGATCGTGCACTGGAACGGCACCCACTGGTCGCAGGTGACAAGCCCGAATGTCCCCACCGGGGCGCTGTCTGGGGTGAGCATGGTGTCGGTCACCGACGGCTGGGCGGTAGGGACCCAATTCAGCGGCGCAACGGCCCTGATCGAGCACTGGAACGGCACCAACTGGGCCTTGGTGCCGCCCCCTCATATCAGCGGTTTTGGCAGTTCGCTGCGCGGGGTGAGCATGGTGTCGGCCACTGACGGCTGGGCCGTGGGCTACTACGACACCAGCAACGAGGTGCACCGGCCGTTGGTGCTGCACTGGAACGGCACCCGCTGGGCCCAGGTGCCCATATCGGTTTCCTCCGGTTACACCGTGCTCTTTGCGGTCAGCGCGGCGTCCAAGTCGGACGCGTGGGCCGTGGGGACCCAGTTGAGCAGCACCGGCTGGACGGCCCTGACCCTGCACTGGAACGGCACCAGCTGGACCCAGGTGCCCAGCCCCAACCCCAGTCCCGCCGCCGCATACGGGGTCAGCGATGCCTCCCCGGGCAACGCCTGGACCGTCGGCAGATCGGGGAAGACGTCCACCGTGGAGCTGCCCAAGACGCTGACCTTGCACTGGAGCGGCACCGCCTGGCAGCACGTCTTCAGCCCCAACCCCGGCCCGCCAAACGCGCTGACCGGGGTGGCCATCCTTTCCAAGTCGAACGCCTGGTCTGTCGGCGACTACAGCACCAGCACCGGCGGGTTCGCGGCGCTGACCCTGCACTGGAACGGCACCAACTGGGCCCGCGTGCCGAACCAGGGCGGCACCACCGACAGCTTCCTCACAGACGTCACCATGGTGTCGGCCACCGACGGCTGGGCTGTGGGCGGGCACTCCTCCCCGGGCAAGGTTCTCATCCTGCACTGGAACGGCACCACCTGGTCTCCGTCCTAGCATGAATGCGGCCTGAACCCGAAGGGCGCAAGCCCTAACCGCATTAGCAGCTCGGGTCGCGGTCGTCCGAAGCGGTTCAGGCTGGACCAACGTCCTTGATCGGTCCTCCTTGGACGGCACCGCACGGCGGTGAACTGCAACCCAAACTGCAAGCCGTGCGCCTCGGAGGTGCACCCATCAGTCGGGAGGAGAACGGCCGTAAAGGTTGGCTCTTGCGCTGCCCTCACGTCCAACGTCATGCTCGACGCGTGCGGCATGCAACGCAGGAAGACCTTGATCAGATAGAGGCGCTGCTGTTGGAGCTGCGCAAGCTCCCTCAGTTGCGAGAGCGCAGGCGCGGCTACTTCGCGCGGGCCGACCGGGCATTCCTTCACTTCCACGAGGATGCTGGTGACCTGTACGTCGATGTCAGGCTCGATAGCAAGTTCCAGCGCATGAAGGTCACCAGCCACACCGAACAGGCCGACTTCCTCTCACGAGTGAAAGAAACGCTCCAGTCGAGCGCGCGACCTACTGCTAAGGAGATCGTTTCCGCCCCCTCCCCCACCAGTCCGCTCCCAGGTCGCCATGCCTGACGGCACTCCGTCAATACCCCTGAGTGACCGCCCTGGCGGGTTCGTTCTGGCACGGATCTGGCACGAGGCTTCCTGCTCCCAAAGTCAACTAGCGATGCCGACAGTCAGGGCTGAGGAATGGCCGACCTAGGAGCATCGTCCACCGACGTCCGGCCGCAGTTGACGCTGGTTGCGCGGTCAGAGAGTGGCCAGCCAGGGCCATGATGGCTCACGTCAACTGACCGTCCTATCGATCAATCGCCTGACCGTGGCTGCATCGAGATTCGACCAGGCGCGCGCCATAGTGGCGTACTTGTAGGGCAGGACATTTTGGTTCCGAACCTCGTCCTGGTAGGAGAAGAATCGATTGAAATCTTCTTCGGCGACCGCAATGTGCAGCGCTGCTAGGAGTTGAGCAACAGTGCGGTCCTTGTCACGGATCAGGCTGCCGCCCTCGGACGCGCGGACAAAGCGGCCATCCAATGCCGACCAACCGAAATGATCAACGAAGCCTTCCGCGGCCTGCTCCACTTGCACAGTACCAACAATCTCGGCCTCATTATGAATTAAGAGTCGCTGCAAAAGCGGAAAGCCATCTACCTCATCAACGTTAACGTTATCCGCATAAAACCGTGCTATCATTCTACAAGCGGCTGCGGGTGTAATTCGAAATCGGCCCGCGGCATCGGTCGAAATATTCCATGCCATAATTACCAGGGGACGCTGAGCGCCGCGGTGCGGCCAAAATGCGGCCAGCGTAACCCGGGTCCGGGCCGGGCCAAGCGGCCGTTTTACTGTCGGCCTTCGCTTGACGCCATTGCGGCTCAGTTGGTTGCTCAGGCAGCTCGTTCGCTAGGAGGCTTGGGCGATTTCCGATCTCTCAGTGCGCGACGCAGCCACCTCGCTCCCCCGGATGGGACGATCAAGAAGAGCAGGGTGAACACGATGGCGCTCGTGAATTCGGCCCATTGATGCTGGTACGCATACACAGCGGCGACAACGATCAAGAACAGCAGGACCAGCGCAAAGATCAAGTAACCAACCCAAGTCCCGGCAGCCTTCCACCGCCGTGCCTCGGGTGAGTCCGGAGGCGGCTCTAGCGGCCCGGAAGCACTCATGACGTGAGCATACGGCTCCCGACACCGAGCCGTCCTCCCGACAGGCGCCGATCTTGCCGGGGAAGCTCGCAGTCAAGGGTCTGCCCGGAGCGAAGCGGAGGGACGCGCCCGCAGGGCGCGCCCTTGACTGGGAGCTTTCGCGGCGACAGGATCGCCCGGCACGGGAGGACCGCCGGCTGGCTCTTGTAGGCGCGATAACCGGGGTGCGTGACGGCGGGGACCGCATGCGGGGCGGTGCGGGGCAAGCCGCGTGGCGGCAGCGGCCCGTGCCGGTGCGCGGCCGCGCTAGAGGCAGCGGGCCAGGCTGCTGCCCAGCAGCGGCGAGTGTCCCTTCCACCCCTGCCCCCGCGGCGGGTCTCCCGCTCGTTCCCTCGCTTCCCCTCCGGTGATCCGCGCCCATGCCTCAGAGCCTTGCCGGGGCTGGCCGCCTGGCGCGCCCGCAGGGCGTGCCCTTGATGTCTGTGAAGAAAGTTCTCACCCCGAATCCGGCAAATCCGTGTGCTGTCCCGCTTGATGCTTGACACTTTGGCTTCGCTTGATGCCTGACACTCCCGTTCATGCTGTGGGAGTTGAGCGTGGCCGAGCAGAGATACCGCGCCGTGCTGGAAGTGGGCATCGGTGTTCCGGTGACCGAGGTCGCCGAGCGGTATGGGGTTAGCCGTCAAAGCGTGCACACCTGGCTGGTGCGCTACCGGCGGGAGGGCATCGCGGGGCTGGAGGACCGCAGTCACCAGGTCCATCACCATCCGTGGCGCATCCCGGCCACGGTCGAGGAGCTGATCTGCGAGCTTCGGCGTGCCCATCCCCAGTGGGGGCCGCGCAGGCTGGTGTTCGAGATGGGCCGCCGTGGCCACCAGGTGACCCGCTCCAGCGTCTACCGCACCCTGGTCCGCAACGGCCTGGTCGAGCCGAAGTCGCGGCGCCGCAGGCGCAAGGACCACCGGCGCTGGGAACGCAGCACTGCCATGGAGTTGTGGCAGCTGGATGTGACCGCCAGCGCGTTCCTCACCGGCGGCACCGAGGTGAAGATCGTGACCGGGATCGATGACCATTCCCGGTTCTGCGTCCTCGCCAAGGCGGTGATGCGCGCGACCGCCCGCCCGGTGTGCCAGGCGTTCACAGAGGCGATGCGCGCCTACGGGATTCCCGAGGAGGTGCTGACCGACAACGGCAAGGTGTTCACCGGCCGGTTCCACAAGCCCGGGCTGCCGGTGGAAGTGTTGTTCGACAAGATCTGCCGGGAGAACGGGATCACCCACCGGCTGACAAAGATCCACTCGCCGACCACGACCGGCAAGATCGAGCGGCTGCACCAGACCCTGCAGCGGGAACTGCTGGATGTCCATGGCCCGTTTGCGAGCATCGAGGCGCTGCAGACGGCGCTGGATACCTGGCGCCAGGAGTACAACACCGGCCGGCCGCACCAGTCGCTGGGCATGGCCTTCCCCGCCAGCCGGTTCACCCCTGCGGACTCGCCGCTGGAGCTGCGCATCCCTGCCCAGCTCACGGCCAGCACCCCCCAGCCCGGGCCGCCCCGGCCTGCTGCTGACCTGCCGCCTGCATTGACCCTGCCAGCGGAGGCGGCACCCGAGGCGGCCACCATCACCAGCCAGGACTGGATTGCTGTGGAAGTGGACCGGGTCGTCCCGCCGTCGGGGAACTTGTGGATCGGCGGGCAGCAGGTCTGGCTCGGCCCCGCCCTGTCCGGGCGGCAAGTCACCCTGTGGGCCGACCAGGTCAGCCTGCATGTGCTGCTGGATGGTGCCCGGCTCAAGAGCCTCCCGTCCCGGCTTGGCATCGCCGAGCTGTCCCGGCTGGCCGCCGGCGGTGCCCGTCCCGCGGACCCGTGCCCGCTGCCCGCAGGCACCGCGGCGGTGATCGAGGTGGACCGCACCGTCAACGCCTCCGGCGTCGTCGGCCTGGCCTCTGATCAGGTCAGCGTCGGTTTCCAGCTGGCCGGGCAGCGGGTCACCTTGCGCATGGAAGGACCGCTGATGGCCGTGATCGGCTCCGATGGGAGCCTGCTGCGCACCATGGCCTGCCCCATCCCGGCAGACCGCCGCTACAGGCTGCGCGGTGCCCGCAGCGGCAGGTCCCTCCCGCCACAGCCAGGCGGGCCCATCACCGTGCAGCGGCGGGTCTCCTGCCGGGGCGCGTTCATGGTCGCCCGGCAGAAGATCCACGCCGGGATGATCCACGCGGGCAAGACCGCCACCGTGATCTGCGAGAACGACCATTTCCGGGTGGTCATCGACGGCGAGACCGCCGCGGTGGTGACCCGCACCACCACCAGCGAGGTCCACCGCTACAAAGCCAACGCCACCGGCAAGCGCACCCTGACCCGGCTCACCCCAGAAGGACAGTGACCCCCATGCCCGAAGTCAAGCTCGACACCACCGACGCCGCCGAACTCGCCGAGATGCTGCAATTCCTCAGCCAATGGCTGGCCCGCGACCCCGCCCGCCTCGCCGCATCGCTAGCAGAGTTCGTTGGCCACCCCGCCTACGGCCTAGACGAACTACGCAGCGACCTGGAACGCTTCGTCTTCCTGCTCGGCGGCAGCGACGGCGAGCAGCTCTTCGGCCCATGACCGGGTCTCCCGGCCAGCCGAGGCTACGCCGGGCCTTGCGGGCCTCAACGTCGTTCGTCCTCGCGCTGACGCGCTGCGGGCGCTCCACGTTGACCCCCGCCGCGGCACCGGCGTTGACTGGCACCAGTCCGGGGAAACCCGGCCAGCAAGCCACTGCCCCCGGGCGGCGGGCCATGATGGCCAGGTGAAACCCAACCTTGCCAGGATCCCGGCGGACGGTGACGCGCAGGCCGAGGCGATCGTGCGCCGCGTTCACGGCCCAATCACCCAGCATCTCCTGGATTCTCTCAATGAGCGCGACGCCGTAGCGCTGGGCAGGTACGGCGCCAGGCAGGCAACCATCGCTCTCCGGCAGCAATCAGCCCAGCGCCTCCGCAAAGCGCTCCTGGCCACCAGCCTTGCCCAGCTCATCCGCCCAAGCGACCCCCGGGACCTGATGGTCGGGCTAGCCGTCCACCACGTCGTGGCCCAGCAGATCGGCACAGCGCCGCCAGCCCTGTTCGACGCCGTCGCTGCCCGCCTGCCAGATGGCCCCACACCCGGCCTGCTCCGCGACTTCGGAGCCCGTCACGACATCACTCCCGAAGCGTTCGGATGGCAGCTCGTCCAGACCGCCGAGGGACCAGACTTCCTACCAGCGCCATACGGCGCCACCACGTAAATATGTCTAGGGCCGTGTCAAGGATCAACCGAGGCCGATCCGTCAAGGATCAAGTGAGGCTAGGCAAATCCGGCAAATCCGGCAAAACCCGCAAATTCTGCGCGACCAGGTACTCCGGGCAAACCGTTCGATTACGAATGATCGGTCCAGGCGAACAGTGCCCAGGTGGTCCGGGCCGCTTGGTCACCGTCGATGCCCCAGTCGCTTGCCAGGCCGCGCACGATGTCGAGCCCGTGATGCCCGGAGGGATCGTTGATGGCTGGGGTCCAGGAGCCGCCATTGTCTTGGATCTCGATCCGGGCGTACTGGCCTGGGCTGATCTCGGCTCGGACGGTGAAGGTACCGCCGGGCAGGCAGGAGTTGCTGTGGAGGGCGGCGTTCGCGGCGAGTTCGGAGGCGCAGAGGATGATCTCGTCGGCTATCGGACAGCCAGCGAGTAAGGGGCGCAGGTCGGCACGCACGGCGCGGATGTGCTCGGCGGCTCCGGGGTACGTGATCTCACTGGTGCGCTCTGCGAGTGCCGGGAGTGCTGGTGGTCGCATGGGTCCTCGCTGGTCGCGCCTGGGCCGGGAGTGCCTGCCAACAGGTGAGCGTACTTTGAATCATTGGAACGTACAATAAGTACGTGTGATTTAGTGTACTGGCCCGGCACATTGAGTGCGAGCATGGCGTCACGAATACCTGGGAGGCAGGAGCATGTTCGGTCTGTGCGTGCGGTTCACGTGCAAGGACGAGACCAGCGCTGAGGCATACGACCGGCTGGTGGCTGAGACCATCGAAGCCATCAAGGTCCACGAACCCGGCACGCTGGTGTACGCCTCCCATCTGGTGGACGGGCAGCCGTTGCAGCGGATCTTCTATGAGCTGTACCGCGATGAGGACGCCTTCCACGCCCACGAAGCCGCACCGCATACGCGCCGGTACCTCGATGAGCGGGAGCAGTACCTCGCCTCCACGGAGGTGGACTGGCTGACCTTGCAGACTGGCAAGGGCACGCGGGTGAGCACACCGTCTTATCAGCAGGCCCTGGGCCGGAAGATCGCCGCCGAGCGGCGCCGCCGGGGCCTGTCGCAGCCTGAGCTGGCCCGGCTGCTCGGCCGGTCAGTGGCCTGGGTGTCCCAGGTCGAACGCGGCGTGCGAAAGATCGACCGGATGTCTGTCTTGGAGACCGTCGCGACCGCGCTGGAAGTGCCGCTGTATGAGCTGGCCGCGGAGGCTCCAGTGGTCGCCGCGGTGACCGAGGAACCACCGGGGACGGCTGGGCTGCGCCTGGTCCTGTCCGGTGCCTACGCACTGCGCGCCATGCTGGATGGCCGTCGACCACCCGCGCTGAGCACGCTTCGGACCAGGAGCCGCAGGGCGTGGGACCTGACGCACGCCGGGCAGTACACCGATCTTGCAGACCTCTTGCGCGGGCTGGTTCCTGATCTGGAAACCGCTGCTCGTGCCCTGCCAGAAGTGCAGCGGGCCGAAGTCTTTGAGCTGATGGCAGCTACCTATCAAGCATGCTCAGCGGCGCTGGCCAAGCTCGGTGAACCTGAGGCCGCGTGGATCGCCGCTGATCGCGCCATGGCCGCCGCTGAGCGGGCGGGCAACCCGCTGCTGGTAGCCGCCGGAGCGTTCCGGCTGGTGTTCGTGTTCATCGCCGCCCACCACTACGACCAAGCCGAGGAAACCGCACGCACCGCTGCTGACGCCATGCAGGCCATGGCTGAACGAGGTGACTCGCAGGCCATGTCGCTATGGGGTGGCCTGACCTTGCAGCGCGCCGTCATCGCCTCTCGCGTCAACGACTCGGATTCTGCCTACTCCCATCTGGAGCGTGCCGCTCAGGTCGCGGCCCGGCTCGGTGAGGGACGCAACGACTACAACACCGAATTCGGCCCGGCCAACGTGGCTTTGCATGAGATCGCCGTCGCGGTGGAGCTGGGCGATGCTGGCCGCGCTCTGCGTACTGCTGCCGTCGTGGATACCTCTGCGCTGTCCGCCGAGCGGCGGGCCAGGGCGCTGATTGACGTAGCCCGTGCTCATGCCCAGCGTCGACAAGTCACCGAGGCGGTCGCCGTGCTGCGCCAGGCCGAGGAGATCAGCCCGGAACTGGTGCGCGGACATGAGCTGGTGCGCCAGCTCGTCTCCGACCTGCTGACCATTCAAGACCCGTCATCGGCCGAGCTGCGGGAGCTAGCCGGTCGGGTGGGCACAGGCCGATTCTAGATCTGATACTTTTAGTACGTTTGACGGATCTTAGATACGGGTAGTATCGGGGAAGCAAGCGACCCTCCGACGCGAGGGATGACCGTGAACCGCCGGGCCGGTGAGTCACCGGGAGCCCAGTCACGGTGCCAAGGCCACACGCAGCAGCGCCTGAGCGGCAGGCAGCCCCCAGCCAGGCCACACGCGGCACAGCACCGCTGATCACCAAACCCGAAGACTCTGATGGCTGGTAGCAGGTCTGCCTCCGCTCGTCCACCCCGCCCGTAAGGGCACGACGAGAGGAGCACCACCATTGCCCACCAATCTTCTCCCCGCGGGCACCATCCGGCACCCGGGCGGATGCCTGCAACCCATCTTGCTGCGCGGCCGCGTCGACCACATCGACGGGGCCACCGGCGAACTGCTCCACCGCTACACCACCGTCTACGAACCCGGCGGCGTCGTGCCGATCGCGTGCAAGACGCGCCGTGCGTCCCAGTGCCCGCCCTGCGCGGAGATCTACCGCGCCGACACCTATCAGCTCATCCGTGCCGGGCTATCCGGCGGCAAGGGCATCCCCGACACCGTCGCCACTCACCCGTGCGTGTTCACCACGCTTACCGCACCTTCCTTCGGCCCAGTCCATGTTCATCGAGAGAAAGACGGCCGAGTCTTGCGGTGCCGACCAAGGCGGCAGGGCGGAACCTGCTCCCACGGCAACCGCCTGTCCTGCCCGGACAGGCACGCCCGCGACGACACCCGGCTCGGAGAGCCGCTATGCGCGGATTGCTATGACTACACCGGCGCGGTGCTGTTCAACGCCTGCGCTCCGGAGCTTTGGCGGCGCTTCACCATCACCTTGCGCCGGTCCCTCGCCCGTCAGGCCGGGCTGACCGGCAAGGCCCTGGCCGCCCAGGTTCGCGTCTCCTTTGCCAAGGTCGCCGAATACCAACGGCGCGGCGTCGTGCATTTCCACGCCATCATCCGGCTCGACGGCCCGGCCGGGCCGACCACTACCCCGCCCGCCTGGGCCACCCTCGGCCTCCTTAGCGCTGCCATCGATCAGGCCGCCCGGATCGTCCACCTGGAAACCCCGGCCGCACCAGGCTTGCCCGCCCGGACTCTGGCCTGGGGCCGTGAACACGACACCCGGCCGATCACAACGACCGGAGAACTCACTGACAGCAGGGTCGCCGCGTACGTCGCCAAGTACGCCACCAAAGCCGCTGAATGCACCGGCACTCTGGACCGCCGCATCACTCCTGCGGACCATCTCGACGCGCTGCCGATCAGCGAGCACGCCCGCCGCCACATAAGCGAATGCATCCGGCTCAGCAAGCTCCCCGGCCTGGAAGGGCTGCGCTTGGCCGCCTGGGCGCACATGCTCGGCTTCTCCGGCCACTTCTCCACCAAGAGCCGTACCTACTCGACCACCCTCGGCGCGCTGCGCGCTGACCGTGCCGCTTACCAGCGCGAGCAGGCTATCGCCGCCGGGCTCCTGCCCGATCTCGATGGCGAGACCACCGTTGTTCACACCGACTGGCACTTTGCCGGGCGCGAACCGACGCCGCTGCTCCCGCTCAGTGGTGGTGCGGCATGACCCGTCTCCTGCTGACCGTACCCGAAGCCGCCGACGCCCTGGCCATCTCCCGCAGCAAGCTCTATGAGCTGCTGGCCAGCGGTGCGGTTGCCTCGATCCGCATTGACGGATCACGGCGCATCCCCCTCACCGCCCTGGAGGAGTACATCGCCCGGCTCCTCGCTGAAAGGAAGGCCGCGTAATGCCTGAGACCACTACCGCTGCCACCGCCAATGAGCCGGGCCGCCGGACCAGGAAGCGCAGGAATGCGTCCAAGCTCCGCGATGGAGTCATGAAGCGCGGAACCACCTGGTCGTACGTGATCCGCGTCAAGAACCCGGAGACGGGGGTCAGCAGGCCCAGATGGGTTGGCGGGTTCGCCACCGAGGAAGCGGCCAAGGAGGCACGCGACCAAGCACGGGTGCAAGCCCGCCGAGGCGAGTACATCGACCGCAACTCGATCACTCTCACGGCTTACCTGGATGACTGGATCGAGAGTCACGCGATGGAGATCAAGCCACGCACTCTGCTCGACTACCGGGCCTGCATCCGGCTCTATGTCACACCGCGAATCGGGCATATGCCCATTCAGGCCGTGCGGCCGTCCACGATCACCAGGCTGTACCGCGACCTATTGACCAGCGGAGGCCGAGGCGGCAAGCCGCTGGCTGTCCCGACCGTAACTCACCTGCACGCGGTGCTGCGCAAAGCCTTCCGTGATGCCTTGATCGTGGACGAACTCATCGCCAGCAACCCGGTCGAACGGGCCAAACGGCCGCGGGCGCAGGCTAGGGAGCCTGGAACGGTCTGGAGCGTCGCCCAGCTCCGGGTATTCCTCAATACTGCCAGGCAGCACCGGCTGTTCGCGTTCTTCCACGTCGCCGCCTACACCGGGGCTCGTCGTGGCGAGCTGCTCAACCTGCAATGGTCGGCCGTCGATCTGGACGGCAAGAAGATCACCATTACCGGGTCGACCGCCGTGATCGGCGGCGAGCGCATCAGCGGCACGACCAAGAGCGGGCGGACTCGCGTGGTCTCCATTGACGATGCCACCGTGGCCGTCCTGCGCCAGCACAAGGCGGACCAGGCCGCCGATCAGCTCCGGGCCGGAGACTCCTGGCGCGGCACCAAGGACGGTTACATCTTCACGACCGGCTGGGGCGAGCCGATCTACCCCGACACCGTGACCTCGCTCATGACCAAGCTGATCCGAGCGCACAACAAGCGTGGGTGCGGACCCCGGCCGAAGATCCAACTACCGCACGCACGGCTGCACGATCTCAGGCATATCCATGCCACGACGCTTCTACTCTCGGGCGTCCCCGTCCACGTTGTCGCCGTCCGCCTGGGTCACACCGACCCGGCTATCACGCTCCGCGTGTACGCCCATGTGATCCGCTCGGCCGAGGCCGCCGCAGCCGACATCTTCGCCCAGGCGGTGAACGCCGCCGCGTAGGCCGAACTGCTACGACAGCAGCCCACGGTGGGGCAGCGGCTGTTAGCAAGCCCGTTAGCAAAGAGGCCCCTTCCTTGACTGGGAGGGGCCTCTGAGCTGGGAGCCGCCTATCGGAATCGAACCGATGACCTACGCATTACGAGTGCGTCGCTCTGACCGACTGAGCTAAGGCGGCGACGCCGCCCGCAGGGGGCGGCAGCGGGCAAGAGTCTACCGGCCTGGGGTGCCTGGCCGTCCCTGGCCCGGGCATGCGGGCGCAGGTTACGGGCACAGGGTCCCGTTGCGCGGGGGCACCAGGCTGATCAGGTACTTGTCCACCGCCGAGTCCACGCACGAGCTGCCCATCATGTAGGCGGTGTGCCCGTCGCCGTTCCAGGCCAGCAGCACCCCCGACTCGAGGTCTCCGGCGAGCGCCTTGGCCCAGCGGAACGGCGTGGCCGGGTCCCGCGTGTTGCCCACCACGAGGATCGGCGGCGCGCCCGCCCCGCGCAGCCGCACCTGGGGCGCCGGGCGCACCGGCCAGTACGCGCACGGCAGGCTGCCCCACATGATCGCCTCGCCGAACATGGGCGCCGCCCGGGCGGCGCTGGCCGCCGCCGTCTGCCAGGCAGGCAGGCTGCGCGGCCACGGGCGGTCTATGCAGTCCACGGCCAGCTCGGCCGAGGACAGGTTCGAGTAGTGCCCGCTGCGGTCCCGCTCGACCAGCGCGTCGCCCAGCGCGACGAGCACGGTGCCGTTCCCCCCGAAGGCTGCGGTGAGCCCGAGCCGCAGGTATGGCCAGAACGACTTGCTGTACAGGGCGGAGGCCACCCCGGTCAGCAGCAGCGCGGAGTCCCCCGGCTGCCCGGGGATCTGGCTCTGCAGCGGCTTGGCCGCAGCCTGGTTGAGCATCGATTGGACCCGCGCGATGGCGGTGTTCACCGGCTCGCCGCGGGGGAACGGGCAGGCGGACCGGCGCAGGCAGTCGGCCACGAAGGACCGCAGTGCGACCTGGAACCCCTGCGCCTGGACGGCGTTCAAGTCCAGCGAGGGCTCCCCGGGGTCCACGGCCCCGTCCAGGACAAGCGCGCGCACGTGGCCAGGGAACAGCTGGGCGTACCAGGTGCCCAGGTAGGTGCCGTAGGACTTGCCGAGGTAGGTGAGCTTGGCATCGCCGAGCGCGGCGCGCAGCACGTCCATGTCCCTGGCGGCGTTGGCTGTGCCGACATACGGCAGCAGGGCACCGGATTGCTTCTCGCAGCCCCGCGCGAACAGCTTGCTTTCTGACACTACGACAGCCCGTTGTGCCGTATTGCCAGGAGTATCGGAAGTGGCGAAAAACCGGTCAAGTTGCGGATCGGAGAGGCAGTGAACCGCCGGGATCGAGCCGCCCACCCCGCGCGGGTCGAAACCGACCACATCGAACCTGGCCCGCACGGCGGCCGAGATCTCGCTGCGGGCGCCGAGCGCGTACTGGACGCCCGACCCGCCGGGACCGCCCGGGTTGACCACCAGCGACCCGATCCGGGCTCCGGGCCGGCGGCGGGCAGCCGGATCACCGGCAGCGAGAAATGTCGCCCCGCGGGCCGCTGATAGTCAAAGGGGACCAGCAGCCGTGCGCACTGAAACCCGTGGTCGCAGGGCCGCCAGCGGAGCTTCTGCGCGTAGTAGCCGGCCAGGGTCGCAGGCAGCGGCCCGGCGGGCTCGAGCGGCGCCCCCGATGGGTGGGCCAGACCGGACGGGGACGCGGGGGGTGCGCTGTGCGGCACGGAACCGGCAGAGCAGGCGGCCAGCAGGCCCGCCAGCAGCGCCACGGCTGCCGGGAGGCACGCGCCGACCCGCAGGGACCGGATCCGGGCCAGCGCCCGGCGGCTCAAACTGTTCCGCTTCCCGCGTCACCAGAAGGGGCGGCGGCGGGATTGGGACCGTCCCCGTAGCGCGACTCGTAGTCCTTGCGCGACCCGCACACGCTGGCGCGGGTGCACGCGCACTTCCGGCCGTCCGCCGTCAGCTTCACCACGACCTTGTCGCCTGGCACGTTGTGCCCGGCGACCACGCCCGGCCCCTCCGGGGTGTCGACCTGCTCGCCGACCTTGGGTGCGTTCGCGTGAAAGTCCTGGTAGAGCGGGTGCTCATACTTGAGGCAGCACATGAGCCGACCGCAGGCACCCGCGATACGAAGCGGGTTCACCGGCAGATCCTGGTCCTTGGCCATGCGCACCGAGACCGGCTCGAAGTCCTTGAGGAACGTCGCGCAGCACAGGTCGCGCCCGCACGGCCCGATCCCGCCCTGGAGCCTCGCCTCGTCACGCGGGCCCACCTGACGCAACTCCACCCGCCCGGACAGGCGGCTGGCCAGGTCGCGGACCAGCGCACGGAAATCGACCCGGTGCGGGGCGCTGAAGTAGATGGTGAACACCGGCGGCGCGCCGACGTAGTCCACCCCGACCACCTTCATGGGCAGGCTGTGCTCGCGGATCAGCCGGCGGGCGGTCACCCGCGCGTGCGCGCGCTTCGCCCGGTTCTCCTCATCCCTGGTCACGTGATCCTCGGTGGCGATGCCCGCGCAGACCGGCAGGCCGCCGACCTCCTCGTCGACCCACTGCGGGGCCCAGACGCATTCGGCCACCTCGGGGCCCGCGTCCGTGGGCACGAGCACCTTGGACCCCACGGCCGGCTGGTACGGGCCCGGGTCGAGGTAGTACAGCCTCCCGTACCGCTCGAAACTGACCGCCATCATCATGCCCACCACCCCAGGTTACGCGGGCACCGCCGGATCGCTGCCCCGAAGCGGCCTTCGCCCGCGGCACCGAGCTGGATGATCATGGGGATGTGGCCCATGGATGGGCCGGATCCCCATGATCACGAAACGGGGGTCAGGGGCGGCCGGCGGCCAGGGCCAGGGTCATCTCCTCGACCGCGAGCAGCGGCGCCACGTTCAGCTCCAGGCGCTCCCTGCAGGTCATGACGGCCTGGATCCGGCGCACCGAAGTCTCCGCCGAGGAGGCCTCCGCCAGGCGCCTGACGTCGGCCTCGTGCCCGGCGCTCGCCAGGTCCACGGCCGCCCCGACCTGGACCGCGAGCACGTCGCGGTAGAACGCCGCGAGGTCGAGCAGGGCCCGGTCCAGCGCGTCACGCTTGAGCCGGGTGGCGCGCGACTTCTGGCGGTCCTCCAGGTCCTTCATGGCCCCGGCGACGCCACGGACGGCCTTGGCCACCCCCTTGCCGGTCGAGCCCTCGCCGAAGGCGCGGCGCAGCGCACCGCGCTCGGGCTCGTCGAGGTCCGCGGTGATCGCGTCGGCCTCCGCCTGCGCGGACTTCACCAGCGCCGCGGCAGCCGACAGCGCGGGACCCAGCCCGGTGAGCCGCGGCGGCACCGCCAGGACGTCGTCGCGCCGCGCTGCCGCGTCCGCGTCGGTGGCGAGCCGGCGCGCCCGCCCGATGTGCCCCTGCGCGGCCCGGGCGGCGGTGAGCGCCCGGTCCGGGGCCACCCCCTCGGCGCTGAGCACCTCGGCGATGGCCTCGGCGGGCGGGGTGCGCAGGACGACCAGGCGGCACCGCGACCTGATCGTGGTCACCAGTTCCTCCGCCGACGGCGCGCAGAGCAGCCACACCGTGCGCCGCGGCGGCTCCTCGATGGCCTTGAGCAGCGCGTTGGCGGCCTGCTCCGTGGCACGGTCGGCGTCCTCGAACAGCACCACCTGCCAGCGCCCGCCCGAAGGCACCCCGGCGGCCCGCAGCACCAGGTTCCTGGTCTGCTTCACCCCGTAGGACAGGCCGTCCGGGCGGACCAGCAGCAGGTCGGCGTGGGTCCCGGCGCGGACCTGATGACAGGACGGGCAGTGCCCGCAGCCGCCGTCGGGGCACAGCAGCGCGGCGGCGAACGCGCGCGCCGCCACCGACCGGCCACTGCCCGGCGGGCCGGTGAAGAGCCAGGCGTGCGTCATCCCGGTGTTCGGCTCACCGCGCAGGACGGCGCTCGCCGCGGCCGCGGCGCCGCGCAACTCCGCCACGACCGCGTCCTGGCCGGCCAGGTCCCCGAAGACCCCCGCACCGGAGGCGGCGGTGCCGTTCATTCGACGATCACCGGGAAACTCCCGGTGTCATGCTCGGTCGCGGGCGGCACCGGGTCGGGCAGCACGTCGCGGAGCCGGTCCTGGATCTGGGCGCTCAGTTCGGCCGGGGCCTGGCTCGCGTCCAGGACCAGGTACCTGTCCGGGTCCGCCTGCGCCTGGGCGAGGAACCCTTCCCTGACCCGCTCGTGGAAGTCCGCCGGTTCGGCCTCCAGCCGGTCCGCGGAGACCGAGCGGCGGCCGAGCCCGTCGTGCGGCGGCAGGTCCAGCAGGATCGTCAGGTCGGGCTCCAGGCCACCGGTCGCCCACTTGTTCAGCCCGGCCACCTCACCGACCGGCTGGTTACGGCCCCGGCCCTGGTAGGCGATGGAAGAGTCCACGTAGCGATCGGTCACCACGACCGCGCCGCGTTGCAGCCCAGGGGCGATCACCGACTCCACGTGCTCGGCGCGGTCCGCCGCGTACATCAGCGCCTCGGCGCGCGCGGACAGGCCGGTGTGCGCGGTGTCGAGCAGCAGCGCGCGCAGCCGCATCCCCATCTTGGTGGCACCCGGTTCCTGGGTGGCGAGCACGTCATACCCCTGTTCGCGCAGCCAGATGGCCAGCAGCCGGGCCTGGGTGGTCTTGCCGACGCCCTCCCCGCCCTCGAACGCGATCAGCATGCCGCGGCGCGGCGCGGGCTGGGCGGGGGCGCTGCCGTTGGGATGCCCCGGTACCGGGACGAACGGCTCGCCGCGGAGGGCGGCGACAAGGTCGGCCCGCAGCGGCACCCCGCGGCGATCGTCCATCTGCTGGTAGGAGACGACGCCGAGCCATACCGCGATGACCGCCGAAAGCAGCAGCACGAAGTTGTAGCCGACCGCTTCGTAGTCGATGTGCGCGACCCGCAGCGTATTGCCCCCGGTGACGGCGTGCACCAGCCCGGTGAAACCGGCGGCGAGGGGACCCGCGACGGCGATGACCGCGAACAGGATGACCCGGATGCCCGACTGGAGGAAGGCGAACGTCCGGCCCCGGGTCTCGTCGTCCACCTCGGTGCCCACGATTGTGTACCCGGTCACGTAGGCGATGCCCGCGAACGCGCCGAGCAGGATCACCAGGAGCACCACGATGACCAGGTTGGGGATCAGCCCGATCAGGACCAGCGGCATACCCGCACCGACGATGCTCAGGCCGAACAGGCGGCGCCTGCTGAACCCGCGCAGGATGCGCAGGCCGAGGAACATGCCCGCGGCGAGCCCGACGAAGATCGCGGTGAACACGGCCCCCCACCCGGCGCTGCCGCCGTTCAGGGTGTTCCTGATGTAGGAAGGCCCCAGGCCCACCACCACGCCACCGGCTGCGAAGGCGCCGACCATCCCGATCACGATCCCTCGCACCACGGGGGTCTGGCCGATGAACTTCCAGCCCTCCCAGATGGCCTTGGCGACCGACGGCGCCGAGATGTGCGCGCTCGCCTTGCGCTTGGGCAGTTCCCTGAGCGCGTAGATGGTCACCGCGGACACCCCGAACGTCACCGCGTTGAAGTACAGGGCGAGGTTCACCTGGTCGGAGCCGAGCGATCGGCCCACCAGGGCAAGCAGCCCGAAGACGAGCCCGGCCACCGGGGCGGTGCCGAACGTGGTGAACAGGCTGTACTGGTTGGCCTCCTCCAGCTTGTCCGGCGGGACCAGGTTCGGTATCGAGGCGTCCTTAGCCGGTGTCCAGAACAGCGAGGCGCAGGACGCGAGGAACAGCACCACGTAGATCCAGGTGAGCTTGTTGACGACGCCGAAGGCGAGGTTCACCGGGATGGACGCGTACAGTACGCCACGGAACACGTCGCCGATGATCATGTTCGTCCGGCGGTCGAACCGGTCCGCCACCGCTCCCGCCAGCGGGCCGAACAGCAGGGCCGGCAGCAGCGCCGTCAGCCAGACCCCGCTGACCACCAAAGTCTGGGCCGCGATGCCCCGCTTGGCCAGGATGGCCGCTTCCGCGGTCAGCGCCAGCAGGCTCAGCCAGTCCCCCAGGCTGGACAGCGACGTGGCGATCCACAGGCGCCGGAATGGCCTGATGGACAGCACATTCACGCCCGCTCTATCCCCGGGGAATCGGAAGGTCACGGCGCTAGGGTACCGATCGCGCCTGGGCCACGCGGCCTACCTGGGACGGAATGCACTAGCTCACGGTGATCTAGGCCACGATGACGGGCCCCGGAGCGGCTGGCCGGCGGCTGCGCGCGGCTAGCCCACGGGCGCGGGAGGCACCTGCCGGGCGCCATGTGGACCGGCTGCACCGTTACGCCGGGGAGCGGGAGCCGGGCCACGTGCGGGCGTCAACCGGCCGCGGTGGACGACGGGCGGCTCCGGGACGAACTCCCCGACCGGCGGGATCCCGAGGGCCCGGCCGGCGACCGCCGCGCGGTCCCTGACGACCGGCCGCGCGGTGCCGCGGGGCCCGCGGCCCGCCGCTCGGCCAGCAGTTCGATCGCCCGCTGGATCGTGATCGACTCCACGTCGTCGCCGCGGCGCAGCGAGGCATTGGTCTCGCCGTCGGTCACGTACGGCCCGTACCTGCCCTCCTTGATCACGATGGCACGGCTCGATGCCGGGTCCTCGCCGAGTTCCCGCAGCGGCGGGGCGGCGGCCCGGCCGCCGCGGGCCTTGGGCTGGTCGAACAGCTCCTTGGCCTCCGCGAGCGAGAGCGTGAAAAGTTGCTCCTCGCCGTCCAGGGACCGGCTGTCCGTGCCCTTCTTCACGTAGGGGCCGTACCGCCCGTTCTGCGCCGTGACCGGCTCGCCGTCGAGCTCGCCGAGCGTCCGCGGCAGCGTGAGCAGGCGCAGTGCGTCCTCCAGCGTCACCGTGTCCAGCGACATCGACTTCAGCAACGAGGAAGTGCGCGGCTTGCCGGTCGCACCCTCGGGGAGCACCTCGGTGACGTACGGGCCGAACCGGCCGCTCTTGGCCACGATCTGATGGCCGCTGTCCGGGTCGGCGCCGAGCACGACATCGCTGTTCGGCTGGTCGAACAGCTCGGCGGCCTTCTCCGGGGTCAGCTCGTCCGGCGCGATGTCGCCCGGCACGTTCACCCGCTGGCCGTCCCGCTCCAGGTAGGGCCCGTACCGCCCGACCCGGACCACGATGTCGGTGCCGGCCAGCGGGAACGAGCTGACGTCCCGGGCGTCGATGTCCTCAATGTCGCCGACGAGCTCCTTGAGGCCCTCTTCGCCTTCGGTGCCGAAGTAGAACCGGCGCAGCCAGGGAACCCGGGCCGCCTCACCGCGGGCGATCTCGTCGAGGCCCTCCTCCATCCGCGCGGTGAAGTCGTAGTCGACCAGGCGGCCGAAGTGCCGCTCCAGCAGCGTCACCACGGCGAAGGCCAGGAACGAGGGGACCAGCGCGGTGCCCTTCTTGAACACATAGCCACGGTCGAGGATCGTGCCGATGATCGAGGCGTACGTGGACGGCCGCCCGATCTCCCGGTCTTCCAGCTCCTTGACCAGGCTCGCCTCGGTGTAACGCGCCGGGGGCCTGGTCACGTGGCTGGCCGGGGTCAGTTCCCCGGTCAGCGGGTCACGCTCGGCGAGCGTCGGCAGGCGGCGCTCCCGGTCGTCCCGCTCGGCGTCGTCCTCGACGTCTTCCACGTAGGCCTTCAGGAAACCGTGGAACGAGATGATCTTGCCGGTGGCGGTGAACTCCGCCTCTTCCCCGCCGGTGGACGTCCCGGTGATGCGGACGCTGACCGACTCCCCGGTCGCGTCCTTCATCTGGGAGGCGACGGTGCGCTTCCAGATCAGCTCGTACAGCCGGAACTCGTCGCCGCTCAGCCCGGTCTGCGCCGGGGTCTTGAACCGGTCCCCCGCGGGCCTGATCGCCTCGTGCGCCTCCTGGGCGTTCTTCACCTTGCTGGTGTAGACACGGGGCGCGTCCGGCACGTACTCGGCTCCGTAGAGTTCCCTGGCCTGGGCGCGGGCCGCGGTGATGGCCGTCTGCGACAGGGTGACCGAGTCGGTCCGCATATAGGTGATGTGGCCGTTCTCGTACAGCCGCTGCGCCGTGGACATCGTGTACTTGGCGGAGTAGCCGAGCTTGCGGGACGCCTCCTGCTGCAGCGTGGTGGTGCGGAACGGCGCGTAAGGCGCGCGCCGGTAGGGCTTGCGCTCCACGCTGGCGACGGCGAACGCCGCGCCCTCCAGGCGCCGGGCCAGTGCACCGGCGCTGTCGCCATCCAGGACCAGCGGCACGCCGTTGCGGTCCGCCTGGTTCGCCGCCGCGGCACGCAGGGTGCCGTCCGGGGTGAAGTCCCGCCCCTGCGCGATCCTGCGGCCGTCCAGCGCCGACAACCGTGCGGGGAAGGAGGAAGGCTCGTCCTGGGCCTGCGTAGTGCCGCGATCTCCCGCCGGTGCGCCGGACCGGCCAGTCTTTGCAGGGACCGTGGTGAAAACCGCCTCGAGATCCCAGTACTCGGCCGGGCGGAAAGCGATGCGCTCCCGCTCCCTGGCCACCACGAGGCGGGTGGCGACCGACTGGACCCGGCCCGCGGACAGCCGGGGCATGACCTTCTTCCACAGCACCGGCGAGACCTCGTACCCGTACAGGCGGTCGAGCACCCGCCGGGTCTGGTACGCGTCCACCAGGCCTAGGTCCAGGTCGCGAGGGTGGGCCACCGCTTCGGCGATCGCCTGGGGGGTGATCTCGTGGAAGACCATGCGGCGGGTGGGAATCTTGGGCTTGAGCTCCTCGAGCAGGTGCCAGGCGATTGCCTCGCCCTCGCGGTCCTCGTCCGTCGCGAGCAGAAGTTCATTGGCACCGCTGAGTGCCTGCTTGAGCTTCGTGACCTGGGACTTCTTGTCCGCGTGCACCACGTAAAGGGCCTCGAAGTCGTGGTCCACGTCGACCCCGAGCCGCGCCCACGGCTCCTTGCGGTACTTGACCGGGATCTCGGCGGCCTTGTCGGGCATGTCCCTGATGTGACCGATGCTCGACTCCACCACGTAGTCCGCGCCCAGGTACCCGGCGATAGTGCGCGCCTTGGCGGGGGACTCGACGATCACCAGGCGATGGCCGCCGCCCTGCCGGGCAGCATCTTGCCGCGCAGCGCCTCGTGGGCTACTCCGCCGTACCGCCGCGCCCTTGGGTGCGGTTGGAGTCTTTGCTGGCACGCCCCTCACCTTCTAGCCCCGGTACCCTTGCCCAGCATGTGTCATGCTGGACCAAAATTCAGGGTCCCTACGTCCGTGTTTCCAACTCTCACGCCCCCAGCCGTGTTCCCGGCGGGATTTGACGCTCCCCCGGAGGCACCCGGATTCGCACCGGAAAGCCTCCTGCCATCGGGCGCCCCGTGCCCCCTGTGCGCAAAGGACACCAATGCCCGAGTATTCCTACCGCGTGGTCTACCTTTCCCGCGACATGTCACGGGACGCTGCCCGGCGGATCCTGACGGAACACGCCGAACACGGGGACTGGGAACTCGCCCGGATACGGCTCTACGCTGATGGGAGCAGGAAAGCTACCCTGCGGCGCCAGATCATACGCGCAGTTCGCACCCGCTGATGCCCACGTCCGGCGAAATCGGGAAAGGTTCCGCCGCTTTGCCTCTCGGCCCGGCCCCCGGCGCGGCCCTCAGCAGTGGTCCAGGAAGTCGTCGAGCACGCGCACGCCGAACCTGAGCGCATCGACAGGAACCCGCTCGTCCACGCCATGGAACATGCCGAAGAAGTCCAGGTCAGCAGGCAGGCGCAGGGGCGCGAACCCGAAGCACCGGATCCCCAGTCTGCTGAACGACTTCGCATCTGTGCCACCGGACAGGCAATACGGAACGACCTCGGCTGACGGGTCCGCCTGGAGGAGCGCCGCCGTCATGGCCGCGCACAACGGGCCGTCGAAGTCTGTCTCCACGGCTATGTCATGGTGGATGAACTCGCGCTGGACACCGGGGCCGAGCAGGCCGTCGATCCCGGCCAGCAGTTCATCGCCGTAGCCGGGCACGAAACGGCAGTCCACCTCGGCCGTGGCCAGGCCGGGTATGACGTTCACCTTGTAACCCGCGTTCAGCACCGTGGGATTCGAGGTGTTGGACACGGTCGCTCCGATCATCCGGGCGAGCGGGCCCAGTTTCTCGAGCACCTGCCGCGCATCCGCTCCGGGGTCGATGCCCAGCGCCTCGGCGGCGGCCCCGAGGAACGCCTGCGCGGCCGGGGTGAGCCGCAGCGGCCACTCATGCCGGCCGATCCTGGCAACGGTCTCGGCCAGTTCGGCGACCACGTTGCGCGACGCCTTAATCGACCCGTGCCCGGCCGGGCCGCGCAGGCTCAGCCGCAGCCAGGCAATCCCCTTCTCGGCGGTCTGCAGCAGGTACAAGCGCTGGCCGCCGAGCGTCGCGCTGAACCCGCCGACCTCGCCGATCGCCTCGGTGACCCCCTCGAACAGGCCGGGGTGCTCTTTGGCCAGGTAGCCGGCTCCCCAGACGCCGCCCGCCTCCTCATCGGCCAGGAACGTGAGAACCACGTCACGGGGCGGCGGCCGCCCTTCGCGCAGGCGCTGGCGGAACACCGCCAGGATCATGGCGTCCATGTCCTTCATGTCGACGGCGCCGCGGCCCCAGACCTCACCGTCCTTGATCTCCCCGGAGAACGGGTGGACTTTCCAGTCGGCCGGGTCCGCGGGGACGACGTCGAGGTGACCGTGGATGAGCAGGGCCGGGCGGGACGGGTCCGTGCCGCTTATCCGCGCGGCGACACTGGCGCGGTCGGGGTGGGACTCGTAGATCCTGGCCTCCAGCCCGACCTCGGCGAGCAGCGCGGCAACATGTTCGGCCGCTTTGCGCTCGCCCGGGCCGGAATGGTCACCCCGGTTGCTCGTGTCGATCCTGATCAGGTCGCTGCAGAGCGTTGCGACCTCGGCTTCGGCTGCGGTGGCTGGATTCTCGGTCACTCCCCCATCGTCGCAGGCTCCGCCGCCGGGCGGCACCCAGGCTGATGTTGCTGGCTGCTGGTGCCGCTGGCCTGGCGGGCGCCTGGGCCTGGCGGAGCGGGCGCCGTACCGGGAGGTGCTTAGCGCCTCGCCGTACCGGGGAGGATTTGCTATCGTGATGCGGCCGACACGGAAGCTGCCGTGCTCCGGCCCTTACGTCCGGGTGGCGGAATTGGCAGACGCGCTAGCTTGAGGTGCTAGTGCCCGTCAAGGGCATGGGGGTTCAAGTCCCCCCTCGGACACATGGGGGTTCAAGTCCCTAGGGACACCCAGAGGTGCAGGCCAAGCTGGCCGTAGATCTCCAGCTTTGTCATGCGGGTCCGCGTCTCGGAGGACTGTCAGCAAGCGTGATCGCCGGAGCCATCATCAACCCTGGGCGGCATCATCGGCCCCCACGCCCTGGCCAGCTGCTGCCCCCGGCGGCTGCTGGCCAGTCACAAGGCCACCGTGGGCATCGACATCCTGGCCCCGCCAGACACTTTGATAGCCACCACAAACGCCCACTACACGGCCTTGCAGCTAGCCGAGGGGCGGAAACGGGTCAAGTGACGTCGCGAACGCGAGATCTCCTTTCGCCAGGGCCAGTGCCCGCGCGGTCTCTTGTGCCCTGACCGCCTGGTCACGGTGCCCTGCGTGATAGAGGGCGAGGGCCCGGGTCCAGTGCGCATGGCTGCGAAGCGGCAGGAACTGAGTGCCGTCCACCCGGGCCGCAGCATCCGATGCCTGCCTGACCGCCGCCTCGTGGTTCGCGCTCAGGGATGCGAACAACGATTGCGCGGTCAGCCGCCGAACCAGCCATTCGGTGTCGCGGGGGGCCGGCACGGTGTCGATCTCCGCGATGGCCCGGGCTGCATCCTGCTGCCGACCCCCGGCGATGACCGCGTGCGCGAGATCCACCAGAGCGGTGGATTCGACCCACCGGTCGCCGCCTCGTCGCCCGGTGCGCAACGCGTCTTGGACTGCCTCCTCGGCACCCCGGTGGTCGCCTGCTCGCAGCAGCATCCGGGCGTCGAAGAGTGCCATTGCGGCGCCCGTCATGTTCAGGTCGAGGTCCGCAAGCCCCCGGCGGGATTGCTCCATCAGCGCGCCCGCGTCGTCCTGTTCCCCTGCCATCGACTGAAGTACCGCCTGGAACCCGAGCAGCCCAAGCCGGGCAACGCGGTCACCCGCTGCCTCCGCCGTCAGCTCAGTCAGTCGGCGCAGTCCCTGCTGCACCGGGGTACAGCCATCGACCAGGGACCAGGCAATGTATACCTGTCCTGCGGCGACTTCGAAGCCTGCGGCGATTCGCTTGGCGTGACGCACCTGCTGCCCACAGTGCTCTCCCGCGCTGTCCGGCTCTCCGTTCATCCACAGCAGCTCGGCATGCAGATAGTGCGCTCTGGCGAGGCCAAGGTCGTCACCGAGGAGAGTAAATATCTCGCTCGCCTGCCTGACGACATCTAGGCTTGCCCCGACATCGACAGCCTCGGGCCGCGTATACAGGCGCGTGCGCTCGTGCTCCACGGCGGATCGCCAGCGCACCGCGGGCAGCCCGAGCCGTGCCCCCTCGCTGGCACCGAGCGCGGCGACGTCCGCCGCGCGGTCGAACGTTCCCGCCTCGACGAGCGCGGAGGCCAGGATGGGCAGCAGTTCCGCTGCGGCAGCTGACTGCGGCCCGAGCATCCGCCCGGCGCGCTCGAGGAATCCGGTCTCGGCGGCCAGCTCGCCGCTGCGATGTGCCTGCCGCGCCGCGTCGGTGAGCAACCGGCCGGCCCGGGCCGCGATGGCCGTCGCCCGGCGACCGGGGTCGCCGATAGCTAGCAGATGTTCGTGCGCCTGTTCCAGATGGGAAGCCTGGCGGGCTGGGCTAGCGAGCTCGGGCGGCGTCAGCTGACTCAGCCAGTCAGCATGCTGCTCGTGCAGCCAGGCCCGGTCGGCTCTGGTCAGCATGGCGTAGGCGGCCTCGCGGATCAGCCGGTGCCGGAAGCCGACCGCCGAACGGCCGCCGACGCCGCCGGCGGCGACCGGAGCGACGAGATCGCGCCTGATCAATGCATCTAGTGCCCGGTCCAGGCTGGGCCCGCTGATCGCGGCTGATCTTCCCGGGCCAGGACCTGCCGAGACCGACTCAAGGTGGAAGAGATCCCCCTCGACGGCCCCCCGCTCGAGGAGCGTCCGCTCGTCCTCGGGAAGCAGGTCGAGCCGGGACGCGAGCAACCCGTGCAGGGCCGGCGGGAATGACGTCTGGCCACCGGGGTTCTCCTGGAGATGCCGGGCGAGCTGTTCGAGAAACAACGGATTCCCGGCTGCGGTGGCGACCAGCTCGCTCCTGGCGGCGGCCGGTAGCTCACGGCCCGCGCCGCCGGCATCCTGTGGGATGAGCTGGGCGAGCAGCAGTCGGCTCTCCGCTTCGCCCAGCGGCTGCAACGTCAGCGCCCTGGTCGAGCGCCAGCCGCTTACCCAGCCGGGGCGGGCCTGCAGTAGTTCTGGTCTGGCCAGGCAGATCATCAGCACCGGCATGCCACGCAGCGGTTCTGCCAGCGCCTCAAGCAGGTCGAGCAGTTCCGGCGAGGCGTGCTGAACGTCGTCGACGATGACCACCGCGGGAAAACGCTGTGTGATAGCGGCCATGACGCGCCCGATGGCCCAGTGTGTCTGCCCGCCCGTGCGCACCTGGCCGCGGCCGAGCACCGCCAGGATGACGTCACGCACTTCCTGACCGACGCCGATGCTCATCAGCCACTCGTCTAGCACCGCGCCGTCGGCCGCCTGCTCAATGATCTCCTGGAACGGCCTGTAGGGGACGCCCTCGTCGTACAGTCGGCAACGGCCCCTGAGCACGATGGCATCGGGGCGCACCAAGCGCTCGAACTCCAGGGAAAGCCGAGTCTTGCCAACCCCCGGTTCGCCAAGCAGCGTCACGAGCTGCCCGGCGCCGCGGATGCGGACGGCGTTGAACGCATCGTCCAGCAGGCCGAGTTCCGTCTGCCGGCCGATGTACGGGCCCTCCCACCGTCGCTGGATCGAGGCGGCGTCGGCGTCGACGTCCCCCAGCGCGATTGCCGCAGAGTGATCACCGGGAAGGGTAGTACCGGCCGGGGCCCGGGAACCGTGCGCAGCATGCGAGACGAGCTGCCAGGTAGATGGTGCCACCAGCACCTGACCCTGGCTGGCTGCGCGCGCCAGGGCCCCTGCCTGCTCGGCGAGATCGCCGAGCAGGAATGGGGCTTCTGTGCCCGGCGTCGTCACGACTTCCCCGGTGGCCACGCCGACACCGAGCGGCAACGGCTGGTGCCGGGAGCGCCCGGCTGGTCCGCCTGCCCGGCCACGTATCAGCTGCCGGGCAGCGACCACGGCGTTCAGGACGTCGCTCTCTCGGGAGTGCGGCCATCCGAAGACAATGGTGAAGGCGGCAGCCTCGCTGTCGCGCACGATCCCGTGGTAGGTGTCGCATATCCCGGCGATCCGCAACCTCAGGTCGAGCAGGGTGGCACGGACTGCCTCCGGGTCGGACTGGCCGCCGGGCGTATTCACGTCGTGTGGCACCGCGACCACGCAGGTGAGCAGCCTCCGGCGGGCCGGTGACCGCAACCGCACGGTATTGGGCGGAGCCGACCCGGCCATCGGCGGCGGTAGCTCGCCCTGGCGCAGTACGAGCTGATGGGCATCGCGCAGTTCCCTGGACGGCTCGACCCCTAGTTCCTCGATCAGCATGCGGCGGGCATCGCGGTAGACAGCCAGGGCCTCCGCCTGCCGCCCGCTCCCGTACAGCGCGAGCATCAGCTGAGCACGTAGCCGCTCGCGCAGTGGATGCTCGCCGACGAGCGTCTCCAGCTCACCCACAAGATGGGCGTGGCGTCGCAGAGCCAGGTCGGCATCGATCCGGTCGGCGACAGCTGCAATCCGCAGCTCGTCCAGCCGCCCGATAGAGGCCTGGGCAAACGGCTCATCGTGGACATCGACGAAGGCCGGACCGCGCCACATGCTCAGCGCACCGCGCAGCGTGCCTGCGGCATCGGCGGCCTCATTGCGGGCGAGTTGAGCACGGCCTGCCTGCGCCAGCGTCTCGAACCGGTCGGCATCCACCCAGCCGACGGGCAGTCTCAGCGAATATCCCCCAGCGACACCGACGACCACATCCGTCGCCGGCTCTACCAGGGTGCCCGCGCTGCCAGCGAGCGCCCGCCGCAGCCGGGAAACCGCCAACTGGAGGGCGTTGCGCGGATCCTTCGGTGGCCTGTCTGGCCACAGCGCCTCCGTGGCCACATCGGATGACACGATGTCATCGCGGCGGGTGAGCAGGAGTGCAAGCAGCGTCAGCGGCCGTCCGCGGGGGACCTCGAGCCGCGTTCCGGACGCCTCACGTGCCTCGATCGGGCCGAGCAAGCAGACGTCGATGTATCTGGCCGTCACGGGGCTGCTCTGAAGAAAGGAGGGCGGCCGTCACGCGGCATCCGGAGAAGGCAGACAGAACGCTGACAGCGTTGTGTCACATCCTGGGGGCCGGCCAGAACGATGACCACCACACCAAAATACGGCGTCGGGGTCGTCCCGGGCATCGCGAACCGAGGTCGGCGAGGACCCGGGGGCGTTCCGGAAAGGATCCGTGCCATGACTCTTGACACTGGCTGCAGCGCTAGCGTGACTCTCTCGCTGCACTGCGGCGTGTGGACTCCGGCCAGCCCTTATGAGCGAGCGCCCGATGAATTCTGACCAGCTAGACGTCCGGGCCATCCGTCGGCACTTTGCGTTCCCGAAGGTCGGCCGGATAGTCACGAACAATGCCGCGAGCACCCAGCCGCCGGATGAGCTGCTGGCGCTTTACGCCTCGCTTGGGCCTGGATACGAGAACGTCCACCGGGGGCAATCCAGCGCCTCTCAGGCGACGACCGAACTTTTCGAGGAGTCCTTTGACACGATCGCCCAGTTCATCGGCGCCCCGAGCCGGGCCAGCATCGCCGTGTACCGGAATACGACCGAGGCCATCAACGCGGTCATGTACTCGCTGCTGACTGAGTTCCGCGATGGCGACAATGTTGTGACCACGATGATGGAGCACAACTCCAACTATGTCCCCTGGTATGCGATGTGCCGGGAGATCCTGCCGCGGCTGGGGCGGCGGGTGGACTACCGCCTGGTGCGTTTCGACCCGGTCACCGGCGAACTCGACCTGGATCACCTGGCCTCGCTGATCGACGCCCGCACCAAGCTGGTGTGCTGCACCGGCGCATCGAATTTCCTCGGCACCCGGAATCCGCTCCGCGCGCTCCGGGCGCTGGCCGATGGCAGTGGGTACTCGCAGCCCGGTGGTGAGCGGCGGTCGTACCTGCTGGTCGACGGCGCTCAACTGGTACCGGGGTCGTTCGTCGACGTGCAGGACCTGGACGTCGACTTCCTGGCGTTCTCCTTTCACAAGATGCTGGCACCGTTCGGGATCGGCGTGCTCTACGCCAAAGAGCACCTGCTGGCGTCCTCGCTGCCGTTCTTGTACGGCGGTGACATGATCGCCGAAGGGCGAGTGTTGCCTGATCATGTCGAGTACAGCGCACTGCCATGGAAGTACGCCGCCGGTACACCCAACATCCTTGGCACGATTGTCTCGGCCCAGGCGCTGCGCTTGCTGCTCGAGCTGGCGCTCACGCCGAACCACGCCACTTATTTCGGGACCGCCAAACCCCTTGAGCGCGCCGCCGTCCAGGGCGCCATGAATCGCATTTCCCAGTGGAATCAGCAGCTGACCAGCCGGGCACTGGAAAAGCTTGGCGCCATCCCGGGACTGACCATTTACGGGCCGCGGGAAGCGGCGCG
This sequence comes from uncultured Actinomycetes bacterium, assembly GCA_963806145.1. GTDB lineage: Bacteria > Actinomycetota > Actinomycetes > Streptosporangiales > Streptosporangiaceae > DASXKD01. The sequence continues at coordinate 139,914 of CAWDXD010000010.1, forward strand.
CCGCACATCGCTGGTCGCGTTCAACATTGCGGGCCGCGACCCGGTCAGCCTCGCGGAAGGCCTGAACCGGGCCGGGGTGGAGTCACGCGCGGGCTGCCACTGTGCGACACTCGCACATCACGCATTGGGGCTGTCCCCGCCCGCGAGCTGCCGCCTGAGCTTCTACCTCTACAACACTCTGGACGAGGTCGACCGGGCCGTGGACGCGGTGGCCGCCATCGCCGATCGCCGCGCGCCCCGGGCACCGTGGTATCGCTTTGGGTCCTTCGCGCCGAGACGGCCGCCTGCCCATGGACCGATCCCGGCACGATTGCCATGACTGCCCTGAATGCCGCTGCCGAGCGGGAAAAGCTCCGGCGGGTGCTAAGTCGGCTGGATACGATCTTCTTCCTCATCTCGGCCATGGTGGTGGTGGACACCATCGGCGCGATCGCCGTCGGCGGCGGCGAGACATTCACCTGGCTGGTGGTGCTGTTCGTCACCTTCTTTATCCCCTCGGCGCTGATCAGCGCCGAACTCGGGGCGGCTATCCCCGAGGAGGGCGGCGCCTACGTCTGGGTCCGACGGGCATTTGGCCGCTACGCCGGCGCGCTGACTTCGCTGCTGTACTGGGCCGGGACGCCGATGTGGCTCGGCGGCTCGGTCGCGGTGGTGGCGATGGCGGTCTACCAGCAGTTCCTCGGCGGCCTATCGCTGGCCGGGATGTACCTGTTCGGGGCCGTGTTCATCGGGCTGGCCACGGTTGCCGCGATCATCCCGCTGCGGTTCGGCAAGTGGGTTCCCACCAGCGGCGCGCTGGGGCAGATCGTGTTGCTGGCGTTCTTCACGCTCAGTGTTGTCCTCTACGGCACGCAGCACGGGGTGCACGGCATCTCGGCTGACGATCTCAGCCCCTCGCCTGCGGTGTTCGTCGCCATCGTCCCCGTTCTGCTGTACTCGTTTGTCGGGGTCGAACTGCCCTCGACCGCTGCGGAGGAGATGACCAATCCGCGGCGTGATATCCCGGTGGCGATCGGTCGGGCGGGAATCAGCCAGGCGCTGATGTACGGCATCCCGATCCTGGCGGTCCTGATCGTGTTGCCCGCCGGGCAGATCACATCGCTGCACGGCCTTATTGACGCAATCGAGACGGTCCTGACCACCTACGGCGGTTCGGTCGCCACCGACGGCACCGCGACCCTGACCGGCTGGGGCCAGCTGCTCGGCTGGGCGTGCGCGGCCGTGTTCATCTGGGTCCTGGTCGCCAGCGGCGCCGCGTGGATCATGGGGGCAGGGCGGGCGCAGGCGGCCGCGTGCCTGGACGGCGCCGGCCCCCGGGTGCTGGGCCGGATCTCCCCACGCAGCGGCGTGCCGGTGATCATGGGCCTGATCTCAGGTGGGATCTCCCTGCTGGCGATGGCCGCCTACCTCACCGTCGCGGGAAGGGACAACCAGAGGTATTTCTCCGCAGCACTGGTGGTCTCGATCGCGCTCATCGTACTGGCCTACCTGCTGATCTTCCCCGCATTTGTGGCCCTGCGCCTGCGCGAGCCGAGCCTGGAGCGGCCCTTTCGAGTCCCCGGCGGTGCCCGCACCGCCTGGCTCGTCACGGGCCTGGCCACTGGCTGGTCGCTGCTGGCTGCTGTCTGCCTCCTATGGCCTGGACTCGGCACCGCCGATCCGGACGCTGCCCTGCCAGCGGGCTTCGCGTCGCAGCGTGGGCAATTCGAACTTCTCGTTCTTGTCCCGATCGGAGCGGTGATCGCCGTGACTACGGCCTACTACCTCACGACTCGCCCCAGGAGCCGGGCACGCCGAGCCTCGCGGCCCCTAGCGGTAGCACCACCCGTCGCGGCCCCCGAGCACGACGGCGGGCTGTGGCGGCTCGGTGCAGATGACAGGAACCCAGCGGGCGACACCCTCGCGGGG
>CAWDXD010000011.1:0-138199 GCA_963806145.1 uncultured Actinomycetes bacterium
TTGGTCTTGCTGCAGTACCCGCCGGAGTTGGCGATAGCGCACACATGAACAGGGTTTCGCCAGTCGGCGAGTAGTCCGGGGCGAACGACCAGCCGCCGCCCCAGTTGGCCAGGTCCCAGTTGCACGGGATCTTGGCGACCTTGCAAGCGCCGGCGGCCAGGGCAGTGACCTGGTTGAACGGCTTGGGCTGCAGGTTGATCTTGATCCCGACCAGGGAGGCGTTGGACTGCAGCTGCTGCATCTCCTGGGCGACCCATTGCGTACCGGTGGCGTACGGCAGGTTGAACTGCAGGCCCTGGCCCTGCTTGACGCCCGGGCCGCACAGGCTCGGGTTGGTGCAGGTGGTCACGCCGTTGGGGGTGATCTTCCAGCCGTGGCTGGTAGCAGGCTCTTCGCCTTCGTGGGGTTGTAGGGGAACGGGTTTGTCGTCTTGAGCTGCGGCGATATAAACGGGGTGTCCGGGGTTAGCCCGACCGGCCCGGGGGTCAGCGTGCCGTAGCCGCGCAGCGGGCCCTTGATGACGGATTCCTGGTCGAGCAGGTAGGCCAGGGCCTGGCGGAAGTACAGCTGGTTGATGATCGGGCCGTTGCCGGTGCTGCTCTGGAAGTTCATCACGAAGTAGTTGATGCCCCAGATGTACAGCGGCGCCAGGGTGTAGCCCTGCAGCGGGTTCTGCCCTGCCGTCAGCGGGCTCGACCCGGCCGGCTTGGCGATGGCGTCCTGCGATGGCAGGTAGCCCACGGAGATCTTCTGGCCACCGGCGGCCGGCGAGCGCAGCACGTTGTACTCGGCCGAGTCCGCGGTGAACGGTACCTCCTGGAACTGCGCGAGGCTCGGCTTGACCGGCCCTGAGTACTTCGGGTTAGGGACGAACGTCACGTGCCCGTCGGCGTTGAACGCCGACAGCTTCCACGGGCCGTCCACGATCGACCACAGCGGCGAGGACACATACGTGGTGAGCGACTTGGCCTGGCTGATCCAGGTACTTGTACACCGCGGCGCAGTCACTCACCTTGGTGGCGCAGTTTGACGGGCCGGACGCGGTCTTGTCCCACGCCGGCGGCATCGGGGTGATCTGCGACAGGTCGTTGTAGAGGAACCAGCTGTGCGAGTAGGCCTTGTTCGTGGTCATCTGCAGCTCGGTCGGGGAGACCACCTTGTAACTCGTCACGAAGGAGGTGGGGAACCCGCTGTAGGCGCCCCAGTCGGTCGGCCCGACGGCCTTGAGCATGTTCAGCCAGAACATCAGGTCGGTCGTGGTGACCGGCGTGCCATCGGACCACATGTAGTGCTTAAGGGTGATCGTGGCGGTGTTCCCCGACCAGGTCGGCTCGTTCGCCAGGCTTATCGAGGGGTTCAGCAGCGGCTTCGACCCGTTGCCGAACATGTACAGCGGCCGGTACATCTGCCACTGGGAGAAGCTGTTCGTTGTACACGCTGACGTTCGTGATGCGTGATCGGGAAGATGTAGTTCGGGTAGTCGAGCCGGCAGCGCTAGACCGCCGTGCCGCCCTTCACCTTCGTGCTGTCGTCGCGCCTGAGGGCGGCTGCTGCTACTGCTGCTGGAGGCAGCGACGAGCGCCAGCGCGCCAACGCTGCCGCCTACCGCAAGGCACCGGCGAGGCGCCTCGTGCGTCTCCCTTGAATTTGCTTCTGTGGCGCTGGCCCCACGGTGCGACTCCTTCTTACGGGAGCCGCCAGGCGCGTCGATGCGCCGGCGGGCTCCGACCAGACAAGGCGTCCCTTGATCAGGTGCATCGGCGGCGCGATACGGCCCACGGCGCCGCCGGGCGGGCGGAACGGGCACCTGATCACGCTGGCGCCCAGCACTGCCCGCGGCAGCATTGCATATTGCACCTCGCCGTGCCCTGACCACGACGATCACGATTTAGACGGCCACCCACAATTCCTCCGCGCGTAGGGGAGCTGTCACCGGAGTCTTCCGGAGAGGTCCGTACGGCTGATGCGGAGTACGCAACTTAAACTTAGGAACGCTCCACAGTTGCCTGAAGACCCGGGTTTCAACAGTCCGGAATCGTGACGTAACCGTTACCGCCCGGCCATGTACCAGGGGGTGCAAGCAGGCCTTTTAGTGATTAGCCGACCCAAGGGCCTGCACACTTCGAGCCTGGAGGAGCGCTCAAACGTGGCCCACGAGCGGCCCGCGCCTGGTGCTCACGGCAGGTCGAACTCGCCATCCTTGACGCCGAGGGTGAATGCTTCCCATTCCTCGGGCGTGAACGCGAGCACCGGGCCGTCCGGCTTCTTGGAGTCACGCATCAGGTACAGCTTTTCCGCGTCCGCCTTGTGCGGCCAGTGGGAGGTATCGGTGGTGACCGTCACCTCGACGCAGAAACGCCCGGTGCCGCAGTGACTGGCCCGGCGCCAGGCGGGGACGCCAGCTAGTTCATGGTTTAGCACGGCACCAGGCTACTCGTCACCGCGTGCGCGAGAGGCCAGGAAGCGGGCGGTCAGGAGCCCGGCCTGCCCCCGCGCCGGGCGGCCCCAGCCGCGGACCACCGGGCGCTGGCGCTCGTCGCGGGGCAGCCGCTGCAGTTCCTCGTCGGGATCGCCGTTGGCCGACAGCCAGGTCAGCAGCGTGACGAAGACGACCGGTACGAAGCAGAACGCCGACACCGCCCACACCAGCGCCACCGTGATCTCCTGGTCGGCGACCGCGGACAGTGCGCCGCCCGCCGGGTCGTAGCCGTGGAACACACCGTGGTTGGACAGCCCGAGCACATAGGCGACCGCCCAGGTGGACCACATGGCCAGCGCCGCGACGGCGGCACGGTGCGGCTTTAGCAGCCGGGGCGCCAGCGGGGGCGAGGGCACCAGTTCCAGCCACAGCCCGGTGCCTGCGGCCAGCAGCGTGAGGAGTTCCGGCAGCACCAGCACGGGATGCCCGGCCAGCGCGTCCATGAGCGGCGGGAGCCGCCAGGCCACGCTGACCCCGATGAACACCATCAGGTAGCCGCCCGCGCGCAGGAACGAGGTCTGCCGCCGCCGTGCGGTGGCCAGCCGGTCCAGCGGCCCGGCCAGGCGCAGCAGCCGCCAGGGCGCGCCCAGCACGATCAGGGCGGGCGCGGCGATGCCGAACACCACGAACTGCACGGACTCGGCGACGACGTACTTGCGGGCGAGCCACTCGACGGCCAGGCCGGTCACGATCAGGGCGGCCCCAGCCGCAGCGAGCCAGGGCCTGACGTGTGCCGCCGTTGGCGTGGCCTGTTGTGTCATGTGCATTCTCCCGTGCCACCGCGGCCCTGCCGTGCCGAGGAGGACCGTGCGTGCCATGATCGCCGATTGCCGCCCCGCGCGGGGCGCGCCGCGGCAAAGTCTTTTAGGTTGGGCCATGGAGCTTGTCCATGAATTGTCGGCTCCGGCAGCGCATCCGCCACGGTGACCGCGGAGATGGCGCAGGCCGACGGCGGCACCACGGTGTCCATCGTCACCGACCTGTCCATCAGCGGGCGGGTCACCCAGTTCGGTCGGGGCGTGATGGGCGACGTGAGCGCCCGGCTGCTCGAGCAGTTCGTGCGCGACGTGGAGACCGGGGTACTTGCCGGCTAGTAGCCCGGGTCGCCGAAGCGGGCGGCCAGCGCGCGGAAGGCACCCGGCGCTGTGCCGTGCAGCCAGGCCGGGAATCGCAGCCACCCAGGCACGTACACCACCGGCCGCTCGTGCTCCAGCGCGGACACGATCGCCGCGGCCACCCGGCCTGCCGGGATCGGGGCGGGGCGGGCCCGGCCGTAAGGCGTCCCGCGCCGGCTGAAGAACGGCGTGTCGATCACCCCGGGCACGATCACGCTCACCGTCACCCCGTGGCCACGCACCTCGTAGGCCAGGCTCTCCGCGAACGCGGCCAGGCCGGCCTTGGTGGCCGCGTAGACCGCCTCGCCGGGGACGCCGGTGACACCGGCGATGGAGGACACGAAGGCCACCCCGCCCCGGCCGCGCTCGGCCATACCCGGCACGAGCAGCCTGGTCAGTTCGATGGGCGCGGCCAGGTTGACAGTGGCCAGTTCGGTGACCTTCGCCGCCGGGATCTCGCCGACGGGCCCGGCCCAGCCCAGGCCCGCGTTGTTGACCAGGATGTCGATGCCGCCGCGGGCGGCCGCCGGCGCTGCCGCGAGCGCCCGCTCCGCGAGGCCCGCGGCGCCGCCCGCCGCGGCCAGGTCACCGCCGAGCGCGGTGCCGCCGGTCCGGGCCGCCACCTCGGCCAGGCGTGCCTCGTCGCGCCCGCCGAGCAGCAGGCTGGCCCCCGCCGTGGCGAGCGCCGCCGCGGTGGCGGCCCCGATCCCCGACGAGGCACCCGTCACCAGCGCCACCGCGCCATCGAGCCGCATGGCGCCTCACTTTCGCGCACCGGCGCGGTCGTGGCAAGGACCGAACCGGTGCCGCCGGTGGCCGGCGGCTCCGCGGAAACGCGCCAGGGGCTCAGGCGCGGGCCGTGGCCCGCTGGTCCGCCTCCGACCAGCAGCGGACGATGTCGCGCATGGAAAGCAGGCCGGTCACCTCGGATCCGTCGAGGACCACGAGGTGCCGGAACCCGGCCTTGACCATGGTCGCGGCCGCATGCTCCAGGGTCCAGTCCGGGGAGGCGAACACGACGTCCGCGGTGCGGTGCGCGGCGGCCAGCTCGGTATCCGGGTCCTGGCCCGCGCCGACGGAGTCGAGGATGTCGCGCTCGGTGAGGATGCCCACCCCGGGGTGCTCGGGGTCGGTGACCACGGCGGCACCGACGTGCCGGGCCGACATGAGGCGCGCGGCTTCTCTGAGGGTATGCGCGGGGCCGATGGTCACGACCAGCTTGCTCATCCCGTCGCGTACCTGCATCTGGCATCACTCCCCGAGGTTGCCGTCGTGGGGGATGCGTGGCCCTTGCCCGCGCCGCCAGGGGCCAAGCGCTTGTGCCTTTGTGACACTACTTACAGCATGGGTGATGCCCGCCCGCAGGGCAAGACATGCGGGCGTGACCCGCTCGCCGCCTGGCCCCGCTGCCTGGGTATTCGCGTCAGGGGCGGTCGCCGTTGAGCAGGCCGAGCGCCTCGGTGTGCAGCAGGCCGTTGGTGGATACCGCGCTGCCGCCGTCGGGTGTACGCCTGCCGGACAGGTCGGTGAACTTGCCGCCGGCCTCCTCGACGATCACCATGAGCGCCGCCAGGTCCCACAGCGACACCTCGGGCTCGGCGCAGACGTCGACCGCTCCCTCGGCGACCAGCATGTGCGACCAGAAGTCACCGTAGGCGCGGGTGCGCCAGACCGCGCGGCCGAGGTCGAGGAGGCCGCCAAGGCGGCCCTGCGCCTCCCAGTCGGACAGGCTGGAGTACGACAGCGACGCGTCCGGCATCTTGGCCACCTCAGAAACACGGCAGCGGGTCGCCTTGGTGAGGCTGCGGCCGGTCCATGCGCCACCGTCCCGCCCCGCCCACCACCGGCGGCCGAGCGCGGGTGCGGACACCACGCCGACCACGACCTCGTCGCCGTCCATCAAGCCGATCAGGGTGGCCCACACGGGGACGCCGCGCACGTAGTTCATGGTCGCGTCGATCGGGTCGATGACCCAGCAGCGCGGCCCGGACCCCGCCCGGCCGAACTCCTCGCCGAGCACCGCGTCCCTGCGGGCGCGCCCGGCGCAGCACATTGCGCAGCGACGCCTCGACCGCATGGTCGGCGTCGGTGACCGGCGTCAGGTCGGGTTTGGACTCGACCCGCAGGTCGAGCGCCCGGAACCGGCGCGAGGTGATGTCGTCCGCCGAGTCCGCGAGGACGTGGGCGAACCGCAGGTCGTCGTCATAACCCTGCATGGCGCGCAACGGTACCCTGTTGTTAGCCCGGGGGGCGACCCCGGAGCCCCCGCTGTCCTGCGGCCCTGTTCCTTCGTCACGGGGCCTTGGCCCTGTTGGCACAGGGAGCGGCCCTCGGAACGGCTGCCTACCAGGCCTCGGCGCCGTCGCGGCTGCGCAGCAGTCGCCGCAGCGAATCCAGCCGCGCGGCCAGGCGCGGATCGCCGCCCTGGTCGTGAACCCAGTCGTCCAGGGCACAGTCCGGCTGGTCGTGATCGCAGCCGGGCGGGCACGCGGCCGTGCCCGGGGCCAGGTCGGTGAACGCGCGCACCACCCGGTCCGGGGCGACATGGCCGAGCCCGAACCCGCGCAGCCCGGGGGTGTCGATGATCCAGCCACCGCCGGGCAGCGCGAGGGCGACCGCGGAGGAAGACGTGTGCCGCCCGCGCCCGGTCACCGTGTTGACCGTGCCTACCGCCCGGTCGGCGTCCGGGATCAGGGCGTTGACCAGCGTGGACTTACCCACCCCCGACTGGCCGATGAGCACGCTGATGCGGCCGTCGAGATACTGGCGCAGCGGGGCGAGCCGGGACGCGTCCAGCGGCCGGCCGAGCGCCACGTGGCCGATGCCCAGCGGCGCGTAGGCGTACAGCAGTTCGTCGGCGCTGGCGAGGTCGGCCTTGGTCAGGCAGAGCAGCGGGCGCAGCCCGGCGTCGTAGGCGGCCACCAGGCAGCGGTCGATGAACCGCGGCCTGGGTGGCGGGTCGGCCACCGCGCAGACGATGCCCAGCTGGTCGGCGTTGGCCACGATGACCCGCTCGACCGGGTCGGTGTCGTCCGCCGAGCGGCGCAGCGCGGTCGTCCGCGGGGACACCCGGACGACGCGGGCGAGGGTGCCGGGCGCGCCTGAGGTATCCCCGGCCAGCGCCACCCGGTCACCGACGACCACGCCCCGGCGGCCCAGTTCCCTGGCCGACATCGCGGTGACCGTGCGGTCGCCGACCAGCACGCCGTACCTGCCCCGGTCGACCGAGGCGACGAAGCCCTCCACCGCGTCCTCGTGTGCGGGCCTGCGCCGGGTGCGCGGGCGGGAGCCCCGCCCCGGCCGCACCCGGATGTCGTCCTCGTCCAGGTCCTGCCTCGCGCGCGGAGTCAGGGCACCTGCTCCAGCATCGAGGCCCACAACCGGGTGAACCCGGGAAAGGTCTTCGCCACGGTGGCCGCGTTCTCCACCTCGATCCCGGGGACGGCCAGGGCCAGCACTGCGGCCGCCATGACCATCCGGTGATCGTCGTAGCTGGCGAACGGCCGGCCACTTGCCCGCAGCGCCCGTGGCCTGATCGCCAGGCCGTCGGGCAGTTCGCTGACGTCCCCGCCGAGCGCGCCGATCTCGGCAGCCAGGGCCGCCAGCCGGTCCGTCTCGTGCCGGCGCATATGCCCGATGCCGGTCAGCCGGGACGGGCCGCCGGCCAGCGCGGCCAGTGCGGCCGCCACGGTGGCCGACTCGCTGGCGTCGGCCAGGTCCACGGTGACCGGGCGGATCCGGCCGGTGCCGGTCACCGTCAGCCCATTTTCGTCCAGCGTGCAGCTCGCACCGAAGGCGGACAGCAGGTCCAGGATCTGCCCGGCCGGCTGCGTGGTCACCGCGGGCCAGTCCGCGATCGTCACGGCACCGCCGGTGACCAGCGCGGCAGCCAGGAACGGCACAGCATTGGAAAGATCAGGCTGAACGATAATCTCGTGGTGCCCGATGGCCCCCGGGTGCACGCGCCACGTGTCGGGCAGGCCGGCCGGCGTGCCGCTCTCCCGCGTCCACGTCTCCACCTCGGCGCCCGCGTCCCGCAGCATGGCGACCGTCATGGCGATGTGCGGCGCGGACGGGGCCCGGCCGCCGCGGTGCCGTATCTCCGCGCCCTTGTCGAAGCGCGGCGCGGCGAGCAGCAGCCCGGACACGATCTGGGAGGAGACCGAGGCGTCCAGGGTGACCGCGCCGCCCGGCAGCGACCCGCCGCCGTGCACCGTGAACGGGATGGCGCCGCGCCCCCCGTCGTCGATGACGGCCCCGAGTTCGCGCAGCGCGGCGAGGATCTGCCCCACCGGCCGCTGCGCCGCCCGGGCGTCACCGTGGAAGTCCACGCGGACTCCGGTGAGCGCGGCGACGGGTGGCACGAACCGCAGTACCGTGCCGGCGTTGCCGACATCCACGCTGGCGCCGGCTTCTGGCCGCCCCGGGGACACGTGCCAGGACGGGGCCGGGCCAGCCGCGCCCGGATCGTATTGTCCGTTGCCGTTGATCGTGGCGCCCAGGGCCGTCAGCGCCACGCGCATCAGCAGCGTGTCGCGGGCCTGCAGCGGGCCGGCGATGATCCCCGGCCCGTCGGCGAGTGCGGCGAGCACCAGGGCCCGGTTGGTCATGGACTTGGAGCCGGGAATGGCCAGGCGCGCGCGCACCGGGCCCGCCGCGGCAGGGGCCGCCCAGCGCCCGGCCCGCGGGCCGTCCTGCCGCGCCGTGTGCTCCATACAGGTGAGCCTAGTGCGCCGCCGGGCCGGGCCACCTCACCCGGTGCGCTGGCCGACGGGCTGGCCAGCTAGCACGGTCGGCCAGGTTTGGCGCGCTGGTTTCGTGGCAATGAAAGGGCACATTCTGTACATCCCCCAGCCTTCTTTTCGACACCCAGGTGAGAGCACATGTGCGGCCGGTACGCGTCGGCGCGGAAGCGCCAGGATCTCCTCGAGGAGTTCCGCATCGACCGCGACCGGGTGACCGACGACCTCGAACCCGACTACAACGTGGCCCCGACCAAGCCGGTCTACGCGGTGCTCACCCGGGGCCAGCGTGGCCCGGACGAGAGCGCCAGGCCGCAGGAGGGGCGCGGGGCGGAAGCCGGGGCCGAGGTGGCCAGGGAACTGCGGGTGGTGCGCTGGGGCCTGGTGCCGTTCTGGGCAAAGGACCCGTCCATCGGCAGCCGCATGATCAACGCCAGGGTGGAGACGGTGGACGCCAAGCCCGCGTTCCGCCGCGCGTTCGCCAAGCGCAGGTGCCTGCTGCCCGCGGACGGCTTCTACGAATGGCTGAAGGTGGCCGGCGAGGGCAAGGCCCGCAAGCAGCCGTACTACATTCACCGCGCCGACGGCGGGGTGCTCGCCTTCGCCGGGCTGTATGAGCTCTGGCGGGACAAGTCCGTCCCCGAGGATCACCCGCAGGCCTGGCTCTGGACGGCCGTGATCATCACGACCAGTGCCCCGGACGAGGCCGGCCGGATTCACGACCGGATGCCGATGGTGATCGATCCCGCCCGGTGGGGCGACTGGCTCGACCCGGCCAGCGGCGACGCCGCCCACGTGCATGCGCTGCTCGCCCCCGCGGCGGCCAGCGGGCTCACGTCCTACCCGGTCGGCACGGACGTCAACTACGTGAGAAACAACGGTCCCGCGCTGATCGAGCCGCTGGCCGGTGACCCGGCCCCGCTCGCCTGAGGGGCGGCGGCAACACCCGGGGCAGCCCACGCAATGGCGCTTCGCTTCCCCTGCCTAGAGAGGAGGACACACCGTGGACACTGTGACCGCACGTGAGCGTCTGGAGGAGATGCGCGGCCAGATCGACAGTTCGATCCTGGTTCTGCAGGGAGAGCATCCTGCGGGACGCGCCGCCATCGACTCTCCGCAGGATCCAGCGGACGCCGGCTCCACGCTGTCCGAGACGGACCGGACGGAGGCCGCGCTGGACGCGGTCCAGTCCCAGCGGCGGCTGGTGATGGACGCACTCGTGCGGATCGACCGCGGGGTCTACGGGACGTGCGCCGACTGCGGCAAGCCGATCCCGGAGGGCCGGCTGGATGCCAGGCCGGAGGCGGCACGCTGCGTGAACTGCCAGTCCAGGCGGGACCGCAGGCACTGAGCGTGCCCGCCGCCGTCAGCCGGGGCTTTCACGCGGGATGGGGCCTGCCGGCTTGCCCGGCCAGGCGCCATCGGCGCCCCGGGGGGCTCCGGGGGGTCGCTCCCCCGGGCTAGCAGGGCGGGATGGGGCCTGCCGGCTTGCCGGCCAGGCGCCATCGGCGCCCCGGGGGCTCCGGGGGTCGCCCCCGGGCTAGCAGGGCTTGCGGGCGGTGGCTACCAGGCTGATGCCGAACGCCTCGTCGGCGCTGCCCCCCGCCGCCGGATCCTGGCCGGCCTGCATCTCGGCGCGGACCAGCCGGGCAATGGCCCCCGGCTGCTGGCGCAGGACGTGATCCACGGTGGAGGGGGACAGCACCGTCCGCGGCCTGATCGAGGTGACCTCCAGGCCCGCCTCGGTGAGCAGGTCGTAAAGCTGCGCCGCGCCGAAGCACCGGGTGATGGTCCCGTCCGGCCAGGGGATCAGCACCACCTCGGCGTGTGGCAGGTCGGTGAGGTGGGCCCAGCGCCGCTGCTCGGCCAGCATGGCCATGCCCAGGACCAGCGAATCCACGCAGGCGAGCAGCTCACCCCCGGGCCGCAGCACCCGCGCGATCTCCGCGGCCAGGTCCTCCGCCATGAGGTGCCGCGACAGGGCGCCGTCCTCGGCGATGACGCCGTCCGCGCAACCGTCCGCGAGGAACGCCAGGCTGCCGGGCTCGGCCACCACCGCGGCGATCCGGCCCGCCGGTGCGCCCCGCTCCGCGGCGGGAGGCGCGCCGGGATGCGCGCTCACGACCCGGACCACCGCGTGCCCGGACCCGGCCGCCTGGGCCGCGCCGGCCGCCGCTGGGCCCGAGATGTCCACGAGCAGCCGCCGCCCGGCGGGGAGCCAGGCGGCGAGCTGGGCCTTGGCCACCGCCCGCTGGAACCGCCAGTACGCAGGAAGCGAGCCTGGCCGGAGCACGGCCAGCGGGCTGGCCGTTGACGTCGCCACCGTTGACTCCATCCGCCGTCCGACAAACCGGCGCGGTCAGCCGACCGCGCCGGGATCGGCGGCGCAGGCCCGGATCAGCGCACCGCGCTGGCACCACGGGGGCCATCGCGACGGCCGCATTCCCGGCAAACCGTCATGGCTGATTCTCCCCAGTCTGCGGGCGACCTCACCTGACTGGCCGAGTTGTCCGCCCGGAATGTGTTTCCAGCGGGTTTCGCCGCTGGCCGTGGCGGAATGAACACGCTGCCGCCCCTGTTGCACCGGGCGTGCTGATGACCAGTAGCGCACCCGTGGACGACGTGGCTCCGGTGGCTGCGCTCGGCCGGATCCGGCCGGGCCATGTATTCTCCCGCCCAGATGGCATCGGTGGCCGGGCGCGGATGCAGACACCGGAGGAGGTGGGTCCGGTACCTGAGACACTCGAGGAGCGCGGCGAGCGGTTCGAGCGCGAGGTGTTGCCGTACCTGGATCAGCTGTACTCGGCCGGGATGCGGATGACCAGGAACGCGGCGGACGCCGAGGACCTGGTGCAGGAGACCTTTGCCAAGGCCTACGCCTCGTTCCATCAGTTCGAGCCTGGCACGAACCTGAAGGCATGGTTGTTCCGGATCCTCACCAACACCTTCATCAACACCTATCGCAAAAGGCAGCGTGAACCGCAGCGTGCGGGGGCCGAGGAGGTCGAGGACTGGCAGCTTGCCAGGGCGGCCTCGCACACGTCGGCCGGCCTGAAATCGGCCGAGGCCGAGGCGCTGGAAAGGCTGCCGGATTCCGACATCAAGAGTGCCTTGCAAGCCCTGCCGGAAGAGTTCCGCATCGCGGTGTACCTGGCCGACGTGGAGGGCTTCGCCTACAAAGAGATCGCCGACATCATGGGCACGCCCATTGGCACGGTGATGTCCCGCCTGCACCGGGGGCGCAGGCAGTTGCGTGAGATGCTGCAGGACTACGCGGCTGGTCGCGGCATGGTCCGGGCAGCCTCGGCGGCAGGACCGCAGGGGGAGGACGGCGGGCCTGGGGAGGACCAGAGATGAGCTGCGGCAAGCCTCACGAGACGCCGTGTACCGAGGTAATTGACCGGGTCTACTCCTACCTGGACGGTGAGCTCGAGCCGCCGACCTACGCGAAGATCCGCCAGCACCTCGAGGAATGCGGGCCGTGCCTGGAGGAGTACGGCCTCGATGACCTCGTCAAAAAGCTTGTCCACCAGCACTGCGGCCATGAGCGGGTGCCGGACGAGCTGCGGGCCAAGGTCCTCATCAGAATCCGGCAGGTCAGAGCGGAACTGAACGTCACCCAAAGCACCGAGTAGGGGTGTGCTGGCCCGGGGGAGCGACCCCGGGGTTCCGTACCTGGTGAATGTACCTAACGGGCCTGAAGCCTGCGCAGATCTGGCCGATCACGTTAACCTTTGTGCTGGCGGCGATGAACGGGCCTGCTTGGCTGGGCCGAGGCCCCGCGCGAGTATGCCTCAGGACCGGACCCGCCCCCGGCAGCGGAGGTGACCGATGCGGCACCCGGGCGAGTTCAGGGCTGCCGCTGATGCACCGGAGCCCGCGAGCGCGGGCACCCGGCCGACGGTGATCCCGCCGGCATGGTGACAGGTACCGGGCACCGATCGCACGGCGGACGCACCTCGAAGCTCTCGCCGGGCGCCTTGCTGTATGTGGCGGCCGTCGTAGCAGCCGCGGTTGCCGTGGTCGGCCAGGCCCTGGGCGCCGACCCGGACCTGGACGCCCCGGTCCGGCAGGCGTGGGCCATGCTGGTGCTCGCGCTGCTGTTCCTCATCTGCGACTCCGCGCCGACGACCCTGGCCTCCCGGCGGTCCGCCTGGTCACCGAGTTCCTCGGCGACCCTGGCCGCCGTGGTGCTTGTCGGGCCGGTGGGCGCGTTTGTGGTCGGCGCGACCTCGCTCATCAGTGTGCGGCGTGGCCTCGACCTCACTCAGCGGGTGTTCAACGCGTCCATGTACGGCCTGTCCGCCTACGCGGCGGGTGAGGCCTACCTCGCGCTCGGCGGCCCTGTCGGCCATCCCGGCTACCGGTCGTTCCCCGGCATCATCGGGCCGTTCGCCGTCGCGGCCGTGGTGCACGTGTCCATCAACCACGGGCTGCTGTGGGGCATGCTCATGCAGGTGCCCCCCGCCGAGCCCGGGCAGCCCGCCTGGGCGCTGCAGCGGCACCTCCCGATGCTGTTCCTCTCCGACCTCGGCTACGCGACCCTCGGCCTGCTCATAGCTGCCCTGTGGAGCGTCGGGGGAGCCTTCGCCGCGGTGCTCGTCCTGATTCCGCTGTTCGTGGCGCGCTGGGCCATAGGCCAGTTTGCCGCGCAGGAACGTGCCTACGCCGCCACCATGGCCGCGCTGTGCCAGGCCGTGGAGACCAAGGACTGCTACACCAGGGGCCATAGCGAGCGGGTCTCCCGGGGCTCGGCCATGATCGCCCGTGAAGTGGGCATGCGCGGCCGCCGCGTGGAGGCGATCCGCTACGCCGGCATGCTCCACGATGTGGGCAAGCTGGGCGTGCCCACGACGGTGCTGCAAAAGAACGGCGCGCTGTCCGAGGAGGAGTACGCCGCGATCCAGTTGCACCCGATGCGCGGGCTGGCCATCGTGCGGGAGATCGGCTTCCTCGACGAGGCACTGGCCGGCATCATGCACCACCACGAGCGGATCGACGGCCGCGGCTACCCGATGGGGCTGGCCGGTGACGAGATCCCAGAGTTCGCGCGGGTTATCGCGGTCGCCGACGCCTTCGACGCGATGACCTCGAACCGCTCCTACCGCGGCGCGCGCTCGGTTGAGGAAGCCATCGCCGACCTGCGCGAGTGGTCCGGAACCCAGTTCGACCCGGCGCTGGTCGACGCGTTCGTGGCCGCGTTGCGGCGGGAGGGCTGGGAACAGCCCGGGCCCGCCGCAACGCCGCCCGCCGACAGCATGGCCGCGCAGGATCACGACGATCCGGCGGCGCCGCTGCGGGTGGTGGAGAGCCGGTGAAACCAGCGGCCACCGCGCTGGACGACGGTCCCGAGCAGGCGGAGTCCTGGCGGCAGGCCACGGACTCGGGCGAACTGCTGCTCGTCGCCGGGGCCGGCATGCTGGTGGTGGCCGCGGTGGCGCAGACCGCGGCCGCGGGCCTGGTCCAGCCGCGCATCGCGCTGGCGTTCGGTGCGCTGATCTGTTTCGGTGAGGTGCTGCGGCTGTCCCTGGAAGGCGGCCGGGAGTCGGCACCGATCGGCAGCGCCGGCGCATTCGCCTACGCGGTGGTGCTGACCGTCGGCGGCAGCCCGGCCACCCAGCCGGCACTCCAGGTCATCGCGGTCGTCGCCGCCGGCATGGTGCTCGGCGCGCTGCCGCACCTGGCAGCCGGCCTGGCCGGCCTGGCCGGGATGGCGTCCCGGCTGATCGCGGTCAGCGTGGTGGCCGCGCTGTTCCGCCCGCTGAGCACGATGGTGACCATCACCCGGCCCAGCGGCTGGGGGCTGGCGCTCGCCGCCATGGCGGCCGTACTGGTGGCTGGCTGGTGGGCCGAGTGCCTGATCAGGGCCCTGATCAGCGCCGATGCGCTGCGAGCCAGGTTCCGCGTGGCGCTGTGGGATGAGATGCGGGTCCAGCTTCCGCTCGGCTTCGCCGTCGCCGCCACCGCGATCCTGATCGCGTTCGCGGCGGACATGATGGGCCTGGTGGCGCTCGGGGTGTTCATCGCCCCGCTGCTCGTCACGCAGATGGCGTTCCGCCGCTACGCCGGCATCCGGGCCACCTACCTGGAGACGGTCCGTGCGCTGGCCCGGGTGACCGAGGTCGGCGGGTACGTCGAGGACGGGCATGCCCGCCGGGTCGGCCACCTGGCCGTTGTCGTCGGCCGGGAACTGGGGATGGGCGAACCGGAACTGCTCGAACTGGAGTACGCCGCGCTCATGCACGACATCGGGCAGCTTTCGCTGCGCGACCCGATCCCCGGCGGGGCGACCGTGCTGGCTTCCCCGGAGCAGCAGCGGCGCATCGCGGAGCTGGGGGCCAGCGTCATCGACCAGGCCGGAGTGCTGGACGGGGTAGCGGAGATCGTGCGGTACCAGAGCTTGCCCTGGCGCGGCCGCGACCATGAGCCGCCGGCCGGCAGCCGGATCATCCGTGCCGCCAACGCCTTCGACGACCTGGTCGGCGCGTCGACCGAGGCCAGCAGGACGATGGCGGCACTGGAGTGGCTGCGCCTGGACACCGCGACCGAGTACGACCCCCAGGTGGTCGAGGCGCTGGCCAAGGTCGCCGGGCGGCGGCACCGGAGCCGCCGGTAGGCTGCCCGGGTGCTGAACTCGGTGCTGGTGGCCAACCGCGGGGAGATCGCCCGGCGGATCCTCGCCACGGCCCGGAGGCTGGGCGTCAGGGCGGTGGCGGTCTACTCGGAGGCGGACGCGGACCTGCCGTTCGTCGCCGAGGCCGACGAGGCGGTGCCGATCGGCCCGCCGCCGCCGGGCCAGAGCTATCTCGACTCCGCGGCCGTGCTGGCGGCGGCGCGGCGGACCGGCGCGGCGGCCGTCCACCCCGGGTACGGGTTCCTGGCCGAAAACCCGGCCTTCGCCCGCCAGGTGCTGGCCGACGGCCTGATCTGGGTGGGCCCGCCGCCGGGTGCCATCGAGCAGATGGGCGACAAGATCAATGCCCGGAACCTGATGGCGGCGGCGGGCGTGCCGGTCTCCGCGGGCAGCGCCGAGCCGGTGACCAGCGCCGCGGCCGCCGCGGCGGAGGCGGACAGGATCGGATACCCGCTGATGGTGAAGGCCGCCGCCGGGGGCGGCGGGATCGGGATGAGCGCGGTGACCGGCCCGGCCGGCCTGGCCGCGGCCTTCGAGACCGCGCGCACCCGGGCGGAGCGGTTCTTCGGCGACCCCGCGATCCTGCTGGAGCGCTACATCGAACGCGCCAGGCACGTCGAGGTGCAGATCCTCGGGCTCGCCGACGGCCGCGTGATCGCGCTCGGGGAACGCGACTGCTCGGTCCAGCGCCGGCACCAGAAGGTCGCCGAGGAGACCCCGTCGCCGGGAGTCGGCGATGAGTTGCGCGCCCGCATGCTGGCCGCCGCCGTCCAGGCAGGGCAGGCGGTCGGCTACCGCGGCGCTGGGACAGTGGAATGCCTGGTGGACACGGCCACCGGTGACTTCGTGTTCCTGGAGATGAATACCAGGCTCCAGGTCGAGCACCCGGTCACCGAACTGGTCACCGGCATCGACCTGGTGGAGCAGCAGTTCCGCATCGCCGCCGGGGAGGACGTGAGCTTCGACCCGGAGCAGGTGCGGCCGCGGGGGCACGCGCTGGAACTGCGGGTCTACGCCGAGGACCCGGTGCGTTTCCTGCCCAGCCCCGGGACCATCACGCAGTGGCGGGAGCCGGCCGGCGCCGGTGTCCGGGTGGATGCCGGGTACACAGCGGGGAACAAGGTGACCCAGTTCTACGAC
The DNA here is from genome assembly GCA_963806145.1 of uncultured Actinomycetes bacterium. Taxonomy (GTDB): domain Bacteria; phylum Actinomycetota; class Actinomycetes; order Streptosporangiales; family Streptosporangiaceae; genus DASXKD01. Next base: position 16,111 of record CAWDXD010000011.1, read on the forward strand.
CCACTGCTCGCCAAGCTGTGCGTGCACGGGCAGGACAGGGACGAGGCGCTGGCCCGGGCCGGGGAGGCGGTGGCGGCGTTCCAGATCGCCGGGCTGCGCACCAACCTGCCCTTCCACGCCGACCTGCTGGCCAGCGAGGAGTTCCGCAGCGGGGACTACGACACGGCCATCGTCACCCGGCTGCGGCCCTGACCCCGCCGCGAGCACAATAGTGGCGGGCGGCACCGGGCCGGAAGGGCGGCCGGGCCGGCCGGCCGGGACAACGGAGAGGAGCCGCGGGTGGCCGAGGTCCGCGCCGAGATGGTGGCGAATGTGTGGAAGGTGGTGGCCGCGGAGGGGGCCCAGGTCTCCGATGGCGACACCCTGGTCATCCTCGAGTCCATGAAGATGGAGATCCCGGTGCTCGCCGAGGGCTCCGGCACGCTGACCCGGCTGCACGTCGCCGAGGGCGACATCGTCCAGGAGGGCGACCTGATCGCCGTCATCGAATAACGCCCGTCCGGCGGGTCAGCCGGCGTCGGTCACCAGGCCGTGCCGGGTGCAGTGGCTGGACCAGCGGTCCGGGGTCACCTTCACCACCGTGCGGCGGCCGCAGCGGGCGCAGTACCGGGGCGGTTCCAGCTCCCTGGCGGCCCGGCAGGCGTCGTGCCCGCCGCCGTCGGCGGCAAGCCGCCGCCCGCAGTGGTCGCAGTACCGGCGGGCGTCCGCGGGCAGTCCCGGCTCGCTCATCGGCGGACAGCCTACGCCGGGGCCACCCGGCAGGAAACGCATCAAAAGCCGCAAGACTCACAGCATCCCTGGCCGGCGCGGCAGCCGTCGTCCGGGCAGACGAGGGCGGCAGCGAGCCAGCGGGAACCTTAGGGTAATGCCATGGGATTGGCGGCAGGGCTGCGGGCGACCGTGCGGCACGTGGTGACCGAGGCGGATACCGCCATCCAGGCCGGCAGCGGGGACGTCCCCGTGCTCGGCACCCCCCGGCTGCTGGCGCTGGCGGAGGCGGCCTGCGTCGCCGCCCTCGAACCGCACCTCGATCCCGGGATGACGTCGGTGGGCACCAGGGTGGCGCTGGAGCACCGGCGGGCCAGCCCGGTCGGGGCCGAGATCGAGGTCGAGGCGGAGCTGACCGAACTGGCCGGCCGCAGGCTGGTATTCGCCTTCATCGCGCGTCACGTGGGGCCATCCGCGGCCGGCCGGGACCCTGACCAGGACGAGGAACTGGTGGCGGGCGCGGGCTCGGTGGAGCGGATCGTGGTGGACAGGGACAAGTTCCTCGCCCGCGCCGTGCTCCGGCCCGGCTGACCGGCACCAGGTCCGCCGGCCTGGCCGTCCTGCGGCCGGGCCTTCCCGCCAGAGTTTCGCCGGCGCGGCCTCAGACCCCGGTGGTGGACCGTGGGTAGGCGACCGCCGGGTCGGTGATCACGTTGACCAGGTAGGGGACGCCCGCGTCGAAGGCCCGCCGCAGCGCCGGGCCGATCTCGCCCGGCCTGGTGACGGTCTCCCCGGCGCCGCCGAGCGCCCGGACCACCTCGTCGTAGCGGCACCCCTGTTGCAGGTCGGCGACCACGTCGTAGCCGTACAGCGCCTGCATGGGATACTTCTCCAGCGCCCAGATGCCGTTGTTGCCGCAGATCATCACGACCGGCAGCCGGTGCCGCACCAGCGTGTCCGCATCCATCAGGGAGAACCCGGCCGCGCCGTCCCCGAGCAGCAGCACCACCTGCGCCGACGGCCGTGCGGTGCGCGCCGCGATCGCATAGCCAAGGCCCGTTCCCAGGCAGCCGTAAGGCCCGGGGTCCAGCCATCCGCCCGGCCGCTGTGGCTCCAGGTACTTGCCCGCGTAAGAGACGAAGTCGCCGCCGTCCCCGATCACCACGGCGTCATCGTCGAGCACCCGGGCCAGTTCGCCGTAGATGCGCATCGGGTGCACCGGGTCGGCGTCGCTGGTCAGCAGCGCCTGGTCGTCCGCGATCGCGCCGCGGGCGGCGGCCGTGAGCCGGGGCAGCCAAGTGCCCGCCCAGGCCGGCGCCGCGGCGCCGGCCTGGCGCATCGTCTTGGGGACCGCCCCGGCAAGCATCGTGAAGAAGCACGTAAGGTCTCCGGCGGCGGAGGCGGCGAGGGCGCGATGGGTGGCGAGGTGGCCGGGACTGTCGGCCACGTGGACCACCTGGGCCGGGGCATTGCCGTCCCGCCCGCCGAACTCACCGTAGCCGAGCCTGAAGTCCAGCGGCGTGCCTGCCACCAGTACCAGGTCCGCCGCACCGAACGCCGCCGAGCGGGCCCGGGTGACGAGCAGTTCGTGGCCGGCGGGCAGTATCCCGCGCCCCTGGCCGTTCGCGACCACCGGCAGGCGCAGCTCGCAGGCGGCCTCACGGGCGGCTGCCTCGGCACCGGTCAGCCACACGTCCGAGCCGAGCACCAGGACCGGCCGGCTGGCCCGGGCGAGCAGGCCGGCGATCGCCTCGACATCGGCGGGGTCCGGGCCGTCCGCGGCCGCCGGTTCCGGGCCGCCGGGTGCCGCGGGCAGTTCCGGGCCGCCGTCGCCGAACAGCGCCTCCATGGCAAAGTCGACGAAAACCGGCCCCTGGTGCGGCGCGGTGGCCAGCCGGAACGCCGCATCCACCGCGGCGCCGACCGCGCTCGGCTGATGCTCGGTCCAGGCCCGCTTGGTGACCGGGGCCAGCAGCGGCGGATGGTCGATCTCCTGCAGGCCGCCCGAGCCCCACCGGTAGTCCGGCGCCCGGCCGCCGAGGACGACCACCGGCGAGCCGTTGAACCAGGCCGTGGTGATGGCGCTGACCGCGTTGGTCACCCCGGGGCCCGCGGTGACCACGGCCAGCCCCGGGGCACGGGTGAGCCGTGCGGTGGCCTCGGCGGCGAACACCGCCGTCTGTTCGTGCCGCACGTCGACCAGGCGCATCGGCGGATCCGCCTTCACCGCGCCGTCGTAGAGCGGGAACACATGCCCACCGGACAGGGTGAACATCGTGCTCACGCCGTGCAGGCGCGCGGCTGCCACCGCGTGCGCTCCGCCGTGCCGTGCCGGTTCCTGCTGCTCCGCCGCCATGCCGGCACGTTACCAGTCGGTAGGCCGGGCCGTGCCAGCCGGTGAGGCGGTCAGAGGGTGGCCGACAGTGCCTTGATCGGCATCTTCAGCCGGCTGAGCATGTCCAGATCGGCCCCGGCGGGGCGGCCGAGCGTGGTCAGGTAGTTGCCGACGATGATCGCGTTGATGCCGCCCAGCAGGCCGGCCTCGGTTCCCAGGTCGCCAAGGGTGAGCTCGCGCCCTCCCGCGTAGCGCAGCACGGTCCGGGGCAGGGCCAGCCGGAAGGCGGCGACCGCGCGCAGCGCGTCGGCAGCCCCGGGCAGCGGCCGGTCCGCCAGCGGGGTTCCCGGTCGCGGGTTGAGGAAGTTCAGCGGCACCTCGTCGGGGCCGAGGCCGGCGAGCTGGGCGGCGAGCTCCGCGCGCTGCTGGATGCTTTCGCCCATGCCGATGATGCCGCCGCAGCACAGCTCCATGCCGGCCGCCTTGACCAGTACGCAGGTGGCGGCCCGCTCCTCCCAGCTGTGCGTGGTCACCACCTGGCCGAAGAAGGACCGCGCGGCTTCCAGGTTGTGGTTGTACCGGTGCACCCCGAAGCCGGCCAGCTCGTCCGCCTGGGCCGGGGTGAGAATCCCCAGCGAGCAGGCGACATGGATGCCCACCTCGCCGGTGATCGCCCGGACCGCGGCGGCTACCTGCGACATCAGCCGCCGGTCCGGCCCGCGGACCGCGGCCACTATGCAGAACTCGGTGGCCCCGGTGGCCGCCGTCGCCCTGGCGGCCTCGACCAGTTCGGCGATGTCCAGCCACGCCGCCCTGACCGGTGAGGAGAACTGCCCGGACTGGGAGCAGAAATGGCAGTCCTCGGGGCAGCCGCCGGTCTTCACCGAGACGATCCCCTCGACCTCCACCTCGGGCCCGCACCAGCGCATCCGCACCTCGTGAGCCAGCGAGAGCGCCTCACCGAGGCGGTCCCCGGGCAGGCTCAGGCACCTGGCGACCTGGTCTTGGTCCAGGCCCCTGCCCTCGTGCAGGACCTGGCTTCGTGCCTCTTCCAGGATGTCGTGGCTCACGTGGGCTCCTTGTGCCAGGTATGTCTCACCCGGAATACCGCCGGTGACGACCCGGGTGCCGATCGGGCTACTCCCCGCTTCTTGGCATGTGCGTGCCGCGGTGCAGCCGGGTCACCAGCTTGTAGCGGTCACCGCGGTAGCGTGACTGGGCCCATTCGACCGGCATGCCGTCCGAGTCGAACGAGTGCCGGGACAGCAGCAGCAGCGGCATGCCGACGTCCACGCCGAGCAGCCGGGCGTCCCTGGGGTCGGCCAGCCCGGTCTCGATCGTCTCCTGTGCCTCGGCGATCTCCACGCCGTAGTCGGTGAGCAGCGCCTCGTACAGCGACGGATGCCGCTCCAGGCTGCGGCGCAGCCCGGGGAAGCGCCGGGCCGACAGGTGCGAGGCGTCCACCGACATCGGCTCGCCGTCGGCCAGCCGCAGCCGGTGGATGCGCAGTACCCTGCTGCCCTCCCGGACGGCCAGCAGGGCGGCCAGTTCGTCGTCGGCGCCTATGTAGGTGGTGTCCAGGATGTTGGTCTGCGGGTGCAGGCCCTGCGCGCGCATTCCCTCGGTGTAGCTGGAAAGCTCCAGCATCTGGGCGACCTTGGGCATGGCCACGAAGGTGCCCTTGCCCTGCATCCGCAGCAGCCTGCCCTCGATCACGAGTTCCGCCAGGGCCTGGCGCACGGTCGTGCGCGAGGTGGCGTAGCGCTGCGCAAGCTCGCGCTCCGGTGGGACCGGCGTGCCGGGCGCCATCGCCCGGGTCAGCTCGAGCAGCTGCCGCTTCACCTGGTAGTACTTCGGAATCCTGGCGCCGGGGTCACCGGGCGGCAGCGGGTGAAGATCGGCGTCGCCGGACGCGGGAGAGGCGGTCACAGTCACTTCCTTCCCACTGGCATACCCGTGTGGACATATTCCCCCACGGCCGCCGGTGCACCTGCGACATGTCGGAATACTGCCAGCCGGCCCGTCCGGCCACGCGCCGGGCCCCGTCATCCGGGCCGCACGGAGCCAGCCTGCGGGGGCGGCGGGCAGATGCCCGCCAGGGCGGATGCGATGATGAGACGTGGCGACCCTGACCGAGATCGGCCGTCAGCTCACCCCGCTGACCGAGCCCGACATCGACTGGCTCCACGCCCTCGTCTCGGACTGGCAGTTGCTTGCCGACCTGTCCTTCGCCGACCTGGTGCTCTGGGCGCCGTTGCGAGACGGCCCTGGCTGGGTGGCGCTGGCCCAGATGCGCCCGACCACCGGGCCGACCACCTTGCTCGATGACGCGGTGGGCACCTGCGCGGGCCTGGGCGACCGGCCGTTCGTCTACGCCGCGTATCACGAGGAGCGGATCTGCCGGGAAGGGGATCCGGAGTGGACCAGCGGGATCCCGGTCCGGCGCGAGTCCATCCCCGTGGTCCGCGAGGGCACGGTCATCGCGGTGATCGAGCGCAGCACCAACCTGAGCTCGGCGCGGACCCCGAGCCGCCTGGAGCTGACCTACCTGAACGGGGCCGACGACCTCGCGCAGATGGTGGCGGCGGGCACCTTTCCCTACCCGGGTCAGGACCCGGCCCTGGTCAGGTCGCCCCGGGTCGGTGACGGCCTGCTCCGGCTCGGCCGGTCCGGGCAGGTGGGGTACGCCAGCCCGAACGCCCTGTCCGCCTACCGCAGGCTCGGCCTGACCGCCGACCTGGTGGGCGCCGAACTAGGGCCGCTGACGGCCAGGCTCTGCTCGTCCGGCCTGCCAGCCGACGACTCGCTCATGGTGACCGCGAGCGGGCGGTCCCCCCGCGAGGCCGAGATCGAGGGCAACGGCTCGGTGGTCCAGCTCAGGTCCCTTCCGCTGGTCGTGAACGGCATGCGGACCGGTGCCCTGGTGCTGGTCCGCGACGTCACCGAGCTGCGGCACCGCGAGCGTGAGCTGATGACCAAGGACGCGACGATTCGCGAGATCCACCACCGGGTGAAGAACAACCTGCAGACCGTGGCCGCGCTGCTGCGGCTCCAGGCCCGCCGGACGCGTGCGCCGGAGGCCAGGGAGGCACTGGAGGAGGCGGTCCGCCGGGTCGGGTCCATCGCGATCGTCCACGAGACGCTGTCGCACACGCCGGAAGAGCTCGTCGACTTCGACGACATCGCCCAGCGGGTGGCCGCGATGGCGGGCGAGGTCTCGGCACCGGAAGCGCGGGTCCGCCCGGTGGTCGCCGGGCGGTTCGGCCTGCTTCCCGGTGCCGTTGCCACGCCCCTCGCCCTGGTGCTGACCGAACTGCTGCAAAACGCGCTCCAGCACGGCCTGGTCACCGGGCCGGGCCCGGCGCCGGCCGGGTTTGTGCTGGTTCAGGCGGCACGCGGCCCCGGGCGGCTCAGGGTCCGCGTGGAGGACAACGGGGCAGGGCTGCCGGAAGGGTTCAGTCTCGACGCTGATGCCAGCCTGGGGCTGCAGATCGTGCGGACCCTCGTCGAATCCGAACTCGGTGGCCAGCTCACCATCAGACCCCGCCCGGGCGGGGGCACCTCGGTTCAGGTCAGCCTGCCCGTCAAGGCCATTGCCGTCCCATCCGGTCCGCCTAAACCGGGGGAGCCGGATTCCGCCCGGGATTCGGGCGCCAGCGAAAACCCCGCCGCGGCCGGGAAGGCAGCGGCGGGGTGAAGACATATTCGAGGCGGGCCATTGCTGAATGGCGGGTCAAAGGTCACGTGGGGTCGCGCGCATGCGCCCGCGCTGGATGGCCGGGGCGCGGCGGCGTGGTGCGGGCTCAGGCGTGGGCGCGAGCCCGGATCCGGCCGAGCCGCCGCTTGTAAGCGCGCCTTTCGTCTTCGCTCATGCCGCCCCAGACACCGGCGTCCTGCCCGCTCTCGACCGCCCACTGCAGGCAGCTCTCGACCACCGGGCACCGGCGGCACACGCCCTTGGCTTCTTCGATCTGGAACAGCGCTGGCCCTGTGTTTCCGATAGGGAAGAACAGTTCCGGATCCACCTCACGGCAGGCGGCGTGGTGGCGCCAGTCCATGCGGTCCACTCCTCCATGACAGCCGGGCTGACCGCCCGGAATCCGCTGAGCCCGCCGAGCTTGTGAATGATTTCACGAGCTAGGCCATATGATAAGGACCGCGAGCGGTCCCAAGGACTACGTGTTTCAGTTGGGTCATGAGCCTCAGCCCCGCATTTGGCTCTTGGCCGAGGCTTGCGCCCGGGATCAACCCGGTCGCAAGACAGCAACGTGCGGGATGCGCGCGGCCCCTCGAACCACTTCAACCCTCTCAATCTCGTGGATCAATCGCAAGAGGCTGCAGCCGTGGTTTTGGCGGTCTGCGGTGTCAGATGGGTCACATTTGGGGGGTAACCGCGCATTCCGAGAGGGGCCGCGCGGACGGTTGTGACCTGACCGGCGTCCCGGCCCGGCGGTAGCGCTCCGGACTGCCACGGAAACTATCCGGGGCGTAATCAGACGAGGACCCGCAGGGCGTTCGGAATGGAGCGGAGCATGACATGTTCCCGTTCGCCCACGTATTCCCCGTCCACCTGGAATGCCACCGGCCGGCCCGCGCGGAAGGTGAGCGCATCCTGGTCGTGCAGGCTGACGATGTGCAGGCCGGCCGGGCCGCCGTCGCGGCCCAGCATCTGCCGCAGCGCGTTGAGCGTGCCCAGCGCGCCCATCTTGCGCATCGCGAACAGGTCCAGGCCGGTGTCGAAGCCCGCCCGCGGGCTGGCGTTGACCGGCCGCTGGCGAAGGTACGTCCAGGGCGCGGTGTTGGACACGATGCCGAGGAACAGGCCGTCCACGGCGGGCATGCCGCGCCGCTCCAGGATGAGCGCGGGCTCGCGCCGGTCAGTGACCGTGGTGAACTGGCGGACGGCCGTCCGCACGTAAAGCGCCGCGGACGCCGCCCGGCCCCGTGCCCGCAGGCCTTCCACCACCCGGACGACCTCGGCGTCGAGGCCGAGGCCCGCGTTGAAGCAGAAGTAGCGGCGGTCGGCGATCCCGAGCCCGATGGTCCTGGTGCGGCCCGCGGGCAGCGAGCGGAGAATCCGCCCGGTCGCGTCCACCGGGTCCGCGGGCAGTCCCAGGGCCCGGGTGAACACGTTGGCGTTCCCGCCCGGCAGGGCGGCGAGCAGCGGGGCCCCGTCCGGCGCCCCGTCCGGCCCGGCGCCGGGCGGCCGGGCCCGGAGCATCCCATTGACCACCTCGTTCACCGTGCCGTCCCCGCCCAGGGTGAGCACGAGCCCGAAACCTTCGCGGGCGGCTCCCTCCGCAACGTACGCGGCGTGTCCCCGGTAGCGTGTCTGCACAACATCGAGGTCGAGTTCCGAAGCCAGCGCGTGCGTGATGACCTCCCGCCGGACCGGGGTGGTGGAGGTTGCGTACGGGTTGACGATGAGCAGCGCGCGCACGCCCTCAGGCTAGGAGGTAGCAGGAAATGCCACATAGCCCCCCCACGTTGCGCGTGGCCGCGGTGGTGCAGGCCGCCGAGTCGGTCCTGATCCTGATCGCCACGGTGCTGGCGGGCGTGGACGCCGCGGGCGGCCAGTCCTACCACGTGAACAGCGGCATCGCGCTGACGGTCATCGGCGTGGCCGCGGTTGCCGCCCTCGGCTTCGTGGCGGCCGGGCTCGCCCGGGCACGCCGGTGGAGCCGCACGCCGGCGCTGCTCACCCAGTTGTTCGCCGGCATCGTGGGCATCTACCTGCTCCAGGGCCACCGGCTGGAGTGGGGCCTGGCACTGGTGGTGCTGGCAGTCCTCGGTTTCGCCGCGCTGCTGTCACCGCCCAGCCTGCGGGCGCTCACCAGCGGCCAGCAGCCCCAGCCGGGCCGCGAGCCTCCGCCGGACCGCCCGGGCGGATAGCCCCGCCGGGCCGGCCTACTCGTCGGCGGTGAGACCCTCCCGCAACTGCGCCAGCGTCCTGGCCAGCAGCCGGGACACGTGCATCTGCGAGATGCCGAGTTCGGTGGCGATCTGGGACTGCGTCATGTTGCCGAAGAACCGGAGCAGCAGGATCCGCTTCTCCCGGGACGGCAACTGCTCAAGCAGTGGCTTGAGCGACTCCCGGTACTCCACGCCCTCCAGCGCCTCGTCCAGCATGCCCAGGGACTCAGCAACCGCGGGCGCGTCGTCGTCCCCGGAGTCCGGGGCATCCAGCGAGACGGTCGAATAGGCGTTGGCGGACTCCAGGCCCTCCAGCACCTCTTCCTCGCTCATCTGGAGATGAGCGGCGATCTCCGCGACGGTCGGTGCCCGGCCCTCCTTCTGGGCCAGGTCGCTGATCGCCTTGGTCAGCGCCAGCTTCAGCTCCTGAAGGCGCCGCGGCACCCGGACCGCCCAGCCCTTGTCCCGGAAGTGGCGCTTGATCTCGCCCACGATCGTGGGCGTGGCGTAGGTGGAGAACTCCACCCCGCGGCCCAGATCGAACCGGTCGATGGACTTGATCAGGCCGATCGTGGCGACCTGGGTGAGGTCATCCAGCCATTCCCCCCGGTTGCGGAACCGCCGTGCCAGGTACTCCACCAGCGGCAGATGCAGTTCGACAAGCTCGGCGCGGATGCGGAGCCGCTGTGTGTCGTCGGCGGGCAGAGCGCACAACTGCTCGAACAGGTCCCTGGCCCGGCCGCGGTCCGGCACGGTGTGCTGAAGCTTCGGCGCGGGCGTGACGGGGCCGGCGGCCTGGGCGTCGAGGTCGTCAGGGACGCCGATGCCAATCTCCTCTGCCGCCTGTGCGCCGACCTCTCCGGTCAGCCGGGTCTCGGTCTCGCCGGTCACCCGGACCCCGATGACTCGCGGACCTTGCGGAGCAGGACCGTGACCTTGTCGCCAGGGCCCACCCAGGCGTCGGCGCTGCCGGCCAGCGCGGAGAGCACAGTCCAGGCGAACGTGTCGCGCGACGGCGGGCGGGGCTGCAGGCTCAGCGTGGACACGGCGATGCTGATCCGGTCCGGCCCCAGCGTGAAATCACATTCGAGGTTCGCCCCTGGCGCCGCCTGGCCGAGCAGCATCCCGCATGCCTCGTCCACCGCAATGCGCAGGTCCTCGATCTCGTCCAGGGTGAAGTCCAGGCGGGCGGCCAGGCCCGCGGTCGCCGTGCGCAGCACCGACAGGTAGGCACCCTCGGCAGGCATCTGGATCGTCACCTGGTCCTGGACCTGTTCGCGAGGCGGGAGATCGCCTTCAGCCAGCACGGCCGTCGGCGGGGCCACGGCCCCCCGTCCGCTCGTCTCTCCGGTCACTTCTGCCCTCTCCACTTGCGGCGGCCGCACTTCGCGAAGTGATGGCCGCCGGCTCTTGCCTGCAACCTACCGCCCACACCGGGTTCTCATGACGTATCGCCTCGCCCAATGCCTATGATGCCTGATCCGCCCCGTTGCCGCTGGCCAGCACCGATGCACCCGCCAGTACCAAGCAGGAGGCCGCGCGGTAACCCGCGCGGCCTCCTGCTGACGGTGCCGTGACCGGACCGGGTCAGCCCTGTTTCGTCTCCCAGAAGATCTTGCCGATCTCCTCGATCTTGGCGAGAAGCTCGTCGGCCTTGGCCACGTCGGCGCTGCCCTTGGTGCCGGTCGCGCCCGCGAGCTTGGTGGCCTCGTTGAACAGCGCGTGGAGCTGCGGGTACTTCGCGAAGTGCGGGGGCTTGAAGTAGTCGGTCCAGAGCACCCACAGGTGGTGCTTGACCAGCTCGGACCGCTGTTCCTTGATGATCAGTGCGCGGGTACGGAACGCGGGGTCGTCGTTGTCCTGGTACTTCTGGCAGATGGCCTTGACGGACTCGGCCTCGATACGTGCCTGCGCCGGGTCGTAGACGCCGCAGGGGAGGTCGCAGTGCGCGTAGGCAGTGGCCTTCGGTTCCAGGAGACGGGCGAGCAGCCTCATCGATCTCCCTCTCTCTGTCGGATCATGAGATACCGGTGTCCGACACTACCCGGCCGGGCCCGGCCCGACCTTGGAGGGGATGCATGCGCTGGCCACTTTGGCGCGTCGCGGTGGCTGAGCGGTCCATGGAGCCAGCCCTGCACCCCGGCGACTGGCTTGTTGTCCGCAGAACGATCGCCCCGGGCCGGCCGTTGCGCGTCCGGCCGGGCCAGGTCGTGGTTGCCCGTCACCCGGGGCGCCCGGACCTGCTGATCGTCAAGCGCGCGGTGCGGCGAGAGCGTGGTGGCTGGTGGCTGGCGTCGGACAACCCGGCGGCGGGCGCCGTGGACAGCCGTGCGTTCGGGGTGGTGCTCCCGTCGTTGATCGAGGGCCGGGTGTTGTGGCGCTACCGTCGCGCCCGGGGCGGTCGTCCCTGAAACGCCCGGAGGCCCCCTCCCGGGTCCGGGAAGGGGCCTCCGCTCACGCTCGGGCCGGTCGCGCCGACCGCATGAGGGCTGGGCCGGTCAGTGGCCGACCGCGTCCGCAGGCCCGTGCTCTGCCTGCCGGTTGACGAGGTTCATCATTTCTTCCCTGGACAGCTTGGTGGCCATCGCCCAGAAGTAGATGACCAGGCTGAACGCGGCAACGATCACAATGTCCCACCAGAACGGGATGCGGTTGGTGTTGACGGGCGCCGCGACACCGCCGCCGGAGAACTGGCCCTGCCAGCTGATGATGCCCAGGCCGACCAGCCACACCGGCAGCCACACCGCCGACTTCCAGTCCAGCGGCGGCCGGTCTTTGTCGAACGCCATCGAGATGCCCATAAGCACGTACCCGATGATCAGCACGACGCCGAGCTTCCAGACCACCTCGAAGCCCGACCAGTAGATGAGCAGGTCGGCGACGACGAACGCGGCCGGGGCGAGCACCGAGGCGGCCGGCATGCGGTACGGCCGGTTCGCCTCGGGCACCTGCCCGCGGAAGGCGCCCAGGGACAGCGGCGCGCCCGCGTACATCAGCACGCTCGCACCGGTGATCAGGCCTACCAGCGAGTGCCAGCTCGGGAACGGCAGCAGGAAGAGCAGCCCGAACAGGAACGCGAAGATCAGCCCGACCCACGGAACGCCGCTGCCGGTGGTCCGGCCGAACCACTGCGGGGCGTACCGGTTTCTGGCCAGGCCGTAGCTGACCCGCGAGGTTCCGGTCACGTAGATGAGGCCGGTGCCGGACGGGGAGATGAACGCGTCGATCCGCAGGATGGTCGCCAGCCAGCCGATCCCGGCCAGGGCCGCCACACCGGCGAACGGCCCGGCGATGATCAAGGGGTTGGTGATGTGCGTGAGCCCCTTGGGTATCTCGGCCGCAGGCATCGCGCCGATGAACGCGACCTGCAGCATGGTGTAGATGACGGTGCCGATCAGGACCGAGATGATGATCGCCCGCGGCAGGTTGCGCCCCGGGTCCTTGATCTCGCCGGCCAGCTGGTCGGCCTGCTCGAAGCCGGAGTAGGCGAAGATGATGCCGGCCAGCGGGAGCGCCGCGAACAAGCCATGGACCCCGCCCGGCATGAAGCCGTCCCCCCCGGAGGTGAAGTTGCCGCCGTGGAACTTGAACAGCAGCACGATGATGGTGAGGACCGGGACCGCGACCTTCCACCACGTGATGGTGGCGTTGACTCTGGAGAACAGGCGTATCGCGAGGAAGTTGACCGCGGTGAAGACCGCCATCAGCACGACGGTCACCACCAAGCCGACCCCGGTGATCTTGCCCGTCGTCGCGTTGAAGAGGCTGGGCCAGTAATAGGAGGCGTACTGGATGAACGCGTAGCACTCGATCGGCGCGATCGTGACCGCCTGCACGTACGAGAAGAAGCCGAACCCGATGCCGGCGACACTGCCGAACGCGAAGTGCGGGAACCTGGCCGTTCCTCCGGAGACCGGGTACATCGCACCGAGTTCGGCGTGGCAGAGGGCCAGCACGATGACCACGACTCCGGCGATGAGCCAGTCAATGACGGCGGCCCCGCCTACCAACAGCGCGGCGGTCAGCGGGGCGAACAGCCAACCGGAGCCGATGATCGATGTCTCGGACGCCCACGTGGCGCCGATCAGCCCCATCTCTCGCTTGAGGCCGACGTCAGTCGGTCTGGTCTCGGTAGCAGCAACAGCCATGTCCGAACCTTCTTCCCGGGTCCGCTTTTCGTGGGCGGTATGCCCGTGCGTGAGTAGGGCTCATGGTAATGATCGTCAAGGACCATGAGAAGCAGGCACATGGCTTCATTTCGGTAACGCGGCCAGTCCGGGCAAGCCGCCGACCTGCGCGCCGTCATTGACGGCGCGACCGCCGCGCTGGCCGGCCTCAACTCACCGCGATGGACGGCGGTCCCTGGCCGTTGCCCTGCCCGTGGGCCCGCAAGGCCCGCACTTTCGCCCTGGGCTTGCATCCGTCGGAGCAGTAGTGCTTTCCCGCGGACGTGCCGGTCCCGATAAAAGCCCGCCTGCAGCCTTCCGCCTCGCAAATCCCGAACCGGTCGGTGCCCGACACCGTGACCAGCCCGGCCAGCCCGGCAATGGCGCCCGCCGCATGCCGGTCGGCGGCCGATCCGCTCTCTACCAGGTGCATGTGCCACTGCTGGCTATCGTGGCTGATGAGTTCCTGGTGTATGGGGTGCCGGGTGAGCAGCGCGTTAAGCCGCCGGGCGACCTGGGCCGCATCGCCGCTGTCCGCAGCGGCGAAGATCAGCTGCAGTTCCTCACGGAGCAGCCTCAGCGCGTCGAGGTCGGACACGGTCACCCGTCCGGCCAGGTGCGGCCGGTCCGCCACGAGGGCCCGGTAGGACTCCACGGTCGCCAGCCCGTCGCCGCGCCCTTGATTGGTGCTGTTCACCAATCGCACGGCCAGGTCCGCGTAAGAGTTGAGATCCACTCCGGTCCTTTGGCTGCTGATCACGCGCAGGGGGAGGCTGGCAAGGGGAAGGGCATGCAAATGCTGCGGAGCACACTCCGAAATTGAGTATGGCACAGTCCGCCCGGGGCGGCCCGTGGTTCGCCGGGAAGCCGCGACCGTTATCGTTTCGGGCATGTTTGCTGTCACCGCTGTCCGCGCCAGCCCCGAGGATCCGCTGGCCGCCCTGCACCTCGGTGATCATCCGGACCCGTCCCCGCCGGACGGCTGGGCGACCGTCACGGTCAAGGCCGCGTCCCTGAACCATCATGATGTATGGACCCTGCGCGGGGTCGGCATTTCCGCCGACCGGCTGCCGATCGTCCTCGGCTGCGACGCGGCAGGGGTCGACGAGGCCGGCCACGAGGTCATCGTGCACGCGGTGGTCGGGGAGGGAGCCGGCCATGGCGGCGACGAGACCCTCGACCCGAGCAGGTCGCTGCTGTCGGAGCGCTACGACGGCACGTTCGCCGAGAAGGTCGCCGTGCCCCGGGGGAACCTGGTGCCAAAGCCGGCCAGCCTCTCCTTCGAGGAGGCCGCCTGCCTGCCCACGGCCTACCTCACCGCCTACCGGATGTTGTTCGCCAAGTCCGGCCTGGAGCCGGGTGCCACGGTGCTCGTGCAGGGGGCGGGCGGCGGCGTGGCCACGGCCCTGATCCTGCTTGGCCGGGCCGGAGGGTACCGGGTGTGGGTCACCAGCCGGAGTGAGGAGAAGCGCGCCCGGGCCCTGGAGCTGGGCGCCGACCAGGTGTTCGCCTCCGGCAGCCGGCTGCCGGAGCGGGTCGACGCGGTCATGGAGACCGTCGGCCAGGCGACGTGGGCGCATTCGCTGCGGGCCCTGCGGCCGGGCGGCAGGATCGTCATCGCCGGGGCCACCAGCGGTGCGGCGCCGCCCGCCGAGCTGAACCGGGTCTTCTTCCTCCAGCTTTCTGTGGTCGGGTCCACCATGGGCAGCCGTGACCAGCTGGCCCGGCTGGCGACATTCCTCGAGCAGACCGGAGTGCGGCCGCGGATCGACCGCAGCCTGCCGCTGGCGCAGGCCAGCGATGGGTTCGCCGCGATGATCTCCGGCAACCTCTTCGGCAAGGTCGTCTTCACCCGCTGACCAGCAACCGCCACCCGGCCCGGGCACGTCGGGTTCCGCGCCTGCTGCTGTCGTGATCATGAGATTGGTGTTGCTGGAGGCGCACTGAAGTCATGATCACCACGACGTCACAGGGCTGTGCGCGGCCGTAGGCGCGGGCAGCAGGCGACCGTGGCCGCTGGGTCAGCCGGTCAGACGCATTAGCCGGCCGGCGGGGCGCTGTCTTCCGGATCGCCGGGCGGGGTCTTGCCCTTGAACACCTCGGCCTTGATCCGGTCGATCGTCTCATCCAGGATTCCCCGCAGGTCGCGCAGTGCGTCCTCGCTGACCGCCTGGGCATGCCAGGCCGCGGAGCGCAGTTCCCGGCTGAACTGCTTGGCCAGTCGTTCCAGGTCACGGTAGGCGTCCGGGTCGGGCCAGCCGTGCTGCCCGGCCGCGCCTGGCCAGCCGCCCCAGCCGGTCCAGCCGGCCCACTCGCCCCACTCCCGCTCACCCCCGCGTCGGCCGGACCGGTCGTGGGCTTCCTCATCCCAGTCCCGGCCTGGGCGGTCCCGGTCGTGCGGGGCACCGAAACCGCCAGGCCCCTCGTCGCGCGGCACGTCTTCCGGGGCCGGCCGCCCTGCTTCCGCGGCGCGTTGCGCCTCTTGCGTGGC
This sequence comes from uncultured Actinomycetes bacterium, assembly GCA_963806145.1. GTDB lineage: Bacteria > Actinomycetota > Actinomycetes > Streptosporangiales > Streptosporangiaceae > DASXKD01. The sequence continues at coordinate 31,724 of CAWDXD010000011.1, forward strand.
CTGTTCCGCGTCCGTCCTGGCTCGCGCCGCCCGGTCCATGGCCTGCCCCGCGTCGTGCCGCGCCTGCTCCGTGTCGTGCCGCGCCTGCCCCGCGTCGTGCCGCGCCTGCTCCGTCTCGTGCCGCGCCTGCTGCGCGGCCGTCCTGGCCGCTGCCTGCTCTTTGGCCCCGGCTTCCCGCGCCCGCGCCGCCCCGGCCCGGGCCCGGGCCTCGTCGGTACTGGCGTGCCGCGCATCCCCGCCGGGGTCGGCGCCGCCCGGGGCCTGGTGCGCCCTGGCGTGGAACTCCCGCGTCGCCCAGGACAGTTCCTCGCGCATGGTCCGCACGGTGTCCCTGACATCCTCGGTGACCTCGCGCGCGATGTCGCGGACGGAGGCCGTGATCTCTTCTTCAAGCTCGGCGAGGTCGTCGAGGCGGGTCCGCAGTTCCTCGCGGCCCCTGTCGGTGATGCGGTAGACCTTCCTGCCGTCGGCCTCATCGTGGGTTACCAGGCCTTCTTCCTCGAGCCTGGCCAGCCGTGGATAGATCGTCCCGGGGGAGGGTGCATAGATGCCCATGAAACGATCTTGAAGGAGCCTGATGACCTCGTAGCCGTGCCGCGGTGCCTCGTCCAGCAACTTGAGCAGGTAGAGGCGCAGCCTGCCGTGGCGGAACACTGGGCTCATGGCCGTACCCTCTCCGCGCCGCCGGGCGGTGCGGCCGCGCTAGCTGAGCGGCCGTATGCCCGGGTCAAGGTGCTCGGACCAAGGTCCGGAACCAAGCTGCTCGGATCCAAAGTGCTCGGAACCAAAAGTGCTTCTTCGTTCGGGCGAACCTTGGTGCCTAACACGATATATCGCGTTGCTGGAAAGTCAAGATGCATCGCGAGTGGGCGACGCAGCGCGCACTCCCGGTGTGCCTACCATGCCCCGGGCGGGGCGGTTGCGGGTCAGTCTTCGTCGTCGAGCCGGGCGAGCCAGGTCGCGAGCCGGTCGACCGCCACCTCGAACTCGGGCGCGGTATCGACGAACTCCCTCAGCCGCTCGGTGAGCCAGCCCACGCTGATCTCCTCACTGCCCCGCCGCTCGGCAAGTTCCTCGATACCCCGGTCGGTGAAGTACACGCGCTAGCCCCGGCCCAGCGCGCGCTCGATGACCGCCTTGTGGTCGGCGGCGTGCGCGACCGACGAACCCAGCGCCGGCGCCGAACTGGCCGGCGGTGCGACCAGCCGTATCTTCCGCTCCAGCACCCCGGGCAGCCACAACGCCATGGTCGGCCATGCGCCCATGTTGGTCGGCTCCTCCTGCACCCAGGCGATCTCGGCCTCGGCGGGGTACCGGTCGATCTCGGTGAGTATGTCTCCGAGGGGCAGTGGATAGAGCCGCTCCACCCGGATCAGCGCGATGTTGTCGAGACCCGCCTCCGCTCGCTTGTTGGCGAGGTCGTAGTAGATCTTGCCGGCGCACAGGATCACCCGGCGCACCCCCGCCGGATCAGCCGGTGCGGGGTCACCGATCAACGGCCGGAACGAGCCCTGGGTGAAGTCCGCCACCGCGGACGTGGCCGCCTTGAGCCGCAGCATCGACTTGGGGGTGAAGACGATCAGCGGCTTGTGCCGGCTGGCCAGGGCCTGCCAGCGGAGCAGGTGGAAGTAGTTCGCCGGCGTCGTCGGAATGGCCACCGTCATGTTGTCCTGCGCGCACAGGCTCAAGAAGCGCTCCACCCGGGCCGAGGAGTGGTCCGGGCCCTGGCCTTCGTACCCGTGCGGCAGCAGCAGCACCACACTGGAGCGCTGACCCCACTTCTGCTCGCCGGAGCTGATGAACTCGTCCACGATGGTCTGCGCGCCATCGACGAAGTCACCGAACTGCGCTTCCCAGCACACCAGCGCACCGGGCCTGGCGACCGAATAGCCGTATTCGAAGCCCACCGCTGCGAACTCCGACAGCAGCGAGTCGTAGGCGTGGAACTTGGCGGTGGCCGAGTTGAGTCGGCGAAGCGGGGTGTACTCCGCCGCGGTGTGCCGGTCGACCAGGACCGCGTGCCGCTGGCCGAACGTGCCGCGGCGGGTGTCCTGGCCGACGAGCCGCACCGTATGGCCATCCATCAGCACGGTGCCGAACGCCAGCAGTTCACCCGTGGCCCAGTCGATCGCGTCGTCGGCGACCATCGCGGCGCGGCGCTGCAGCAGTGGCAGCAGCCGCGGGTGCGCGGTGAACCCCTCCGGCAGGCTGAGCTGGGTATCGATGATCTGCTTGATGGCCTCGTCGGAGATGGCGGTGGGCACGGCAGCGTGGTCCATCAGCTCGGGCTCGGCGGGCGCAGGCCGGATGACCGCGCCCTGGCTGGCGGGCTGGCCCGCGGCCTCCCTGGTCTCGGTGAAGGCCCGCTCGAGCTGCTGCTGGTAGTGCCGCAGCGCCTGCTCGGCCTCGTCCACGGTGATGTCACCGCGGCCGATCAGGGCCTCGGTGTACAGCTTGCGGGTGGACCGCTTGGCGTCGATCAGGTCGTACATCAGCGGCTGGGTGAAGGATGGGTTGTCTGCCTCGTTGTGCCCGCGGCGCCGGTAACAGATCATGTCGATGACCACGTCCTTGCCGAACGCCTGCCGGTAGGCGAAGGCGAGCCTGCCCACCCGGACGACCGCCTCGGGGTCATCGCCGTTGACGTGGAAGATCGGTGCCTGGATCATCCGCGCCACGTCGGTGCTGTACACGCTGGACCTGGAGTACTGCGGCGGGGTGGTGAACCCGACCTGGTTGTTGACCACGATGTGGACGGTGCCGCCGGTGCGGTACCCGCGCAACTGGGACAGGTTCAGGGTCTCGGCCACGACGCCCTGGCCCGCGAACGCCGCGTCGCCGTGGACGAGCACGGCTAGCACGGTGAACCCGGGCTCGCCCATGTCGAGCACGTCCTGCTTGGCCCGGACGACGCCTTCCAGGACCGGGTCGACCGCTTCCAGGTGGCTGGGGTTGGCGACCAGCGAGGTCGCGATCGACGAGCCGTCGCTGGCGTTGAAGACGCCGTCGGCACCGAGGTGGTACTTGACGTCGCCGGACCCGTGGGTGGTCCGCGGGTCCAGGTTGCCCTCGAACTCGCCGAAGATCTGCGCGTACGACTTGCCCACGATGTTGGCCAGCACGTTCAGCCTGCCGCGGTGCGCCATTCCGACCACGGCTTCGTCCAGTGAGGCGCGCGCGGCCTCGGTGAGCACCGCGTCGAGCAGTGGGATCAGCGACTCGGCGCCCTCCAAAGAGAACCGCCGCTGGCCGACGAACTTGGTCTGCAGGAACATCTCGAAGGCCTCGGCCACGTTCAGCCGGGACAGGATCTGCATCTGCTCGTCGTGGCTGGGCCTGCCGTGCGGGCGCTCGATCCGGTCCTGCAGCCAGGCGCGCTCCTCCGGGTTCTGGATGTGCATGTACTCCACGCCAACCGTCCGGCAGTAGGAGTCACGCAGCACGCCGAGGATCTCCCGCAGCTTCATCAGTGGCTTGCCGCCGAAGCCGCCGGTGGGAAACTCGCGCTCCAGGTCCCACAGGGTCAGGCCGTGCTCGTTGATGTCCAGGTCGGGGTGCTTGCGCTGGTGGTACTCCAGCGGGTCGGTGTCCGCCATGAGGTGACCGCGGACCCGGTAGGCGTGGATGAGTTCGAGCACCCGGGCCGGCTTGGTCACGTCCTGCTCGTGCAGGGCAGCGATGTCGCGCACCCAGCGCACGGGCTCGTAGGGGATGTGCAGTGCCTTGAAGGCGGAGTCGTAGAAGCCGTCTTCGCCGAGCAGAAGTTGCTGCATGCGGCGCAGGAACTCACCGGACTGGGCGCCCTGGATGATCCGATGATCGTAGGTGGAGGTCAGCGTCACGGTCTTGCTGACCGCCAAGCGGGCCAGGGTCTCCTGTGACGCGCCCAGGTATTCGGCCGGATACTCCATCGCCCCCACGCCGACGATGCAGCCCTGGCCGGCCATCAACCTGGGCACGGAGTGCTCGGTGCCGATGGTCCCAGGGTTGGTCAGCGTGATCGTGGTGCCCGCGTAGTCGTCAATGGTCAGCTTGCCGGTCCTGGCCCGGCGGACGATGTCCTCGTAAGCCATCCAGAACTGGCGGAAGTCCATGTCCTCCGCCGCCTTGATGCTGGGCACGAGCAACTGCCGGGACCCGTCGCGCGCGGTCACGTCGATGGCCAGGCCGAGGTTGACGTGGTCCGGCGTGACCACACCCGGTTTTCCCTCGACTGTGGTGAACGAATGGTTCATCTCCGGCATCGTGCGCAGCGCCTGTACCACGGCGAAGCCGATGAGGTGGGTGAAGGAGACCTTCCCGCCCCGGCCGCGGGCCAGGTGATTGTTGATCACGATCCGGTTGTCGGCCAGCAGCTTGGCCGGAATGGCTCGCACGCTGGTCGCCGTGGGGACGCTGAGGCTGGCCACCATGTTCTCGGCCGTGCGCGATGCGGCGCCGCGCAGCCGCACCACGGTGCTGTCGTGCGCGGGGGCCGCGCTGGCAGGCTCCCCGGCCGGCTTGCCGTCCGCCGCCGGCTGGGCCGGGCGCGCAGGCGTGGCGGCCGTACTCGCCGGGCCGGCTGGCGGCGCTGCGGCGGGACTCCCCGCGGCCGGCCCGGGCGCGGCGGTCCCCGGTGCGGCTGGCATCGCCGCGGTCGGCGCCGGCGCGGCCGGTGCCGGTGCGACGGTCCCCGCCGGTGCGGCCGGTCCAGGCGCGGATCCAGCGGCCTGGACCGCGGCGGCGGCCTGCCCCGCGGCGGCCGGCGGTGCCGGGCTCCCCGGGGGAGGCTGGTAGTCAGCGAAGAAGTTCCACCACTCCATGGCCACCGACGAGGGATCGGCCAGGTAGCGCTGGTACAGCTCATCGACGAGCCATTCGTTCGGCCCGAAATCCGTGCCGGTGTTGCCGGCCTGAGATTCCTGACCGGAATGCTCGGTCATGTGCTCGGTAGGATCCGCGGACGCCCGCGGCGACTCCGGAGGCACGGCGGACATCGCCTCTTCCGACGTGTGACTGGTGGTATTACCGCCCCCATCAGGGCCTGTCCTAGGCTACCGGCCGCAGCGGCGTCCCCGACCAGGCGAGATCCGCTTCACGCCGGCCTCGCCTGCGCCGCTGGCCCACGGTTCCCGCGCGGCCCAGGGCCCAGGCTCTGTGGCCGGGGCGGGGCCGCGGCGGGGGAAGTTCTGCGGCCTGGGCGAACAAACCCATACCAGGGGGCCCCTTTCCTCCCCCTGCCCCAGTTGGGGCAACTCCTGACAAGGCACGTTCCGTGCTTACATGGATGCACGGAGGTGCCGCCAAGTGCGCGAGTTCGGTGAACTTGAGATGGCCATCATGGACGTGATGTGGGCCGCCGAGAGCCCGTGCATGGTGCGCGAGGTCCGGGAGCGGCTGCGGTATGACCGCCCGGTCGCCTACACGACCGTCATGACGGTGATGGACATCCTGTACCGCAAGGGCGTGCTGCAGCGTGTCAAGCACGGCCGCGCCTGGCGGTACTGGCCCGTCGAGCAGCGTGAAGAGCATGACGCCCGGGTGATGACGGAGATCCTCCGCTCAGGTGGCGACGAGGAATTAACAATGCGCCGGTTCCTCGAGCGCGTCAGCGACGACGAGATGGAACGGCTTCGCATCGCCGTGCTCGACGCCAGGCCGCACATCGCCCTGAGCCGGGACAGCACGACACCTGCGGGACCCTGCCGGATCGCCTCAGCTATAGCCTGCTCCACCGCTAGCATCACGGGCGTGACCGACTCCCCCTTGGCCGCCCGTTCACGGAATTCGCGCGCAAACCACCCAGCGGGGCGGCCGTGAGCCCGGACAGCCGGCCGGGCCAGGGAGGCACCGCCCTGTTCGTTTCGCCGGGGCGTGTACCGCGCGGCGCGGCCTTCGCGCCCGCCGTGCGCGGTTATCCAGGCGGGATCGCCGATATGACGGGCGACCCAGACGAATACGTAGCGGACCTGTCGTCCGGCAACGATGAACTCTGGGAGCCCGCCGTGGCGGCCGAACCGGGGGACATCGCCCCGGCTGAGCCCGGGGACACGCTCTCGCAGGCCACGGCCGGGGCAGGCTCGCCGGCTCCTGGCCGGCCCACGCCGGGCCAGCAGGTGCCGGGTGAAATGGGATCACGCCCGCCAGCGCGGCCGGCGCTCGCTCCGCCGGTTTCGGTATGGCAGCAGTCGGCCACCGCGTGGCAGGAGGCGGGCATCGACTGGATGCGGCCCCCGGCAGCCGGAGCGCGCCCCGCTGGCATCCCTGTGGCCGACGACGACCCGCACACCGAGCCGATCCCGGTTCTCACCGCGGACGGGTCTCCCCGCGCCGCCCGATCCCGGGATCCGGCCGGGCCTTCGCAGCCGGATCGCCCATCGGCCGAGCGCCCATCGGCCCAGCGCCCATCGGCCGGAACCGAGGCTGGTGTGGCGGTTGCGGCCGAGGTGAATGGGGCGACGGCCGAAGCAGGTGCGCCTGCCACGGCCGGGACAGCCACGGTGGCGGCGAGCGCGCCTGGTGTGGCCACGGGATCTGACCAGGATGGCCGCACCGCGGGCCACGCAGACGCCGGTAGCGGCAGCGCCAGCGCGGGGCTCGGGGAGGGCCCCAGCGCTGGAGGGGCGAGCACCGGGACGGCGGCGGGCAGCACTGCGAGCGGGATCACGCAAGCCGAACCAGGCGGGAAGGCCGGCCCTGGGCAGGGTGAGAAGGCTGCCTCCGGGCGGGGCACGACCGTCAGGGTGCGGCCGGGCAGGCGGGTCGCGATCGTGGCCGTCATCGCACTCGTGCTCGTCGCCGGGACGCTGGCAGGCATCGGCATCGCCCGTTCCGGCAGCGGGTCGGCCAAGCCAGAGTTCGCCCTGGTCACCCCGTATCCGCCCGCCGTGGCGGCGGACGCGGAACTGGCCGGCCGGACGGCCGGGGCCACCCCCTTGCTTGCGTCGCTGACCGGGATAGCAGCAGTGGGCAATACCGTCGTCGCCATCGGCGCGCAGCCCAGCCAGCCGGCCCCGGTGCCGCTGTTCTTGTTCTCCGCCGACGGTGGCCGCACCTGGTCCCGGGCGGCACTGGCGGGCCCCGGCGCTGGCTCCGGGGCCGGCCAGGGGAGCGGGACCGGCCCCGGCGCACCGCCTGGTACGGGCCTCGCGGTGGGCCCGGGAGCGGCCGGGCCGGGCACCACGGCGGCCCCCGGCGCGGTCGGCGGCCCGGGCACCACCCCGGTGCTGATCACGCACAGTGGGGGCACCTGGCTCGCGCTCGGCCAGCACTCCGCCTGGACCTCCCCCGATGGCAGGACCTGGCACCCGGCACCGGGCCTGCCCCCGGTAGCGGGGGACACGGTCCTCGGCCTGGCCGGTACCGGCACCGGGTTCGTGGCCGTCGGCGAGCACGCCGGCGCCGAGCCGGGCCCCGTGGTGTGGACCACCTCGGCCGGGCGGCCCTGGCAGCGCTGGACAGGGACGGCCCGCGGGCTCACCGCCCACAGGGGGCACGTGACGGCCCTGCGCTGGGCCGCCGCCGAAGGCGGCGTGGTCGTCGCAGGCGGTCCGGTCACCGGAGCCGCGGGACATAGCCGGCGGCGGGACGCGGGCCTGTGGCGGAGCACGGACGGCGGCCTCACCTGGAAGCCGGTGACGCTTCCGGCCAGCCACGGCGCGACCTCCGGGCTGGCCGGGCTGGCGGCCAGCGGGACGGCGTTCGTCGCCGTCCGTCCCGGCCACGCCGCCGGGCGCCGGGACGCGGTGACCTATCGGTCCGCCCAGGGTGCGAAGTGGCGGTACGCGGGCAAGCTGACCCCGGTCAGGCGTACTTCGCTCCAGGTCACCAGGGTGTCCGGAAGCAGGTACGGCTTCGTCGTCGCCGCGTCCGTGGACGGAACCCAGGTGGCGTTCTCCAGCGTGCGCGGCCGCGACTGGCACCGGACCGCCGCCGGCGCGGGCGCCGGTATGACCGGCCTGGCCGCCGGGCCCGGTGGCACCGTGGTGGTGGCCGGCAACGGCCAGCCGGCATCCGGGGCGGCAGGCACCCGCCCCTACCTGATCCTCATCAGTCACGCCGCCGGGCGCCAGCAGGTCGGCCAGCCGGTGCTGGCCGCGAGCGCCACTCCCGACGTGACGGTCAACGGCCTGGCCGCGGGCGGCCGCACGCTGGTCGCGGCGGGCTCCGCGGGCGGGTCGCCGGCGCTGTGGCTGGCCTCGGCCGGTCAGTGGGCGCCCGCGGCCGTGCTGCTGCCGCAGCCGTGGCGTAACGGCGCGCTGGTGAGCGTGGCGCACGGCGGCCAGGGCTGGCTGGCGATTGGCCAGGCCAGCGCGGCGCCGTCCGCACGGGTACCTGTTCCCTCCGTGCCACCTGCGTACCAGCCGGTGATCCTGACCTCGGCCACTGGAACCTCCTGGGCCCCGGCATCCGGGCCCAGCCGGCTCACGGCACCGGGGAACGGACTTGTCCAGGCGGCGGCAGGCCCGGCCGGCTACGTGGTGGTCGGCAGCGCCCGGACGGGCGGCACCACGGCCCCGGCCGCCTGGTACTCGAAGAACCTCAGCACCTGGGCCCGTGCCCCGCTGCCGGTCCCGGGCGGCTCCGGGCCGGCCGGGGCCCCGCGGAGCCGCCAGGTTCTCGCGGTGACCGTCGCGGGGCCCGGCTTCCTGGCGGTGGGCTCGGCAGGAAACACACCCGCGGCGTGGACCTCGCGGAACGGTTCGGCCTGGGACTTCACCGCGCTGCCACTCCCGGCCGGGGCGGTCGGCGCCGTGCTGACCAAGGTCACCGCGGGGGGCGCGCGGGCAGTCGCCGCGGGCTACGAGTGGCGGGCCGGCTCAGCGCCCGTGCCGTTCGCCGCTGTCTCGGCCGACGGCGGCCGCACCTGGCGGGACTCGGTGCTGCCCGCGCCACCGGCCCCGGCCGTGGTGACCGCGCTGGCCGCCGCGGGACACGGGTTCATCGCCGTCGGCCACGCCGGGCTGCCGGGGCGGCAGGTCATGCTCACCTGGTGGTCCTCCGACGGGCTGACCTGGCAGGACCGCGTGCCTGCGGGAGGCGGGCCCGGCGGGGCGTTCGCCGCGCAGATCAATGCCGTGACGGCGGGGAACGGGACGCTCACCGGTGCCGGGTTCGCCACGAGCACCGCAGCAGAACACCCGATCCTCTGGCACGCGCGCTACCGCTGACCCGGGGCCGTAGCGCCGGCCGCCGCAGCCACGTGACGGCGTCACCACGGCCGCCGGGCGGTTTGCCGCCCGGGCGGGCACCGCTCAGCGAGTTGCCGGGCCGAACACGTCCTCGCGGCGGTGCTCCAGGCACGGCAGCACGGCCCGGACCTGCTTGGTCAGCGCGCTGTCCAGGTCGGCCACCGCAAGCCCGGGGAACGGCCCGAGGTCGGCGCGGACCGTGCCCATGGGGTCTGCCATCATGCTGCGGCCGATCCCGGTGGGAGCGCGGGTGGGCGGCGCGGAATGGTCGGGTACCTGGTCGGCCGCCGCCACCCAGACTGTGTTCTCGATCGCCCGGGCGCGCACCAGGGTGACCCAGTGCTCCTCCTTGAACAGGCCAGCGGCCCACGCGGCGGGTATCACGATCAGTTCGGCCCCGCGCACCGCCAGGGCCCGGGCAAGTTCGGGGAATCTGAGGTCGTAGCAGGTCATGATGCCGACCCGGACCCCGCACAGATCCACGATCACGGGCTGCGCGCCCGGGGCGACCACGGCGGACTCCCGCTCGCCCAGCGCGTCGAACAGGTGGATCTTGCGGTACGCGGCGACCTGGGTGCCCGCCGCGTCGTAGGCCACCGCGGTGTTGTACACGCGGCCGTCGGGGGCGGGTTCGAACACCCCCGCCACCAGCGCCACTCCCGTGGCCCGGGCGGCCTCGGCCAGCCCGCTGCCGAACGGGCCGTCCAGCGGCTCGGCGACGGCGGGCAGGTCACTGCCGAACCGGGCCTGGGTGGCCTCGGGGAACACCGCCAGGTCGGCGCCCCGGCCCGCCGCATCGGACAGGGCCTCCCGCACCCTGCCGAGGTTGACCCCGGGATCCGGGCTGACCGGCAACTGGCACAGAGCGACGCGCATGCCCGCAGGGTACGTCACGGTGCCCAGGGTCACGGCAGGCGCCGCGGCATGATGTCATGGCCGGGTGAACCGACCACTGCTGAACGCCCGGCTCGCCGGGATGGGAACCACGATCTTCGCCGAGATGTCCGCGCTGGCCGTCACCACCGGGGCGGTCAACCTCGGCCAGGGCTTCCCCGACGTCGACGGGCCGCGGGAGATCGCCGAGGCCGCGGTGGCCGCGATCAGGGAGGGCCGGGGCAACCAGTACCCGCCCGGGGCCGGCATCCCGGAACTGCGGCAGGCGGTCGCCGCGCATCAGAAGCGGTTCTACGGCTTCGACCTGGACCCGGACCGCCAGGTGCTGGTCACCGTCGGCGCGACCGAGGCCATCGCGGCGGCGCTGCTCGCGCTGCTGGAGCCGGGCGACGAGGCCATCGCGTTCGAGCCGTACTACGACTCCTACGCGGCCTCGATAGCGATGGCGGGCGCGACCCGGGTGCCGGTCACCCTCCGGCCGCCGGACTTCCGGCCCGACCTCGACGCGCTGCGCGCCGCGATCACCCCGCGCACCCGGGTGATCCTGCTGAACACCCCGCACAACCCGACCGGCGTGGTGTTCACCCCGGACGAACTGGCCCGGGTTGCCGAGCTTGCCTGCGAGCGCGACCTGCTTGTCGTCTCCGATGAGGTGTACGAGCACATGGTGTTCGACGGCACGCACCTGCCCATCGCGTCGCTGCCCGGCATGGCCGGGCGCACGGTCAGCATCAGTTCCGCGGCCAAGACCTTCTCGTTCACCGGCTGGAAGGTCGGCTGGGTGACCGGGAGCCCGGAGATCGTGACCGCGGTCCGCACCGTCAAGCAGTTCCTTACCTACGTCTCCAGCGGGCCGTTCCAGTACGCGATCGCCCAGGCGCTCGCGCTGCCGGACAGCTACTACGCCGCCGTGGCCGGTGACCTGCGGCCCAAGCGGGACTTCTTCTGCGACGGCCTCGCCGCGGCCGGGTTCGAGGTGTACCGGCCCGCCGGGACGTTCTTCATCACCACCGACGTGCGCCCGCTCGGCTACGCCGACGGCGTGCAGTTCTGCAAGGAGCTGCCGCACCGGGCCGGGGTCGTGGCGATCCCCAGCTCGGTGTTCTACGACAACGTCGAGGCGGCCCAGTCCCAGGTGCGGTTCGCGTTCTGCAAGAAGCGGGAGGTTCTGGCCGAGGCGCTGACCCGGCTGGAGGCGGTCCGTCCGGCCGGGCGGTAGGGATGCCCTAGCTCGCTGGGCGGCCCATGCCCCAGACTGGGGGCATGCGACCTGCCGGGCTTCACCATGTCTCGATCAACGTCCGCGACGTGTCCGCAGCACGGGACTTCTACGTCGATGTCCTGGGCCTGACCGAGCGCGCCGACCGGCCCGACTTCAGCTTCGGCGGGGCCTGGCTGGACGCAGGCAGCCAGCAGGTACACCTCATCAAGGCGGAGGTGCCGCCGGACAGGGGGCAGCACTTCGCCCTGGCCGTCACCGACCTGGACGGCGCGGTCGCCGAACTGCGCAGGCGCGGCCTGCGCGTCACCGACCCGGCCCCGGTCGGCACCGGGCGCCAGTCGTTCCTCTACGATCCGGCCGGCAACCGCATCGAACTGCAGGAGCCGGGCGGTGCTGGCCCGGGGGAGCGACCCCCCTGGAACCCCCCGGTGGCCTGAGGCCCACGCGACTCCGCGGCGGCGGCCTCGGCCGTGTTAGCGCAGCCGGCTCACTCGCTCCGCCGTAGCGCCGTCTTCGGGCACGACTGCACGGCATGGCGGACCTGTGCCGCCAGTTCCGGTGGCACCTCGCCGTCGGTGATGTGCAATTCGTCGTCGTCATCGAGGCGGAAGACCTCCGGCACCAGGCCGGCACACACGCCGTTGGCCTCGCACAGGTCGCGGTCGACGGTCACTCTCATGGCGGCATTCTCCTCGCGTCCGGGACCGCGCCCGCGCGGGGGCGGCGGCAGGGCAGGATCAGACCATGACCGATACCCGCGTCATGCCCGGCGGGCTGCCCGCCATGCCCGACGAGTTGCGCCGCGCGGCGGAGGCGGCGCGCGGCTTCATGCCGCCCCCCGAGGGCTTGGCCCTGTACCGGGCGGCGGCCGTCTACGCCACCGCCGGGCCTGTGCTCGAGGTCGGCACCTATTGCGGCAAGTCCACGATCTACCTTGCGTGTGCCGCCCGGCAGGCGGGCCAGGCCGTCATCACGGTGGACCACCATCACGGCTCGGAGGAGAACCAGCCGGGCTGGGAGTACCACGACCCGGCCCTGGTCGATCCGGGGACGGGCCGGCTGGATACCTTGCCGCATTTCCGCGCCACCCTGGCCGGCCTGGGCCTGGACGAAGATGTGATCGCGATCGTGGGCCGGTCGGCGGATGTGGCGCGGCTGTGGCGGGTCCCGCTGGGGATGCTGTTCATCGACGGCGGGCACACCGAGGCCGCCGCCCAGGCCGACTACGAGGGCTGGGCGCCGCATGTGGCGCGCGGCGGCGCGCTCGCGATCCACGACGTCTTCCCGGATCCGGCCGACGGCGGGCAGGCGCCCTACCACATCTACCTGCGGGCGCTGGCTTCCGGCGCGTTCACCGAGGTGGCCGTCGAGGGCTCGCTGCGGCTTCTCGAACGGACCGGCCCGGGGATTTCTTGATCAAGGGTGTGCGCAGCCGCAGTCGCCGGGGCCGGGCGCCGGTGCTGTGGCGGTGCCGGCGCCCATGGCGCGGAACAGGCCGTTCCCCCCGGAGGTGGCCGACAGCGCGTCCGCGGCGAGGATCACCGCCGCCGAGGTGTAGCCGCTGCGCTCGTTCGGGAAGTGCTGGCGGTTGGCGAACTGCCACCCGGTCCAGTAGCCGCCGTCGGGATCCCGCAGGAACTGGATCCCGGCGAACATCTCCCGGGCCCTGCGCTGGTCCCCGATCGCGTCCAGGGCCAGGACAAGCTCACAGGTCTCCGCTCCGGTGACCCAGGGCTCGTCGCGCACGCAGCGGACGCCGAGGCCGGGCACCACGAAATCCGGCCAGCCCGCGGCCAGCCAGGCGGTGGCATCCGGCCCCCGCACCGAGCCGCCAAGCACCGGGTAGTACCAGTCCATCGAGAACCTGGACTTGTCCGCGAACGCCTCCGGGTGGCAGGCGACCACGTGCGCGAGGCGGCCTGCGGCGAGTTCCCAGTCCGGCTGCGGCTCGCCCATGAAGTCCGCCAGGGCCGCCGCGCAGCGCAGGCTCTGGTGGATGCTGGAGCAGCCGGTCAGCAGGGCGTAGCCGGCCGGGGCCCCGCTGGGGCCGCGCTGCCAGATGATCTCGCCGCGTGGCGTCTGCAGATCCAGGGCGAACTCGATTGCCCGGCGAACCGCGGGCCACATTCGCACGACGAACCCGGCGTCCCCGGTGACCAGGTACTCGTGCCAGACACCCGCGGCCACGTAGGCGGCGTGGTTGCTCTCGCCCACGTCATCGCTGGCCTGCCCGCCGGGCGCGGTCCGCCGTGGCCAGGATCCGTCGGCCCGCTGCGTCGCGAGCAGCCAGTCGTAGGCCCGCCGGGCCGGGCCGTGCAGCCCGCACACCGACAGGGCCATGGCGCACTCGATGTGGTTCCACGCGTCCACCAGGCCGTCCGGCCAGCCGATCGCCCCGGACTCCTGCTGCCCGGCGGCGATGATCTCGCCGGTGGCACGTATCTCCGCCTCGGTCAGGATCCCGGGCACGGCCGGGACGGAGCCGGCCACGGACGGGGCGTATGGCATCGAATGTCCTGCGCCGAGCGGGGCCAGATGCTCACCCACGGGCATGCGCCCGCGCGGGCTCGGTCTTGCCCGCGGCGGACAGGGGAGCGGCGTGCGGCGGGGCGCCGGGCGGCTTGTGCGCATACAAGACGATGCTCTTGCCGATGAGCGGGTTGAGGGCCTGCTCGGCGAGCCTGGTCACCGGCGGGCGGGCGACGATGTCCCAGACCAGCAGCCGGTGGTAGGCGCGGGCCAGCGGGTGGGTGTCACGATGCACGCCGACCGCGCACTTCAGCCACCAGTAAGGCGAGTGCAGGCCGTGCGCGTGATGGTGGCCCGCCACCTCGAACCCGGCCATGCGCAGCTTGGCCTCCAGCTCGGGCCGGGTGTAGATGCGGACATGGCCACCCGGCGTGTTGTGGTAGTCGTCCGACAGCCCCCAGCAGATACGTTCAGGCAGCCAGGCGGGCACGGTCACCGCGAGCAGCCCGCCGGGCCGCAGCACCCGGGCGATCTCGCCGAGCGCGCGCTGGTCAAGCGGAATATGTTCGAGCACCTCCGCCGCGATCACCCGGTCGAAGGAACCGTCGCGGAACGGCATGGTCGTGGCGTCGCCGCCTACCGGCCGCGCCCGCGCCGCCTGCGGCGCCTCCCCGGTTGCCGCCATGGCCGCGGTCATGGCGCTGACCTGCTGAAGTTCGCCGTGATCGGCATCGAAGGCGACCACGTCCGCCCCGCGCCGGTAGGCCTCGAAAGCGTGCCGCCCGGCACCGCAGCCCAGATCGAGCAGCCGGTTGCCCGGCCCGACGGGGAACCGCCGGAAGTCCACGGTCAGCAGTGCTCGGCTCCCTTCAGCGAGGCGCCGCCCGCGGGCGGGCCGCCGAGGCTCGCGGCCGGCACCGGGGCGTCCCGGCGGGCGGCGATCGCCCGTTCGTACTCGGCGACGGTGGCCCGGGCAACCGCGGGCCAGGCGAACCGCTCCTGGACCCGGCGCCAGGCGGCCTCGCCGAGCTGGGCGCGCCGCCGCGGCGAGTCGAGCAGGTCCCGCAGCGCGGCGGCCAGTTCCTCCGGGTCGCCGGGCTGGACCTGCACCGCGGTATCCCCCACGACCTCGGGCAGTGCCCCGGTGCGGCTGACGATCAGCGGCGTGCCGGACGCCATGTGCTCGACCGCGGGCAGCGAGAACCCCTCATAGAGCGACGGCACCACCGCGACCTCGGCGCTGGCGGCGAGCCCGGCAAGCTCGGCGTCGCTGATGCCGTGCGCGAAGCGCACCTTGTCGCCGAGCGCCAGTTCGGCGGCCAGCTTCTCGGTGGGCCCGCCGGGACCGGGCTTGCCCACCACGACGAGCTGCACATCCCGCTCGGTGGCCAGCTTGGCGAACGCCCGCAGCAGCGTCGCCACGCCCTTGATCGGGGAGTCGGCGGCACTGGCCACGGCGATCATGCGGCCGGGGACGCGCGGCGCGGGCCGGGGATGGAACAGGCGGGTGTCCACGCCAAGCGGGATGACCCGCACGTCGCCTGGCGCCGCGCCGAAATCGCGGCAGATGTCCGCCGCCGACGACTGTGACGCGGTCAGGATCGTGCCGCAACGGCGGGCCACCCTGGCCTGCATCCGCACGAAGCTGTACCAGCGCCACTTGGCGAGCTTGCTCAGCCCCCTGGCGGCGTTCAGCTCGATCCGCCGGTCCACGCTGATCGGGTGATGGATGCTGGTCACCAGCGGCATCCCGGCCCTGGGCAGCGCGAGCAGGCCGTAGGCAAGCACCTGGTTGTCATGGACCAGGTCGAAGTCCGCGAGCCTGGCCAGCAGCGCGCGGCGGAGCCGCAGGCTGAACGTGACCGGCTCGGGGAATGCCCCCGTCTTCATCCAGAGGAATTCCAGGACGTCGATCCAGTCATGGAACTCCGACAACTTCGGCGTACGGAACGGGTCGGGCTCCCGGTAAAGGTCCAGGCTGGGCAGTGTGCACAGCACCGGGCCCGGTTCCAGCTCGGGATAGGGCTGGCCGGAGAAGACCTCCACGTGGTGCCCGAGCGCGGTCAGTTCGCGGGACAGGTGCCGCAGATAGATACCCTGGCCACCAACGTGCGCCTTGCTGCGGTAGGACACGAGGGCTACCCGGAGCGGGCGCTGGTTGGTCTGCACGCAGCTTCGCACCTCTTGTCGGTCCGGTGTCGGGTGATGCCCGGGCCGCCCGCTGGCCCCTAGGCAGGGAACATTACCATCCAGTACCACACCTGCCTCGCGTGCGTCAGCACTGACACGAGACGCAGTCGTACCCTGAGTGCAGCGCGGCGCAACTCACGCCGTGATCATCGGCGGGGAGGCCATGCCCAAACGCGCACTGATCACCGGGATCACCGGCCAGGACGGCTCCTACCTGGCCGAATACCTGCTTGCGCAGGGATACGAGGTCTGGGGCCTGGTCCGGGGCCAGTCCAATCCGCGGGTCCGCCGGGTCCGCCAGCTGCTCGGTGAGGTCCGGCTGGTCCGCGGTGACCTGCTGGACCAGGGCAGCCTGATCTCGGCGGTGGAAAAGGTCCAGCCCGCCGAGGTCTACAACCTCGCGGCGATTTCCTACGTGCCGATGTCGTGGCAGCAGGCCGAGCTGACCGGCGAGGTGACCGGCCTGGGCGTGCTGCGGGTGCTCGAGGCGATCAGGGTGTGCAGCGGCATCAGCGCCTCGCGCACCCCGGGCAGCGGCCAGATCCGGTTCTACCAGGCCTCGTCCTCGGAGATGTTCGGCATGGTGGCCGAGTCCCCGCAGACCGAGCGGACCTCGTTCCACCCCCGCAGCCCCTACGGAGTGGCCAAGGTGTACGGGCACTTCCTCACCCAGAACTACCGTGAGTCCTACGGCATGTTCGCGGTGTCCGGGATCCTGTTCAACCACGAGTCACCCCGCCGCGGGGCCGAGTTCGTCACCCGCAAGGTGTCCCTCGGCGTGGCCAGGATCAAGCTCGGCCTGGAGCGCAAGCTGCGGCTCGGCACGCTGTCGGCCCGCCGGGACTGGGGTTTCGCCGGGGACTACGTGCGGGCCATGCACCTGATGCTGGACCAGGACGAGCCCGCCGACTTCGTGGTCGGCACCGGGGTGACGCACAGCGTGGAGGAACTGGTGCGCCGGGCGTTCGCCGCGGCGGGCCTGGACTGGCGGGAGCACGTCGTGTCCGACACCGCGTTCGTGCGGCCGGCCGAGGTGGACCACTTGTGCGCGGACGCGTCGAAGGTGGCCAAGGAGCTGGGCTGGGAGCCGACCGTGGGGTTCGACGAGCTGGTCACGATGATGGTCGAGTCGGACCTGGCGCTGCTGTCCGGGCCCGGGGCTCCTCACGATGACTCGTTCGGGCCGGAAGGCTGGTGAATTTGCCGGGACGATAGTCCGGGGCGGACGTGGTCCGGGATCAGACCCTGGAGCCGACCGCGTGGCCGATCAGGTACGTCAGGCTGGCCGCCACGGCGCCCAGCAGGAGCTGGCGGAAGGCGCCGCGGAGGAAGGGGCGGTCGGTGAGCTTGGCCACCAGGCCGCCGCCGATGAACGCCGCTAGGGCAGCGAGACCTAGTGCCAGCCGGAGTGAGTCGAGGCCGGCCAGGTAGGGGATCAGGGGGATCAGGGCACCCACGGCGAAGGTGACCAGGGACGCGGCCGCTGCGGTGTAGGGGGAGGGCAGCTCCTCGGGGTCGACGCCCAGCTCCTCGCGGACGTGGACCGCCAGGGCGTGATCGGGCTGTAGGGATAGCTGGCGGGCGACCTCGGCGGCTAGCTCGGGGTCCACACCCCGCGCCCGGAACGTCTCCGCAAGCTCCTCCTGCTCCGACTCCGGGTTGTGCTTGAGCTCGTGGGCCTCCTTGCGGACCTCGGCCCCGATGAGTTCGTTCTGGGAGGACACCGAGACGAACTCGCCGGTGGCCATCGAGAACGCGCCCGCCGCCAGGCCCGCGAGCCCGGTCAGCACGATGAACTGGCTCGAGCCGCCGCCACCGCCGACCCCGGCGATCAGCGACACGTTGGTGACCAGGCCGTCCATGGCACCGAATACCGCCGGGCGCAGCCAGCCGCCAGAGACGTCACGGTGCTGATGCCCGTGCTGCTCGCTCTGGGTGTCGCTAGCCGTGCTCATGCTCAATCCCTGGGCTGCCGGTTGGTGATCTTCCGCGTGCCTTGCCTGGGCACGGGGGCTGCAAACCTGCCTCAGTCTTTCATTATTCCGCCGCGGGCCCCGGAGGCCAGGCTGCGGCGGTGAGGCGCTCGATGTCTTCGCCAAAGGGGCGGTCGCCTTCGATGGGGCCGATGACGTCGGAGAGCGCGTCCATCAGCGCGCGGCAGCCGGGCGGGACCAGGTGCGGGGAGAGGGTCACGGCGCGGTAGGCGGTCAGCAGCTCGCACGAGATGACCGCGTGGCCGTGGCGGATCGCCTGGCGCAGGGACTCGGCGGCTTCCCAGCCGAACGACTGCACGTCCTCCTGGCCGCCGGAGGTCTCGATGAGCCCCACGGTGGACGGCAGGGCAAGGCGGCGCAGGGCGTGCACCTCACCGGCCGCGCGCTTGTGCACGGTGACCAGGCCGGTGTCCGGCCCCGGGCGGGCGGCGAGCTGCGGGGGCAGTCCGGTGACCCGCGTGTCGAGCAGCCGGTGGATCCGGGCCGCCGACACCTCGGCCGCGTGGGCGATGGCCGCGGTGAGCTGGTCGCAGTGCGCCGCGAGGTCGAGGCCGTGAAAGCCCGCGGTGCCGACGAAGGTCCCGCCGAGGAAGGCCGGCGAGTCGGTCACGCCGGACAGCGCGCGGCCGATGGCACCGGCCAGCCCGTTCCCGGCCCGCAGGAACTGGGCGAGCACCGGGCCCGCCACCCGGAACGACACCGGCGCCTGCAGCGCGGCGGGACCGGCAGGCTCGCCGGCGTACCGCCGCAGGCGGCCGAGCACCTGGCCGAGTATCGGGTCACCGCGCCCGCACTCCGCCCGGTACGGGTCCCTGGACGCGGACGCGGCCACGATCGACAGCGCCGCCGCCGCCTCCATCCGCGCCGCGAGCGCCCTGGCGCCGGCGAGGCGCCCGATGCCCAGTGCCGTGGCCCCGGGGACCCCCGCCAGCAGCGCGTGCCCCTCCCGGGGGCCGAGGCTGAACTCCGGCAGGCCGCGCTCGCGCAGCGCGCCGGACGCCGGCCGGGTTCCGCCGTCGGGGCCGAGCACCCGGCCGATCCCGCACAGCGGGCCGAACGCGTGTGCCAGCGGCACGATCTCGCCCGCGCACCCGACGCCGGTGCGGGGCACGGCGGGCACCAGCCCCGCCTCGAGCGTTTCGGCCAGCCGCTGGCACAGCGCGGCGGACACCCCGGCGTCCCCGGACAGGAACGTGCGCAGCCGGACGGCGATCAGTGCCCGCGCGTCGGCCTCGTCCAGCCATGGCGGCCCGCCGGTCGCCCGGGCCAGCAGCAGGTTGCGCTGGTGCTCGCGCTGCTGCGCCTGCGTGAGCCGGACACCGGACAGCGCGCCCATGCCGGTGTTCACGCCGTACACCGGCCGGCCCGCGCGGAGCACGGCGCGGGCCTGGCGGCAGCGCCGGTCCACCGCCCGCGCCAGTTCGGGGGCGAGGGCAAGCCCGCGCCCGGCGGCAACCTCGCGGATCAGGCCAGGGCCGAGGTCAGCGGGCGTGCTCAGGGTGCGTGGCGCGGCCGCGGGGCTCAGCTCTTGGTCGCCTTGTTGAGGAAGATGTGGCCGATGGCCGTCGGGTAGGCGCCGGTCACGTTCTTGGCCGTGGCGCTCAGGTAATTGTAGAAGTACCCGAAGATGATCGGCGTCTCCTTGAGCAGCAGGGTCTCGATCTGGCCTGCGATTGTGCGCTGGGTGGTCAGGTCGGACGTGGCGATGTACTGGTTGGACAGCTTGTCGTACTGCGCGTTGCTGAAGTGCGCCGCGTTCCACGAGCCGGTGCCCTTCTTGGCGTTGGTCGTCTGCAGCGGCGCGGTCAGGAACACGTTGGGCACGCTGCGGTGCCCGTAGTCCACCAGGCTCATCGTCGCGTCCAGCCAGTCGGAGTTCCCGAATGTGGCCTTGCCGTAGTAGGCGGATGAGCTTTCGACCGTCAGCTTGATGGTCACGCCGATCTGCTTCGCCGCCTGCACCACGATCTGGGCGTACTCCGGGATCTCCACGAACTGCTCGGTGACCAGATGCGTAGTGAACCCGGACGAGTGCCCGGCTGCGGACAGCAGCGACTTCGCCATGGCGATGTTCTGCGCGCGCTGGGCCACGGTGGTGTTGGTCGACGGGTAGACCGGGGCGAACGGGCTGTCGTTGCCGATGGCGGCGTTGCCCTTGAACAGCGCCTCCACGATGGCCGGCCGGTCGAGCGTGAGCGCGATCGCCTGGCGCACCCGCGGGTCGGTGAACGGCGCCTGGTCGTTGCGCATCGACAGTTGCCGGTGCGCGCTCGACTTGAGGTTGATGATGTTGTACGGGGCCCCGGGGGCGAGCAACTGCTCGCCGCCCGCGACGGCGAACTGCCCGACGACGTCGATGGTCCCGCCGGTGAGGGCGAGGATCAGGGGCGTCTGGGTGTCGTAGAAAGTGAACTCGGTGGCGGCGGGCAGGGCCTTGGGGCCCCAGTACTGCGCGTTGCGGGCGAACGTGGCGCCGACCTTGGGCGTGTAGCTCTTCATCACGAACGGCCCGGTCCCGAGGAAGGAACTCTGCCACTTCGCCGGGTCGTAGTTGTTCGGGATGATGATCATGTTGTAGTTGTCGGACGACGTGAGGTACGGGAAGTTCCCGTTCGGCGCGGTGAGGTGGAAGGCGACAGTCTGGTCGTCCACCTTGACCACGCCGTCGGGGGTCAGCCCGCCGCCGAACGCTGACAAGGCGTTGGCAGAGCTCTTCGGGTCGGTTTGCAGCTTGTAGGTGTAGACGACGTCGTCGGCGGTGAGCGGCTGGCCGTTGTGGAACTTCACGCCCTGGCGGATCTTGAACGTCCACACGTCCGCGGTGGAGTTGGGTGTCCAGCTCGTGGCGAGCGCCGGCTGCAGCGTCAGGTGCTGGTTCGAGAACGCCAGGTATTCACCCGTCTGGCCGAGCATGTCGAGGCCGCCCTGGTCGGCCACGGTCAGCGGGTTGATCGTCGCCGTCGGCACGACGATTCCGGCCTTGATCGTGGCACCGGCCGCGCCGGCGCCGGAACTCGACGAAGTGCTCGGCGTCGAGGAACCCGAGCTCCCGCAGGCCGAGATGACGGCACCGAGTACCGGCAGCGATATCCCCACGACAGCACCGCGGCGCAGGAAGTCCCGCCGGGAGAGCCGCCCCGCGGCGTACTCGTCGATGACGTGATTCGCGATTTCGCCCTGCCCCTGGCGGAGCCGGCTGAGGCGGCCATGGTCACTGTCCACTGGGTCCTCCTGCGACATTCACTCAACCGCGGCATGCGGCTGGTGCGAATCGAATGAAATTATGCTCCGGGCATGCCCTCAGTCACCGTCCTGCTCGGTGCGCTGCAGGATCGTTAGCTGATCGATAGCGATGTGACAGCTCATCAGGTGGCCCGGCGCGACCTCCGCCAGCGGGGGCTCCGTCGTCTCGCAGACGCCCGTGGACAGCCGCCGCGGGCACCGGGTGTGGAACACGCAGCCGCTGGGCGGATCGGCCGCGGACGGGATCTCACCGTGCAGCCGGATCCGGTCGGCGCGCTGGCCGTCGATACTGGGCACCGCCGAGAGCAGCGCCTCGGTGTACGGGTGGTGCGGACCGGCGAAGACGGTCTCGGCCGGGCCAAGCTCCATGACCCGGCCCAGGTAGAGCACCGCGATCCGGTCGGACAAGTACCGCACCACCCCCAGGTCGTGCGAGATGAACAGGTAGGTCACCTGCTCCTTGGCCTGCAGGTCGGCCAGCAGGTTGAGGATGGCCGCCTGCACCGACACGTCGAGCGCCGAGGTGGGCTCGTCGCAGACCACGATCCGTGGCCCGCCACCGAACGCGCGGGCGATCGCGACCCGCTGCTTCAGGCCGCCGGAGAGCTGGCTGGGGCGCAGGCTCAGATGACGCTCCTCCAGGCGGACCGACCGGACCAGGTCGGTCAGCCGCTCGCGGAGCCGCGCCCCGGACAGGCCGGCCAGCCGGGACAGCGGCCGGCTGATCAGGTGCCGGACGGTGTGGCGGCGGTTCAGCGCCGAATCCGGGTTCTGGAACACGATCTGCAGCGCCTTGAGCTGCTCCCGTGGCCGGCGCCGCGCCTCGGCGCCCAGCGCGGCCCCGTCCAGTTCCACGACGGAGCCTTCGTCCGGCGCGATGAGGCCGAGCAGGGCCCGGGCCAGGGTGGTCTTGCCGCTGCCTGACTCGCCGACCAGGCCGAGCGTCTCGCCCTTCTCGAGGCTGAGGTTGACGCCGACCAGGGCTCGCACCGACTCGCCGCCGTGGGTGAAGGTCTTGGACAGGTCCCGCAACGACACGACCAGCTCGGCCGGGTCGCGGGTCGACGCCAGCTCAACGTCGACCGGGGTGTTCCTGGGCAGGTCCGACGTGGCGTCGTGCAGGTAGCAGCGTGAGCTCCGGGCCGGGCCCACCGGGAAGGCAGGCGGCGGGGCCTCCCGGCAGCGCTGCTCGGCGATCGGGCAGCGCGGAGCGAAGACGCACCCGGGGAGCGTGTGCCCGGGGGATGGCAGGAAGCCAGGGATCGTATCGAGCCGCCCGGCGTCCTTGCGCTGACCGCGGCGCGGGATGCAGCGCAGCAGCCCGACCGTGTACGGGTGGCGCGGCTCGTCGAACACCTGCTGAGCCGGTCCCTCCTCGAGGAGTTCCCCGGCGTAGAGGACACCGACCCGGTCGCACATCTTGGCGATCACGGCCAGGTTGTGGCTGATGAACAGCACCGAGGTGGCGAAGTCCTCGCGGAGCGCGGCCACCAGGTCCAGCACCTCGGCCTCGACCGTCGCGTCCAGCGCGGTGGTCGGCTCGTCGAGGATCAGCAGCGAGGGCTCGGCGGCCAGGGCCATCGCGATGACCACCCGCTGCGCCATCCCGCCGGACACCTGGTGCGGGTACAGCCTCATCACCCGGCCCGGGTCGGAGATCTGGACCGTGCGCAGCATGGCCTCGGCCTTGTCCTGCGCCGCCGACCGGTCCAGCCCCGCGACCTCGTACACCTCGGCGACCTGGCGGCCGACCCGGATCGACGGGTTCAGCGCCTTCCCCGGTTCCTGGTACACCATCGACACGGTGCGAGCCCGCAGTTCCCGCAGGGCCGCGGCGTCCATGGCCAGCGGGTCCTGCCCGTTGATGCTGATCCGCCCCCCGCTCACCCGGCCGTTGCGCGGCAGGTACCTGGTCAGCGCCAGCGCCACCGTGGACTTGCCGGACCCGGACTCGCCGACCAGGCCGTACGATTCGCGCCGGCCGATCTGGAACGAGACATCGCGCAGCGCGCGGCGGTCGTCGCCGCGGACCCGGTGGGTGACCTCCAGGTGCTCCACCTGCAGCGTCGGGGTCAGGTCATCCACACTGCCGGCGGCCGCGGTCTCGGTTGCGGTCATGACACGACCACCTGCTCAATCGAGTCGGTGACCAGGTTGATCGCTATCACCAGCGAGGCGATGGCCAGCGCCGGGAACAGCGTCATCCACCAGTAACCGGCCGGCAGTACCCCGTAGTTCGCGTTGATGTCCGCGCCCCAGTCCGGGGTCGGCTGCTGTACGCCGAAGCCGAGAAACGACAGGCTGGCGATCGCGAAAATGGCGTACCCCAGCCGTACCGTGAACTCGACCAGGACCGTCGGCAGGACGTTCGGCAGGACCTCGACGAACATGATGTAGGCGCGGTTCTCGCCGAGCAGCCTGGCCGAGGCCAGGTAGTCCTGCTGCCGCTCGACCAGAACGGCGGAGCGGACCGTGCGCGCGATCAACGGCGTGAACACGAAGCCGATGACGATGATGATGGTCAGCGGGGACGGCCCGACGGCGACCACGAACAGGAACGCGACCACGAGCAGTGGCAGCGCCAGCACGGCCTCGACGATCCGCCCGCCCACAATGTCGATCACGCCACCCAGGTAGCCCATGGCCAGGCCCAGCGCCGTGCCCGCCACGGTGCCGAGCAGCGTGGCGAAGAACGAGATGATCAGGATGCTCCTGGCGCCGACGATGACCCGGGAGAAGACATCCCGGCCGAGCTGATCGGTGCCGAACCAGTGAGCGCCGGACGGAGCCTTGTTCGTGGCAAGCAACTGCTGGGCCAGCGGGTCCTGCGGCGCGATCATGTGGCCGAACACCGCGCAGACCACCCAGAACAGCAAGATTGCGGCGCCCACGATGAACGTGGGCCTGCGCAGCAGCAGCCGCCACGGCGGCAGTTCGCCGCGCCCTTGCGCGACCGTGACCGCGGTGGCTGGCGCCGTGACGACCTCGGTCATTCGGCGCCTCCCAGCCGGAGCCGCGGGTTGAGCACGGTAGAGAGGATGTCCGCGATGAGCGTGGCCACCATGTACACGACGCCTATCGTCAGTACGCCGGCGGCCAGCATCGGGAAGTCCTTGGAGTTGGCGGCCTTGAAGATGAGATTCCCGATCCCCTGGTAGTTGAAGAGTGTTTCCACAACCACCAGCCCGCCGATCAGGTAGCCGGTCTGGGTGGCGATGACGGTGATCGTCGGCAGCAGCGAGTTCCGCAGGATATGCCGCCGGATCACGACCGAGCGCTTGAGCCCCTTCAGGGTGGCGGTCCGCGCGTAGTCGGAGTTGAGCGCCTCGATCGTGCCTGCTCTCGCCATTCGCGCAATGTAGCCGAACAAGACGAGCACCAGCGGGATCGCGGGCAGGATCAGGTGCTCGAACTGGCTCGCGGGCGAGGCGCCGGTGCCCGCCGACGCGGAGACCGGCAGGACCTTCAGCGCGACCCCGAAGATGACGATGACCACGATCCCCGACACGAACTCGGGCACCGTCGTCGCGGACAGCCCGGCCACCGAGATGACCCGGTCCGCGGCCCGGCCATAGTTGAGCGCGGCGACGACCCCGCCGACGATGCCGAGCGGCACCACGATGACGAAGGCCAGGGCGGCCAGCTTGATCGAGTTGACCAGCGCTGCCGTGATGTAGGGCTCGACGGGCGCGCGGAACTGGGTGGACTCGCCCATGTTGCCGTGCAGCAGGCCGGTGATCCAGGTCCAGTACTGCTCGACGAGGGGCCGGTCCACGCCGAGCTGGTGGTCCAGCGCGGCCACGGCGCTTGGCGAGGCCAGGTTCCCCAGGATCGCGCGCCCAGGGTCGCCGGGCAGTACCTGGCAGGCGAAGAACACGAGCACGCTGAGGAGCCACAGTGTCACCAGCGCCAGTCCGAGGCGCTTCAGGATGTAGATCGCCACGTGACCCCCTCTGGCTGGCCCGGCACCCTCATGTGCCCGTACTTTGAGTGTCCAAGCGTGTTCGGCTTTGGACCATTCAAGCGTGATCCGGCGCAAAGCGGGAGTACCGATGCCCATTGGCGGGCAGGAGCCGCAGTGAAGATCACCGCGATCCGGCTCGACCGGATGCGCCTGCCGCTGGACCCGCCCTTCCACGCCGCCTGGGATCCCGTGCCCCGCCGGGCCTTCGATGCGACCCTGGTCCGGGTGGAGACCGACGAGGGCGTCACCGGGTACGGCTCCGGCGACACGATGGCCGGTTTCGCCGCCTACGAGGGCCTGTTCCTCGGCCGGGATCCCGGCCGGATCGCCCGGCACGTGCGGATCCTGGAGACCATCGGGTTTCACGCGTCCAGGTACTGGCCGCTGGAGGCGGCGCTGTGGGACATCGCCGGGAAGGCCGCCGGGCTGCCAGTGGCCGCACTGTTCGGCGGGGCGGAGACGAAGATCCCCGCGTACGCGTCGTTCGGCGAGGACATCGGCCCGGCGCAGCGGGCCGAAGCGGTGCTTGCCGCCCGCGAGGCAGGGTTCCGCGCGGTGAAGATCCGGATCGACCGTGGGGACGTGGCCGCGAGCCTTGCCGCCGTACGGGCCGCCAGGGAGGCGGCCGGTGACCAGGTCGAGATCATCGTCGACCTCAACCAGGGCTGGCGCATGCCCGGGGACATCTCACCCGCGCTCGACGTGGCAGCCGTCACCTCGCTCGCCGGCGAACTGCACGACCTGGGCGTGCTGTGGCTGGAGGAACCGCTGCCCGCCGGGGACACCGCCGGGATGCGGATGCTGCGGGAGCGGACCGGGATCCGGGTGGCCGGCGGGGAGATGGCCCGCACCCCGGCGGAGCTTCTCGACGCGATCGGGGCGGGCGCGCTGGATGTGGTGCAGCCCGACGCCGTGCTGGCCGTCGGCATGCTCCGGGCCCGCACGGTCGCCGAGTACGCGCTGCTCCGGCATCGCTGGTTCACCCCGCACACCTGGACCAACGGCCTGGGCCTGCTGGCGAACCTGCACGTGGTAGCCGGTGTCGGCGGCGGCCCTTACCTGGAGTTCCCGCTCGACCCGCCCGGCTGGACGGCAGCCCGCCGCGACTTCTTCCTCGCCGAGCCGGTGTCCGCCGACGCCAGCGGCTGCCTCAGCGTGTCGGACCGGCCCGGACTGGGCGCGGTGATCGACGAGGACGCCGTCCGCCACTGGACGGTGTCCTGACCGCCGGCCGGGCAGATCTACCGGCAGGCCCGGGCGCGCTACGGCGACACCGGGGTGAGATGCTCCCGGTCAAGCTGCCGGCAACACCGCCCAGCACGGCCGCATCACAGGAGTGACCATGCCCCAGCCACTCACCGGCACCCGGATCCTGTACACGCCCCTGCCGGCCGCGCATTTCGGCGCGGGCACCATCGGTGCGCTACCCGGAATCGTCCGGGGCACCGGCGGCCAGACGGTGGCCCTGGTCACCGACGCGGCGCTGGCGGGCACCCCGGTCGTGGCCACAGCCAAGGCCGCCCTCACCGCCGACGGCCTGGCCGCCGTCGTGTTCGCCGGGGTGCACCCCAACCCGACGACCGAGGACGTGGCGGCGGGCGCTGGGGAGGTGGCCGCGCTCGGCACCGGCGGCGCCGCGGTGACGGTGGTCGCGGTGGGCGGCGGCTCGGTGATCGACGCGGCCAAGGGCATCGCGCTCGCCGCGGTCAACCCGCAGCGGGGTCGCGACCTCGACTACCGCGGCACGTTCGCCCGCGCCGCGCTGCCCCTGGTCGCCGTGCCCACCACCGCCGGGACCGGCGCGGAGACGAACGCGTTCGGGGTAGTGACCGACGTGCATGCGGGCCGCAAGTTCTACGTCGGCCACGCCAGCACGCTGCCGGCCGCCGCGATCCTCGACCCGGACCTGACCCTGGGCTTGCCGCCCGCCGGCACCGCCGCGACCGGGATGGACGCGCTCACGCACGCCCTGGAGTCGTACTTGTCCCGGCGCGCCAACCCATGGGCGGACGGCATCGCCCTGCAGGTCATGCGGATGGTCTCGGCGAACCTGCCGCACGCCGTGGCCGACGGCGCGGACCGGGAGGCGCGGTCCCAGATGCTGCTGGCGGCGCATCTGGCCGGCGCCGCCATGGCCAGCACCGGTCTTGGCATCTGCCACGCCATCGGCCACTCGCTGGGCGGCAGGTTCGGCATCGCGCACGGGGCCGCACTGTCGGTGGTGCTGCCGCAAGTGCTCCGCTTCAACCTCGCCACCTGCCAGGATCGCCTGGCCGACATGGCGTTCGCCCTGGGCGCGGGGGACACCGGGCGGGACCAGGCCGGCAACGCGGAAGCCGCCATCGACGCGGTCACCGCCCTCCGTGACAGCGTGGGCCTGACCGGCACCCTGGCCACCTTTGGCATCACCGAGGCGGATTACCCGCAGATCAGCGCCGATGCCCTGGACGACGGAGTGCTCGAGAACACGCCGCGGATGCCGGAGGCCGCCGACATCGCCGCCATCCTCACCGCCGCCCAGAGCTTAGGCGTGCTGACCTGCCAGGTCAGTGCACCAGGCGCGGCGCGGTGCCGGATAGGCGCGCCGCACGCTCATCCGGGCAACACGGCCCGCGGCCCGCCGGCGGGATGGATGCTGGCCGATGGAGGATGATGAGCGTGCCGGGCCGGATCTCACCGCGCCCGGCGCCCCGCTCGACGAGGAGTGGTCATGGATTCCGCCAACGCTGCTGGTTCCCCGTCCGGTCCCCGCCCGGTCCGCGCCCCGCGCGGCACCGGCCTGAGCTGCCGGGGCTGGCCGCAGGAAGCGGCCATGCGGATGCTCATGAACAACCTTGACCCCGAGGTGGCTGAGCACCCCGACCAGCTCGTCGTCTATGGCGGGTCCGGGCGCGCCGCAAGGAGTTGGCCCGCCTACGACGCGATCGTATCGACACTAAAAATCCTGGCCGGGGACGAGACGCTGCTCGTCCAGTCCGGCAAACCGGTCGGGGTGATGCGCACGCACGAGTGGGCGCCGCGGGTGCTCATCGCCAACTCGCTGCTGGTGCCGCAGTGGGCGACCTGGGAGGAGTTCCGGCGGCTGGAGTCGCTGGGGCTGACCATGTTCGGCCAGATGACGGCCGGCTCGTGGATCTACATCGGCACGCAGGGCATCCTCCAGGGGACCTACGAGACGTTCGCCGCGGTGGCGGAGAAGCGGTTCGGCGGCACGCTGGCCGGGACGATCACGCTGACCGCGGGCCTGGGCGGGATGGGCGGCGCGCAGCCGCTGGCGGTGACGATGAACGGCGGGGTCGCGATCTGCATCGACTGTGACCCGTCCCGGATCGCCCGGCGGATCGAGCACGGCTACCTCGACGTGGCCGCCGACGACCTCTCCGACGCGCTGCGCCGGGCGGCGGCGGCGCGGGACGCGGGCGAGCCGCTGTCGATCGGGCTGCTCGGCAACGCCGCCGACCTCGTACCGGCGATGCTCGCCATGGGCGCGCCGGTCGACGTGGTCACCGACCAGACCTCGGCCCACGACCCGCTGACCTACCTGCCGCGCGGGGTCGCGTTCGAGGACATGGCGGCGCTGCGGGCCGAGGACCCGGCCGGCTTCACCACCAGGGCGCGCGAGTCCATGGCCGCGCACGTGGAGGCCATGGTCGGCTTCCTCGACGCGGGCGCGGAGGTCTTCGACTACGGCAACTCGATCCGCGGCGAGGCGGAGGCGGCCGGCTATTCGCGCGCGTTCGCCTTCCCCGGATTCGTTCCCGCCTACATCCGGCCGCTGTTCTGCGAGGGCAAGGGGCCGTTCCGGTGGGCGGCGCTGTCCGGCGACCCCGAAGACATCGCGGTCACCGACCGCACCATCCTCGACCTGTTCCCCGGCAACGAGCCGCTGGCCAGGTGGATCCGGATGGCCAGGGAGAAGGTGCGCTTCCAGGGGCTGCCCGCGCGGATCTGCTGGCTCGGCTACGGTGAGCGGCACCTGGCCGGCCTGGCGTTCAACGACCTGGTGGCCCGCGGTGAGGTGCGCGCGCCGATCGTGCTAGGACGCGACCACCTGGACTGCGGCTCGGTCGCCTCGCCGTACCGGGAGACCGAGGCCATGGCCGACGGCTCCGACGCGATCGCCGACTGGCCGATCCTCAACGCCCTGGTCAACACGGCCTCGGGCGCGTCGTGGGTGAGCGTGCACCACGGCGGCGGGGTCGGCATCGGCCGGTCCATCCACGCCGGGCAGGTCTGCGTCGCCGACGGCACCCCGCTGGCCGGGGCCAAGCTGGAACGAGTCCTCACCAACGACCCGGGCATGGGCGTGATCCGCCACGTCGACGCGGGTTACGACGAGGCGTCCGAGGTGGCCCGCGACCGGGGCGTGCGCGTCCCCATGTCCGAACATCCCGGCCGGGCGTCGTGACCGCGGCGGGCCCGGCGTGAGCTTCGCCGCGCTCTGGGAGTCGCTGCTCCCGCTCGGCCGCGACGCCGGCACCGGTGGTTATCGGCGGTTCTCCTGGACCGCGGCTGACGCGAAATGCCGCCGCTGGTTTCTCCATGAAGCAGCGGAACGGAACCTCAGGGCGATCACCGACCGCAACGGCAACCTGTGGGCGTGGTGGGACCCTCCGGGGACGGCGGATCCCGCGGCGGGCGGCGCCGGTGCCGTGGTCACCGGGAGTCACCTGGACTCGGTGCCGGACGGCGGCGCCTACGACGGGCCGCTCGGGGTGGTGACCGCGTTCGCCGCGATCGACGTGCTGCGCGGGCAGGGGAAAGTCCCGGTGCGGCCGCTGGCGGTGGCCGCGTTCTGCGAGGAGGAGGGGGCCCGGTTCGGCGTGGCCTGCCTCGGCAGCCGGCTGCTGGCCGGCGCGATCGAGCCCGCCAGGGCCCGGGCGCTGGCCGACTCCGGCGGCACCACGTTCGCCGGGGCGATGACCGCCGCCGGGCAGGACCCCGCGGCCCTCGGCCCGGACCAGGCGCTGGTCGCGGGCATCGGCGCGTACGTCGAACTGCACATCGAGCAGGGCCGCGCGCTCGCGGATCTGGGCGCCGCGATCGGGGTGGCGGAGCGGATCTGGCCGCACGGCCGGTGGCGGCTGACGTTCACCGGGCGCGCCGACCACGCGGGGACCACCAGGCTCGGCGACCGCCGCGACCCGATGCTGGCGGCTGCCGCCACGATCCTCGCCGCGCGCGGGGCCGCGGCCCGGCACGGGTCCCTGGCCACGATCGGCAAGCTGATCGCGGAACCGGGCGCCGTCAACGCGATCAGTTCGTCGGTGACCGCCTGGCTGGACGCCCGCGCGCCGGACGAGGCCCGGCTGCACGCGGTCGTGGACGACGTGCTGACGCAGGCGCGCACCGCCGCCGTGGCCCACGGCGTGGACGCCGGCTGCGCCCAGGAGTCGGTCACGCCCGCCGTGGACTTCGACGCCGCGCTCCGCGACCGGATGGTGGCCACCCTGGCCGCCGCCGGGATCCGGGCCCCGGTGCTGCCCACCGGCGCGGGCCACGACGCCGGGGTGCTGGCCGCGCGGGTGCCGGCCGGCATGCTTTTCGTGCGCAACCCGAGCGGGGTCTCCCATTCGCCCGCCGAGCACGCGGAACCGGGGGACTGCGCCACCGGGGTGACGGCGCTGGCCGCCGTCCTCGGGGACCTGGCATGCCGCTGACCACGGACGCCGCCCGGCACTGGCACGCCGAACTGGCCTGGCTGCCCGGGCGGGGGGTACACGCCGGGGTGCTCATCGAGGCGAGCGGACAGCATTTCACCGCGGTGACCCCCGGCATCGCGCCCGGTGACTGCCCCCGTGGCACGGTGCGCCTGCCCGGCTTCACGCTGCCGGGGCTGGCGAACGCGCACTCGCACGCGTTCCACCGGGCGCTGCGCGGGGCTGCTCAGGCCGGGAAGGGCACGTTCTGGACCTGGCGGGAGCGGATGTACCAGGTCGCCGGGCGGCTGCAGCCGGACAGCTACCTGGCGCTGGCCAGGGCCGTGTACGCGGAGATGGCACTGGCGGGGATCACCTGCGCGGGGGAGTTCCACTACCTGCACCACGACGCGGGCGGTGCCCGCTACCGCGACCCCAACCAGATGGGCCTGGCGCTGATCGAGGCGGCCGCGCAGGCGGGGCTGCGGATCACCCTGCTCGACACCTGCTACCTGCGCGGCGGGCTGGCCGCCGACGGGTCACAGGTCGCGCTGTCCGGCGTACAGGAGCGGTTCGGCGACGGTGACGGGGCACGCTGGGCGGAGCGGGCCGGTGAGCTCGGCGCGGACGAGCACGGGATGCTCGGCGCCCACGCCCGCGCCGGGGTGGCGATCCACTCGGTGCGGGCGGTGCCGCCGGACCAGATGCAGCCGGTGGTCGCCTGGTCGCACGCCTATGGTGCGCCGCTGCACGCGCACGTGTCCGAGCAGCCCGCGGAGAACGTGGCATGCCTGGCCGCCTACGGCGTCACCCCGGCCCGGCTGCTGGACCGGGCCGGCGCGCTGGGCCCGCGCAGCACGGTGGTCCATGCCACCCATCTGACCGGCGACGACATCGGGCTGCTCGGCGGCAGCCGGACCGTGGCCTGCTTCTGCCCGACCACCGAGGCCGACCTGGCCGACGGGATCGGCCCAGCCCGCGCACTGGCCGACGCGGGCTGCCCGCTGAGCCTGGGCAGCGACAGCCACGCGGTGGTCGACCTGCTGGCGGAGGCCAGGCTGGTGGAAATGGGGGAGCGGCTGGCGAGCGGCAGGCGCGGTTCTTTCCGTGCGGCGGAACTGGCCACCGCGGCGACCGTGGCCGGGCATGCCTGCCTGGGCTGGCCGGAGGCCGGGGAGATCGCCCCCGGTGGCCTCGCCGACCTGGTGACCGTGGCGCTGGACACCCCGCGGCTCGCCGGCGCCCAGGCTGGCACCGCGCTGGAGTCGGTGATCTTCGCCGGGTCCGCTGCCGACGTCCGCAACGTGGTGATCGGCGGCCGGGATGTGGTGGCCGGGGGCCGGCACCTGCTCGTGGACGACGTCCCGGCGGCGCTGGATGCCGCGATCGCCCCCCTGCTCAGCCCCGCCTGACCGCCGGCGGCCGTGTTCACCAGGCGAACGTCGACAGCTCGCGCGGGGGCAGAATGAGCGGAGCGGCCGGTGCGAGGAGGATCGCGATGTCTGACATGACGGCAGCGACGGGCGCGGCGGAGGCGCGGGCGCCACGGCGCGGCGGGGACGGCGGGCCGATGCCAGCGATCTACCTGAGCCACGGGGCGCCGCCGCTGGCCGACGACACCCTGTGGACCGGTCAGCTGGCCGGCTGGTCGGCCGCGCTGCCCAGGCCGGCCTCGGTGCTCATGGTCTCCGCGCACTGGGAGGCCGCGCCGCTGGCGCTCGGCGCCACCGAGACCGTGCCCCTGGTCTACGACTTCTGGGGCTTCCCGGACAGGTACTACCAGGTGACCTACCCGGCGCCCGGCGCGCCGGGGCTGGCCGGGGACGTCCGCAAGCTGCTCCGGGCCGCGGGCACCCCGGTGGCGGACCTGCCCGGCCGCGGCCTTGACCACGGCGCCTACGTGCCCCTGGTCGAGATGTACCCGGAGGCCGACGTGCCCGTGCTGCAGATCTCGATGCCCAGCCTGGACCCGAAGGAACTGTTCGAGGTCGGGCGCAGGCTCGCCCCGTTGCGCGACGACGGCGTGCTGATCGTGGGCAGCGGGTTCTTCACCCACAACCTGCGCGCGATGAGCATGGACGGGTCGGTCTCCACGGTGATGGCGGAGTTCGACCACTGGGGCCAGGAAGTGCTGGCCCACGGTGACCTCGACGCGCTCATGGACTTCCAGCACAAGGCGCCGGCCGCCCGGCTGGCGCATCCGCGCACCGAGCACTTCGCACCGCTGTTCGTCACGCTCGGCGCCGCCGCGGGTGACCTGACCGGGGCGCGCACGGTCATCGACGGCTTCTGGCTCGGCCTGGCCAAGCGCTCCATCGAGATCGCCTGACATCGTGGCCCGCCCGTGGCCGGGGTCACGCCCAGCAACGAGCCGGCTAGAGCGTCCATGCCCCGTGAACACCAGGCTCACATTCACGCCCGGGCACCTTCGTGACCGGCCGGAGGTAGCACCGGGTCCGGGATCCGGTTAGCTTTCCAGCATGGTCTCGACAGGCAGCGGCGGCATGACGCCGGGCGGGAAGCGGAAGACCTCCCGCGGGAGGTGGGACCTGGCGGCCGGCGACGCGGAATCGGTGCTGGCCGAGGCCCGCACGGCATTCTTCGTCATGGCTGGCATCCTGGCGGTCCTGTGGATCATCCAGATCGCGAACTGGGCCGATCACTACCAGCTCACCCTGGACTATGGGATCCGGCCGCGCGACATCGGCAGCTTGCCGAATATCTTCAGCGCGCCGTTCCTGCACTTCAGCTGGGCCCACATCGAGGGGAACTCGGGGCCGCTGTTCATCTTCGGCTTCCTCGCCGCCTACCGGGGCGTGAAGAAGTTCCTCGCCGTGACCGTCCTCGTCGTGCTCACCAGCGGCCTGACCGCCTGGATCGCCGAGCCCGTGAACACCGTCGGGGCAGGCGCCAGCGGAGTGGTGTTCGGCTACTTCGGCTACATCATGGTCCGGGGATTCTTCGACCGGCACCCGATCGACATGATCATCGGGGCGATCATGGCGCTCTGCTTCGCCTACCAGTTCACCGTGCTGCTGCCCAAGGCCGGAATCGGCTGGCAGGCGCATATCGGCGGCCTGGCCGGCGGGGTGGCGGCCGGCTGGATCTTCCGGGAGCGCCGCCCCAAGGCCGCCAAACCTGACCCGGCGGCCGGGACGGCCGGGCTGAACTTCCCCGGCACGCAGCCGGGCATGACCCGCAGGCCCGGCGATCCGGGCCGCTCCGCGCCGTGAGCACGCTGCTGGCGAACATCGGCGAACTGGTCACCAACGACGGCGGTGACCCGGGCGGACAGGAAGCCGGCCCCGGCGCATTCGCGTCGATCACCGGCGCGGCGCTGGTCATCGAGGCAGGCCGGGTGGCCTGGACCGGCCCGGCCGGGCAGGCACCGGACGCGGACCACAGGATCGACTGCGGCGGCCGGGCGGTGCTGCCCGGCTTCGTCGACTCGCACGCGCACCTGGTGTTCGCGGGCGAGCGTAGCGCCGAGTTCGCGGCCCGGATGGCGGGCACCCCGTACCGGGCGGGCGGCATCGCCACCACGGTGGCGGCCACCCGCGCGGCCAGCGACGAGCAGCTCCGCGCGAACCTGCGCGGCCTGCGCGCGGAGATGCTGGCCCAGGGCACCACCACGTTCGAATGCAAGTCGGGATACGGGCTCACGGTGGCCGACGAACGGCGCAGCGTGGCGCTGGCCGCCGAGATGACGCCGGAGGTCACGTTCCTGGGCGCGCACGTCGTGCCGCCGGAATTCCGCACCGACCCCGGCGGCTACCTGGATCTGGTCTGCGGGCCGATGCTCGCCGCCTGCGCGCCGCAGGCCCGGTGGGTGGACGTGTTCTGCGAGCGCGGCGCGTTCGGGCCGGATGAGGCCCGCGCGGTGCTCACCGCCGGCCGGGCCGCCGGGCTTATCCCCCGGATCCACGCGAACCAGCTTGGCACCGGGCCGGGCGTCCAGCTCGCGGTGGAGCTGGGCGCCGCGTCCGCAGACCACTGCACGTACCTGACCGGCGCCGACGTGGACGCGCTTGCCGGCGGCGGCACGGTCGCCACGCTGCTGCCCGGCGTCGAGTTCTCCACCCGCAACCCGTATCCGGACGCCCGCCGCCTGCTGGATGCCGGGGCCACCGTCGCCCTGGCCACCGACTGCAACCCGGGGTCCTGTTTCACGTCCAGCATGCCGCTGGCCGTGGCCCTGGCCGTGCGGGAGATGAGGATGACCACGCAGGAGGCGATCTGGGCGGCGACCGCTGGCGGCGCGCGGGCGCTGTGCCGCGACGACATCGGCCACCTGCGCCCCGGCGCCCGCGCCGACCTGTTCCTGCTCGATGCCCCGTCGCATGTGTACCTGGCGTACCGGCCGGGTGTGCCGCTGGTCAGCGCGGTGTGGCAGGACGGGGAACTGGCCGTGGGGCGGCGCACCGCGGAGTGACGCCGGGCGAAGCGAGGCAGGAACCCTTGTCGACGGGGCCGGAGCCGCGAGCACGGTGGTCGCGGCCACCGGCAAGTTCCGGGTCATGGCGGTCACCCTCCACGCCACCGGCCTGCTGGAGAACATCGAGATCACCAGCGGCAAGGCCGGGCCGAACTCCTACGGCGGCGGCATCTACAGCCAGGGCGCGCTGACCCTCTCCCACGACTCGCTGACGGGCAACACCGCCGGCGCGGGCGGCGCGGTCGAGGACTTCCCGGGCCTGTCCATGACGATCACGGACTCCACCCTCGACGGCAACCACGCCGCCGCCAACGGGGGCGCCCTGGACGTCAACCAGCAGATCACGGTCAGCGGAAGCACCCTGGCCAGCAACGAGGCCGGCGGGAAGGCCTTTAAGGGAATGGGGGCCGCCGCCGAACTCGATGGCGGCGGGACGCTGATCGTTTCCGACAGCACCATCGCAGGCAACACCACCCAGCCGGTCCTGGGGGCCGGCCTGCGATATCGGCGCCTTCGAACTGCATTACAGGCGCTGAACCTCCGCCGCTGCCGCCGGGAATAGCCGCGGCGGGGGCGGCGTGTCGGTCCGGGCCCGGTTTTGGCCGGTCGGGCACAATAGGACGAGGCCCCTCCATGTATGAGATGGAGGGGCCTCGCCCAGCCTCGCGGCGCCGTCCTGCTGATTTCTCAGCGTCTTTGCGCCGCTCGACCACTACCAGGGCCAGGAACACTCCCAGCGCTCCGGTCGACCGGATCACCGGGTGGCTCGGGGGCTCCCCGCGCCGACGGCTCAGGCTTTCCTCTTTGCCAACAAGCCCGGGGTTTCCCCCAAGCCGGGCAGCTCCGAGTATTTCCTCAGCCGGTGGCTCAGAGCTTTCTTTTCACCAAATGACCGGGGTTTCCCCTAGCCAAAAGGCTCAAGTTTTCCCTTCGCCGGTGGCTCAGAGCTTTCTTCTCCGCACATGGCTCGGGGTTTCCCCTCCGCCATATACCTTGAAGTTTTCCCTTTCGCCGGTGGCCCAGGGCCTTCTTCTCATCACGTGGCTCGGGGTTTCCCCTCCGCCACGCAAACCCGAAGTCTTCCCTGCGCCGGTGGCCCAGAGCTTCTCCGTCATCACGTGGCTCGGGGTTTCCCCTCCGCCGCGCGACCTGAAGTTTTCCCTGCGCCGGGTGGCTCAGGGCTTTCTTCTCCGCACGTGGCTCGGGGCTTCCCCTCCGCCATGCACCTTGAAGTTCTCCCTGCGCCGGTGGCCCGAGGTTCCCCCTTGCGGGTTTCCCCCTTGCCGGGTGGCACCGGGCTTTCCCCGAGACCAGAGGCCCCAAAGTCTGCCCAATACCGGGTGGCCCGGGGTTTCCCCCGCACCGGTGGCTCGGAGTTTCCTCCTTGCCGGTGGCGCCGGACTTCTCCTAGCCCTAAGGCCCGGAGTTGCCCTTTGCCGGTGGCTCGGGGTTTCCCCTTCGCCGGTTGCCGTCCCTGGTGGTGAGGAAATTTCTACGCCTATCGCCGAAGCTGCACAAGGGGTTTCGGGCAGCAATTTCAAGATTCTTTCGCCGTCCACAAGCCATCCACAGTTAACCCCGGGTTGTCCCCCGTGACAGAAGTTTCTCCACCGGATACTCCACAGGACGGTCCACAGGCGGGGCCCCTGGGGAACACGGGGAGGAGGATCAGCCCAGTGCCGGGTAGCGGCCGGCGAACCTGATCAGCGGGCCGCCGCCGTCCGCCACGTACGGCACGGTCAGTACCGACGCGATGACCAGCAGATGATCCCCGGCCGGCACGCGCTGGACGGCCCGGCATTCCAGGGCCGCCAGGCCACCGCCGGGTATGAGCGCACCGGAGGCCTCCCCACGGTCGTACGGCATGCCTTCAAGCAGCATCCGCGCCCCCGGCCGCCCGGCCACGGCGAACCGGCCGGCCAGGACCCGCTGGCCGGCACTGAGCACGGTCACCGCGAACCGGTCCGCCCGGGCCAGCACCTCGGCCGGGTAGGAGTCGGCGATCAGCGACACGAGCACGAGCGGCGGCGACCACGACACCGGGCAGAACGCGCTGACCGTGGTCCCGATGTCGTCCCGCCCGTCGGCCACCATGACGAGCGTGACCCCGGTCGCGAACGAGGCCAGCGCCTCGCCCAGCCGGTCGATCCGGTCCCCGGGGACGGCATCATGCGCCGGGACCGGGGTACCGGGGGCCAATCGTTCTGTCACTGAAAGGTCCAGGGGATGGCAAGGTGCAGCGGCCCGAACGGCGGGAGCCCGGCGCCGGCCGCGAGCCGCCACACTGGCCCCCAGCTCTCGGTGAGCAGGCGGGCCCCGGCCGCGTGGTAGTCATCGCTCGACTCCGGCCGCCGTAGCCGGTCCAGCGGCGTGGTCCGCGGGTAGCCGCGCACCGGCGCGCCCTCGGGCAGCCCGGCCTTGTGCCGGGCCAGCGCCACCGCGTCGTCGAGGCCGCCGAGGTGGTCGACCAGGCCGATGGCGGCGGCGTCCGCACCGGTCCACACCCGGCCGCGGGCGATCTGGTGTACCTGCTCGGTGGTCATGTTGCGAGCGCTGGCGACCTTGCCGGTGAAGTCCGCGTAGATCCGGTCGAGCCACGAATTGATCTTCGCCCGCTCTTCCTCGCTGAACGGGCGCGTCGTGGAGAACATGTCCGCGTGCGCGCCCACGGTCACCGAGTCGGTGGTGATGCCGACGCGTTCCAGCAGGCCGGAGGTCACCGGCTTGCCGGAGAGCACGCCGATCGAGCCGGTGATCGTGCCCGGCTGCGCGACGATCTCGTCGGCCGCCATCGCGATGTAATAGCCGCCGGAAGCGGCCACGTCGCCCATGGACACGATGATCGGGGTGCCCGCCTGGCGGGCCCTGACC
Organism: uncultured Actinomycetes bacterium; assembly: GCA_963806145.1. Taxonomy (GTDB): domain Bacteria; phylum Actinomycetota; class Actinomycetes; order Streptosporangiales; family Streptosporangiaceae; genus DASXKD01. Next base: position 69,815 of record CAWDXD010000011.1, read on the forward strand.
ACCTCGCGCCAGATGGTGTCCGAGGCCACGTAGGAGCCGCCGGGGCTGTTGACCCGCAGCACGATCGCGCGCACCCGCCGGTCGGCCGCCGCGGTCCGCAGCGCCGCCGACACCGTGTCCGAGCCCATGGCCCCGCCGGACATCGGCCCGCGCCCGCTACGCCCGCGCCGGATCGGGCCGGCCGCGTAGATGAGCGCGATCATGTCCGCGGCGGGTCCCGGCAGTTTCCTGGCCCGCTCGGCCAGTGCCCGGGAGCGCTGGTACCGGCCCAGGTAGAGCAGGTGACTCTCGGGCCCGGCGGACTTGCGCACGTCGTCGTAGACCTCGTCCCGGTAGCCGAGTGCGTCGACCAGGCGCAGTTCCAGCGCCTCCTCGGCGACGTAGGGCCCGTGGTCGATCAGCTCACGGGCCTGCGCCGCGGGGATCGCGAGCCGCCCCGCGACGGCCTCGGTGATCTGCCCGGTGAGCGAGGAGGCGAGCTGCTGCAGCGCTTCCCTGGCGGGCCCGGTGAACCCCTGCTCGGTCAGCCGGTCGGCGGCGTTCTTGTACTCGTGCCGCTTGCTGACCTCGTATTCCAGGCCCAGCTTGTCCAGGGTGCCGCGGAGGAACCACTGTTCGAGGCTGAGCCCGGTCAGGCCCACGTCCCCCGATGGCTGCAGCCAGATCCGCTCGAACGCGGTGGCCAGGTAGTACGCGGCATTGCCCGGGCCGAACTCCCCGTACGTCTCCGCCCACGCCACCGTGGCCTTGCCCGACCTGCGGAACTCCGCCACCGCGGAGCGCAGCTCCTGTATCCGGGCGAAGCCGATCGGGCGGCCGCCGATCTTGACCACCAGTGCCCGGACCTTGTCGTCCGCCCGGGCCCGGCGCAGGCCGTCGAGCATGTCGGCGAGCCGCGGGCGGCGCATGGCGAGCACGGCGGAGACCGGCCCGCCCGGCGGTTCCTCGGCAATGCCCTCGGAGAGGTCGAGCTCCAGGATGAGCGGTGCGGCGTGCCGCTGCCGTAGCCTGCTGAGTTCGTCTATGAACGTCGCCTCTACTACCATGCGCCCACTCTAAGGCGAAGCCAGCGGGACATCGTCAACCGCGGGTGCCGGCTCCGGGATGGGCCGCGGGCAAGGGACGGTCCGCGGCACCGATGTCCTGGCTGGCCGGTGCGCTATTGTCGGCCAGCATGGACGTCGCCCTGATCGTGGATGGCGCCAACGTGATGGGCTCACGGGCCGACGGCTGGTGGCGCGACCGCGCCGGGGCGATGGCACGGCTGCACGGTGAGCTGGCGGCCCTGGCGGCCCATGGTGCCACCGGCGCGGTGCCCGGCACCGGCGCAGCGGCCGGCACCGGCGCAGCGGCCGGAACTGGCGGAGTTGGCGGTGCGGGCGCAGCCGGCGGAGTTGCCGGTGCGGCTGAAGCTGGCGGAGCGGCCGGAACCGCCGCAGCGGCCGGAGCCGCCGCAGCGGCGGGCTCCTCCGGGGAGGCGGCGGCCGGCCGGTGGTTTCCGCATGTCTTCCTGGTGGTGGAGGGCCGGGCGCGCGCGGTGCTCGACCTGGTGGGACCGGCGCCCCGAGTGCGCGTGGTGGCGGCCGACGGCGAGGGGGACGACGAGATCGCCAGCCTGGCGGGCCGGCTGACCGGGCAGCGGGTCGTGGTCACCGCCGACCGGGAGCTGCGGCGCCGCTGCGAGGCCGCCGGTGCGGCGGTCACCGGCCCGGGCTGGCTGCTCCGCCAGTTCGGCTGAGCCCGTGCATTGACCGTCCGGGAGTGAGGGCCTGCCAGAAGTACCTGGCCAGCCTCCCCGGCGGCAGAGCGCGCCCTGTAACGGTTCTATTGTCCCGTTTGATGACCCATAAGGACTGGGCTGGGACATCGCTGTCATATCCACGTCCATCCGGCGGGGATGGCTCGCCGGGTCAGTCCTCCGGGACCAGCCAGAGCGCGCCGAGCGGGGGGAGGGTCATCACGGCCGACGCCGGCTGGCCGTGACAGGGCTCCGGCACCGCTTCGACCGCGCCGAGGTTGCCGACCCCGCTGCCGCCGTACCCGAAAGCGTCGGTGTTGACGATTTCCCGCCAGCGGCCCGCCCGCGGCAGCCCGACCTGGTAGTGCGGGTGCGGCTGCCCGGAGAAGTTGATGATGCAGGCGAGGACCCCCGGGTTGGCTTGCGGGGCCCGCGTGTCCGCGCTGCCCGGTGCCGCCTCCCCGCCCGGTGCCGCTCCGCCCGGGGAGGCGCCCGGTGCCGCTTCGCCCGGGTCGGCGTCCGGTACCGCTCCGCCCGGGTCGGCGTCCGGTACCGGTCCGCCCGGGGAGGCGTCCGGCATCTTACTGCCCGGGGAGCCGCCCAGTGCCGCCTCCGTGCCGGGGGCAGGGCTTTCCTGCTCCCCGGAGAAGCGCAGGAACGACAGCACGTTGCCGCTCGCGTCGTTCGCGTCGATCCAGCCGAACCCGCTGGGGGAGTAGTCCAGGGCCCACAGCGCCGGGTTCTCCCGGTAGGCGCGGTTCAGGTCGGTGACGAGCTGCTGCATGCCAGCGTGATGCTCATCGCCAAGCACCCACCAGTCCACGCCACGGTCGGCGGACCACTCCGCGCCCTGGCCGAACTCAGAACCCATGAACAGCAGTTGCTTGCCGGGATGGGCCCACATGTAGGCGAACAGCGCCCGCAGTCCGGCGAACTTGTTCCATTCGTCGCCGGGCATCTTGCCCAGCAGTGACCCCTTGCCGTGCACGACCTCGTCGTGGGACAGCGGCAGCACGAAGTTCTCGCTGAACGCGTACATCAGCGAGAAGGTGATCTCGTTGTGGTGGTAGTGCCGGAACACCGGGTCGTGCGCCAGGTAGTTCAGCGTGTCGTGCATCCAGCCGAGGTTCCACTTGAAGCCGAACCCGAGGCCGCCGAGGTGCACCGGCCGGGTCACGCCGGGCCAGGCGGTCGACTCCTCGGCGATCATCATGATCCCGGGCACCCGCCGGTAGCAGGTGGCGTTGACCTCGCGCAGGAACGAGACCGCCTCGGTGTTCTCCCGGCCGCCGTGCTCGTTGGGTGTCCACTGGCCCGGCCCGCGGGAGTAGTCGAGGTACAGCATCGAGGCCACGGCATCCACCCGCAGCCCGTCGACGTGGAAGTCCTCCAGCCAGCACAGTGCGTTGGCGACCAGGAAGTTGCGGACCTCGGGACGGCCGAAATCGAAGATCAGCGTGCCCCAGTCGGGGTGCTCGCCGCGGCGCGGGTCGGCGTGCTCGTACAGCGGGGTGCCGTCGAAGCGGGCCAGCGCCCAGTCGTCCTTGGGGAAGTGCGCGGGCACCCAGTCGAGGATGACGCCGATCCCGGCCTGGTGCAGCCGGTCGACGAGGTAGCGGAAGTCGTCCGGGCTGCCGAACCGGGCGGTCGGGGCGTAGTAGGACGTGACCTGGTAGCCCCAGGAGCCGCCGAACGGGTGCTCGGCCACCGGCAGGAACTCCACATGGGTGAAGCCCATCTTGGTGACGTACGCGGTCAGTTCCCCGGCGAGTTCACGGTAGGACAGGCCCGGCCGCCAGGAGCCGAGGTGCACCTCGTACACGCTGACCGGCTCTGCGGTCCTCTCCCCGCGGCCGCGGGCGGCCAGCCAGTCCTCGTCCGCCCAGGTGTAACCGGAGGTGTACACGACCGACGCGGTGGCGGGCGGGTGCTCGGCGCGGCTGGCCATCGGGTCGGCCTTGCGCCGCCACCGCCCGTCGGGCGCGCAGATGTCGAACTTGTAGTGGGTGCCGTCGCCGACGCCGGGCACGAACAGTTCCCAGATCCCCGAGCTGCCGAGCGAGCGCATCGGGTGGCCGCGCCCGTCCCAGTGGTTGAAGTCGCCGAGGACCCGCGCGCCCCGCGCGCTCGGCGCCCAGACGGCGAACGCGGTCCCGGTGACCTTACCGAACTCGGTGTCCTCGGAGCCGTACTCGCGCACGTGGGCGCCGAGCACCCGCCACAGCTCCTCGTGCCTGCCCTCGCCGATCAGGTGCAGGTCGGTCGCACCGAGCGTGGGCAGGAACCGGTACGGGGTGTCGATCACCATCTCCGGCGTGGTGCTGCCGGGCTCTGGCCCCGGGTAGGCAACGGCGATCCGGTAGTCGGGCACCTCGGCCAGTGGCAGGGTGCCGGCGAAGACCCCCTCGTACAGGTGGGACAGGGGGAAGCGGCGGCCGTCGGCGAGCACCACGGCGACCGTGGCGGCCAGCGGCAGCAGGGCCCGGACGACGACCCCGTCCGGGCCGGGATGCGCGCCGAGCACCGCGTGCGGGTCATGGTGGAGGCCAGCGACGATCCGGCCGATATCGCCCGGGTGCACGTCGTCCGCGGCACTGGGGCGCACAGAGCCGGCCTGGCGGGGCCCGGTCATGCCGCTCCGTCGGCGATCGAGCCGAGCGGGATCGGCAGCCAGGCCGGCCGGTTTCTCGCCTCGTACATCACTTCGTAGACCGCCTTGTCCAGGGTGAGGGCGCGTACCAGGATCGCATGCTTGCCCGGATCTGCCCCGCCGGCCCGGGCGTAACCGGCGCAGAACGCGGCCTGGTTGCGCCGCGCCCAGTTCCGTGCCGCCGCGGCGACCAGGCCGGCGTTGTCGTTCCCGGCAAGCTGGAAGCGCGCGGCGTAGTCGAGGGAGCGCAGCATGCCTGCCACGTCGCGCAGTGCCGGGAAGCAGGCCCGGCGGCGCTCCAGCGGAACCGCGGGCTCCCCCTCGAAGTCGAGCAGCACCCACCCGGTGTGGGTGCGCATCACCTGGCCCAGGTGGTAGTCGCCGTGGATCCGCTGCACCTCGAGCGGGTCGGTAAGCGTGGCCACCTGCTCGAACGCGGTCCGCACCGCCCGGTCGTGGCGGGCCAGCCCGGGCACCGCGGCGGCCGCCCGGTCCAGCCGGTCCAGCATCTGCGCCGACATGTCGCGGTAGGCACGGGCGGGCAGTTCCTTGGTGCCGAAGACCGCCGCGAGGTCGCGGTGTACCTCGGCGGTGGCCTCACCGAGGCGGTGTGCCTCGCCGGAGAAGTCCCCGCCCGCCTGCGCCGCGTTGGTGGTCCCGCTCGCGTAAAGGTCGCGGACGCTGGTGGCGGCCAGGGACCAGCCGTCCGCCGCGTTCCGCAGGTAGCTGGAGAGCACGGCGAGAACCGTGGGCAGGCCCTGAGTCTCCGCGGTGATCCAGCCCAGCGGCGCGGCCACGTGCTGGGAGCCCATCCTGGCCAGGGCGTCGGGCACCTCCAGGTCGGGGTTGGGGCCCGGGGAGAGCCTGCGGAACACCTTGAAGATGGCCTCCTCGCCGAACAGCAGGCTGGTGTTGCTCTGCTCGGCGGTGAGCACCAGGCTCTCCAGGCCGGTGTCGATCTGCGCGCCTGGCCGGCGGGCGAAGCGCAGCGGCCCGATCGACTCCCCTCCGGCCATCGCCTCGAGCAGCACCGCCGTCAGGCCGGGGTCGTGCAGGCCGTCAAAGCCGACCAGGTCCCCCTCCACGGGGCCGATCCGGACGTGCTCCAGCCGCTCGGGCAGATCCGCCCGCAATCCCACGAACAGCTGATACCAGTCCGTGCCCGATGCCTGGGTGACCGCGACGATGAGGTGCCGGAGGCCGGGATCACCGGATATCAGCGTGGTCTGTGCGACCACGGCCAGGTCGGTGATCGGTGTTCCCTTGCCGGCGAACCAGCGTTGTCCCGGCAGCCACGCGGCCAGGGTTTCCGCAAACGTCATGACTGGCATCTACCCCGCCCTCGCGGATTCATCGGCCCGGCGGGCCGCATAGCCGGCTTCGGTGCCCGCCACGGCGGTCGGCCCGGCGGCTCCATCCCCGGTCAGGCCTGCTGATCCGGCCGCAGGCCCGGGAGCTGGAACCAGTAGAATCCGTGCCCCGGCAGGGTCAGCAGGTAGGGGAGGTCCCCGATGGGCGGGAACGTCACCCCGCCCATGCACTCCACCGGCGTGACGCCCTTGAACCGGCGCAGGTCAAGCTCGACCGGCTGGGGGAACCTGGACAGGTTGTTGACGCACAGGATGTGGTCGGCCAGGTCCACCCCGTCCTCCTCCCCGGCGCCGGTGTGCTCCCGGACGAACGCCAGCACGCTGGGGTTAGACGAGCTCAGCTCCTCGTACCCGCCGAGGCCGAAGACCCGGTGGCGCTTGCGGATCTCGATCATCCGCTTGGTCCAGTGCAGCAGCGACCCGGGGTTGCGCTGCTGCGCCTCCACGTTGAGCGCCTGGTAGCCGTAGATCGGGTCCATGTTCAGCGGCAGGTAGAGCCGCTGCGGGTCGCAGGTGGAAAACCCGGCGTTGCGGTCCACGGTCCACTGCATCGGGGTGCGGACCCCGTCCCGGTCACCGAGCCAGATGTTGTCGCCCATGCCGATCTCGTCGCCGTAGTACATCACCGGCGAGCCGGGCAGCGACAGCAGCAGGGCGGTGAACAGCTCGAGCTGGTTGCGGTCGTTGTCGAGCAGCGGGGCGAGGCGGCGCCGGATCCCGATGTTCGCCTTCATCCGCGGGTCCTTGGCGTACTCGGCGTACATGTAGTCCCGCTCGTCGTCGGTGACCATCTCCAGCGTCAGCTCGTCGTGGTTGCGCAGGAAGATCCCCCACTGGCAGCCCTCGGGGATGGGCGGGGTCTGGGCCATGATCTCCGAGATCGGGTAGCGCTGCTCCCGGCGGACCGCCATGAAGATCCGCGGCATCAGCGGGAAATGGAAGGCCATGTGGCATTCGTCCCCGCCCACCGACGGGTCGCCGAAGTACTCCACCACGTCGCCCGGCCACTGGTTGGCCTCGGCCAGCAGCACCCGGTCCGGGTAGAGCCGGTCGATCTCGGCCCGGACCCGCTTCAGGTACTCGTGGGTCTCCTTCAGGTTCTCGCAGTTGGTGCCCTCGCGCTCGTACAGGTAGGGCACCGCGTCCAGCCGGAACCCGTCGATGCCCAGGTCCAGCCAGAACCGCAGCACCTCCAGCATGGCGTCCTGGACGCGCGGGTTCTCGTAGTTGAGGTCGGGCTGGTGGGAGAAGAACCGGTGCCAGTAGTACTGGCCGCGGACCGGATCGTAGGTCCAGTTCGACTGCTCGGTGTCGACGAAGATGACCCGCGCCTCTGGGTAACGCTCGTCCGTATCCGACCAGACATAGAAGGCGCCATACGGGCCCTCGGGGTCGGACCGCGACGCCTGGAACCATGGATGCGCCTCGCTGGTGTGGTTCATGACCAGGTCCGCGATCACCCGCATGCCCCGCTCATGGGCGCCGTCGACGAGTTCCACGAAATCGCCGAGGATGCCGAACTCCGGCAGGATCGAGGTGAAATCCGCGATGTCGTAACCGCCGTCTCGCAGCGGCGAGTTGTAAATGGGCAGCAGCCAGATGCAGTCGATGCCCAGCCATTGCAGGTAGTCCAGCCGGGAGGTGAGCCCGCGCAGGTCCCCGGTGCCGTCGCCGTTGGAGTCGTGGAAGCCCCGGACCAGCACCTCGTAGAACAGTGCGCGCTTATACCACTGCGGGTCGCGGGGCTGTTCGAAGGAGAACGGATCGGGAACCGGCTCACCGGGGGCCGAATGGAAGGTTCCCTGACTTGTGGCGGGGGGCCGCCCGGCAAGCCCGGGCTGGGTCGGTTTCGGCTGTGCGGCCACTCGCTTCTCCCCTAGCGGCGAACTCATACTGCCGTCACACCATCGGGCCAGGTGTGACGGTGAAGATGTGGGCTGGTGCAGTCGCCGGATCGAGGCGTACGTAGTTAACTTGACCCCACCGGTAGGACTCTCCGGTCAGTTCATCTGTGACGACGAACTGCGACCGATCGTCCACTCCGAGTGCGGACATGTCAAGCCATATGGTGGCCTCCCGCGGCTGATGCGGATCCAGATTCACGACGGCCAGCACGGTGTCCGCATCCCGGCTGCTGCGCTTGGAAAAGCACATCAGCCCGGGCTGGTCGACGTAATGGAACCGTAGATTACGCAGCCAGTGCAGTGCGGGGTGGGATCTCCGTATCAAATTGAGACGCGTGATGAACGGCGCGATGCCCGCCGGCCCCCGTTCCGCCGCCGCCCAGTCCCGCGGCCGGTAGGCGTATTTCTCCGAGTCCAGGTATTCCTCGCTGCCCGGCCGCACCGGCACGTTCTCGCACAACTCGAACCCCGAGTACATCCCCCAGGTCGGCGACAGCAGGGCGGCGAGGGTGGCCCGCACCTTGAACGCGGGCGGGCCGCCGTGCTGCAGGTAGCCGGTGAGGATGTCGGGCGTGTTGGTGAAGAAGTTGGGCCGCATGTACGCGGCCGCGGCCCCGGTCAGTTCGCGCATGTATTCCGTGAGTTCCGGAACGGTGTTGCGCCAGGTGAAGTAGGTGTAGGACTGATGGAACCCGATCTTGGCGAGGGCGTGCATCATGGGCGGGCGGGTGAACGCCTCGGCCAGGAAGATCACGTCGGGGTCGGTGCTGTCCACCTCGGCGAGCAGGCGATCCCAGAACGCCAGTGGCTTGGTGTGCGGGTTGTCTACCCGGAATATCCGCACCCCGTGGCTCATCCACAGGCGCACGACCCGCAGCACCTCCGCATACAGCCCGGCAGGGTCGCGGTCGAAGTTCAGCGGGTAGATGTCCTGGTACTTCTTGGGCGGGTTCTCCGCATACGCGATGGAGCCGTCGGCGCGCTCGGTGAACCAGTCCGGGTGCCCGGCGACCCAGGGGTGATCCGGCGAGGTCTGCAGCGCGAGGTCGAGCGCCACCTCCATGCCGAGTTCGCGGGTGCGGGCCACGAACGCGTCGAAGTCGGCGAACGTGCCAAGCTCGCGGTGGATCGCGTCGTGGCCGCCGTCCGGTGACCCGATCGCCCAGGGCGAGCCAGGGTCGCCGGGCCCCGCGTTCAGTGCGTTGTTCCGGCCCTTGCGGGCCGTGGTCCCGATGGGATGGACCGGCGGCAGGTAGACCACGTCGAAGCCCATCCGGGCGATCGGCTCCAGCCGGCACATGGCGGTCCGCAGCGTGCCGCCCCGGGGCTCGCGGCGCCCCATCGGGTCTGCCTGCACGCCCTCCGAGCGGGGAAAGAACTCATACCAGGCCCCGTACAGCGCCCGCGTCCGGTGCACCACCAGCGGGTACACGGCCGACCGGGTGAGCAGTTCGCGCAGCGGCGCCGCTTCCAGGATCGCGGCGATCTCCTCGTCGTCGGCGGCGGCCAGCCGGTCCCAGGAGGCGATGCCCGGGTCGCCCAGCCGCGCCGCCACGGCCGCGAGCGCCGATCGGTGCGGGATCGGCCGCAGTGGCGACCGGGACGCGCGGTCGAACAGGATGGCTCCCTGCTCCAGCATCAGTTCCACGTCCTGGCCCCGCGGGATCTTGATGCCGGCGTCGTGGCGCCAGTGGCCGATCGGGTCGCCCCAGGCCTCCACGTGGAACCGCCACCGGCCCTCGGCAACCGGCGTGACCTCGGCCGCGTAACGGTCCAGGCCGGGGAGTATCTCCCGCATCCGGGCCGACGGGAGGCGCTGGCCGTCCGGGCCGCGCAGCACCACGCCGGCCCCGGGTACCTCGTGTCCTTCACGGAACACGGTCGCGCTGACCTCGAAGGTTTCCCCGACGACGGCCTTGGCCGGCCGGCGCCCGCAGTCGAGCACGGGCGCCACGTCACTGATCACAATCCGACCGATCACCCCTGAACGCTACCCAGCATGACGGGGGTGCACTCATGCCGCCCCGCTCACATGCCGCCCCGCTCGCTGTATCCGTATAGGGTCGCTCTGCGTGAGAGCCATCCGCACGTTCACGATCCGTGCCTCGCTGCCCGAACCGCTGGCCCCGCTGCACGACCTCATGCTGAATCTGCGCTGGTCCTGGCATGCGGGTACCCGGGAGCTGTTCACCGCGCTCGACCCGGCGGGCCGCGAGCGGGCGGGCCACGACCCGGTCGCGCTGCTCGGCGAGGTGCCCCCCGAGCACCTGGCCGCGCTGGCCGCCGACGGGGAATACCTGGACCGGCTGCACCGCGCGACCGCGGACCTGGGTGAGTACCTGTCCGCGGCGCGGTGGTATCAGCGCAGCGGTGGCGGAGCTGACGGCGCGCCGCCAGCGGCCATCGCCTATTTCTCCCCCGAGTACGGGCTCGCCGCCGCGCTGCCGCAGTACTCCGGCGGGCTCGGCATCCTGGCCGGTGACCACCTCAAGACGGCCAGCGACCTGGGCGTCCCGCTGATCGGGGTGGGGCTGCTGTACCGGCACGGCTACTTCAGCCAGTCGCTGTCGCCGGAGGCGTGGCAGCTCGAGCGCTATCCGGCGGGCGACCCGAACGGCCTGCCGCTCACCCTGCTGCGCGGCAGCGACGGCGTGCCGGTGACCGTGGAGCTGGCGCTGGGCGAGGGCGGCTCGCTGGCGGCACAGGTGTGGCTCGCCCAGGTGGGCCGGGTGCCGCTGCTCCTGCTCGACTCCTACGTGGAGCAGAACGAGCCGGGCCTGCGGGAGGTCACCGACCGGCTCTACGGCGGCGGCAGCGAGCACAGGCTGCGCCAGGAACTGCTGCTCGGGATGGGCGGCGTGCGGGCGGTGCGGGCCTACTGTGCGCTGACCGGTCATCCGCAGCCCGAGGTCTTCCACACCAACGAGGGCCATGCCGGGTTCCTCGGCCTGGAGCGGATCCGCGAGTACGCCGCGCAGGGGCTGAGCTTCTCCGAAGCGATCGAGCTGTGCCGGGCGGGCACCGTGTTCACCACGCACACCCCGGTGCCCGCCGGGATCGACCGGTTCGCCAGGGATCTGGTCGAGCGCGAGTTCGGTGGCACCGCCGCCGATCCCGCGCTGCCGGCCGACCGCGTCCTCGCCCTCGGCGCGGAGACCTACCCGGGCGGGGATCCGGCGGTGTTCAACATGGCCGTGATGGGCATGCGCCTGGCCCAGCGGGTGAACGGCGTGAGCGAGCTGCACGGCAAGGTGAGCCAGGAGATGTTCGCGGGCCTGTGGCCCGGGTTCGACGCCCGCGAGGTGCCGATCGGCTCGATCACCAACGGCGTCCACGTCGCCTCATGGGTGGCTGCCGAGATCCTCGGCTGCGGCGAGGGGGACGCCGCAGAGCCCGGCCCGGGACCGCAGGACGGCCCGGCGTGGGACCGGATCGCCGACACCGGGCCGGCCCGGCTGTGGGAGATCCGCGGCATGCTGCGCCGCCGCCTGGTCGCCGAGGCGCGTGAGCGGGTGCGCGCGTCCTGGCGCCAGCGCGGCGTGTCCGAGGCCGAGCTGGGCTGGACCCACCACGCCCTGGACGAGAAGGTGCTGACGATCGGCTTCGCCCGCCGGGTGCCGTCCTACAAGCGGCTCACCCTGATGCTGCACGACCCGGAGCGGCTGACCGCGCTGCTGCTGGACCCGCAGCGCCCGGTGCAGCTGGTGATCGCGGGCAAGGCGCATCCCGCCGACGACAGCGGCAAGCAGCTCATCCAGCAGATGGTCAGGTTCGCCGACGACCCCCGGGTGCGGCACCGCGTCGTGTTCCTCCCGGACTACGACATGGAGCTGGCCGCGACCATGGTCGGCGGCTGCGACGTGTGGCTGAACAACCCGCTGCGGCCGCTTGAAGCGTGCGGCACCTCCGGCATGAAGTCCGCGCTGAACGGCGGCCTGAACCTGTCGGTGCGGGACGGCTGGTGGGATGAGTGGTTCGACGGCGAGAACGGCTGGGCGATCCCCTCGGCCGACGACGTGGCCGACCCGGCCCGGCGCGACGAGCTGGAGTCCGCCGCCATGTATGACCTGCTGGAACAGGTGGTGGCCCCGCTGTTCTACGACACCGGTGCCGACGGGCTGCCGCAGCGGTGGCTGGAGATGGTCGCGCACACCCTCGCCGGGCTCGGGCCGCGGGCGCAGGCCGCCCGGATGGTCCGCGAGTACGTGGAGACGCTGTACGTGCCCGCCGCGCGCGCGTCCCGTGCCCTGGCCGCCGACCACGGCCAGGGCGCCTTCGCGGCAGCGCGCGAACTGGCCGCGTGGAAGCAGCGGGTGAAGGCGGCCTGGCCGGCCGTGCGGATCGAGCACGTCGAGGCGGGCGACGGAGACCGTGGCCCGGGGGAGTGGCTGCCGGTACGGGCGAGCGTGGCCCTGGGCGAGCTGTCACCCGGGGACGTCACGGTCGAGGTGATCTGCGGCCGGGTGAACGACGAGGAGGACATCGTCGAGCCGGAGGCCAGCCCGCTGGCACCCGACGAGCCCGGCACCGCCGAAGGCCCGGCGGCACAGCCGCAGGGCCCGGAGGCCAGCGGTACCTCCCTCGAGACGCCACCCGGGGCCAACACCGTCCGCTACGCCGGGGAGGCGCGGCTGGGCAGGCCCGGCCCGTTCGGGTACACGGTGCGCGCGGTGCCCTGCCACCCGCTGCTGGACAGCACCGCCGAGCTGGGCCTGGTCACCTACCCCGACGCTCCGGAGGGGATGACCAACGGCGATCTCCGTTAGGGGCGTGAGCCCCGGAGTGACCACGCGGGGTTCTGCTCACCCCGGCGGAGGTCGCTGCGCTGTTCCGGGTGGATCCCAAGACCGTCACCCGCTGGGCGCAGCGGGGCAAGCTCCGCTCGATCCGGACCCTGGGCGGGCACCGCCGCTGCCGCGAAGCTGAGGTCCGCGCTTTCGCCCGCCGCCCGCCGCACGCCTGAAGCCAGCCCGGGCCGGGGTGAACTAGGATCGGTTCCCCCGGCACGGGAGGTGCGCATGGGCGAGTTCGTCCGGGTGGAGCGGGACGAGGCGATCGCGACAATCCGGCTTGCACGGCCACCGATGAACGCGCTCAACGCGCAGGTTCAGGATGAGATCGCGGCCGCCGCGGCGGAGGTCGACGCCGACCCCGCGGTGCGCGCTGTGGTGCTCTTCGGCGGCGAGAAGGTCTTCGCGGCCGGTGCCGACATCAAGGAGATGGCGGAGGCCAGCTTCGCCCAGGTGGCCGCGGACAGCCGCCGGCTGCAGGCCGCCTTCACCGCGGTGGCCAGGATCGGCAAGCCGGTCGTGGCGGCGGTCACCGGCTACGCGCTCGGCGGTGGCCTGGAACTGGCGCTGTGCGCTGACTTCCGGGTGGCCGGCGAGGGCACCAGGGTCGGCCAGCCCGAGATCCTCCTCGGCATCATCCCCGGGGCCGGCGGCACCCAGCGGCTGCCCCGGCTCGTCGGGCCCGCGCGGGCCAAGGACATCGTCTTCACCGGCCGCTTCGTCGGTGCCGCGGAGGCGCTCCGGATCGGCCTGGTGGACAAGGTGGTCCCGGACGCCGAGGTCTACCAGGTGGCGCGCGACCTGGTGGCCCAGTACGCCGCCGGCCCGGCCGTGGCCCTGCGTGCGGCCAAGCAGGCCATCGACGCCGGTCTCGAGGTCGACCTGGATACCGGCCTGGAGATCGAGCGGCTGAACTTCGCCGCGCTGTTCGCAACCGAGGACCAGCGCGCGGGAATGCGCAGTTTCATCGAGAATGGGCCTGGGAAGGCCACCTTTGCCGGGCGCTGACGCAGGGCAGGTGGCTGGCCCGCAGTTCTGGCGCCCCGGGCAGAGAGCAGAGCAGATGCATCCGCTGATCATCGCCGGTCCAGCCGGCCCCGCCGCGCGGGCCCGGCCATGACCGAGCCCGGCGACGGCCTGTCCCTGGAGGAGATCACCGCCGCCTTGCGCGCGGACAGCGCCGACGTCGCGCTGTACGCGCGGGTGCTCACCGAGTCGCTGGGGGACGCGCTGCCGCCCGGATGCGTGGTGGTCGACCGGGACCGGACCATGTCGGACCGGATGCGCGGGCGCCCCGGCCAGGTCACGAAGGTCACGGTGCGGCTCGGTGAGAGGGTGCTTACCCTGGCTGTGCAGCCGGGCCGCCCGCCCGCCGCGGAGATCTGCCGGGAGGTACGCGGCGTCGTCCTGTCCCGGCAGCCCGCCGGGATGCAGGAATGGGTGGACGAACTCGCCAAGGAACTGGCCGCCCACGCACAGCAGAACGCACACGCGGCCGAGGTGTTGCGCAGGCTTGTCGCAGGTTCCTAGGACGTCACCCGGCGGCTGTCATGCCGATCCGGGCGGGGATGCGGAAGGGGGCTCCGTAGTCGGGGACATGCCATGAACGATCAGGACCTGGTGCCGGACCGGCTCGGGGAATACCGCCTGCTCGACCGGATCGGCGAGGGCGGCATGGGGGTTGTCTTCCTGGCCCGTGACCGCCGCCACCGGACGGTCGCGCTCAAGGTCCTGCGTTCCAGCGTGGCGGGCGACCCGACGGCGCGGCGGCGGCTCGCCCGTGAGGTCGAGACGATGCAGCGGGTGCGCAGCCCGAACGTGGCCGAGGTGATCGACGCCGACCTCGACGGGAACACGCCGTACATCGTGACCAGGTTCGTGCCCGGCCGCACCCTGGATGACGTGGTGACCCAGGACGGCCCGCTGCGCGGGACGGCGCTGTCCCGGCTGGCCTGCGGGCTCGCCGACGCCCTGGTCGCGGTGCATGCCGCCGGCGTGGTGCACCGCGACGTCAAGCCGGGCAACGTGATGCTGTTCCAGGACACGCCCGTGGTGATCGACTTCGGGATCGCGCAGGGGCCGGACGCCACCCGGCTGACCATGACCGGGATGTTCATGGGCACCCCGGGGTATCTGGCCCCGGAGGTGATCGAGGGCCGGCCGAGCAGCGAGGCCTCGGACGTGCATGCGTGGGGCGCCACGGTGGGGTTCGCGGCCATCGGCCGGCCGCCCTATGGCACCGGCCCGTACGAGGGCATCTTCTACCGCATCGTGAACGGGCAGGCCGACCTGAGCGCGGCTCCCGGGCCGCTGCTCCCGCTGCTGGCCGCCGCGCTCGCCAGGGATCCCGCGCACCGGCCATCCGCGGTGCAACTGCGCGCCCAGGCGGCGGTGCTCGACCCCGCCACTCTCGTTATGAATCATGAACAGGCCGGCCAGGCGGCATCGGGGAGCGCGACCGCGGGCACCGCGACGAGATCGGACGCCGCAGCGGGTGCCACGCCCGGAGCCGTGCCGGGCGGGCCATCGGCCTACGTGCCGCCTGCTCCCGTGGCGGGCGGGCCCGCGGGCTACGTGCCGCCCACCGTCGTCGCTCCCGGCGCTGGCGGGCCGACCGTGCTGCCCGCACCCGGGTCCGCGGAGGCGCTGGGCTGGCCCGGCATGGTGGCGGGCAACGGGGCGGGCGCCGCGGGGCGCGGGCCAGCGACCCGCCCGATCGCCGAGGGGCGGCCGCTACCGGACGACCTTGCGGACGTGCTCACCCCGGTCAGCTACGCCGGGCGCGGCGCCGTGCCGCAGGCGGGGGGCGCCGCGGCCGCGCCGGCCCCGGCCGCAGCGGCCCGGCCAGCGGCCGCGCCGGAGCCGGCCAAACGCTCGCGCGTGCAGCCGCTGCTCATGGTGGCCTCGGCGGTCGTGCTCATGGCCAGCATCAGCGTTGTCCTGCCGGTGGCGGGCACCGCGGCCGCGCTGCTGCTGATCGCGGTGCTGCGCACGGCCGGCCTGGTACAGCGCCGGACCACCGCGCGCCGCGCCGCGCGCGGGGCCCGGGCCATGGACCCGGTCGTCACCGTGGTCACCCTGCCCTGGCTCCTGCTGCGCGCGCTGTTTGCGCTGTTGGTCATCGCGCCGTTCGCGCTGGCCGCCGCCGCGCTTGCGGCCGGTATCACGGTCGCGGTCTCGCCTGGGGCCTGGCCGTACCGTGCCCTCGCCTACGCCGCGGGCACGCTGGTGCTGTTCTATGGGCTCGGGCCGGGTTCCGGCATGCCGCGAGCCCAGCTCCGGCGGTTCTTCGGCACGTTCACCAAGAGCCCCGCGGTGCGGATCGTGGTGGTGCTCGGGCTGGCCGCGCTCGCCCTCGGGGCGCTCGCCGCGGCGGTGTCGTCGCCCTCGGTCTTCTGGCCGGCCGTCGTTCCCGCGAACTTCATCCACTTCGGGGTGGCCCATCTGGGGCCGCTGCGCCGCCTCGGCTACCTGGCCCATCTGAGCCGAGCCGCACCGGTTCCACCTGCTCCACGGCAGGTTCCTGCCCGGCCGTTTCCTGAGCCACCTGGGGTACCCCTGGCCGCGGTGAGCCCGTTGCCGGCGATGGCTGGATCGTGCCAGGCGCGGGTGACCGCCCGGGCGGGCGGTGCTAACTGAGCCGGTGGCCGGTGCCGTTGGGCTCTGCGGTCCCGCGGCGGACGGCCGTGCCAACGCCCTCGCCCCGGTCGCCGCCGATGCCTGGGCCGTCGGCCTGGCTGGCCGGCCGCGCGGTGCGCCGGGGCGGCGGCACCACGCCAGGCACCGGGCCGGTGGCCGGGGGCTCGGCACGGTCGGCCGTGCCGGACTGCGGCGGGCGGTCCGCCCGCTCGGCCGGCGGCAGGGGACGGACCAGGCCGAGGGCGATCACCTCATTGGCCAGCCGGACCCGCCGGTTCTGGCCCTCCGGAATCCGGAACTTCTGGTAGAGGCGCAGCAGGTGCTGCTTGACGGCCGCCTCCGTCACGACGAGGTCGGCCGCGATCTCGCGGGCCGTCGCGGGGGCCACGAAGGCCTCGTCGGAAAGGGCTGGGCGGCACAGGGACGTGAGGACGTCCAGTTCGCGGCGGGTCAGTTCGGGGCTCGCCGAGCGCCGCAGCTCGACTTCGGCGGAGATGTCTTCCCTGGGGATGCCGCCGACCCGGCAGCGCGCGGCGCCGAAGCTGAGCACGTCGCCCTCTTCGAGGACCCTGCGGGCCACCAGCCGCCCGTTGACCCGGGTCCCGTTACGCGATAAACCCAGGTCAGCGACGTAGGCGTAGGGGCCGTGGCGGACGATCTCGGCATGCAGCCGGGAGACACTGGGATCGGCCAGCCGGATATCGACCCCGCTACCACGCCCGATCGTGGTCACCGTCTCGGCCAGCGGGATAACGTCACCGGTCTCTTCGACGCGAATGTAAGGCCCCTCCACAAGGTTCTCCTGCCTGCCTATGTAGCGACTGAGGTCTTACGGTCTGGTTACCCCTTCGGGACTACTTCCTATCACCCGGGCCATGATTGGTCGCGCCGTGCGGCCGCTCATCAAGGGCCCTCCGGCCGTCCCGGAGGGCCGACGGAACTGGTCGCGGGCGGTCGCAAGTACACTGCCGACGGGTCGTGCGGAAGGAAACCAAATGGCGGACAAACCGGCCAGGGGCCTTGCGGACGTCATCGCGGCCTCCACCGCGGTCAGCGACATCGACGGCCGGGCTGGTCTGCTGTTCTACCGCGGCTATGACATCCATCAGCTCGCGGCCTCGGCGACCTTCGAAGAGATCGCCTACCTGCTGCAGCGCGGCCACGCGCCCTCGGCCGGAGAACTCGAGGCCTACCGGGCGGAGATCGCCGGCGGCCAGGTGGCAGGCAAGCTCGTCACGGCCTGCCTGCCCGACGTGGCCGCCAGCCAGGCGCCGATGGAGGCACTGCGCACCCTGGTCTCGCTGGCCAGCGCCGACGACCCGGACAAGAACTCGAACTCCCCGGCGGCGAACGCGCGCAAGGCGGTCCGGCTGACCGCGCAGCAGCCGCTTCTCGTCGCCGCCTACCACGCCGCGCGCAGCGGCCGCGAGCTGCCGCCGCCCGCCGAGGGGCTGAGCCTGGCCGCCAGCTTCCTGCTTCAGATGCGGGGCACGCCGCCTGCCGAGCACGAGGCGAAAGTGCTTGACACGTGCCTGGTGCTGCACGCTGACCATACGATGAACGCCTCCACCTTCGCGGCCAGGGTCTGCGCGGCGACCCTCTCCGACATGCACTCTGCCGTGGTCGCGGCGATCGGCACGCTTAAGGGCCCGCTGCACGGGGGCGCGAACGAGCAGGTCATGCGGACCCTGACCGAGATCAGGAGCGCGGAGCCGGACGACCCGGTGGGTGCGGTGGAGCGTGAAGTGGCCCAGCGCCTCGCGGCCGGTGAGAAGATCATGGGCTTCGGTCACCGGGTGTACAAGACCGAGGACCCGCGGGCCACCCACCTGCGGGCCATGTCCGGGGAGCTCGCGGAGGAGTCCGGCGACGACACCTTCTACCGCATGTCCCGGCGGATGGAGGAGGTCGTCCTGGCGCGGAAGGGCCTGCTGCCCAACGTCGACTTCTACGCCGCCACCGTCTATCACTACCTGGGGATTCCGGCCGACCTTTTCACCGGCGTCTTCTCGGTGAGCCGGATGGCGGGCTGGACGGCCCACGTGATGGAGCAGCACGCGGACAACAGGCTGATCCGGCCGGACAGCGAGTACATCGGCGAGCACGGGCTCACCTGGATCCCGGTCGGCCAGCGGTGAGCCGGCTGCCGAGGGGCGGTGCCGCATGACCAGGCCCGTCTCGCCGCGGGGGACCAGCCCCGAGGCCGCCAAGAACCGGGGCACGGAGGGCACCGGGGGGTGGCTGGCATACCTGCTCGTCCTGGCCGGCGTCGCGGCCGTTTGCGCCTGGCTGTGGGCGGGCGGCGAACACGCCGCCAAGGGGGGTACGTTGGCACTGGCGGGCGTCATGTTCGCCGCCGCACTTGCCAGGCTGGCGCTGCCGGAAAGCCGGGCCGGCCTGCTCGCATCGAGGAAGCGCCGCACGGACGTGGTCACGCTGGCCGCCCTGGCCACCGGGCTGCTGGCCGCGGGGCTGCTGCTCCCGGTGTCACTGTGAGGTGAGCCAAGCCACTGCCTGGCCGATGAAGGGGGCATGGGGAGGTGGGTGGGGGGCAGTTCTGGCCAGGGCGGCCACGGCCGGGCCGGGCCGCGCGTGACAACGGTGTCAGGCCGCAGAAGGGAAGGAACAAGCTCCAATGCCCAAGATCAAGGTAGCCAATCCCGTCGTCGAACTCGACGGCGACGAGATGACCAGGATCATCTGGAAGTTCATCAAGGACAAGCTCATCCTGCCTTACCTGGATGTGGACCTGAAGTACTACGACTTGTCGGTCACCCACCGCGACGAGACCGACGACCAGGTCACCGTGGACGCGGCGTACGCGATCAAGAAGTACGGGGTCGGGGTCAAGTGCGCCACGATCACCCCCGACGAGGCACGCGTGGCCGAGTTCGGGCTCAAGCGGATGTGGCGCTCGCCCAACGGCACGATCCGCAACATCCTCGGGGGCGTGGTGTTCCGCGAGCCGATCGTGGTGCACAACGTCCCCCGGTTCGTCCCCGGCTGGACCAAGCCGATCATCATCGGCCGGCACGCCCACGGCGACCAGTACCGGGCCACCGACTTCGTGGTTCCCGGCCCGGGCCGGGTGCTGATCACCTACGAGCCGGACGAGGGCACCGACGCCATCGGCTTCGAGCTTGAGGTCAGCCGGTTCACCGGCGGCGGCGTCGCCCTGGGCATGTACAACTACGACGACTCGATCAGGGACTTCGCCCGGGCCACCATGCGTTACGCGCTCACCCGTCGCTACCCGCTGTACCTGTCCACCAAGAACACGATCCTCAAGGCCTACGACGGGCGCTTCAAGGACCTGTTCGCCGAGATCTACGAGTCCGAGTTCAAGGCGGAGTTCGAGGCGACGGGCATCAGCTACGACCACCGGCTGATCGACGACATGGTCGCCCAGGTCCTCAAGGGCGACGGCGGCGTCGTCTGGGCATGCAAGAACTACGACGGCGACGTGGAGTCCGACGTGGTCGCCCAGGGCTTCGGGTCGCTGGGCCTGATGACCAGCGTGCTGATGACCCCGGACGGGCGCACCGTCGAGGCCGAGGCCGCGCACGGCACGGTGACCAGGCACTACCGCATGCACCAGCAGGGCAACGCCACCTCGACCAACCCGATCGCCTCCATCTTCGCCTGGACGCGCGGCCTGGCGCACCGCGGCGAGCTGGACGGCACCCCGGAGGTCACCAGGTTCGCGGAGACTCTGGAGAAGGTCTGCGTGCAGACCGTGGAAAGCGGCAAGATGACCAAGGACCTGGCGGTGCTGATCGGCGCCGGCGCGCCGTTCCTGAACACCGAGGACTTCCTGGCAGCGCTGGACGACAACCTCCGCGCCGCGATGAGTTCCTGAGCGCAAGGCCACCCGGGCGCGCTGCCCGAGCATGCAGAAGGAGACCTGAAGAGATGGCCCGCAAGGGGAAGGTAGCCGTGGTCGGCGCCGGGTTCTACGGCTCGACCACGGCGCAGCGGCTGGCCGAGTACGACATCTTCGACGAGGTCGTGCTCACCGACATCATCGAAGGAAAGCCGGAAGGGCTCGCGCTGGACATGAACCAGTCCCGCCCGGTGGAAGGCTTCGAGACCAAGCTCACCGGGCAGACCACCGGCCCGGCCGGCGAGGGTTACGAGGCGATCGCGGGGTCGGGGATCGTCATCGTCACCGCGGGGCTGGCCCGCAAGCCGGGGATGAGCCGGATGGACCTGATCGAGACCAACGCCAAGATCGTCCGCGGCGTGGTGGAGAACGTGGTGAAGCACGCGCCCGAGGCGGTCCTCATCATGGTCTCGAACCCGCTGGACGAGATGACCGCGCTGGCGGCCAAGGTCTCCGGCTTCCCCTCGCACCGGGTGATGGGGCAGGCGGGGATGCTGGACACGGCCAGGTTCAGCTACTTCGTCGCCGAGCGCCTCGGCGTGCCGGTCTCCTCGGTGCGGACGCTCACCCTCGGCTCGCACGGGGACACCATGGTCCCGGTGCCGTCGGCATGCACGGTGGACGGCGCGCCGCTGGCCGACCGGCTGCCCGCCGCCGACATCGAGGCGCTGGTGGAGCGGACCAGGCAGGGCGGTGCGGAGATCGTCGCGCTGCTCAAGACCGGATCCGCGTACTACGCGCCGTCCGCCGCCGCGGCAAGGATGGCCCGGGCCGTGGCCGAGGACGCGGGCGCGGTCATGCCGGTGTGCGTGTGGGTCGACGGCCAGTACGGCATCTCCGGCGTCTACCTGGGCGTCGAGGCCGAGCTTGGCGCGACCGGGGTGCGCCGGGTCGTGGCCCGCGACCTGACCGAGCCGGAACTCGCCGCGCTGCGGGCAGCGGCCGAGGCGGTCCGCGAAAAGCAGGCTTCGGTCGCCAGCCTCTGACTCCGCGTGACCATGAATCCCGGCGCTGACCGGCTTCGGTGGCCTCTTTGCTGGTGGTGGCGGCGGGAGTACCGTGGCATGGGTAAGGGAGCGGCCCGGCGGGTGGCGGCGGTGATGATGGGCGATATCGGTGAGGAGATCACCGAGATCGAGCTGGAGCCATGGCCCGGGGAGACTCCCGCGGAGATGCCGCCGGCGGCGCCCGAGGAGACACCCGCGGCGGCGCCGGCCGAGCCGGTCCCGCGGTGACCGCGCCGGCCGGGAAGGGCATCCCAGGGTTCAGTGGCCGCGATCTGCCGCTGGCGGCCGGTGCGGTGACCGGCGTGCGGCTGTGGCGGGTGGATAGGACCGCGGCCGGGGCGGCGATGAGCGGCGCCGCTGTGCCGGGGGAGGGCCTGCTGACCGGCGTGTTCGGCGGCGTGTGGCGGCGCGGGGAGAACGTGGCCGCCTGCGGCGGCGGCGGCCTGGCGCCGCCGTGCCCGCACGACCTGGTGCCCGCGCCGGGATGCGGGTGCGGGTTCTGGGCGTACTGGGCGCCGCGGTACGCCTGGCGCTGCGACTACTACTGGCGGGCCGAGGTGATCGGGGCCATCCAGGGCTACGGGCGGACCCGGATCGGCACCCGCGGCTGCCGCTGCGCCAAGGCCCGCATCCTGGGCCTGCACGTGCGCCCCCCCAACCCCGGCCGCCCGCCCTCCGACGGCCCGAGCCACCACGACCTCACCGGGATCCTCGCCAGCTACTACGGCGTGCCGTGCTACCCATCGCTGGCACAACTGCTGGCCGCCTGCCCGCTCACCGCCGACTACCTCCCGCGCCGGCACCGGCACCTGGCCACCTCACCCGCGCTGCGCCCGAGGCACTGACCCTGCCCGCGCCGCTCACCTGGCTGCGGGGGATAGGGCTAGCGGGACAGCGCAGACCGCCCTGAGCTTATGGCCGGCCTTGAGGGTCACCGGGTCACGACGGCCTGCGGGGGCCGGGCGCGGCGGTGACCCGAGGATCCGCATGATGGTGGTCCGGGCGATTCTCGTGACCTCCTGGATACGCTGCGGGCTGACCCCGGCCGCGGCTGCTGCCCGGATCACGTCGTCGCGCTGGGCGTTGGCCAGCGCCCAGGCGCGCAGTTCCTGCTCCATGGCCTGCGCGGAACCCGGGCGCTCGCGGTCGGCCCTGCTTTCGGCCGAGCGCCTTCGTACCGCCGGCGCCTCGGTCCCAGCCCTCGGGCGGCGATGGCCGGCCGCGGGCAGCCCGCTTCAGCGGGTGAGGCGGCGCATCGCCAGTTCGGTGAACAGGGCAGCGCCGTCGGCCAGCACCATGTCGTCGAACACGGCCAGCGCGGAGTGGTTGAACGGCGCCGTGGCCGGGTCCACGCCAGGCGGGCACGCGCCCAGCATCACGAAGGCCCCGGGAACCTCCTCCAGGACGTAGGAGAAGTCCTCGGCCCCCGCCATCGGGTTGGCCTGCGGGTGGTACCGGTCCTCGCCGAGGAAGTCCGCCACCACGCCGGCGGCGAACTGCGCCTCCCCGTCGTCGTTGACGGTCACCGGGTAGGAGCCGGTGAACTCCGCCGTCGCGGTGAGCCCGTGCGCCGCGGCGATCTCGTGGACCAGGCGGACGGCCGACTCCCGCACCAGGTCACGGGACTCCCGTGAGAACGAGCGGATGGTCACCTCCAGCTTGGCCTCGTCCGGGATGACGTTGTTCGTGGTACCCGCGTGGAAGCTGCCCACGGTGATGACCACCGGGTCGAAGATGTCGAAACGCCGGGTCACCAGCACCTGCAGCGCCGTCACGATCTCGCACGCCACGGGAATGGGGTCGGCCGCGTGATGCGGCTGGGAGCCGTGGCCGCCGCGGCCGGTGACGGTGATGTCCAGGGCCTCGGTGGCGGCCATCATCGTCCCCTCCCGGCTGCTGAACACCCCGAAGGGCAGCTCGGCCGACGCGACATGCAGCGCGTAGGCGGCGGCTGCCCGCTCGCCGGCCGCGTCGAGCACCCCCTCCTCGATCATGAACCTGGCACCGCCGTACCCCTCCTCGCCCGGCTGGAACATGAACACCACGCTGCCACGAAGCTCCGCCTGGCGCGCGGACAGCAGCCGTGCCGCCCCGACGAGCATCGCCGAATGCAGGTCATGCCCGCAGGCGTGCATCGTGCCGTCGATCCGGGACGCGAAGCCGAGCCCGGTCCGCTCGGCGACCGGCAGCGCGTCCATGTCGGCCCGGAGCAGCACGACCGGGCCCCCACCCGCCTCCCCATCCCTCTTCACTCCGCCGCGCAGCACCGCGGTGACCGAAGTCAGCGCCGAGCCCGGGGTGACCTCCAGCGGCAGGCCGTCCAGCGCGGCGAGGATCTTCTGCTGGGTCAGCGGAAGCTGCAGCCCGATCTCGGGCTCGGCGTGGATGGCGCGCCGCAGGTGGGTGAGTTCGCCCGCGATCGCCGTCGCGTCCTCGGTAACTGCCATTTCACGCTCCTCGCTCGTGGTCCGGGACTGTCCGCAGCCAGAATGTCACAGTATGCGGCGTGCCCCCGCGGAGGGCGGCGCCTCCAGGAACGCTGGCGGCGGCCAGCCCTGCTTGGCGTACTCGGCCCGCACCGCCGCGCGGACCGCCGCACCGCCGGCGGGCACCAGTGCGATCACCGACCCGCCGAAACCACCGCCGACCATCCGTGCGCCCAGGGCCCCGGCCCGCTCGGCCGTCCCTGCCGCCACGTCGGCCTGCGGCCAGGAGATCTCGAAATCGTCCCGCAGCGAGGCGTGCGAGTCGTGCAGCAAGGGGCCCAGCCCGGCCACATCACGCGCGCTCAGCAGGTCCACCGCCGACAGCACCCGGCGGTTTTCCGAGATCACGTGCCGGGCCCGGCGGGCCAGCACCGGATCCCCGATCGCCGCCGTCCGTGCGGGGTCGGCCACATCGCGCAGGCTGGGCACGCCGAGCGCCCGCGCCGCCCGCTCGCATTCGGCCCGGCGCAGCGCATACCTGCCGTCGGTCAGCGCGTGCCGGGCGCCGGTGTCCACCACGAGCAGCGCGAGCCCGGCCGCCGCCGGGTCGAACGGCACCGGCGTGGTCTGCCCGGAGCGGCAGTCGAGCAGCAGGGCGTGTCCCGCCTCGCAGAGCAGCGACGCGGACTGGTCCATGATCCCGCTGGGCACGCCGACCATCTCGTTCTCCGCCCGCCTCGCCAGCCGGGCGAGCTCGGTCCGTGGCACGTCCGCCCCGTACAGTTCGGCGAGGGCGATCGCCACCGCGCACTCGATCGCGGCCGAGGACGACAGGCCAGCGCCCTGCGGCAGGTCGGAATCGATGACCAGGCTGGCCCCGCCCACCGGAAGGCCGGCCTCCCGCATGGCCCAGGCGACGCCGGCCGGGTAGGCGGCCCAGCCGGTCACGCCGCCCCGGCCGAGCCCCGGCAGGGGCACGACAGCCTGGCCCCCGGACTGCAGCGACCGGATGTCCAGCACGTCGTCACCGTGGCGCGCGGCGGCCACCACCACGCCCCGGTCCAGCGCGAACGGCAGCACCCAGCCGGAGTTGTAGTCGGTGTGCTCGCCGATCAGGTTCACCCGGCCCGGCGCCTGCCAGGCGCCCTCGGGCTCCGCGCCGTGCCAGGCCCGGAACCGGCCGGCGGCCTGGCCCGCCACCTCGGCAAGGCTCACCGCCCGGCGCGCCGGGCCGGCCGGCCGGGAGCGAACCTTTCCAGGGTGAACTGCCAGGCATCCGCGACCATCGCGGCCAGCCCGCGTTCCGCGTGCCAGCCGAGTTCGGCGTGGATCCGGTCTGAGGAGGCGACGAGCACCGCCGGGTCACCCGGCCGGCGCGGGGCGAACTGCGAAGGGATCCGCCTGCCGGTCACCTCACGGCAGGCGCTGAGCACTTCCAGATTGGAGAACCCGGCGCCGCTGCCCAGGTTGTAGATCCGGTGCTCGCCGGGCACGCACGCCTCCAGGGCGAGCATGTGGGCCCGGGCCAGGTCGGTCACGTGGATGTAGTCGCGGACGCAGGTGCCATCCGGGGTGGGGTAGTCGTCACCGAACAGCCGCACCTCACCCCCCGCCCGGCTCCCCATTCTCCCGTCACTGTCCCCCTGCACCGCGCCGCCGCCCACGGCCACCGCGAGGATGCTGGGGATCAGGTGGGTCTCCGGGTTGTGCCGCTCCCCCAGCCACCGTCCGTCCGGCCCCGCCGCCGCGCCCGCCACGTTGAAGTACCGCAGGCTGACCGCGCCGATCTTGTGCATCCTGGCGTGCTCGGCCAGCGCCGTGTCCACCGCCAGTTTGGAAGCCCCGTAGGGGCTGGTCGGCCGCGCCGGGGCGGTCTCCTCGATGGGCGTGCGCTCGGGCTCGCCGTAGACCGCCGCGGTGGAGGAGAACACGATCCTGGCGACCCCGGTCTGCCGCATCGCCTCCAGCAGCGCCAGCGAACCACCCAGATTGTGTCCCCAGTACAGCGACGGCTTGGCCACCGACTCGGCGACCAGCGACTTCGCGGCGAAATGCAGCACGGCGTCGACGCCGTCGGCGAGTATGGCCTGCGCCTGGTCGCGGACCAGCCCCTGGGTGAAGGCCGCACCCCCTGGTACCGCATCGGCGTGCCCGGTGGACAGGTCGTCGAGCACGGCCACCTGGTGCCCCTCGCGCAGCGCCATCGCAGCCACCACGCTGCCGATGTAGCCCGCACCACCGGTCACCAGCAGCTTCATCCGGCCTCCCGCAGCCTGCGCGCAGCGTCCTCCGGCAGCACGTCGTTGATCCAGACTCCCATGCCCGATTCGCTGCCCGCGAGGTACTTGAGCTTGCCCGGCGCCCGCCGGATGGACAGCACCTGCAGGTGCAGCCCGAACTCCTGGCGCGCGAACGGGTCACCGCCCGGCGCCTGGTGCCACGCCGCGATATACGGCAGCGGCACGCCGAACAGCGCGTCAAGGCGCCGCAGCACGTCAAGGTACAAGGTGCAGAACGCCTGCCGGGCCGCCCCGGTGAGATCCGGGAGGCTGGCCACGCGCCGGGCTGGGAACAGCACCACCTCGTAGGGCCAGCGGGCCGCCGCGGGCACGAACGCGATCCAGTGCTCGTTCCGGCCGACGATCCGGATGCCGGCCGCCAGTTCACCGGCGACAAGCTCGTCGAACAGGTTCGCCCGCCCGGCCGCGGCGTGGGCCCTGGCCTGGCGGAGCATCCGCTCGGTGCGCGGGGTCACGAACGGGTAACCGTAGATCTGCCCGTGCGGATGGCTGAGCGTGACGCCGATCTCCTCGCCCCGGTTCTCGAAGCAGTAGACCTGCTCGATGCCTGGCATATCGCCAAGCACCACGGTGCGGTCCGCCCACGCCTCCAGGACGGTGCGCACCCGCCGGGGGGACAGGCTCGCGAACGAGGCGTCGTGGTCGGAGGTGAAGCAGACCACCTCGCACCGGCCGGTGGCCGGCCGGCCGGGGACGCCCGCCGTCTCCAGCGGCCCGTCCGGCTGGGGCATGGCCGGCAGCCCCACGGCCGCCGCCTGATCGCCGGCGCCCCGCAGCGAGGGGAACCGGTTCTCGAAGACCACCACGTCGTAGTCATCGGCGGGGATCTCCGTCAGCCTGCCCTCCCTGGAGGGGTCCAGCGGGCACTCCTCGGGCGGTGGCAGGAACGTCCGGTCCTGCCGCTGGGCCGCGATGATCACCCATTCCCCGGCGAGCGCGTCCCAGCGGAGCCCGGACGGGGACAGGTTCTCGTCCGGGACGGAAATCTCACCGGGCCGGCGGGCCGGTAGCCAAGGGGCCGCCGGTCCGGCGCCTTGGCCCGGCCCAGTCCCGGGGACTCGTCGTAGTAGATGATCTCGCGCCCGTCCGCCAGCCGGGCACTGTCCTTCCAGTAAAGATCTGCTCCCACGGGACACATACGGTAGCCGGGCCGCTGTCATGGCCCGCGCACCAGGCCCGCGCGGCGATTTCCGGGCGGTGCACGCCCGGCCGCCCCGGGTCAGGCCGGCCCGGTCAGGCCGCCCCGGTCTGGTCGACGCCCCGGTGAGCGTGGCGATCGGGTTGCGCCGGACCACCAGGTCACCGGGGCCCAGCTTCGTGGCGTGGCTGCTGAGCACCGCGGCGGCCTGGTCGCAGTTGAGTTCGATCAGCGGCTCGGCCAGGCGTACCCAAGCGGAGCGCCCGCGAGAGTGGCTGTACTGCTTAAACTGTGCACACGCCCCGCGCCGGGGCGGCGCCGGCCGGGGGTTTAGGCCGGCGTGCGGCCGGGCAGCGGCCGGGGATGACCGCGCGCGCCGCCGCCGGTCAGCTGAACTGTGGAGGTCAGGGGTCAGGCCGTGAACCAGGTCGCCTGGGACGTCATCGTGGTTCTGGTCATACTGCTCGTCGGCGGGTTCTTCTCCGGCGCGGAGATGGCACTCGTCTCGCTGCGTGAGGGCCAGGTCCGCGCGCTGGCGCAGCGCGGGAAGCGCGGCCAGCGGGCCGCGAAGCTCGCCCAGGACCCCAACCGCTTCCTGTCCTCGGTCCAGATCGGCGTGACCGTGGCGACGCTGCTGTCCGGCGCGTTCGGCGCGGCGACGCTGGCCGCCGCGATGAAGTCCGCGCTGATCGCGAACAATGTCAGCTCCGGCTGGGCGTCGGTGCTCTCGCTGATCACGGTGACGGTGGCCATCTCGTTCTTCAGCCTGGTGCTGCAGGAACTCGCGCCCAAGCGGCTGGCGCTGCAGCGGCCCGAGTCGCTGGCGCTGTTCGCGGCTCCGCTCCTCGACCGGATCTCCGTGCTGGCCAGGCCACTGGTCTGGCTGTTGTCCGCATCCACCAACCTGGTGGTGCGGTTGCTCGGCGGCGACCCGTCGGCCGGCCGCAATGTGATGACCGCCGAGGAACTGCAGGACCTGGTCGCGGGACACCAGGCGCTGTCGGCGGACGAGCGGCGCATCGTGGCCGATGTGTTCGACGCGGGGAAACGCCAGATCCGCGAGGTGCTGCTGCCGCGCACGGAGGTGGAGTTCATCGCGGCCGACACCCCGCTGGCCCGGGCCGCCGAGATCGTCTCGAAGGCGTCACACTCCCGGTTCCCGGTGTACCAGGAGTCCTACGACGACGTGATCGGGTTCGTGCACCTGCGCGACCTGCTCGACCCCGGCCTGGCGGCCAAGGCGCTGGTGGTCGGCGAGGTGTGCCGGCCGGTGGAGCGGCTGCCGATCAGCAAGCGGGTACTGCCGGCCCTGTCGGAGATGCGCCGCGACCACGCCCATCTGGCGATCGTGGTGGATGAATACGGCGGCACCGCGGGCATCGTGACCCTGGAGGACCTGGTCGAGGAGCTGGTCGGCGACATCAGGGACGAGTACGACGTGGAGGAGAGCCCGCGCGAGCTGGCAGGCGGCCAGATGGAGGTGGACGGCCTGCTGAACCTGGGCGAGTTCGCGGAACAGACCGGGGTGGCCCTGCCGGAGGGCCCGTACGAGACCGTGGCGGGCTATGTGCTCGCGATGCTCGGGCAGTTGCCGGTCGTCGGGGACGCCGTCGAACTGGACGGGCACCGGCTGACCGTGACCGAGATGGACGGCCGCCGCATCGCGCGGGTGCGGGTCGGGCCCGCGGCACCAGGCGCCGGCGATGGCCCCGGGCCCGCTCTCGCCGAGACGGCCGAAGGCCCCGCGACGGAGTCGCAGGGCCTTCAGGCCAGCGGGGGTTCCAGGGGGTCGCCCCCCGGGGCCAACACGCCCGGGCGCGCCACGCCGCCTGCGTAACGCATGCTTCATAGACTGGCTCTCGACCTGGCCCGCCCGGCCAGGCCGGCCGCAAGGGGCGGCGGCGAGTGGGCCCGGGAAAGGCGGCATCGTGCATCCTGTGCCTGACCACGACACGGTCCTGGTCGTCGACTTCGGCGCCCAGTACGCACAGCTCATCGCGCGGCGGGTCAGGGAATGCCAGGTGCATTCCGAGATCGTGCCTGCCAGCATGCCGGCCGCGCAGATGCTGGCGCGCAAGCCCAAGGCGATCATCCTGTCCGGCGGCCCCTCCTCGGTGTACTCCCGCGGCGCCCCGCCGGCCCCGACGGGCTGCTGGACGCCGGAATCCCGGTCCTGGGCATCTGCTACGGATTCCAGGTGATGGTGTCCGGTCTCGGCGGCACCGTGGCCCGCACGCCGGTGGGCGAGTACGGCGGGACCGAACTATGCCTGCTCCCGGACGCCGGGCAGACGCTGCTCACCGGGCTGCCCTCCCCGCAGCAGGTGTGGATGTCGCACGGGGACATCTGCACCGAGCCGCCACCGGGATTCGTGGTCACCGCGCGCACCGCGGCCTCGCCGGTGGCCGCGGTCGAGGACCGCCGCCGCGGGCTGTTCGGCGTGCAGTTCCACCCCGAGGTGGCGCACACCCCGGCGGGCCTGGAGTTGCTGCGGCGGTTCCTGGTGGCGGCCGGCTGCCGCCAGGACTGGACCATGCGCGGCATCATCGACGAGCAGGTGGCCAGGATCGCCGGGCAGGTCGGCGGCGCGCGGGCCATCTGCGGCCTGTCCGGCGGGGTGGACTCGGCGGTCGCCGCGGCACTGGTACACCGGGCCATCGGCACCAGGCTCACCTGCGTGTTCGTGGACCACGGGCTGCTGCGCCAGGGTGAGGCCGAGCAGGTGGAGAAGGACTTCGTCGCCGCAACCGGGGTGGACCTGCACGTCGAGGATGCCGCCGGGGCGTTCCTGGGTGCCCTGGCGGGCGTGGCGGACCCGGAGGAGAAACGCAAGATCATCGGCCGGGAGTTCATCCGCGCGTTCGAACGGGCCACCGGGCAGATCACCGCACAGGCGGGCGCGCACGGCGAGGCCGTGGAGTTCCTCGTCCAGGGCACCCTCTACCCCGACGTGGTCGAGTCCGGCGGCGGGAGCGGAACGGCCAGCATCAAGTCCCACCACAACGTCGGCGGCCTCCCCGCCGACCTGGGCTTCAAGCTGGTGGAGCCGCTGCGCGACCTGTTCAAGGACGAGGTGCGCAAGGTCGGCGCCGAACTCGGGCTGCCGCCGGCGATCGTGGGCCGCCAGCCCTTCCCAGGCCCCGGCCTGGCGATCCGCATCGTCGGAGAGGTCACGCCGCAGCGGCTGCGGATCCTGCGTGCGGCGGACGCGATCGTCCGCGCGGAACTGTCGGCGGCCGGTCTGGACGCGCAGATCTGGCAGTGCCCGGTGGTGCTGCTCGCCGACGTGTACTCGGTCGGCGTGCAGGGCGACGGGCGCAGCTACGGGCACCCCGTGGTGCTCCGCCCGGTGACCAGCGAGGACGCCATGACCGCGGACTGGGCGAGGCTGCCCGATACGGTGCTCACCAAGATCGCGACCCGGATCACCAACGAGGTTCCCGAGATCAACCGCGTGGTCCTGGACGTGACCAGCAAGCCCCCCGGCACCATCGAGTGGGAGTAGGCGGCCGGGCGCTTCGTCTTGTTGCCATCCCCGAAGAGGGTAAGGCCCGTGGGTCCTAAGACTCAGGCCGGGCGGAGATAAGGCGGATGGCCGATGCGCGCCGGGCCGCCTTAGGGCGAGTCTCAGTTGTGCCGGGCGGAACCGTTGCCCGGCATGAGGAGGCAAAGATGTATCCGTACAGCACGCAGTACCTGGCCGCGGAGCGCGCCAGGGACCTGCGGGAGCAGGCCGCTGCGGCGCGGCGGGCCACCGAGGCCCGCCGCGCCCGGCGCGGCGCTGGGCCGGTGCTGGCCGGCCGCGGCCATGTCCGCCGGCCGGGCGCGCCCCGCTGGGCCTGAGGGGGGTCATCGTGGCGGTCATCGGAACCTGGCTATCCCTGGCTGCGGGCAGCGGGCTGGCCTGCGGCACCGACCCGGACCTGTTCTTCGCCGAATCACCGCAGGACGTGGCCCGGGCCAAGGAACTGTGCGCCCGCTGCCCGGTGCGGGCCGCGTGCCTGGCCGAAGCCCTGGACCGTGGCGAGCCGTGGGGCGTCTGGGGCGGGGAGTTGCTGCTGCGCGGCGCCATCGTGCCCACCAAGCGGGCTCGCGGTCGCCCGCGCAAGTCCGAGCTCGCGGCCTGAGGCCGGCCGGTCAGGTCACCTGGGCGGGCTCGGCGGGAAAGTCCTGGTATTCGCGGCTGGTGAGGATCCGGCGGGTGGCGTCCATGGCATCCCAGACATCGCTGTACCGGGTGGTGATGGGGACGGGGCCAAGCCGGAGCCGGTCCGGCGTCCGGTAGTCGCCCACAACCCCCGCGTGGATCAGGGCCTGGCCGAGCCGCCACGCCTCCGGATGGCGCAGGCAGACGTGGGAACCCCGGCGGGCCGGGTCGCGCGGGGACGCGACCGCGCAGCCCAGCGGGGCCAGCCAGGCATCGGCGAGTTCGATCAGGTACTCGGTCAGCTTGATGCCCTTCTCGCGCAGCCGGCCGATGCCCGCCTCGGCCAGCAGCCGCGCCCCCTCCTCCACCGCCGCGGTCCCCGCGATGTCCGGGGTGCCGGTCAGGAACCGGCCGATCCCCGGCACCGGGTCATAGGACGGGCCCATCTCGAACTGCGCGCGCTGGCCGAACCAGCCCTGGATGGGCTGGCGCAGCACGGTCTGCAGGCGCCTGTTCACGTACAGGAAGGCGGGTGCGCCCGGGCCGGCGTTCAGGTACTTGTAGGTGCAACCGACCGCGAGATCGGCCCCGCAGGCGTCGAGTTCCACCGGCACCGAGCCGGCCGAGTGGCACAGGTCCCACAGCACCAGCGCGCCCGCGTCGTGCACGATGCCGGTGAGCTGCGCCATGTCCGCGAGCGCGCCGCTGCGGTAGGCCACGTGGGAGAGGCTGACCAGCGCGGTCGCGGAGTCCACGGCGGCACGCACCGCATCGGCGGTCACGCCGCTGTCCAGGCCGGTGCGGATCAGGCGCAGTTCCGCGCCGCGCTCGGCGGCGATCCCGGCCAGCACGTAACGGTCCGTCGGGAAGTTGTCGTCGTCGGTCACGATGACGGGCCGGCCGGGGCGGGCGGCCAGCGCGGCCCGGGCCAGCTTGTACAGGTTGACCGTGGTGGAGTCACAGACCACCACCTGCCCGGCGGCGGCGCCCAGCAGGCAGCTCCCGAGCAGGTCCCCGGCCCGGCCGGGCAGGCCGATCCAGTGGCTCCAGGACCGGACAAGCCCGGCGCCCCACTCGCGCCGGAGCACGTCGGCGATCCGGTTGGCCGTGGCGATCGGCAGCATGCCGAGCGAGTTCCCGTCCAGGTAGATCAGCGCCGGATCTTCCAGGAGGAAGCGCTCACGGAAGCCGGCCAGGGGATCGGCCGCGTCGCAGCCGAGCGCGAAGGACCGGCCGGCCCGGAAGCTGCTGCTCACCGCTCCACCATAGGTGTGTCCGTGCGGGCCGTGTGGAGCACGGGCGGCCAGACCTGTGCCACCCCCGAGACGCATCACCGTTGGCCCGTGCGGGCTGACGGGCCGGCGGTCACTGCATCGATGGCACCGGGCTGGGCCGTCCCCCTCCTCCTCCGAGGTTCAAACGTGCCTAAAGCCCGATCTGTTACATGGGCACGAGTTCGAAGATCTCCACGGTGAACCGGCCCTTTCCCTCGCTCAGGAATGGGTGGCCGCCGGTGTAGGCACGGGCCGCCTCCAGGGAGTCGGCTTCGATGATCGTGTAACCGTTCTGGTCGCTCGGGGCAGGGCTCGATCCGTTGTCGCTGACCGCGGCGCGGGCGCCGAAGGGCGCGCCCGGGTCCGCCAGGGCGGATCCGAGCTTGCCCATCCACGTGCCCCACGCCTGCATCTGCTCGGCGGACTGCTCGGGGGTGTAGTCCTCCATCGCCGTCGCCGGGCCCCGGTACAGGAACAGGAACTTGCTCATCTGCGGCTCCTCTCGTGACTTAGGGGAGCCGGTCCGCTCCCCGCAGCGCGCCCAGCTGCGCGCTCACTGAAGCCGACGAACGGCCGGGCCCGGAATCGACAGCGGCCGACCTGGAACCAGCGACGGCGCGGAGCAGTCGGCGGTGCCGGCGGCGGTCAGCCGCTGCGGCGGCCGCGCCGCATGCCGAAGATCACCAGCAGCAGGACGGCCACCGCGGCGAGCACCGGCAGCGCCCGCTTCAGCACGGGGAGGCCGGCCACGCTGAACAGGTCGATGGCGTCCTCGTCCGGCGGCCGGGCGGCCCGTGGTGCGGCTGCCGGCGCGGCGCCTGGCTCGTCCGGGGCACGCCCCCCGGCGCGTGCACCGTTGGCCGCGGCACCGTCAGCCGCGGCGCCGTCCGCGCTGGCGGCCGCAGACCCATCGGAGCCTGGCGCGTTTGCCGCCTGCTCTGCGAGGTGGCGGCCGAGGCCGGCCAGCCGCTCCTTGATCTCCTTTACCGACTGCGGGCCGAGGTTCTCGATGGCGAGAAGGTCGGCCTCGGTGCGGGCGGACAGGTCTTCCACCGTGTGGATGCCCACGCGGCGCAGGCTGTTGTAGGCGCGCACGGGCAGCTGGAGGTCCTCGATCGTCGCCGGATGCCCGGCACCGTCAGCGGAGCCCACGGCCGCCCCGGGGCCGGAGGCGTCCGCCGCCCCCGGCTCCGAGCCGTTGCTTGCCGCTACGTCGGCCGCTGGCGCGCCGGTCAGCAGCACTGCCAGGTTGGCGGCGAACTTCTCGATGATCCGGCCGCTCACCTCGGCCATGACGCCACGGCCGAACTGGGCCAGCGGCCGGTGACGTTCATGGTCGTGTGCACGACCACCTTGGTCTGGCCGCCCTCGTCCGCAAGAGACGAGCGGACCGTCGCCGAGGCGGTGCCGGCGCCGCGCGTCTCCTTCCCCGACGCCTCCAGCGTGATCGACCGTGTCTGCTCGTCGCGCTCGGTGAAGCGGGCCGTGCCGGTGTAGGTCATCGCCACCGGGCCGACCTTGACCTTGATCCGGCCCTTGACCACGTCGCCATCGACAGAGTCGACGGTCGCGCCGGGCATGCACGGCGCGACCCGCTCGACGTCAAGCAGCACCGGCCAGGCCTGTTCCGGCGGCACCGGGATGACGAACGAGTGCTCCAGTTCCATAGTTCAGGCTCCTGACGCCACCGCCAGGGCTCTGGCGGTCAGTACCCGCGCCAGGTGGCGCCGGTAGTCGGCCGCGCCGTGCAGGTCTGCCGGCGGGTTCGTCCCCTCGTCCGCGTGCTGCGCGGCCGACCGCAGGGCATCCCGGCTTGCCTCGGCGCCTGCCGCCGCGGCCTCGGCCGCCCGGGCCCGGACCGGGACAGAGCCCATGTTGGCCATCCCGATCCTTGCCTCGGCGACCTGCCCGTTGGCGCGCCGCGCGAGCGCGGCGACTCCCACGATCGCCCACGCTTGGGCGGTCCGGTGGAACTTCTCGTAACGATAGCCCCATCCGGGCCCGAGCTTGGGCACCCGGATCCCGGTGAGGATCTCGTCGGCGGACAGGGCCGTGGTCAGGTAGTCGTCGAAGAAGTCCGAGGCGCCGATCGCCCGCTCCCCGGCGGGGCCGTGGGCGATCATGGTGGCATCCAGGGCCACGACGACTGCGGGCAGGTCAGCGGCGGGGTCCGCGTGGGCCAGCGATCCGCCGAGGGTGCCACGGTGCCGGACGGCCGGGTCGGCCACCATGCCCGCCGCCTCCGCGAGCAGCCCGCAGTGCCCGGTGATGAGCGGGTCGCGCATCACCTCGTCGTGCGTGGTGAGAGCGCCGATCAGCAGCGTGCCGCCCTCGTCCCTGACGCCGCGCAGGCCGTCGATCGAGCCCAGGTCCACCAGGAGTTCCGGGTAGGCCAGCCGGAGCCGCAGCAGCGGGAGCAGGCTCTGCCCGCCCGCGATCACCTTGGCGTCCTCGCCGCCGTCGGCCAGCGCGCGGACCGCGTCGCCCACCGAGGTGGGCCTGACGTAGTCGAACTTGGCCGGGATCATGCCGCTCCTCCGTTCCCCTGCGCATTCTGTATGGCCCGCCAGACCCGCTCCGGGGTGCACGGCATCGTGATGTCCCTGATGCCGAACGGACGGAGCGCGTCGACGATCGCGTTGACGACCGCGGGCGTGGACGCGATCGTGCCCGCCTCGCCGACGCCCTTCACGCCCAGGCGGTTGGCCGCCGGGGACTCGGTCCGGTCGGTCACGTAGGACGGCAGGTCGGCCGCGGACGGCACCAGGTAGTCGGCCAGGGTGGTGGTGATCAGGTTGCCGTCGTCGTCGTAGACGGCCTCCTCGTACAGCGCCTGGGCGATGCCCTGGGCCAGCCCGCCGTGCACCTGGCCCTCGACGATCAGCGGGTTGACTACCTTGCCGATGTCGTCCACTGCCACATATGAGCGGATCGTCACCATGCCGGTCTCGGTGTCCACCTCCACCGCGCACAGGTGGGTCCCGTGCGGGAAGGAGAAGTTGTCCGGGTCGTAGGTGTGTTCGGAGTCCAGGGAGGGCTCCATGCCGTCGGGCAGGTTGTGCGCCAGGAACGTGGCCAGCGAGATCTCCTGGATGGTATGGCCCTTTTCCGGGTCTCCGCGCACATGGAACCGGCCGGCGGTGAACTCGATGTCCGGCTCGGCGGCTTCCAGCATGTGCGCGGTGATCCGCTTGGCCTTCGCGATCACCTTGTCGCAGGCGCCGACCAGGGCCATGCCGCCCACGGTAAGGGAACGCGATCCGTAGGTGTCCATGCCCTTGTGCGAGACCTGGGTGTCACCGTGCAGCACCCGGACGTCTTCGAACGGCACGCCGAGCTGATCGGCCACGATCTGGCTCCACGCGGTCTCATGACCTTGGCCGTGCGCGCTGGACCCGGTGACCACCTCGACCTTCCCGGTGGGCAGCATCCGGATCGATGCTTGCTCCCAGCCGCCCGCGCCGTAGGCCAGCGAGCCGAGCACCCGGGACGGGGCCAGCCCGCACATCTCGGTAAAGGTGGAGACCCCGATGCCGAGCCGGACCGGGTCGTTGTCCAGGTTCCGCTCGGCCTGCTCCTGCCGCAGCGCGTCGTAGCCGAACAGTTCCTTGGCCCGGGCCGTGGCGGCCTCGTAGTTGCCCGAGTCGTACTGCAGGGTGGCGATCGTCGTGTACGGGAACTCCTCGTGCTTGATCCAGTTCCGTTCCCGTATCTCCAGCGGGTCCACGCCCAGTTCGGCCGCGAGCTCGTCCATGATCCGCTCGATCGCGTAGGTGGCCTCGGGCCGCCCCGCGCCCCGGTAGGCGTCGGTGGGCATCTTGGTGGTGAACACGCCGGTGCACCGGAACGAGTAGGCGTCCATCTTGTAGATGGCCGGGTACATGAACGCGCCGAGCAGCGGCACGCCCGGCGTGACCAGCATCAGGTAGGCGCCCATGTCGGCCAGCAGGTCCACGGACAGGCCGCGCAGCCGCCCATCGGAGTCGGCGGTGATCCGGATCCGCTGCCACTGGTCACGGCCGTGGTGCACGGTCATGTTGCCCTCGCTGCGGGACTCGGTCCACTTGACCGGCCGGCCGAGCCTGCGGCTAACCAGCAGCGAGAGCACCTCTTCGGCGGTGACCTGCAGCTTGGAGCCGAAGCCGCCGCCGACATCCGGGGCGATCACCCGGATGTTCTGCTCCGGGATCCCGGTCACCAGGGCCAGCATGACCCGCAGGATGTGCGGGATCTGGGTGGCCGACCACAACGTGAACTCCCCGCCTTCGCAGCTCGCCACCACCGCACGCGGCTCGATGGCGCTGGGGATCAGCCGCTGCTGGCGGTAGTTCCGCTCGATCACCACGGGCGCGCCGCGGACGGCCTCGTCCATGTCACCCTGGGCGAAGACCCATTCGAAGCTCTTGTTGCCTTCGGCGTGCACCTTCGGCGAGCCCTCGTCAAGTGCCGTCCGCATGTCGAGCACCGGGGGCAGCGGCTCGTAGCCGACGTCCACCACGGCTGCCGCGTCCGCCGCGGTGTACTGGTCCCTGGCCACCACGACCGCGACGGCCTCGCCGACATAGCGGACCTCCTCGGTGGCCATCGGCGGGTGCGCCGGGATGACGATGTCCTCGGTGACCGGCCAGGCACATGGCAGGCTGCCCTGCTCCTCGGCGAAGTCGGCGCCGGAGAAGGCGGCGATGACGCCGGGGATGGCCCGGGCCGCGGCCAGGTCCACCGAGGTGATCCGCGCGTGCGCCATCGGGCTGCGCGCGAACGCCATGTACAGCATGCCGGGCAGCACGATGTTGTCGGTCCAGTTCGTCTGGCCGGTGACCAGCCGGGCGTCCTCCTTGCGGAGACGGGCCCGGCCGAGCTCGGACTGGGGTGCCTGGGTATCGGCGGTCATGAGGTGGCTCCCGACTCCGCCGCGCGCCGGACGGCGCGGACGATGTTCTCGTATCCGGTGCACCGGCACAGGTTGCCCTCGAGCCCTTCCCGGATCTCCTGGTCGCTGGGGTGCGGGTTGGTGCGCAGCAGGTCGGCCGCGGCCATGATCATCCCCGGCGTGCAGTAGCCGCACTGAAGCGCGTGCTCGGCATGGAACGCCTGCTGCAGCGGGTGCCACTGCCCGTTCGACATGCCCTCGATCGTGGTGATTTCCGCCCCGTCGGCCTGTACCGCGAGGACAGCGCAGCTCTTGACCGATACGCCGTTCATGTGGACCGTGCATGCGCCGCAGTTGGACGTGTCGCACCCGATGGGCGTACCGGTCTTGCCGACGCGCTCCCGCAGGTAGTGGACCAGCAGCAGGCGGGGTTCCACATCATCGGTGTAGGTGACCCCGTCGACCGTGACGGTTATGTTCGCCATTAACGCAACTCCTCCCGGGACGCTGGTTGCGCCTGCAAGCCCAACCTAGGCCCGCCGGGGGTAGCCGCACCAGACCCTTCTTGGGCGGCGATGACCTGCCGCGATCCCGGTCCGTCCGGCCGGCTCAGCCGAAACGGCCGTTGACGTAGTCGGCGGTCCTCGGGTCGTTGGGAGAGCCGAACATCTGCTCCGTCGTCCCCGCCTCCACGATGTGCCCCGGGGTGTTCTCCGCCGCGAGGAAAAAGGCGCACGTGCGGGATACGCGCTGCGCCTGCTGCATGTTGTGGGTCACGATCACGATCGTGACCTGGTTTTCCAGTTCGGCGATGGTCTCCTCGATCCGGTTGGTGGAGGTCGGGTCGAGGGCCGAGCACGGCTCGTCCATCAGCAGGACGTCAGGCGACACGGCCAGGGCACGGGCGATGCACAGCCGCTGCTGCTGGCCACCGGACAGGGCCCCGCCGGGCGTGCGGAGCCGGCGCTGGACCTCTTTCCAGAGCCCGGCCCGCCGCAGGCTGGCCTCCACGACGGCGTCCTTGTTGCCCACCTTGATCCCGGCCAGCTTGAGCCCGCTGGCCACGTTGTCGTAGATGGACATGGCGGGGAACGGGTTGGGCTTCTGGAATACCATGCCGATCCGGCGCCGTACGTCGGTGGGGCGGGCGCCGGGGTCGTAGATGTTCTTGTCGCCGAGCATGATCTGGCCGGCCAGGCTGGCCCCGGTGACCATCTCGTGCATCCGGTTGAGTATGCGAAGGAATGTCGACTTGCCACACCCGGACGGGCCGATAAGGGCCGTCACGGTGCCCGGTTCCATCATCAGGGAAACCCGCTCGAGCACCTTGTGCGTGCCGAACCACGCCGATACGTTGCGCGCATCGAGACCCACCAGCTTGCCGGGCCGCAGAGCTGCTTCAACGGGAGTGCCGTAGTCGAGCACGGCCGTCTCGGCGGACACGGGGGGGCCGAAGACTCCGCCGGGTTCCAGCGGCCCGGGGTGCTCCGGTGCCGATCGCGCCGGGACGGGCCCGGCTGGCGAGGTCTCACTCATGGATCCGCTCCATCTGCTTATGTGGCTGCTGTCAGTACAGGTTCGGCAGCAGCGCCGCCAGGTTCTCGTACAGGTTCCACAGCACCACCATCGCCAGCGGGACCGTGACCAGGTAGGCCGCCCAGGGCGACCACTTGGTCACGGCAATCGTGCCGATGGCAGCAACCAGGACCAGCGCGAGGCTCCACACCATCGTCATCGCGAGGATGCTGCTGTCATTGGCCAGCGGCAGTTCCGAGGCGTAGATCGACGTCGCCGCCCCGGGGCTCGGCCGGACGCTGGAGGTAAGGTCGGCATTGACCTGGTAGTAGTAGCTGGGGATAGCGGCGGAGGACGCGGTCAGCAGGAACATGCGGTCCGGAGCCGGGTCCTCGATGATCAGATTGCTGGGGGCGGCCGCCGAAACGGTGTAGGTAGACGTTCCCTGCCCGGTGATGGCCGTGATGACGTCACCGGGCCGCAGTTCGTCGAGGCGGCTGAACGGGGCGCCGAAGGTGGCACGGCGACCGTAGATCTGCACCACGCCCGGCTGGCCCGGCAGTGGGCTGTCGCGCCGGTGCCCGGGTCCGACCATCAGGTTTTGCGGATTCGTCCCCTCGACCACGACCATGTCACGGATCCCGATGCTGGGGATGGTGAGTATCGCCACCGGGGCGCCCGGCGGGGTGGCCCCCCGGGTGCCGTTCAGGCCGTTGGGGCCGTCCGGCCCCAGCGGCGCCACCTGGTTCGCCAGTTCGAGCTGGAACTGCGTGTAAAGGAGGGTCTGGGATCTGGCCTCCTGCACGTCGGACAGCCCATACAGGTACCCGACGAACCCGAACACCACGACAGCGAGCAGCAGCATGGCTATCGCGCTGCCGCGGAGCACTGGCCGCCACTGGCCGTCAGTGGCGGGCGGTGGGTCTTGGCGGTCGGCGGGCGCCGGGCTCGCGGGCGCTGGCCGCTCCTTCCCGGCCGTGGCTGTCCCGGCTCTGGGCGGCGCCTCCGCGACCGCCACGGCGGCGCTGGCCGGGCCCGGCGCGCCCCCGGGGGCAAGGCCGTCCCCCGTGAAGCCGGCGGGACGGTCACTGCCGCCGGCCGCGTCGCCGTTGACCCCGGTCCCTGGCTCGCCCGGGGGGGCTGTCTCCCCGGCTGGGCGCGACGGATCGGCCGCACCGTCTCCGTCAGCCCCGGCTGCCCCGCCGCCCAGGCGCCGCGCGTCGGTCATACCCGCCTGCGGCGGCGCAGCCAGGCCGCCAGCGCCGGGGGCGTGGCCACCGCGGCCAGGATGCCCAGTGCGGTCACCACCGCCAGCGGGGTCTGGCTTGACTGGCTCGCGGCCAAGTTGATCACCTGCCCTGTTACCTGTCCTCCCGTCGCGCCGGTCGTGCCGGTCGTGCCGGTGATGCCGGTCGTGCCGGTGGTGGCGCCCGCCGACGCGGTGGCGGACGAGCCAGCCTGCTTGCCGCCGTTGCCTGATCCGCCCGAGCCGGGGGTGGTGGCCTTGCCGTTCTTCACCACGCAGTTCAGCGGCTCCCCGACGTGCTGGCACGGTGACGGGAACTTCGCGTCCCTGAGGAGGGTGAGGACCCCGTTGGTGAACGTGGGGTTGGCGCAGCCGGCCAGCGTCTTCAGGTTCGGCCCTCGAATGTGACCGGGAATATCGTCCGTCTGCAGCAGGCCGCCCTGCACCAGCTTCAGCGGCAGCGGAGAGTAGCCGAGCTCGGCGATGTGCGCCTGGCCGGCGCACAGGAAGTAGTCAATGAAGGTGCTCAGGCTCCTGCCCTTGCCCGAAGGGCTGCTGAACTCCGGGGGCGGGCTGGGCGTGTGCGGTGCCTGGCGCGGCACGATCAGGTAGCTGTAGCTGGACAGCGGATAACTGCGGGGGTCCTTGAACGTGTAGACGGAGTCGAGATCCTGCTGCAGGAAGTTCTGGCTGCCCGAGTCCTCGTTGATGCGCGCCTTGGTCAGCGCCACCGCCACATTGGATGCGCTGGGCAGCACGAAGTAGCCGGCCGGGTTGAGCACCGCGACCACGGGATAGTGCGAGTTGAGCGCGTACGCGTACTCGTCGTAGCCGATGGCGCCGTTGCCGTAGCTGGAGGTGATGTAGTTGGCGACGTTGGTGGACCCGTTCTCCGCCTTGGCGTTCCCGAACGTCGGGTAGAACTCCGTTTGCGGGCACGGCAGCTTGATGCCGGGGTGGACATGCTGGCAGAACGAGTTCCAGAGCGACGGGTCCAGGTGCTCCATCCACCGGGTCAAGAAGAAGGTGGCGCCCGAGCCGTCGGACCTGACCACCGGTGTGATCGGCAGGTTCGGGAGCTGCGCACCGTAGTCGTGGGTGATCCGCTTGTCGTCCCAGTTGTTGATCTGCCCGGTGAAGATCTTCATGATTGTCAGGGGGGACAGCCGGAGGTTGGTGATCAGGTGCCCGGCCACCGTGAGGTGGTACATGAAGGCGGTGCCGCCGGCCGTGTCGGGGACGTAGGAGAAGCCGTATTTACCAGAGTTCTCCGAGCCGGTGCCGCCGAGCTCGTCCTGGCCGTTGCGGAACGGCGGGTCCGAGCCGCTGAAGTCGACCTGGTCGTTGATGTAGTCCTGGCGGCCGGCCGCCGACCCGTCGGGGTTGTAGTTCACCACCAGCCCGTTCTGGCGGACGTTCGATTGCCATTGGTCGAGGGCCACCGAGGCCCAGGAGGAGCCCGAGCCGCTGATCGAGGTGTAGGTGGACGCGCCAGCGGGCTGCGGTGCCACCGCCAGCGCGAACGCGGCGAGGCCGAGGGCGGCGCCGATCCTGACGGCTTGCCGCGCGAGCGCGCGCACCGTGGTCATTGCGTCTTCCTCCTGCGATTGGGTGCCTGTGCCCGCGCGGAGCCTGCCCGGCGGGACGGCATGGTGCTCACTTGGCGGTCCGATTCGGTCTGATGCGGGCCCGCGCGGACCGGCCCAGGGCGGCGGTGCCCGCGTTGAGCGCGCGCAGGCGGCCGCGCACGCCACCCTCTGCGGTCCCCAGCAACGCGGATGAGCCGGCCAGTGCCAACAGGCCGCCGAGGATCAGCAGTGCCGGCAGGGCGAACCGGGCGAGGGCCGCGGGCCGCGGGTGCGCCGCGGCCAGGATGATCGCCTGGCCGGTTTGTGCCGCGGGCAGGGAGACCGACGGGCTGGCGCCCGGGCCGGGGGTGGATGAGGGCGGGGGCGCGGAGCCGGGGCTGGTGCCGGGGCTGCCCGTGCCCCCGCTGCCGCCGCTGCTGCCGCCGCCGCTGCTGCCGCCGCTCTGGTTGGCGACCTCCGCGGCCAGCTTCATGGTCTTGGCCCGCAGCGAGGCCGGCAGGGGCAGGTAGCCGGCGGGCAGTTGCCCCGGCCGGATGCCGGGAGTCTGCCCGGCGCCGGCGGCGAAGTCGAGGAAGCGGGCGACGGCAGCCGCCTTGGCGGGGGAGAGCCCGCTGGTGGGCACCATCGCGTAGATCACCATGGTCAGCGGGTAGGCCTGGGGATCTTTGTTGGTGAGGTTCACCTGCAGTGTGCCGCTGCCGTCGCTGCTCATGTGGCTCAGTGCCGCGGCCATGGCGCCGTTGGTGGGGCGTACGTAGTCACCGGCGGCGTTGCGGATCTTCGCGGTCGGGAAGTGGTCGAGGGCCGCGTCGCCCTGGTCCAGGACCGCGATCAGCGCCCGGTGGCCCACCGGCTGGGGCGGGTCCTTGGTGTAGGTGATGCTCCCGTTGGGGTTGGTGAACGGGACGTTGGCGCCGCTGTCCTGGTTCACGGCCTGGTAGTTGACCACCTTGCCGAGCCCGAACACCGGCTGGTACTCGTTGGCCCACAGCTGGGTGGGGTCCTGCACCTGGAAGGTGTTCGCCGGGTACGTCAGTCCGAGGTAGTTGGTGTTGACGTGCATGCCATACGGGTCGAAGGTGCCGGCCAGGAACGAGCTTGCGCCGGAGTCGGCACCGATCCACCGGGTCGTGGTCCAGGTCATGTCGCTGGGGCCG
Source organism: uncultured Actinomycetes bacterium (assembly GCA_963806145.1). Lineage (GTDB taxonomy): Bacteria > Actinomycetota > Actinomycetes > Streptosporangiales > Streptosporangiaceae > DASXKD01. The sequence continues at coordinate 112,458 of CAWDXD010000011.1, forward strand.
GAAAGCACGGTGGGCACCACGTTGGCCTGGCCCGAAAACAGGGGCTTAGTGGGGACGGCGGCGGCGATGGCCGGGTTGAGGGCCTTGAACTCGGGGTCGAAGAAGATGTTGAACGGGTTGCGGTCCACGCCGGCATCGCAGTTGTCGGGCGGGGGGACGCCCTTGCAGGCGACATTGGGGTTGTAGGAGGTGGTGAGCAGCTTGGCCAGCAGCCGCTGGTTCAGTTCCAGCCCGCCCAGTTGCTCGCCGGTGCTGACGTTGTCGATCCAGTACGCGACCGACACCGCCGATACCGCGATCGGCGCATAGACGAACGGTGTATTTCCCGTGGCCACTCCGTCGGCGCTGGCGGGCAGGGTGGTGAGGGCGACGTCGTCGATCTTGTTGACAGCGTTGGTGACCGCGGTCGGCTCGCCGAGAGTCGAGTCGTAGTTGATCGTCATGCCATGCCGTCCCGCGCACAGGCCGGTCAGCCATTGCTGCATGGCACCGGCCGCCATGGGGGACCCGACGACGCTGAACGCCGGGTTGCGCTGGGGGCAGCCGTTGGGCGTCGGGGCGAACGACAGCGGGATCACGATCCGGTTGTCCCAGGCGCATTCTCCGCTGGCGCCGGCGGTGAGGGAGAAGGTGTTGGACGCGAGCGCGTTCCCGCTCCCGAACAGGCCGAGGTCGCCGCTGTGATTGGTGCAGTGGCCCGGCGCGCCGCCCTGGCCGGGCACGACCACCAGCGAGCACGGGTGGTTCCGGCCGCAGCCCAGGAAGGAGTTCTCCAGGCCGGTCTCGACGTCGATGCTGGCCTGGCCGGTGCCGGCCGTCGTGGTGATCGCGTACTGGGTGTTGGGAATGCCGGCCGCCCCGAAGGCGAGCGGCAGGCCGTGGTTGTCGGCCTCGTAGCAGTTGTCCATGCTGGCCGGAGCGGAGCCCTGGCACTCGGCCACCATCACCGCGTAGTAGGTGGCGGTGTTGGTGTAGAAGGGCCCGGACGAGTTGTTGGGGACGCTGGGGGTGAAGTTGGTCCAGGACACCTTCACCAGCTGGTTGACAAGCCCGGAAGCCTGGCTGACCGTCACCGTGCTCGCCTGCGGGAACGGTTTGTTATGCGTGGGGTCCCACATCTGCGGGCCGGTGCACGTCGTCGCGCCGGCCGCCGTCACGCTGCAGTTGCCGGAGGCGAGAGCGGCGCGGGCGCGTGCCTGGGTGGCCGCCGCCGAGCGTGGTGCGGCCGCCAGCATCAGCAGGCCCGCTCCCATAGCGGCCAGGCCTGCGAAGGCGAATGCCTGCCGTGCCAGGGACAGGCTTGCGTCATGCATGACGACCCCTTAGTAGACCTCTCATATAAAGATGCGGAACGGCCGCGGCACGGCTCCGGCGTCGGCGCCTCATGCCCTGGCCCTCTCCCGGGCCACCCGCCGCCGCTGGCGGCGCGACAGTTCTCCCGGCGTCTTGCCGCCGAGCCGCCGGGCGATGGCGAACAGCACCAGGACCACAAGCACCAGGACGAAGCCCGCGCCGAAGCCGCGGGCGACGTAGTTGCTGGTGACCGCTTCGATGTGGGCGTAGTTCCAGATGAACAGCGGCAGGCTCACCTGGGGGCCCTGCAGCGGGTTCAAGTTCAATTCCTTGGTGACTCCGGACACGATCAGGACCGGTGCGGTCTCTCCGATCCCTCGTGCCATGCCGAGCACGACCGCGGTGGTGAGCCCGGACCGGGCGGTGGGCAGGACCACGTTCCAGACCGTGCGCCACTGGCTGGAGCCGAGCGCGTACGAGGCCTCTCGCAGGGTGCCGGGAACCAGCCTGAGGACCACCTCGGAGGCCCGGGTGATGATGGGCAGCATGGTGACGGTGAGGGCAAGCGCCGCCGCCAGCCCGCTCTTGTGCAGGCCGAGGGTGAGGATGAGCAGCGCGTAGATGAACAGGCCCGCGATGACATCGGGCAGCGCCGTCATCGCCTCCACGATGATCCGGACCGGCCGGGCGAGCAGGCCGCCCACCTCGGCCAGGAACAGCGCCGCGGCCACCGCCAGCGGCACGGAGAACAGCGTCGCCAGGCCGATCTGCTCGGCGGTGCCGATCATGGCGTGCAGCACGCCGCCAATGGCCAGCGCGCTGTCCGGCCCGGCGAAGGACATCGTCTGGACGAAGAAGCTGAGGTGGCGGACCGCGGCGAAACCACGCAGCAGCGTGTAGAAGACCTGGCCGAGGACGATCACAAGGGCGAGCGTGCCGCCGGTGACGAACGCGACGGTGGTTACCCGGTGGCCGACCTCGCGCTTATCCCACTGCATCGCGGCCATCGCCGCGTAGAGCGCGAGGAACACCGCGTACCAGCACAACCAGAAGCCCAGCGCTCCAGAGAACGGCAGTACCCGCTCGTACAGGACCCACACCAGGCCGAGTGCACCCGCCGCGCCACCGGCCACGGTCGCGACGCCCTCCGGGGTGAATCGGCGCAGCAGCACCCGGGACTCGGCCGCGGGCAGCGGCGCGCTCGGGGCGGCGGGACGGCTCTCCTGCTTCAGCATGACGTCAGTCGGCCGACGCGCTCGCACCCGAGCGTGACCGGTTGATGATGATCGCCGCCACGGTGTTGATCAGCAGGGTCATCACGAACAGGACCATGCCCGCCGCCATCAGCGCGGAGATCTCCTTGGAACCCGCTTCCAGGATGTGGCTGGCGATCATGAAGGTTGGCGAGTTCCCGCCTGCCTGCAAGACGTGGAAGTTCAGCGCGAAGACGGGGGTGAGAATGAAGGACACCGCGATCGTCTCCCCCAGCGCGCGGCCCAGCCCGAGCATGCTGGCCCCGATCATCCCGGCCCGCCCGTAGGGCAGCACGACGGTGCGGATCATGCCCCACCGGGTGGAGCCGAGTGCGTAGGCGGCCTCCCGCTCGCCCTGCGGCGCCTGCGAGAACACCTGCCGGGACAGCGCGGCGATGATCGGTATCACCAGGAAGGACACCACCACGCCCGCGATGAACGTGGAGCCCACGTAGTTGCCGGCGAAGTTGCTCATGCTGAACCCGAACACCGGGATGAACCCGAGATGGTGGGCGAGCCACGCCTCGACGCCGAGGATCCTGGGCGTGAGGAAGTACAGCCCGAACAGCGCCACGATGATGCTGGGGGTCGCCGCCATCAGGTCGATCATCGCGATGAGGGCGCGGCGCAGGCGCGGCGGCGCATACTCGGAGATGAACAGGGCGGCGGCGAGCCCGACCGGGATCGCGATGATCAGCGCGATGAGGGCGATCAGCACACCCAGTGGCAGGATCGCGGCGATACCGAACTGGTTGGTGCTGATGAACCAGGTCGAGGTGGTGAAAAAGCGCAGGCCGACCGCCTTGAAGGCGGGCACCGACTGCAGCGCCAGGAACACCAGGATGCCCGCGGTCATGACCAGCACCGCGATGCCCGCGCCGCGCAGCACCCCGCGGAAGACCCGGTCTGCCGGGGAAACACGTACCACGATGCTTCGTGGCCGGTCGTCGTCTGTGAACGCGGACGTGTCTACCGCGGCCATGTGACGATGCCACCTCCCCTATTCGTTGCTGCCGCCGCCGTAACCGCGATGCCCGCCCCGGGCAATTTCCTATCATCCCTATCGAATATAGCGCTATAGGCCCTTTGCGAGCGTACGAGCAGGCAAGAGGCGCAGTACGCCCGGAGGCAGGCGGTGGCGGCGTGGTGCCGGGTGATGGCCCGGCACCACGCCGCCGCGCGGATCGTGCGGGTCAGTGCCCTCCAATCACGGTGACTGTCACGTTACGATGCGAAGCCGCAGGTGCCGGGTCCGCCGCCCTTGGGCAGGACGAGGAACCCGTAGTTCCTCAGGTCCGTCGAGGACGTCTTGCTGTTGCAGGTGAAGCCGGTCGGGCCGAAGTAAGGCTTCAGGTAGGCCGGGATCGTACCCTCGGGGGCGTTGACCACCATAAACAGCAGGCGGGTGAAGGAGGCGCTGAAGGCCGGGTTGATCGTGGTGTTCGCGCCCGAGCCCCTGGTCGGCTCGGTGCCGTTGATCTCGTTGAGCACCATGGTGCCGGCAGTGTTACAGCCGAACTTGTTCTGCGAGCCCGCCGGGGTGCAGTGGGTCGGGTCGGCGAAGCACTGGGCGATGGTGCCGCAGGAGGCGGAGTGGAACTTCTCGGCGATCCACTTGCCCACCGAGAACGGGAAGATGACGTTCGCCTTGTTCTTGTTCAGGATGGGGGCGACGCCCTCGTTCTCCTGCAGCGTGTTGTCGTTGGCACCGGCCGCGCCGGCCCTGGTCGCCGAGCTGCTCACGCACGAGCCGGGGTTGGTCAGGCCGAGCGCGCTCAGGAAGAACGATCGGGTGCCCGAGCCGTTCTGCGGGATGAACGCAGAGATCACGGCGTTGCTGCCGCCGGTGTTGCCGGGGATCTGGTTCCAGTGGGTGATCGAGCAGTTGTAGATCCCGGTCAGGGCGGCGGTGGTCAGCAGCGTGGCCGGGGCGTTGCTGCCGGGCTGGGTGGAGACGGTGACCGCGTCACCGGCCAGGTTGATGAAGCTGATCGTGGTCGGGTCGGTGCTCGCGCGGGCGCGGGACGACCGGGCGAAGTCGATGCACGGCCGGGCGCCGGTCATCATGGTGTTCTCCAGCGCGGTGATGCCCGCGGACGACCCGTCCGGCCGCGGGATGCTGCACGTGGCCTTGGGGGTGGATGCCTTGAGCTGGATCGGGTCGCCCATCGCGCCGGTCGTGGGGTTTGTGGCGTCGAAGCTGTAGAGCTTGCCGGTGGCGTGCGTCTTGTTGTAGTCGACCGAGAACTGGTCGAGTACGTTCTGGATGGTGTCCGAGCCGACGCCCACGACGTCCCTGACCTTCGGGGTGACACCGCTCGGTGGGTCGGCTAGGGCCGGCGTGGCCACCATGGCCGTGATTGCCAAGGCCGCGGTGGCAGCCCCAAGCAGCTTGCTGACAATTCGCACTTTCTGTCCTCCCAGACGCTAGTCGGGCACGCGTCGGCCCCCGGTGCCTTCTCTCGGCCATTCCACCGAGCCGCCGGGCCAGTGCCGAACGGCCCCAGTCTCTAACGATGTACGTGGCGACAAAGAAACGGCCAGTTGAACTCCCGTTAAACAAGTCGACACGAAGGGTGAAAGTAAAGATCTAACAAATTGCCAGACTGTTCTCACAATATGTAATGCCTCATGCGTCACGGCAGACTAATGCGCAGGTCAAGGGCGGTAGCTGGGGCCAGGCGGCGGTGGCAGTGTTATGGACTGGTAATGAACAGGAGACATAATCGGAACTCACGGTTCGACAAGTGATTGCTGGCTGTTACTTCAGCAGATGGCCGCCCGGTGAACGAAGACCGTATTCCAAGCGTTGGCTGACGGTTGATCAGCCAGAGTCGAGGACTTGGAAGGCCTCGGCCAGGCGCCCATCGGGCAGGCCACCCTGGGCCGCCGCCCGGGTCAGCCAGCCGCGCAGGAACTCCTCCAGCTCGTCCATCTGCCCGGTCTGGCTCTCATGCGCGCGCAACGCGGCGACCTTGCGGTGGAACGTATCCGTCACATCCACATAGTGATTGAGCGCCGGCCCGCCCGGCAGCCACACCTCGCGCACCGTCCAGGGTTCCAGGCCCTCCTCGGCGCGCAGCTCACCGAAGGCGAACGGGTTGCGCGCGTCCGGGTAGATGGCGTCCAGCGCCGCGGAACCCACCGCCCGGTGATCCGGGTGGCTCACCCCGATCCGGGCGTAGTTGCGCTCCGGGCTGGGGCACACGACCCGGTCCGGCCGCACCTGCCGGATCACCCGGGCCAGATCCTTGCGCAGCCCGAGGGTGGCCTCCACCCTCCCGTCCGGGTATCCAAGGAACCGCAGGTCGGTGACGCCCACGCAGGCCGCGGCCGCCGTCTGCTCCTTGCGCCGCAGCGGTGCGATTTCGGCGCGCGGCACCGAGTCGTCGTGCCCGCCCGCGTCCCCGTCGGTCACCAGGCAGTAGCTGACGCTGATCCCCGCATCGGTCCAGCTCGCGATGGTCCCGGCGGCGCTGAAATCGACGTCGTCGGGATGCGCGGCGATGACCAGAACCCGCTGGACTTCGGTGTCGCTCAGCACACTCCCGATCCTAGGGCAGCGCCTGACTGACGCCTTCGACCTGTCCCAGTACTTCCGGCACGACCACGCGGGGCGCCCGCGAGGCAGGCGATGAAATCAGTCCAGGGCGGACATCACGTGCTTGATGCGGGTGTAGTCCTCGAACCCGTACATCGACAGGTCCTTGCCGTACCCCGAGTGCTTGAACCCGCCGTGCGGCATCTCCGCCACCAGCGGAATGTGCGTATTGATCCACACGCAGCCGAAGTCCAGCCCGCGCGCCATCCGCATGGCCCGCCCGTGGTCGGACGTCCACACCGAGGACGCGAGCCCGTACTTGGTGCCGTTCGCCCAGGCCAGGGCCTCCGCCTCGTCGCTGAACTGCTGCACGGTGATGACCGGGCCGAACACCTCGTTCTGGATGATCTCGTCGTCCTGCGCCAGCCCGTCCACGACGCTGGCCTCGAAGAAGAAGCCGCGCGCCCCGGTCTTGTGGCCGCCGGCCAGCACCTTGGCGTGGTCGGGCAGCCGGTCGAGGAGCCCGGAGACCCGCTCGAGCTGAGCCGGGTTGTTCAGCGGGCCGAAGTCCGCGTCGGGGTTGTCGGGGCCTGCCACGGTCTGGCCGCGCGCCTGCTCGGCGAGCGCCTCGGCGAGCGCGTCGTGCACGCCCGGGCCGGCCAGCACCCGGGTCGCCGCGGTGCAGTCCTGCCCGGCGTTGAAGTACCCGGCGATCGCGATCGCTTCCGCGGTCTTGGCCACGTCGGCGTCGTCGAAGACGATGACCGGTGCCTTGCCGCCGAGCTCCAGGTGGACCCGCTTGAGATCGTCGGCCGCCGCGACCGCGACCTCCTTGCCCGCCCGCACGCTGCCTGTGATCGACACCATCTGCGGCACCGGGTGGGCGACAAGCGCGCGGCCGGTGTCGCGGTCGCCGCAGACCACGTTGAACACGCCGTGCGGCAGGAACTCGCTCATCAGCTCGGCCATGAGCAGCGTGCTGACCGGCGTGGTGTCGGACGGCTTGAGCACCATGGTGTTGCCCGCCGCGAGCGCCGGGGCCCACTTCCACACCGCCATCATCATCGGGTAGTTCCACGGCGTGACCGCCGCGCACACGCCCACCGGCTCGCGGCGGACGAACGAGGTGAACCCGGACATGTACTCGCCCGCCGACCGGCCTTCCAGCATCCGGGCCGCGCCAGCGAAGAACCTGATCTGGTCCACCATCGGGGGGATTTCTTCCGAGGCGGTCAGCGCGAGCGGCTTGCCGGTGTTGCGGGACTCGGCCTTGACGAACTCGTCGGCGCGGGACTCGATCGCATCGGCGATCTTGAGCAGCGCCAGGCTGCGCTCGGCGGGGGTAGCGTCCCGCCATCCCTCGAAGGCGGCGGCGGCCGAGGACACGGCCGCGTCGACCTCCGTCTCCCCGGACACGGGCGCCGTGGCGAACACCTCGCCGGTACTGGGGTTGATCAGTTCGGAGCGCTTATCGAAGGAAAGGTCTGTCCACTGGCCGCCGATAAAGTTCTGCAGATCCTCAGCCACGACGCCTCCGTTTTGATTGAAAGGTTCTTTTACCGCCCGGCCGGGGCGCGTTCCTCGCACGCCCACGGTGAGCCGTAGTCGGTGAGCAGGTCAAGGAACGGGCCCGGGGGCAGCGCCTCGGGGCCCAGCACCCCGGCACCCGACCACGCGCCCGAGTCGATCAGTTCCAGCGCCACGACCGGGTTGACGGCCGTCTGCCAGACCACGGCCTGGGACCCGTACTCAGCCATGGACCAGGCGTTGTCCACCACATGATGAAGGTAGACCTCCCGCGGGGCGCCGTCGGTGCCGGTACCCGTTACCCAGGTGCCCGCGCAGGTGAGACCGGTCATCTTGTCACCGAGCGTGGCCGGGTCGGGCAGGCAGGCCGCGACCACGTCCCGCGGCGACACGCTCCCGCCGCTGACGTTGACCGGGTCGGTGCGGTCCAGGCCGAGCTTGTGCAGGGTCTGCAGCACGCCGATGAACTCCGCGCCGAGGCCGTACTTGAACGTGACCCGCTTCGCCTGCACCCAGCGGGGGATCAGCAGCACCTCTTCGTGCTCCACGTTCACGCACTCCACCGGGCCGATCCCGGCCGGGAAGGTGAACGTCTCCGGCTCGGAGAACGGCGGCGTGGTGTACCAGCCGCGGCCGTCCTCCCAGATGACCGGCGGGTTCAGGCACTCCTCGATGGTGGTCCAGATGGAGAAGGTGGGCGCGAAATCGTAGCCCGCGACCGCGAGATTCGCACCATCCCGCACGCCGGCCTCACTGATTTCGCGGAACAGCATGTCCGCGGCGTACCGGGCGAACACGTCGGACAGGCCCGGCTCGACCCCGATGCCCACCAGCGCCAGCTTCCCGGCCCGCTCCCACTGCTCCGCCATCGCGAACTGCTCGTCGCCCAGCTTGACCCCGGTCTTGGTGTGCGGCTCCTGCGGGTGCGGGTGGGACAGCGACATGGCCATGTCGAGGTAGTGCGCGCCGGCCGAGAGCGCGGCGCGGAACAGCGGCATCACGAACCGCGGGTCCGTGGCGTTCATCAGCACGTCGCAGGAGTGCTCGGTGAGCAGCGCGGCCGTGGCCTGCTCGTCGCGGGCGTCCAGCCGGACGGCGGTGTAGCCGTCCTTCGCCGCCGCGGCGTGCTGCGCGCGGGCCAGGTCGTAGTCGGCCACCACCAGTTCGGCGAACTGGCGCCGGGCGGCGATCCGGGCGAAAGCCGTGCCGACACCGCCCGCGCCCACGAGGAGGATGCGCATAGCGGCGATCCTAAGCCTTTCCGTGCTTCCAGACCAACGAGACCAGTCATCTTTTTCATCTCAGACAACTGAAATCGTTGCTAAAGACTGCTGTGCGTGCTAGAACCGTGCCAATCGGTACTGAAACCGTAGCTTCCCGCAATCTGATCCGGAGCCGGCCCGCTAGCGGAGCGTTACCGTGATCATCGAGGCAAGTGCGGTGACCCAGGAGGGGTTGGCATGGCGACGACGGCACCCCAGACGCAGCCAATGGAAGAGTCGGCGGACAAGGGCCTCAAGGTTGGTGCCCTCGGGCTGGTCTCCAGCGTGGTCATGGGGGTCGCGTCAACCGCCCCCGCCTACAGCCTGGCGGCGACGCTGCTGTTCGTCGTGGTCCTCGTCGGCTTCAAGGCCCCCGCGGTCGCCGTGCTGGCGTTCATCCCGATCCTGTTCTGCTCGATCGGCTACAGCGAGATGAACAAGGCCGACCCCGACTGCGGCACCACGTTCACGTGGGCGACCAGGGCGTTCGGCCCGAAGACCGGGTGGGCCGGCGGGTGGGGCATCGTGGCGGCCGACGTCCTGGTCATGGCCAGCCTGGCGCAGGTGGCCGGGCAGTACGTGTTCCTGCTGTTCCAGGGCCCCAACAGCGCGATCGGGACCAACCCGGCCAGTGGCTGGGTGCTGCTCGTCGGCGTCCTGTGGATCGTCGCGATGACCTACATCTGCTATCGCGGTATCGAGGTCTCGGCGAACTTCCAGAAGGTGCTGCTGACCATCGAGCTCGTCATGCTGGTGGTGCTGTCGGTCACCGCGCTGGTCCGGGTCTTCAGCGGGCACCACCCGCCGCAGTCGGTGCATCCGAGCTTCAGCTGGCTCGTCCCCACCGGCGTGCCGCTCTCGGCCTTCCTCGGCGGGATCATCCTGATGTTGTTCATCTACTGGGGCTGGGACACCGCGGTCTCGGTCAATGAGGAAACCAAGGACAAGAACAAGACCCCGGGCCAGGCGGCGATTATCTCGACCGTGCTGCTGCTGGTCACCTACGCGATCGTGATGATCTCGGTGCTGGCGTTCGCGGGGATCGGCACGAAGGGGATCGGGCTGTCCAACCAGGCCCACGGAGGCGACGTGCTGTCAGTGCTCGGCGGCGCGATCTTCGGCAGCGGCGGCTTCGGCACCGTCCTGGGCCGGCTGCTGCTTCTGATGGTGCTCAGTTCCGCCGCGGCCTCCACCCAGACGACCATCCTCCCGACCGCGCGCACCACCCTGTCGATGGCCGCCTACAAGGCCCTCCCGGCCGCATTCGCCAAGATGCACCACAAGTACCTGACGCCGACCGTGTCCACCATCGCGATGGGCGGCGTCTCGATCGTCCTCTACGTCCTGATGAACTACATCTCCGGCGGCAACGTCATCTACGACGCGGTCACCGCGATCGGTATCTACATCGCCTTCTACTACGGGCTGACCGCCCTCACCTGCGTCTGGTACTACCGCAAGACGCTGACGAGCAGCGCCCGCAACCTGTGGATGCGCGGCATCATCCCCGGGCTCGGCTGGCTGATCATGTGGGGGGCGGGCATCTACGCCCTGCAGAGCGACTGGACGGCGAGCTACGGCTACACCTTCTGGACGGTGCCGGGCCTGCATTGGGAGATCGGCGGGATCTTCCTCATCGCCCTGGGGGCCGCGCTAGCAGGGGTGCTCGGGTTCATCTACATGCGGATCACCAGCCCAGCCTTCTTCCACAAGGAGACGCTGACCCGGGCCACGCCGACCCTGGTGCCCGACCCGGACGCCTGACGGCCCCGGCCGGCACCCGGAGGCCGCCGCGCGGCGGCCTCCGGGCGTCGGCGTCACCGCCTACGCTTGGCACGTGACCGTCACCGCCATCGATGCTCTCCTCGAGGACCTGAACCCCCAGCAGCGCGCCGCCGTCGTGCACGAGGGCAGCCCGCTGCTCATCGTGGCCGGGGCAGGCTCGGGCAAGACCCGGGTGCTGACCCGCCGGATGGCCTACCTGATGGCGGAGCGCGGGGTCAGCCCGGGGGAGATCCTGGCGATCACGTTCACCAACAAGGCCGCGGGCGAGATGGCGGCCAGGGCGGCCGCGCTGACCGGATCGCGGGCGCGCGGCATGTGGGTGATGACGTTCCACTCGGCGTGCGTGCGGTTCCTGCGCCGGGAGGCCGGCCGGTTCGGCTACCCGTCCTCGTTCTCGATCTACGACCAGGCCGACTCGGAGCGGCTCATGGCGCTGGCCTGCCGCGAGCTTGACCTCGACGCCAAGCACCATCCGCACCGGGCGATGCTCGCCCAGGTCTCGAACCTGAAGAACGAGCTGATCGACCACGAGACGTTCGCCGCGCGCGCCGAGGGCTACCGGGAGCGGGCGCTGGCCGAGGCCTACGGCGAGTACCAGCGCCGGCTGGTCGCGGCGGGCGCGATGGACTTCGACGACCTGATCATGAACACGGTCTTCCTGCTGCAGGCCTTCCCCGACGTGGCACAGGCCTGGCGGCGCCGGTTCCGGCACGTGCTCGTGGACGAATACCAAGACACCAACCATGCGCAGTACGTGCTGGTGCGGGAACTGGTCACCACCGAGCCGGGCAGCGGCCTGCTCCCCGCGGAACTCGCCGTCGTGGGGGACGCCGACCAGTCCATCTACGCTTTCCGCGGCGCGACCATTCGCAATATCGAGGAGTTCTCCCGCGATTTCCCCGGCGCCACGGTGATCCTGCTCGAACAGAACTACCGGTCCACGCAGAACATCCTGGCCGCGGCGAACGCCGTGGTCTCCAGGAATTCGGGGCGGACCCCGAAGCGGCTGTGGTCCGACGCGGGCGACGGGCCGCCGATCGTGGGTTATGTCGCGGACAGCGAGCACGACGAGGCGGCGTTCGTGGCCGAGGAGGTGGACCGGCTCACCGACGAGGGCGAAGCCACGCCCGGCCAGGTGGCCGTGTTCTACCGGACCAACGCACAGTCCCGGGTCTTTGAAGAGGTGTTCATCCGGGCCGGGCTGCCGTACAAGGTGGTCGGTGGCGTGCGCTTCTACGAGCGCCGCGAGATCCGTGACCTGCTCGCCTACCTCCGGCTCATCGCCAACCCCGGCGACGAGGTGTCGCTGCGGCGGATTCTGAACGTGCCGCGGCGCGGAATCGGCGACCGGGCCGAGGCGTGCGTGGCGGCGCTGGCGCAGCGGGACCGGCAGAGCTTCGCCGCCGCCCTGGCCCGGCCCGCCGACGTGCCCGGGCTCGCCTCGAGGTCGGCGAAGGCGATCGAGTCATTCAATGAGCTGATCGGGGGCTTCCGGGCCGCGGAAGCCGCCGGGATCCCGGTCGCCGACCTCGCCGAGATGGTGCTTGACCGCTCCGGGTACCTGGCTGAGCTGCAGGCTTCTGAGGATCTCCAGGACGCCAGCCGCATCGAGAACCTGAACGAACTGGTCTCCGTAGCCCGCGACTTCGACGCGTCGGGCGTCCAGGCGGGCCTCGCCGACCCGGACAGCGCCGACGGTACCGGTCCACGGCCGGGCACCCTCGCGGACTTCCTTGAGCAGGTGTCCCTGGTCGCGGACGCCGACCAGATCCCCGAGGGGGAGGACCACGGCGGCCTGGTCACATTGATGACGCTGCACACGGCCAAGGGGCTGGAGTTCCCCGTGGTGTTCCTCACCGGCATGGAGGAGAACGTCTTCCCGCACCAGCGCTCGGTAGGCGACGAGAAGGAACTCCAGGAGGAGCGGCGGCTCGCCTATGTGGGGATCACCCGGGCCGAGCGGCGGCTCTACCTGACCAGGGCGCTGGCCCGGGCCTGGTGGGGACGGCCGGAGTACCACGCGCAGTCCCGGTTCCTCAGCGAGATCCCCGCCAACCTGATCGAGTGGCGCCGCGACGAGGGCACCGCGGCCGCGCCCGCCTCGCAGCGCCTGGCGCAGCGGCCGGGCGTGCGCTCGCCCGGCAACCGGCGGGTGCCGTCCCTGTCCCCGGGCGACAGGGTCACCCACGACGCCTACGGCCTTGGCACGGTGGTCTCGGTGCAGGGCTCGGGCGACGACCCCGAGGCGAAGATCGACTTCGGCGGCGACTACGGCATCAAGCACCTGGTGTTGCGGTACGCGCCCATCGAAAAGCTTTGACCTCCACCCCCCACCCGAAGGCCGGGGATTCCCGTCTGTCACGCCGGGGTTCGGGGTGACTTCGGGTGGGTTCCTGCTTCGCCGCGCTGCGCCAGGGCAAGCTCTGGTCTTACCTGCGCTCTGCAGGCTGTCACCGCCAGCCCGGCGGCCTTGGCGACGTTGACCGCCGCGTTGACGTCCCGGTCCAGCCACACCTCGCACCCCCGGCATCGCCAGGCGCGAACGTGCAGCGGCTTGGAACCGTCTTTCACCCCGCAAAGTGGGCCTGCCTGGAACGCATCGACCAGATCATGCAGAACGCATGTGCCAGCTTCGGAACCAAACTCGTGGAGTCAGCGGGAACCCGGGACACGAGCACCCGCTGGTGCACTTCCCACCCACCGTGGCCATCTCCTGCCTAGTCAACAGCCTCAAGGGCGTGTCCTCCCGCAGGCTGCGGACCGAGTCCCGAACGGCGGCTACTACTGGCAGGCGAACCTGCTGTGGTCTGGCCGTCCTGCGCCGGAATGGCCGGCGGCGCGCGCATCGCCGTGCCGCGCCAGTACATCGAATAGCGGGCCCGGCCGCCAGGCCCGCTCACGCCAGCCGCCTACACCACCGGCGTGAAGGTCGGCGCACTGGCGGCAATCTAGGTAGCGCTGCATGGCCGACCCTGGTGCCGCCGGATCTCGCCATCGCCTCTCGGCCGCGGCCGGCCTTCGTAGCATGGGTACGTTGCGGGTGATGGCCATCCGGCCGCGCAGCCCGTCGGGAGGCACTCATGGGAACCATCCGGGTGGTCATCGCCAAGCCCGGCCTGGACGGGCACGACCGCGGTGCCAAGGTCGTGGCCAGGGCGCTCCGCGACGCGGGGGTCGAGGTGATCTACACCGGCCTGCACCAGACCCCGGAGCAGATCGTGGCCACCGCCCTCCAAGAGGACGCCGACGCAATCGGCCTGTCGATCCTGTCCGGCGCGCACATGACCCAGTTCGGCAAGGTCCTGGAGTTGCTGGCCGAGCGCGATGCCACGGACATCACGGTATTCGGCGGCGGCATCATCCCCGATGCCGACATCGCCGAGCTGGAGCGGATGGGCGTGGCGAAGATCTTCACCCCGGGCGCCGCCACCCACGAGATCGTCGACTGGGTCAAGTCCTCCGTGGGCCAGCGCCACCCCGCCTGATCCGCATTCCGCCTCCACTCCCGCAGCCCCAGCCCCGCCAGCCCCGGCACGCAGCGTCCCGCTCGTTCGTGATCATGATCACGAACGGTTTCCGGGTGGGTGGGACCGTTCGCGGGGAGGTGGGGCGGTTTCCGGGTGGGCGGGGCGGTTTCGCGGGGAGGTGGGGGCGGTTTCTGGGGGAGCGCGGGGCTGGTGGCCCGGGCTAGGTGCTGGTGCGCGGGGCGGAATACCGAGCGGATAGGCTTCCGTGCGGAATCCAGCCGGACCGAGGACGGACAACAGTGGACCTGTTTGAGTTTCAGGCGAAGGAGCTGTTCGGGGAGTACGGCGTTCCCGTGCCGCAGGGACGCGTCGCTCGCACGCCTGAGGAGGCCCGCGCGATCGCCGCGGACTTCGCGGCCGCCGGTACCCCACGGGTGGTGGTGAAGGCCCAGGTCAAGACCGGTGGCCGGGGTAAGGCAGGCGGGGTCAAGCTGGCCGAAGGCCCGGACGAGGCGCAGGCCAGGGCGCAAGAGATCCTCGGCATGGATATCAAGGGCCACACGGTGCACGTGGTTCTCGTCGAAGAGGCCAGCGACATCGCCCGGGAGTTCTACCTGTCCTTCCTCGTGGACCGGGCCGCGCGCACGTTCACCTCGATCTGCTCGGTGCAGGGCGGCATGGAGATCGAGGAGGTGGCACGGACCAGCCCTGCCGCGGTCGCCCAGGTGATGGTGGATCCGCTCACCGGGGTCGACGCGGCGAGGGCCACCGAAATCGTGACTGCCGGCGGCCTCCCGGACGAAGCCGTGGCGGGCGCTGCCGCGGCCGCCGAACGGCTGTGGGCGGTGTTCGCCGATGAGGACGCGACGCTGGTCGAGGTCAACCCGCTGATCCTGACCAGCGACGGCCGGGTCGTCGCGCTGGACGGGAAGGTCACCCTCGACGACAACGCGGCCTTCCGGCAGGACCACGAGCGCTTCGCCGACCCGGGAGCTGCGGATCCGATCGAGGCCAGGGCCAGGGAGAAGCATCTCAACTACGTCAAGCTCGAGGGAGAGGTCGGCATCATCGGCAACGGCGCGGGCCTGGTGATGTCCACCCTGGATGTGGTCGCGCAGGCGGGCGAGGCCTTTGGCGGTATCCGGCCCGCGAACTTCCTCGACATCGGCGGCGGCGCCTCGGCCGAGGTGATGGCCGACGGCCTGGAGATCGTGCTGTCCGATCCCAGCGTCCGCAGCGTGCTCGTCAACGTGTTCGGCGGCATCACCTCGTGCGATGAAGTGGCGAACGGCATCGTGTCGGCGCTGGGCATGCTCGGCGCGCGCGGCGAGCAGGTGACCCGCCCGATCGTGGTCCGGCTGGACGGCAACAACGCCGCCGCCGGGCGGGCGATCCTGGATGGGGCAGGGCTTGCCGTGGTCGAGCGGAACGACACCATGGACGGTGCCGCCCGCCGCGCCGCCGAACTAGCTGCCAGCCCGGCAACCGGCGCGAACCCCACGGGAGCATGACATGGCGATCTTCCTGACCGGCGAGAGCCGGATCATGATCCAGGGCATCACCGGGTCCGAGGGCACCAAACACGGCCGCAGGATGCTCGCCGCCGGCACCACGGTGGTTGGCGGGACCAACCCGCGCAAGGCCGGCCAGACCGTGGACCTCGGTAGCAGCGCCGTGCCTGTATTCGCCACGGTGGCCGAGACCATCGCGGCGACCGGTGCGGACACCTCGGTGGTGTTCGTCCCTCCGGCCGGTGCCAAGAGCGCCGTGATCGAGGCGATCGACGCCGGGATCCCGCTGGTCATCGTGATCACCGAGGGCATCCCGGTGCATGACTCGACCGAGTTCTGGGCGTACGCCGGGTCCAAGGGCAACGTCACCCGCATCGTCGGCCCCAACTGCCCGGGCATCGCCTCGCCCGGCAAGTCCAACGCGGGCATCATCCCGGCGGACATCACCTCGGAGGGCCGGATCGGCCTGGTGTCCAAGTCGGGCACGCTGACCTACCAGATGATGTACGAACTGCGCGACATCGGCTTCTCGACCGCCGTCGGCATCGGCGGTGACCCGGTGATCGGGACCACCCATATCGACTGCCTGCGTGCCTTCGCCGATGACCAGGAAACCGACGCGATCGTAATGATCGGCGAGATCGGCGGGGACGCCGAGGAACGGGCCGCGGCCTTCATCGAGCAGCACGTCGCCAAGCCGGTGGTCGCCTACGTGGCGGGGTTCACCGCGCCGGAGGGCAAGACGATGGGCCATGCCGGGGCCATCGTGTCGGGGTCGTCGGGCACGGCCCAGGCCAAGAAGGAAGCCCTGGAGAAGGTCGGGGTCCGGGTAGGCCGCACGCCCAGCGAGACGGCGCGCCTTGTCCGCGAGATCGTGCCCGGGCGCTAAGCACCGGCCGCATCCGCGCCGGCTGAATGTCCCCTTTATTCGTTAATCCTGATTTAGGGGCACAACACCTACGCGTTCTCCAACTGGATCGCCGCGGGCCTGGTCTCCAACGGCAACGCGGACGTCTACACCGAGAGCCACGAGGTGTCGGAGTGGGCCGCCGACCCGTTCGCCAACAACGTCGTCCCGACCTGGAACCAGCCGGACGGCGCCACCTGCTTCAACAGCCTGCTGGAGGTCGGTGACCCGGTCGAGGCGATGCCCAAGCCCTGGTACACCATCAAGGTCGGCACGACCACGTTTCACCCGAGCGACATCGCCGGCCTGTCATGGTTCTCCCACGCCAGCCCGTCGACCCAGCAGAACGGCCTGTACTCCTACAAGGGCTATCTGAAGACGCCCAACACCACCTGCTGACGGCTCCCGCGGCCGGCTGGGACCAGGGCGACCCTGGCCCCAGCCGCCCGTCCCGGGCCGGCGTGGCGGATCAGGTGAACCACGGCGCGGTTGCAGGATGGAGACGTGACCGCCCCCACCCGCCCCGAGGCCGGGACCCGGCCGGGCCGCGGCGCGCCGTCGCCCCTGCGCGGCGGAACCCGTCCCCTGGTGGTGTCCGGCGCGCTCGCGGCGTCCGCGGTCACGGTCACCGGGCTGGTCATTCTCATGCCGCTGGTGCTGGCCGGATGGATCGCC
The DNA here is from genome assembly GCA_963806145.1 of uncultured Actinomycetes bacterium. GTDB lineage: Bacteria > Actinomycetota > Actinomycetes > Streptosporangiales > Streptosporangiaceae > DASXKD01. The sequence continues at coordinate 129,679 of CAWDXD010000011.1, forward strand.
GCCCCGCATTCCGGCCTGGGCCTGCCCGGGGTGATGCGGACGGCGACCTGCCTGTGGCTGGCCGCCCACCACGTGGAGATCACCCTGTCCGGCGCGGGCCGGATCGGCATGCTCCCGCTGGGCCTGGTCCTGCTCCCCGGCGCGCTGCTGTGGCGGGCCGGCCGCTGGATGGTCCGTACCGGCGAGCTGACCAAGCTCAGCGATCTCGGGTACGCGGCGCTCGCGCTCGCCGCTCCGTACGCCGCGCTGTGCGGGGCGCTCGCGCTCGCCAGCCGTTCCGGGCTGGCGGCACCGTCCCTGGCCGAAGCCGTCATCGCCGGGTTCCTGCTCGCCCTGTGCGCGGGCGGCCTCGGCGGCGCGCGGGCGCTGGCCCCGTGGCCACGGCTGTTCCGGCTCATGCCGCCCCGGTCCCGCTCGGTCGTCCTGGGCACCGCCGGGGCGCTCGCCGTGCTGATTGCGGGCGGGGCGCTGCTCGCCGGCGGTTCGCTCGCCGCGCATCTGGGGGAGTACCGGGCGATGAACGCCTCGCTCGCCCCCGGGGTCATCGGCGGGGCGCTGCTCCTGCTCGTCCAGCTCGCTTACGTGCCCAACGCCGTCGGCTGGGCGATCTGCTACTCGCTCGGGCCGGGATTCGCGTTCGGGGCCTCGACCGTGGTGGCCCCCACCGGGGCGGCGCTCGGGCCGCTCCCGCTGTTCCCGATGCTGGCCGGGCTGCCCACCAGCACCCACGGAGTCCCCGGCTGGGTCTCGGTCTTTGTGCTCGCCCTGCCCTACCTGGCCGGTGTGGTCGGCGGCATCCTGGTGGCACGTGCCGCGCCCACCCCGGTGGCCGAGGTGGCCCCGCTGTGGGGGTTCGCCTGCGGGGTGGCGGCCGGATGCGTTATCGGCGTGCTCGCGGCGTTCTCCGGCGGGCCGCTGGGCAGCGGCCGGCTCGCCGCGGTCGGCCCCTCGGGCTGGCAGGCGGCCGTGGTGGCCATCCTGGAGATCGGCGTCTCGGCGGCCGTGGCCACGGGCATCGCCAACTGGCTCCGGGTGCGCAGGGACCCGGAACTGGCTGCCGCGCGGGCCCGCCGCGCCGCTGCCCCGGCGCCCCGGCCAGCCATGTCGCCGGGCGGCCCCGAGGACGGCGGGCACCGGATCTACCTGGACCCGTGGGCCGGCGAGAAAGGGAATGGCCCGCCCGATGACCGTCCCCCGCTGGGCCCCGCCATGCTCCCCTGATCCGAGCGGGCGGCGCTCAGCCCCGTTCCGCGGCGCGGAGCGCGGAGATCTCCCGGTTCACCGCATGGTTGAACTGCACCTGGCAGGACTGCTGGGCCGTGGGCGTGCCCGCCTCGTTCAGGCACTGGCCGTACGCGGACATCTGCCGTCCCAGCACGATGAAGGCAAGCAGCAGGGCCGCACTCAGCAGGATCCCGAGCCCGGCGATCGCGGTCGCGGCGGCCGACCCGTGCGGCCGCGCGGTCCGGCCCCGCCTGGCCCGCGCCAGCGAGGTCACCGCGAGCCACATCGCGACGACGCCCGCAAGCAGCGCATAGACCACCAGGTAGACGCCGCGCTGGGGTTCGCCGAGCGCCAGCACTCCGGTCAGGCTCAGCAGCGCCACGAGCAGGGCCGCCACCGCGCGTCGCTGCGCGGCCGGCTCGGCGGGCACCACGGCCTGGGGTTTGCCGGTGCGCTGATCGAAGGAGGGCATCGCTCCCCCCATTGTGCCCAGCCGAGGCTGCTGGCCTGTGCGCTTCGGGCATGTGGCACGTGTCACTGCACGCGGCGGCGTGAGCCGGTCGCCGCGGCGGGGCCGTTAAGGTGGCTCGCATGGCGGCACGCCTCGTGGTCCTCGTCTCCGGGGCGGGCACCAACCTCCAGGCGCTGCTCGACGCCTGCGCGGACGGTTCCTATGGCGCGGCCGTCGTGGCGGTCGGCGCGGACCGCGCCGGGATCGAAGGGCTCGCGCGGGCGCAGCGAGCGGGGATACCGGTCTTCACCTGCCAGGTCCGCGAGCACGCTTCCCGAGCCGGATGGGACCGTGCCCTGGCCCAGTCCTGCGCGCGCTACCAGCCGGATCTGGTCATCTCGGCCGGGTTCATGAAGCTGGTCGGACAGGACTTCCTCGACCGGTTCGCCGGGCGCTTCGTCAACACCCACCCCTCCCTGCTGCCCGCCTTCGCCGGCATGCACGCGGTCGGGGACGCGCTCGCCTACGGGGTGAAGGTAACCGGCTGCACGGTGTTCCTCGTGGACGCGGGCACCGACACCGGCCCCGTGATCGCCCAGGCGGCGGTACCGGTCGGCGCGGATGACGACGCCGCCTCGCTGCACGAGCGGATCAAGATGACCGAGCGCGCCCTCCTGGTGGATACGGTCGGCAGGATGGTCAGGGACGGATGGTCGGTGCGGGGCAGGACCGTGCTGGTCGGTCACCACGATGCGGCGGCGAACCAGGCGCGCCAGGGATGAAGAGGGTCTCCGAAGTGACGAAGGTTCCCATCAAGCGGGCGCTGGTCAGCGTTTACGACAAGACCGGGCTGGCCGGGCTGGCTGGCGCCCTGGCGGCCGCCGGCGTGCAGATCGTGAGCACCGGCAGCACTGCGGCGGCCATCGCCGCGGCGGGCGTGCCGGTGACCGGCGTGGAGGAGGTGACGGGGTTTCCCGAGTGCCTGGACGGCCGAGTGAAGACCCTGCATCCCGCGGTCCACGCCGGGCTGCTCGCCGACACCAGCCGGCCCGGGCACGCCGAGCAGCTCGCCGGCCTGGGCATCGCCACGTTCGACTTGCTCGTGTCCAACCTGTATCCGTTCGAGGCCAGGGTCGCTGCCGGGGCCCCGCCGGCCGAGTGCGTCGAGCAGATCGATATCGGCGGCCCCGCCATGGTCCGGGCGGCCGCGAAGAACCACGCCCGGGTGGCCGTGATCACCGACCCGGCCCAGTACCAGGCGGTGGCCGAGGCGGTCGAAGCCGGCGGCTTTGACCGCGAGCAGCGGCAGCGGCTGGCCGCCGCGGCGTACGCGGCCACCGCCCGCTACGACGCCGCCGTCGCGTCCTGGTTCGCCGCCACGTACGCGCCCGACGACGTCGCCCGCGAGACCGGCTGGCCGGACCTGGTGTCCGCCGTGTGGACCCGCCGCGAGGTGCTGCGTTACGGGGAGAACCCGCATCAGGGCGCCGCACTCTACGTGCGCCCCGGCGCACCGCCCGGGCTGGCCACGGCCACCCAGTTGCACGGCAAGGCCATGTCCTACAACAACTACGGTGACGCCGCCGCGGCGTGGCGGACCGCGTTCGACTTCGCCGAGCCGTGCGTGGCGATCATCAAGCACGCGAACCCGTGCGGCATCGCCATCGGCGCCGACCTGGCCGAGGCGCACCGCAAGGCCCACGCGTGCGACCCGGAATCGGCCTACGGCGGGGTGATCGCGGCCAACGGCGTCGTCACCGCGGCGATGGCGGCCCAGGTCGCGGGCATCTTCACCGAGGTGCTCGTCGCGCCCGGCTTCGAGGACGCCGCGCTGGAGACGCTCAAAGCCAAGAAGAACCTGCGGCTGCTGCGCTGCCCGCCCCCGGCCGCGGCAGCCACGGCCGGGCCGCCGGTGGAGTGGCGGCAGGTGGACGGGGGCGTGCTCCTGCAGACGGCCGACCGGCTCGATGCGCCCGGAGACGACCCGGCCACCTGGGAGCTCAAGACGGGCCGCGCCGTGTCCGCCGCCGGCCTCGCCGACCTGGCCTTCGCGTGGCGGGCCTGCCGCGCGGCCAAGTCCAACGCCATCGTGCTCGCCGCTGGCGGCGCCACGGTCGGGGTGGGCATGGGCCAGGTCAACCGGGTCGACTCGGCGCGGATCGCGGTCGCCCGCAGCGGGCAGCGGTGCCGGGGCGCGGTCGCCGCGAGCGACGCCTACTTCCCGTTCCCTGACGGCCTCCAGGTGCTGGCCGACGCCGGGGTCCGTGCCATCGCCGAACCGGGCGGCTCGATCCGCGACGGGGAGGTCATCGCTGCCGCCGAGGCCGCCGGGGTCAGCCTCTACTTCACCGGGACCAGGCACTTCTTCCACTGACCCCCGGGCCCCATCCGCCGACGCCGAGAGGGTGCCATGAGCATCTCGTTCCGCAGCAGGACCAGGAGTGCGCGATGAGCGCGCGCATTCTCGACGGCCGCGCCACCGCCGCAGCGATCAAAGAGGATCTCAGGAAACGGGTGGCCGATCTGGCCGCCGCGGGCCGGGTGCCCGGCCTCGGCACGGTACTGGTCGGCGACGACCCGGGCAGCCGCGCCTACGTCAACGGCAAGCACCGCGACAGCCTGCAGGTCGGCATCGCCAGCATCCGCCGCGACCTGCCCGCCGACGCCAGCCAGCAGCAGGTCGAGGCGGTCGTCGACGAGCTGAACGCCAACCCGGAGTGCACCGGATACCTGGTGCAGCTGCCGCTGCCCGCGGGCCTGGATCCCCTGGCCATTCTGCACCGGGTGGACCCGGCCAAGGACGCCGACGGCCTGCACCCGGTCAACCTCGGCATGCTGGTGCTCGGCGAGCCGGGGCCGCTGCCGTGCACGCCAAGGGGCATCGTGGAACTGCTGCGGCGCTACGACGTCCCGATCGCCGGAGCGGACGTCACTGTGATCGGGCGCGGCATCACCGTGGGCCGCTCGCTCGGCCTGCTGCTCACCCGCCGCAGCGAGAACGCGACAGTCACCTTGTGCCATACCGGGACCAGGGACCTGGCGGCGCACACCCGCGGCGCGGACATCGTGGTGGCGGCGGCCGGCCGTCCCGGCCTGCTGACCGCGGACATGGTCAAGCCGGGCGCCGCCGTGCTGGACGTGGGCATCACCAGGACCGAGGACGGGCTGACCGGGGACGTTGCGCCCGAGGTCGCCGAGGTGGCCAGCTACCTGGCGCCGATGCCGGGCGGCGTCGGGCCGATGACCAGGGCGATGCTGCTCACCAACGTGGTCGAGGCCGCGGAGCACGCGATTCGACCGAAAAGCTACTAGCAAGTAACATAACAGTGCCGCCGCGGGACAGGCACCCCGCATCGGGCCTGGACGGCCGCGTTTGGCAGTCTTGACCCAGCCCGGAAGCAACGGCGGGCGATCACGCGGACAGGGGCAGGAGGTCGGCCACCGGTCATGAACATCGTCGTCTGCGTCAAGCAGGTTCCCGACACGTGGGCGGAGCGCACGCTGCGGCCGGAGGATTCGCGGCTCGACCGCGCGTCCGTCGACGGGGTTATCAACGAACTCGATGAGTATGCGATCGAGGAAGGGCTCCGCCTGGCCGAGGCGCACGGGGGCGAGGTGACCATCCTGACCATGGGCCCGGAGAAGGCCAGCGAGTCGATCCGCAAGGCGCTGTCCATGGGCGCCGACAAGGCGGTGCACCTGGTAGACGACGCGCTGGAGGGGTCCGACGCGCTCGCCACCTCGCTGGCCCTGGCCACCGTGCTCCAGCGCACCGGGTTCGACCTGGTCATCCTGGGCTCGGAGTCGACCGACGCACGGACCGGGCTGCTCGCGGCGATGCTGGCCGAGCGGCTCGGCTGCGCCCAGCTCAGCCTGGCCAGCAAGGTCGAGGTCGACGGGACCGCCATTGCCATCCACCGGCAGGCGGACTACGGCTACGACAAGGTCGAGGCCACCCTGCCCGCCGTGGTCAGCGTCGTGGAGAAGATCAACGAGCCGCGGTACCCGTCCTTCAAGGGGATCATGGCGGCCAAGAAGAAGCCAGTGGAGGTGCTGAGCATCGCCGACGCCGGGATCGACCCCGCGCAGGTCGGCCTGGGCGCCGCCGCGACCGAGGTGGTCAGCTTCAGCAAGCGCCCGCCCCGCGAGGCCGGCACGATCGTCAAGGATGAGGGCGACGGCGGCGTCAAGGCGGCCGACTTCCTCGCCGCGCAGAAGTTCATCTGACCGGAGGGCCAGCAAACCGTATGTCTGAGATTCTCGTCCTCGCCGCGCACGACGGTGAGTCGGTCAAGAAGGTCACGCTCGAATTGCTGACCCTGGCCCGCCGGTTCGGCGAGCCCGCCGCGGTCTGGCTGGGGCCCGGCGCGGAGGCCGGCCGTGAGCGGCTGGCCGAGTACGGCGCCGCCAAGGTCTACGCCGCCGGCGGCGACGGCATGACGGACTACGTGGCCGCGCCCGCCGCCGAGGTGCTGGCGGCGCTCGTCGGGCAGGCCTCCCCGGCGGCCGTGCTGGTTCCGTCCACGGCCGAGGGCAAGGAGGTGGCCGGCCGGCTCGCGGTCAAGATCGGTGCCGGTGTGCTCACCGACGCGGTCGACCTCAGCCCCGCCGGCGACGGAGGTGCCCCGGTCGCGGAGCAGTCCATCTTCGGCGGCGCGATCATCGTGAAGTCGAGGGTCAGCTCCGGCATCCCGATCGTGGCGGTGCGGCCGAACGCGGTGCCGCCCGAGGCGGCGCCGGGGGAGGCGGCACTGGAGCCGGTGGCCGTGGAGCTGAGCGACGCGGCCAAGGGCGCGCGGATCACCGAGCGGGTCACCGCCGAGCGCAGCGAGCGCCCGGAACTGACCGAGGCGTCCATCGTCGTGTCCGGCGGCCGCGGGGTCGGCAACGCGGAGAACTTCGCGCTGATCGAGGGGCTGGCGGACCGGCTGGGCGCGGCGGTCGGTGCGTCCCGCGCGGCCACCGACGCCGGCTGGTACCCGCACCAGTTCCAGGTCGGCCAGACCGGCAAGACCGTGTCGCCGCAGTTGTACCTGGCGGTCGGCATCTCGGGCGCGATCCAGCACCGGGCCGGCATGCAGACTTCCAAGACCATCATGGTGATCAACAAGGACCCCGAGGCGCCGATCTTCGAGCTTGCCGACTTCGGCGTGGTGGGCGACCTGTTCAAGGTCGTGCCGCAGCTCACCGAGGAGATCACCCGGCGCCAGGGATCCTGAGCCGGCGGCGCCGAGGGCCCGGGGCGCGCGGCCGCAAGTCCAGCTACGCTGAATTCGTCATGGACTACACCGACGGGGCAAGCCAGCCGGGGGCCGCCGGCGCAGCCGAGCACAGCCCGCACCCACCGGTCTACCTGGATAATGCGGCGACCGCGCCGATGCTCCCCGAGGCCATCGCGGCCATGACCGAGGAACTCGCCTGCCTCGGCAACCCCTCCTCGCTGCACAACGCCGGGCGCCGGGCGCGCCGGGTGGTCGAGGAGTCCCGGGAGCAGATCGCCGAGGCGTTCGGTGCCCGGCCCAGCGAGGTCATCTTCACCAGCGGCGGGACCGAGGCGGACAACCTGGCGCTGAAGGGCCTGTTCTGGGCGCGGCGCGAAGACAGCCCGCAGCGGCGTCGGGTGCTGGTGCCGGCGACCGAGCACCACGCAGTGCTGGACTCGGCGGGCTGGCTGGCCGGCCACGAGGGCGCGGAGATCGGCTGGATCGGCGTGGACGGCACCGGGATGGTGTCCGCGGACAGCCTGCTCGCCGCGATCGGGCCGGATCCGGGCAGCGTGGCGCTAGTCAGCGTGATGTGGGCGAACAACGAGGTCGGCACGATCGCGCCGGTTGCGGAACTGGCGGCGGTCTGCGCGGAGTACCGGATCCCGTTCCACACCGATGCGGTGCAGGCCGCCGCGCAGGTGCCGGTGCATTTCGCCGAGAGCGGGGCGGACGCGCTCACGATCACCGGGCACAAGCTCGGCGGGCCGGTGGGCGCCGGGGCACTGCTGCTGGCCCGGGGGGCCCAGCCGGTGCCGGTGCTGCACGGCGGGGGCCAGGAGAGCGACATCAGGTCCGGCACCCTGGATGCGCCCGCGATCCGCGCCTTCGCGACCGCCGCCCAGGTAGTGGCCAAGACCAGGGACTCCGAGGCGATCCGGCTGGCCGCGCTCCGGGACGACCTCGTCGCCAGGGTGCTCGCGGCGGTGCCCGACGCCATCCTCAACGGCGCACCGCCCGGCCCGGCCAGGCTGCCGGGGAACGCCCACTTCTCCTTCCCCGGCTGCGAGGGCGACGCGCTGCTCATGCTGCTGGACGCCAGGGGCATCGCCTGCTCCACCGGTTCCGCGTGTACCGCCGGGGTGGCCCGGCCCAGCCACGTCTTGCTCGCCATGGGCAGCGGCGAGAGCCAGGCCCGGGGGTCACTGCGTTTCTCGTTCGGCCCGACCTCGGCCGAGGCGGATTGCGAAGCCGTGGGAGCGGTGATCGGCGAGGCGGTCGAACGTGCCCGCCGGGCCGGACGATCATGATGCGATACGCAACCGCGTGGTGACCTGGTCCCTGGCCTGACCGGATCCGGGGAACCCATCACAAGCAGGATCCGGGGAACCGGCGTCACGGGCTGGTGATCGCCTGCTTCGGGCTCACCGCGACGGTGGCGCTGATCGTGGCCGGGCGCGGGGGTGCACGGCGGCCCATAGGCTGGACGGGTTATGAGCGGGATGCGGGTGCTGGCGGCCATGTCGGGCGGGGTGGACTCGGCCGTGGCCGCGGCGCGGGCGGCGGACGCCGGTCATGAGGTGACCGGGGTCCACCTCGCGCTGTCGCTGAACCCGCAGTCATACCGCTCCGGGGCGCGGGG
>CAWDXD010000012.1:0-59931 GCA_963806145.1 uncultured Actinomycetes bacterium
GGGCGCAGCAGACCGGTCGCGTCGTAGTGGCGCAGCATGCGGACCGACACCTGGCCGTGCCTGGCGAAGTCTCCGATCGCCAGCATGACGCCTCCAACTCGACAGCCTCACACGGTGTCAGGGTCAAGCGATCCCGTCGCGCACGGACCGATTATTTCGGCGGCGTTCTTCCGCCTTTGCTACAAAGGCCGCGTGTGGTGCCCGGGACAGTCAAGGAGGCTGCGATGGCGTTGCCTGAGGTTGTGTCGCGTGAGCAGTGGTTCAGCATGCCGCTGGCGCACGCCGGCCCAGGGCTCGTTGTGACCGGCGCGCTGTTGATCGGCGCTGCCACCGTTGCGGGCGCGTGGCTGGCCCGCCGCCATGCCGCCAGGCGCGAGCTGTGCTTCGGCGCCGCGGCGGGTGCGCTGTTGGTGATCGCCGGGCTGCACCTGCTGCCGGACGCCTGGTCTGCCGCCCGCCAGGCGGCGATCCCGGCGTGGGCAGTTCCCGCCGCCGCCATCGCGGCGTTCGCCGTGACCGGGGCGGCGATCTACCGGGGGTGCGCCTGCCGAGCCGAGCGGGAGGCGGCCGGAGGTGCCGGAACCGCGGGAGCACTCGCGGCGCACCGGCTGCTGGAGGGTGTGGCCGTGGTACTGGCCGGCTCGCTCATGGTCACGGTCGCACTGGCCGTGCACGCGCTCGCCGAAGGGCTGGCCGCCGGGGCACTGCTGGCCTCGGCGCCGCGCCGCCAGCGGGTGCGGTGGCTGGCGATCATGTGCGCCAGCCCGGCGGCCGGCGCCGCGCTTGCCATGGTCTGGCCGTTTCCCGCGACCGTCCAGCCGGTCATGCTCGCCGTCGCGGCTGGCGTGCTTGGCCAGGCCGCCCGGGTCAGCCTCAGCGCCGCCTTCCGGCAGGCGCGCCCGGTCCGGCTCGCCATAGCCAGCCCCGCGACCGCAGCCCTGGTCGCCGCGGCCAGCACGGCGCTCGCGGTGCACCTGGCCGGCTGACCGGGGGAGGCGAGATGGCTGTCCACGAGATACGCATCGACCGCAACAAGGCGCTGGCCGAGGAAGCCTCCGACCGCGACATTCTCAGCTACAACCCCGCTTCAGCCTGTGGCCAGAGCGTGGGGGGCGCGGTGACACGCCCCCCACGAGGCTGTTATCAGGCTCCGGTGACGACCAGCTTGCCGCCAGCCCGGCCTGCCTCCATCACCTGGTGTGCCTCGGCGATCTCCTCGAAGGCGAACACCCGCGCGGGCTTTGCCTGGTAGACGCCCGCCTCGGCGTTGGCGACGATCTCCTGGAACGGAATCGCCGAGATTGGGTAGGGCCCGGTGCCCACCTCGAAACTCCCGAAGAAGCTGAACTGCACGCCGCTGGGCATGTCGAAGGCCGGCAGGAAGTCCGCGACCGGGCCGAGCCCGCCCAGGAACCCGGCCTGGCACACCCGGCCCCCGGCCCGGGCCGCCCGGAGCGAGTCCCGCAGAACGCTGTTCCCGACCAGGTCAAGCACCCGGTCGGCGCCACCAGGCACCAAGCCGCGAACGTCGCCCGCGATGGCGCCGGTTTCGATGACGACGCCCTCGGCGCCCAGCGAGCGCAGTAGCCCGGCGCGATCCGCGCGCCGGGTGGTCACGATCACCCGGGCGCCGAGGTCGCTGGCAATGTTCACCGCCGCTTGGCCGAGCGCCGAGGTCGCGCCCCGGACCAGGAGCGACTGCCCGGCCTCCAGCCCTAGGTTGCCGGCGAGCGCGAGCCAGGCGGTGGCGTAGCTCTCCGGGATCGCGGCCAGGTCCGCCCAGTCGAGCGAGGTCTCGATCCTGACCACATTCGCCGCCGGGGCCACGGTGTACTCGGCGTAGCTGCCGCTGCGGTTGCGCCCGAGCCCGCCCATGATCGTCAGGACCCTGGTGCCCTCGGCCAGCACGCCGGATGGATCCGTCACGACCGTGCCGACGGCCTCGATGCCGCTGACCGGCGTCGCCTCGGGCCACTCGCCCTTGCGCATGTGCGTCTCGGCATGGTTGACGCCGAACGCCTTGACCCGGATCAGCACCTCCCTGTCGCCCGGGACCGGGTCGGGAACCTCCTGGATCTGCAGAACCTCGGGGCCACCGGGCTTGGTGATGACGATCGCGCGCATCCTGGCTTCCTTTCCACCGGCCGCCAAACCGATGTTGTTTAGTGATCGTTCAAAAACGAGAGCCGAAGAGAGGCGGCCTGCGGGCCGCCGATGCCCCTCTGGGCAATAAACGAACGATCGCTCAAAAACCTAGCGGGGCAACGGAACCCTGTCAACGGGGCTGCGGAACAAGCCGGGCGCGGCTCCCCCGCCCGCTCAGGCCAGGCCGGCGAACGCCGCCTCGACGATCGTCTCGAGCACCTCCCGGTCAGGGCCGGTCTTGCCGACGACCATCAGGCCCATGCCGGTCGCCATCAACTGGGTCGCCTTCGCGCGCGGATCCACGTGCTCGCCGACCTCACCCCGCCGCCGGGCGTTACGCAGCGCCCGCTCCGCGTTTCGCTCCAGCCGCTGCATGTGGTTACGGACGATCGCCCCGACCTCGGAATCCTCGGCCGCAAGCTCCATCGTCGAGTTGACCATCAGGCATCCCATCCGGCCCTCGCGGGTCGTCAGGTCCTCGACGAGGCCATCGAAATACCCGCGCAACTCCGCCAGCCCCGCACCCGGATCCTCCAACGCCCCCAGTTTCTCGGGCACCACCAGCTTCGAGTAGCGATCGAGCGCCCTCAGAAACAGGCTGCGCTTGCCACCGGGGAACGCGTTGTAGAGGCTCCCTGGCTGCACACCGGTCGCCTCGACCAGGTCGTCCACGGACGTGTCACGGTAGCCACGCTCCCAGAACTCGCGCATCGAGCGATCGATCACCTCATCGGGGTCGAATCGCCGCGGCCTGGCCATGCGACCGAGGATAACGTAACGTCCGCTCAAGAACGCGGCTGCTGCTCCCCGGCGGCGGTCTGTCTTCAGGCAATACGATCGGCCGGGCCGGCGTATTGCATGTTCAAAGGGCCTTCGTGGCAACAGAGCCGGCGTAACCGGGTGGCGGGATGAACCCGCCCATGAGCCCGGCCAGGGCCTGGGCGAAGGCGATCACCGTGCGGTCGCGCAGATAGGGCCCGACGATCTGGATGCCGACGGGCAGGCCGTCGGCCGCGAGCCCGGCTGGTGCGACGACGGCGGGCAGGTAGGCGGCGCCGACCGCCTGCACCCAGGCGAACTGGTCGGCGTAGGGCACCTGTTCGCCGTTGACGGTGATCACCCGCGCGTCGACGTCGGGGTTGTGATCGTGGGCGATGGCCGTGGTGCGCATGGCGGGGCACAGCAGGATGTCATAACGGGTGAAGAACCGCGCCCATGCGGCGCGCAGCCTGCGCTGCTCTTGCCTGGCCCGGGACAGGTCCCGCGCGGACTGGGCGATGTTGCGGGCGAACCGGGCAGGCGGTGACTGGTCTGCCGGGTCGAGCCCGGCCGTCCGGCCGGCCAGCGCGGCGAAGTCGGCTTCCGGCAGGATCCCCGCGATCGCGCCCTGGATCAGCCGCTGGGCCACGTCGAGAGACTCGCCGAGATCCACCGGCTGCGCCTCTTCCACACACATCCCGGCCGCTGCCAGTGCGTCCACAACTGCCGTCAGGCGCTGCGCCACCGCACGGTCGAGCGGCCAGTCCGGTTCCCCCGGCCAGACCGCCACCCGCCACCCGGCGACATCGCGGGCGGGAGCTGCGGGCAGTTCCAGGCGCCAGCCGGCCGCCTCCACCGGGTCCGGGCCGGCCAGCACCGCCAGGCACAGGTCCAGGTCGGCGGCGCTGCGGGCCAGCGGCCCCAGGACGCCGATGTCGACCTCGGCGGGCATTCCCGGCGGCGGCGGAATATGGCCGTGCACCGGGATGATGCCGAATGAGGGCTTGAGCGTGTACACCCCGCACCAGGCCGCCGGTATCCGCAGCGACCCACCAAGATCACTGCCCAGTTCCAGGGCGGACAGCCCGGCCGCCACTGCGGCTGCCGCACCGCCCGAGGAGCCGCCCGGGGTCCGTGCGGCATCCCAGGGGTTGCTGGTGGTCCCGAACAGCTCGTTGTAGGACTGGCAATCCGACGCCCACGCCGGCAAGTTGGTCTTGCCCATGACGATCGCCCCGGCACTGCGCAGCCGCCCGACCGCCTCGGCGTCACGCTCTGGCACATAGCCGGCGAGTTCTGGCGCCCCGCAGGTGGTGCGCAGGCCAGCGGTCTCCAGGCAGTCCTTGACCGTCAGCGGCAGGCCGTGGAGCGGCCCTGGCTCCGCCCCGCGCGCGAGGCGGCGGTCGGCTTCGGCCGCCTCGCGGCGCGCCCGGTCCGCATCGAGTGTCACCACCGCACCCAGGCCCGGGTTGAACTCCTCGATCCTGCCCAGGTAGCAGTCCAGCAACTCAACACTGGAGATCTCCTTGGCCCGGACCGCGGCCGCAAGCTCGGTCGCAGACTTGAACGGTAGCTGCGTCATGGCACTCCCCTAGGCCGGCCGACGGGCCCGGCCGGGCCCGGCCTGAGGATCCTGTCGCTTCTGGCCGCGGCTCGTCCACCTCCATCCGACGCAGTGAGCCTGAGCCGCGCGCGCGTCCCGCAGCCCGGGCACACCGCCGCGTCCGGATGGCCGGTGACCGCCCACACTGTCAGCGTGCCATCGGCCTCGCTCTCGGCCTCGACGACCCGCAGGCCATCGATGCCGAACAGCGCAGAGGCGATATCCTCGGCCAAGTGCCCGCGGCTTTCTGGGTCATGGTGTCCCTAAACAAGATCCATGATCTTAAGAAGCCGCGGGCGTCTTGATCACTGCGCCACGCGGTGCCCCCACCGGCCCGCCGTCCGGGTCTCTTCCCAGCAGGTCCACCAGCTGGGACGTGCCGGGCCGGCGGTACCGGCTGGAGATCATGGGCAATCGCTCAGACGGCGCGCGTGCGGGTGGCGCGCCAGCCCGATGCCAGTGCAGCCGCAGCAGCCGCTAGCAGGACGGTGAGCAGGATGAGCTGCAGTGGCCAGTACTGGCTAGCTGGGTGGTAGGGCACCGGGACGCCGGTGCCTGAGCCGAGGACCCAGCCGCCGGGTGGCGCGGCAAAACGCGGCCCGGTCGTCTTAGTGGCTGGTGTCAGAGCCTGCACCATCCACCGGGCGCCAACGAGCAGGACGGCAAATCCGGCCACGGCCGCGCCGATTGCGGGCAGCGTGCGCCGCAGCAAGGCGCCGAAAGCTACTCCCAGCGCGAAGGCGAGCGCGGCCTCGCCGGCCAGTGCCAGGTTGATGGAGACAAACCATGACCAGCGCGAGCTTGTGGTGTCACCGGCGGTGAGCTGGTGCTGCAGCCAGGCGTTGGCTGCCCCGGCGGCCAGGCCGGCCACGGCCAAGGCGGCGGTGATAGCAGCGATCTTGGTGATGTACCAGCGGCCTCGTGACACTGACTGGGTCCAGGCCGCCAGCTGGGTGCGCTGCTCGACCTCCCTGGCGACCAGCGGGGCGCCGATCAGGGCGCCGATGATCGCGAACGCGGCGGGCAGGCCGTCCTGGGAGAAAAGGATCGCGAAGCTGTAGCGGGACGCGAAGGCGGCTTGCAGGCCGCCCGGATACCGGTTTTTGAGGGCGGCGCATGTTGCGGCCGACCGGACGTGGAACACGCCGCTGTGCGCGTTGGGCGGCGGGCATCCGGCGGCTGCCAGCTGATGGAGCCAGTCATGGTAGCCCGCCAGCCAGTGCTCGGCGCTGAGCCCGAAGCTGACCATGAGGGCGCACAGGGCCGTGACGGTGATGACGGTCCACAGAGCCTGGCCGCGGTGCTGCCGCCAGATCAGGCAGGTCATGCCAGGGCCTCCTCGGGGAGCGTGGCGGCATCGCCTTCGAGGTAGCCGAGCACGAGCTCGTCAAAGGTGGGTGCCGCGTCCTCCAGACCCGGGCCAGCGAGGTGGGCGCCGTTGCGGTGCACCAGCGCCGTGGTCCGGCCGGCCGTGCTGCGCTGGCTGATCACCTGCCAGCCTCCGCGGTCGGGCCAGCCGTCCGGGCCGCAGATGACCCGGTGCTGCTGGCGCAGCTCGTCGATGTCGCCGGCGAGCCGCAGGTGCCCCGAGCGAAGCACGATCAGGTAGTCGCAGATGCGCTCCAGCTCCGCCACGGCGTGGGAGGAGTACAGCACGGTAGCGCCCGTCTCACTGCAGGCGGCGAACATCGAGCCAAGGAATTCCCGCCGGGCCAGCGGGTCAAGGTTGGCCGTCGGCTCATCGAGCAAGAACAACTCCGGCTTCTTGGCCAGCACCAGGGTGAGAGCCAGCTGGGCGCGCTCGCCGCCGGACAGGGCGCTGATCCGCGCCCGGGGCCGGATGCCCAGCCGCCGGATCCGCTGGGAGGCCATAGCCGCGTCGAAACCGCGGTTCATGCACCGTCCTATCTCCAGGACATCGGCCACGCGCAGGCGCGGCCACAGCGGCGCGTCCTGGGCGACGAACCCGATCCTGCCCAGCCGCTGCGCCGGGGCGCCGCCAGCGGCCTCGACACGTCCCGTGCTGGCCGGAAGCAGGCCCGCCGCCATGCTCATCAAGGTGGTCTTGCCGGAGCCATTCGGGCCAACCAGTGCCACCACGCGCCCGGCTGGCACGTCCAGGCTGCAGTCACGCAAGCCCCAGATCTTGCGCCCGTAGCGGTGCCCGAGCCCTGCGCACCGTAGCGCTGTGCTCATCCGGCACCGCCGGCAGTGCGGCGCTCACCCAGAATGACCGCCGGCTCGTCGAGGGCAACCTCCAGGAGCATCCGGATCTGCTCGGACGACAGCCCGTCCTGCCTCGCCCGGTCCACCCACCGGGCCAGCGAGCCCAGCAGCTTCGGCGCGACCGGCAGCGACGTCACCGGCGGTGCAGCCGCCACGAAGGTTCCCACGCCCTGCCGGCGTACCACCAGCCCCTGATGCTCCAGCTCGCCGAACGCCTTCACCACCGTGTTCGGATTGACCGACAGGGAGTCGACCACCTCTTTCACGCTGGGCAGCTGGTCACCGGGCTGCAGCCGGCCCAGCATGACATCCCGGCGCACCTGCTGGACCAGCTGCCGGTAGATCGGCACACCGGACCCGGCATCGACACGGAACATGCCCGCCTCCAAGGCTATCGCTCTATTACTAGACTAGTAGAGTGATAGTCCTTGCGCAACTTGTGCGAGATGCGGTGGCCGGACTCTGGCGCAATACCGGAGGCCAGCGCTCTCCCCGGATCCCGGGGGTTCACCGGGTGACCCAGGCCTTCCAGTAGCCGGCAGGCCTGGCGTGGTCATCCCCTGCCGATGAAGGGCATCTTCGTGGCGGTGATGGTCAGGAACTGGACGTTGGCGTCCAGGGGCAGGCTCGCCATGTAGAGCACCGCGGCGGCGACGTGCTGCGCGTCGAAAGTGGGCTCGGCGGCCAGCGAGCCGTTGGCCTGCGGCATGCCGTGGCTCATCTGCGCGGTCATGTCCGTGGCGGCGTTGCCGATGTCGATCTGCCCGCACGCGATGTCGAAACCCCGGCCGTCCAGGGAGATGGACTTGGTCAGGCCGGTGATCGCGTGCTTGGTGGCGGTGTAGGCGACGCTGTTCGGGCGCGGGACGTGCGCGGATATCGAGCCGTTGTTGATGATCCGGCCGCCGCGGGGAGCCTGGCCCTTCATCATCCGAACCGCATGGTGGGCGCACAGGAAGGCGCCGGTCAGGTTGGTGTCTACCGCTTGCCGCCACTGCGGCCAGGAGATCTCGTCGACCGCGCCCGGCGGGCCGAACATGCCTGCGTTGTTGACCAGGAGGTCCACACGCTGCCAGCGCTGGCGCACGGCCTCGAACAGCGCGGCGACCGATTCGGGCACGGTGACATCGGCAGGAACGGCCAGACCTGCCCCGGACAGGGCCGCGGCGGAGGCCCCGGCCGGCCCCGCGGCGGAGGCCAGCGTCTCCCGCAGCGCGTACTCGCGCCGCCCCGCCACCGCGACCTGCCATCCGGCCGCCAGCAACGCCTGGGCGATGCACCGGCCAAGGCCGGAGCCCGCCCCGGTCACCACCGCCACGCCAGTGGTTGCCATCCTCTCCTCCGTTCCGCGTCAGGCCCCGGACTCGGCAAGGTACCTGCCGATGATCGAGCCGAAATCCGGGTCCTGGGTCAGGCCAAGCCGTCCCGCCCGGTCGGCGCGGATCCGGGCGGGCCAGCTCTTCACGAGCCTGGCCACGGCGGGATCGGGAACCCAGTCGATGAGCGCGCTCGCCCCGGGCCCGGCCGCCCGTTCCAGCGCGGCGACCATGTCCGCGACGGTCACGGTGAGGGCGGGAAGGGTGACCGCACTGCGGCCGCCCCAGGACTGCTGCGACGAGGCCGCGGCGCACAGCAGTCCCTCGATGGCCCGCCCCGGCGAGATGAGCGCAGCCTCGGCCGCCGCCTCGACCGGGCAGGCGGCGCGGTGACCGGCGAGCGGCTCGCGGATGATGCCAGAAAGGAAACCCGACGCGGCCCCGTTGGGCCGGCCGGGCCGCACGCTGACCGTGGCCAGGCGAACGGCCCGCCCGCGCAGGAACCCCTTGCGGGTGTAGTCGGCCAGCAACTGCTCCCCGATGACCTTCTGCACGCCGTAGCTGGACTGCGGGTTCGGCAGGGTGTGATCGTCCACGACCGCCGGGAGCGGATGGTCGCCGGAGCCGCCGAACACGGCCAGGGAACTGGAGAACACCACGACCGGGTTCGTCCCGAGCGCACGGCACGACGCGAGCAGCGCCTCGGTGGCGCGCAGGTTCGCCCGCAGGCCGAGGTCGAAGTCGGCTTCGCATTCGCCGCTGACCGCGGCCGCGAGATGGAAGATCACATCCGCCCCGGCCAGCGTGCCCGGCCCGATGCGGGCAGGGTCAAGCAGTTCGCTCAGGTCGCCGCGGACCGCGGTCACCCGCTCGTCGGCGGCCAGGTCCGCAGGTGCCGGCGACTGGTCAAGGAGTGTCACCCCGGACAACGGCCGGGCCCCGGCGCCGGCCACCTCGACCGAGCCAGCGGTCAGCAACTCCCGGGCGAGGCGGGAAGCGAGGAAGCCGGCCCCGCCGGTGACCACCACGTTCGCCACGGCGCCTCCGGTCCCTTCGCCCGTCCTGGACGTCAGACACAGTGATCGTACGTGTTCGACCGCGGGCCGCCGCGTTCTCGCCGTTCTCGCCTGCCTCCACTCCTGAAGGCTGTTGGATGGGCTCTACTAGCCTCGACCCCGCCGCCCTGCCCATGGAGTCACGATCCCGGCCACGAAAGGGGGCTGCGTGCCGGCAGTCGATGCGGACAGGTTCGCCATCCGCGAGCTCGTGGAGAACTGGGCGCTGTGGCGTGACGCCGGGGACTGGGAACGGTTCGCCACCGTCTGGCACCCGACCGAGGGCTGGATGACCGCTACCTGGTTTCAGGGGCCCGCGCGGGACTTCATCGCGGCCAGCCGCCAGGGGTTCGACCTCGGGGTCAGCATTCTGCACTTCCTGGGAGGTCACACGGCCGACGTTGCCGGGGACCGGGCGATCGCGCAGACCAAGATGACGATCAACCAGCGGGCCGGGATCGACGGGGTCGCGGTCGACGTGGTGTGCACGGGCCGCTTCTACGACTTCTGCGCCAAGCACGAGGGGCAGTGGAAGATCGTTCGCCGCCAGCCGATCTATGAGAAGGACCGCCTCGATGTCGTGGACCCAACAGCCACGCTGAGCCTCGATCCCGGGTTGCTGGCCCGGTTCCCGGCCGGCTACCGGCACCTGGGCTACCTCCAGGCCAAGAACGGGTTCACGGTGAAGACCGGGCTGCCAGGGCTGACCGGCGAGGCCGTCGCGCGGCTCTACGGTGAGGGCGCCGGATGGCTGGCCGGCTCCCCCTCGCCGGGGGAACCGCTCTGACCAGCATCGCGGTGGTCGGCGGGGGTATCGGTGGTCTGGCTGCCGCCGCGTTCCTGCGGCGCGCCGGCCTGGCCGCCACCGTCTACGAACAGGCACCGGCGCTCGGCGAGCTGGGAGCGGGCCTGGTGGTGGCGCCGAACGCGGCGCGGCTCCTGCGGCGGCTGCCGGCGGAGTTCGGGCTGGAACGGGCCGGTGTCGTGCTGGAGAGCGGCTGGGAGTTCCGCCGCTGGGCCGACGGTTCGGTGCTGTTCGCCCAGCAGCTCGGGGAGGTGTGCACCCGCCGGTACGGCGAGCACACCTGGACGATGCACCGGACCGACCTGCTGGAGGTACTGCGCTCGGCCGTCCCTGACGAGGCGATCAAGCCCGGGTGCCGCTGCACGGGCGTGACCCAGGACGCCGACGGGGTCACGCTGACGTTCAGCTCCGGCGGCCCGGTCCGCGCCGACCTAGTGATCGCTGCCGACGGGATCCATTCAGTGCTGCGGGAACACGTCACCACCGCGAGCCCGCCGCGCGAGTCGGGCCTGTGCGCGTGGCGGTCGCTGGTGCCGGCCGAAGCCGCCCCGGCGATCGCGCGGCGGCCGGTGCAAACGCTGTGGCTGGGCCGCCGCCGTCACCTGGTGCACTACCCGGTCAGCGCCGGGCGGCTGGTGAACATCGTGGCGTTCAGCCCGGCCGGCCCTGGCGAGGTGGAGTCCTGGTCGGCGGTGGGCCAGGTAGCGGACCTGGCTGCCGAGTTCGCTGGCTGGGACCTGCGGGTGGGTGAGCTGATCGCGGCGGCCGGGCACGTCGGGCGCTGGTCGGTGCTGGACCGCGCGCCGCTGCCGCGGTGGGTGAAAGGCAGGATCGCCCTGCTGGGTGACGCCGCGCACCCGATGCTGCCGTTCTACGCCCAGGGAGCGGGGCAGGCCATCGAGGACGCGGCCGCCCTGGCCGTCTGCCTCGCCACCGGGCCGTGGGATCCGCCGGCGGCGCTGGCGCGCTACGAGCAGGTGCGGTTGCCGCGGGCCACTCAGGTGCAGGAGGCCAGCCGCGGCCGGATCGGCCACCATCATCTGCCCGACGGGCCTGAGCAACTGGCCAGGGACGCGGAGTTCGCCGGTGAGGACCCGCTCAGCCACAACGACTGGATCTACGCCTACGACGCCGAGCACGCCGCCGCGGCCGCGGCGCAGGCCGGGTGAGTCTGGCCGGGCCGGTTCTCCATCCGTTCTGCACCTCATCGGAAACCGTCCTCCACGCCCGCCGCCTTGGCTGGTGGCATCCGGCGATCAAGGAGGAGACGTGTCATCCCGCCCGTCCACGACCGGCAGTTCCGGCCACGAGACCGACCAGGGCGGCAGGTTCGTACCGCTTGAATCGGCCAAATACCTGCTGCTCACCACGTTCAAGCCGGACGGGACGCCGATGGCCGTCCCGGTGCGGGTGGTGGTCGACGGTGACCGTGCCTACTTCGGGGCATGGGATGCGTCGGGCACTTCGAATCGCCTCCGGTATACCGACTGGGTCCAGGTGGTGCCATGCAGCGCGCTGGGCATGGCCAGCTTCGGGCCGAAGGTCAACGCGACGGCACGGCTGCTGGCCGGCGAGGAGGCGCGCCAGGCCGCCGGGAGGCTGGCCCGCAAGCGCCGGGCCTGGCGGGATTTCCCCGGCTCCCTGGCCCGCCGGGTGACGCGGCGGCAGACCGTGTACTACGAACTGCGGCCCGATGAAACCGCGGCAGAGCCGACCGCGCCGCCGCTGGTCACTGCGCGCGTGCCGCGGGCGAGGACGGATCCTGGCAGGCGGCGGCTGCCTCCCTTGCCTCTTCGGCAACCAGGTCCAAGTTGATCGCTGCCGCGGCGACGGCTCCCGCTGCGGCAGCCCCGCCGACCTGAGCGGCCAGGTCGGTGACATTGCCCGCGACCCAGATCCCAGGCACCGCGGTCAGCCCGGTCGCATCGGCGGCGATGAACTCGCCCACACCGAGCGGGTGGGCCGTGGGTTCCAGGCCGAGTGCGGCCAGGAACCCGGCGCGTGCCACCATGCGAGGCGCGACCGCGAGCACCTGACGAGCCACGACGGTGCCATCGCGCAGCCGCATCCCGGTGAGGCGATCGCCGGTGATCTCCAACGACGCCGCCTCCCCCGGTACCACGCGCACGCCACGGGCGGCCAACCACCGCGCGTCCTCGCCGTCCGGTGGCGGCATGGTGTGGGAGAACAGGACGACATCGGGGCTCAGCTGCCGGAACAGCAGCGCCTGGTGCACCGCTGCCGGACCACTGGCCAGCACGCCGATGGCCTGGTCGCGGACCTCCCAGCCGTGGCAGTACGGGCAGTGCACCACGTCCCTGCCCCACCGGCCGCGCAGCCCGGGGACGTCGGGGAGTTCATCGGCCAGGCCGGTAGCGGCCAGGAGCCGGCGCGCGCGGACCACCTGGCCGTCGGCCAGCGTCACAGCGAACCCGTCGCCGTCGTGCTTTGCGGTGCTGACCTGCCCGGCGGCCACCTGGCCGCCATAGCCGCGGACCTCCGCCCGGCCGCGCTCCAGAAGTTCGGCGGGCGCTATCCCGTCGCGGGCCAGCAGCCCGTGCACGCCCGCGGCCGGGGCGTTGCGCGGTGCGCCCGCGTCGATGACCACCACCGACCGCCGCGACCTGGCCAGCATCAGCGCCCCGCTCAGCCCCGCGGCACCGCCGCCGACCACCACTACGTCATAGCTATCCCTGAGCGGATCTGTCATTGTGACCACCTCCACGACGACTATGCGGGCCTGCCCCACTCACTGGCAAAGCTTGTTGCCAATCTGGCAAACTCGAGGGCATGGACGACAGCGACTTCGATCAGGCTCTTGCCACGGTCGGGCCCCGGTTGCGCGCGTTGCGGCAGCGGCGCGACACCACGCTCGCTGGCCTGTCGCGGGTGACCGGCATCTCCGTGAGCACCTTGTCCCGGCTGGAATCCGGCGATCGACGGCCGACCCTCGAGCTACTGCTCCCCCTGGCCAAAGCGCACGGCGTCACCCTCGACGAGCTGGCCGGCGCCCCGCGGACCGGGGACCCGCGCGTCCACCTGCGCCCGGTCACCCGCCACGGCATGACCATGCTGCCGCTGACCCGGCGGCCCGGCGGCATCCAGGCGTACAAGCTCATCATCCCGGCCGGCAGCCGCCGGACCGAGCCTGACCTCCAGGTCCACGAGGGCTACGAATGGCTGTACGTCCTCAACGGGCGGCTCAGGCTCGTCCTCGGCGACCAGGATCTGGTGCTCGCACCGGGCGAAGCAGCCGAGTTCGACACCCGCCTGCCGCACTGGTTCGGCAGTGTCGGCGGCGAAGCCGTCGAGCTCCTCAGCCTGTTCGGCAGGCAAGGCGAACGCGCCCACCTCCGGGCACGTACCAAGGCCGGGTAACCACGCGGGCCCGGTGCTGGCCCGCGTTGCTTCGGGCAGATATGGATGTGAACCGGCGCGCTGGGCGTAGTTTCCCTGTGAGGGCCTGGCGAAAGGTAGGGGCAGACGTGAATTTCGAGATCCCGGCCGATCTAGCCGCCTACCTCACGGAACTGGATGAGTTCATCGACACCGAGATCCGCCCGCTGGAGGGGCAGGGCGACAACGTCCGGTTCTTCGACCATCGGCGCGAAGACGCCCGCACGGACTGGGACCGCGGCGGCCTGCCCAGCCGGGAATGGGAGGCGCTGCTGGCCGAGGCGGTGCGCCGGGCGGATGCCGCCGGGCATTACCGGTACGCCTTTCCCGCCGAGTACGGCGGCAGGGACGGCACCAACCTGGGCATGGCAGTGATCCGCGAGCATCTGGCCAGCAAGGGCCTTGGCCTGCATTGCGATCTGCAGAACGAGCACGCGATCGTCGGCAACAACGTCGGCCTGCTGCTGATGCTGCACTACGGGACCCCGGAGCAGCGGGCCGAGTGGACCGGGGAACTGGCGGCGGGCCGGAAGGGCTTCGCGTTCGGCATCACCGAGCCCGCGCACGGCTCGGATGCCACGTACATGGAGACCACGGCGAGGCGCGAGGGCGGGGGCTGGCTGATCAACGGGGAGAAAACGTGGAACACCGGCGTGCACGCCGCCTCACATGACCTCATCTTCGCCCGCACCAGCAGCGGCCCCGGCGACGCGGACGGGATCACCGCGTTCCTCACCCCGGTGGACTCACCCGGTTTCACGGTCGAGGAGTATCTGTGGACCTTCAACATGCCGACCGATCACGCCCACATCACGCTGCGGGACGTCCGGGTACCGGACGGCGCGGTCTTCGGCGGCGAGGGACGCGGACTGCAGGTGGTGCAGCACTTCTTCAACGAGAACCGCATCCGGCAAGCCGCTTCCAGCCTCGGGGCCGCCCAGTACTGCGTCAACGAGTCGGTCGCTTATGCGCTTGAGCGCAAGCCGTTCGGCAAACCGCTGGCCGCCAACCAGGCGATCCAGTTCCCGCTGGTGGAACTGCAGACGCAGTGCGAGATGCTGCGCGCGCTGATCCACAAGACCACCTGGCTGATGGACACCCAGGGTCCTTTCTCCGCCTCCGACAAGGTGTCCATGTGCAACTACTGGTCGAACCGGCTGTGCTGCGAGGCCGCGGACCGGGCGATGCAGGTACACGGCGGGCTTGGCTACTCCAGGCACAAGCCGTTCGAGCACATCTACCGCCACCATCGCCGCTACCGGATCACCGAGGGCGCCGAGGAGATTCAGATGCGCCGGGTGGCCGGGTACATGTTTGGTTACATGCGCCAGCGCGCGCCCAAGGGCGTGGCCGCGGACTGATGGACGAACGCACGCTCGCCGCCGCGCTGCGCGACGCCCTCGGCACGGTCACCATCGAGGGCCTGACCCGGCTGTCCGGCGGCGCCTCCAGGGAGACCTGGTCCTTCGACGCGGTTGGCACCGGCGGATCGCGCACCGAACTGGTGCTGCGCCGCGACCCGCCGGGGCGCCCCAGCGAGCCGGGGGCGATGAGCCGCGAAGCCCGGGTCATCGCAGCGGCCCGGGCGGCCGGGCTCGCCGTGCCAGAGGTGCTGCTCAGCACCGATGAGCCCGGCATGTGGGGCACGGCCGGCCTGGTCATGCGCCGCATCGCGGGCGAGACGATCGCCCGCCGCGTGCTGCGCGACGCCGCCTACCGCCAGGCACGCAACGTGCTGGTGCGGCAGGTCGGCGAGTTCGCCGCCGGCCTGCACGCGCTTGAGGTCCCCGGGTATCTGCCCGCACCCGACCCGGTCGCCAGCCTGCGGGCACAGCTCACCGCGTTCGAGCAGGTCAGCCCGGTCTTCGAACTGGCCCTGCGCTCGCTGGAGGCCGGTCGGCCGCCTGCCCGCGAACCGGCGATCGTCCATGGTGACCTGCGGCTCGGCAACCTCATCGTCGGCCCAGACTCGCTGCTCGCGGTCATCGACTGGGAACTGGCCCACATCGGCAACCCGGCCGAGGACCTCGGCTGGTTCTGCGTCAAGGCCTGGCGCTTCGGCGCCGGCGCGCCAGCCGCCGGGCTGGGCAGCCGCGAAGAACTGCTGGCCGCCTACCGGGCCGCGGGAGGGGCCGGCCTCACCCTGGACGAGCTGCGCTGGTGGGAGATATTCGGCACGCTGCGCTGGGGGGTCATCTGCATGGAGCAGGCCCAGGCTCACCTGTCCGGCGCGCACCGGTCCGTCGAACTGGCAGCGGTCGGGCGCCGGGTCTGCGAGCAGGAATGGGATCTGCTGCTGGTGCTCGCGCCGGAGGCCGCCGCGCAGGCCGCCGCCCGCCGTCCGCGCGTCACGGGCGCCGCGCAGCAAGCCCCGGCCCCGCACGGGCGGCCCACGGCGAGCGAACTGCTCGAGGCCGTCCGGGAGTTCCTCACCGGCCAGGTCATGCCGGCCTCCACCGGCCAGCTCGCCTTCCACGCCCGTGTCGCCGCCAACATCCTGGGCATCGTGGCCCGCGAACTCGAGCTTGGCGCGATCCCGCCCGAATCCGAGCTGGCTGACAGGGTCGCCGCCAAGCTCGCCGTCGCCAACCCCGGGTACTTCGACGTGGCCCCGCAGCCATAACTCCCGCGCGAGCACACCGGCACCGCCCCGGTGGCCGGCCTGTTTTTGCGCGCTACGATCGGCCGTGGCCCGCCCCTTGCCGCCCAGAATGCCGAACCCGGTCACTCCTGGGCGGCGGCCAGGTAGTGGTCGGTTTGTGGCGGCGGGTCAGACAGTGCCGCTGCGGCGTCGTGGTACTCGAGATCGGTGCCGGTCTGCCGCTCCCGGTGCTGCCTGAGGTGCTCCTCCCAGCTCGGTACGCGGAACAGCTCGATGAATACCCGCGGGTTCGCACCGTCCTGGTAGAGGGCCCAGTCGGTGGCACCGGTCCGCAGCCGCGACCGGCGCAGCTCGGTCATGGCCTGCAGGAACCGCTGTTGCTTGCCGTCGGCGACGGTATAGGTGGTCCGCACCAGCACCAGCCCGTCCCTGCGCTCAGCGCTGATGAGCAGTTGCGGCTCGGGCCAGCGCACCAGGCTCCTGTCCATGTTCTCGACCTGGCGGAACGGCCAGAACCAGATCGTCGCGGCGCCGCCGGCCATGACAGCGGCGGAGATCAGGAACGCGGGCACCAGCCCAGCGGTCGCGGCCACGGCGCCCCAGATCAGGGCACCCGCTGCCTGGCCGCCGAACAGGACCATCTGGTAGACCGCCAGGCCCCTGGCCCGTACCCACCGGGGGAGGAAAAGCTGCAGGGCGGCGTTGACGTTGGCCAGGAAGGCTATCCAGGCGACCCCGGCCAGCAGCAGCACCACGATGGTGAACGCGAGGGTGCGCGACAGCACGACGACGGCCAGCGCGGCCGCATAGACCAGGCTCGCCGCGGCGACCAGGGCATTGGCCGACAGCCGTGCCCGAGCCTGGGGCAGGGCGAACGCGCCGCCGATGGCGCCGACCCCCAGTGCGCCCAGCAGCACACCGTAGCCTCCGGCACCGAGCCCCAGCCGGTCGGTAGCGACCAGCGGCAACAGCGCCCACAGACAGCTCCCCGGTACCAGGAACAGCGCCGCGCGCAGGAGGATGCGCCGCACGACAGGCGCGTTGCGCACGTACCTGCCCCCGGCTCGCAGCCCCGGCAGGAACCGCTCGGACGACTCCGCGGGCCCGCCGAGCCCGGGATGGGCGGCCACCACGATCGCGTAAAGCAGCAACGTCGCCGTATTGAGCGCGAACACCGCCGCCACCCCGATCTGGGCGACCAGCAGCCCGGCGATCGCCGGGCCGATGGCCCGGGCCAGGTTGATGTTGATCGAGCTGAGTGCGGCGGCGGCGGGCAGCTGCTCGCGCGGGACCATGTCCGGCACCAGCGACTGGTAGGCGGGCGCGACCAGGATCGCCCCGGTGCCCAGCACGAACGTGAACATCAACAGCAGCGCCGGGGGCATCCGGTGCGCCGCGGTCAGCGCGGTCAGCGCCGCGCCCGCGGCGGTCATGCAGGCCAGCACCGCGACGAGCAGCTTGACCCGGTCGAAGATGTCCGCCAGCACCCCGCCCACCAGCGCGAACATGACAGCGGGCAACGTGTAAGCGGTCTGGACCAGCGAGACGAGGATGGCCGCATGGGCGTCGTGGACCACCAGCCACTGGGCACCCACGGTCTGCATCCAGGTGCCCACGTTGCTGACCAGCGCCGCGAGCCAGAGCGTCCGGAACAACCCGATACGCAACGGCGCCCAGGCAGACGAAGCCGGCCCCGAGCCACCCGGCAGTGCCATCGGACCACGGTACCGGGTGCGCTGCTCTGGCGACCGGTGCCGAGCGGCCCGAATAGCCGAAGGTTGCTGACCGGCGGGACCACCTGCCCCTAAAGCTCTGGCATGGGAGTTACGCCAGCTCCGGTGGGAAGCCTCCGGTAGCCACAGGGCCCCAGCGCCGCGGCGTGACGCGCAGCAGCGATTTGCCCTGCCGCAGCATGGCTGCCCGGTACTCGGCCCAGTCCGGGTGTTCGCCTGCGATCGCGCGGTAGTAGGAAACCAGCGGCTCCACTGCTGCTGGTACGTCGATGACCTCGGCGTCGCCGTCGATTTGCACCCAGGGGCCGCCGAAGTCGTCGGACAGGACAACGACGCTGGCACGGGGGTCCTTGCGGGCGTTGCGGGTCTTCGCGCGGGAGGGGTAGGTCGCGACGACGATGCGTCCGGCCTCGTCAACGCCGCACGTCACCGGCGAGGCCTGCGGGCTGCCATCGGAACGTGCCGTGATGACGAGGGCGTGATGACGGGGCCGGACGAAGTCGAGCAGTTCATCTCTGGTGACCACGGTGTTCGTGGCGATCTGCGGGCTCACCAGCTCACTATCCCATCCCGCCCAGATGCCCGGAGCGATGGCGCGGCCGCTTATGGTCAATCTCAGGCCTTTGAATGGGGTGATCGTGGCTGAGGTCCGGGATGCCGAGGTAACAATCGTCGGCGGCGGGGCTATCGGGTGCGCGGTCGCCTACTGCCTGGCGCGCGCCGGGTATCCCGACATCCAGATTATTGAGCGGGACGAGCTCGCCGCGGCCACCTCCAGCCAGGCCGCGGGGCTGGTCGGGCAGGTCCGCAGCAGCCAGGAGCGGACCAGGCTAGCGATGGCGTCGGTCGCCATGTACTCGGAGATCGAGCAGGAGACCGGGTACACGGCGGACTGGCGGCAGACGGGAAGCATCCGCATCGCCATGACCGGGGAGCGGGTCCAGGAGTTCCGCATGATGGCCGGCGTGGCGGCCTCAGCCGGGCTGGATGTCGAGTTCCTGGAGCCAGGGCGGCTGACCGAGCTGTTTCCGCCGCTCGGCATCGGGCATGTCAAGGCCGCGCTATGGTGCCCGACCGACGGCTACCTGCAGCCGCACAGCCTGGTGATGGCGTACGCCCGGGCCGCGCGTGACCGGGGCGTGACGATCGCGCCGCACACGACGCTCACGGGCATCACCGTGACCCGCGGCGCGGTCACCGGGATCCGCACCAGCGAGGGCAGTGCCGCCACTGACATGGTGATCAACGCGGCCGGGCCGTGGGCGGGCGCCGTGGCATCGCTGGCCGGTGTCGAACTCCCCGTGGTGCCGGTCCGCCATGAGTACTTCGTCACCGTGCCCCAGGAAGGCTGGCATGGCAGCCTGCCGGTGCTCCGAATCCCGGACATCAGGATCTACGCGAGGGCAGAGGTCCAGAGCATCTTGTGCGGAGGATGGGAGGCGGATGGGCTGAGCCTCGACCCTCGCGGGGTGGCAGTGGGGCAGCCGCTGGCCGTCTCTCCCGACTGGGATGTCCTGTCGGGCTTCGCCGCTGATCTCGCCCGGTTCATCCCGGCGGTCACCACGGCCGGGATCCGTGAGGTATTTCGCGGATACCCGGCATTCTCGCCGGATGGCCGGTTCATCGTCGGGCCGGTGCCGGGAATCGGTGGTTTCGTGATGGCCGCGGCGTGCAACGCCCACGGGGTGTCCGGCTCCGCCGGCCTGGCCGAGAGCGTGCTGGAGAGCCTGCAGCCAGGCCCATCGCCGTACGTCCGCTCGCTCAGCCCGGCACGGTTCATGCCACGGGACTGGACGTGGGAGTCCGCCCGCGACCGGGCCGAACTGATCTATGAGACCTACTACGGGCTGGCCGCCGCCGCCCAGGGAGGGCGCTGAGGCGATAGCGACGTGAGGCCCGGCCGACCTGGCCGAGAAGTCCCAGGTCGCGTCGATGTATGAACAGGTCGTGAACCGCTACGGTCGCCTGGATGTGATCTACAACAACATGGGGCTGATGGATCGTGGCGATGGCTCCGGAGCGGCAGCCCTGCCGCCGGACGTCGGCATCACCGCAGCCTTCACCGTCCCGGAGTGACGGCCGCCCGCGGCTACCATCGAAATCGAGGACCAGCGGGTGGTTGGGCGACAGGGAGGCACCCGGTGACAGCTGACGGGCCCGAATCCGGGACAGATCAGGGCTCCTCCTGGGCCACCGTGCTGCTGGGAGCCGGCATCGTCGGGGGCCTCCTGGCGATCGTTGCCGGGGTCGCGCTCGCGGCGGCGACGCCACCCGTCTCGCCGGTGCTGGTAGTCGCATCGGCAACCAGCAGCCCCGTCTCTGCCTCGGGCACCCCGGTTCCCTCCGCCTCACCGTCCTCGACCGCGACGCCGAGCGCGCCGCCATCGACCCCATACAGGTCCCCAGCACCCAGCAAATCCCCCAAGGCCAGCAGGTCCCCCAAGGCCAAGCAGGCGCCGACCGGTCAGCCCAGCTACAGTCCGACGGCGACCAGCCCCGGCTGATGCCGGACGGCGCAGCGTCTAGCCGAGCTGCCCGGACAGGCCCGGGGAAGATGCCAGGTCTGCGACGATGATCATCCGGCGGTGACTGGCGGTCAGCGGCTCCCCGTCCTCCCCGTATCCGGCGACCGTGGCAAATCCGGCGCTGAGCAGCCAGTCCCGCAGCTCGGGGAAGCCGAACAACCGCTTCACGAAGCTCAGGCGGCGGGCCCGGCCGCTGCGGACGACGGTCCGCTCTGCCTCGAACCGGCCGGTCAGCGCGTCCAGGTGGTAGCGGTCGACGAGCATGTCGCCATTGTCCCGCGCTGTCACGACGCGTGAGGGGGTCCAGGAAGCGAGGAAATACGGCAGGTTGTCCAGGTCCATGGCCAGCCGGCCGCCGGGCCGCAGGACCCCGGCGATCCCGTCCAGGACAGCACGGTTCGCTGTGTCGTCGAAGTACCCGAACGCGGTCGACCAGTTCACCACGCGGTCGAAGCGGCTCCGCCACGGTAGCTCGCGCATGTCCCCCGCCACGTACTCGACGCTGACCCCAGCGGCGGCCGCTCCCGCGCGGGCCCGGTCCAGGAAGACCTCCGAGGAGTCCAGGCCCGTGACCTGGCAGCCGCGGGCCGCCAGGCGGCCGGCGAGCTCCCCGTGCCCGCAGGCCAGATCCAGCACGCTCATCCCCGGCCGCAGCTCCAGCAGCTGCCAGGCCAGCTCCGCGGCGGCTTCACCCGGAACGCCCGCGCCAGGAACCGCGGGCCCGTGCGACGCGAACTCGCTGGCCCCCGCGGGTGCGGCAAAGAAATACAGGTAATCCTCGTCATACATCTGCGCCGCGTCGAACAGATCGCCCATGCCAGCGAACACTAGAGAGGATCACCACGGGGGGCAACGGCATAACCGCGAGCGCCCGCCGCGGGAGTCCTCAGAAGAAGTGAACGTCGAGGTGGCCGCCACGCCAGAAGAGCAGCACGGCCTTTCCGATGATGCTTGTGCCTTTGATGGGACCCCAGAAACGGCTGTCACAGGAGATCTGGCGGTTGTCGCCCATCACGTAGAACTCTCCGGGCGGGACGTGAAAGGGCGCTTCGCTGGTGGCTGCGGGTATGGGGGGGCCGAGTCGGTCGTGGGGAGGAAGGTAGGGCTCGGGAAGCCGCCTGCCGTCCACGTAGATGTTGTTGCCGGCGGAGTAGATGGTCTGGCCCGGCAGCGCGATGACCCGTTTGACGAGGTCGGTGCCTGCTGGCCCGGCACAGTGGTCGAGCGGTGGGTGGGTGAACACGACGATGTCGCCCTGGTGCACGTCATGCCAGTTGAAGAAGGCCTTCCAGACGAGGATTCGGTCACCGATATCCAACGTTGACACCATGGACGAGCTGGGGATCGAAAAGGCCTGGAATACGAACGCCCGTATGCCGAACGCCAGCGACAATGCCACCAGGAGGGCAACGGCCCACCGGACCAGGGTGCGGGGACGGCGCCGGGCCGCGGGGCTCCCGGCCGCAGCCCGGGTTTCGCTTGCCGCGTCTTCCGGGGCGCCGCCGAGGTCAGCAGTGCTCGCCATGCCTGCTCGCGGCGCTGCTGTCCGCCGGCTTGTGGGCGGTGACGCGGATAGATACGGAGACCGAGGAGCGGGCAGTGCCGCCAGCCACGTAGTAATGGCCGCTACGGACGGGCCAGCGGTTGGCCGTGTCCGTGCCGGTATCCCAGGCAATCTTTACATGAAGGCCTTCCAGAGCCGGAAGCGCTCGCTGGACACTCTCGCCGAGCACGGCGCTGCAGTGCAGCATTTCCCCTGGCCGGAAGATGCCGGCCGCGAGCGCATACGCCTCGCCGGGCAAGGCGGCCCGCCCACGACGATGCGCGCCGCCCCGGTGAAGTGCACTGGCAGCACGATCCCGTCAGTGCAGCCCCAGGCGCCGCCCGGGCATGGCCCCGAGATGCCGCTGAGCACCTTGCTGCCGGAACTGATGATCGACCCGACAAGACTTGGCGATACCGGCTCCTGCGTGACGGCGATATCGAAACGGTGTGCCCGTAGCAGCGACCGCAGTTGCCCTGCCGCCTCACCCCGGTTGGTGATGCGCACCCGGACCGCGCTTGTCGCACTGGCTGGCACCGATGAGGACAACAGCGCCAGCGAAACGCCCAGCGAACAAGCCGCTGCGAGCAGCGCACCCACCGCCGCGCCCAGGCGCCTGCGCGGCTGCAGCGCCAGCCGTGTGCTTGCCGCTCCCTTGAAGTAGCTCCATGCGATCGACCGGGCCGGCGTTCCGTCCCGCATGAGCAGCCTGGCAAGCTCGGCGGCCTCCTCGCCGTGACGTCTGCGCCAGCGTTCCGGATAGCAGCGCAAAGCGGCCTGCACAAGGCGCACTGACCGTGATCCCGCCATCAGATTCCGCCCAGCCCGAGCCGCAGCCGCCCGGCCACCCTGACGCGCTCGATCGAGTCGAGGTGTACGCGAAGCGCGGTCACCCCCGCCGGGCTAATCCGGTACGGATGGCGCCGATCCTCGGCCGGCAGCGCCTCGATCAAGCCAAGCCGCTCGAGCCGGTCCAGCGCGCCATAGAGCGTTCCGGGTCCCAGCTCCACCCCCGCGAAGCCCTTGATGTCCTTGATCAGGGCGTAACCGTGCTTGGAGCCTCCGGCCAGGCTGGTCAGTATCAGGACCGACGCATCGCCAGCGCGGCGCAACACATCCTGGCCGCCCGCGCCGTCCCGTTCCATCTCACGAGGTGCCATCCAACCTCCTAGTACGCCGACCAATATATCAGTCAACGTACTAGTATCACCGGTCAAGCCGATGAGCGGGCATGCTGTCTCTGCGGCCTACTGCCACGCTGCCGATGTCGCGGTACCCGGTCCGTCCGTGGGTGAGCCGCTCGGCATCGGTGCAATCTCAGGGGCAGCCACATCGAGCAGCATCGTCCGGGTGAACCGCCGGGCGATCAGCAGCGGGTCCTTGCCATCCACGGGGAGACCCAATCCACGTCGAGCAGGTCCGGCCGGAGCAGGTATCTGATCATGAGCTGCACCGATTCCTGCGCATCCCGGGTCAGTGCGAAGCACTCCGATGCCGAACGGCAGCGATCAGGCCCAAGTTCCCGGGCCAGGGCAACGATGGCATCCGCCAGCGTGCTCAGTTCCCCGGCGTCCCCCGGCTCCAGCGGCCAGCCCTTGCGGCCCGGCCCCGCGCCCAGGCCGACGATTTGATGATGCAGCCAGAGCCAGGGATCGGCCGTAAGCTCCGGGTCCCAGGCGCGAGAACTGGGTTCGTTGCCGGAGAACTCTGGATGGTAGTGCGCAACGCCAAAGCTCCCCGGGACATCAGTCAAGCGGTCGAACAGGTCGGCCCGCCACAACGGGCGGTCCGCCGTGATGAGCTGCGCCGCCGATTCGCTGCCGCGATGCGGTTGCGAAGACAGCTCTCGCAGCTCAATCCGCACGCCATGCTCCATGGAAGCATCGTCCAGGTTGATCTCGAACCAGTGGCGCACAATCACGGCGCTGCGCGACAGGGCCAGGATGTGCTGCACGGTGCCTCCAGGATCTCGATGCCTGACCTTCCGCTCCGGCAGGCGGCCAGAGATGCCTGCCGGCGGGCAGTGGCCGAAGGTGAGATGCCCGGTACGTCAGCGCGGCTGCGGGACGATCCGGATATAGGGCTTGGGCTCCTTCCAGGTGCCGAAGATCTCCTTGGCCTGCTCGTTGTTCACCGAGCCGGCGATGATAACGTCCTCCCCTTGCCGCCAGTTCACCGGCGTGGACACCTTGTGCTTGGCGGTGAGCTGGAGAGAGTCGATCACCCGCAGCACCTCGTCGAAGTTGCGCCCGGTGGTCATCGGGTAGACGAGGATCAGCTTGATCTTCTTGTCCGGGCCCACCACGAAGACGTTCCGCACCGTCTGGTTGTCGGCGGGCGTGCGCGTTTTCACGTCGCCCGAGGTACTGGCCGGCAGCATCTCGTACAGCTTCGCCACGGTGTAGTCGGAGCCGTCGATGATCGGATAGTTGGGCGCGGTCCCCTGGGTCTCCTCGATGTCGGCCGCCCACCGCTCGTGGTCGGCGATGCCGTCGACGGACAGGCCGATGATCTTCACGTTCCGGCGGTCGAACTCGGGCTTGATCTTGGCCATATAGCCAAGCTCGGTGGTGCACACGGGCGTGAAGTCCTTGGGGTGGGAGAACAGAACCGCCCAGGAGTCCCCGATCCACTCGTGGAATGAGATCGGGCCTTCCGTGGTCTGTGCCTGGAAGTCAGGCGCGGTATCGCCGATGGCCAGGGTCATGGTGCTCCTCCGTTGCGTTCACTTCTGCGCTTGACGAATGTGCCCGTCTGGGCCAGGTTAGCGGTCCACTTCCCGTCACGACGGTGCTGACGGCCTCGGATGATTATAGTCAAGTTTTCCAATAGGAATTAAGTACTTTACTTCCCCGGACTGAGCCACGCCCGCAGCTGCGACGCCGCCTGCTCGATCGCGACCCGGCGCACCCTGCCACCTCCTGAGCCTCACCCACGATGGGTGAGCAGTTCCTAGCCTTAAGCGTGGTCGGCTGAGATCGAGGCCGTCCGGGACCAGAGACCTGAACCCGGTCCCGTTTCTACCCAATGAGTACAGGGAGCATGGCATGACGACAAAGGCCGCGTTCACACCCGAGGAATGGACAGTGGTCCTGGAGGGCCCGCCGACCGCCGGCATGATCGTGATCACCGCAGCGCACGGCGGGATGGTCCGCGAGACGATCGCCATGTCGAAGGCCTTCGCCGAGGCACGCGCCCAGCATGGCGAAAGTGAGCTCC
The DNA here is from genome assembly GCA_963806145.1 of uncultured Actinomycetes bacterium. GTDB lineage: Bacteria > Actinomycetota > Actinomycetes > Streptosporangiales > Streptosporangiaceae > DASXKD01. Next base: position 24,928 of record CAWDXD010000012.1, read on the forward strand.
TCGACGAGATCGTGGCCGCGAAACCCCACGTGGACCACACCCGGTACCACTCTGCCGAAGAGCTCAAGGAGCACGGACTCGGGCAGCTGCGCGACGCGGCCGCGCTGCTCCAGAGCAAGGCGACCCCCGAAGAACGCGATGATTACCAGCGCTTCGTCGTGGCCCTGGCCGGCAAGGTCGCGGCCGCGCACAAGGAACACGGTCAGGCCGTGAGCCCCGCCGAGGCAGCGGCGATCCAGGAGATCACGGCGGCGCTCGGCGCGGCCGGTTCCTGACCACGACCGCGCCCCCGTTGCCGCAGGGCAGGAGGCGAGCGCCGGCCAGGAGGCGCGCCATCAGCCTTATCGGGCCGCGAGCGGTCAGCTGAGGAACGCGCCGATGGCGGCGGCAAAGGCCGCCGGATCGTCTACCCAGGGGAAGTGCGCGGCGCCTGGCTGGACGACGACGGTCGCATCGCTGAACAACGGTGCCGCCGCCCGCACCGCGGCGGGCGTCACCACCGGGTCCATCTCCCCCGCGTACAGCAGGACAGGCGCGGTGAGCTTCGCCAGGGCGGCCCTGGTGGCGGGCACGTCGAAGTCGACGCCGGCGAAGAAGCCTTCCCGCGCGGCCTGATGACGCTGGCTCACCCCGGCGGTCGCGTTCGCCTGGGCCACTTCGTCCCAGCGGCCGTAATAGAAAGGCCTGGACGCGCGGAAGGCCTCCATCGACCGGCTGCCGGCGAGGATCTCCTCCATCGCGGCGAGGGCGGCCGGATACCAGGGCTCGGCCGCCCGGCGCGCGAGGGCGGCGCGCAGCTCTTCCTCGCTGCCGTCGGCGCCGGCGGCGGCCAGGCCGGGGGTGACCAGGATCAGCGCGGACAGGTGGCCGGGATGGGCGGCCCGCCGGGCAGGCATACCAGCGGCGGGCCGCCGCCGAGGACGCGGTAGCCGATCTCTGTTCCGTCGTAGGACGCGAAGCTGGGCATGGTGCCATTCTGCCCGGGTGTCAGAACCGGAAGGGCGCATCATCGGCCTGGAAGACGGGCTGCCCGCCGACGACTGTCGCCAGTACCCGGATGTCGGTGATCCGCTCGGGCTCGGTATCCAGCGGGTTGCGGTCCAGGACGACGAAGTCCGCGAGCTTGCCCGGCTCCAGCGATCCGATGTCGCGTTCCCGGTGCATGGCGAACGCGGCTTCTGTGGTGTACATGGCGAACGCGTCCCGCACGGCCAGCCGCTCGCCCGGCCCCAGCACGCGCCCGCTGCTCGTCCGGCGGAGCACCGCATCCCGTATCCCCACCAGCGGATCCGCGGTGATGACCGGCGCGTCGGAGGACCCCGCGACACGGATCCCAGCTCGCCGCCATGACGCGTATGCGTACAGTTCATCGCTGCGCTCCGGCAGCGCCTCGGCGAACCCGTCGCCGAGGATGGACAGCATCCCGGGCTGGGCCGCCACCACGATCCCGAGTGCCGCGGCCCGCGCCATCTGCGGCGCGAACATCGAGCCCCCGTGCTCGATCCGGTGCCGCAGCGGGTTCCCCGGGCGGCCGCGCAGCACGGTGGCGTAGGCGTCAAGCACGGTCTCGATCGCCCGGTCCCCCTGCGCGTGGATGCATACCTGCAGGCCGCGGGTGTCGAACTCGGCCACCATCGCGGTCAGCTCAGCCGGCGGGAAGTACATGATCCCCGAGCCGTAGGGCGGGACCGGGTAATGGCCGTGGATGGCCGCGGTGCGGCTGCTCATCCCGCCGTCGGCCCAGATCTTCACGGACTCAGCGGCCAGCCGTGGTGAGCGGCGCCCCCGGAGCCCGGAGCCGAGCAGCCAGTCCACTTCGTCGTGCACCACCAGCCCGGCGATCCGCACGCCGAGCATGCCCCGCTCGTCGGCCGCCGCGTAGGCGGTCAGCGATGCGCGGCGGGTGTCCGCATCGCATGCCGCGGTGACGCCCAGCGCCGCGAAGTGCTGCCCCGCCCGGGCGATGAGACCGGCCTGCGCAGCCGCACTCATCCGCTCCATGTCCCGCCGCAGGCCACCCCACAGCAGGGTGAACGTCGGTCCCTCGTGGATGACCCCGTCCAGCAGCCCCTCGCGGTCCCGCCCGAACCGGCCGCCCGGCGGGTCCGGCTGCCGATCATCGAACCCGGCCTCCCGCAGCGCAGGCGTGTTCAGCACACAGGCGTGCAGCGAGGTGTGGAACAGGATCGCCGGCCGGCCCGGCACGGCGGCGTCGAGGTCGGCGCGGGTGGGATGCCGACCCTCGCGGAGCTTGTACTCCACGTACCCGCTGCCGGTCACCCACGACCCTTCCGGCGTCCGGGCGGCCGCGGCCCGCAACCGCGCCTGGATCGCCGGGATATCCGGCGCCGCCGGCTGGCTGCAGTCCGCGCCCGACGCCAGATAGCCCACGTTGCAAAGGTGGCAATGCGCGTCGATCAGCCCCGGGATGACGGCCGCCCCCTCCAGCCGCACCGTCCGCGCATCCGGCGCCGCCGCCGCGTCCGCACGCCCGGCAGGCCCGACCGCGGCGATCCGGTCATCCCGGACCAGCATCGACCCGGCCGGCCCGGCGCTGGCCATCGTGACGACATCGGCCTCCGTCAGCAGCACATCCACCGTTCAGCCCTCCGCAGCGCAACCATACGCTCGGCCCAAGCTGGCGAGTTCCCCCGAACGGCCACCCGGCACCGGGGCTACCGGTGCGAGCGGCGCGGCCAGAACTTGACCAAGGCCAGGATGGCGATGGCAACCAGCAGCCAGGGGGAGAACAGCAGGTGCACGGTGAAGCTGAGGACGGTCAGCGCCACGATGGCGATAAGGACAAGGGCGATGATCCCGAACATGGTGATCGGTCTCCATTCACGTCAACTGGTCGTGTGTATGCCTCAAGGCTGCCGCTGGCGGCAGCCCCCGTCGATCGGGATCAGCCCCGGTTCACACCCTGGTGTGCGCCCCGAAGGCATCGGGGTCATCCCTGACCACGGTCTGCGGGGCCGCCCTGTTCTGGGACCTCGGCGAGCACCCAGTACGGAGAGGGCAGAGGACGGACTGGCCAGCTACTGGAGCCCGGTACGAACGGACGTGATGCGCTGGGTGTTGAAGCCGAGCCAGTGCATCCGGCCCAGGTAGCGCGCGTGCTCAACCTTGATACAGCGGTCCATGATCACCGTCACCCCGCCGTCTTCGGCGATCCGCGCTCCCTCGGCGTTGATCACGCCGAACTGGCACCAGAGGGCGCCGGCGTGGATCGCCACAGCCTCCCTCGCGATCCCCGGCAGTGCATCCGGCGCGCGGAAGACGTTCACGACGTCCACCGGCACCGGTACGTCCAGCAGGCTGGCGTAGCACGGCTCCGCGAGGATCTCTGTCTCGCGGGGATTCACCGGGATCACGCGGTAGCCGTGCCGCTTGAGGTAATAGCCAACGAAGTAGCTGGGCCGCAGTTCGTTGCTCGACAAGCCCACGATCGCGATCGTCCTGGCGGTGTGCAGCACGCGCTGGATCGTCAGCGGGTCCTGGTACCGGCTGAGATCGGTCATGCCGTCGCTACCTTCTTCCCCGCTGCCGCGGCGACCCGCGCGAGGCCCTGCTCCAGATCCCAGATCAGGTCCTCGACGGACTCGGTGCCTACCGACAGCCGCACCGTCCCCGGCCCGACGCCGGCCGCCCGCAGTTCGTCCTCGCTCAGCTGGCGGTGCGTCGTGCTCGCGGGGTGGATGATCAGGCTCTTCGCGTCGCCGACGTTCGCCAGGTGGGACCAGAGGGTCACGGCGCCGATGAGGTCCTGCCCGCCGGCCCGGCCACCTGCGCAGTCGAACGAGAACACCGCACCGGCACCGCGCGGCAGGTACTTCTCCACGAGCGGCCGGTACCGGCTCGCCGGCAGGCCGGGGTAGGTCACATTCGACGCCAGCTCGTGCGACTCGAGGAATGCCGCGACCGCCCGCGCGTTGTCGACGTGACGTTCCATCCGCAGCGACAGCGTCTCGAGTCCCTGCAGGAACAGGAAGGCGTTGAGCGGCGCGAGCGTCGCGCCGAGATCGCGCAGGGTCTCGGCCCGGAGCTTCATCAGATAGCCGTACGTCCCGAACGTCTCGTGGAATTGCAGGCCGTGGTAGGCCGGCGACGGGTCCGCGACCACGGGAAACCGCCCGTTGGACCAGTTGAACGTGCCGGCCTCGACGACGACACCGCCGATGCTCGTACCGTGGCCGCCGAGGAACTTGGTCGCCGAGTGGATCACGATGTCGGCGCCCCATTCGATCGGGCGGCACAGGTACGGTGTCGCGAAGGTGTTGTCCACGACCAGCGGCAGCTCGCGGGAGTGCGCGATGGACGCCACGGTCTCGATGTCCAGCACGTTCCCGGCGGGGTTGCCGATCGTCTCGGCGAAGAACGCCTTGGTGTTTGCGCGGACCGCCTGCCGCCACGCTTCGGCGGAGTCGGGATCGACCCACGTCAGCTCCACATTCATTTTCCGCAGCAGGTGCTTGAACTGGTTCACCGTCCCGCCGTAGAGCGCCGAGGACGAGACGACGTGGTCGCCCGGCTGCAGCAGCGTGAAGAGCGCGGCTGCCTGCGCGGCGATCCCGCTGGCGAACGCCACCGCGCCACAGCCGCCCTCGAGGTTCGCCACCCGCTCCTCGAACACCGCGACGGTCGGGTTCATGATGCGCGAATACGTGTTCCCGTACTCCTGCAGGTTGAAGTACGCCGCCGCTGATTCCGGGTCCTCGAACACGTAACTGGTCGTCTGGAAGATCGGCACCGCGCGTGCGCCGGTGTTCGGGTCGGGCCGTTGCCCGGCGTGCAGCTGCCGTGTCTCGAATCCGAACGCGCGGCCCGCCTCGGCAGGCACAGTCTCGGCACGGATGGGCTTGTCGGTCACGAAGGCCTCTTCCTCGTCGTCACCCGCCGACTTCGCCGTCACCTGCCGGCCCCGCCTTCGGCCAGGCTGTGCTTGCTCAAAAACTGGCGGACAATGGGCGTCTGCCGCGCTTCCTCGAGCAGGAAGCAGTCGTGGCCGTACGGCGCCTCGATCACATGGAACTCGACCGGCTTGCCGAGAGCGCGGAGCGCCTCCTCGATCTCGCTTGACGCGGAAGGCGGGTACAGCCAGTCGGAACTGAACGCGATCAGCAGCGTCCGCGCCGAAACGCCTTCGAGCGCGCGGGCGAGCGATCCGCTGCCGTGCTGCCGCGCGAGATCGAAATACGTCAGCGCGCGCGACGTGTAGAGATACGTGTTGGCGTCGAAACGCTTGACGAACGAGTCGGCCTGGTGGCGCAGGTAGCTCTCGACCTGGAATTCCGGTTCGGTGATCGTGTAGCGGATGTCATCGGCGTACTGCAGCCGCCGGCCGAACTTATCGGCCATCGCCGGTGCGGACAGGTACGTGACGTGGCCGACCATCCGGGCAACGCCCAGGCCGGCGTCGGGCGTGCGGCCCGTGCCGTAGTAACGGCCGCCCTGCCAGGCCGGGTCACGCATGATCGCGTCACGGGCGATCGCGTTCCAGGCCACGCCCTGCGGGTGGAGGGCATGCGTGCTGGCGATCGCCACGACGGCATCGACCTGATCAGGAAACAGGATCGACCACTCGAACGCCTGCATCCCGCCGAGCGAGCCACCGGTGACCGCCGCAAGCCGCTCGATACCGAGTGCGTCCAGGAACGCGCGCTCGGCCCGCACCATGTCCGCGACAGTGATCACGGGGAAGTCCGGCCCGTACGGCCTTCCTGTCGCCCGGTTGACCGACGACGGCCCGGTCGTCCCGCGGCACCCGCCAAGCAGGTTCGTAGAGACAACAAAGAAGCGGTCGGTGTCGAAAGCCTTGCCAGGGCCGATCATCCCGTCCCACCAGCCGAGCCCCTTGCCGGCCGCGCCGTCGCGATCCTCGGCCGCGAACCCGTCGCGCGTGCTCTCTTCGGACGGCGTCTTCGAGAACCCAGCCGCGTGGGCGTCGCCGCTGAGCGCATGGCACACCAGGATCACGTTGTCGCGCCGGGGCGAGAGGGCGCCGTAGGTCTCGTACGCCACGCGGACCGGGTGCAACTCCCGTCCGCAGTCAAGCCGCACGGGCTTCGGCAGGTCAAGGTACTGCGTTTCGACACCGCCGACCGAGCCGGCCGCGAGCGTCGAGGCTGGCGTCATGAACGCGATCATAACTGTGCCGGCACTTTCCGGTGATCTCCGATCCGGCAGGCTCCCGGCCTCGGGCACGCCAGCCAAGGGCCGAGTTCACCCCGTTCCTGCGCAGTTCCGCAGTCCTCAGGCGGCACGCCGGTGTCCCATGTGCGAGGCTGGGGTATGCCACCATCCGGCAGGGAGGTCAGCATGGCAGGCGCCGAGCCGGAGCGTGATGGTTCCGGGGATGAGATGAAGCGCAAGTTCCGCAAGGCGCTGGAGCGCAAGCGCGCCGGGCAGGCGGACCCGAACGCGGCCCGCGGGGGCCAGGATGCCGGGAAGGTCCACGGTGCTCACGGCCCAGCCGGGAACAAGCGCCCGTTCCGCCGCAGGACCGGCGGCTGAGCGAACCGAGCGCACCCGCCGGCCGCCGGACGACCGCGAACTCGTCCGCCCGAATGGGCCCGGGCGGGGTTGCCTTCGAAGGGGCCTCAGGCAGCAGGAGCCGAGGCAAAGAGGTTGAGCCCCAGCGCTTCGGAGAGGTAGGTGGTGATGCGCTGTCCCCGCACGCTGTTACCTGCCGCATCGAGCGGCGGGGAGAAGGTGCCGAGGCCTCCCTTGCCCGGCGACACGGTGACGATGCCTCCGGCGACCCCGCTCTTACCGGGCAGGCCCACGTCGTAAAGCCACTGGCCAGAATGCTCGTAGAGCCCGGCGGTGGCCAGCACGGCCAGCACTCGCTTGCAGTGGCGGGTGTCGATGGCTTGCTCACCGGTTACCGGATTCACTCCGCCGTTCGCCAGTGTGGCCCCCATCACGGCAAGGTCCCGCGCGCTCACCCGTACCGAACATTGGCGGGTGTAGACGTCGGTGGCGAGATTGGGGTCGCAGTACATACGGCCGTAGCCGTCGAGGAGATGGGCGATACCCCGGTTGCGGTCGTTGGTCGCCGTCTCGGACTCGTAGACGTCATCGTCCATCACCAGCCGCCGCCCGGCGAATCGCGACATCGCGGCGGCGATGCTCTCGAATTTCTCGTCGGCGGTGGTACCCGGCACCAGGCTCGTGGTGGCCATGGCACCGGCATTGACCAGTGGGTTCATAGTGCGATCGATGTTGAGCTCGATGGCCATCACCGAGTTGAAGGGCAGGCCGGTGCTGTTGACGCCTAGTTTCCGGCGCGCCTCCTCATGCCCAATGGTGTGACAAACCAGGGCGAAGACAAACAGCTTGGAGATGCTCTCGATGGCGAACTCCTGGTCAGCGTCGCCAATCGAGAAGAGCCGCCCATGGACCCCGGCAACACACACGCCGAAGGCGCTGGGCGACGCCGCCGCGAGGGCAGGAATGTAGTCCGCGACGCCCCCCTCGTCGAGATTGAGATAGCGCTCATAGCCGGCGGTGACGAGGGCCTGCACGTCAGTATCGGGCGGGAGCACCCCAGTCGATACCCGTTCGGTCCCGGGGTGGTCGTCGGGCCGAGGATCGCGGTCCATGGTCATCCTTATTCGCCATCGGTGGTGCCGGGGCCATAGCCGGCCTGGGTCAGCATCCGGCGCAGGTTGACAACTGCCTGGGTGTCGATGTCCTTATGGGACGGCGGGTCGAAGTATTCGGTCTGAGACCCGATGGTCACGGCGACCTTCCCGCCGGGCTGCTCCTCGGCCGAGCCGACCGCTTCCAGCAGTGACAGCACAGCATGCCACTCGATATTGTGGCCCGCCGGATGCTGGAAGATCTGGCGCATCGTACTGCGGTGATGGTTGCTGAGGTGCGCTGGCTGCGACGGCGATGACATCCATGCTCCTGTCCGCCCCGCCACCACGGGCGGAGCTGCGAATTCCGGCCGGCTGCGGCCGCCTGCCTCGTGATACTGCTGGCTGCCATCCGGTCCCGGGGCCGGGCGGGTGACCGGCTGGCCGGCGCCGGCGAGGACAGCGAGGACTTCGCCGATTGCGGTTCCCTGGCCGCCTGGTTCGGGCAGGGGCATGTGTGGCTGGATCTGGTAGCGGTTGCGCCGGCCGTCCTTCTCCTTGGTGACATAGCCCGCCGTGGTCAGGTCGGTGACGATGCCATAGGCGCTGCGCTCGGTGATGCCCGCGCTGGCCGCGATGTCGCGCAGTCGCACGCCTGGGTCGTGCGCGATGCACAGCAGCACCCGGGCATGGTTGGTCAGAAAGCTCCAGCTCCCCACGCGAAAATACTACCAACAGAAAACTAGAAAGATATTGCTAGTTTTATTTTGCCTCTGTAAGCTGGTGCCAGACGCTGGGAGAGGTTCCGGCAGCGGGCCACCAGTACCGCACCTGCTCGCGAGAGAAGAAACGTCATGCCCGAACCAGCAGCACCACGCCAGAGCGGCATCCGGGCCCCGCTGCGCCCTTCAGCCAACGGCTCCGCCAGGCCCCCGCCAGCGACCCCGCCGCGGCGGCGGCCCACCCGGATCGCCAGCATCCGGATGGGGCTGATCGCCGGTATCGGAGCCCTCATCCTGCTGGTGATCTTCATTGTCCAGAACACCCGCACCGTGCACATCACCTTCTTCGGCGCGCATGTCAGCGTGTCCCTTGCCGCCGCCCTGCTAGTCGCGGCCATCGCGGGCGCGCTGGTGATGGCGGCCGCGGGCACCGCGCGGATCACCCAGCTGCGGCGCACCATGCGCAGGACCAGGCGCCGCGCCAGCACGGGTGACCACGCACCTGTCCCCGCCCGCGACAGCCAACCGGACCGGGATACCGGCCCGGCACGCCCAGAGACCGAGCCTCAGTCATGAACCGGCCCGCGGCCGCCGGGCCGCCATCGGCGCGGGTCATTTTTGACCCCGGGCTCATCCGGCATGGCGCGGTCGACGGAGGATGGTGGCCACGCTCCAGGAACGCACTTACCGAGCTTCCTGGCCTGATCGCGGCGCTGGACGCCCGGCCCGGCGTGAGAGTGCAGCGGCTCGGCGTCCATCGCGACGAATGGGACGAAATCCCGCATCAGCTCACATCCGACGGCCCCGCCGTCCGCATCGACTGGATCACCACCATTCCTCACCACACGGTCAGCGTGACCACGGCCGGGGGCCGGGGGCCGATCGCGTTGCTGGTGGTTAACCCCGATACTCCCGCGGAGAGCGCCTGGGACGCCATGAACATAGCCGCCACCAGCCCAGGCATCTCGCAGGCCGCCGACATCCTGACCGTCGAAGAAACCCCAGGGCACCCGCCGGCCTTTACGGTAGAACCTGTCATGGGCCGGCCGCCGGCGTTTCGCGTTAATTTCACTCCTATAATGAAAACAGGACCGGGGGATTCCAGGCGCCGGCAATCACGCCAGCGCCGTCCTCGGCCCCAGGCACACCCGGCGCCCCGCGCCGAGGGATAGGACGGCCGGCATGTTCGGCTTCAAAGTCATCACACAATACGAAAAAGGCATCGTCTTCCGCTTCGGCAAAGCATTGCCCGGCCTTCGCGAACCAGGCCTGACCTGGATCAACCCCTTCACCACCCGGCTCACCAAAGTCAACATGCAAATCGCCGTCACCGCCGTCCCCGGCCAAGAGGCCATCACCCGCGACAACGTCACCCTCCGCGTCGACGCAGTCGTCTATTACCGCGTCATCGACCCGATCAAAGCAATCATCAACGTGCAGAACTACAAGTTCGCCGTCTCCCAGGTCGCCCAGACCTCACTACGGTCAGTCATCGGCCAAAGCGACATGGACCAGCTCCTGTCCGAGCGCGACAAAATCAACACCCACCTCAAAGACGTCATCGACGAACCCACCGAACAACCCTGGGGCATCCGCGTCGAACGCGTCGAAATCAAAGACGTCGCCCTCCCCGAGTCAATGAAACGCTCCATGTCACGCCAAGCCGAAGCCGAACGCGAGCGCCGCGCCCGGATCATCTCCGCCGACGGCGAATACCAGGCCTCCAAAAAACTCGCCCAAGCCGCCGCCGTCATGGCCGCCGACCCCGCCGCCCTGCAACTACGGCTGCTGCAAACCGTCGTCGAAGTCGCCGCCGAGAAGAACAGCACCCTGGTCATGCCCGTCCCCGTTGAACTACTCCGCTTCTTCGACCGCGCCGCCCCGGGCATCGCCCAGGCCCAGCCCCCGACCGCGGACGACCAGGACACCGACACCGCGCCGCCCGTGCCCGAGATGCCCGCCCTCGCCATCCCGGCAACCCTGCCAGCCGGAGCAGCCTCAACCGCGCCGCTCAACGCCGCCCCGAAAGCACCAGCCGCCGTCTGAACGACGCCCGCCGGTTCCCACCGCAACCCAGCCGAGGCTCCGGGCTCCGCAAAGCAGACATTTGCCGCAGAGCTATCCGGGGTGTCGGCTGGTCGCTATGGCAGGTACAGGTGCAGCCCCGCAGGCATGTGGTCAGCGGCGGCGATGGTGCCGCGGAACACCCCGTTGATATAGGCGGCGACGTTGGCCGGATAGGCACCACCGGGGCTGTGCTCAGCCGTCAGGCGCAGGATGGCGGACGGCTGGCTTTTGTGCCCGTCGGCGAGTTCGGCGAGGGACATCTTGCCCCCGGTGACGTGCTCGGTCATCGTCGCTCCTACCCAGGCCGCTTAGTGGTTCGCCGTCGTACTGGCGCAAGGCCCACTCTGCCATGAGAGCGTCCTTCCTATCGTTGCAGGATGACTATTTCCATGCGCACGGTAATCCGCCCGCACCTGCTGCTCGATGTGGTGACCGGGGAGCTGCTGGCCGACCGCGCCGTCGTCATCGATGGCCACCGCATCGCCGATGTTGTCGCGGCTGGCGACGTACCGGCCGAAGGCCCTGCTTTTGTGGACCTGCCGGGCCAGACGGTGCTGCCCGGCATGATCGACTGTCACACCCACCTGGTCGGCGAACCAGACAGCGGCCACGGGTACGCGGAACTGCTGGCACGGACCGGTGCCCAGGAGGCGCTGTCGGGTGCGCGCAATGCGCGGGACACCCTGCTGGCTGGCTTCACCACTGTGCGTGACGTGGGCACGTTCCGCGCCTTCGTCGACGTCGCGTTGCGCGACGCTATCGACGAAGGCTGGGTGGCTGGCCCCCGCATGCGGGTCGCGGGAGCGTACGTGACCTGTTCCGGCGGCGGGGGTGACATTACCGGCCTGGCCCCGGACGTCGATGCGGTCGTGCCGCAGGAGTTCCGGGTTGGGGTGGCCGACTCGGTCGATGACATGCGCCGGGCCGTGCGCCGGGTGCTGCACGGCGGCGCGGACTTCGTGAAGCTGATCGCCACCGGCGCTGTCATGGCACCGGGAGGCGTGCCCGGCGCCCCCGAGCTCACCGGGGAACAGATCCGGGCCGCCGTCGAGGAAGCGTCGCTTTCCGGCGCGGATGTCGCCGCCCACGCGCACGGCGCGGAGGGCATCAAGCGCGCCGTACGCGGCGGCGTGCGCTCTATCGAGCACGGCTCGCTCATGGACGATGAGTCAATCCAGATGATGGCCGCCGCTGGCACGTTCCTGGTCGCCGATGTCTACAACGGTGACTACATCGCGGAGACCGGACGCGAGCAGGGCTGGCGTGCCGACGTGCTCCGCAAGAACGACCAGACGACCCTCGCGCAGCGAGAAGGCTTCACCAAGTGCCTGGCGGCCGGCGTGCGCATCGCATTCGGCACCGACAGCGGCATCTACCCGCACGGGCTCAACGCCCGCCAGTTCGCCTACCAGGTCCGCTGCGGCCAGAGCCCGCTCGGCGCGATCCGGTCCGCCACCATCCATGCGGCCGAACTTATCCGCTGGGACGACCGGGTCGGCCGTATCGAGCCCGGGTACCTCGCCGACGTCATCGCGGTCAACGGCAACCCGCTACAGGACGTAGGCCTGCTGGAGCACGCCGTTTTCGTCATGAAGGACGGAGCCGTCCAGCATCACGGCCCTGGCTCCAAGGCAGGCCCTAGTAGGCGCGGCCGAAGATGAGGCGTTTGCCGTAGGCGGACGGCCGACCGCACCGGATGCAGCTCCCCTGCTCCGGCTCGCCGTCTGTGGGGATGACGCGCGGCGTGGCGGAGGTGGCGGCCTTGATGTCGTCCTCGCACCCGGGCTGGCCGCAGTGGAATGCCCGGGCCCAGCCGGTCGCCACGGCCGCCACGAACTCGTCCCAGGTGTCCACCGTGACTGTCCGCTGATCGCGGAACTCGGTCGCCCGCTGCAGCAGCAGATCCTGGAAGGCGGTCAGCTCGAAGCTGAGCCGGGCCGGGGCGGAGTCCAGCGGGACCGGCGTCTTCTCGTTGCCGAGCCGGGTGGCCATCAGCGCCGTGCCCGCCGCCACGTCCCGCGGCCCGAGCTCCAGCCGGATCGGGACGCCGCGTACCTCCCAGTCGTTGAACTTGAACCCCGGGGAGAACTGCGGCCGGTCGTCTACGTGCGTGCGGATGCCCGCGTCATGCAGCCGGGCCGCCAGCTCCCGGGCGGCCGGCAGTACCTGGCCGGCCTGCTCGCCGCGGCCGATCGGGACGATCACCACCTGATAGGGGGCGAGCAGCGGCGGCAGGATGAGGCCCTTGTCGTCCCCGTGTGTCATGATCACTCCGCCGATCATGCGAGCGCTCATGCCCCACGAGGTGGTGTGGCACAACACCAGCTCGCCGCTCTCCGCGGCGTACTGGATGTTGAAGGCCTTGGCGAAGTTGGTGCCCATGTAGTGCGATGTGCCGGACTGCAGCGCTCGCCCGTCGCGCATCATCGCCTCGACCGTGTAGGTCCGCTTTGCGCCGGGGAACCGCTCGCCCGCCGTCTTCTCCCCCGCGATCACCGGCATGGCGGCCACGTCCCTGGACACCTGCTCGTAGAGCTCGAGCGCGAGCAGGGTCTCCCGCATGGCATCCGCCTCATCGACGTGCGCGGTGTGGCCCTCCTGCCACAGGAATTCGGTGGTGCGCAGGAACATCCGCGGCCGCATCTCCCAGCGGACCACGTTCGCCCACTGGTTGAGCAGCAACGGCAGATCCCGGTGCGAGCTGATCCACTTGGCCATCATCTCGCCGATGATCGTCTCCGAGGTGGGCCGGATGATCAGCGGCTCCTCGAGCTCCTTGCCGCCGGCGTGGGTGACGACCGCTAGCTCCGGCGCGAAACCCTCGACGTGCTCGGCCTCGCGCCGCAGGTAGCTCTCCGGGATCAGCAGCGGGAAGTAGGCGTTGACGTGACCGGTCTCCTTGATCCGCCGGTCGATGTCGGCCTGCAACAGCTCCCACATCCGGTATCCGTAGGGGCGGATCACCATCGTGCCCCGGACCGGGCCGCGGTCGACCAGTTCGGCCTTGAAGACGACCTCGTTGTACCAGGCGGAGAAGTCCTCGCTCTGCGGGGTTACTCCGCGTTCATCGTGCGCCACACCGAGAGGATAGGGGATCACGCCTGCTGGCATGCCATGGGTTTTCGCCTGCTCCGGAGTGAAGCACGATGACCCGATGGCCAGGACCGTGAAAGCCGGGACGGCGATGGCGATCTGGCCAGCGGCAGCCACGCAGAGCGTTTGGCAAATATCACCCCCTCGCGGGGTGATGTGCCGACCGGCCGGGCGATGGGATGCTGCCCGAGCAGCCGGGCGGGCTGCGTCATGCCGGTGAGCCCGCTGCGACCGGTTAACCGGCGGATGAACGGAGGACGGAACATGGCAATTGGGCCCGTACAGCTCATCGTGCTGGGGTTTAACCACCCCGACTTCCACGGTGAGATCATCGCCGAGCTGGAGCGGCTCCGCGAAAGCGACACGGTGCGCGTCATCGACGCGCTCGCCGTCTACAAGGACGCCAACGGCGAACTGGAGGTGGAGCACCTCAGCAACCTCAGCGAGGATGAGGCGATCGAACTCGGCACCAAGATCGGCGCGCTGATCGGGCTGGGCATCGACGGCGAGGAGGGAATGGAGGCCGGCGCGATCGCGGGGGGCGAGGAGGTGGCCGCCGAGGGTGGCGTGCACGTGTTCACCGAGCAGGAAGGCTGGGATGTGCTCGAGGACATCCCGAACGACTCCGCGGCGGCCCTGGTCCTGCTCGAGCACCACTGGGCGGTGCCGCTTCGCGACGCGATCATGCGCGCGGGCGGCTTCCGGATCAGCGACGGCTTCATCAGCCCGCTCGACCTGGTGGAGATCGGGCTGGTCTCGGCCGAGGAGGCACAGGAGCTGCACGATCTGGAAACGGCCGCCGCTGCAGAAGCACAGTAACGGTAAGCTCAAGACGAGAACCGGAGGCATGAGATGTTCGGAGCACGAAGAGTAGCCCGCCGCACCTCGCGGCGCACTGGACGCCGCGTTTCCCGGCGGCGCTGATAAGGCCCGGCGCAAGCTGTCCAAACGTCAATAGGCACCGCGGTCACTATGTGCCGCTGGCCTCGCCGATGTTGGTGCGGGCCGGCAATCTGCGGGCCTTGCGGCGGCAGTAGTACCTTGCCGCGAGCACGGCGCACCGGCCCGCGCTGATCAGGCGGATATCCGCGCTTGCGCTCAGCCCGGGTGGTGACTTCCGTGACAAGACATGAACTGCCTTTGGGCACCGCACGTGTTCCGGCTACGGTTTGGGCGGTAGTTTGCGTCTATGCCCACTGCATGGCCGGCGCTCCCCTACGACGCCTGGGCTGCCACGTGTGACACTCTGCACGCCCACACGCAGGTTCTCGGCAAGCTGGCCGTGGCGCTGGCTCCGCCTGAACCCCAGCTGCAGCACACCGCGCTGCGCCTGACCGTGCGCGGCTGGGAGACGCTTCCCCTGCCGGCGCCGGACGGCTGTGGTGCGCTGGCCGTCGCGCTGGATCTGCGGACCCACCAAGCGGTCGTGGAGCACAGCGACGGACGAGTAGAACGCGTCGCGCTCGCGCCGAACCGGCCGGTCAGGGAGGTGACGCGTGACGTGCTGGCGGCGGTCTGCAGACTGGCGGGCCCGGTGAAGATAAACCCCCGGCCGCAGGAGACGCCGTGGACCACCCCGCTGGACGAAGACGATGAGCACGCGACCTACGACCCCGGCCAGGTCACCGCCTATTTCGCGGCGGCGACCCGTGCGGCGCTGGTCTTGTCCGCGCTGCGTGCTCCGTACCGCGGGCGCTCGACACCGGTCAACGCATGGTGGGGCTCGTTCGACCTGGCGGTGAGCCTGTTCTCCGGTCGGCCGGCAGAGCCGTCGTCCGACGAGTTCATCATGCGTAATGCGGGGGATGCCCAGCAGATCGAAGTTGGGTGGTGGCCCGGCGATGGGCGCTACCCGCGGGCAGCCTTCTTCGCCTACGCCTATCCTGCGCCAGAGGGATTCGCGGCCGCGACGCTGTCGCCGGCGGCCGCCCACTGGGACGCCGGGCTCGGCGAATACGTGCTCGACTGGGACGACGCCCGCGCCAGCCCCGATCCCCACCGCGCCGCGCTCGATTTCGCCCAGTCGTCGGTCCGGCATGCGTGCGCGGTCTGCGGCTGGGATCAGGCGCTGTCTGCCAGTGTCCAAGGGGTTCCCCCGCCGATCGCCTGATCGGCCCGCAACCCGGCGCTCCAGCGAGGAACCCCACGGTAAGCGCCCGCAAAATATCCTGCCTGAACTTAACGAAGGACTACTAACGATGGCAGTGGACAACATCGAGGACTTCCAAGCACTAGTGCCATTCTTCCGAGTGATCGAAACCGGGCTGGCGGGACTGGTCGACGGGGCCAACTTCTTTGACCTCCTCGCCGAGGATGTCGTCTTCGAGTTCATCATCACCGTCCCCGGCTACCCTCGCCGGATCGCAGGACGCGACAACCTGATCGACCTCTACCGCGACTACCACAAGGCATTCTTCCTCGATCGCTGCTTCGACCTCAGGACCCACCGGGCCGACGACTCCACCGTCACGCTCGAGTACGCGTCCGAAGGCCGGGCCGTCGCGACCGGACGGCCATACAGCAACCACTACGTCTCAGTCGTCACTATCAAAGACCGCAAGATCACCCACTGGCGGGACTACCTCGACCCGCTCCGCGTCTTCGCAGCGCTCGACGTTAATGACTGACGCCAGTCACTGACGCGCCCGAACGTAAACCTGAAATGCAGAGCTACGGACGGGGCGCGGTACGCTTCGGGGCCGCTGTCGCTCGCCGAAACCGCGGACCATTTGCCGCCAGCGCCGCGGGCCGGCGCGCAGCCCTTCGACCGGGTCGCGGCGGACTACGACCGGGCAGCGAACTGGGCGGGAAAGACCTAGTCGGCCCGTGGCTGGCGGCCTGCGGCCCGCGGCCGGCCTGCGCGTGATTGATCTCGGCTGCAGGGCCCGGCGGTATGCGGTGCCGCTCCCCGGAAATATCTACGGGACAGCGTGCGCTCTAGATGATGAAGGACCGCATGAGAAGGCGGTCGCGTTGCGCGGGTTCATGCTCAGGGCCGCCGGTCACTGAGGCCGCCTGGGGTCGCTCCGAATGTGCACCATCCTGGTGGTTGTTCGGAAAATGTCTTCCTTTGCACCGCGACTTTGCCCAGTTGCCCTGGACCTCGGCGGCTAGCTTCCGAATTTCCTAGAGCCGAGACTGGTATGGATGTAATTTTCCGCTCCACCGACTTCATCAGGGCATGAGTATCGCCCATCGGTCGACCCCGGCCCGGCCGGGTCCACCGAACAGGACAGACAAGGTGGGCAAGCGGCCGCCCGCGCCCGCGCCGCCGGCGGCCCCGCGCTGGCCGCTGTGGCTCCTGCTGGGCGGGGCTGTGCTCGGAGCCCTCCTCCTCTTCCACCCGGGTATCAGGGGTTCGGCGACCCGGGACTTCAGCTACAGCGCCTTCGTCAGTGAAGTGACGGCCAATAAGGTCTCGACAGCGACGATCAGCTCGACGGGGCTGGTGGCTGGGAAGCTTGATAACGGCGTCGCCTATACCTCCCAGATCCCCACCGCGCTGAACGACAACACCCTTTCCCCTCTCCTCCTCAAGCATAGCGTGGAGGTAACGGGCACCAATTCGAGTTCGTACTCCGTGGCGAGCCTGCTTTTCTCGTTGTTGCCGCTGCTGCTCCTGGTGGGCGTCTTCGTCTGGTTCGCCCGCCGCGGCCGTAAGCAGCTCGGCGGAATCATGAGCATAGGCCGGTCAAAGGCCAAGCTCTACGATGAGGAGCGGCCTTCCACGCGTTTCGCGGACATCGCCGGCTATGAAGGTTCCAAGGCCGAGGTCATGGAAGTCGTCGACTACCTGAAACACCCTCAGCGCTACGCGCGAGCAGGCGCGGTCGGTCCTAAAGGCGTGCTCATGGTGGGTCCGCCCGGGACCGGGAAGACGCTTCTGGCCAAAGCGGTCGCCGGCGAGGCAGGCGTTCCCTTCTTCGCCCTCAGCGGGTCGAGCTTCGTCGAGATGTTCGTCGGCGTCGGCGCATCCAGGGTGCGAAGCCTTTTCACCGACGCCCGCAAGCAGGCTCCATCGATCATCTTCATCGATGAGATCGACGCCATCGGGGGCCGCCGCGGTCCCGGTGGGTTCGGCTCGAACGACGAGCGTGAGCAGACCCTCAACCAGCTCCTGTCCGACATGGATGGATTCGAGCCGGGCGCCAGCGTGGTGGTGATGGGGGCGACCAACCGGGCCGAGATCCTCGACACGGCCCTGCTGCGGCCCGGCCGCTTCGACCGGACGGTGGAGATCCCGCTGCCCAACCAGAAGGAGCGGATGGCGATCCTGGCTATCCACGGGCGGGGCAAGAAACTCGGCCCCGATGTGGATCTCGACACGGTGTCCCGCGGGACACCGGGATTCTCGGGGGCTGATCTCGCCAACCTCGTGAACGAAGCGGCGATCAACGCCGTGCGGAATGGGCGCGATGTCCTTTCCGCCGCTGACTTCGCTGCGGCGCGGGACCGGCTGCTGATCGGCCGGCGCGATGACTCCAACGCGTTGCTGCCCGAGGAAAAGCGCTCTGTCGCCGTGCACGAATCCGGCCACGCGCTTGTCGCCGTCCTGTCCGAGCACGCCGACCCAGTGGCGAAGGTCACCATCCTCCCTCGCGGCGCGGCGCTCGGCGTGACCGAACAGCTGCCGGAGTCCGAACGCCACTTGTATCCCCGGAGCTACCTCACCGATTCGCTCGCGGTGCGGCTGGGCGGCCGGGCCGCGGAGATCATCGTTCTCGGGGAGCCATCGACCGGTGCGGCGGATGACCTCGCCGGTGCTACCAATCTGGCCACCCGCATGGTTCGGGAATGGGGCTTCTCCGCAGAAGTCGGGCCCATCGGCTACGGCCCGGAAGGACCGAGCCGTGATAACCCGTTCGCTGGCCGTCCCTATGCCGAGGAGACGCAGCGATCCATAGACCGGGAAGTAGCCAAGCTGCTCCGGGAGGCCGAGAGCAGGGCGACAATGCTGCTGCGCCAGAATCTAGACACCCTCGCCCGGGTTATCGATCTCCTTCTCGAACGGGAGACTATTGACGGCTCGGACCTGGCGACCATCGTCGGGGTGCCGGAACGGCCCGTGGAACCAGAAATGGTCTGGGCACCGCGGGCCGTGGCGATGACCCCGGTAGAGGCGGAGCAGGATGGAACCAGCGCGGCCAACGGGAAGGCCGCGCCGGTCAGCTGACCCGCTGGGGCATCGCCCCGCCGCGCCAGCCAGCCGTCTCACATCGGGGTCAGTTTGGGGAACAAGTGCCTCGCTACCGGGCGGCGGCCGCGTCTGCAGACGCGCAACAGATCACCCACATCTGCGCCCCATAACGGGCAGCGCCCGCACGGCCCGCAGGCCGCGCAGAATCAGGCGGAAATGTGCGGTTACATTGACTGCGGTGTTCGGGTGCGCTGTCACCGGCCAGGGCGTAAGCGTGGCCCCGGGTCCCGGCGAGTACCGGGCTGGCGGGCACAGGATTCTGTGGGACGAGCCGGATATACGGGCATTGCGATGGAAGGCGGATCCAGACTGTGCAGGACAGCCACCCTGACCCGTTCGGTACCGCGGAGGTGCGCCGCTTGGTGCTCGATGCCTGGGCGGCGTCGCCAGCGCGGTTCCGTGAGGACGCTAACGCGGAGGAGGACTACGCCCTTGGCGGCTACCGGGACCGCGTGGTGGTGGAGCTGGCGCAAAACGCCGCGGATGCGGCGGCCCGCGCGGGGGTGGCGGGCCGGCTGCGGCTGACCTTGCGTGCTGGAACGCTGGTGGCCGCGAATGTAGGGGCGCCGCTGGACGCGGCGGGTGTCGCGGCGTTGTCGACGCTGCGTGCTTCCAGCAAGCGAGGGCCCGATGAGCAGGAGATGTCGGTCGGCAGGTTCGGTGTGGGTTTCGCTGCCGCTGTGGCGGTCAGCGACGAGCCGCGCATTTCTTCGCTGACCGGTGCGGTGAGCTGGTCGAGCAGCGCCGCCCGCGATCTTATCCAGCGGATCCCCGCACTGGCGGGCGAGCTGGCCGCGCGGTCGGGTCACCTGCCCGTGCTGCGGTTGCCGTTCCCGGCGGACGGCGCGCCTCCCGAGGGCTTCGCGACGGCAGTCACGCTGCCGCTGCGGGACGAGGCGGCTGAGCGGCTCATCAAGCGGCTGCTCGCCGAGACGGGGCCCGCGCTGCTCCTCGCGCTGCCCGCACTCGCTGCCATCGACATCGAGGTCGACGGCGTGACACGCGCGCTCACCGCGGCGCACGACGGGGACGGCGTCACTATCACCGTCGACGGCACACCCTGCAGGTGGCGCACGGGAACCGCGGGCGGCCGGGCCGATCCCGGGCTACTCGCCGACCGCCCGGCCGAAGAGCGTGCGCGCTCGTGGTGGTCGGTGCGCTGGGCGGTGCCGGTCACGCTCGGCGGCGAGGGCGGTGACACGCCGGCCGGCCGCCTGCCAGAGGGCGTCGTTGCTGTGGTGCACGCGCCCACGCCGACCGATGAGCCACTTGGCCTCCCGGCGCTGCTGCTGGCCTCGTTCCCGCTGAGTCCCGACCGCCGTCACGTCGCACCGGGCCCGCTCACCGACTTCCTGCTCGATCAGGCCGCCGAGGGCTACGCTCGCCTGCTGCCCAGCTTCGGGCCAGGAGATGGCTTGCTCGATCTGGTTCCCGGTCCGGTCGGGCTGGGCGAGCTGGACGCCCAGCTGCGGCGCGCGATCCTGGCGCGGCTGCAGGAGACGGCGTTCCTGCCCGGCGCACAGCATCGCGGCCAGCGGATCCGCCCGCGTGACGCGCTCGTGCTGGAGCCGGCCCTTCCGGGCCTCACCGGCCACCTCGCGCCAGTGCTGGACGGCCTGATCGAGGGGCCGGCCCGGCATCCCGCTTACGCAGTACTCGGCGTCCGGCGGCTCCGGATGGCCGAGCTTGCCGACATGCTCGCCTCGCTCGACCGTGATCCGGCCTGGTGGCAGCGGCTGTATGAGGCGCTGGCCGCCGCCGATCCGGGCGAGCTTGGCGCGCTGCCGGTGCCGCTGGCCGACGGGCGGCTGGTGCGGGGCCCGCGCGGGCTGCTGATGCCAGGGCCCGGTCTCGATCACCCCGGGCAACTGTCGCTGCTCGGCCTCCGCATCGTGCACCCCGGCGCGGTGCACCCGTTGCTTGCCCGGCTGGGTGCGGCCGAGGCGACGCCGCGGGGCGTCCTCGCCGACCCGGCCGTGCGCGCAGCCGTCGCGGACTCCTACGACTCAGACAATCCTGGGCCCGTCGCCGACGCGGTGCTGAGCCTCGTCGCAGCCGCGCACCTGCGGCCGGGTGAGCAGCCCTGGCTCGCGGATCTGGCGCTGCCGGGCGCCGACGGCGAATGGTATCCGGCGGGGGAACTGCTGCTCCCCGGCGGCCCGCTGGCCGGGGTGATCGCGGCGGACACGCCATTCGGCACCCTCAGCCCGGCGATACTCGAGCGCCACGAAGCCGCGACTTTCGAGGCAGTCGGCGTGCTGTCGTCATTCGGCCTGCTGGCCGCGGAAGACGTCGCCCTTGATGCACCAGACCTCGACCTGGATGGTGCGAAGGAGTGGGCGGCCGACGCATGTGCGCGGCTGCCCGGCGGTAGCGTGCCGCCGGTAGCGGCCGAGGTGCTGGCCGTCCGCGACCTTGAGCTCGTGGACCCGGCACGCTGGCCGCAGGCACTCGAGCTGCTCGCCACGCCGTCCTTGCGCGCGGCGCTTGTCGAGCCTGCCCGGGTGCTGCTCGCGGACGGCCGCCACGCCGATGTGCCGTCCTACACCGCGTGGTGGCTCCGCCGCCATCCGGTCCTCGGCGGTCACCGGCCCACCGACGTGCGCGCCGCCGGCACGGATCCGCTGCTCGCGGGCCTGTACGACGAGACCGCCCTGCCAGCGGACCCGGCGGTCGCCCGCGCGCTGGGAGTACGCACCTCGCTTGCTGAGCTGCTCGCCGAGCCGGGCGGGCCGGACGAGCTGCTGGAGCGGCTGGCCGACCCCGGGCGGCCGGTGACGCGGGCGCAATTGCGCGCACTGTGGACGGCGCTCGCGGCCGTCGCCGGGGCCGCACCGCCGGACCGGGTGCGCGTGGTCTGCGGGGGCGAGATCGTCGTGGCCGACGCCGCGGACGCGCTGGTGCTCGACGCCGTGGACCTGTGGCCGCTGGTGGCCGCCCAGCCGCTGGTGCTGGCGCCATACGACCTGGCCACGCGGCTCGCTGACCTGCTAGACCTGCCGCTGGTCTCGGAGGAAATCGCCGGCCTGGTCGAGTCGTCACCGGTACGCCGCCCGGTCCCCGCGATCATCAGCGCGGTGCTGCCCGATGCGCCCGCGACCTACTGCGCACACGACCCGCTCATCGTGGACGGCGTCTCCGTGCCGTGGCGCCACACCCTCGGCGCGGTGCACGCCGCCGGGCCCGGCGGCCTCGCCTGCGGGCTGGCCTGGGCATCGGGCATGTGGTCGGCACGGCACCTGCTCGCCGCCCTGCTGGGCGACCCTGGCTCGGCCGCCCGCCTGCTCGCGGAGGCCGACCTGGACCACGATCCACCGCCCGGGCAGTAGTGCGCGCCCGGGCGAGGATTGCGGTAGTCGCCCATGATGCCAGCCCCATGGAGTGATCTTGCCGACACAGGGCGCACCCGGTCGGTGGTAGATCCGGACGTCTACTGGCCCTGCTGTGGTGCACAGTTACCTTGTCAAGCGCGCAGGCCTTAGGCGGGCATGGCCTGCCGCCTGCGGTGTTGCTCGGCCCGGCGAAGGCCTTCAGCGAAGTAGGAGGTGTCGAACCAGGTCGGGAACGCCCGGGCCAGCCGGCTGGGCCCGAGCAGGCGGGCGTGGCCGTTGGCGATCAGGTCACGAAACGGGACGAGGCCGACCAGCCAGCGCTGCATCTGCCCGGTGTCGGCCTCGATCGCCAGGTCGACGTCGTAGCCGGGGTCGTCGGTACACACGGTGACCGCGCCACGCTGGATGTCGAGCCAGCCCTGGGCGGCGCCCGCGCCGGTCAGCATCAGGTGCAAGACGGTGCGCTGCCGGGGAAGCTTGGCCACGATCGCGTGCTGGTGCAGGCGCCACATGAGCGACCGGCCGTCGCAGTCCTCGTCAGCGGGGTCCCCGAAGGTCCACTCAGCGGCCCAGTGCCCGATGGCCCAGATAACCGGGGTCACCGATTCCCCCGCCGGTGTCAGCGTGTAACGCCCGGGACGGCCGGGGGCCCCGGGGTCACGGTGAACCAGCCCGCGCCGCTCGAGCAGCCGGAGTCGCTGCGCGAGCATGGTCCTGCTGATCCGGGGAATCCCCCGGTGGATCTCGTTGAAGCCACCGGCGCCCACCATGAGTTCGCGGATGACCAGCGGCGTCCACCGGTCGCCCAGCACCTCGACGCCGGCCGAGATCGGGCAGTAGTCCGCATAGCGCGTCATATACCCATGATGCCGGGCCGGTCCGGCCAGGGGTAGTACAGATTCTGTACCCCTTCCCGGCCTGCCGGCCCAGCATGTGCGGGTGATGCCAGCCGCGTGATGCCGATTCGCCGGGCCGCCGCCCGGCCGGCGGTGGTACGAGACCCTCACTCGTCCGGGGCATCACCGCCGCCGCAAGCTCTTACCGGAGCGGCCCCGTACCGGGGCCTGAGAAAGAGGAGTCGTCATGACTATGACAACGGCGCGCGCGGACCTGTCGGTCCTCAAGGCGCGCCAGAAGAAGACCTGGGCCAGCGGCGACTACGCCGTTGTTGCCTCGCGCCTCGTGCTTGTCAGCGAACTACTCGCCGACGCGGCCGACCTGAAAGCGGGCTGGGAGGTGCTGGATGTCGCGTGCGGCAACGGCAACGCCACCTTGGCGGCGGCCCGGTCCGGCACCTACGCCCTCGGCATCGACTACGTTCCCGAACTGCTCGAGGGCGCACGTGCGCGCGCGGTAGCCGAGGGCCTCGACGTCGAGTTCCGGCTCGGGGACACCGAAGACCTGCCCGTAGACGAAGGGTCATACGACGCGGTGCTGAGCGTCTTCGGGGCGATGTTCGCGCCCGATCATCAGCGGGCCGCGGACGAGATCATCCGGGTCGCCCGCCCGGGCGGCACCGTCGGCCTTGCCTCGTGGACCCCCGACGGGTTCATCGGCCAGATGTTCGGTGTCATCACCAGGCACGTGCCCGCCCCGCCCGGCGTCGCATCGCCGCTGCTGTGGGGCACCGAACAGCACGTGCACGGCCTGTTCGCCGCGGCGGCCGCCGATGCCCGGTCCGTGCAGCGCACCTGCACCTGGCGATTCAGCTCGCCCGAACAGTTCGTCTCGTTCTTCCGCCGCTGGTACGGGCCAGCTCTGAAGGCATTCGAGGTGCTCGACGGCAACGGCCGCGCCGCACTGGCCGCCGACCTGTCCCAGCTGGCCCGCCACTGGGACCGCAACCACGGCGGCAGCATCGCCATCCCCGCGACCTATCTGGAAACCATCCTCACCCTCCGCTGATGGCAGCACAGGATCCGTCCGGCGCGGACCCGAGCCGCGGGCGGACGATCGGCGATTACCAGGAGGACCTCATGCGCAAAGCCCGTCACCTCACTTACCGGCACCCACAACGTGCTGACCCGATGACGCTGGGAGATCCCGGGTATGCCGGGGCGCCTCAGCCCGGGAGCCAACGATGCTGACCACCACGGAGATCGCGGGCTTTGTCGGCGCCGGGATGGCCGGAGCGGCCTACGTGCCGCAGATTTCTCACCTGATCAGGGCCCGCTGCTCGGCGGGCATCAGCCGGCTGGCGTTTGCGGTATGGCTGCTGGCGTCGGTTCTGGTCACAGTACGCGCCGTCGCCATCGGCGCCGGTGTCTTCATCGTGCTCGGCGGGATCCAGATCGTGGCCACCACGTTCATCATGTTCTATGCGGCCCGGTACAAGGACGCGCCCTGCCCGAGCCATCCCCCTCGGCCGCCCCGGGCCAAGCCAGTCACCAGGACGGACAGCTCAGGTAGCGAACCTGGCTCCCGGCGCCCGGCGGACCTGGCCTCGCAACCGCAAGGCGGCGCCGGGCACGACGGGGCGCTCCTGGCGAACTTCTCAGCGGCGCCGCCGGCGTTCAGCCGGACGGCGGGGATTCCTCGCTCTGCTTCGGGCGTTCTCCCGACAGCGTGGTACGAGCGCATGGTGCCGAGCGCTGCGCGAACGCTGCAGTTCATACCTTCGGCCGTGCACCGGATTCAGCCGACGCACCCGAGGGGGACGAGATGACTGCATCAGCTGCCGCGCCCACCGCTGCGCATGAGGAGCTGGGCTCCGCCGTGCGCGGCGAAACAGCCGTGGCACAGGCGGCCATCGTCCTCGTCTGCCGGGATCCTGGCGCCCGGGAGATCCTCTACCGGGAGCTGTCCAAGCGGTATGGCGCGGACTATCAGATAGTCGTCTGCGGCCGGCCCGCGGAGCTGCAGCCCTGGATGCGGGATCTGCGGGCTGCTGGGCTGCCGGTGGCGCTGGTCATCGGCAGGGTCGGTGCGCAGGATGCGGATGGCATCGAGGTGCTTGCCGCGGTCCGCGCCATCGACCCGAGGGCACTTCGGGTGGCCGTGGTTCGCTGGGGTGACTGGGAATCTGTGCGGTCGGTCTTCGACGCGGTCACCCTGGGCACCGTCGACTATTGGGTGACGGGTCCGGTGCAGGCCCCGGCCGAGGAGTTCCACCGCTCGATCACCGAGTTCCTGAGGGAGTGGGCCAGCCGGCGCGGCGGTGGCTTCGAGGCGGTGCAGGTGATCGGCGAGCGGTGGTCGGCGCGGTCCCAGGAGCTGCGTGACCTTTTCGCCCGCCACCGGGTCCCGGCCGGCTTTTATGACATCACCTCCGGGCACGCCCGGCAGATGCTGCAGGAACTGGGCCTGGAGTCGCCGGAACTGCCGGTGGTCGTGCTCCAGTTCGGGGCCGAGCGGCCAGCGCTGGTCAACCCCTCGAACCTGCAAATCGCTGACGCCTTCGGCCTGATGAGGCCGATCCCGCCCGGGGAGGTCTTCGATGTGGCGGTGGTCGGCGGCGGCCCGGCCGGGCTCGCTGCCGCGGTCGGCGCGTCCTCGGAGGGCCTGCGCACCGTGGTGGTTGAGCATGAGGCCATCGGCGGCCAGGCAGGGACCAGCTCGATGATCCGCAACTACCCCGGCTTCTCCCAGGGCATCAGCGGCGCCCAACTGGCCCAGGAAACCTGGCAGCAGGCCTGGACCTTCGGCACCACGTTCCTGTACATGCGCCAGGCCGAGAGCCTGTCCAGAAAGGACGGCCACTACCGGCTGCGGCTGTCCGACGGCGGCGTTCTCACCTCGCGCACCGTGATCATCGCGACCGGCGCCACCTACCGGCGGCTCGGTATCCCGGCCCTGGAGGACCTGCAGGGCCGGGGCGTCTTCTACGGCGCCGCGGCCAGCGAGGCACCGGCCATGGCCGGGCGGACCGTGTTCGTCGCCGGAGGCGGCAACTCCGCCGGGCAGACCGCGCTGCACATGGCCAAGTGGGCCAGCCAGGTGACCATCCTGGTGCGCGCGGAGTCGCTGGCCGGCAGCATGTCCGACTACCTCATTCGTCAGATCGACGCCACCCCCAACGTGCATGTCTGCTACCGGGTGCAGGTCGCCGACGGCACCGGCACCGGCCATCTCCAATCGCTGATACTGAAAGACACCGCCTCCGGGGCGCGGCGCAGCGTCCCCGCCGACGCCTTGTTCGTCCTCATCGGCGCCCAGCCACGCACGGAATGGCTCGCCGGCACCGTCGCGCGCGACCGGCGGGGGTTCATCCGCACCGGGCCAGACCTGCCCGCCGGCACCGGCGGCCGCCGCTGGCACCCCGCCCGCCAGCCGCTGCCGCTAGAGACCAGCCTGCCGGGGGTGTTCGCCGCCGGTGACGTACGCCACGGATCGGTCAAACGGGTCGCCGCCGCCGTCGGCGAAGGCGCGGCCACCATCCCCCTGGTGCACCGCTACCTGCAAACCACCGCCGCCGCAAAAGCCGCCGCGGCTCAGCAACACCCCCCGCTGGCCAGCACACCCGCGACCGGGACTCAGTCAGCGGCCTGATGAACGTGCCTGCGCCCGCCGATCACAACATGATTCGCCATCCGACAGGTGAGGAGCCGAAAATGGAGCAGATTATGACGGCCGTCTCCGCGCAGAAATCGTCGTTCCATTCGCGAGCGGCCGCGGCTACCGTCGCAAACATCATGCTGGCACCGCTGATGACGATCAAACAGCACGACCACGTGGCTGCGGCCGCCTATCTGATGAAGCACGCAGGCACGACAGCTCTTGTCGTCGTGGACGCGCAGACCGGCCAGCCGGTCGGCATCATCACCGAGGCGGACGTCGCCCGCGCAATCGCGGACGGGAAAGATGTCAACGACGTCTGGATCGATGCCGTGATGATCACTCGCCCGGCCGTCATCACCACAACAAGCATCCATGACGCGGCCAAGATCATGACAGCCACGCATTTCCGTCACCTGCCGGTCAAACAGGCCGATGGCCTCCTCGGGGTGGTTGACATCATCGACGTGTGCCGGGCGTTGATCAACGCCGAAGAGGGATGACGGAGCCCATTGCAGATCCGGATGGAGCCCTGGCGTTCTTAACGGTTGACGTTCTGCAAGACGGTAATTTACGCTCACTTTACTAGTTTCTGCATGCCATCCTGGCCGCCCCCTCCAGATGGCGAGAACTGAGCCCGCGGCCCGCGAGTGGCGCTGTTCGCAGCCGCGGGGAGAATCCTTGCCAGGGAGCTTGGGGGTTGGCCGATGGAGTTGCTTGAGCGGTCGTCGTTCCTGGATGCGCTGGCCGGATATGCGGCTGAGGCCAGGGGGGGCAGCGGGCGGCTTGTGCTGGTGTCGGGCGAGTCGGGTATCGGCAAGACTGCGCTGGTAGAGGCGTTCCAGGCGCAGCTGCACGGGGCGCGGTGGCTATGGGGCGCGTGCGATGGGCTGCTGACACCGCGGCCGCTGGGCCCGCTGTTTGATATCGCCGCGCAGGCCGGCGGCCAGCTTTCCGAGCTGTGCGGTCAGGGCGCGGGGCCGGATCGGCTGTTCGGGGCGTTCCTGGCCGAGCTCGATTCGCCGGCCGCGCTGACCGTGGCGGTGATCGAGGACGTGCACTGGGCGGACGAGGCAACGATCGACCTGCTGAGGTTCGCCGGGCGGCGGCTGGGCCGGATGCGCGCGCTGGTCCTGGTCACCTACCGGGACGATGAGCTGAGCGACGACCCGCTGCGGCTGCTGCTCGGTGACCTGGCGGCGCACCGCGCTACCCGGCGGATGGGGTTGCCGCCGCTGTCCGATGACGCCGTCCGGGCGCTGGCCGGGCAGCGGGACCTGGACGCCGCGCAGTTGTGCCGGGTGACCGGCGGCAACCCGTTCCTGGTCTGCGAGGCCATCGAGGCGGGCTGGCCGGCGGTCCCGCCGACGGTCCGCGACGTGGTGGGCGCCCGGCTGGCCCGTGCCAGTGCCCCGGTCCGCGAAGCCCTGCAGGCAGCCGCCGTCATCGGAACCAGTGTTGACCGGGAAGTCCTCGCGTCGGTGGCCGGCGGATCGGCGGCGCTGCTGGATGACTGCCTGCGGACCGGCCTGCTCACCGCTGAGGCGGGCTGCCTGCTGTTCCGGCACGAGCTGGTCCGGATGGCGGTGGAGGAGGCGATCGGCCCGCATCGCCGCGGCGAGCTGCACGCACGGGTGCTCGCGGTGCTCCAGGACAGTGGCAACACCGACCCTGCCGTGCTGGCCCACCACGCCGAAGGCGCCGGCGATGTTGCCGCGATCGGGCGGTACGCCCCGCAGGCGGCCCGCCGGTCGGCGGCACTGGGCGCGCACCGCGAGGCGGCCGCCCAATACCAGCGGGCGCTGCGCCACCCCGGCACCGCGGAGCTGCCGGCCCTGGCCGGCCTGCAGGAAGGGCTCGCGGCCGAATACGCGCTGCTCGACCGGCTGGCGGACGCCGAAGCGGCGCTGCGCGCCGCCCTGGAGATCCGGCGCGGGCTAGGCGACACCCTGCGCGTCGGGGAGGACCTGAGCATGCTCTCCGGCATTCTGTGGCAGCAGTGCCGGGGGGAAGAGAGCATCCGGGCCACCGAGGAGTCGCTCCGGGCTTTGCAGCCGCTGCCGCCCGGCCCGGAACTGGCGATGGCGCAGCTCTGGGTGGCCATCGGCAGGTGGAACAAGGGACGGCAGGCCGAGGCCCTCGACGGCGTCGCCCAGACGCTCGACCTCGGCAAGCGGCTGGGCCGGGATGATGTCGTGAGCCAGGCTCTGATCATGACGGGGGCCCTCCTCGTCGACATTGGCCAGGATGGGATCGGCCCAACCGAGCAAGGGCTCCAGCTGGCGCTCGACGCCAACCTGGAGCAGGAAGCGGCCGACGCTTACGTTGGCCTCCAGGACAACCTCGTCAGCGTGCAGCGGCTGGAAGAGGCCCAGCGCTGTTACCGCGCGGGCATGGCCTTCTGCGAACGGCGCGAGCTGCGCTGGCGCACGCGCTGCATGCGTGGCGCCCAAGCGGATACCTTGCTGCTGCTCGGGCGCTGGGACGAGGCCGTGGATCTCTGCAATGAGGTGCTCGCCATCCCGGGTGTCTCAGCCTCGAATCAGCTCTACCCGCTGCGGATCCTCGGCACGATCCACGGCCGCCGCGGCGAACCTGGCTACGCGGAGCTGCTGGACTCCTCGGCGGCCCTGGCCGCGGGGATCGTCTCGCCGGTATGGGTCGCGCAGGTCCGGGCGGTGCGGGCGGAACTGCTGTGGGTGTCGGGGCAGGCGGATCTCGCCTGCCAGGAGGCACGGGAGGCTTACGAGCAGGCACTCGGCCGAGTCGATCCGTGGAAGCTCGGGTCGCTGGCGATCTGGCTGTGGCGGCTCGGCGCGGGGGTGGACCCGGCCGGCCTGCCGGAACCGTATGCGCTGGAGATCGCCGGCGACTGGCAGGGCAGCGCCGCCGCCTGGGAGCGGCTCGGCCGGACCTACGACGCTGCCCTGACGCGGATCGTTTCCTCGCCGGACGATGCCGAACTCCAGGCAGCCCTCGCCGTTCTGGACGACCTCGGGGCCCGCGCGACCGCCGCCGCGGCCAGGCGGCGGATGAAACAACTCGGCATGACCTCGATCCCCCGCGGGCCCCGCGCCGCCACCCGGGCCGCCCCGGCCGGGCTCACCGCCCGCGAACAGGAGGTCCTCGCGCTACTCGCCGAAGGCCTGCCCGACCAGGAGATCTCCCGGCGACTGTTCATCTCCGAACGGACCGTCCACCACCACGTCTCCGCGGTCCTGGCCAAAGTCGGTGTCTCGTCCCGGACGGCCGCGGCCCGCGAAGCCGCCCGGCTGGGCATCGCGCCCTGACCACGGCTAGGTACCGGCTCGGACCAGGGGCGCAGCGCCGGATCGGCAGGGATGATGTGACGATCACCATGCGGGGACTGGTCCGGTGACAGTTGCTGAGTTAGCGTCCCATTCATGACATTGCCTCGTGTTCGCGCTGGTCTTGCTCCGGCCGTGGTCGTGTGCGCCGCCCTGGCAGGCTTGTTGGCCGCCGGGATCCCAGCAGGTTCAGCGCGCGCTGCGGCCCACTCCGCCGCCGGACGGCAGTTGTCGTGGCGGCTGCTGGATACCGGGACCCAGACGCATTTCCGTGGCCTGTCGGTGGTGAGCCGGAGGGTGGCCTGGCTGGGCGGCTACAACGGGGTAGTGCTGCGGACCGTCGATGGCGGCCGGACCTGGATCAACGCCTCACCGGCCGGGGCGGCGGCGCTGCAGTTCCGCGATATCGAAGCATTCAGCGCTACGGCGGCGGTGGCCATGGCCGCCGGAACCGGCACCGATTCCCGGCTGTATGTCACCGCCAACGGCGGCCGCTCCTGGCGCCTTGCGTATCAGAACACCAATGAGCAGGCGTTCTTCGACTGTATGGCGTTCTTCAACCCCCGGCACGGCCTGGTGCTCAGCGACCCGGTGAACGGCAAGTTCCGGATCCTGTCCACCCGCGACGGCGGGCGCGACTGGAAGGTGTTGCCGAACGCGGGGATGCCTCCCGCGCTGCCCGGGGAGGCCGGGTTCGCCGCCAGCGGCGAATGCCTGACCACCTGGGGGCACGATGCCTGGTTCGGCAGCGGCGGGAGCACGGCCGCGCGCGTGTTCTCCTCCCGCGACGGCGGCCTGACCTGGCACGCTGCCACCACCCCCATCGTCACCGGTGCCACGGCCGGGGTGTTCGCCCTGGCGTTCCGCACTCCGCTGGCCGGGGTCGCGGTCGGCGGCGACTTCGCCAACCCGACCGCGGCAACCCACGTCGGGGCCCTGTCCTTCCTTGGCAGCCCGTGGTTCTCCCCGCTATCGGGCCGGCGGGCTACCGCTCCGGTGTCACCTGGGTCCCCCGCGCCCTGGCCACGGTCATCGCGGTGGGGCTGACCGGCTCCGACGTCTCCTACAACGGCGGCCTGACCTGGCACACCTTCGACACTGGCCAGTTCGACACCGTCAGCTGCGCGCCCGACGGCTCCTGCTGGGCCTCTGGCGACCTGGGCCGGGTCGCCATCCTGCAAAGCTGACCCGCCGGGAGCGCGCCGCCGCTACAGCGCCTCCAGGATGGTTTCGAGCAGCTCGCGCGTGTGCGGTTCGTCGAGAACCTCGCCGATCCACGCGGCGGAGTCGGATCGCTCGGGCGACCGGGGATTGGGCTTGAGCCAGTCGGTGCCTGCGATCTCGGTGATGTGCCCGAGCTGCGCGATGAGCATCGAGAAGTGTCCGCGCCGGGTCACTGCCGCCGGTCCGCCGGCTTGCCGGTAGGCGTCGGCCAGCGCGCGGACCCGGCCCGAGTCGGCGCGGCCGAACTCGAACAGGACGCACCCGAGCTCCTGGCTCGGGTCAGCCGGGCCACTGTTCTCCCAGTCGATGACGCACACACCGCCGTCCGCGGTGGGCAGGACGTTGTCGGCCCACAGGTCGCGGTGACATATCCGAAGCATCTCCGGAGGCTCGATCCAGGACTCCAGCGCGACCAGCTCATCGCGCAGACCGGCCAGCTGGCCAGCGAACGGCGCTCCCGCCTCAAGAAGCTGCTCGACCAGCTGGTCCCAGCGATCGGCGCCAACCGGTTCGTGATACCACGGGTCCAACGGGCCGGGGTCGGTGGCTGATACACGGTGGATGGCGGCCACGACCGTGCCCACCCGCGCCGGGTCGAGCCTGGGGTCGGGGGCATTCAGATCGACCCACTCATACACCCTGACCTGCCTGCCTGCTATGGCCGCGAACACGCATCCCTCCGTGGTGCGCCGCACCTGCGGCGTCGGGACGCCGGCGGCGTAGGCCGCCTCCTGGAACGCGGCCGCCCAGCGCACCTCGTCTTCACCGGACCGGTGGAAGGGCACCTTCACCGCCCAGCTGCCATCCGCGGTGTCCAGCCGCCACACAAGTCCCTGCTTGCCCCGCGCGACCGGGCCCTCCGACAGCCTCGCGGCCTGGCCAAGAGCGAAACGCCGGGCGAGCTCGGCAGCATCCACCAAGCCACTCCAGCACACCTGCGCGCCCAGCACCAGGACAGCCGCCGCACAGATCAGGGTGTCTGTGAGCCACCGCCGTTCCGTCCCGGCGTGTGATCCATGTATCACTGACCGGGTGGCGGGCTCTTCTCATATGTGGGGTCGCTAGGGCTTTGGCAGCCAGCGGGCTTCGATGGAGTTCATGGACGTCGATCTGGATCTTGGCGATGATCTGGTATCCGCCCTGCGGCCAGCTGGACGAGGTATGCGAGCAGCGCGCTCAGGAGGCCAGCGCGGCCAGCAGGGCGGGCGGGTCGTAGCCGCCGCGGTGCACCGCGCCGTCGATGAACAGCGTCGGCGTGCCCAGCACCTGGCCCGAAGCCCGGCCACTGTCGACATCCCGGCGGATCCGCTCCACTACCGCGACGCTGGCCCGGTCGTCGTCGAACCGCACGGCATCCAGTCCGAGGTCGGCAGCGTAACGCCTCAAATCACTGTCACCGAGCGCCTTCTGCCGGTGAAACAGCAGGTCGTGCATGTCCCAGAACCGGCCCTGCAGCGCCGCGGCCTCCGCCGCGGCCGCCGCGGCGAGGGCGTGCGGGTGGATGCCGGTCAGCGGGAAATGCCGGAACGCGAACCGCATGTTCCCGCCGAGCTGCTGCTCGACATGCTCGATCGCATGGAACGCCTGCCGCGAGTACGGGCACTCGTAGTCGCCGTACTCGATGACCAGATGGCCGGCCGGCGAGCCGCGGACGTGATCGACCTTCTCGTCCAGCGGCGCCAGGGCCACCTGGCGGTCGTCCGGCATTGCGTTGCGGGTCATGGGCCGTCTCCTTATGGCTGCGGGCGGGATCGGGCTGCCGTGCCGGCGTCGCTGGCCAGGCGGTGCACGACGGCGAACATCCAGGGGATGCAAAGCAGGACTACGAGCGCGAGGCCGAGGAACAGCGGCGCCGGCCGTGCCGCGCCGACGCCGAGGCACGCCACAGCCACGGCGGCGCAGATGCGGGCGAGCGGCCGGTACAGGCCGCGGTCGCGCTGCCAGGCCTGCAAGGTCGCGGCCACCAGCATCGTCGCGCCCAGCACGACACCGACACCGACGCACAGTACCCACGCTGCGGCGGCTGGAGTGCGGCCGTCATGGGCGTGGTCGACCAGGCTGACCATCGCAGCACCCATCGCGGCGATCGCGGCCGTAAGCGGCAGATGACTGAGCATCCACTGCAGGCTCGGCACCGGTTCCGGTCTGGGATGGCGGTGCCCGGCGAAGTCGAAGTATGTCCACCAGGCACCGAACCCGACCACGACGGCGACCAGCCCGACGCTGAGGGTCAGCCCGCTGATCGGCTCGCGGGCCAGCCCATTGACGACACCGGTGAGGGTTTCGCCGAGCACGATGATGGTGAGCAGCCCGAACCGTTCGATGAGCGCATCGGTGATGGTCAGCGGAGCCGCCTGCGCAGAGTTGGCCGTGAGGATCACGGCTGTGAATCCGGCCAGGTAGACGACGTCGAGCAGGCCCCAGGCCAGCACGCGAGCGCTGGCTGGCAGGAGGGCGGTGCCGGCCAGCAGGACGGCGCAGGCAGCTGTCCCGGTGACAAAGAGCCGGCTCGGCCGACGGTATTCGGGGCGGTCGCCGCGCGCGGCCAGCAGCCAAAGTACCGTGAGTATCGCGAACAGCACACCCGCAGCGACAGCGAACGCTGCTCCTCGCGCACCGCCCGCCTCGGGGATGAAGGCACCCATCGCGACCAGCACCAGGATCTGCAGCAGAAACGTGCTGCGGCCGCGGGCGTCGTCGCGGCCGTGCAGTTCGTGGTGGAGGCTGCCGTTGGCCCAGGCAATCCACACCAGCGTGAACACCGCCGCGAACTCGCCGAGCCCGCGCCATGTCAGGTGCCCGGCCAGGTGGCGGGCGGCCTGGGCAACCAGCACGACCACAGCGAGGTCGTAGAAGAGCTCGAGCGGACCGACCACTCGCTCGCGTGGTTGCTCGCCGTGCGGGCGGGGCGGCTGCCACAGGGAACGGCGCAGCCGGGCCCAACGCTCCCGGCGCGTCAGCGGGGTCGGGTTCTGCACCTTAACAAGCGCTCATTGAGCCTGAGTCAGGCGCCGACGCCGTCCAAGGTGCGCATTGCCTCGTCATCGAGCGTCACTCCTTCGGCGGCCAGGTTCTCCCGCAGGTGGGCGATGGAGCCGGTCCCGGGGATGAGGAGCACGTTGGGGGCCAGTTGGAGCAGCCACTGTAGTGCGACCTGCGCCCGCGTGATACCGAGGCGGCCGGCTGTATGGGTGACCACCGGGCTGGTGAGCACGGGATTGTCCTGGCCACGCGGCCAGCCAAGCGGGCAGAACGGCACGAACGCGATTCCATGGCTGAGGCACTGCTCGAGAACGGGGGCCCCGCGCCGGTCGGCGAGGTGGAACAGGTTCTGCACGCAGACAATGTCGGTCCCTGCCATGGCGTGCCGTAGCTGTTCGAGGCTGACATTACTCAGGCCTACCCCGGCGATGAGGCCCTCGTCGCGGGCCGCCACCATCGCGGCTAGCTGGTCATCGAAGCGTGCGTCGACGCGGCCGTCGCCGGGCAGGCGGAGATTGACCGCTGCTAGCTGGCCGGCCTGCAAGCTGCGAAGGTTGTCTTCGATGCCTTCCCGTAGCTGGTACGGCTCGTCGAACGGAAGGACGGCACCGCTGTCGTCTCGGCGGACCGCGACCTTGCTGACGATCGCCAGCCCGTCGGGATAGGGGCAGAGCGCTTCGCGGATCAGATCGTTGACGACGCCAGGGCCGTAGTACTGGGCCGTGTCGATGTGATCGACTCCGGCGGCGACCGCGGCCCGGAGCACGCCGATGGCCGTTGCCCGGTCCGGTGGCGGCCCGAAAGCGTACGGCCCGGCGAGCTGCATCGCGCCGTACCCCGACCGCCTGACCTGCACGTGACCAAGTGCGAAGGTTGACATCATGTCGGTGCCCGGGGTTGGCGATGTCATAGCTGCCCTCCTTGCGTACCTTCTCGCAGCGAGCCGGATGTGCCCGACGGTAGTGACCATCAAGGTGAGCGGCTGTCACCTGATTCTGGTGA
>CAWDXD010000013.1:0-170565 GCA_963806145.1 uncultured Actinomycetes bacterium
GGCGCGCAGGAGCCCGGCCGTCGCCGCGCCAGTCACAGCAGGGAGCCCGAGGAACGGTCCAGGCGACGGCGTACGCCGCGCCGCGGCCAGGACGAGCCGCCGTTGCCGCCCGGCACGGAGGTGCCCCGGCCCGCCGTCCCGGCCCAGGCCCTCGGTCGGCGCGCCGCTGCCGTGCCCGCAGGTGTTCAGGCAGGCCGGGCCGGGCGGGGCGGCCCGCCTGGCGCGGAGGACCCCTATCCCGGCGACGAGGCGCAGCAGGGCGGCCCGTCCTATCCAGGCGGCGACTCTTTCCCCGGCGACTCTTTCCCCGGCGACCCGGGCTACCCGGGTTCGCCGGTGCCCGGCGCAGCCCGCCTCCGCAGGCCGGGGGCGCCGCGCGGCGGCGGACCTGACCAGCGAGACCCTCGCCTACCGCGCGCCCAACGGCGGGACCACCGGGCGGCACAGCCATCGCGCCGGGCAGGACCAGGCCGGGCGCGGCCCCGCGACGGAGCCGGGCAGGCCACCACAGGACTACGGGCCGCCCACTGCCGGCCCGGGCCGCGGTGCCGGGCCGGGCTACGACACCGGGCCCGGATACGCGGCCGGGACGGGGCGCGACGCGACTGGGCCCGGCTACGACACCGGGCTGCCACCCCGTGAGGGCCAGGACGCCCCGCGCGGACGCGGCATCGGGCCCCGCCGTGCCCGGCGGGACTACGGGCCGCCAGGCGGCCAGGGTGACTATCCCGCGCGGCGCCGTACTTTTGGCGGCCGTGGCACCCCGCAGGCCGGCCCGGGTGGCGGGCCCGGCGACGAGCCGCAGGCCGATCACGAGGCACGGGAGCGCTTCTCCCTGCCCATCCGGCGTGGCTCCGCGGGCCAGGACCGGACCGGCCGGTTCGGCCGTTTCGGGCGCGGCTCGGCGCCGGAGGCGGCGGGCGGGCCCGCGCAGCCTGCCACCCGCGACGCTGGTCCATACGACAGCGGCGGCCGCCCGGACGGCGGCTATCCGGGCCCGGGTCACCCGAGCGGCCCCTACCCCAGCGGTTCCTATGAGGGCGGCCGGTCTTCGGGCGGTCCCGGCGGGGGTTACGACGAGGGAGCGCATCCGAGCGGCCCCTACCCGAGCGGTTCCTATCAGGGCGACCGGTCCGCGGCGGGTCTCGAGCCCCCTTATCCGAGCGGTTCCATGCGGGCGGGCGGTCTTCGGGCGGCGGCCCCGGCGGGTTTACGACGAGGGGGCCCATTCGAGCGGCCCCTATCCGAGCGGTTCCTATCAGGGCGGCCGGTCTTCGGGCGGTGCCCCCGGCGGGGGTCACGTGAGCGGCCCCTACCCGAGCGGTTCCTATCAGGGCGACCGGTCCGCGGGCGGCGGTTCGGGCGGGGGTCCTTCGAGCCTCTCTTATCCGAGCGGTTCCTATGAGGGCGGGCGGTCTTCGGGCGGTCCCGGCGGGGGGTACGACGAGGGAGCGCATCCGAGCGGCCCCTATCCGAGCGGCTCTTATCAGGGCGGCCGGTCCCAGGACAGCGGCCCCGACAACGGCAGTTTCGACAGTGGCAGTCTCGACAGTGGCAGCTACGGAGGCGAAGGCCGTCGCGGTGACGGCCCCGGGAGCGGCGGGGCCGGCCAGGCATCCGATCGCGGCGGGGGCCGCCGCGGCCGGTCGCCGGGGCACGCACGGGCCTGGCGGCCCGGGGCCTCCCGGTCGGCCGGCCCGGGACCTGCCGGACCAGACCAGCAGCAGGGACGCGGTGGCCCGGCCGACGACGACGCCCTGCTCTCGCCCCTGCCACCGCTCCCGCCCCGCGTGCCACGGCACAGCCAGCGGGACGATCCGGCCGCGGGCCAGGACCGTGTGCCGGACGACGACCAGGGAGAAGCTGACTGGTGAGGAGCGTGATAGCGAACCGGGCCATCGCGGTCGCGGTGCTGCTCGTGGCCATCGCCGCGGCAGCGGGCCTGGCCGTATCGAAGCACACCGTGACGCTGGCCGCGGCGGCGCCGCAGCCACAGCCACACAGCGCACCGGTCAACACCGCTGTCCGCGCCTGCCCGGCTCCGGGCCTGGCCGGAGCGCCCGGCTCTCAGGTCGCGCTCATCGCGGGCCCGGCCACGACGGGAGCCGGCCGCGCGGTGGTGAGCGGGATCGGCGTCAGCACCGGCGCCCCGCTGGCCAGCGTCACCCAGCCCGGCACCGTTACGGTGACCGGTGTGCATGCCGTCCGGGCGGCCGCGGGCGGCCCGGCAAGCCAGCGCACGGCAAGACGCCGTCTCCCGCGGCCACACCGTCCCCGACGCCGACCAGCCAGGCGGTGGCCACCGTTCCCGCACCGGGGGGCGTGGTGATCCAGGCGAGCGGGGCGATGGCCCGGGGGCTGGAGGCCGAGCAGGTCCTGCCCGGCGGGAGGATCTCCGCGCGCTGCGACGGCCCGGGTACCGACTTCTGGTTCGTCGGCCCGGGGGCCTTCTCCGTCGGGCACATCCAGCTTTTCCTCATGAACGTGGGCAGCCAGCCCGCGGACGTCGACGTTCAGGCCTACACCGACGCCGGGCCACTGCAGGGCAGTAGGGACACGGGCGTGGCCGTGGCGCCGCACGCCATGGTCACCCAGTCCCTGGAGAAGATGCTGCACGGCACGCGGATGGTGGCCCTGAACGTCCGCACCAGCGTCGGGCAGGTCGTGGCGGCGGTTGAGGAGACCACCGGCGCCGCACACAGCGGGGCCTGGCTGCCCGAGTCTGGGACGCCGGGGACCCGGATAGTCGTCCCCGGCATGCCTCCCACCGCGGGCACCCGGCAGTTGTTCGTGACCGTGCCCGGCACCCAGGACGCGCACATCACCCTGAGCGCCGTCACCGACAAGGGCTCCTACCACCCCACGGGCGGCGGCGGGCTGGACATCCCCGGCGGCTCGGTGGCCCAGCTCTCGCTGTCTTCGCTGTCGGCGATCTACGGCGCGATCGAGATCTCGTCCAATGTGCCGGTCACCGCGTCGCTCCTGACACCGGGCGGCCAGAAGGGGACGCCCGGTGCCTTCACCGCCGCCGCACCCGCGCTGCAGGAGCAGGGCGTGGTCGCCGCGAACGTGAGCGGAGGAGGAGCCGTGTCGTCCCTGGTGCTGTCGGCACCATGGCGTGCTGCCCGGGTGCGGGTCACGGAGGTCGGCGCGGGCGGCGGCCAACCAGCGGCACCTGGCAAGGTCATCCTCGTCCAGGCCCACCACAGCCTGCTCCAGCAGCTCGACGCGCCCGCCGGGACGCACCGCGGGTCGGCCTTCGCGGTGTTCGTCACGCCGCTACCGGGGTCCGGCCCGCTTTACGCCGGGCGCGTCGTCATGAGCAGCGGAAGGGGCGGGTCGCTGGAGTCGGTCCTGCCGGTGTCCAGCGCGCTGACCGTGGTGCCGCTCCCCCACGTGCGGGACGAACTCGTCACCCCCGGAGGTTAGGCTGCCGCCCGGCCCGCGCCGGGGCGGTCACTCGCCGCCCGCGTAGCCGGGGTCCACGTCCGCGGGGTCGATGCCCAGGATCCGCGCGAACTCCTCCACCACCACGTCGAAGACCAGTTCGCCGAGTTCCTCTTCGCCGTCTGCCCGGGCCATCAGCGGCCGCCGGTACACCACGATGCGCGGCGGATGCTGCCCGGCCTCCTCGTCCGCCGTCCCCGGCATGCCGGGCTCGTCCGGCCCCGGGCTTTCGTCCCCCGGCCCGGCCGGGGGCGTGCCCGGCTCCAGCCGGGACAGCGGCACCGGCCCATGGGGCCCGGCGGCCGGGGAATCGGCCGGC
Organism: uncultured Actinomycetes bacterium; assembly: GCA_963806145.1. Classification (GTDB taxonomy): domain Bacteria; phylum Actinomycetota; class Actinomycetes; order Streptosporangiales; family Streptosporangiaceae; genus DASXKD01. The sequence goes on from CAWDXD010000013.1 coordinate 3,767, forward strand.
GGGATCTCCTCGACCGCGAACTCGACGCCCGACAGGTGCGCCTCCCACTGCGGCTCCAGCCGGGCCACGGCCTGCAGCACGAGGTCGTCGAACCGCTCCGCGCGGGTCCGGTGCAGCGGCACGTCCGGCGGCACCAGCACCCCGCGCAATCCACGCCCGTGCCGGTCCCGCCGCCTGATGCGGGCGGGGCGCTTGGGGCGGTCCCCGTCGGCGGTTTGCACAGCTCCCGAGGGTATCCGGCCTGGGTGGTCGTGCGTATCGCAGCCTGCTAGTGAACTTTCGAATGCACCGCCGCTACCGGCGCCTTTCCCCGGGAGTGCGAGACACGATCACACCGAGTGGCGGTGGTGGTGGCGTTAGCTGGCGCATATCGGTACGGTCTGCCCTTGTGAGTATGTGCGCGGTCCAGCCCTCAGCCGGAGCCGCGCTGCCGGGTTCCGCGAGTGAGGCTGGCTGATGGCGCGTCGGTGTTCCAGGCCGGGATGCAAGCAGGACGCGGTCTACACGCTGACTTACGTCTACCGCGATTCCACCGCAGTCGTCGGGCCGCTGGCCGCCTACACCGAGCCGCACTGTTATGACCTGTGCGATGGCCATGCAGGCAGGCTGACCGCCCCGCTCGGCTGGGACGTGGTCCGGCTTCCCGTGCGCGCGGAGGAGCCGTTGCCGACTTCGGCCGACGACTTGGAGGCGCTCGCCAACGCGGTCAGGGAAGCCGCGCCCGATGGCACGGCCACGGAGCCGGTGGGGCAGGGTGTCGAGGTGGGCCGCCGTGGCCACCTGCGCGTCCTCCGTTCGTCCCCGAACGAGCCGGACAGGCGCTGAGCCGAACCGGGCCTGGTGGCAGGACCGACCGGTAGGCTCGGTTCTCGTGCATCGCGGGGCGCTGCCGTGGTGCCAGCGCAATGACGTGCCCTCGGCCTGAAACGGCAGGCACTGACACGGGAGGCAAGGGCCAGCGTGGGCCAGTATTCGAAGATCTTCAAGTCTTACGACATCAGGGGGATCGTCCCCGACGAACTGGACGAAACCGTCGCCGAAGCGGTCGGCGCCGCCTTCGCCCGGCTGACCGGGGCGCCGTCCGTCGCGATCATGCACGACATGCGCACCTCCTCGCCGTTGCTGGCGGAGGCGTTCGGCCGCGGGGTGGCCGGCCAGGGGGCGGATGTGGTCGCGGGCGGGCTCGGCTCCACCGACATGCTGTACTACGCCAGCGGCAGCCTGGGCATCCCCGGGGCAATGATCACGGCGAGCCACAACCCGCCCAAGTACAACGGGATCAAACTGTGCCGTAGCGGGGCGAAACCGGTCGGGGAGGACACCGGGCTCGCCGAACTGCGGGTTGCGGCCGAGCGCGGGATGCCCGCCCAGCAGGGGCGCACCGGCACCATCACCGGCCGCGACCTGCTGCCGGGGTACGCGGCCTTCCTGAAGTCGCTGGTCGATGTGTCCGGCATCCGGCCGCTGAAGGTCGTGGCCGACGCGGGCAACGGCATGGCCGGCTACACCGTTCCTGAGGTCTTCGCCGGGCTGCCGGTCACGGTGGTGCCGCTGTACTTCGAACTGGACGGCACGTTCCCCCACCACGAGGCCAACCCGATCGACCCGGCGAACCTCGCCGACCTGCAGCGGGCGGTGCTGGAACATGGCGCGGACGCCGGCCTGGCCTTCGACGGCGACGCGGACCGCTGCTTCGTGGTGGACGAACAGGCCCAGATCGTCTCGCCCTCCGTCCTCACCGCGCTGATCGCGGCCAGGGAGCTGGCCCGCGAGCCCGGAGCGACGATCATCCACAACCTGATCACCTCCCGGGCGGTGCCGGAGATCATCACCGAGCATGGCGGCAAGCCGGTGCGCACCCGGGTGGGCCACTCGTTCATCAAGGCGCGGATGGCCGAGACCGGCGCGGTGTTCGGCGGCGAGCACTCCGGGCACTTCTACTTCCGCGACTTCTGGTTCGCCGACTCGGGCATGCTCGCCGCCCTGCACGTGCTCGCCGCGCTGGGCGGGCAGGACGCGCCGCTGTCGCAGTTGCTGGCCGGCTATGGCCGTTATGTCGCGTCCGGCGAGATCAACAGCGAGGTCACCGACCAGCGGGCGGCGACCGGGGCGGTCCGGCTGGCCTTCGCCGACCGCCCCGGCGTCAGCATGGACGACCTGGACGGGCTGACCGTGACCGGCCAGGACTGGTGGTTCAACGTCCGCCCGTCGAACACCGAGCCGCTGCTTCGGCTCAACGTGGAAGCATCCGACGAACCGACCCTCGCCGCGACGCGCGACGAGGTCCTGCGCATCGTGCGTGGCGGCTGACCTGCGCCACGCATCCGGAGGAGACACCGTGAAGATAGACGACTGGCTGCTTGAGATCCTGGCCTGCCCGGCCTGTCACGCCCCGCTCCGCGAGGACGACGCGGCCAGCGAACTGGTGTGCACCAACCCCGAATGCGCGCTCGCCTACCCGGTGCGCGACGACATCCCCGTGCTGCTGGTGGACGAGGCGCGCCGCCCCGGCCAGCCGGAGGCCGGGGGCGTCGGAGGGGACGCTGGGTGACCCTGGCGGCAGCCGAGCGCCTCGACGACGTGGCGGTCCTGGAGACGGCCGACCCGTCCAGCATGCTCAGGCAGGTCGCCTCGTCGGCGGCCCAGGTGCGCGAGGCGGCCCGTTCGGCGGCGGAAGCCAGCCTCGGCGGGCTGACCGCGGGCGGGCGCCCGCGCGCCATCGTGGTCACCGGGATGGGCGGATCCGGGATCGCCGGGGAGGTGCTCGCGGCCGTCGCCGGGCCGGGCTGCCCGGTCCAGGTGACCACCGTGCACGATTACCGGCTGCCCGGCTGGGTGGGTGCCGCCGACCTGGTGATCGCCGTCTCCTGTTCGGGGGCCACCGAGGAGACGCTGTCGGCCACGGCGGAAGCCGTACGCCGTGGCTGCCGCCTGCTCGGCGTGGGCAGCCAGGGCTCGCCGCTCGCCGACATGGCCGAGCAGGCCCATGCGCCGTTCATCGGGGTCAAGCCGTTGGGCATGCCGCGGTCCATGCTGTGGGGCCTGTCGGTGCCGCTGGTCGTGGCCGCCGCGCGGCTCGGCGTGCTGGACATGCCCGAAGACGCCTACGAGTCGGCCGCCGCGGAACTGGAGCGGGTGGCGCACCTGTGCCGGCCGGACAGTGAGGCCTTCGTCAACCCGGCGAAGACGCTCGCGCTGGACCTGTCGGGCACGCTGCCCATGATCTGGGGCACCTCCCCGCTGACCGGGGTGGCCGCCGCCCGGTTCGCCTGCCAGCTGCACGAGAACGGCAAATACCCGGCGATCGCGGGCGTGCTGCCCGAGGCCAACCACAACCAGGTGGTCACCTTCGACGGGCCGTTCGCGGCCGGGCCGGAAGCGGCAGGCCCGGAACCGGCCGGCCCGGCTGTCGTGCCGCCGGTGCCGCTGCGGCTGATCCTGCTGCGAGACACCCACGAGCACCCGCAGGTGGCCCGCAGGCGGGAGGAGTCCGCGCGGATCGCGGCAGACCGCGGCATCGAGGTCACCGAACTCGCCGCGTCCGGTGACCTCCCGCTTGAGCGGCTCGCCAGCCTTGTCACACTGATCGACTACGCCTCCGTCTATCTCGCGATCGCGAACGGCATCGACCCGGCGCCGATCGCGGCGATCCAGGAGCTGAAGGCCCGGATCGCATAGGAGGGAACCGGACATTATCGCTGATTCCGGGCAGAGGCCGCCCGACCAGGCCGGGGAGCAGTCCGCGCCGCCCGCGCGGCCCGCGCCCGGGCCGCCGGCCCAGCCCGGGCCGCCGGACCCGGAGGCGCCACGCCCCGAGGTGCCAGACCCGGAGGCGCGAGAGCGGGAAGCGCCCGGCCCGGCGGCGCCGGAGCGGGAAGTACCCGCGCGGGAGGCGCCCGGCGTGCGCGGCCCGCCCCCGGAGGCCGCGCATTCGGCCGGCGTGACCGCCGTCGTCGCGGCGCTCGCCGCCAACCTGGGGATCGCGGCCACGAAGTTCGTGGCGTTCTTCATCACCGGCTCGGCGTCAATGCTCGCCGAGGGCGTGCACTCGGTCGCCGACAGCGGCAACCAGCTCCTGCTGCTGCTTGGCCGGAACCGGGCCAGGCGCGACCGGACCGAGGAACACCCGTTCGGGTTCGGCAGGGAACGCTACTTCTACGCCTTCGTGGTGGCGGTCGTGCTGTTCACCGTGGGCGCCTTGTTCTCCATCTACGAGGGCATTCACAAGATCACCCATCCCGCGCCGGTGCACTCCCCGGCCGTCGCGTTCGTCGTCCTGGCGATCGCCATCGTGCTGGAGAGCCTGTCGCTGCGCACCGCGGTGCGGGAATCGAGCGAGCAGCGCAACGGGGACAGCTGGGTCGCGTTCATCCGCCGTGCCAAGGCCCCCGAACTGCCGGCGATCCTGCTGGAGGACATGGCCGCGCTGGCCGGGCTGTTGCTGGCCACGGCGGGCGTGGCGCTCACGGTGATCACCGGCAACGAGGCCTGGGACGGGGCCGGGTCGCTGGCGATCGGCGTGCTGCTGGGCTGCGTCGCGGCCATCCTGGCCGTGGAGATGAAGAGCCTGCTGATCGGCGAGTCCGCGGGCGACGAGGTCGAGCGCGACATCGTCACGGCACTGGAGGCGGGACCGGAAGTGGAGCGCGTCATCCACCTGCGGACCATGCACCTGGGCCCCGAGACGCTGCTGGTGACGGCGAAGATAGCGGTGCGGCCGTACGACCGGGCGGAGCAGGTCGCGGCGGGGATCGACGCCGCCGAACGACGGGTCCGGGCCGCCGTCCCGATCGCCAAGGTGATCTACCTGGAGCCCGACCTGTACCTCGAGTCCCGCGCGGACGCGACCGACCCGGCGATCCGCGCAGTCCGCCGCCCGCGCCGGTGATGGCACCGGCCTGGAAGGGAAGGCATGTTCGAGCCTGAGTACCCGATCCGCACCGAGCGGCTGCTGCTGCGGCCGTACGCCCACGACGACGTCGATGCCTTGTACGCCTACCAGCGGCTGCCGGAGACCCACCGCTACCTGTACACCGAGCCGCGGACCCGGTCCGAGATCGAGGCACTGGTGGCGGAGCGGGCAGGCTCGGCCGTGCTCACCGAGGCGGGCCAGGCGCTCACCCTGGTCGCCGACCTGGCGCAGACCGGCGAACTGGTGGGCGACTGCGTGCTGTTCTGGCGCAGCCAGGAGCATGGGCAGGGCGAGGTGGGATATGTCTTCAATCCCGCCTACCAGGGCCGCGGCCTGGCCACCGAGGTCGTTGGCGGGCTGCTGCGACTGGGCTTCGAGGGGCTGGGCATGCACCGGATCGCCGGGCATCTCGACGCGCGCAACACCGCGTCGGCGCGGGTCCTTGAGCGGGTCGGCCTGCGCCGCGAAGCGCACCTGGTGGAGAACGAGTTCGTCAAGGGCGAGTGGACCGACGAGCTGATCTACGGGATCCTGCGCAGCGAGTGGGCGGCCCGCCAGGCCCCCGGCTGAGCTCAGTCCCGCCGCGTGCGGGGCGTGCCGCCGGCCGGCAGGCGCAGCAGCCGCAGCGCCCGCTCCTGCTCGAAATCCAGCGCCCGGGCAGGCGGCGGTGTAATTCGCCCGATACGACGGCCCAGCTCGGCCACTTCCGCGCGGACACCCGGATCCGTCAGGACCTTCAAGCCAAACGCCAGCGCGGCGGGACTGATGTCGTAGCGCTGCTCGATCCGCAGGGCGTGCGCGACCGCGGCCAGGTCGTCATCGGCGAACCGGCGGTGTGCCCGGGACATGCCGCCGAAGACCTGGCTCCGGCCGGGGGCCGCCTCTGTCCGGCTCTGGCCGGGGGCCGCCTCTGTCCGGCTCTGGCCGGGGGCCGCCTCCGCCCGGGTCCGGCCGGGGGCCGCCTCCGCCCGGCTCCGGGCCGGGGAGGCCGCGCGCACCGGCGGCAGCAGGCCGAGCATGTCCCGGTACCGGAGCATCCGAGGCGACGTGCCGAGCCGCTGGGCCGCCTCCGTGATGCGCATGACAGCAATTTAACATTTTTGTGTCAAGAACTCACGTGAGCGCGTGCGGAACGGGCCCAGATCGCCTACGGTCGGGACTGTCGCCTACCAATCGTGCCGGCCCGCGCTTCGTGATCATGACCTTGAGGGGCCTCCGGCATCACCTATGTCATGATCACGAAGCGGTGATCGCCGCCAGACAGCCCGAAGCGGTGATCGCCGCCAGACAGCCCAAAGACAGGACAGGAGCGGACATGCCCGCGGAAAACCTTCCGTTCAAGGTCGCCGATCTCTCGCTCGCGGAGTTCGGGCGCAAGGAGATCACCCTCGCCGAGCATGAGATGCCCGGGCTGATGGCGGTGCGTGCCGAGTACGCCAGGACGCAGCCGCTGCGCGGCGCCCGCATCACCGGCTCGCTGCACATGACGGTGCAGACGGCGGTCCTGATCGAGACGCTTGTCGCGCTCGGTGCTCAGGTGCGCTGGGCTAGCTGCAACATCTTCTCCACCCAGGACCACGCGGCCGCCGCGGTGGCGGTCGGCCCGGACGGGACTCCCGACGACCCGCGGGGCGTGCCGGTCTTCGCCTGGAAGGGCGAGACGCTGACCGAGTACTGGTGGTGCGCCGACCAGGCGCTCAGTTGGCCTGGCGAGGACGGGCCCAACATGCTGCTCGACGACGGCGGCGACGCGACCCTGCTGGTGCACCAGGGGGCCGAATACGAAAATGCCGGGGCGGTACCGATCGCTACCGATGAGGACCCCGAGGAACTCGCCGTCATCCTGGACCTGCTACGGGCCAGCGTGGCAGCCAACCAGGAGCGGTTCACCAGGATGGCCGCTGGAATCATCGGCGTCACCGAGGAGACCACCACTGGGGTGCACCGCCTGTACGAGCGCGCCACCGACGGCACTCTTCTGTTCCCGGCCATCAACGTCAACGACTCGGTGACCAAGTCCAAGTTCGACAACAAGTACGGCTGCCGCCACTCGCTCATCGACGGCATCAAGCGGGCCACCGACGTGCTGATCGGCGGCAAGGTCACGGTGGTCTGCGGGTACGGGGATGTGGGCAAGGGCTGCGCCGAGTCACTGCGCGGCCAGGGGGCGCGGGTGATCGTCACCGAGATCGACCCGATCAACGCGCTCCAGGCGGCGATGGACGGCTACCAGGTCGCGACCCTGGAAGACGTGGTGGCCACGGCGGACATCTTCGTCAGCGCCACGGGAAACATGGACGTCATCACCGCCGAGCACATGAGCGGGATGAAGCACCAGGCGATCGTGGGCAACATCGGCCACTTCGACAACGAGATCGACATGGCGGGCCTGGCGCGGGTGCCCGGCATCCGCAGGGAAAACATTAAGCCCCAGGTCGACGAGTGGGTGTTCCCCGACGGGCACGGTGTGATCGTCCTGTCCGAGGGGCGCCTGCTCAACCTGGGCAACGCGACCGGCCACCCGAGTTTCGTCATGTCCAACTCCTTCACCAACCAGGTGATCGCGCAGGTGGAGATGTTCACCCGGCCGCAGGACTACCGGGCCGGCGTGCATACCCTGCCCAAGTACCTGGACGAGAAGGTGGCCCGGCTGCACCTGGACGCCCTCGGCGTCCGGCTCACCGAGCTGACCAAGGCGCAGGCCAGCTACCTGGGTGTTGCCGTGGAAGGCCCGTACAAGCCGGACCACTACCGCTACTGACCGATGCCTCCTGCCGCTGACCCCCGCCCGCCGTCCGACATCGCGGACGAGGGCCTGGCCGAGGCCGGGCGGGCCCGGATCGGCTGGGCGGAGCGAGGCATGCCCGTGCTGCGGCTGCTCACCGAGCGCTACGCCGGTGAGCAGCCGTTCGCCGGGCTGACCGTGGCGGCCTGCCTGCACGTGACGGCGGAGACGGCGGGCCTGGTTGGCGTCCTGCGGGCAGGCGGCGCGCGGGTCTTCCTCGCGGCTTCGAACCCGCTGTCCACCCAGGACGACGTGGCCGCCGCCCTGGCGGACGCGGGCACCTGCGTGTTCGCCCGGGCAGGCGTGGATATGGTCACCTACGGCGAGCACATCCACCGGGCCCTCGACTCATGCCCGGACCTGGTCGTCGACGACGGCGGGGACCTGGTCGACACGCTGTCCGGGCAACGGCCGGAGCTGGTCCCCGGCGTCCGCGGCGGATGCGAGTCCACCTCCACCGGGGTGCTGCGGCTGCGCCGGATGGCGGCAGCGGGCGCGCTGGCGTTTCCCATGGTGGCGACCGACGCCACCACCACCAAGCGGATGTTCGACAACACGGCGGGCACGGGGCAGTCCGTCCTCGACGCGGTGCTGCGCGCCACCAACGTCCTGCTCGCGGGCCGGACCGTCGTGGTGGCCGGGTTCGGGCCGTGCGGGCAGGGCATCGCGGGCTGCGCCAGCGGCCTCGGGGCGCAGGTCGTCGTCACCGAGGTGGACCCGGTGCGGGCGCTGGAGGCGGTCCTGTCCGGGTACCAGGTGCTGCCGATGCGCGAGGCCGCCGCGGCAGCCGACGTGATCATCACGGTGACCGGTTCGCGGGACGTGGTCGCGGCCGGGCACCTGGCGGCGCTGCGGGACGGCGCGATCCTGGCCAACGCCGGGCACTTCGACGCGGAGATCGACCTGCGCGCGCTGGCCGGGGCGGCGGTGAAGGTGACCCGCGACGTTCGCCCCCACGCCGACGAGTACACGCTGGACGACGGCCGGCGGGTGGTGCTGCTCGCCGAGGGGCGGGTGGTCAACCTGGTCGCGGCCGAAGGAAACCCGCCCCAGGTCATGGACGTCTCTTTCGCCGGCCAGGCGCTCGTGCTGCGCTGGCTGGCTCGCGACCATACGGCGCTGCCGCCCGGCGTGCACGGCGTCCCGCCGGACATCGATGTGGAGATCGCCCGGCTGACCCTGGAATCCTCGGGTGCCCGGATCGACACGCTCACCGACGCGCAGCGCGACTACCTGAACTCCTGGCGCGCTGCCCTCTGACAGCGCGCCCGGCGTTTTGCCCGGCCAGTGCGAGGGCTGGGTGCCGTCCGGCGCTCGGGACGGGCCTGTACGTCCTCACCCTCACCGGAGACCGAATCTGGGCCATGACCCGGTTCGACAACAGCGTGTTTCCATAGTTCGGGCTACCCCGGTCGCTCCCGGGCCGGTAGCCAGTGGCGGGTGTCAGCGGGGGTGGTCGGCGGTGGACGGCGCGGTGCGGTCGCCCGTGGCATCCCGGCCCGCACCGGCTCGCGGTTTTTCGTCGATACGCGGGAAGGCGCGGGCCCTGTTGCCCCGCAGCCGGAGGAAGATCAGCGTGACTCCGCCGCCGAGCAGGATCATCCAGAAGTTGACCAGCCGGTAGGCGAGCACCGCGGCCAGCGCCCTGGCCGGCGGCATGCCCGTCGCCGCCAGCGCCGCCGTCAGGGCGGCCTCCACGATGAGGAACCCGCCCGGGGTCACCCCCGTGCTGCCCGCCACCGCGCCGGCCCCATAGGCCAGCAGCAGCCCGGCCCACGGCACTGGCTCGCCGGTGGCCCTGATGGCGCAGGCCAGGCAGGCGCAGTCGGCCAGCCAGTTCACCACCGCCAGGGCGAACACCTCTCCGTACTGGTCCCAGCGGAGCCGGATGCCGGCCAGTTGCTCCAGGAACTCGTCCAGGGCGGCCGGGTCGAGCCCGGGCTTGCGGATGATCCGCCGCACCAGCCCCACGGCCCAGTTGATCACGCGGTTGGCGACGACCCTGGCCCTGGGATAGCGCAGCGCGAGGATCACCGTGATCGCGGGCAGCGCGAACACGGCGGCACCCAGGAACCCCACCGCGTTCGCCACCGGCGCGCCGCCCGCGAGCGCGCCGACAACCAGGACGATCGCAAGCGCGGAGGACGATGCGATGGCCGAGACGCCCAGCGCCCACCCGGTGACCGCGGGATCCAGCCCCCGGCGGCGGAACTGCTGGTAGGAGAAGACCACGGCCAGCTGAGCCCCGGCGAACGGTATCGACATCGACAGCGCGTTCCCCGCGTAGGTGATCGCCATTACCGAGCTGAACCTGGCCTTATCGCCGTCGGCCCGCAGCAGCCGCCGGCGGCTCAGCCCGAAAGCCACCAGCGAGACGAACTCGCAGGCGATTGCCAGCAGGAACCAGCGCAAGTCCAGGCCGCCCAGCGCGGACAGCGACTGCCCGAGCGCGTGCCGGTCCAGGATGACTACGGTGACGATCACCCCGGCGGCCAGCAGCACCAGCACGGTGCGGACCCACCGGTGCCGCCATGCCCGGGTCTGCGCCGGGCTGCTCCCGGTCTGGCCCGGCCCGCTGCCCGGAGGTGTGGCTGCACTCATAGACATCCTCGGAGATGTGCCCTGACGGCCCGATGGTCAGACCGGGGGAACAAACCGGCCCATGGCGGGTGGTTCGTTCCCTGGAGCTTCCCCCTCCCTTGCTGCGCTGGCCGGCTCTTGGATTGCTGCCCCCGCTGGCGGCCTCCATGCCGCGACCGCCTCGGCGGGGACCGCGGCCAGCCGGGTCTGCTCCCGGCTACGCCGTTCGGCGAGGACCGTGCTCAGGTAGGCGACCGCCGGCGTGCCTGGCGGCGGCAGCGGGCTGACCTGGGCACGGACCGCGCCTGCGATCCGCTCGCCCAGTTCGGCCTGGGCGGCCGGGGTCAGCTCAGGGAGGCGGGCCAGGTACCGGCGGGCGGTCTCGGCCGTCTGATCGGTCAGCCCGGACATCTCGAGCTGGGCCCCCCAGGATGCCAGTTCCGGGCTCACCACGGGCAGCCCGGCCCCGCCCCGGCCCGCGGGCAGCCGCTGCTGCACCACGAAGGTGCCGGCGAACAGGTCGCCCAGCCGCTTGCCCCGTTCCGACAGCAGGGAGGAGATGAGCGCCGGAAAGCCGAGCAGGAGCCAGATCTCCACCACCTCGGCCAGCCCGCGCACGAGCGCCTGCCGGAAGCGCTCCGGCCCGCCGTCATCGCCGACCACGCGCAGGCCCAGCGCGAACTTGCCGGGGGAGCCGCCCCGGGTCAGCGTCTCCCAGAGCACCGGGTAGCCGACAACGATGAGGATGCTCACGGTGAGGGCAATGGCGCCTCCGGTGGCCCCGTTCACCCGATCCCCGGTGATCGCCAGCCCGACGATCACGAACAGGACGAACAGCAGGATCACCTGGATGAGCAGGTCAAGGGCGAGCGCAAGCAGGCGGCTGGGGAAGCGCGCGCACGGCACCTCGAGGATCACAGCCTCGCCGGTGACGACCTCAGCCAACGCAGTCCCTGCTCCCTCATGCCCGGGCCATGCCGCGATCACGCCCGTACCAAGGCTAACGCCCGGTAGCGAAACGGACATCCTCTAGCCTTGGCACTGTGGATCTCGCTGTCTATGCCACCGCCCACGAGGCGGAATGGCGGCGGCTGGATGATCTTGTCAAGCGGCGCCGCCGGCTCTCCGGTGCGGAGATCGACGAGCTGGTGGCCCTGTACCAGCAGACCACCACGCACCTGTCCGCCGTGCAGTCGGCCGGGCAGGATCCCATCCTGGTGGCCACGCTGTCCAGCCGCGTGGCCCGCGCCCGCGCTGCGGTGGTCGGCGCCAGCACGCCCGGGTGGGGCATGGTCGCCCGGTTCGCCCTGGTTTCCTTCCCCGCCATGGCCTACCGGGCGCGCTGGTGGTGGCTGGGCACCGCGGCCGGCTCGGTGGCGCTGGCCTTCGTGATCGGCTGGTGGGTCGCCCGGTCCGCCCAGGTGCAGACCGCGCTGCTGCCGCCGGCCCAGGTCGCGCAGCTGGTCCGCCACCAGTTCCAGCACTACTACTCCCAGTACGCGGCCACGTCGTTCGCGGCACAGGTCTGGACGCACAACGTCTGGGTCGCGGCGGAGTCGCTGATCTTCGGGATCCTGCTGGGGCTGCCCACCCTCTGGCTGCTGTTCGCGAACGCCTCGAACGTCGGCATCATCGGCGGGCTGATGATCGCCCACGGCAAGGGGGTCCTCTTCTTCGCGCTGATCCTCCCGCACGGCATGCTGGAACTGTCCGCGGTGTTCCTGGCGGCAGCTACCGGCCTGCGACTGGGCTGGACCGTCATCGATCCCGGTCCCCGGCCGCGGGCCAGAGCGCTGGCGGAGGAAGGTCGGGCGTCGATCACGATCGCGCTTGGCCTGATCGTGGTGCTGCTCACCTCCGGCCTCATCGAGGCCTTCGTCACCCCGTCACCGCTGGCCACCTGGGCTCGCATCCTCATCGGGGCGGTCGCGGAGGCGGCGTTCCTCGGCTACGTGATCGTGGCGGGCCGGCGCGCTCAGGCGGCCGGGCTGACCGCAGACATGGCCGAGGCGCCCGATGTCGCCCCGGTGGCCGGCTGACTCATCGTGTTCCGACGAGCGGGGAGGGCCTCGGCCAGCCAGGCCGCCGGGCCCTGCGGTGCGCAGCGGGCCGGCCAAGCGGTCCGCGGGTCGGGCCCGCCCGTCGTCAGAGCCGGCCGACGGCCTTGAGGCCCAGGTAGGCGTCGGCGAGTGCGGCGGGCAGCCGGTCGGGCGGAGCATCCACCACGTGCGCGCCCCGGCGCTGCAGGAGGGCGGAGACCTGTCTCCGCGCGGCCAGCGCCTGCTGCGCCGCCGCCGCGTCGTACACCGCGGCGGCATCGCTGCGGTCCGCGGACATCGCTTCGAGCGCGGGATCCGCCACCGCGGCAACCACCACCTCGTGCCTGGCCGCCAGCAACGGCAGCCGGGGCAGCAGCCCTTCGGTGACCGCGGCCGGGTTCAGGTCGGTGAGCAGCACGATCAGGCAGCGGTGCCGGGCGGTGGTGAGCGCGGCGCTGCCCAGCGCCGCGGCGTCGGTCTCCACCAGCTCGGCCTGCAGCCCCGCCATCGCCTGGGCCACCGCGGACAGCACCGCCGAGCGGGGCGCGCCCACGACGCGGGCCCGGACCCGCCGGTCGAAGGCCATCATGTCCACCCGGTCGCCCGCCCGGGAGGCGAGCGCGGTCAGCAGCAGGGCGGCATCCATGGCGGCGTCCAGGCGGGGGACCCCGCCGACCCGGCCCGCGGAGGTACGCCCGGTGTCCAGCATGATCAGGAGCTGCCGGTCGCGCTCCGGGCGCCAGGTGCGCACCATGACGTCCCGGCGCCGCGCGGTGGCCCGCCAGTCGATGGACCGCACGTCATCGCCGATGACGTATTCCCGCAGCGAGTCGAACTCGCTGCCCTGGCCGCGGCGCAGGGCACGGTGCTGGCCGTCGAGCTGGCGCAGCCGGGACAGCTTCTCCGGCAGGTGCCTGCGGCTGTGGAACGGGGGCAGCACCCGGACCGTCCACGGAGCCGGCCGCCTGCCCTGGCGCGCCGCCAGCCCGAGCGGCCCGAGCGAGCGGATCGTGACCGCTGCCGCGATCTTGTCCCCGCGGCGGTCCGGGTGCAGCTGCGTGGTCAGCCAGGCCCGGCCGCCCGCCGCCACGGTGACCCTGGCGTGCGGCGGAGTGGCGCCCGCGCTTGGCTGCCAGGCGTCCCTGACCACGGCCCGCAGGGTACGCCGCGCGGGGTTCGCAATCTCGAGCACGACCGACGCGCGCTCGCCCAGCAGTACCCGGGTATCCCCGGAGCGGCCCAGCCGCACCGCGCGCACCGGTGCCGCGAGTGCCACGTCGGCGGCGATCGCCGCCACCAGCACCAGGTTCACGACAAGGATCATGGCGGGATTCCGGAACGCCAGGATCAGCAGCGCGCCCGCCGCCGCGGCAATCGCGGCGCGCCCGGTCAGCGCCATCGCGCGCCCCAGGTCACCGGGGGACCGGGACCGAGCCGAGCACCGCGTCGAGCACGCCGTCGGCCGTGGCGCCTTCCAGTTCGGCCTCGGGCCGCAACTGGATCCGGTGCCGCAGCGCCGGCCGGGCCAGGGCCTTCACGTCGTCCGGGATGACGAAGTCGCGGCCCGCGAGCCAGGCCCAGGCCCGCGCGGTGGCCTGCAGCGCGGTTGCGCCCCTGGGTGAGACGCCGAGCCGCAGCGAAGGAGACTGCCGGGTGGCCCGGCACAGGTCCACGATGTACCCGGTCACCTCGGGTGCCACCTGGACGCCGTCCACCGCGGCGCGGGCCGCCGCCAGATCGGCCGCGCTCGCCACGGGCCGGATGCCGGCGGCGGCGAGGTCACCGGGATCGAAACCGGCCGCGTGCCGGGCCAGGATGCTGATCTCGTCGTCGCGCCCGGGCACCGGCACGGTCAGCTTCACCAGGAATCTGTCGAGCTGGGCCTCCGGCAGCGGGTAGGTGCCCTCGTACTCGATCGGGTTCTGGGTCGCCGCGACCAGGAACGGCTCGGGCAGCGGCCGCGGGGTTCCCTCCACCGAGACCTGCCGTTCCCCCATCGCCTCAAGCAGCGCCGCCTGCGTCTTCGGCGGTGTCCTGTTGATCTCGTCCGCCAGCAGCAGGTTCGTGAACACCGGGCCCTCGCGGAACAGGAACAGGGCGGTCTTCGCGTCATAGATCAGCGAGCCGGTCAGGTCCCCGGGCATCAGGTCGGCGGTGAACTGCACCCGGGTGCTGCGCAGCGACAGGGTGCCCGCCAGGGCCCGCACGAGCAGGGTCTTCGCCACCCCGGGCACGCCTTCGAGCAGCGCGTGGCCGCGGCACAGCAGGCAGATCACCAGGCCGGTGACGACAGCGTCCTGGCCGACCACAGCCTTGGCTACGCCCGCGCGGACCGCCTCAAGCGCGGCACGCGGGTCCGCCGCCTCCGGTGGGCCCGCGGCCCCCGCCGGGCCCGGCCCGGCACCCGGGCCCCCGCCGGCCGCGGATCCCTGCCCGGCCCCGGGACCCTGCCCGGCCGCGGAATCCTGCCCGCCCCCGGAATCCGCCGGCGGTACGGGCGTGCGGTCCCCAGGATCGTCGTCGAGCCCGGCCAGTGGCGGGTTTTCCGCTGTCACAGGGTCAGCACCTGCCCCTCCAGAGCGTCCAGGTCGGCAGCCAGCTTCACGAGCGCCGCATCGTCACCAGGGACCGGCCCGAACAGGATGGCCCGGATCTCGCCGGAGTCACGCCCGGTCCGGCCGGCCAGTTCCTGGCAGGCAGCGTCGGCCGTCACGCCGCGTGGGAGCCCGAGCCGGATCACGAGCCGCCCGAGTGCCGCGTCCCGCAGGGCAGCGGCGGCCCGGTCGCGCGCCCGCCGGGACCGGTACAGCCTGCCATGGCCCTCCACAGTCTCGCAGGCGCGGACCACGACCGGCAGCGGCTCGGTCACCAGCGGGCCGAGACGGCGCATCCGCCACAGCGCCAGCAGCACCACGACGATGCCCAGCTGGATCACCACGGCCCACACCTGGCCAGGGATGAGGCTGGTCAGGGAGTGCTGCCCGGGGTGCGCCACGGCCGGGGCGGGCAGCGGGCCAGGCACGAGCCACACGATCCGCGGGCTGGCGGCGAGCAGGTTCAGCGCGAGTGCCGCGTTGCCGCTGGCACCCAGGTTCGCGTTGGCCAGCGGGGCACCAGTTCCCAGCACGGTGACCAGGTGCCCCGGGGCTGCGTAGCGCACAAAAAACGAGAAAGAAAACGGGGTAACGGCCGACTGCGGATAGCACCGGAAGGCTCCGGGAGCGCCGGAACGCAGCAGCAGCCCGCCCAGGTCCGCGCTACCGGCCGCGACCGCGCCGGGCAGTCCGCAACGCGGCGGCAGGGCGCGGACCGGCTCGGCCGGCCCGGCCAGAGCCACCGCCGGGGCCAGGGCGGCGAGGGCGTCGTGGCCGGGTGCCACCAGCAGCAGGCCGGCCGGGACGCGAGCGAGCTGAGCCAGTTCCCCGCCGGACAGCTCTTGCGGGCTGGTGACGACCAGGGTGGTGCCGCGGGCCTGGGCCTGCGCGGCCGCGGTGGCCGCCGATCCGGTCCGCAGCACCGTCTGGCCGCGGTTGTCCAGCAGCGCCACCAGCGCGTGCGCGCCGGACGGGCCGGTGTCGTTGGGATCCAGCGGCCCGGCCACCGGCGGCCGCACCTGGAGCAGGGCGACGATCAGCCCGCCGAGGAGGACAAGCAGCATCACCGCGGCCGGGGCGCGCCACTGGCGCCAGCCGGTCAGCACCGGCCGGCCGTCCGGGACCCGGCCGTCCGGGACCCGGCCTCCCGGGACCCGGCCTCCCGGGATTCCGCCTCCCGGGACCTCGCCGGGCAGCCGGGCCGCGGGCGCACGCTGGGCGGTGCTGGTCATGGCGCCCCCACGGCGGCCGCGCTGCGGCGCCCGGCGGCCGCCCCGATGCGGGCGTCCAGCTCGGTGACCCGGTCATAGCCCGGCCGGGTGCCGGGGCGCCGCCCGTACCGGACCTCGTCGAACAGCCGGGCCGCGCCGAGCAGGTCGGCCGCGTGCGGCGGCAGGGCGCGGCCCGCCTCGGCGGCGAACTCATCCGCGGTCCGCCCGATGCGCGGCGCCAGGACACCGCGCTCGTCGAGTTCGGCGGCGATGGCCCGGACCCGCTCGCAGATCGCCGCCGCGTAGTCACCCGTCCCGGCCAGCCGGCCGGCCGCCGCGCGATGGTCGCGCGCGGTGCGGGCCGCCGACGTGGCACCAGGTTCGGCATGGCGGCGCCGCGCCCTGGCGACCGGGCCGGACCGGGCCAGGACCACCGCGACCAGCAGCACCGCCAGCGCGATCAGGACGACGAATCCCCACCACCCGCCCGGCAGTCCCTGGGTGGCGCGGAACAGCCTGCCCAGCCACTCCAGGACGAGATGCGCGGCACGCTGGGCGAGGGACGGCTGAGGGTGATAGACCGCCTTGGACAGCTCACCGCGGGCGAGCCGTTGCCCGGCCGCCCTGCCGACCACCGGGATACCATCGGCGGGGGTCGTGAGCAGGGATGCCGCGCGGACAGCGGGAAAGCTGGCGGCGCAGCTCACCACGCCGGCGGGCCGCCGGCGGGCGGAGCGCCCGGACCCGGCGGGACACCCTGCCCCGCATCCGGCCCCGGCCCTTGCCACGGGCCCTGCTCCGGCCCCGGGCCTGGCTGCGGTGCCGCGGCCGCCGGCGGCGTCTGCGCGCCGGGCCGCCAGAGGGAGGCGAATTCGTCCCCGGCCGGCATGCTCCCGCCGCCTGCCGCCGTCTGCAGGACCAGGTCGAGGCCCTCCCGGCGCATCCGCAGGTCGACATAGAGCAGGACGGCCACCCCGGCGGAGATGGGGCGCGCCACGGCACCGGCCACGACACCGCCCACGGCGCTGATGAGAATGCCCGTCACGTTCCCGCCGGTGCCGGGCAGCAGCGAGTTCCCGCCGCCGGCCATGGCCGCGATCAGGCCGAACGGGATCTGCAGCACCCCCGCCGTCACCACCACGATCAGGCCGGCCAGCAAGGTGATGCCGAGCACCCGCCAGAAGCTGCCGCGGACCAGCCGCCAGGACCGCGCGAGCGCCCGGGCCGGGCCCTCCCGCTCCAGCACCACGGCGGGCCCCGCCATCCGGAACATGATCGTGAACCAGATCGTCAGGATGATCCCGGCGACCGCGCCCAGCGCGGCGAGCCCGCCGATCAGCGCCCCCGGCGCATGCAGCACCGCGAGGATGACCAGCACGATCGCGTAGACCGTCCATACCCCGATCAGGATCAGCGGGATGAGCAGCGTGGCGCCGATCAGCGCGGCCATCCGCGGCCGCGCGATCCGCCACGCCTCGCCCGCGGTGACCTTGTGCCCGAGCACGCTCCGCCCGATGACCACGGTGAGCAGGCCGGTCAGCACCGTGTCCACGATGAACGCGAGCACGACGGACACCGCGGCGGTCGGCGCGAGCACCTCTCCCATCCTGGTCAGCAGGCGGGTAGCCTGCGCGGTGGTGAGCTGCTGGCCCGGCGTGGGCAGGTTCACCGTTCCCACGTAGTGGACCAGGATCAGCGAGAGCGTGGTGGTGATCACCGCGGACGCGGTCAGCAGCAGCGCGGCGATGCCGAGCGTGGCCCGGGGGTTGCGCCTGATGGACGTGAACGCCCCGTCCAGGATCTCGCCAACGCTCAGGGGCCGCAGCGGGATGACGCCCGGTTTCGGCGCCTGAGGCGGGCTCTGCCAGCGGGGATAGGACGGCGGCCCGGACCCGCCCGCTGGCCCGGACCCGCCCGGCTGCCCGGACCCGCCAGGCTGCGCGTACCCCGGCCCGCCGTACCCGGGCGCCGGCTGACCGTAGCTCCCCGGCGCCTGGCCGGGGTCGAACGGCGGCGGCTGGCCGTATCCCCCGGGATCGCCGGCAGGCGGGAACCAGGGCTGGGGCTGGGCCGCCCCTTCCCCGCCGGCCCCGGAGCCGTTGTCCCCCGGGGGCAGGTTGTCTGTCATGTTTCTCCTTACCGGCACCGCGCACGCCAGTGCCGGGCCGGCCCCGCGCTGGCGCCCATACTCGCACGAAGCAGCCGGCCGGGAAACGGCGCTCAGCCATTCCGGACACCCCTCCCTTTTCTGCCCCGCCCAGGTGGGGGCATTCGACCTGGTGGCCGGCGATGACGCACACTCGGGCTGTGGACACCCGTGCACTGCGCTGGCTGGACCCGCCGGCCGGCCCGGCGGTCGTGCTGCTGGACCAGACCAGGCTGCCGGCCGAGGAGGCCTATCTGACCTGTCGCGATATCCCGGCCTTGGATCATGCGATACGCAGGCTCGTGGTCCGCGGGGCCCCACTGCTGGGCCTGGCCGGGGCGTATGGTGTCGCACTGGCCGCCTACCGCGGCGACGACGTGGCAGCCGCGGCTGACCTGCTGGCCCGGTCCCGGCCCACCGCGGTGAACCTGAGCTGGGGCACCGCCCGTGCCCTGGACGCCTACCAGGCAGCCCGCCGCGCGGCGGGAGACACCGGCGCCGTCGCGGCCCGGCGGCTGGCGGCCGGCGCGGCGCTGGCGCAGGCGCGGGCGATCGAGGCCGACGATGCGGCGGCCAGCGCGGCCATCGCCAGGCACGGGCTGAGCCTCGTCGGGGAGCGGGCCCGGATCCTGACCCACTGCAACACGGGGGCGCTGGTCTCGGCGGGAGAGGGAACCGCCTTCGCGATCATCCTCGCGGCGCACCGGGCGGGGCGGGTCGCCCAGTTGTGGGTGGATGAAACCCGGCCGCTGCTCCAGGGTGCCCGGCTGACCGCCTACGAGGCGGGTCGGGCTGGCATCCCGCATGCGGTGCTCGCGGATTCGGCGGCGGCCTCGCTGATGGCCGCGGGGGAGGTCGACCTGGTCATTACCGGGGCGGACCGGATCGCGGCAGACGGCAGCGTCGCCAACAAGGTGGGCACCTACGGGCTCGCCGTGCTCGCGCACCACCATGGCGTGCCGTTCGTGGTCGCCGCGCCGGTGTCCACGATCGACTTCGCGGCCGGGGGCGCGCGCGACATCAAGGTCGAATTGCGGCCCGGCGAGGAGGTCACCATGTTCGCCGGGACCGCGGTCGCCCCGCCGGGGAGCACGGCCCACAACCCCGCCTTCGACGTCACCGACGCCGCGCTGCTGACCGCCCTGGTGACCGAGCACGGGGTCGTGCGGCCCGTCAATGCAGGTACGCTGCAAAGCCTAGGCGCCGGCCGGGGATCGCGAGAAGGTGCCCCAACCGATGTTTCCGTGGAACGATGAGGTCCATGAAAGGTCGCGTGCTGGTCGTCGATGACGACGCCGCCCTGTCCGAGATGATCGGCATCATGCTCCGGGGGGAGGGGTTCGACCCGATGTTCGTCGCCGACGGCGATCACGCCGTGCAGGCATTCAGGGACACCCGCCCCGATCTGGTGCTGCTCGACCTGATGCTGCCGGGGCTGGACGGCATCGACGTGTGCCGCCAGATCCGCACGGAATCCGGCGTGCCGATCGTCATGCTGACGGCCAAGAGCGACACGGTCGACGTCGTGCTCGGGCTGGAGTCCGGTGCCGACGACTACATCGTGAAGCCGTTCAAGTCGAAGGAACTGATCGCGCGGGTCCGGGCGCGGCTGCGCCGGACCGAGGACCCGGTACCGGAGGTCCTCCAGATCGGGGACGTGACCATCGACGTGGCCGGGCACTCGGTGAAGCGCGACGGGCAGCCGATCAACCTCACCCCGCTGGAGTTCGACCTGCTGGTGGCGCTGGCCCGCAAGCCGCGCCAGGTGTTCACCAGGGAGGTCCTCCTTGAGCAGGTCTGGGGTTACCGGCACGCCGCGGACACCCGGCTGGTCAACGTGCACGTGCAGCGGCTGCGCGCCAAGATCGAGAAGGATCCGGAGCGCCCGGAGATCGTGGTGACGGTCCGCGGCGTGGGCTACAAGGCGGGGCCGACCTGACGGACACCCAGACAGGCGGCGCAGCGCCGGTGACCGCGGAGCGCACGGTGTCCACGGCCTGGCCGGGCCCGGCCGTGCGCGTCGCGCACAGGTTCGCGCCAGCGCTGCGCGCCATGCTCCGGGTCGCCCGGCGGCAGGCCGGCTCGGTGGCCGGCCTGCTGGCCCGCCGCTGGCACCGGTCGCTGCAGTTGCGCGTGATAGGCACCACCCTGGCCGTCTCCGTAGTGGTCGTGGCGGTACTCGGCATCTTCCTGGTGCAGCAGATCGCCAGCGGGCTGTTCAGCAACGCGCGCCATTCAGCCCTCGTCCAGACCTCCGACGGGCTGACGTTCGCCCAGGGTGACCCGGACGTGCAGAGCCCGAGCGGCAGCGGCACGTCCGCACTGATCTCGCTGGTCACCGCGCTCCAGTCGGGCAGCGGGCTGGGCAACATCTACGACGTCGTGGTGCTGCAGCGCCTCGCCAATTCCGGCCTGGCCGGCGTCACCGGCAACCAGGCGCTCGCGCCGAGCATCCCCCCAGGGCTGCGGGAGGCGGTAACCGACGATCAGCTCAACGGCAAGCCGGTCACGTTCTACACCGCGCCGACCACGCTGATGAGCACCGGGGGCAAGCCGCTCGGGCCGGCGCTCGCGGTGGGCGTCGCGATTTCCAGGGACGACCAGCTGTACTACCTGTTCCCGCTGTCACAGCAGGTGCAAGTGCTGCGGCTGGTGCAGAACACCCTGATCATTGCCGGGGTCGGCCTCGTGCTGCTGCTGGCGGTGATCGTCTCGCTGGTGACCCGCTGGGTGGTGGTCCCGATCCGCCAGGGAGCCCAGGCGGCGAGCCGGGTCTCGGCCGGGAACCTTGACGAACGGATGGCCGCCCGCGGCACCGACGACCTCGCCGCGCTGGCCCATTCCTTCAACGAGATGGCCGAAAGCCTGCAGGAGAAACTGCGGGAACTGGAGGAGCTGTCCAGCGTGCAGCGGCAGTTCGTGTCGGACGTCTCGCACGAGCTGCGCACCCCGCTGACCACCATCAGGATCGCGGCGGACGTCCTGTTCGGGGCCAAGGACGGTCTGGAGCCCGCCACCAAGAGGTCCGCGGAACTGCTGCAGAGCCAGATCGAGCGGTTCGAGGAGCTGCTGGCGGACCTGCTGGAGATCAGCAGGCACGACGCGAACGTGGCGACCCTGGACGCGGAGTCCGCCGACGTGTGTGACCTGGTCCTGCGCGCGGCGGCGGACGCGGAGCAACTCGCCGCGCAGCGGGGCACCAGGATCGAGTTCCGGCTGCCGCCGCAGCAGTGCATCGCCGAGGTGGACCGGCGGCGGGTGGAGCGGGTGCTGCGCAACCTTCTCGACAACGCGGTCGAGCATGGTGAGGGCCGTGACGTCGTGGTCACCGTGGCGGCCGACCGGGACGCCGTGGCGGTCGCGGTCCGCGACCACGGGGTGGGCCTCGGCCCAGGTGAGCACCAGTTCGTCTTCGACCGTTTCTGGCGTGCCGACCCGGCCCGGGCCCGGACCACCGGCGGTACCGGGCTCGGCCTGGCCATCGCCCTGGAGGACACCCGGCTGCACTCCGGGTGGCTGCAGGCCTGGGGGGAGCGGGGGCGCGGCTCGGTCTTCCGGCTCACGCTGCCGCGCGCTGTCGGCGGCGTGCTCGCCGGGTCGCCGCTGCCGCTGTGCCCCGACGAGGCCGAGGTGCCCGCGCCCGATCCGGTGGTCGGCGTGGACTCTGTGGCCTTTTCCGCCGCCGACGGCGGCGGGCTGGGGGACATCGAGCAGGGGAGCGCCGGTGCCTGACCCGCGTGCCGCCCGTTCCCGCCGCCCCGGTCTCCTGACCGCGCTGGTCACGGCGCTGTCGGCGGCGGCGCTGGTGGCGAGCGGGTGCGCGGTCATCCCGTCCGCCGCCAGCCCGCAGGCCGCCTCCGCCCCCGGGCCCCCGGCGGGCGCGGGGCCGTGCTGCGGGCTGCTGGTGCGGCCGCCGCAGGTGGGCTGGCCTCCCCAGCAGGTGGTCAAGTACTTCCTGCTCGCCAGCGCCATTGGCGCCAATGACTACGCGGCGGCCAGGCAGTACCTGACCAAGGGAGCCAGCGATGCCTGGCGCCCGGGATCAGCGGTGACGATCCTGACGCAGGAACCGGCGGTTTCCGTGCCGCCGGGGCTGGTGAGCGGACCGCTGACCAAGCGCTACGAGGTGGTTCCCGGCCAGGAGCAAGCCCGGCTGAACAGCGCCGGGCAGTACATCGCGGCCTCCGGCGGCACGACGGCACCGAACGAGGAGTTCGTCCTGCAAAACAGCAAGGGCCTCTGGAAGATCTCCCAGCTGTTCTCGACCACCCCGGGCAAGGTCTCCCACGAGTTGCTGCTCACCAGCGAACTGTTCCACCTGGAGTACGCGCCGCGGAACCTCTACTACTACGGGGGGCGGAACGGGAAGCTGGTGCCGTACCCGGTCTTCGTGCCCATCCAGGGCACCAACCCAGCGGTGACACTGATCAACGACCTCATCTCCGGCCCCCCCAGCTGGCTGGCCGGCGGGGCCCAGTCCGCCTTCCCGCCGGGGTCGCATCTGGTGCAGCCCATCCAGGTGTTCCCCGGCCCGTCCGGTGGCCGCACCGCGGTGGTGAACATCGCCGTGCCACCCCAGCCCCCCGGTTTCAAGGTGCAGGCCATAGCGGCCCAGTTGGTGGCCACACTGACCAACCCGGTATACAGCACGCCGCTGTTCCGCGCCGTCAAGCTCAAGATCAACGGGCGGCCCTGGTCGCCACGGCATACCGGGGACACGCTGAGCCTGAGCACCTATCAGCGGGACATCCCACAATGGGCGGCCGGCGAGAAGGCCTACTATCTCTCCGAGGGCGGCGGCCTCCGCAGCCTCCCCGCCCGGTCAGGCGGCGGCTCAGCGGTGCTCAGGGGCAATGGCACCGCGCCGGTGACGCTGAGCCAGATCGCCGTGTCGCCGGACGGCAGCCACCTGGCGGGCCTCGCCGGGCCGGCGAACACCGTCTACACCGGGCACCTGGTCAGCCTGTCCGGCGGACGGCAGTCGCTGACGCAACTGCATGAGCAGTTCACCGGGATCAAGTTCACCTCGCTGAGCTGGGACAGGCTCGGTGACCTCTGGGTCACCGGGGTGACCAAGGCCGGGCCGGGCGTCTGGGTGCTCCCCAGCGGGCAAGGGCCCGCCGTCGCGGTAACCTCGTCCTCTGACTCCGGCCGGATCACCGATCTGCGGGTAGCACCGGACGGCAACCGGGTTGCGATGATCGCTGGCACCGGGACGCATGCCCACCTGGTGCTCGCTGTGATCATGCACGACCGCGCCGGCTTCTTGCTGAGCACCCCGGCTCCGCTCCGGCCGAGCCTGCCGCCGCTGTCGGCCCTCACCTGGTACGACGAGGATCACCTCCTGGTGGTCACTGGATCGGGAGCGGATAGCCAGTTGTGGGAGGTGCCGCTGGACGGGGACAAGCCCGTCTCGCTGACCAAGCAGCCCGGGATCCTCACGGTCACCGCCGCCGGCCCGGGCAACCCGCTGTATCTGGGTTTCGCCGGTGACCGGCTGCAGAAGGCAGCCGCGCCTACTCAGCCCCTCGCCGACATACCGGCTGGCCAGGCCATCATCTATCCCGGATAACCGGCCTCAGCGTCCTGACATTCAGCCTTCGTCAAGCTACGTTCGAGGTATGGCACCCGCCCGGGTCCGTGGTTGCGCCAGGCTGGGTCACCTGCGAGGAGCAGGTGGTCCGTCCCGGCAAGCCGATGCCAGCCGCAGGCGAAACGGCCCACGTAAGGCGACTTCTCGTCGACCGATCACGGTGCGGCTTAGAAGTAAGTCCTGCCCCGCCGGGAGATCAGATATCTCCCGGGCCGGGAGAAGGGCAGTAGTGGCGACAGGCCGCGAACCCCTCGGCAGGCGGATGTGGGGTCGAAGACCAGGTCGGCCGGGCGGGTGCCGAGACCTGGGACCTTACTCGGGATGAAGGGGGTTTCCGGTATGGACATCATCTTCAAGGGCCGCCGGACCGATGTGCAGGAGCGGTTCCGCAGCTACGCGTCGGCCAAGCTCGGCAGGATCAGCAAGCTCGCGCACAAGGCGATCAGGGTGGACGTGGAGGTCTCCGCCGAGCGCAACCCCCGGCAGTCGGGCCGCCGGGAGCGCGTGGAACTGACCATCCTGTCCCGCGGCCCCGCCATCCGCGCCGAAGCGGCGGCGGACGACAGGTTCGCCGCGCTGGACCGGGCCCTGGCCAAGCTCGAAGAACGGCTGCGCCGCTCCGCGGACCGGCGCAAGTCGGCCAGGCACGGCGCGCCGCAGGGGGGCCGGGTACCGGGCCCGCGGTCGGCGGGTGCCGCCGCGGACCTGCCCGCCGGGCAGGCCGCCGCCTCGTACGCCGAGCCCAGCCCCTGGGACCTGGGCGCGCCCGGGCTGTCGGGCAACGGCGCGGAGCCGGCCGGGGCGCCGTGGGCCGAACCGGCCGCCGATGACGACCTGGCCGAGGAAGCCGCCGGCGTCGTTCCCATCGAGATGGAGGGGGATTGCCCGGTCGTGGTCCGGGAGAAGTTCCACGCGGCCACACCGGTCAGCGTCGACCAGGCGCTCCTGGAGATGGAACTGGTCGGGCATGACTTCTACCTGTTCCGGGACGAGCGGTGCGGCCTGCCGAGCGTCGTCTACCGCCGGCACGGCTATCAGTACGGGCTGATCCGGCTGGTGGAACAGTCGCAGCCGGACGCTTCGGCCAACGGTGGCCTGAAGGTCTAGCGGGCTGCGGAGGGAGTGGACGCAACGTTGCGTCTATCCCATGGCTGCGGTTACCCCTGCCAGCCCTGCAACGGCGTAGTCGATGACCTGGTTGACGAGCTGAATGAGATCGGCTCCGGTCGGTTCCGGCCCGAGCGACCGGGCTTCGCAGCTGTCATACAGCTCGCGCAGCCCGGTCACGGCGCTGGTGGCGGCCAGCCGCGGTGCGAGGGTGTCGGGCTCGACCCGGAGGTCGTCGGCGATGGCAGCGGCGAGGATCCGTTCGGCGGGCGCGTAGGAGGCGCGGGCCAGGCCGCGGAGCCGGTCGTTTTCGCCGATCAGCCGGGCGCGCAGCGCCCGTGCGCGCCAGTAGAGGCTGGCGCGGCCTGCTCTGCTGGAGCTGATGTCGCCGATGGTGTCGATCATCCACCGGCGCAGCTCCTCCAGCGCTGGCTGCCCGGCCGGGCGCCCGGTGAGCCGGCGTTCGAGCTGGTCGGCGCCGAAGTAGTCGTCGTCGGCGAACAGCAGGTCGTCCTTGGCGGGGAAGTGGATCGTGACGGTTCGCGGTGCGACGTCGGCGGCGTCGGCGATCGCCTTGATGGTCGTCGCGTCGTAGCCGTGAGCTGCGAACAGCTCCCACGCCGTCTCCCTGATCAGGGCCCGGGTGCGTTGCTTCTTCCGCTCCTGGCGCGTCGTCGTCTCCGTCATGCGGCAATCTTACCATGTATGCAATGTTGCATCGCTAGTAAAAATTGCTACGATAGTAGTTATGCAACGGATGCAGCGGTGCGCGCGGAGCTCCGCCGGCCTGGCCAGCCCCGCCAGCCCGCTGGTAGCCCCGGCCGCGGCCCGCCCCGCACGATGACTACAGAAGGGGTCACGAACGCCATGACGCACGGCATAAACCCGGCCCAGAAGTTCACCCGTTCCGAGTTGGTCTCCCGCCTCGTCCGCGCCGGCGAGCTGGAGGTGTCGGGTGAAGACCAAGCCGAGGCCGACACCTATTTCGACCAGGAAAATTTCCGCTTTCACGGTCCCGGCGGCTTCGAATCCGACTACGCAGGGCTTGCCGCATACTTCGCGTCGATTCGCGCAGCCTTCGACGACCGGAAGATCACCCGGGGCATCGTCGTTGCCGAGGGCAACACGATCGCGTGCCAGACGTGGATCGAGGGCACGTTCGCGCGCGAGTTCACCCAGTCGCCGGCCGGCCCGCTTCCCCCGACCGGCACAAGGGTCGTCATGGACCTGATCAACATCTTCCGGTTCGATGATGACGGGCGGCTGACCGAGGAGTTCGTGCGCACCGACCACCGCAGCCTCCTGCGGCAGCTCGGCGCCGAAGGCCGCTGACGAGCGCGGGCCACGGGGCAGTTTGTACCCGGCGACACGGTCGCAGTTTGCGAGTCAGCGCCCGCGTCGGCCAGAGTGTGTTCGCAAGGCACTGGCTCGGGCCCGCCGCCCGGCGGGTGGCGTGCTGACTGATGCGCCACCCCGGCAGCGGATCCTTGCCAGTAACCTGAACCGCCCGTATTCCAGCGGGCGGACTACAGCGGGCAGGGTCAGGGAAGGAAGCGATGGCCGCAGATGCCGGGGCCGTCAGCGGAGCGCAGGACGCCGCGCGGCAGCCCGAGCCGATCCGTGTGCTGATCGTCGACGATCACGCGCTGTTCCGGCGCGGCCTGCAGATGGTGCTCGCCGAAGAGGCTGACATCGAGGTGGTGGGGGAGGCCAGCGACGGCGCGGAGGCGGTCGAGAAGGCCGGCCAGGCGCTGCCGGACGTCGTGCTCATGGATATCCGGATGCCCCGCAGCAGCGGGATTGAGGCCTGCCGGGCCATGAAGGAACTGTCTCCCAGCGCGAAGATCGTCATGCTCACGATCAGCGACGAGGAGGAGGACCTCTTCGAGGCGATCCGCGCCGGGGCCAGCGGGTACCTGCTCAAGGACATCCCCTATGACGAGGTCGCCGACGTGGTGCGGGCGGTGCACGGCGGGCAATCCCTGATCAACCCCTCGATGGCGGCGAAGCTGCTGGCCGAGTTCGCGGCGATGGCCAGCCGCGAGGGATCCGGGCGGGCCGAGCGGGTCCCGGCCCCCCGGCTGACCGAGCGCGAGATCGAGGTCCTCAAGCTTGTCGCCCGCGGCATGAACAACCGGGACATCGCCAAGGAGCTGTTCATCTCCGAGAATACGGTGAAGAACCACGTGCGGAACATCCTGGAGAAGCTGCAGATCCACTCCCGGATGGAAGCCGTCATGATCGCCGTGCGGGAGAACCTGATCGAGTTTGGCTAGCCCCGGGCCCCGGGCTCAGTCGTCGATGGCCTGGTAGGCGCAGGTCCAGAAGTCCCGGTCATCGGTGCCCGGCGTGCTGCGCGGCGAGCAACGGGATGGCGGCGATCTTCTCCTCGGTCAGCTCCGACCAGCGGATGGCGGCCGCAGGCCGCGGGCCCCGCCGGTGCCGGCAGTCGATCACCCGGTCGGGCGTGATCACCAGGTCGACAGGGACGTCGTGCCCAGACAGCGGTATCGTCCCGGCCGGCTGGAGCTGAATCTCGTGCACGGTCGTGACGGCCACGGTGCCCGGGCCGATCAGGCCCGCCGCACCGGCCAGCGCGAACTCCAGGTCCGCGAACCCGCCACCCTTGCCGAGCCGCGCCCCGTCCTCGCCCACCGCGACGGAGCCCATCACCACCAGGTCCACCGGCGCCAGCTCGGCCAGCGTGACCCTGCGGGCGGACCGGGTGGCGCCGCTGATGGAGGCGGCCTTGCGCGGGGTGTCGCTCAGGTGGTCGGGGTCCAGGGCGAAGAACGGCTCGGGCCCGGCCAGCCGGGGCACGGCCATGTACACGGTCTTGCCGTCCTCGAGGGCGCGCTGGCGCACCGGAAGCTGGGCCGAGTCCGGGTTGGCCTTCAGCGTGCGGGCCTGCTGCCACTCCGGCAGATCCCGGAGCCGCTCCGCGGCCGCCTCGGCGCCGGTGAAGTTGGGAATCCGCCCGGCCGCGCCGGGGAACCTGGCCACCCGTGCCGCGCTCATGGCGGCCCACACCTGCTCCCGGAGGGCGGCCTTGGCGGCCAGCAGTTCCGCTGGGCCGCCGGCATCATGATCGTGACGGGGCACACCCCCATCCTGCCCGACCGCCGGTTACGGCACCGGTGCCGGCGGCACCGGCCCGCGGCACCCGGGACGGTCAGCCGGCCGCCCATTCGGCCGCCTCATGAAGTTCCGCGAGCGGGAACGTCTTCGTCTCCCCGGGTGTCATCCAGCCGAACAGGCCGGTCAGCTGGCGCATCCACTCGATGTCGGTCACCAGGGCGATGCGCTTCCACGCCCGGAGGTGCTCGATGCCCACCTTGAGGTCCTGCCACACGGCCCCGCCCGACATCCCGTCGAAGTCACGCATCACGATCACGAACCGGACCTCGCCGGTCGCTGCCGCCTGCTCCAGGGCCGGCAGCACCACGTCGCGGTAGTCCTCGGCCCGGATCCGGCCGCTCGCCTCGAACCCGATGACACCCGCGGGCAGGTCGCCCAGTTGCTGGATCACGGCACCCTCCTGAGCTTCCTGGGCTATCTCCGCTCGACGCTAACCCGCGGCCGGCATGCGAGGATCACCCGGCAGGTGTGTTTCACGACATTGCGAGGCGGCGGTGGCCGGAGCAGGAGACCAGGCAGAGCCCGGGCAGCAGGGCTGGATGCCGGAGATCGAGGAGATCCGCAGGCGCCGGGAGGCGGCGCTGGCCATGGGCGGCCCGCAGAAGGTGGCGCGGCAGCGGGCCGCGGGCCGGCTCACTGTCCGCGAGCGCATCGAACGGCTGGCCGACCCCGGCAGCTTCGCCGAGATCGGCGCCCTGACCGGCTTCGCCGACTACGACGCCGAGGGCCGCCTCGCCTCGGTCCTGCCAGCCAACTTCGTGGCGGGGACCGCGCGCATCGACGGGCGCCCGGTGCTGATCGGCGCCGACGACTTCACCGTGCGGGGCGGCTCCGGCGACGCGGCCATCCACGCCAAGCAGGTTTTCTCCGAGCAGTACGCGAACCAGATGCGGCTGCCGGTGATCCGCCTGCTTGACGGGGCCAGCGGCGGCGGCAGCGTCAAGATGGCCCAGGACGCCGGGTACACCTACGTGCCGGTCAACCCCGCATGGGACGCCGTGGTGGACAACTTGTCGGTCATCCCTGTGGTCGCCTTGTGCCTGGGTCCCACGGTCGGCCTCGGCGCCGGGCGCCTGGTCATGTCGCATCTTGCCGTCCTGGTCAAAGAAATCGGCCAGCTGTTCACGGCGGGGCCACCGGTCGTGCTCGGCGGCACGGGTGAAGACCTGACCAAGCAGCAGCTTGGCGGCGCGGACGTGCACGGCCGCAACGGCACGGTCGAACAGTTCACCGAGTCCGAGGACGCCGCGTTCGCGCTGGCCCGGCGCTTCCTGTCCTACCTGCCGGGCAGCGTGTACGAACTGCCGCCGGTGCTGGCCTGCGACGACCCGGCGGACCGCCGGGAGGAGGCACTCGCCGCGGCGATCCCGCGCAGCCCGCGCACGCCCTACCGGCTGGAGCCGATCCTGGACGCGGTCTTCGACCGCGGCTCGGTGCTGCGGTACGCCGAGTACGGCGGCGCGACGGTGACCGCGCTGGCCCGCCTGGACGGCCACCCGGTCGGCGTCATCGCCACCGACCCTTACCGCGGCGCCACCATGTCGGTCGAGGGGGCCCTGGCGGTCACCCGGCTGGCCGACCTGTGCGAGACGTTCCACCTGCCGATCGTCAGCCTCACCGATCAGGGCGGCCTGGCCATCGGCCGGGTCGCCGAGGAGCGCGGCACGATCCGGCACGGCGCCCGGGCCATCGCCGCGGTGTACCAGGCCCGGGTCCCGCAGGCCGAGCTGATCGTCCGGCGGGTCTACGGGGTGGGCGGCGCC
Source organism: uncultured Actinomycetes bacterium (assembly GCA_963806145.1). GTDB lineage: Bacteria > Actinomycetota > Actinomycetes > Streptosporangiales > Streptosporangiaceae > DASXKD01. The sequence continues at coordinate 33,635 of CAWDXD010000013.1, forward strand.
GGCATCGTCAACCGGCACCGGGCGGCCCGCAGCTGGGCCTGGCCGTCGGGGGACTGGGGTTCGCTGCCGGTGCGGGGCGGCGTCGAGGCGGCGTTCCGCGCGCAGCTCGACCAGGCCGCGGACCGGAAGGCGGAGATCGAGCGGATCCGCCAGGAGCTGGCCGCGGTCAGCTCCCCGTTCCGGACGGCGGAGCACTTCGGCGTGCAGGACCTGATCGACCCCAGGGACTCCAGGCCGCTGCTGTGCGCGTGGGCCAGGGACGCCTACCGGGTACTGCCCGAGCTGACCGGCCGCCCCTCCTTCGGTACCCGCCCGTAACCACCCGCCCCCGGCCATCCGCCCCTGGCCTCCCCACCAGCCATCAACGTCGGGCGGGCGCAGGCGGCGAGCCAGCAGGCGCGGGCGGCGGATCAGGCGAGCGCGGCGGCCAGGCGGGGGACGAGGTGGGGCGGGCTGACCTGGCCCAGCTCCACCGAGGTGCAGCCGACCCACTCGGCGGCCTCGCGCAGCGCGCGGGCCATCGGCTCGACCGCGGCGGCGGTGTCCACCGATAGCTGGCGGGCCACCAGGGTCTTCCCGCGGCGCACCGGGTCCACCCGGCCGGCCAGCCGCCCGCCGGCCAGCAGCGGCATGGCGAAGTATCCGTGGATCCGCTTGGGCTTGGGCACGTACGCCTCAAGGGAATGCTCGAAGCCGAACATCCGCAGCGTGCGCTTGCGGTCCCAGACGAGCGAATCGAACGGGGACAGCAGCACGGCCCGGTGCCTGCCGCGCGGAGCGGCCTGGGCCTGGGCCAGGGCCCCGGGGTCGGCCCAGGCGGGCACCATGGTCCCGCCCGGAGTGCCGATTGCCACCGGGGTCAGCCCGGCCGCCAGGGCGGATTCTTCGACCCGGCTGGCGGGCCGCGGCGTTAGCAGGCCGGTGAGGTGGTTCAGCCGCTGGTAGTCCACGAGGTCCGGGCGGGTGGCCACGCCGAGAGCCCGGGCCGCCACCGCGGCGAGGTGCACCAGGCATTCGGAGTCCGAGGGGTCCTGATCGAGCAGTTTGCCGGGCAGGGCCCGCTCGGGCAGGTCGTAGACCCGCCGCCAGCCCTCCCTGCGCACGCAGATCACGTCGCCGACGTCCAGCAGCCACTCGACCGCGATCTTCGTATCCGACCAGTCCCACCAGGGGCCGCCACCCTTGGCGCCGCCGAGCTGGGTCGCGGTCAGCGGGCCCTCGGCCCGCAGCCGGGCCAGCACTTCCGCACAGGTCCGCTCGTCGACGGTGTGCCATCGCACGCCGCGGGCCCGCAGCGCGCGGCGGCGGAACGCGTAGTACGGCCACTCCTCGATGGGCAGCACGCAGGCCGCGTGGGACCAGTACTCGAACGCCACCGGCGTGCGCGGGTGCCAGTAGGCGCGCTCGATGCGCTCCCGGGGGATCGGGCCGAGCCTGGCGTAGGCGACCAGCTCATGCGAGCGGGCCAGGACGCTGATCGTGTCCAGCTGGACCGCCCCGATGCGGCGCAGCATGCCGGGCACGCCACCGCGCCGCCCCTCGGCTCCCAGAAGGCCCTGGGCGCGCAGCGTCATCCGCCGTGCGTCGTCGGGGGAGAGGATGATTTCGGGCGCTACCACCGCGGCACTGACCACAACCCCAGGAGCTTAGCCCCGCACCCAGACATTCCCGCAGGTGCGCCCATCGGCGCACGTCATGCCCGGATGCCCGCGGTCACCGGCTGCGCCGGTGTCACCTCCGGACCGGCCGGAACGGGGAGGTTTAGTACCAGTCGTCGAAGATGTTGGTGGCCAGGGCCAGCAGGCCGCCGACCGCGGCCATCCCCACGCCCACCCAGAACAGCCACCAGACCGGGCCCAGGACCAGGCCGAGCCCGCCGACCAGGAACGCCGCCATGATGGTGGACACCGCCACCCAGGACACCGGCCGGCCGTGGTGCGACACCGTGGCGGGCCCGCCCGCGACGACCGGGCTGAGCTGACCGCCTTCCGCGGACTGCCCGGCCACCATGTCCGAACCCAGCTGGTCCGCCATGCAGGCTGCTCCTCTCCGGTGCGCGGCGGCGAACCGCCACGGCAGGTAACCGTCCCGGCCGCGAGCCCCCGCGGCCGTCACCTTATTGTGGCGAAGCCAGCTTAGTGGTGTGCGCCCGGCCCCGAAGGCTCGGCATCACCGGCCGACTCGCCTACCATGACTGGGAGACGCATACGCCGGGCACGATTACCTTCCGGCGCCCGTTCCCTGGGTGGTGGGCTAAGGGCAGGCGGGCCGCGATCTGATCACCGCCAAACGATCCGCAAGGAGCGCGACGAGAAGTGCCAGTCATCATCGATAGGGTCCTGCGCACGGGCGAGGGCAAGATCCTGCGCCAGTTGAAGCGGATCGCCGACCAGGTCAATTCGATCGAGGAAGACTTCGCCCCGCTGAGCGACGCGGACCTGAGGGCCATGACCGGCCAGTTCCGCGAGCGCCTGGCCAACGGCGAGACCCTCGACGACCTGCTTCCCGAGGCGTTCGCCACGGTCCGCGAGGCGGCCAGGCGGACCCTGGGCCAGCGGCATTTCGACGTCCAGATCATGGGCGGTGCCGCGCTGCATGGCGGGAACATCGCCGAGATGCGCACCGGTGAGGGCAAGACCCTGGTCTCCACCCTGCCTGCCTACCTCAACGCGCTGACCGGCAAGGGCGTGCACGTCGTCACGGTCAACGACTACCTGGCCAAGCGCGACTCCGAGTGGATGGGCCGGGTGCACCGCTTCCTCGGCCTGGAGGTCGGCGTCATCCTCGCCCAGATGACCCCGGAGGAACGCCGCAAGCAGTACGCCGCCGACATCACCTACGGCACTAACAACGAGTTCGGCTTCGACTACCTGCGCGACAACATGGCCTGGGGGCTGGAGGAGTGCGTCCAGCGCGGCCACCCCTTCGCCATCGTGGACGAGGTTGACTCGATCCTCATCGACGAGGCGCGGACGCCGCTGATCATCAGCGGCCCGGCCGAGCAGAGCGCCCGCTGGTACACCGAGTTCGCCAAGATCGCCCCGCGGCTGCGGAAGTCCGAGGAAGAGGACGACGGCGGCGACTACGAGGTCGACGAGAAGAAGCGCACCGTGGGCGTGCTGGAGTCCGGGGTGGAGAAGGTCGAGGACTGGCTCGGCATCGACAACCTCTACGAGTCGGTGAACACGCCGCTGGTCAGCTTCCTCAACAACGCCATCAAGGCGAAGGAACTGTACAAGCTGGACAAGGACTACGTCGTGATGAACGGCGAGGTCCTCATCGTGGACGAGTTCACCGGCCGCATCCTGCACGGCCGGCGTTACAACGAGGGGATGCACCAGGCCATCGAGGCCAAAGAGGGCGTGGCCATCCAGAACGAGAACCAGACGCTGGCCACGATCACCCTGCAGAACTACTTCCGCCTCTACGAGAAGCTGGCCGGGATGACCGGCACCGCGCAGACCGAGGCGAACGAGTTCCACCAGATCTACAAGCTGGGCGTGGTGCCGATCCCCACCAACAAGCCGATGATCCGGGCCGACCACTCCGACATGGTGTACCAGACGTCGCAGGCCAAGTTCGACTCGGTGGTGGACGACCTGGCGGAGCGCTATGAGGCGGGCCAGCCGGTGCTGGTCGGCACCACGAGCGTGGAGAAGTCCGAGGTGCTGGCCCGGCTGCTGAAGCGCCGCGGCGTCCCGCACGAGGTGCTGAACGCGAAGAACCATGAGCGTGAGGCCGCCATCATCGCCCAGGCCGGGCGCAAGGGCGCGGTCACCGTGGCGACCAACATGGCCGGCCGTGGTACCGACATCATGCTCGGCGGTAACCCGGAGTTCGTCGCCGACCTGGAACTGCACCAGCGCGGGCTGTCCCCCGTCGAGACGCCCGAGGACTACGAGAAGGCCTGGCCGGAGGCGGTGGAGAAGGCCAAGCGCGCGGTGGCCGAAGAGCACGAGGAAGTGATCGCGCTCGGCGGCCTGTACGTGCTCGGCACCGAACGGCACGAGTCCCGCCGGATCGACAACCAGCTGCGCGGCCGGTCCGGCCGTCAGGGTGACCCTGGCGAGTCCCGGTTCTACCTCTCGCTCGAAGACGACCTGATGCGGATGTTCAACTCCGACAAGGTCGCGCACTTCATGGAGTGGCTGAAGACGCCGCCGGAGGTGCCGATCGAGTCCAAGGCGGTCTCCCGCTCGATCAGGTCCGCGCAAACCCAGGTGGAGCAGCAGAACTTCGAGATCCGCAAGGACGTGCTCAAGTACGACGACGTGCTGAACCGTCAGCGCAAGGTCATCTACGGGGAGCGCCGCGAGGTTCTCGAAGGCGCCGACCTGCACGAGCAGATCCGGCAGATGATCGACGAGGTCGTCACCGCCTACGTGACCGGCGCGACCGAAGAGGGCTTCCCCGAAGAATGGGACCTCGACCGGCTGTGGACCGCGTTCCGCGAGCTGTACCACCCGACGATCACCGTGAACGACGTGATCGAGGAGGCCGGCGGTGAGCGGGCCGGCCTGTCCAGGGATTTCCTCATCGAGATCGCCAAGGAGGACGCGCAGCGGGCCTACGACGCGCGCGAGGAGGACCTCACCCCGGACCGCATGCGCGAGCTGGAACGCCAGGTCGTGCTGGCGGTGCTCGACCGCAAGTGGCGCGAGCACCTCTACGAGATGGACTACCTGCGCGAGGGCATCGGGCTGCGGGCGATGGCCCAGCGGGACCCGCTGATCGAGTACCAGCGTGAGGGCTACGACCTGTTCAACACCATGATGGAGGGGATCAAGGAGGATTCGGTCGGGCACCTGTTCAACCTGCAGCCCGAGTTCGAGCAGAACCCCATCGTCGAGGACGCGGCGGGCGCGGATGTGGCGGCCCCGCTCGGCCTGCGCCAGGCCCCGCCGGACCAGCGGCTTACCCCCGCCGGGTCTGGCGGTCCCGTGGCCGGCAACGCACCAGGCAACGGCGCCCCGCGTGGCCGGCATGCGGCAGGCGGCCGCGGCGCGCAGGCGGGCGGTGCCCGCGGTGCGCAGGCCGATGCCCAGGCAAACGGCCAGCCCGACGGTGCTCAGCCCGGCGGAGCTCAGCCCGGCGGAGCGGTCGTCGCGCCAGGGCTCAACCGCCCGCAGCGGCCTGCCCGGCTTTCCTACAGCGCGCCAAGCGCGGACGGCGGCGGCCAGGTGGAGCGGCGCACCGAATCGGCCAGTGGCGACAAGTTCGCCAAGGTCGGGCGCAACGCCCCGTGCCCCTGCGGCTCGGGCCGCAAGTACAAGCTCTGCCACGGCGACCCGCGCAACCGCGCCAACGGCTGACGTCCCGGAGCGGTCAGGCGGCCTCCACGGCCGTGCACACCCAGCGCGCGGCCGCCCGCTGACCGGGCGGTGCGGCCGGGCCTGCCCCGGTCTGCTCCAGCCGGACGGCCAGCGCCTTGACCCGCGGCCCGAACCCCACGACCACGGTCATCTCCAGCACGTCCGGGGCAGGCATCGAGGTGAGCACCCGGCGGACCCTGGGCCGCTGCTCCGACGTGAGCCGCGGGCTGAGGCGCTGGATGCGCCGGCGGGCCTCTTCGGTCGTCCAGGGCACGATCTGGCGCGGCGGCCGGGCTCCCGCCAGGGTCTCGGCCAGCACCTGGGCGAAGCGGTTCTCCCAGCCGGGCGGCACCCCCGGGGCAGCGACCGGCGTCCCCGGCGCAACGGCCGGCGTCCTACGGGTAACGGCCGGCGTCCCAGGGGCAACGGCCGGCGGCCGGGCGCCCGTCGTCTCGTCGCGCGCCGGACGGCCCGCGGGCTTGCCGCCGCCCCGGCCCCGCAGCTCCGCGCCGCGCGGCGACCAGGCCGGTAATCTCCTGCCGCCCGTCTCCCCGGCAGGAATCTCCTCGTCGTAGGGCGGCGCCGACTCCGGAACCAGGAACAGCTGGATCGCTGCCGGATCGGGGAGCGGCCTGCGCCCGCCTGGTGCCTTCGGGCAGCCAGGCCGTTCGGGGGGCAGTGCGGGCATGGAAACCTCCCGTGAATGGGCTGTGCGGGCGATTCGGCCGGCTCACGCTCACCGCCCCCGAACGCTTCCGCCTGTCCCATGTTTTACCGGCCCACCCCGACATTCCCGGCTGCCGGGGATTTCAGCTAGCCGCGGTCGTCGTAGCGCATGGTGTGCCGCTCGGCCTGGTGACGGCGGCTACCTGGGGGGAATGCCGCATGTGAGGCCCTGGTTGACTCTGGGGCGGGCAGGAACGGGCCCGCATGTTGACGATCTAGGAGACAGACCTGCCGTGTCGCTGCCACCGCTGGTTTCCCCCGCTGATGACCTGACCGTGGAAGAGGTCAGGCGCTACTCCCGGCACCTGATCATCCCGGACGTGGGCAAGACCGGCCAGCGCCGCCTGAAGAACGCCAAGGTGCTGTGCGTCGGCGCCGGCGGCCTCGGCTCGCCCGCGCTGATGTACCTGGCCGCGGCCGGCGTCGGCACGCTGGGCATCGTCGATTTCGACGTGGTGGACGAGTCCAACCTGCAGCGCCAGATCATCCACGGCACCTCGGACGTGGGCAAGCCCAAGGCGGTTTCCGCCAAGGAGACGATCGCCGAGATCAACCCGCTCGTCACGGTGAACCTGCACGAGGAGCGGCTCGACTCCGACAATGCGATGCAGATCTTCGCCGACTACGACCTCATCGTGGACGGCACCGACAACTTCGCCACCCGCTACCTGGTCAACGACGCCTGCGTGCTGCTGGGCAAGCCGTACGTCTGGGGCTCGATCTTCCGGTTCGACGGCCAGGCGAGCGTGTTCTGGGCCGAGCACGGCCCGTGCTACCGGTGCCTGTACCCCGAACCGCCGCCGCCGGGCATGGTGCCCTCCTGCGCCGAGGGCGGCGTCCTGGGCGTGCTCTGCGGGACGATCGGCTCCCTGCAGGTCAACGAGGCCATCAAGATCATCACCGGGATCGGCGAGCCGCTGGCCGGCCGCCTGATGATCTACGACGCCCTGGACATGACGTTCCGCACGGTCAAGGTCCGCAAGGACCCGGAATGCCCGGTCTGCGGCAAGAATCCCACGATCACCGAGCTCATCGACTACGAAGAGTTCTGTGGCGTGGTCTCCGAGGACGCCCAGCAGGCCGCGGCGGGATCGACGATCACCGCCACCGAACTGAAGGGCATGCTCGACCGCAACGAGGACATCTTCCTGGTGGACGTCAGGGAGCCCAACGAGTACGAGATCGTGTCCATCCCGGGCGCGACGCTGATCCCCAAGGGGGAGTTCCTGTCCGGCGCCGCGCTGGAGCGGCTGCCCCAGGACAAGCGGATCGTGCTGCACTGCAAGAGCGGGGCGCGGTCGGCCGAGGTGCTGGCCGTGATCAAGGACGCGGGCTTCTCCGACGCGGTTCATGTGGGCGGTGGGGTCCTCGCCTGGATCAGCCAGATCGATCCCTCGCTACCGTCCTACTGACAGGTAACCGGTGCGGGCGGCGGCTGCCGGCCGCGCCGCCGAGCCCGCGCCGGGCCGGCGGACCGGCCGGGCAGGCCGTACGATTCCTTTGTGACGATGCGGGACGGTCTGGAGAACGGGGGCCCCGGGTCAGGCGGACCGCCAGCCGGGCCGCCGTGGGCTCCGCCGGGTCACCGGGTGCCGGGGGGCACGCCTCCTGACCGCACCCGTGCAGGCCAGGCGGCTGGCGCTGGCTACGGCGCCCGTCCCCCCCAGCCGCGTGAGGCACCCCACCCGCATAACACGCGCCGCCGGCCCGGCCGGGCGCGCCGCGCGATGCTGGTGATCGGCCTGCTGGCCGCGCTGGCCGGACTGGTCGTGGCTGCCGGGGCGGCGGCCATCCAGTTCCTGCCGCGCAGCTTCACCCAGGCGCAGCGCCAGCAGATTATGGCCTGGGAGATAGGCAAGCGCTGGCGGGACTGGCCGCCCGGGCGGATCTTCCCCTCAGCGATCGGCTATGACCTGCCCGGATCCACGTTTGGCGGCGGCCCGCCGCTGGCGCTGCGCGCGGAGCGGGTCGGCATCGCCGACCAGGCCTCGTGCCGGGGCGCCACCGGCCATACGGCCGGGCCGTTGCTCACCAAGCAGGGCTGCCTGGCCGTGCTCCGGGCGACCTACCAGGACGCCACCCAGACCTTCGCCGTGACCGTCGGCGTCGCGGTCATGCCAGCCTCCTCGGCCGCCAGGGCGTCGGCGGCGCTGCGCCACCGCGGCGGCCAGCAGCCGTGGCTGCGGGCGGTGTCGTTCCGCCGCACCACCACCGCCCACTTCGCGGGCCCGGGCCACAAGGTCGGCTGGAGCGGCGCCGCGGGCCCGTACCTGGTGCTGGCCACCGTGGGCTACGCCGACGGCAGGCCGTGGCTCAGCCAGGGGCGCGACACCTACACCAGGGCCGAGATGGTCAGCCTGGCGACCGGGGTCGGCCATTGGGTGGCGTCCCGGCTCGGCGCCTCCCCGCCGGTTCCGCACTGCCCGGGGAGTCCCGGATGCTGAGGCCGGCCCTCCGCCCGCGCCGGTGGCGCACCCTGGCCGGGGTGCTGGCCGCGCTGCTGGCGGCGCCTGCGGTCGCCATCGGCTCCGCGGGCGCGGCACAGGCCGATGCCGTCCGCCAGCAAGAGCTTTGGGTGCTGAACGCAGTCAACGTGGCTGGTGCGTGGCGGCACACTCACGGGTCCGGGGTGACCGTGGCCTTGATCGACAGCGGGGTGAACGGGCAGGTCTCGGACCTGAGTGGTTCGGTCACGACCGGGCGTGACTTCTCCGGGGTGAACACGCCGCCGACGAACCCGAACTGGGGGGTGCACGGTACCTGGATGGCGTCCCTCATCGCCGGTCACGGGCATGCCCCCGGCGGGTCGAGCGGGATCATGGGGGTGGCGCCCGCGGCCAAGATCCTCTCCATCCGCGCGGTTACCGATCAGGGTGATCCGGGCTACCGCCACTACCAGCACGAATCAGAATCCCGGGTGCAGGGGCACCTCGCCAGCGCGATCCATTACGCGATAAGCAAGCGGGTCAGCGTCATCAGCATGTCCCTGGGATACCAGGGCCCGAGCCGTCAGGTCCGGGCCGCGATCTCCGATGCGCTGGCCCAGGGGATCGTGGTGGTCGCGTCCTCAGGCAACTCCGGCAGTGCCTCCAGCGACCAGCACGGGAACGCCCCCTATTCCTTCCCCGCCGACTATTCCGGGGTGCTCGGGGTCGGTGCCGTGGCGCAGAACGGCCTGACCGCGGGGTTCTCCAGCGACAACCTGTCGGTTCAGGTGGCGGCGCCTGGGGTGCGCGTGCCCGCGCAGGGCAGGGACGGCCAGTACTGGCTGGTCAGCGGTACGAGCCCGGCCTGCGCGCTGACCGCGGGAGTGGCCGCGCTGATCAAGTCGGTCTTCCCGACGTTGGCCCCGGCCCTGGTCGTGCAGGCCATCACCTCGAGCACAAGGGACAAGCCGCAGGGCGGTTATGACCAGGAGGTCGGGTCCGGCACGGTCGACGCCACGGCCGCGCTGCGGATGGCCGGCCGGCTGGCCCGCGACCAGGGCACCGGACGGGGCACGGTCGCGGCCGCGCAGTTTGGCGGCGGCACGGCGGCCATCCCGCCGGTTCCCGTGGCTCCGCGGACCAATCGGCAGTTCCTGCTCGACTCGCTGATCGCGCTCGCCTGTCTCGCCGTCGTGCTGATCGTGGCGTTCCGCCTGATCGCGACCCGCAGGCCCGCCGCTGCCGGGGTGCCCGCCGCTGCCGGTGTGCCCGGCGGCTGGGTCGGCCCCGGCGCGCCCGGTCGCTGGGCCGAGACCGCCCCGCCTGATTCCCGCGCGCCTGGCGGCTGGCCCGAGGCCGGCCCGCCTGATTCCCGTACGCCTGCGGGCTGGGCCGAAGACCCCCCGGCTGACTCTCGCCCGCCTGATGGCTGGCCTGGAGGCGCCCCGCCGGCAGCCTCTGGCCCGCCAGCCGCTGGCCCGCCGGACCCTGCCTCCGGCGCGGGCGGAGCGTGGTCAGATGGTGGCGCGACAGCTCACAGCCCTTCGGCGCGTTACTGGGCACCTGGGGGCTACAAGCCGTCGGCCGGGTACCCGGTGCCCTCGGGATACGGGTCGTCCGACGGTGTCCAGCCGCCTGCTGGTCCCGGACTGCCATCCAGTCCCGGGGTGGCCGGGGATCAGGAGTGGCCGGCAGCTTCCGGGCAGTCGGCCGGATACGGGACGTCCGAGGGTTACCAGCGGCCGGCGGAGCCGGGGCCGCCGGCGGGTCCCGCGCTGCCGGGCGCGCCAGGGGCCTCGAGAATCCCCGGTGCGCCCGAGGTCGTGCCCAGCGGTGCCCTGGATGCGAAGACCGGGCCGGTCGCCGGGTTCGGAGAACCCGCGGAGCCTTTGGAGTTGGGCGCCCAGGCGGGAGACGCGCCCGCCGCCGACGATGACACCTGGCCCTCGTCCGGCCAATGGTGACCGTTCAGCCTCCCGATTTCGCCGAACGGGTGCTCGGGGTCACCGAGAGTATCCCGGCTGGGCGCGTCATGTCCTACGGGGACATCGCCGAGTACCTGGGTGAGGCGGGCCCGCGCCAGGTCGGCCGGGTGATGTCGCAATGGGGCGGTGGCGTGGCCTGGTGGCGGGTGATCCACGCCGATGGGTCTTTCCTGGCTGGTCACGAGCGGGAAGCGCTGGCCCGCTACCTCGAAGAGGGCACGCCGCTGCGCCGCGCCCGCGACGGCGGGGTCCGCGGCGTGGACATGCGCCGGGCCCGCTGGCTCGCCCCGGACAGCTGAGCACCGGGCCCAGCGCGCGGGCAGAGGCGCGGACCACTACTACGATATCGTATCGTACGATGTCGTAGTAGTTGCCAGGCGGTCGGGCTGCCAGGCGGTCGGACCACAGCAGGCCGTCGTTCGCGCGCGTGAAGCGTGCCATGTATCAGCGAGTGGCTTGCGCGCTCTGCTCTAGCGAACATGCCAACCATGACGGGGGAGCCATCCGGGCTGCCCCTTTCGAACGGGGAACTGATCATGAACCTGCGAACCACCGCAGCCCGGCGGCTGCTTTCCACCGGGGCGCTCGCCTGCGCCGCTGCCCTGGTCCCGGCGGCGGCGCTGGCCGCGCCCGGCACCGCCCATGCGGGCCGCACCGCCACGCCCGCTTGCACCACGTCCGGCCTGGACATCTGGCTGAACACTCAGGGCGATGGGGCCGCGGGCACCGTCTACTACAACCTGGAGTTCACCAACCTGTCCGGCAGCACATGCACCCTGTTCGGCTACCCCGGGGTCTCCGCGACCACCCTGACCGGAACGCAGCTGGGCAGCGCGGCCGTCCGCATCGGCGCCACCCCGCAGACGGTGACGCTCGCCAACGGCGCGACCGCGACGGCGACGGTGGGCATCGTCGAGGGCGGGCTATTCCCGCCAGCACAATGCGGACCGGTGACCGCGGCCGGGCTGCGGGTGTACCCGCCGGGTCAGACCCAGTCCAAGCGGGTGCCCTTCCCCTTCGCCGCCTGTTCCAAGACCGGCCCGAAGTACCTCAAGCTCCTGCCGGTCCAGTAAGGCCGCCGCGTTCGTGGCCATGACTTTGGTGCTGCTGGAGCAGCACCAAAGTCATGATCACGTCGCGGATCGGTGCACGGCCCGTGCCTTTTCCGTGCGCCTTTGGCGCCGCGCCTGCGCGAGCGCGGCAAAGGAGTGCGGGATGTCATAGGGGTCTGCTGGAATGCCTAATTGAGATGAGTGAGCACTCCCCGGCCTATCACCTCGTCCGCCCGGCCGCCCGGGCGGCCGGGGCCCCGGTCCTCGACGCGGCGCAGCAGGCCGTCGTGGACCACGAGGGGCTGCCCTTGCTCGTTCTCGCCGGACCGGGCACGGGGAAGACCACCGCGATCGTGGAGACCGTGGTGGAGCGCATCACCAAGCGCGGCATCGACCCGGAGCGGGTGCTCGTGCTGACATTCAGCCGCAAGGCCGCGGAGGAGTTGCGCCAGCGGATCACCGCCCGCCTGGGCCGGACCACCCGCGAGCCCCTGGCACTGACCTTCCACAGCTACGCCTACGCGCTGGTGCGCCGCGAGTTCACGCTGGCCGGCGACGAGCCGCCGACCCTGCTGCCGGGCCCGGAGCAGTTGCTGGAGGTGCGGCGGCTGCTGCACGGCGAGGCCGAGGACGGCGGGGCCCGCTGGCCGGAACGGCTGCGGCCGGCGCTTGGCACCCGGGGCTTCGCCGCGGAACTGCGGGACTTCCTGCTGCGCAGCGCGGAGCGCGGGTTCGACGGCCGCGGGCTCGCCCGGCTGGGCCGGCAGCGGGACCGGGACGACTGGGTCGCCGCGGGTGCCTTCCTGGCCCGCTACGACGCGCGGTTCGATCTGGCGCCGGTTCCCGCCTACGACTACGCCGAGATCATCAGGATCGCCGCGGCGCTATTGTCCCGCGGCGCGGTCCGCGAGCGGGAGCGGAAAGCCTACGACGTGGTCCTGGTGGACGAATACCAGGACACCGACCCGGCCCAGGAGGTGCTGCTGCGGGCCCTGGCCGGGGACGGCCGGGAACTGATCGTGGTGGGGGACCCGGACCAGGCGATCTACGCGTTCCGCGGCGCCGACGTCACCGCGATCATGCGGTTCCCCGACCGGTTCCGCACGCCGGACGACCGGCCTGCCCGGGTCATCGCCCTGGGCACCTGCCGGCGCAGCGGCCCCGTCCTGCTCGCCGCGTCGCGCCGGATCGCGGCCCGGCTCCCCGCCCCGCCCGCCGTGGTGTCTGCCCGCCGGCCCGCCACCGGCCAGCGGGCCGGCCGGCCAGGTGACGGCCATTCCTCCTCCGCCGAGCCCTCCGATGCCCAGCCCGCTGGTAACCGGGCCGCCACCGGCCAGCCTGGCGGCGGCCTGCCCCGGGGCAGCCAGCAGCCGGGCGGTCATCGCGATCTGCGGCCGGTGCCGTCCGTGCCTCCCGGCGCGCTGCGGGTCGTGGTCGCCTCAAGCGCCAGCCAGGAAGCCACGGTGGTGGCCGACGCGCTCCGCCGGGCGCACCTGCACGACGGGGTGCCCTGGTCGTCCATGGCGGTCCTGGTCAGATCGGTGGTCGGCCAGGTGCCGCTGCTGCGCAGGGCGCTCGCCGCGACCGGGGTGCCCTCGGTGATCGCCGGCGACGAGCTGCCGCTGGAGGCCGAGCCCGGGGTTCGCCCGCTGCTCCTGCTGCTGCGCTGCGCGCTGCACCCGGAGACCCTGGACGAGGAGGCTGCGGTCGAGTTGCTCGCCGGGCCGCTCGGGGGCACCGACGCCCTGGGCCTGCGCCGGCTCCGCCGGGCGCTGCGGGCGGCGGCGCGGGACGCGGGCGAGGATGGCCCGCCGCAGCCGCTGGCCGCTGTCCTGCGCGACCCGCGCGAGCTGACCCTGATCCGTGCCACCGCCGCGGACGCCGCGCGCCGGGTGGCCGGCCTGCTGGCGCTGGCGCGGCAGACGGCCGCCGACGGCAATGCGCACGACGTGCTCTGGGCCGTGTGGGACGCGTCCGGCCTGGCCTCCGCATGGCAGGGGGTGTCCGCCGCGGGCGGCTCCCGCGGTGCCGCGGCCGACCGTGACCTGGACGCGGTGTGCGCGCTGTTCGACGCGGCGGCCAGGTTTGTCGTGCGGCTGCCGCCGGGCTCGGCCTCGCTGTTCCTGGACAGCATGTCCGGCCAGGAGATCCCGGGCGACACCCTCGCGGGCCACGCCCCGGACGGCGATGCCGTCCGGATCCTGACCGCGCACCGGGCCAAGGGCCTGGAGTGGGATGTCGTCGTGGTGGCGGGCGTCCAGGAGGGCATCTGGCCGGACCTGCGGATGCGCTCGTCGCTGCTCGGCATGGACGAGCTCATGGACGCCGCTGCGGGCGTGCTCGTGCCCGGCACCGGCACCGACGCCATGGCTGCGGCCCTGGCGGCCAAGCTGCTCAACGAGGAGCGCCGGCTGTTCTACGTCGCGGTCACCCGCGCCCGCCGCCAGCTTGTGGTCACCGCGTCCGGCAGCGACGACAGCCAGGAACGGCCGTCCCGGTTCCTCGCCGAGCTGGCCGGTGACGAGATCGAGATCGAGGACGTCGCCGGGGCCGCGCCGCGGTGGCTGTCGCTGCCCTCGCTGACCGCCGACCTGCGGCGGGCCGCGGCCGACCCGGACCGCCCGCCCGCACTGCGCCGCGCCGCCGCGGCCCAGCTCGCCCGGCTGGCCGATGCCGGGGTCCGCGGCGCCCACCCGGGGCAGTGGTACCAGCTCACCGAGCTGTCCGATCCCGGGCCGGTCCCCGCCGCGGCGGACGGCCTGCTGGCCCGGCTGTCGCCGTCCCAGGTGGAGTCGTTCCACCGGTGCGGGCTGCGCTGGCTGCTCGAGGTCGCCGCGGGCGCCGGATCCTCGGACGTGATCCGGCACTTCGGGATTCTCATCCACGCGGCCGCCGTGCTCGCCGCCACCGGCGCCGGCGAGGCCATGATCGGCGAGCGGATCGACGAGATCTGGCATCACCTGGACTTCGGCAGCCCCTGGTACAGCGAAAAGGAGCGGGAGCGGGCCAGGGTCATGGTGAACAAGTTCCTCGCCTGGCACCGGGACAACCCGAGGGAACTGGTCGCGGTCGAGCAGAAGCTGCGGGCCCAGGTCGGCGCCGTGGAGATCACCGGGCGGGTGGACCGGCTGGAGCGGGACCCCGACGGCCGGGCCATCGTCGTGGACCTCAAGACCGGGTCCACCCCCGTGCCGTCCATGGACCTGGACCGGCACCCCCAGCTCGGCGTGTACCAGCTCGCCGTCCTGCTCGGGGCGTTCGAGCGGTTCGGCCTGACCGAGCCGGGCGGCGCGGAGCTGATCCAGGTGGGCAACGCGAGCCTGTCTGCCCGGGTCCGGGTGCAGCCGCAGGGGGCGCTGCACGACGACCCGGAACCGGACTGGGCGCGGGACCTGGTCGAGACCGTGGCGGCCGGCATGGCCGGCCCGTTGTTCGAGGCGCGGGTGAATCCGGGGTGCCGGAACTGCCCGGTCCGGTCCTGCTGCCCCGTGCACCCCGACGGCGAGCAGGTGACCCGGTGAGCCCGCCCATTCGCTACGAGCCCGGGCAGCTGGCCCGGCTGCTCGGGCTGCCCGAGCCCACAGCGGAGCAGGCCGAGGTGATCGCCGCGCCGCTGGAGCCGCTCGCGGTCATCGCCGGCGCCGGGTCCGGCAAGAGCGAGACGATGGCCGCCCGGCTGGTGTGGCTGGTCGCCAACGGCATGGTGCGGCCGGAACGGGTCCTGGGCCTCACCTTCACCCGCAAGGCAGCCGCCGAGCTGGGGCAGCGGGTGCGCACCCGGCTCGCGGGCCTGCGCCGGGCGGGCCTGGACGTCACGGGCGGCGATCCGGCGGCGGCTGCCTCGCCGGGCGGCCCGGGAGCGGGCGGCCTGCCAGCGGACGGCCCGTTTGCTGGCGCGGGCGGCTGGCCCGCGGACAGTGGCCTCGCGGACCGCGGGCTCGCGAGGGGCAGGTTCGCGGACAATGGGTTCGCGGACCGCGGGCTCGAGGGCGGCTTGCTGGGCAGCCCGCACGAGCTGGGCGGCGGCCCGGCGGGCGGGCGGCTGGGCAGCCGCGCGGGGGCCGATCTGGCCAGCGCGGCCGTGCTCGGCGCACTGGACGGCCGGGTGCCGGCCGATCTGTCCGGCGGTGCCGCGGCGCGGGGTGCCGCAGGCGTGCTCGCGGCCGGTGAGCTGCCCGGCGACGACCTGCTCGACGGCGAGCCCATCGTGTCCACCTACCACTCCTACGCCGCCAGGCTCGTCGCCGACCATGCGCTGCGCGAAGCCCAGGAACCCACGGTGCGCCTGATCACCCCGGCCGTGGCCTGGCAGATGGCGGCCCGGGTGGTGGCCGCCTACGCCGGGCCGATGGACGCGGTGCACTGGTCGCCACAGTCGGTGACCGCCGCCGTGCTTGACCTCGCCGGGGAACTCGCCGAGCACCTGGCCAACCCCGCCGACATCTACCAGATCGGCGACTGGCTGGAGGCGGCGTCCCGGGCGCTGCCCCGCGTGCCCAGCGGCGTCCGCAAGATCCTCGACTGCCAGCGCACCAGGGAGCAGTTGCTGCCGCTGGTGTCCGGCTATGCCGCGGCCAAGAGGGCCAGGGAGGCCATCGACTTCGGCGACCAGGTGACGCTGGCCGCCCGAATCGCGACCCGGCACCGCGAGGTGGGCGCGATCGAGCGGGCCCGGTACCAGGTGGTGCTCCTGGACGAGTTCCAGGACACCAGCCACGCCCAGCTCGTCCTGTTGCGGGCACTGTTCGGCGGCGGGCACCCGGTGACCGCCGTGGGTGACCCCTGCCAGTCGATCTACGGCTGGCGCGGGGCCAGCGCGGGTAACCTCGCCCGGTTCGCCCGTGAGTTCCCCGCGGGCACACACCCGGCCCGGGTCGCCCAGCTGGCCACCAGCTTCCGCAACACCGGCAAGGTGCTCGACGTCGCCGCGGTGATCCAGCGGGACCTGCGGGACCAGGTGTCCCAGGTTCCCCGGCTGGTGGCGCCGCCGGGCCGGGCCGGGCGCGGTGCCGTGGTCTGCGCGCTGCTTGAGACCGCCGCCGCAGAGGCTCGCTGGGTGGCTGAACAGGTCGCCGGGCTGCTCCGGCTGCCCGCGGGCATCGCGCCCGACGGCGAGCCCTGGGACCGGCCTGCGGTCCAGCCGTCCGACATCGCCGTGCTGTGCCGCAAGCGCTCGCAGTTCGCCCTGCTGCGCGCGGCGATCGAGGCGCAGGGAGCCCCGGTTGAGGTGGTCGGCCTCGGCGGGCTGCTCACCGTCCCCGAGGTCGCCGACATCGTGGCCACCCTGCGGGTGCTGCACGACCCGGCGGAGTCCGCCGCGCTGGCACGGCTGCTCACCGGGCCACGGTGGCGGATCGGGCCCCGCGACCTGGTCGCCCTGGGCAGGCGTGCCAGGGACCTGGCCCGCGAGCCCAGCGACCCGGCCGGCCCCGGCGCACACCGCCCCGCAGAACGTGCGCCCGGGGGCAGCCAGGCCGGCCCCGGCGCAGCCGAGCTCCGGGATGGCCCCGGTGGCGGTGCCGCGGCGGGGGCCGGGGATGCGGGCAGCGGCGTAGCGCATGACAATGATGCGCTGGCGCAGGCGGTCACGGATCTGACCGCACTGCCCGGCAGCCTGGTGGAGGCGCTGGACGACCTGGGGGACCGGAGCGGCTACTCAGCGCAGGGCTACCAGCGGTTCGCCGCGCTGGCCGCCGAGCTGCGGGCGCTGCGCACGCACGCCAGCCGGCCGCTGCCCGACCTGGTCGGGGAGGTCGAGCGGACGCTGGGCCTGGACGTCGAGGTGGCGGCGCAACCGTGGCGCGATCCCGCGGTCGCCCGGGCCGACCTGGACGCGTTCGCGGACGCGGCGGCCGCCTTCGCCGACGACGAGGAGGAGCCCACGCTCGGCGCGTTCCTCGCCTACCTGACCGCGGCGGAGGCGGAGGAGTTCGGCCTGGAGTCCGGCCAGCCGAGCGGGGCCAACGCGGTCACGCTCACCACCGTGCATGCCGCCAAGGGCCTGCAATGGGCCGCCGTGGTGGTGCCGGGCCTGGCGTCCGGCGCGCGGGCCTCGGTGTTCCCCGCGAAGCCGAGGGTCACTACGCGGTGGACCGAGAACCCCCGGCTGCTCCCGTTCGGCCTGCGCGGCGATGCGGAGGACCTGCCGGTGCTGCGGGACCTGGAGGACGCGTCGCGGGATAAGTTCACCGGCGCCTGCTCGGCACGTGAGCTGGCCGAGGAGCGGCGGCTCGCCTACGTGGCGGTGACCCGCGCCGCGTACTGGGTCGCCTGCTCCGGCTACTGGTGGGGCGAGGCCGCGTCGCCGCTGGGCCCCTCGCTGTTCCTGGAGGAGATCCGCGCCGCGTGCGGGGAAGGCCCGGGCACCGTGGCGCACTGGGCACCGCCGCCGGACGATGGCGCGCAGAACCCGGCGCTGGCCGAGCCCGCCGTCGTGTCGTGGCCGCCGGCCGCGGAAGGGCCGCGGCACGCGGCCGTGCGGGAGGCGGCCGCGCTGGTAGAGCGCGAACTTGCCCGGCTGGGGGAGCCGGGCGGGGCGGAGGCGGGAGCCGCGCACGGTGTCGGTGGCGGCGAGCTGAGCGAGGCGGACCGGACGCTCGCCCGCGCCTGGTCCCGGGACGCCGGCCTGCTGCTCAGAGAGCTTTCCGAGCGGCGCGCCGGTGCCGGGGCAGCGGTGCCGCTACCGGCGCAGTTGTCGGTGTCCTCGCTGGTCACGATGGCGGCCGACCCGGCCAGGCTGGCCCAGCAGATCCGCCGACCGATGCCCCGCCCACCGGTGCCGCAGGCCCGGCGGGGCACCGCCTTCCACCGCTGGCTGGAGCAGCGGTTCGGGCAGCAGCGGCTGATCGACCCGGCCGACCTGCTCGGGGCGGCCGACGACCCGGTCGATGATCCCGACGACGCCGATCTCGCCCTGCTCAGGGAACAGTTCGAGGCGGGGGAGTGGGGGGACCGGTGGCCGGTGGACGTGGAGGTGCCGTTTGAGACGCTGGTCGCGGGCCGCACGGTCCGCGGGCGGATCGACGCCGTGTTCGCCGACCCCGTCGGTGGCGGATACGACGTGGTCGACTGGAAGACCGGGCAGCCGCCGGCCTCGGCCGCCGACCTGAGGGCCGCCTCCGTCCAGCTCGCCGCCTACCGGGTGGCCTGGGCAACCCTGGCCGGGGTGCCGCTGCACCGGGTCCGGGCGGCGTTCTATTACGTGCGCCACGACCAGACGCTGCGGCCCGCGGACCTCATCGACGAGGCTGGGCTGGCCGCGCTCATCGAGGAGGTCCCGCTGGCCGGGCGGGAGCGCTGACGCGTTCCGGTGGTGCCGGGGCGTGCGCCGGTGCCCGGGCGCGGGTCAGCCGGCCAGGTGGCGTTCCAGGCTCTCCATCTTGGCGGTGAGCGCACCGGTCGCGCCGGGGCGGATGTCGGCCTTGAGCACCACGCTGACCCGGGGTGCCTTCGCGGCGACCGCGTCGATGGCCTGCTTGACCACGGCCATCACCTCGTCCCAGTCGCCTTCGACCGTGGTGAACATCGCGTCGGTGTGGTTCGGCAGCCCGCTCTCACGGACCACCCGCACCGCGTCCGCGACGTACTCGCCGACGGCGTCTCCCACGCCGAGCGGGGTGACCGAGAACGCGACGAGCATGGTTCCTCCTGGGTGTCACGTGCCGGGCCGGGACGGGGGCACAGCCCGGCCCGCGGCACCGGCCCGATGAGAACTCCAGGTACACGGTATGGCTTCCGTGACCTTCGTGATGGTCGATGTAAGCGCTGCCAATGCCAGGTCAGCTCGGAAACCGGGATGAGCTTGCCCGGGCGGCCGGGCTAGCCTGGCCGCAGTGCCGGAGATAGTGCGGATGGAGCGGTGAGAGCGGACGGAGTGGGCGGCGCCGGGCGAGCGGCGCCGGGATTGCGGCTGCGGCCGCCGCGCCCGGAGGACGAGGCGGCGTTTGTGGCTGGCCACCTGGCCATGGCCGCCGAGGGTGCCACGTTCGGCCTCGGATACCAGCCGGGCAAGCCGTGGGCTACCTACCTCGGGGAACTGGAGGACCACCGGCACGGGCGCAGCCTGCCCGCGGGTCATGTGCCTGGCACGTTCCTGGTGGCCGCCGTGGCGCAGGAGATCGTCGGCCGGACGTCCGTCCGGTTCATGCTCAACGCCTTTCTCGCCGAGCGCGGCGGCCACATCGGTTACAGCGTCCTGCCGCAGCACCGCCGCCGCGGGTATGGCACCGAGATCCTCCGGCAGAGCCTGATCATCGCGCGGGCGGCCGGAGTCGGCCGGGTGCTGGTGACCTGCGATGAGGACAACGCCGGCTCGCGGGCCGTCATCGAGTCGTGCGGCGGGGTGCTGGATTCAGTGGTGACCCTGGAAGGCAAGCCGCCGGCGCTGCGGTTCTGGATCGACTGACAGGGAACCGGGCAGTTCCGGCCGGTGGGACAGCAGCAGCCAGGCGGCCAGGCCCAGCGGGTAGACGAAATAACCGACCCGGCTGGCGGGCGCCAGCGCGAACAGCAGGGCCAGCCCGAGGGCCAGCCGCCAGCCCGCCCCATGCGCGTCCTTGGGCGGCCGGACGATCACCCAGGCGGCTACCCCCGCCCCGGCCAGCGCCATCAGCACCAGCGCTGTCCAATGGCCAAGGGCCCCGGTGCTCGCGAGCAGGTGACCGGGCAGCAGGCTTGCGGCCGGGCTTGCGGCCTTGGCCAGGCCCAGCGGGTAGAGCACGGTGTTGACCAGCGCGGCGGCGGGATGAGCGGCCACGACGGGCCCGATGATGACCAGGGCCATGCCGAGTACCGCCGCGGTGAACCAGGTGACGGCCTGCCAGCCCTGGCGGGCAATGAGCAGCACGGCCACCACCGCCACGGCGGGCCAGGCGGTCGCCTTCATGCCCACGGCCAGCCCGAGCGCCAGCCCGGCCCCGGCCGCCCAGCGCCACTGGCTCCGCGATCCCCGGCTGGCCAGCGCCAGGCCGAGGCACATCAGTCCCAGCACCGGCAGGTCGTCGCCACCGGCCGCGAGCGGCAGGGCGACCACCGGGGAAGCCATGACCAGCGCGGTCCACCACACCGGCCGCGGTACGCGCGCGATCCGGGCCGCGGCGCCGAAGGCGGCCACGAACACGATCCCGAACCAGATCCGGGGATCGCCGGGCAGCCCGCCCGCGAAGACCCGCGGGAGGCCGAACACGATCAGCGCGGGGAGGTAAGGGTCGTAGGCGCGCCAGCTATGGGCCGCGGCGAGTGCCGCGGGGCTCGCGTACGGCGTGCCCTGGTGCACGAGCATCGCGGCGGAGCGGATGATGACCGCGACCTCCGGCTGCGCTATGCCGGTGACGGCCATATAGGCCAGCGGGGCGGCCACGGCGCCCGCGAGGCTGATCAGCACCGCGAGGCTGGCACCCCGGCGGCGCACCAGGGCCGCGGTGACGGCGGCGGCCGCGTAGCTGACCGCGGCGAACGCGCCCCACACCCGTTCTGGTGCGTTGACACTGGTCAGTGTGGTGGCGAGGGCGAAAGCGGCGGACCCGGCGAACGTGACGGCCATCCATTCCCGGCGGATCACGGCGAACGCCGCCCTGGCGCGTTCCCCGCGCGGCAGCCAGCCCGGAGCGCGGCCCGGACGGCCTGGCCCGGGCTCTCCGGTGGCGGCCACGGTGCTCGCGTGCTCCAGCACCTGGGGCAGTGGCGGCGTCATGGGTCCCGACGCTAGGCCCTCAGCCGGGGGAAATCGTCATCCTCGGGGCTGATCTCGGGCCAGCCCGCAGGGGATCCCGGCACGCTCATTCCCGGCCCTGATCGCGTGCCCGCCCGCGGCAGGACCCCGGCCGGTGCGAGGATGGCCTCCGTGGCCACCATGATCGGGCAGCCGCAGCCCTTGTCATCCCCGGACGGGCTGCCCGGCGCGAGCGGAGTGCCCGGGGCGAGCGGACTGCCCGGGCTGCCGGAGGTGGTGCGCCGGGCCGGCCAGTTTCCCCGGCTGCGGTACATGGGTTCCAAGTACCGGCTGATCCCGCACCTGGCGAGGGCCTTCACCGAACTGGGCGGCGCCACCGCGCTCGACGCCTTTTCCGGCAGCGGCGTGGTGTCCTACCTGCTCAAGACCTGCGGTTACCAGGTCACCGCCAACGACTTCCTCGCATTCCCGGCGGTCATCGCGCAGGCCAGCGTGGTCAACCAGGATGTGACGCTCGGCGCGGGCGACATCGCCGAGATCTGCGGGCCGCGCGCCGACGACCGCGACTTCATACAGCGCACCTTCGACGGGATCTACTTCACAAGCGCCGACCTGCGCTTCCTCGACTCCGCGTGGTCGCATATCGACCGGATGAGCGGGCACCGGCAGGCGCTGGCCATCTCCGCGCTGGTCTTGTCCGCGGCCCGCCGCCAGCCCCGGGGGGTCTTCACCGTCACCGGACACCGCTACGACGACGGCCGCCGTGACCTGCGCCTGTCACTGCGTGAACACTTCGCCGAGCGGGCCGCCGGGTACAACGGCGTGGTGTTCGACAGTGGCCGGCCCTGCGCCGCTACCTCGTGCGACGTGTTCGACCTGCCCCCGGGCGGCTACGACGTGGTCTACCTGGACCCGCCCTATGCGCCGCCGCGCGACGACAACTGCTACATCAAGCGCTACCACTTCCTGGAGGGGCTGTCGGGCTACTGGCGCGGCCAGGCGCCGCTGGAAAACACGCGCACAAGGAAGCTGCCCAAGCGCTACACGCCGTTCTCCTACACCCGCACCGTCACCGATGCCCTGCGCCGCATGGTCAGGCAGTTCGGCGACTCCGCCCTCGTGCTTTCTTACTCCTCCAACGCCGTGCCGGACGCCGCGACCATCGAAGGGCTCCTGCACGAGGTCAGACGGCACGTGGAGGTGCGGTCGATCGACCACACCTATGCGTTCGGCACGCACCAGGCGGCCCGCCGGCGCACCGCTCGCGAGTATCTGTTCATCGCCCGCTAGCCCGGGCTCCCCGGCACGGGCCGCGGCCGGTGGTCTAGAGTGCCGGGGGCGGTCAGGTGGGAGGCGATCACAGACATGGATGTCCGTAGCTACATCGCGCAGAACGCCGGGAACTTTTTCGATGACCTGAAGCAATGGCTGAGGATCCCGTCGATCTCCGCGGATCCCGCCCGCCACCCCGACGTGCGCGCGTCGGCGGACTGGGTCGCGGCTCATCTGCGCGCGACCGGGTTCCCCGAAGTGGAGATCTGGGAGACCGGCACCCCGGAGTCGCCCGGGCTGCCTTCGGTGTTCGCGTGCTGGCCCGCCGCGGACCCCGCCGCGCCCACGGTCACCGTCTACGGGCATCACGACGTCCAGCCCGTGGAACCGCTCAGCGAGTGGGACTACCCGCCATTCGAGCCGGCCGAGCGGAACGGCGTGCTGCTCGGCCGTGGCGCTTCCGACGACAAGGGCCAGGTGCTGCTGCACACGCTGGGCTTGACCGCCTGCCTGGCCGCGGCCAGGGCGACCGCGCCCCCGGTCACGCTGAAGATGCTGGTCGAGGGCGAAGAGGAATCCGGCTCACCGCATTTCGCCGCGCTGCTGCGGGACAAGGCTGACCGGCTCGCCTGCGATGTCATCGTGGTCTCCGACACCACGATGTGGGCGGCAGACGTGCCGTCGCTGTGCACCGGGATGCGCGGGCTGGCAGCCGCGGAGATCACCGTACGGGGCCCGCAGTCCGATCTGCACTCCGGCTCCTTCGGCGGTGGCGTGCCGAACCCGCTGCATGTCATGGCCGAGTTGCTCGCGGGCCTGCACGACGCCAGCGGGCGGGTCACGCTGCCCGGGTTCTACGAGAAGGTGGCGAGCCTGACCCCGAAGGAGCGGGAACTGTTCGGGCGGCTGCCCTTCGAGGAGAAGGCGTGGCTGGCCAACGCTGGGCACAGCCAGGCCACCTACGGCGAAGACGGGTACACCACCCTGGAGCGGGTCTGGGCCAGGCCCACGGCCGAGGTCAACGGCATGTGGGGAGGTCACACCGGGCCCGGGCCGAAGACCATCGTGCCGCGCCAGGCGCACGCCAAGCTCTCGTTCCGCCTGGTCGCCGATCAGGAACCGGCCGAGGTGCTTGCCGGGCTGCGGGAATACGTGGCGTCGCGCACGCCGCCGGGGATCGAGGCGATTGTCATGCCCGAGGGCCCGGGGGTGCGGCCCACCAGCGCGCCGATCGACTCGCCCGCGGTGCTGGCGGGCAAGCGGGCCGTGGAGCGCGCGTTCGGCCTTGAGGCCCTGTTCACCAGGGAGGGCGGCAGCGGGCCCGAGGCCGACCTCACCGAGATCCTCGGCGCGCCGCTGGTGTTCATCGCCTGCGGGCTGAATTCCGACCGCATCCACGCGCCGAACGAGAAGGTCGACATGGCCATGCTGCTCAAGGGAGCCGAAGCCGTGGCCTACATGTGGGATGAGCTAGCGGAGGCCACCCCTGGCGCAGGCGGGTGGTGATGCCGGACGGTGCCATCGCCCCGGAGCCCGGTGCGCCCGCCCTGGAGCCGGCCGAGCCCGCCGTGGCAGCCGTGGCAGCCGGGGTGCCCGCCGCGGACCGGGGGGAGGGCGCCTGGGTGCTCCGCGACCTCAGCCTGGCCCGCAGTGCCGTGGACCGGGCCAGTCATCACCGCACCGACCTGGCCTGGCTCGCGGCCGCCTGGGCGGACGAGGGCACCCGGGTGCTCGTGCTCGACCACGGGCAGGCCCTGATCCGCTTCGCCGGCGACGGAGCGGCGCTCGAACTGACCTCGCCGGGGCAGGCGCCCGAGGGCGTCCGCTTCCTGCTGGGCGTGGACGACGCCGGGGTCGCCTACTTCGGGGTGGACGGCCCGCGGGGCGGTCTCGGCGCGGGCCCGCTGCCGGCCCCCGGCTCGGCTCCGGCGGTGCCCCCGGAACCCGGTGTCCACGTGGCCGGGCTGCGCCAGGCGGGGCCGCTGCTCGGTGACCGGGATGCCGGGCTGTTCACTCACGCGGTCGCCCTCGCCTACTGGCACGCGACGCACACCCACTGCCCGCGCTGCGGCGCGCTCACCGAGCCCATCCAGGCGGGCCACGCCCGGCGCTGCCCGGTCGACGGCAGCGAGCACTTCCCCCGGGTCGACCCCGCGGTGATCATGCTGGTCCGTGACGACGGCGACCGGTGCCTGCTGGCCCGCAACCGGAACTGGCCGCCGCGGCGGTTCTCCATCGTGGCCGGGTTCGTGGAGCCGGGGGAGTCCCTGGAACAGGCGGTGATCCGCGAGGTCGGGGAGGAGACCGGGCTGCGGGTCGGCGGACTGCGCTACGTCGGGAGCCAGCCGTGGCCGATGCCGCGCAGCCTGATGCTCGGCTTCGTGGCGCATGCCCCGGGCGAGCAGGAGATCGTCGTGGACGGGGAGGAGATCGCCGAGGCGCGGTGGTTCACCCGGGAGCAGCTCCAAGCGGCGGTGACCACACGGGAGGTGCTGCTGCCGCCGCCGGTGTCCATCGCGCACCGGATCATCGAGTCCTGGTACGGCGCTCCGCTGCCAGGGTCCTGGTAGTTACGCGGGCGGGGCGAGGTGGCGGACCGCTGCCGCCTCGTCCACGCCCGGCGCGGGAACGATCATGATGACCGGGGTGTCCAGCCCGGTCGCGCGGTACTCGGCCACCCGCTCCCGGCAGGCCTCCGCGGGCCCGTGCACCACAAGCTCGTCCACCACATCATCGGGGATCAGCTCGAGTGCCTTCTTGCGGTCCCCGGCGGCCCACGCCTCCTGCATCGGCCGCAGCACCTCGCCCCGGCCGAGCCAGACATGGAAGGCGGCGTAGACCGGCACGGTCAGGTAGGCGGCGATCATGCGGCGGCCGATGGCCCTGGCGGTGGCGGCATCCGCGGTGGGGACGACGAAGATCCGGGCGATCAGCTCGCAGCCCGGCCCGGCCACGGCGCGCACCGTCGGCACGTCGGCGGGCGCGAGCCAGTTGGTGATCGCCCCGTCCGCAAGGGTGGCGGCGAGCCGCACCATGCCCGGCCGCAGGGCGGCGAGCGCGAGCCCCGGGGGCTGCGCCGGGGGCGGATCGAGGCGGAACCCGCGGATCGTGAACGAGTCGAACTCCGCGCTCACCTTCTCCCCGGCCAGCGCGGGGCGCAGGAACTTCAGCGTGTCCCTGGCCCGCTGGTAGGGCCGGTCCAGTTCCAGCCCGTTCCAGTCCGCCACGATCACCGGCGAGGAGGTGCCGATGCCAAGCACGAACCGGCCGGGAGCCAGGCTCGCGCAGGTCGCCGCGTTCATGGCGAGCAAGGCAGGCCCGCGGGTGTAGATCCCGGCGATCGCGGTGCCGAACCGCAGCCCGGTGGTCCACTGGGCCGCCGCGGCCAGCGGGGCGAACGCGTCCGTGCCGTTGACCTCGCTCGACCAGGCATCGGTGTAGCCGAGGTCGGGCAGTGCGGCCACCAGGTCGCGCTGGTCGGGCAGGGGCAAACTGCGGAGCGGGAGCGTGATGCCCCATCTCGGCGTTGATTCCATCCGCAACCTCCTCCAGGTGCAGCCCATCATGCCGTGGCGGCCCTGCCTCAGTCCCGCGCCGCCCCTTTCGCTCCCGCTACCCTTCCTCCACCTGCGGCTCCGCAACGCAACAGAAGCGGTTATTCAAAACGAGAGCACTGCTCTTGACAAGTGGAGCCTGAGGGAGAACACTAGTAGCTGAGAAGAGCACCGCTCTCTAAGTTAGCCCGAGGAGCTGTCATGAACGCCGAGAGCCAGCCGCGGTACGTAGAGCCCAGCCGCTCGACCCGCATCTTCAACTCCGCCGTGGGCCGGCTGACCAGGATGGGCGTCAGCGTCTACGGCTCGCGGGTGCTGGCGGTGCGCGGCCGCAAGTCGGGGGAGTGGCGGACCACTCCAGTGAACCCGCTGACCCTCGACGGCCAGCGGTATCTGATCTCTCCGCGCGGCAACACCCAGTGGGTCCGCAACATGCGCGTGGCCGGTGGCGGTGAGCTGCGGGTCGGGCGCCGGGTCGAGAGGTTCACCGCGACCGAGCTGCCCGTCGAGGAGCGGCCGGCCGTGCTCCGGGCCTACCTGAAGAAGTGGAAGTTCGAGGTCGGCATGTTCTTCCAGGGCGTCGGCCCCGACGCCCCCGACGACAAGATGCTGGCGATCGCCCCGGACCACCCGGTCTTCCGGATCCGGTCATGAGCGCCGGCCCGGGCGCCGCGGGCCTGCGCTGGCTATGGGCCATGGTGGCCGAGCGCGGGCCCGCCGGGTCAGCCGATGAGGGCGAGGGTTGCCCCGGTGTCGTCGAGGAGCCGGTGGTGACCAGGCGCGGCCGGGAAGGCCTGGCGGGGCCCGGTGACCCGGGCCCGCGGCCCGTCCGGCCCGGCCAGCGTTGTTCCCTCCGCGTCCACGGCGATCAGCTCGTCCCCGCACCGCAGTAGCACGGGCCCGTCCCGCCGGGCGGAGATCGCCACGCGCCCGGCGCCCAGGCCCGCGAGCACCGCGGCCGGATCCGCCGCCTCGCACTCCACCCAGGTGGTCGGGGTCCCGGGCGCGGACAGGTCGCTGGGCCGGTGCCAGTCGCTGCCGCCCACCGGGACAGAACCCGGATCCCACGCCAGCCACCAGGCCAGTGGGGTGGTCCAGTGCAGGTCCAGCCAGCTCCAGTGCCAGACCTCGGCGAGCGGGGGGCGCCCGGTCATCGGCAGCATCCAGCTCAGCTCGCCGCCGATCGGGTGGTTGACCGACAGCAGGCCGCCCCGTTCCCGCGTGTGTGCGAGCCACGCGTCGGGCGGCTCACGGAAGTCCACCCAGCCGATGTCGCCGAGCGCCCCGGCGTGCCCGCCGTCCGTGGTGACCTCCTGCCCGGGCAGCAGCGTGATCCCGTACCGGGAGCTGGCGGCGGGCAGTTCGGCGTGGTGGCTGACCGTGTTGTGGTCGGTGATCGCGAGGAAGTCGAGCCCGTTGCCCGCCGCGAGCAGCGCCAGTTCTGGCACGGCGAGCCCGCCGTCGGAGTGCACGGTGTGCGTGTGCAGGTCGCCGGCCAGCCAGCGCCGTCCCGGCCGCGCGGGCAGGGCCCGGCGCGGCGGCCGGTTCCCGTCGGCCAGTGGCGGCGGCGCGGCCGGCGGGGGCGGCGGCGCCAGCCGGCCCGGGGTGCTGCTGGCCTCGGCGGTTACCTGGTACTCGGCCCCGGCGGCGGGCAGCCGGTAGAGCCCGATCATCACCTGCCAGGTGCCCGGCTCCAGCTCGCCCGGCACGTAGCCGGGGGTGGCTGCCGCCGGGGTGATGACGAACTCCCGCCGCGCCCCGCCGGACCAGCCACGGAACCCGGCCGGGCCGAGGCAGCCGAGATCCAGGATGCAGCCCGGCGCGCCGTAGGCCAGTTCCACCCGCAGCGCGTGCGAGCCCGGCGGCACCTCCACCGGTAGGTAGTGCCAGGGGGAGGCAAAGCGGTCGGCCAGGGTCCACCGGCCTTGGTGCGTGGTGCGGGCCATGACTCCCATCCGACCAGATGACTGGCAGTGCCTCGTCCCGCTGCCCGGCACGCGGGACATCGGCGGCCCAGGCGGCGCCGCCGGGCGCCCCCGCCGCCCCGGGCGGCGGCGCACCGGCTCACCAGGCCCCCAGTGGGCCTCGGGCAGATGCAAATTAAATGCAGGTGCGGTTATATCGCGATTAGGATCGCGGTCATGGACCTGCCCGTGCTGGCACCCCGCCGCGGGATCCGGTCCCTGTTCCGCCGGGGCCCGCACGACGCGGAAATCCTGCGGCTGGCCGTGCCGGCCTTCGGCGCGCTGGTGGCCGAGCCCCTCTTCCTGCTCGGCGACTCGGCCATCGTCGGGCGGATCGGCACCATCCCCCTCGGTGGCCTGGGCGTGGCCAGCCAGGTGCTGATCACGCTGGTGAACATATCGGTCTTCCTGGCCTACGGGACCACCGCGGCCGTGGCCAGGCAGCTCGGCGCGGGGAACCGGCGGGCCGCCATCCAGCAGGGGATCGACGGGCTGTGGCTGGCCGCCGGGATCGGCGTGGCCGTGCTCGGCGCCGGCTGGCCGTTCGCGCCGTTCCTCGTGCACGCGTTCGGCGCGTCCCCGGCCGTCACCGCCGGGGCTGTCACCTATCTGCGGATCAGCCTGTTCGGCGCGCCGGCCATGCTCATCGTGCTGGCCGGCACGGGCGTGCTGCGCGGGCTGCAGGACACCAGGACCCCGCTGGCCGTCGCGATCTGCGCCAGCGGGGTCAATATCGTGGTGAACGCAATTTTCGTGCTGGGCCTGCGATGGGGCCTGGCGGGATCCGCGTTCGGCACCGCCGTCGTGCAGAACGCGGCGGCGCTCGCCTACCTGACCGTGGTCGCGCGGGGCGCCCGCCGGGCCGGGGTGGCGCTGCGGCCGGACGGCGCGGGGGTCCGCGGCGCGGCCTTCGCGGGCGTGTCACTGGTGGTGCGGACGCTCGCGTTGCAGGTGGTGCTCGTGGTAACCACCGCGCTCGCGGCCCGGATGGGCAACGCCGCGATCGCCGCGCATCAGATCGCGTTCCGCATCTGGGCGCTGCTGGCGCTGGCCCTGGACGCGATCGCGATCGCCGGGCAGGCCATCACCGGCAAATACCTGGGTGCCGGTGACGTGGCCGGGGCCCGGGCGGCGACCGCCCGGATGATCACCTGGGGCGCGGTGTACGGGGTCGTGTTCGGTGTCGTCCTCCTGGCCGTGCGCCCGTTCCTGCCCGCCGTCTTCGCCACGGCGCCCCCGGTGACCAGCTTGCTGCTCACCGTCCTGCTGATCGTCGCGGCGCAGCAGCCGGTGGCCGGTGTGGTCTTCGTGCTCGACGGGGTGCTCATCGGCGCCGGGGACCAGGACTATCTCGCGCTGGCCGGGCTCGCCACCCTCGTGGTGTTCGCCGTCGCCGCGGCCTGCGTGCATGCCTGGCACGGTGGCCTGGTCGCCCTCTGGCTCGCGTACAGCGTGTGGCTGGTCGCCAGGTTCGTCACCCTGACGCTGCGCGCCAGCGGCTCCGCCTGGCTGGTCACCGGCGCCGTCCGCTGACCCGCGCGATCCCGCCGCCGGAAGGTCCCCGGTTGACCGGAAGAATTCAACGCTCGTAGAATTCATCGAGCGTTGAAATCGCCGCCCAGCCGTCAGGGAGCAGCCATGTGGGCGATGATCGTGAAGGAGTTCCGGCAGCTGCGGCGCGATCGCCGCACGCTGGCCATGATGATCGTGATGCCGGTCGTGCTGCTCATCGTGTTCGGCTACGCGGCGAGCTTCGACGTGGCCACGATCCCCGCCGTCGCGGCCGGGCCGCAGGCCAGCCAGGCCGCGCACCTGCTCGGCGAGCCCTTCGATCTGGTCGGCGTGCAGCCGTCGGAGGACCGTGCCTGGGCGGAGCAGCAACTGCGGGACGGTCACGCCGCGGTGGCAGTGGTCACCGGGAACGGCCGCCCGGAGGTGCTGATCGACGGCAGCCAGCTGTTCACCGCCAAGGCGGCGATCGCGTCCCTGTCCGCCACCGCCGCCAGGGCCGCGGTCTCCGGTGCGGCCGCCAGCGGCGGCCAGGCGGCTCCGCCCGGCACGGCGGCTGCTGTGCCAACGGTCACGGTGCTGTACAACCCCGGCCTGAACACCTCGGACATCATGATCCCGGGCCTGGCCGGCGTGGTGCTCGTCTTCGTCGGCACGATCATCACCAGCCTGGGGGTAGTCCGGGAGCGCCAGTCCGGGACCCTGGAACAGCTCGCGGTCATGCCGCTCAAGCCGCGCGACGTCTTCCTCGGCAAGATCGTGCCCTACTTCGCCGTGGCGACCCTGGACCTGGCCATCGTCGTGGGCGTCGGCGTCACCCTGTTCGGGGTCCCGTTCCGCGGCTCGCTCGCGGTGTTCGCCCTCGGCGCGCTGCTTTTCCTGTTCGTCACCCTCGGCCTCGGGATCCTGATCTCCAGCGTGTCGGAGAACCAGGGCCAGGCCATCCAGCTCTCGCTCATGGTCACGCTGCCGCAGGTGCTGCTGTCCGGCCTGATCTTCCCGCTGTCCTCGATCGCCGCCGGGGTGCGCTGGATCTCCTATCTCCTCCCGCTGACCTACTTCAACGAGATCTCCCGCGGGGTGATGCTCCGCGCTGAGCCGCTCAGCTCGCTCTGGCAGCCGTTCCTCTTCCTGGCGCTGCTCGGCGCGGTCGTGTTCACCCTGGCCAGCCTGCGGTTCCGGGCCTTCCTTGCACCGGCCGCGCCGCACGGCGGCGCCGGGAGCCCGCACAGCGCCCCGGGTACGGCCAGCGCGGCGAGCGGCCCCAGCGCGACCGGCGCCCCGGCCCGCGGGAGTGCCGGGTGACCACGCCGGGAGCGGGCCACGGTACCGGGGACTGGTGGGGCACCGAGGACGTCTGCGTCCGGTACGGGAGCACCATGGCCCTCGACCATGTCTGGTTCCGTGCCGAGCCAGGCCAGGTGAGCGCGGTCGTCGGCGGCGACGGAGCGGGCCGCACCACCCTGCTCCGCTGCCTGGCCGGCGCGCTGGCCCCGACCAGCGGCCGGGTCCGGCGGCCCGCCCCGCTGGCGACCGGGTACCTGTCGGCCGGCTCGGGTACCTACCCGGACCTGTCGGTCGCGGAGAACCTGGCGTTCCGCGCCGCTGCCTACCGGATCCCGCCGGAGACGGCGCGGCAGCGCGGCGCGGAACTCCTCGCCCGGGCCGGGCTGGACCAGGTCACCGGAAGGCTCGCCGGGCAGCTGTCCGGCGGCATGCGGCAGAAGCTCGGCGTGATCGCGGCGATGCTGCACCGCCCGGACCTGCTGGTGCTCGACGAGCCGACCACCGGAGTGGACCCGGTCAGCCGGGCGGACCTGTGGTTGCTGATCGCCCGCGCGGCCGCCGGCGGCGCCGCGGTGGTGCTGGCGACCAGCTATCTCGACGAAGCAGAACGGGCCCAGCACGTCCTTGCCCTGGACGCCGGCAGCGAACTGGCGAGCGGGACGGCGGACCAGATCGTGGCCGCGATGCGGGGCACGCTGACCGTGGCGGACACCCGTCCCGACGGGGAGGCAGGGCGGCGCGCCTGGCGGCGGGCGGGGCGCTGGCGGGTCTGGGATCCCGGCACGGCCCCCGGCGATGGCGACCGGGCCGGCGGCGCAGTCCGGCCCGACCTCCAGGACGCGGTCACCGTCGCCGCCCTCGCCAGGGAACTGGCCCGCGTCCCCGCCGAACGGGAGTCCCGATGACCGAACTGCCCGCCCAGGCCGTCGCGGTGACCCGCGCCTTCGGGCACTTCGTGGCGGTGGACCAGGTCAGCCTGGCGGTGCGCCCCGGCGAGGTGGTCGGCCTGCTCGGCGCGAACGGCGCCGGGAAGACGACCCTGATCCGGCTGCTGCTCGGCCTGCTGCGGCCCACCGGCGGTGAGATCCGGCTGTTCGGTGAGCCGCCGTCGCGCGGCACCAGGTCGCGGATCGGGTACGTGCCCCAGGGCCTGGGCCTGTATGACGACCTCACCCCGGCGGAGAACCTCGCCTTCTCGGCGGCGGTGTTCGGTGAGGGACCGGCGGCCGCCAGCCTGCCCGGGCCGCTGCGCCGGTACGGCGCGACGGTGGTCGGCTCGCTGCCGCTCGGCATCCAGCGCACGGTGGCGTTCGCGCAAGCCCTCGCCCACCGGCCGGACCTGCTCGTGCTGGACGAGCCGACCTCGGGCGTGGACCCGCTGGCCCGGGCCCGGCTGTGGGAGACGGTGGCCGGTGCCGCGGCGGCCGGCGCGGCCGTCCTGGTCACCACCCACTACATGGACGAGGCCGGCGAGTGCGACCGCCTGGTGATCATGGCGGCGGGGCGCGTGGTGGCCCGCGGCACCGTCCCGGAGATCGTCGGCGATGCCCAGGTCAGCGTGGTGGAGTCGGGCGCGTGGGCGGAGGCGTTCGGGGCCCTGGAGGCGGCGGGCCTGCCGGCCGCCCTGGTCGGGCGCACGCTGCGAGTCCCCGGCGCCGCGCCGGACGCCGTGCGCCGGGCGCTGCGGGATCTGCCCGCCACGGTGACGTCCGCGCCGGCCACCCTGGAAGAGCGCTTCTTCCAGCTCACCCTGTCTGCGGACACTACGCAGGCCCGGCCATGACCGCGGCCAGCCAGAACCCGCCGTCCGGGGCG
Source organism: uncultured Actinomycetes bacterium (assembly GCA_963806145.1). Taxonomy (GTDB): domain Bacteria; phylum Actinomycetota; class Actinomycetes; order Streptosporangiales; family Streptosporangiaceae; genus DASXKD01. The sequence continues at coordinate 66,207 of CAWDXD010000013.1, forward strand.
GGCCAGGACCGCGACGGGGGGCCCGGTGTGACCGAGGTCCCCGGCCAGGCCCGCCGCCGGGCAGACCAGGCTCAGCGCACCGGGGGTCCCGGTGCGGCCGGGTCTGCCGCAGCGGGCCGCCGCCCGGGGCCGGCCAGGCGCAGCGGCCGCCGCGGCGGCGACAGCGGCACCAGGGAGGCGATCCTGGCCGCGGCCCGGGCCCGGTTCGGGGACCTTGGCTACGACCGGGCCACGATCCGCGCGATCGCGGCCGACGCCGGGGTGGACGCGGCCCTGGTGCACCATTTCTACGGCACCAAGGATCAGCTTTTCGCCGCGGCCATGCGGCTGCCGGTGAACCCGAGGCAGGTGCTGGCCGCCGCGCTCGCGCCGGGAGCCCGCGGCCAGCACCAGAGCCTGGGGGAGCACCTGCTGCGGACGGTGCTCGGGATCTGGGAGGTGGCCGAGATACGCGCCACCTTCCTCGGGCTGCTGCGCTCGGCGCCCACCAGCGAGCAGGCCGTCGTCATGCTGCGGGAGTTCCTCGCCGAGGCGATCCTCGGCCCGCTCGCCACGGCGGCACGTGAGGCGGCGCCCGGGGCGGCCGGCCAGGACGCCGGGTACCGGGCGGCGCTGGTCGCCAGCCAGGTACTCGGCCTGGGCCTGACCAGGTACGTGCTGGAGGTCGAGCCGCTGGCCCAGGCCAGCTCCGAGGACCTGATAGCCGCGCTCGCGCCGAACCTGGACCGCTACCTGTCCGGCGACCTGCGCTGACGGGAGCCGGTTCGCCGGGCCGGACGGGCCGCCTGCCGCCGCCGCGGGCAGCTTTCCCTGCCTTCCCTCGCCCTCGCCTGCCCGCGTCCTCGCGTTGCCGTTTTCCTCGCCTGCCCGCGCCTGTCGCCCCGGCGGGTTTGACTCTGCCCTTGGGGCAAACCCCAGCATCGGGTAGACCGGGCATGGTGCCCGGTGCGAGGAGGCTGGCGTGAGGCTGCTGTCGATCGGCGCGTTCGCCCATGCCGCCCGGCTGTCCCCGAAGGCGCTGCGGCTGTACGACGAACTCGGGCTGCTCCCGCCGGCGTTCGTGGATCCGGCGTCCGGTTACCGGTTCTACGACCCGGCCCAGCTGGAGCGGGCGCGGCTGGTCGCCTGGCTGCGCCGGCTCGGCATGCCGCTGGCCCGGATCCGGGTCGTCTGCGACCTTGAGCCCGCGCGGGCCGCCGACGAGGTCGCCGCCTACTGGGCCCAGGTCGAGGCCGACACCGCGAGCCGGCGTGACCTTGCCGCCTTCCTCATCGCGACGCTGTCAGGAAGGAAGACCACGATGCCAGGTGCCCAGGAGGCTCTTGCGATCCGCTACGCGGCCCGGACCGACATCGGCAGGGTCCGCGAGACCAACCAGGACTCCGCCTACGCGGGCAGCCGCCTGCTCGCCGTGGCCGACGGAATGGGCAGCGGCGGGGCCAGGGCCAGCGCCGCCGTGATCGACGCGCTGAAGCCGCTGGACGATGCCCTGCCCGCCGGGGACCTGCTCAACGCCCTGGAGCAGGCGGTGGAGCAGGCCAGCACCACGGTGGGCGGCCTGGAAAGCGCCGGTGACGGCCACGGGCAGACCGGGACGACGGTGACCGCCATGCTCTGGTCCGGGTCCCAGCTCGCCCTGGTGCACATCGGGGACTGCCGCGCCTACCTGCTGCGCGACGGTGAGCTGTTCCAGATCACCCACGACCACACGGTGGTCCAGTCGCTGCTGGACGAGGGCCGGATCAGTCCCGACGAGGCGGCCTCGCACCCGCAGCGGTCGCTGCTGCTGCGCGCCATCGACGGCACCGCCGTGGAACTGGACACCTCGCTGCACGACGCGAGGGCCGGTGACCGGTACCTGCTGTGCTCCGACGGCCTGACCGGCGTGGTCAACACCGAGATGATCCGCGACACGCTGCGCGGAACGGGCGATCCCGACGAGGCCGCCGCGCGGCTGATCGAGGCGGCCAACGCGGGCGGCGGCCCGGACAACGTTTCCTGCGTCGTCGCCGACGTCGTCCCCCTCGCCGCTCCCGTGGCGGGCTGACCTATCCCGCCGGGTCCGGTAAGTCGTCGATGGCACTCCGCCGCAGAGTTAGCCGAGGACGAAGTACGCGACTTTCAGGCCGCCGGCCGGGGCCTTGCCGGTCAGGTGGAGGGTGAAAGAGCCGCTGGCGGGGACCGCGGAGCGCACGGACACGGTGGTGTCCTGCTGGGCGGTGGCCAAGATCATGCTGGCGGGGGTGACTCCGGCGAGGGTGATTTTCTTGCTGGCCGCGCCGGCTGTGATGGTGATCAGGCCGCTGCGGGAGAAGCTCACCTTGCCGCGCACGTCCAGGGCGGTGCCGTTGGTGCTGCGGGCCAGGACGCCGGTGCCGTTGGCGGTGTCGCCGTCCCAACACCCTCCACGCCCGTGTCTCCGCAGGCCGTCAGGCCACCCCCCTGGCTTCCTGTACAGGCATTGGTACCGGGGAAGAAGGTCGTGTTCCACACGGCCGTGCTATCGGCGGTCTCGGTGTTGACCTGACCAGCCAGGACGGGCTGGCCCTGGCTCGCCACGGCCGGTGTCACGGTCAGGCCGGCCACGACCCCGGCCAGCACGGCGAAGCGGAAGGCGCGACTCATAGTTACCGGGAGCTTCATGACTTTCCCCTATGCCGAAGATCTGCCACCTTCGCCCGGGTCACGTACGGATCCCTTCTGCACCGTCCACGCCAGGGCCAAGAAGGTGAGCACCACGGCCGCGTTGAGCCACGCGAATGGGAGATTGAACCCCCACCAGAAGGGCGCGCCGAGCATTATCCCCACGACCGAGACCACGATCCCTGAGGGACGCGGCCACAGCAGCAGGACGCCGCCGACGACCTGGAGGGCGCAGGCCGCGAGGAAGCCCGCCAGCAGCGGCACGGTCGTTGGCACCCCGATCTGCTCGAAGGGGCCGTTGCCGTAGGTGGGATTCCCGAAGGTGTAGATGATGCCGTGCCCTTGGCCGACGCTCACGATCGCAGGAATCGCGAAACCGCCGAACCCCAATCCGTTGACGATGCCGTTCGCGCCGGCGATCCGCAGGCACCAGGCCGCCAGGCGCGTCATGAGGTGAGATCCCCTCGAATGGTGATGCCGGTGCCGGGCAGCCACCGGGTCAGGGACCGGCCGTTGACCGACACGGCGACGGCGGCCACGCATACGGCGAGGACGGTCCACCACACGGTGTTCGACGACAGCCCGCCACCGGACGCCGGGAACGTACTCACCCGGCGGGCCACCTGCGGTAGGAGAGTGGGCGCCATCAGGATCAGCACGACGGTGGCGGAGGCCGGCGCGCCGGGCTCACCGGTCCGCGTCCGGACCACGCACGCCAGGGCGAATCCCAGCACCACGTTGCCGGCGAGCGCGAGCCCGGTCGCCGCCCACGGCAGCGCCAGCCCGCGCAGCGCACCGGCCAGCATCAGCACCGCGCCGGCGGCGAGCGGGGCCAGCAGCGCCAGGGACCGGATCGCGGTGCGCCGGACGGGCCCGGTGGGTGTCACGTCGACGACCTGGCTGGCCGGCTCGTCGAGGGTGAACGCGGCCGCGGCGGCGAGCAGCGTGAAAGCGATCGGGAACAGCACGGCGGCGGCCGCGGGGAACGCGACCCCGCAGCCGCCCACCGCGACCGCCGCGCCGCTGAGGCCCACGACCGCCGGCCACGCCCCGGCCCGCAGCACCGGTCCGACCATCACGTGGTGACCGCGTGGGTGAACCCGCCGGTGGCGGCCAGCACGAGCATGATCGCGGCCACCGCCAGGACGATCTGAAGGGCACGGACGATCTGGGACCGCACCCGACCGTCGGCCCCGCGCAGCAGCGCCACCAGTACCGCGATCGCGCACAGCGCGAGCTGCCAGCCGATGAAGAACCACGGCGACCCGCGCCAGGTCGTGACGTCGGCGGCGTTCTTCATGTAGGTGAAGAACGCGAACGGCGAGAACAGCCGCAGTGCCGTGAATGCCGTCGAGTCCGGGTAGTACAGGGCCGGGGCCGTCGTCACGTTCACCCAGCCGTAGATGACCAGGGACAGCACGAGCGCGGCGCCCGGGAACCGGGCCCAGCGGCCCAGCGCGACGCCGAGCAGCGGGCCTCCGAGTGACGGGATGACGATCTGCCCGACGAGGACGGCGACCTGCGCGGGCGGGCTGAACGCCCCGTAGATCCGGGCGCCGACCGGGTGGAAATGCAGGAACGCGAACAGGGTCAGCACGCCGCAGAGGAACGGCACGACCGCGACCGTGCAGAGGGCGGCGGTGCGCGCCGGCAGCGTGGTCGGGGTGACGCCGGCGACCGGCTCGCTGTCGCGCATCGACCGGGTCAGCCAGAACGTGGCCATCATGCCGAACCCGCCTAGGAAGATCCACGGGTACCAGTTCCCGGTGCCGACCGCGGCGGCCGGGGCGTTCCGGTTGTACCACGTCGTCCACGCGGTCATCACCACGGCGAACAGGAAGACCGGGTTGACGGCGAACCGGCGCGTCTCGCGGGCGGCGAGCGCGACGAACGTGGTCCGGCCGGTGACCACCTCGGGGCGGGCGGGTGCGAGCGTCGTGGTCACGACGTCACCTCCTCGGCCGGCTGGCTGTCGGGCAGCTCGCCGCGCAGCAGCAGGTACGCGTCCTCAAGGGACGGTTCGACATGCTCGACACCGTCCCGCGCGTGCGCGGCGACGTTGCGGTACCGGCCGGTGCCGGTCCGCCAGGAGACGGTCGCCGCCGGGTCCGGCTGGTCGGCGAGCCAGACCCGGCCGGCGGCCTGGCGGACGAGTTCGGTGACCTGGCCGTCGTAGCGGACCCGGCCCTGGTCCAGCACGATGACGCGCTCGCACAGGGCCGCGACGTCCTCGGTCTGGTGGGTGGACAGCACCACGATCGACGTGCGCGCGATCTCCGCGAGCACCGTGCGCAGTGTGACCCGCTGTTCCGGGTCGACGCCGCTGGTCGGCTCGTCCAGGATCAGCACCGGCGGCGACCCGAGCAGTGCCTGCGCCAGCGCGACCCGTCGGCGTTGGCCGCCGGACATGGCCCGGATCCGCTTCGTCACTAGATTGGACAGCCCGACCTGGTCGAGTACCCGGCGCACTTCCGCGTGCCGGGCGGCCGGCTCGGTCCACTCCTTGAGCAGTGCGATGTAGTCGACGAACGCGAACGCGGTGAAGCCGCGCGGGAAGCCGACCTCTTGCGGCAGGTAGCCCAGCCGGCGGCGGATGCCGGTGCGTTCGGCCGGCACCTCCGGGTCTAGGCCCAGCACGCGCACCTGTCCCTGGCTGGGTGGCAGCGCGGTGGCCAGCAGCCGCAGCAGGGTGGTCTTGCCCGCGCCGTTGGGGCCGAGCAACCCGATCACGCCGGGTTCCAGGTCCAGGTCGACGTCGGCCAGTGCCCGGGTGGCCCCGAACGTGCGCCCGACGCCACGCAAACTGATCGAAGCGGTCATCGCTACCTCCACGGCCGAAGCTGGTTCAGCTGGCGCCGGCGCACCAGGAAGATCCCGAACGATGCCGCGGCCAGCACCAGGAAGGCCACCTGGATCCGGCCCTGGAGCACCGCCGTCGGCGAAGCCAGCCGAGTGGCCACCAGCCAGACCGTCATGAGCCAGGCGGCGCTGACGGCCATGGCCGCGTTCAGCGGGCTGACCCAGGTGGACGCGGCCAGCACCACCGCAACGAACCCGATCGCCGGCAGCAGCCAGGCGAACGGCGCCTCGCCCGGCACGACCAGCCCGAGCAGCAGCATGGCCGGCAGCGCGAGCGCGAGTACCGCGATCGTGCGCAGCAAGATCAGCCGGAGCGCCGGATAGGGCGTGACTATCTCCGGTTCGAGAGCCGGGTCCATCCGCCGGTCGTAGCTGAACGCGACCACCAGGCACGGCGCGAGCGGCGCGACGGCCAGGAAGAACCAGAGCCCGCGGGCATGCCCGACCGCCGCCGCGAGAGCGGCGAACGCGAGGACCGCGGCCACGCCCGCCAGCCACACGCCGCGGAACGCGCTGGCCACCGCGACCAGCCGCGCCTCGTGGGCCGGGAGGCCGGCGACGCGCAGCAGCCGCTCGAACACCGACGGGCGTGGTACCTCGACGGCGTCGCGCGTGCGGTCCCACACCGCGGCGAGATCGACCACGGCGAGGTCGGCCGCGGTGGCTGCGGTGTTGACCCGGGCCCGGCACCGCGCACAGGTCAGCAGGTGCTGCTCGACCGCGGCGCCCTCGGCCACCGAGTCGGCCCGGTCAACGTAGCGTCGCAGGGTGTCGTCGTTGACGTGCCAGCCGGTCATGACAGTCCCTCCGCTAGCGTGGCCCGCAGGTGTGCCTTGGCCCGGTAAAGCCGTGTCTTGACGCTGCTCACCGGCACGTGCAACAGCTGCGCGGCTTCCTTGGCGGACAGGCCGTCCAGCACGACGGCCTGGATGACGGCGCGCATCTCCGGTGACAGCCGGGCCAGGGCCGCGCCGATGTCGCCGTACTCGACCGACAGCAGCACCTGGTCCTCCGCCGCCGGTGTGGTCCCGGTGCTCTCGAACACGGCTGCGACGTCGGTCCGCTGGCGGAGGCGGCTGACCAGCCGGCGGATCGCGATGCCCCATAGCCACGCTGCGATGTCGCCGTCACCGCGGAAGCCCCGCGGTTTCTGCCAGACCGCCACGAAGGTGTCCTGAATGGCGTCGGCCACGAGGTCGCGGTCGTTGCACCGGCGGGCGAGCCGGAGCGCGAGCCAGCCGGCGTGGCGTTCGTAGAGCGCACGGAAGGCGCCGATGTCGCGCTCGGCGACGGCGACCAGCAGCGTCTCGTCGCTCGGTGGACCCTCCATACCTCAACTGTCGCGTCCCGGGCCCGGAAAAGTTTCACTCCGGCCCGGGAACTTTCCCGCTGGGTGACGGGTGGTTCGGCTGGGGTTGGAGAGAGCTGGAACCCGGGGATGTGGGCGGAGTGCCAATGACCAGATTCGCCCCGGTCCCTTCCGCTGCCCCGGAGCCCGGCGGTTAGCATGCGTCGGTGGACCCGCTGCTTGGCACCTGCTCATTGACCGAACTCCTGCAGCGCAGAAGTCACAAGTGGCGGAACTACCCGCCCGACGTGCTGCCTGCGTTCGTCGCGGAGATGGACTTCGACCTCGCCGGGCCGATCACGGCGGCGGTGACCTCGGCGCTGGCCATCGGCGACTGCGGCTACGCGCACATCGGGCAGCTTCCCGACGCGTTCGCCCAGTTCGCCGCGCAGCGGCTGGGCTGGACGGTGGAACCGTCGCGCGTCTTCGCGATCCCGGATGTGATGACCGGGCTCGCCGAGGTCGTCCAGGCCGTCACGCCGCCGGGCTCGGGCATCGTCGTCAACCCGCCGGTGTACCCGCCGTTCCGGTTCCGGTTCGGCTTCTACGGGCGGCGGCTCATCGACGCCCCGCTGGCGCGCGGTTCCGACGGCCGTTACGCCCTCGACCCAGGTGCGATCGAGGCGGCGCTGAGCGAGCCGGACGCCGCCGCGTACCTGCTGTGCAGCCCGCACAACCCGACCGGCAACGTATGGTCGCCGGCGGACCTGGCGATGGTCGCCGATGCCTGCCAGCGGCACGGGGCCGTGCTGCTGGTGGACGAGATCCATGCTCCGCTGGCGCTGGCCGGCGCGCGGTTCACGCCGTTCCTCGCCATCGATCACGAGCTGACCCAGGCCGAGACGACGTTCACGTTCACGTCCGCGACCAAGGGCTGGAACATCGCCGGGCTCAAGTGCGGCCTGGCCGTGGCGGGTGCCCCGGCCGGCATCACGCTGCTGGAACAGCGCTGGGAGGCGCTGCTGGCAAGCCACCTCGGCGTGCTCGCCTCGGTGGCCGCGTTCACCGAGGGGCTGCCGTGGCTGGACGCCGTCCTCGGGCAGCTCGACGAGAACCGCAAGCTGCTGACCGGCCTGCTCGCCGAGCACCTGCCCCGGGCAGGCTATGCGCCGCCGCAGGCCAGCTTCCTGGCCTGGCTGGACTGCCGCGACCTGGGCCTTGGCGACGACCCGGCAGAGGTGTTCATGGACAAGGGCCGCGTGGCGCTGGGCCGTGGCCCCGACTTCGGTGCCGAGGGCCGCGGGTTCGCGAGGCTGAACATGGGCACGTCGGCGGAACTGCTGGCCGAGGCCATCGGGCGGATGGCCTCGGCCACTGGCTAGGGATACGGGGCGCCGCTAGAGCCGCGCGCAGAGGCCGAGGTTGTCGGCCCAGTGAAGGTGATCGCGGGTCTGCGGCCCGTAGACGCCATCCGCGGTGATGCCCTCCCTGCGCTGGGCGACCTTGAGGGCCGCCTGGGTCAGCGATCCGAAGTTGCCATCGACGGTCAGGTGCTGGCCGTAGCAGGCGTTCAGTTCGCGCTGCAGGGTCTTCACCGCACCGCTGTCGTTGCCGACTCCGAGGTCGCAGTTGTCCCGGCCGGTGTTATTGCCGATGGTGGGTATCGGGGCGACGCCGCCGACGCTGTCCAAGAAGTTACTTGTGCCCGTGCAGGATGCCTGTGCGCTAGCTGATATCGCTGGGGCCAGGGTGATCCCGGCCGTTGCGATCAGGAATGCCACCCCAGTAAAGAGGATCCGGCGCATTGTGAATTGCCTTCCTGTGATTCCTGCCACTTAACAAGATCGGCCGCCGCGGTGGGCCAGAATGCCCACGAATCCGAATATCCACCAAGAATCCACCGAGTGCCAAGTCCCACAGTAATGACGATCCAGACATATTTAGGTAACCGTTCGGGCAGGTGCCTCCCTTGTCTTCCATTGTTCGGTGTGAACCGAAATATTCGGCGGTGACCGACGCACTCTGATTCGTTTCGTGAAGGCCCCGGGCGCAGCCGGTGACCAGCGGCTTCGGCCGGCAAGCACCCCTGTTACCTGCCGCAGCGCCACGAATCCGGAACGACTTCAGCGCGCCCGGCGGCAGCCGGGTGCGCTGCCGCGTACCCGGCATCCGGGCTGCTGAACGGTTTAACAATGTGCCGGGCGGCAGATGTGAGCCGGTCGCCGTTCTGCGCTGGCCCCAATTGCATGGCCTGCTGCGGATACCATTCCCGGTGCCGCCGGGCTCGCGGCCAATCCCGTGCAGGTGGCAGCCAGGTGCCCGGCCCGCGGTCAGCGGTCCCGCAGTATGTCGCGGGTGAGTTCCATCTGGCCGAGGTGCTGGGTGACCTCTTCGAGCACATGCAGTAGCGCGTGTCCCTGCGAGGTGAACTCCAGTTCGCCGGGGTGCTTGCGGTGCCCGGCCCCGCCGCGGGGCGGCCCGGCGAACTCGGCCGTGGCCGCGTCGGCGCGGAACTGGCCCTGAACTCTCCTGGCGGCTGCGGCCAGATCCGCTACCGGGCCGTGGGCGCGGAACTCGGCGGGCCGGTCCCGAATTACCTCCCGTCCCGCGACTACTTCTCCGCCCCAGAACTCCATGACGCCAAGGCAATGCCGCAAGATCACATAAGGCGAATTTGCGCCGGGCGGGCCGGGCTTGCGGTTAGCCAGGTCGTCACCGAGATCGCTGACAATCGCCGTCATCTGGTCTACCGCGCGGTCGACGTAACTCACCACCGCGCCTGCTGAGATGTCCACCAGGACATCATGGCCTACCCCGGGCCGTGGCTGGCCGGCCCCGGTAAACCGCCCTCCTGCGGGCCCGGTTAGCAGCGGCTTTCCGTAATGCAGCAAATGTCCTGTCTATTCACGACGACAACCGCATGTCAGTCTGTGGAGAGGCCAGCCCCAGCTTCAGGAGGTGGAGGGCCGGATGGGCAGGGACGTTCCCGCAATCATTGTCAGTCAGGCCGATCGGCGCCGGTACCGCGAGAAGGTCCGTAGTTGCCTGGATGTCCTTGCCCGCATGCTGCGGGAGTCACGGTTCACCGACGGGCCGGAACAGGTCGGTCTTGAGGTCGAGTTCAACTTGGTCGACGAGGCAGGCGCGCCAGCCATGCGCAACGCCGAGGTGCTCGCCGCGATCGACGACCCGGACTGGGGCCCGGAACTGGGGCGGTTCAACATCGAGGTCAACATGGCGCCCCGGCTGCTGGCCGGCGACGCGCTGGCCACGATGGAGCGCCTGATGGCCGACAGCTACAACCGGGCCGACCTGCGGGCGCGCCAGGCAGGTGCCCGCCTGGCCATGATCGGCATCCTGCCCAGCCTGCGCGAGCAGCACGCCACCGAGGCGGCCATGTCGCCCAACCCCCGCTACCAGCTGCTCAACGAGCAGATCTGCGCGGCCCGCGGCGAGGAGATGCAGATCTCCATCGAGGGGCCGGAGCGGCTGCTCACGCACGTGGCGAGCATCATGCCGGAGGCCGCCTGCACCAGTGTGCAGTGCCATCTCCAGGTCAGCCCGGAACTGTTCGGGAGCTACTGGAACGCCGCACAGGCGGTGGCGGGGGTGCAGGTCGCGCTCGCCGCGAACTCGCCCTACCTGTTTGGCAGGGAACTCTGGCAGGAGACCCGGATCCCGCTGTTCGAGCAGGCCACCGACACCCGGCCCGCAGAGCTGCAGGTGCAGGGGGTCCGGCCCAGGGTGTGGTTCGGTGAGCGGTGGATCACCTCGGTGTTCGACCTGTTCGAGGAGAACCTCAGGTACTTCCCCGCGCTGCTGCCGCTGGTCGAGGACGAGGACCCGGTGGCCGAACTGGACGGCGGGGGCATACCGGAACTTTCCGAGCTGACGCTGCACAACGGGACCGTCTACCGGTGGAACCGGCCCGTCTACGCCGTGGTCGGCGGGGAGCCGCATCTGCGGGTGGAGAACCGGGTACTGCCCGCCGGGCCCACCGTCACCGACGTCATGGCCAACGCGGCCTTCTACTACGGCCTGGTGCACATGCTCGCGGAGGAGGAGCGGCCGATCTGGTCCCGGATGTCCTTCGCCGCCGCGCGCGACAACCTGGTGGAGGGCGCCAGGCACGGGATCGAGGCCCGGCTGTACTGGCCCGGCCTCGGTGAAGTGCCCGCCGCCGAACTGACCCTGCGCCGGCTGCTCACGCTGGCCTACGAGGGCCTGTGCCAGCGGGGCGTGGACACCCTGGAGGCCGAGCGCCTGCTCGGCGTCATCGAGCAGCGCTGCCTGTGCAGCCGCACCGGGGCGACCTGGCAGACGGAGACGGTGCACGCGCTGGAGGAGCACAGCGGGCTCGACCGCGACACCGCGCTGCGCGAGATGACCCAGCGGTACCTCAAGCTGATGCAGACCGGCGAGCCCGCGCACAGCTGGCCGGTGGCTTGAGCCGGCCGTCCCGGTCAGGCGGGGTAACGGCGCAGGCCCAAGGCGTACTCGCAGCCCGCGGCCAGGCCGACGAAGCCTGCCATCTTGCGCAGGAAGTCGTCCGGGTCGAAGTCGCCGCCGAGGCCGTCGAGGTAGGCCTTGTGCTCGCGCAGTGACGCCACGCCCGCGTCGATGGTGTCGGTGACGTCCACGAAGTGCGTGGGACTGGCGGTGGCGGCCACATAGATCGCCTTGGTCCCATGCCAGGCCGGGCCCGCGTCGGTGAACAGCCACGAGTTGTCCGCGTCCCGGACGGCGTCCAGCGTGGCGAGGCCGACCGCGCGGTGGTCGGAGTGGTTGACCGGCCCCTCGTCGCCCCAGGTGAGATCGAAGCTCATGGTGATCACCACATCGGGCCGGTGCCGCCGGATCGCCGCGGCAAGGTCACGGCGCAGCGGCACCCCGTACTCCACCAGCCCGTCGGCGTGGCCGAGGAAATCCACCTCGGAGACGCCGACCACCGCCGCGCTGCGGCGTTCCTCCTCCTGGCGCAGCGGCCCGACCACGTCCGGGGCCATGCCCTCGATGCCGGCCTCGCCGGCGGTGGCCAGCACGTAGGCCACATGGCGCCCCTGCCTGGTCCAGCGGGCGACCGCCGCGGCGGTCCCGTACTCCAGGTCGTCGGGATGCGCGACAACAGCCACGGCGCGGTCCCAGTCCTCCGGCATCGGATCCATGGTGCCTCCATGATCGCGGGCCAGGCCGGGGCGCGGGATGCGGCCGGTGGCCCTCCTGGTCCCAGCGTGCCACGGTCGTGTGGCGGCGGGCCCTGGCGATACTGGAAGAACTGCACGACCTCGGCGCCGACGAGGTCCGGTCCAGGCTGGGCGTCGCGCCCGGGCCGGCGGTGCCCAGCGCGTGCTGAGCTGTACCGTCCCTGGGCTATCCTCGCGATCATGAAATGGGGCGGTCGGGGAACAAATCCCTGAGGGGTGCGCAGATGGCCTGGGATCGGCGGAGCGTTGCGCTCACGGCGGTGGGAGCGGCCGTCGTGGTGGCACTGGCGGCGGGCAGCATCGTCTATGCCATGCACCACGGCACGGCCGGCAAGCTCGCGTCGGCGCCGAAACCGGCCCCGACGCAGTCGTCGCCACCGCCACCGCCCCCGGGACCGCTGCTGTCGCCGTTCACCGGTAAGCCGGTACACCGGCTCAAGCCGGTGCTCATCGTGAAGATCGGGAACACCGTCCCGGAGCGGCCGGCCACCGGGCTGGCCAGGGCCGACATCGTGTACCTGATTCCGGTCGAAGGCGGGCTGAGCCGGATCATAGCGGTCTTCTCCTCGCACTACCCGCGGGTGATCGGCCCGGTGCGGAGCGCCCGGCAGGACGACCTGCAACTGCTGCGCCAGTTCGGCCGCCCGGCGTTCGCCTGGTCCGGGGCGCAGCCACAGCTCGTGCCGGTGGTCGAGCACGCACCGATCGTGAACCTGTACGCGGCGACCGCCGACGGCTACTTCCGTTCCTTCGACCGGGTCGAGCCGTACAACCTTTACGCCGACACCCGGACGCTGCTCAAGCAGGCCACGCACGCCAGCGTGGCCCGCAACATCGGGTTCCGGTTCGGCCCGCCGCCGGCCGGCGGTCACCCCCGCAGGGCGGAGTCGGTGTCCTACCCGGCCGCGTCGTTCCGGTTCAGGTGGTCACGCGCCAAGGACCGCTGGCTGATCTGGATGGACGGTGCCCCGGCCATCAGTACCGGCGCCGGGCAGCTGTCCGCGCCCACGGTCGTCATCCAGCACGTGGTCGTGGGCCTGTCGCGGTTCCTCGAGCAGGGCCCGATGATGCCGCCGGACGCGGAAACCGTCGGTTCGGGCACCGCGCTGGTGCTGCGCAACGGCCAGGCCTTCCAGGCGCGGTGGTCCCGGCCGGCCGCCAACGGCGGCACCACGTTCACCACGGACTCGGGCAAGCCGATGACGTTCGCCCGCGGCCCGGTCTGGATCGTGCTCGCCTACGGGCCGGGCTCGTCGAAGTGGCGGGGCGGCAAGCCCGTCCCGTGACGCGCAGGGCACCAGGCCGGCGGCCCGCCCGGCGCGGGCTGGGCAATCCCCGCAGCGCGGTGAGAGGATCGGGGGCGTGGCCGCAGCGGTTTCCCCAGCGTCGGGTGCCATCCGCCTGACTAGCAAAAAGGGGCGGTGGGTGCTCGCCGCCACCGTGCTCGGGTCGAGCATGGCGATGCTCGACGGCACCGTGGTCAACGTGGCCCTGCCCACCATCGGCAAGAGCCTGCACACCTCCCTGGAGGGCCTGCAGTGGACGGTCACCGCCTACACGCTCACCCTGGCCGGGCTGATCCTGCTCGGCGGCGCGCTCGGCGACCGGCACGGCCGCCGCCGGATCTTCGTGATCGGGGTGATCTGGTTCGCCCTGGCCTCGGCGCTGTGCGGCCTCGCCCCGGACATCGGCGTGCTCATCGCCGCGCGGGCGCTGCAGGGCATCGGGGGCGCGCTGCTCACCCCCGGCTCGCTGGCGATCATCCAGGCGTCATTCGCGCCCGAGGACCGGCCCAGGGCGATCGGCGCCTGGTCCGGCCTGGGCGGCGTGGCCGGCGCGGTCGGGCCGTTCCTTGGCGGCTGGATCATCGGCTCGGTCGGCTGGCGGTGGATCTTCCTGCTCAACCTGCCGCTGGCCGCCGTGGTGATAGCCGTCACGGTGCGCCACGTGCCGGAGACCAGGGACCCCACCAGCCATGGCCGGTTCGACTGGGCCGGGGCGATCCTCGCCGCGCTCGCCCTGGCCGGGATCACCGATGCGCTCATCGAGGCGCCCGCGCACGGCCTGGCCCGGGCGGCGCTGACCGGGGGCGCCGGGATCCTCGCTGGCATCGGCTTCGTGCTCCTGGAACGCCATCGCGGCCGTGCCGGGCGGGTGCAGCCCATGCTCCCGCTGGACGTGTTCGCCTCCCGCCAGTTCACCGCGGTCAACGTGGTGACCTTCGTGATCTACGGCGCGCTCGGCGGCACCATCTTCCTGCTGGTGCTCCAGCTCCAGGTGGTCTCCGGCTACTCGCCGCTGGCCGCGGGCGTCTCGCTGCTGCCGCTGACCCTGCTGATGCTGGTGCTGTCGTCGCGGGCGGGCGCGCTGGCGCAGCGCGTCGGCCCGCGCTGGCTGATGACGGTTGGCTGCCTGCTGTGCGCTGCGGGCCTGCTGCTGGCGGTCAGAATTGGGCCGAACGCTGATTACCTGACGGAAGTGTTTCCCAGCGTCGTGTTGTTCGGGCTCGGCCTCTCCGCGACCGTTGCCCCGCTGACGGCCACCGTGCTGGCCAGCGCCGACGTGCGCCATGCCGGAACGGCCAGCGGCGTCAACAACGCGGTGGCCCGGGCCGCGGGCCTGCTGGCCGTGGCCGGGCTCCCGCTGGCCGTGGGCCTGACCGGCGAGGCCTACCGGGTGCCGGCCCTGATGAACTCCGCGTTCCGCATGGCCATGGTCATCTGCGCGGGCCTGCTTGCCGTGGGCGCCGCGCTGTCCGCGCTGACGATCGACAACGACGTCCTGCGCCCCGAGCCGGATCACCCGGTGGCCCAGCCGGAGTGCCTGACCTGCCTCCCGATCGGCGCGCCGCCGCTGGAACCGGGGAACCTGGTCGAGGCCCCGCGGCAGGGCCACTAAGCTCGATTTCTCATCCCCCGCCCGGCGCGGCGGGAGTCACCGCTGGACGCCACGACGAGGAAGCCTGGACCCATGCGCTGGTCACAGATGCACATCCCGACCCTGCGGGAGGACCCGGCGGACGCCGGGGCGCCGAGCCACCGGCTGCTGGTCCGCGCGGGGTACATCCGGCAGCTCCAGGCGGGCCATTATTCGCTGCTGCCGCTCGCGGTCCGGGTGCGGGCCAAGGTGATCGAGATCATCCGCCAGGAGATGAACCGGATCGGCGCCCAGGAACTGCTGGCGCCCACCATGCACCCGAAGGAGATCTGGGAGCGCAGCGGCCGCACCGAGACCATGGCCGAGGTGATGTTCACGCTCACCGACCACAAGGGCGCCGAGAACGTGCTGTCGGTGACGAACGAGGAGGTCTTCACCGTCCTCGCCCAGGAGCTGAACTCGCACAAGCAGCTGCCGCAGGCCTGGTATCAGTTCCAGACCAAGTTCCGGGACGAGGCGCGGCCCCGGGCGGGCCTGCTGCGGGTGCGGGAGTTCACCATGAAGGACTCCTACAGCTTCGACCTGCTGCCCGAGGGGCTGGACGCTTCCTTCGACCGGCACCGCACCGCCTACGTGGGCATCTTCGCGCGGCTGTCCATCCCGGTGATCCCCGTGGAGGCATCGAGCGGCGCCATGGGCGGCAAAGACTCGACGGAGTTCATGTGCCCCTCGGAGGTCGGCGAGGACCTGGTCGCGCACTGCCCGGCCTGCAACTACGCGGCGAACGTGGAGAAGGCCACGTCCCGGCTTGACGAGGTGGCCGACGGCCCGGGACTGGCCGCTCCCGAGCGGTTCGCCACCCCGGGCGTGCGCACCATCGAGGACCTGGCGACCGGCTATGACGCGCCGGCGAACCGGCAGATCAAGACCCTGGTCTACGTGCTGGACGGCAAGCTGACGCTGGTGCTGATGCGCGGCGACCACGCCCTCAACGAGCAGAAGCTGGCCGACGCCACCGGCGCGGTGGAGATCCGCCCCGCCCACCCCGAGGAGATCAAGGAGGCGCTCGGCGCGCTGCCGGGCAGCCTCGGCGCGGTCGGGGTGACCAGCCTCCCGGTGTTCGCCGACGAGGCGCTGCGCGGCCGCCGTGGCATGGTCACCGGGGCCAACACCGACGACTTCCATCTGCGCGGGGTGGACATCGGCCGGGACGTCACCGTCGGGTCCTGGGCCGACATGCGGGAAGTGGCCGCCGGGGAGCCGTGCATCCGGTGCGGGCAGCCGCTGGAACTGCTGCCGACCATCGAGGTCGGGCACATCTTCAAGCTCGGCTACAAGTTCACCAAGGCGTTCGGGGTCACCGTGCTGGACGCCTCCGGTGAGCGAGTGCACCCCACCATGGGCTGCTACGGCATCGGCGTGGAGCGGGCGATGGCCGCCATCGTCGAGTCCCACCACGACGACCGCGGCATCGTCTGGCCGGTCGCCGTGGCCCCGTTCTCCGTCGTCGTGGTGGTGGCCCAGTCCGAGGACCCCGAGGCCGCGAAGGCCGGGGAATCGGTGTACGAGCAGCTCACCGCGGCGGGCATCGAGGTCATCATCGATGACCGCGCCGAGCGGGCCGGGGTGAAGTTCCGCGACGCCGAGATCACCGGGATCCCGTTCCGGGTGACCGTGGGCAAGCGCGGCCTGGCTGACGGCACCGTCGAGGTCACCACGCGCGCCACCGGTGAGACGGTCAAGGTCGCCCTCGGCGACGTCGTGGCGCACCTGCGCGACGCCCTCGCGTCCTGAGCCAGGCTGTCCGGGCGCGGATCGCCCCGGAGTAGTCATGATCATGGCTGTCTGGCCGTCCCCGTGGGCGGAATGGCCAGATCATGGGTCAGCGTTCCCGGGGCACCTGCGGGCGCGTCACGGGGACCACCGCCAGGACCCCGGCGAGTGCGGCGAAGTCGCCGGGATTGGTGGTGAACAGTGGGAGGCCGGCAGCGATGGCCGTGGCGGCGATCATCAGGCCTGCTGGCTGGCGGGATCAGCGCTGCTCGCCGCAGACCGCGCAGTCTGCCTGCTTCCGCTGCCTGGCCCGCCGCCGGGTGGCTAGCACACTGGCCAGCGCGGTCACGCCGAGTACCAGGGCGATGACCGTCAGCGAGAGCCAGGCGCCGACCTGCGGCACGGGAACCGGCCCGATGTTGGTCACGCCGGAGCCGTGCAGCGCCTCGCTGAAGAGCTTGACGCCGATGAAGGCGAGCACCACGCAGAGGCCCGCCTGCAGGTAGATCAGCCGCGCGAGCAGCCCGGCCACCAGGAAGTAGAGGTGCCGCAGGCCGATCAGGGCGAACACGTTGGCGCTGAACACCAGAAACGGATCCCTGGTCAGCCCGAATACGGCCGGGATGGAGTCGAGCGCGAAGATGACGTCGGCCACCCCGAGCGCGACAATCAGCGCGAGCACGCCGGCCGTGCCGCGGCGGGTCAGCCGTGCCGCGATGCGCCCGGCCGCCCCGGCAGGCGGGTCCGCCGCCATGGCACCCGGCGCCCCGGCCGCGAGGGACTGCCCGGGCCGCGGGAACGCGCCGGGGACATGGCCGGCGCTGGTTACCGCGGGCGGCGGTACCTCGTTAGGGTGCCGCGCCAGCTGGGCCGCCGTATAGAGGAGAAAAAGGCCGAACAGATATTCCAGCCACCCGAACCGGTGCAGCGCGGCCGCGCCGAGCCCGATGACGGCGCCGCGCAGCACCACGGCGACGCCGATGCCGGCGAGCACCACGCGGCTGTGGAGCCGGGCCGGCACCTGTGACCGGCTGATCAGGATGACGAAGACCAGCAGGTTGTCCAGGGAGAGGCTGTACTCGGTCAGCCAGCCGGCGAAGAACTGCCCGGCCGGCGTGCTCCCGGAGGTGACGGCCAGCAGGACGCCGAAGCTCACCGCCAGTACCACGGTGGCCAGCGTCCACCCGGCCGCTTCTTGCATGCTGACCGGACGGTTCCGGCGGGAACTCGCCAGCAGGTCCGCACCGAGCAACGCCACAAGGCCGGCGATGAGCGCCGCCCAGCCCCAGACAGGGACCTGAAGAGATGCCATGGCTACCCGATGGCCCTCACTGGCTTATCGTTCTGGCCTTCTCCCGCCCATGTCGTTGCTTACCGGTCCGGAGCGCCCTTCGCGGGCGGCACGGCCGGCCAGCCCGGCCCGGGCACCTTCAAGGTGCCCGGGCCCCGGCGCGGCCAGGCCCGCCGGGATGAGCAGTGCCCCGGTTGACTGCCCAGGCCGGCTGGCGGCCGTAGTGGCTCGGACACGGCGGCGGCGGTTCCCTGACGGACGACCGTCATGGTGACCTCCCGCCGGCTGCCCGGGCCCGGCCGTTCCGGGCTCATACTTAACTATTGCTTGCCGACGGCATAAGGTCTTCGTGACTCACCGGCTAAGAGTTACCCCGATATCTTGCCGACGTCCGGCAAAATGTGAACGGAAGAGGACGCGGCCCGGAGCGGGCCCTGCCCGGCCTGGGGCAGGCGTGCCCGGCTGGAAGGCGGTGCCTGGAGTGACTGCGCGCGGCAGCGGGCCGGACCTGGCTGCGATCACCCGCGCCGCGAGCCGCGAGGCTGGCGGGGTCCCGCCCGGGCTGCTCGGCGACTACCTGCCCGCCGTCCTGGACGCGTTTGGCAGCGGGCGCCGCCTGTCCGCCGCGGAACTGTCCGGGTACGCCCGGTCCGGGGAACAGGCCGCGGAGGGCGGGGTCGCCCTGGGCGGCCTGGTCGACCTCTACCTGTCGGCGACCTGGCGGCTGTGGCGCGAACTGCCCGCCGACGGCTACGCACCCGCGGTGCTGCGGGCTGCCGTGCTGGCGGTGCTGCACGCCGCGGACGACGCGGTGGCCGCGGCCGCGGGCGGCTTCGAGCGGGCCTATCTGTCCGTAGCCCGCCGTGAGGAGGCGGAGCGCCGCGAGTTCTTCGAGGACCTGCTGTCCGGCCGGGGCGCCGTGACCGACCTGCTGGCCAGGGGAGAGCGGCTGGGACTGCGGCTGGCTGGCCCGCACCAGGTGATGCTGGTGGGCTCGGCGGACAGCGGCGGCAGCATGAACCTGACCGGCATCCATATCGACACCGTGGTCGCCGAGGCCGCGGCACCGTCCTCCTCGCTGGTGCTGAGCCGCCGCGCCCGGCTGGTGGTGATCGTGGGATCGGCCGGCGGCAACGAGGCGGCCCACGTGGCCGGTGCCCTGGCCGGGGCGCTGGCTCGCCAGGCGGCCGGCCAGCGCGCCGAGGCCCGCGAGCCCGGCCGGGCCGGGCCGCCGGCCTGGCGGATCGCCCTCGGCCGGTCCTATCCGGGGCCGAGCGGCGTGGTGCGCTCCTATGACGAGGCGGCGGACGCCTTGGACGCGGCCCAGCGCCTGGGCCTGGCCGACGAGGTCGTCAGGGCCGCGGACCTGCTCATCTACCAGGTGCTGCTGCGTGACCGCGCGGCCATCACCGACCTGGTGCAGACCCTGCTCACACCGCTGGCACGGGCCCGGGGAGGTGCCGCGCCGTTGCTGGCCACGCTGGATGCCTATTACGCCAGGGGCGGTGTCGCGGCCGCGGCCGCACGGGACCTGCACCTGTCGGTGCGGACCGTCACCTACCGGCTGGCCCGGGTCAGGGCGCTGACCGGTCGGGACCCGGGCCTGCCCCCGGACGCGCTCGCGCTCCAGGTCGCGGTGATCGGCGCCCGCATGCTCGACTGGCCCGCCACCCGCCTGGAGCGCGAATAAGGCGGGCCGCGAGGTTATGCGCTCATTCCCGCGGCTGATTCGCGCCGCCCGGGCCGTGCCAGCTCAGGTGGCGGTGGCCTGCTCCCCGGCGATGCTGGCGCGGACCTCGTCCATGTCCACCTCACGCGCCTTGGCGATCAGGTCTTTCAGCACGGGCTCGGAGATCGCGCCGGGCTGGGCGTAGAGGATCACCTTGTCGCGGATGATCATCAGGGTCGGAATCGACGTGATCCCGAACGACGCGGCGAGCGCCTGCTGGGCCTCGGTGTCGACCTTGCCGAACACCGCGTCCTGGTGCTGCTCCGACACGCGCTCGAAGACCGGGCCGAACATCCGGCAGGGACCGCACCATGACGCCCAGAAATCCACCAGGGCCAGATCGGCGCCACCGATCAAGCTCTCGAAGTTCTCGGCGGTCACTTCGACCGTCGCCATGGTTCCTCCCTGGATAGCGGGCTTAAAGTCAATACCGTGTGGGGTATGGAACCGTGCCGGGCCCGTGGTCATTCCCGTAGCCGTGCGGGCCTGCGGCTGCTCTGCGTGAGGGAACGGGGGGAGCTGACCCCCACGGCCCCGCACGACAGGTAGCGCGAACACGGGGGGCACTGATGCCGCGGTCACGCGCATGATCTGCGTCCTGGGGGACGCGCACCTCGATGTGATCGTGTCGCTGGCCGGGCCGGTCGAGCCGGAGACCGACACCCCCGCCGTCACCTCGGCAGGCGCCGGCGGGCAGGCGGCGAACGTGGCCGCGTGGATCACCGCGCTGGGCGGCCGGGCCCGCCTGATCGCGGCGCGGGCGGCCGATCCCGCGGGCCGCATGGTGGCGGAGGAACTCGCCGGCCGGGGGGTGGAGCTCGCCGGGCCGGTCCTGCCGGGGCGGACCGGCGTGGTGGTATCGCTCTCCGACCGCGGCCGGTCCCGGTCCATGCTGACCGACCGGGGCGTGGGCACCGAGCTGGCCGCCGGTCAGCTGGTGGACGCCTGGTTCGACGGCTGCACCCGGCTGCACCTTCCCGGTTACAGCCTGCTGCGCGAGCCTGTCCAGGGGGCAGCCCTGGCCGCGGCACGGCGGCTGCCGCGGCCGAGCGTAGATCTCTCCTCCACGGCGGCGCTGCGAGACTATGGCGTGGACCGCTTCCGCTCGCTGCTGGCCGGGCTGCGGCCGCGGGCCGTGTTCGGCACGGAGGAAGAGGCGGACCTGGTGGGGGAGGTGCCCGGTAGCGAGATGGTGGTGAAGCTGGGACAGCGCGGGGTCCGGATCGGCGGGGTCACCCACCCCGCGCCGCAGGTGCACGCGGTGGACGCGACCGGCGCCGGTGACGCGTTCGCGGCGGGCTACCTGCTCGGCGGGATCCGCCTCGGGCTGGATGCGGCCGCCCGCGCCGTCACCAGGATGGGGGCGATGCCGTGACGGCCGCGCCGCGCCCGGGCCAGCCACGAGGCCGGTGCGCCAAGGGGAGGGGAGCCACGCGATGACGCTCACACCGGTGCTGGCCGAGGAGGTCGCCGCCGCGCTCGCGGACGGCGGGCCCGTGGTGGCCCTGGAGACCACGCTGGTCTCCCATGGTTTCCCCGGGCGGCAGGGTCTGGAGGTGGCCCTGGCCGCGGAGGCACGGGTGCGCGCGGCGGGAGCGGTTCCCGCCACCGTGGGCGTGCTGGACGGTGCCGTCCGGGTCGGCCTGACCGAGCCGGAACTGGAGCGTTTCGCGTCGGCCGGGGACTCCGCCCGCAAGGTGGGCGCCCGTGACCTGGCCGCCTGCGCGGTGCAAGGCGCCCTCGGCGCTACCACGGTCGGCGGGACCCTGGCGGTGTGCCGGGCCACCGGCATCCGGTTCATGGGCACCGGCGGCACCGGGGGCGTGCACCGCGGCTTCGCCCAGAGCCTGGACATCTCCAGTGACCTGCCGCAACTCGCGCGCACCGCGGCCATGGTGGTGTCCTCAGGCGCCAAGTCGATCCTGGACGTTCCGGCCACCGCGGAACTGCTGGAGACCCTGGGGGTCCCGGTCCTCGGCTGGCGGACGCCCACGCTGCCGCTCTTCTATAGCGCGGGCGGCGGCCCGCCGGTGTCCGCGGTCGCCGCCAGTGCCGGGGAAGCTGCCCGGATCGCGGCTCTTCATTGGCTGCTGAACGGCTCCTCGGGGCTGCTCCTCGCCCGTCCGCCGGACCCGGCCGTGGACCTGGAGGAGATCATCGCCGAGGCGGTCAGCCAGGTACACCGTCAGGGAGTGGCCGGGCAGTCTGTCACGCCCGCCGTATTGTCCCTCGTCCATGAACTGAGCGGGGGCCGCAGCGTGCCGGTCAACCGGCTGCTGATCGCCGACAACGCGGCACTGGCCGCGGAGGTCGCGGTGGCATACGCGCGCGAGGCTGGCGCCGGCGGGTAGGCCGTGGCGGGCGGGCGCCCGCGGTTGGCCGGTAACCGGGCGAATCGGGCGCCTGGCCCAGCAGAATGGGGCCCACCAGAATGAGCGGGCCCAGGCGGCCCAGGTGCGGGAGGGCACACCATGAGGATTGGCGTATCGCTGCAGGACCCGTCCGGCCCGAGCCCGATGACGGCGCTGCGCGAGGAGTTGCAGCGCGCCGCCGACCAGGGTTTCGCTTCCGCCTGGATGAGCAACATCTTCGGGGTGGACGCGCTGACCGCGCTGGCGGTCGCGGGCAGCGGTGTGCCCGGCATCGAGGTCGGCACCGCCGTGGTGCCCACCTACCCGCGGCACCCGGCCGTGCTGGCCCAGCAGGCGCGGACGGTTGCGGCGGCGGTCGACGGCCGCCTGGTGCTCGGCATCGGGCTGTCCCACAAGATCGTGATCGAGGACATGTACGGCTACGACTTCAGCAAGCCGATCCTGCACATGAGGGAGTACCTCGCGGTCCTGCTGCCGCTGCTCGACGGGCAGCCGGCCGCGTTCACCGGGACCACCGTGCGGGCGAACATCGGGCTGACCACCCCGTCGCCTGGCCGGGTCCCGGTCGTGATCGCCGCGCTCGGTGCCCAGATGCTGCGGCTGGCCGGCTCGCAAGCCGACGGCACCGTGCTGTGGATGACCGGGCCCGCCACCGTGCGCGACCACGTCGTGCCGGTGATCACGGAGGCCGCGGCGGGCGCTGGCCGGCCCAGCCCGCGCGTGGTGTGCCTCCTCCCCGTCTGCGTCACCGGCGACCCGGACGGGGCCAGGGAACGGGCCACGCGGGTCTTCGCTATCTACGGCCAGTTGCCGTCGTACCGGGCCATGCTCGACCGCGAAGGCGCGGCGGGCCCCGCGGACGTGGCCATCGTCGGCGACGAGGACACCGTGGCCGGCCAGATCAGCGTGCTGGCTGAGGCGGGCGCGACCGACTTCGTGGCCGTTGAGTACACCGGCGGTCCCGACGGCGCCCGCACCCGCGCGTTCCTGCGCACCCTGCTCACCTGACCGCCGCCCCGGGCTTCGGCGAGACAGTCCTGCCGGCACCGCACGGCAGGTGAATCGCCGCCCGGTCCGGCCTTCCGCTGGAGCCCGGCATGGCTATCTCGCGTCTGTCCGGTTGAACCTTGGGCGCTGGCTGGACGTGTGAGCGGGTGAGCGGGAACGCACCAGGCCGGGCGGCCAGCCTGGTGCCTAGCGAGGAGGTGTGAGATGCGCAAGATCAGCTGGCTGCTGGCCGCCGTCGGCGGGGCGGCCCTGGTGAGCGCGGTGGCGGTGCAGGGTGTGGCCGCCTCGGCAGGCCCCGGGCCGGCCACGGTGCTGAAGTTCTCCACGATGACGCCTGTGACCGGCCCGTACGTGGGCACGGCCAGCCCGGTCCGCGGGGTGGCGGGCGGCGGGCTGCCCTGGATACTGACCGCCGGGACCGGCTCCCTCAAACGGGACGGTCACCTGATGGTGCGGGTGCGCGGGCTGGTCCTGGCCAGGCAGGCGTCGGTGCCGCCGGCGTTGCAGGGCACCAACCCCTTCCCCGACTTCCGGGCCCTGGTCAGCTGCCAGAGCATCGGCGCCGGGGATACGGCCGCCATCACCAACATCAGCACCGGCGACTTTGCGGCCAACGCCGCCGGGGACTCCACGATCAACACCCGGGTGAGCCTCCCCAAGCCGTGCATTGCGCCGATCGTGTTCGTCACCGGCCCCACCGGGACGGACGCCTGGTTCGCGGTGACTGGCAACTAGCCAGCGCCGATGCTCAGCTGGCCTGGCCCCGGCGGCCATCGCCGGGGCCAGGCCCGGGCTGGATAGCGGACCGAACGGAGTAGAGCTGCCGGTCCCTGACAACCTTCCCGCCGCTCTCGGCGCGCCGTAATGTGATCTTCTTTCACTTGGGCAGCGGCCGCCCGAAACTTCTGGCTTCCCGCCGGAACGCGGCCAGCGCTGCCGGGTTGTCCTCCAGCCGCCAGTCTTGGTGGTTGATGCCATCGTGCTGGTGCATGTCGAACCAGACGAGCCCGTTCAGCTGGTGGCGGCGGATGGCGGCGAAGAGGTTGCGGATGCCGCGGATCTGGCCGGCGGCAGGCCCGACCGCGGCCTCGGAGATGAGCAGCGGCTTGTGTGTCAGCTTGCGCACGGCATGGATGGTGGGCATGAACCGGCTCTGGAACGTATCCCTGGCGCGCACGTAGTAGCCGTCGATGCCGACCCAGTCGACGTAGGCGGCGCCCGGCCAGTAGGCGGACACTGGCCCGGAGCCCGGGCCCGCGACGTTGAGGGTCAGCAGCCAGGTTACGTTCGTCGCGCCGGCCGCGCGGAAGGCCGTGACCACATGCCGCCAGGCCGCCACCCAGGTCTCTGCGGGCGTGCGGGTCCATCCCCAGGGGTACCACCGGCCGTTGGGTTCGGGTGCGAAGCTGAGGAGGACCGGGTGACCGAAGGAGCGTACCTGCGCCGCGTAGGCGCGCAGGTACCCTTCGTGTCTGCCCGCGGCTAGCTGCGCCAGGCCCACGGGAGGCGGGTAGATCTGCACGAATGGTTCCGCGCCATGGGCGTAGGCGGTTTCGGCGAACCGCGTCAGGAACGGTTCGCCCCAGCTGCTGTAGAAGAGCACGATGTCCGGCTCGCGGCCGACCGCGGCGGCGAAGCTCGTCACCGGCCTGTAGCTGACCGTCTCCCCGGGTTCGAATACACCCAGGTGGAATCCGGCCCGGACATGCGGCAGCGCTGCGGCCGGGGGGCGGGGCGGCGACAGCGCCGCGACCGGGCGCTGGGCCGGGCCGGAAGCCTGCGAGAGCATGAAGGCGCAGGCCACCACCACAAGCGCGGCAAGCGTGGTGCCGCCGTACCAGACCACGGCGGGGACGCGGGGACGGTATCCCGGTACCTGCTTGGACTTGACCGGTATCAGCCTGGCGATCGCCGAAATCGCGTAGCTAGCCGTTACCAGCCTCACGTACAAGTACGGGCCGCCCGGCCGGAAGAACGCTGTGACGATTGCTTGCAGCATGGCCCGCGCTGTCCTTTACCACATGATTCCAGGAGACATCCCGTCGGGTGAGCTGATGATTCAGTGCCTGGAACAGATAGAGACCGTCGAACATCCCGTACAACCACTCGGGGAGCAGCAGCGCGGCGATGAGGAGGCCCTGGCGGCCAGCACCCCGGGCGGTGATGACCCGCTCGAGGTAAATGGTCAGCAGCATCCCGAGCACCCAGCCGGGCATGTTGAACCCAAAGCGGGCGATGAGCGAGTAGATCAGGATCGCCGAGCAGGCGATCTGCGAGCAGTACCTGCCGTAGTAGAAGGCCTGCCGCACCCAGTTGGTCCAGGTGGCCTGGGTAAAGCCGTACCGCCGCAGGGCGGTCAGCGTGCCGCTCTGCCACCGCAGCCGCTGGCGGAACAGGTGCTGCCAGGTCGGCATCAGCTCGGTGAGGGCGGTGCAGCCGGGCGGGCACAGGCACCGGTAGCCGAGGGTCTTCAGCGCCAGCGTGATCTCATAATCCTCGGTGATCGACGTGCTGTTGTAGTACTCGCCGGGGGCGCCGGGCAGCCGGCTGCCGCGCTCGCGGGCCACCTCCCGCAGCACGGGCACCCGGAACATGGTGCCCGTGCCGGACAGCACCCACAGGTCCGCCCGGCGCCGCACCAGACGCGACGCACGGACAAACTCGTTGCGCTGAAGCTGGCGCAGCAGTCCCGGCCCGTTCTCGCCGGTGTAGGTGCCGCTCACGCCGCCGACCTCGGGGTCTCGTGCCAGGGCATCGGTCGCGCACCTGATCCAGCCGGGTGCCAGCTGCGAGTCCGCGTCCATAATCAGCACGAGGTCTTCGCGGGCCAGCCCGGGCAGGATCTGCCGGAGCGCCTGGTTCAGCGCACCGGCCTTGCGGGCAGCGTTCCCCGCGGTGACAAATACCATCGCGCCGTGCAGCATGCTCCGTGCATCGGTGGCGTCGGAGGAGTTGTCGCTCACCACGATGATCTCATCCGGCAGGCGGGTCTGGCGCCGCAGCGAGCTGATCGTCTCGGAGATGGATGCCGCCTCATTGTGCGCCGGGATGAGCACGATCACCCGCCCGGCACGGGGCCGGCCCGGGAGCGACAGCAGGACCTGCACCCCCTCCGCTGCCGCACCGCCACGCGCGCGGCCCCGGTGGCGGGACGCGTGCCTTGGGTGCGGCGGAGCAGGCGCGTGCCGCGCGGTCACAACACCGCCCAGGACATGGCGCGCCCCTCACACACGACGTCGTCCCCGCTCCGGGCCAGCGCCACCACCTTCACCACGTGCGCCACGGCAAGAACGATCAAGGTAGCGCCCAAGTCGCCGAGCATCCAGGACAGCCCTCCGGTTCAGCACGGTCAGCAACAGTGCAAGAAGCGCCGCCGCCGCCATGGCCGTTACATGGGCCTGCGGGCGGCCGTAGCCTGACAGCAACCGTGAGCAGGAGCCGGAATCACGCAATGCCGTGGGCCGCGGCCGGGCCGGTGCTCCGCGGGCAGGGCACGACCCGGCACGCGAATGGGCTAGGGGACTGTGACGGTGACTCCTGCCTCTCGCGTCATGTTTCCCATCGTGGCGGTGGCGTGCACGACGGCGCTGGCGTTGGGCGCGTAGCTGGGCGCGGTTACCTGGAAGGTCGCGGCCGGGGCTGCTCCCGGGGCAACCGAGGTGAACTCCGTCGGGCCGGTCGGCACCGCGGTCCAGCCTTGCGGCAGCTGCAGCGCCAGCTGGACATCTGGCAGGGTCTGGTCACCGGATGCGGTCAGTTGCACCTGTACCGTTGCGGCCTGGCCCGGCTGCACCGCCGAGGGGGCGGTGATCGCGACCTGGCGGGCGGCCGGGGTGGCCGCCATGGTGAATGTGCCCTGCAGCGGCAGGCCCGACAGTGCCGAGGAGTCGCCGACGTAGACGTTGTAAGTGCCCTCGGTCTGGGTCCAGCCGTTCGCCGAGTCGTCCCACCACGACTCCTCCTGCGGCGTGACGGTGAAAGACACCTGGGTCGAAGCTCCGGGAGCGAGGTTGACCCGCTGGAAGCCGGCGAGCTGGCGCGGCGGCTCGCCGGAGGCGCCCGGGTCGCCCAGGTAAAGCTGGGCGACGTCGCTGCCGGCCCGCTGGCCCGTGTTGGTGACCGTGGCGGATACCTGCACGTCCTGCGTGCCGTCCACGGTGGCCGGGGTGACCTGCAGGTTGCTGAATGCGAACTGGGTGTAGGAGAGCCCGAACCCGAACGGGAACAACGGCGTGAGGTTGTTCGCGTCATACCACCGGTAGCCGACGTCGATGCCCTCGGAGTACTGCACCTGGCTGCCGTTCCCGGGGAACTGCGCCGTGGTGCTGGCCGGTACCTGGCCCAGGCTGGCCGGGAAGGTCACCGGCAGGTGCCCGCCCGGGTCGGTCTGGCCGAACAGCACGCTCGCCAGCGATGTCCCGCTGCTCTGACCCGGATACCAGTCATCAAGCACACCTGCGACCTGGGACAGCCACGGCATCGCGATCGGGGCGCCCGCGTTGATCACCACGACCGTGTTCGGGTTTACCGCCGCGACAGCCTCGATGAGCTCGTCCTGCGCGGATGGCAGGCTCAGCGACGGCCGGTCGGCGGCCTCGGATTCGGTGTCGTCGGAGACGACGACCACGGCGGTGGATGCCGACGTGGCCGCGCTGACCGCGGCGTTGATGCTGGGCGCGAGTGCCGATGGCGTGCCCCACAGCAGCTGCGACGACTGCCCGCTGACCGACAGCGTGTACCGCTGGCCGGCGGTCAGGCTCATTGCGACCGAGTAGGTGTGCACTGGCGGCGTGCTCGGGTCGTCGAGGATCTGCTGCCCGTTCAGCGACAGGGTCGTCGACGTGTAACAGCCGCATGGGTTGGTGAGGGCCAGCACGTACGTGCCGGTTTCGGGCGCGGTCAGCGTGCCGGTGTAGCTGCCGCCGGACGGGGTGGGGGAGTAGGCCGGGGACAGGTTGCCCGATGGGATGGATGGCAGCGAAGTGTCCGTGGGCAGTCCCTGGGAGTAGACGACGTTCGTGCCGGACCCGGCCGCAGCCTGGATACCGGCGAGCGGGGTGATGGTCCCCGAGGGGATCACATAAGCGCTGCCGCCGCCGGCGTAGGCGGGCGAGGCGGACGCGGCTGGCCCGATGACGGCGACGGTACCGGCGTTCGATGCCGGGAGCGGCAAGACGGGGCCGGAGTTCTTCAGCAGCGTGGTGCCCTCCTCGGCGACGGTCGTGCCCACCGCCTGGTTGGCTGGCGTGGTGACCGTGGCCGAGGTGGAGCCCGTCCGCGGCTGGCTGAACAGGTTGTAGCCGAACATCTCGGTCAGGATCCGCTGCACCATGGTGTTCAGTGCGCTGCGCGGGATGGTCCCCTTCCGGATGGCGGAGGAGAGCGCCGTCCCGTAGTAGGTGTTCTCCGGCTGCTCCATGTCGGTGCCCTGCACCGCCCCCTGCGTCGAGTGCAGCGCGCCGTAGTCGGAGGTCATGAAGCCGGGGAAGCCCCACTCATCGCGCAGCACGCTGGTCTCCAGGTTGGAGTTGTTGCAGCTGAAGCTGCCGTTCACCATCGAGTACGCGCACATCACCGACGCGGCGTTAGCCTGCTGGATTGCCGCCTGGAACGACGGCAGGTAGATCTCGTGCTCCGCCCGGTTGTCGACGATGACGTTGTCGGCGGCCGTGTTGCGGAACGTCTCCTGGTTGTACGCGGCGAAGTGCTTGACCTGAGCCATCACCCCCTGGCTCTGCACGCCGCCGATCTCGGCAACATCGAGCGCGGAGTTCAGGAACGGGTCTTCCGACAGCGCCTCGAACGACCGGCCCCAGCGCGGGTCCCGGTCGATGTTCACGGTCGGGCCGAGGTTGGCGCTGGCTCCCTTGCCGAACTCCTCAGCGCCGATCACCTGGCCGTACTGTTGCGCCAGCGACGGGTCCCACGCCGCGGCCAGCGCCACGCCCGCGGGCAGCTGGGTGACGCCGGTCAGCCCGTCGGCCACCCCGGCCGGCCCATCCTCCAGCCCAAACGCCGGGATACACAGCGAGGAGATCGCCGGCGTGTAGAACACGTACGGGTTGGAAGTGCCGTGACCTTCCACCATGCTGATCTCTTGGCTCAGGGACATTTGGCCCATCAGCTGCGCGACGCGCTGGGAAATCGGGGCGGTGGACGTCACCCACGGGCACGAACTGCCCGGTGCTGCCCGCCCGGCAGCCACGCTGGTCCCGCCGGTCACCTTGGCCTGGGCGGCCGCGGCAGGCACCGCCATCAGCCCGGCCAGCGCCATCGCGGCGGCAACCGCCACCAGCCGCCGCGCCCAGTATCTCCGGCCACGCAACAGAACTCGCCTAACTCCCGCAACCACCATCTCGCCGCCTCCAATGCACACCGCATTCCGGCAAATACCCGTAGCTCAAATAATTCATTGCACGAAAGTGACAGCTCGCCAAGGCCGGATGACCCTTTCATGGGTTTTAAGAGCTCGCGTGTTCGCGTACGCGCTGGTGAGCGCGTACTCGGTTCCGCGGTGAACAACTTGGGCGGGGCGCTCGGATAATCCTTGGTGACCGCTGCTGCGGGGGGTGGGGAGTCCGCTCGGCTTGCTGGTGCTGTGCGGTGTGGGACGAACCGTCGGGCCTTCAGTCCCGTGTGGCGTGGGGAGCCCGCTGGGCTGGCCGGAGCCATGGGGTGTGGGGAGCCCGGACGGCCGGCCGGTGCCGTGGGGGGTCGGAGACGGTTGCGGTATCTGGGATGGCGACGTGCCGGGTGGCGCAGCGGTCGCGCAGTACGTAGTCACGTTGGCCGCACCACCGGCCGCCGCTGCCAGCTTGCCGAACGCCGCCGCTTGTTGCTTGCGGGTGCCGTGCGTCTTGGCGTGCGCCCAGGCGGTGCACAAGCCGTAGGCGGGGCCACCGGTGGTGGCCGGGCGGGCCGGGGATGGCCTGAGGGCTGGCTGGGTGCCCGGGTCCGGCGCGCCGATGATGTCGTGGGCGAGTCGTTGCACTGTCGCGGGCAGTGCCCCGGCGTAGGCGGCGGTGGCGATGCCGCCAAGGCTCAAGACCGCGGCGGCGGCTGCTGCGGCCTTGACCGGAAGGAGCCGCCGCCGCGGTGGTGGCGTGCGGGCCGGTGGCCGGTGCGCAATGCGCGGCGCGCCGAACTGGCTCCGGAACGCGGCCAGGGTCTCGGCCTCGCCCTCCAGTTCGTCACTGGCGGGCTCGCGCCGCAGCTCGGCCAGGGCCTCCGCCAGGGGGCGAAGCTCCGGTGCCGGGCCGGGCCTTAGCTCGGTGCCTGCGAGCAGGGCGGCCAGGGACGTGTCCCCGATCGGCACGTCCCGGTGGCCTGGCCCAAGGATGTTCGGCATGTCAGGGTCTGGAACGTCGCAGCCGGTCACAGTGTTACATCCGCTTCGGCAAGAATCCCGGCCATTGCCCGCAGGCCCCGGTGGGCGGCTACCCTGACCGCGCCGGGGCTGCGCCCTAGCATCTGGGCGACCGTCTGGTTGTCCAGCCCGGCTACCACCCGCAGCAGGATCACTTCGGCCTGGTGCGGCGGCAGCCGCGCCACCAGGGACAGTGCCGCCCGGGTGTCGATGTGCTCAAGCGCCAGGTCGGCGGTATCCGGTGCGGCCGGCCACCGGCCCGGCAGCGTCTCCTCCAGTGGCTTCTCCGGCCGCCGGGACCGGCGGCGGGCCTCGTCGATCGCGCGGCGCCGGGCCGTGGTGAACAGCCAGGCCCGCCACCCCTGCTCATCCCCGCGGAACCCAGCCAGGCCCCGCACCACCTGCAGCCAGGTCTCGGCCGCCACGTCCTCCGCGGCCTGCGGTGTGGTGACGCGCAGGTAGCGCAGCAGGGCCGGGTTGCCGTCCCGCCACAGCCGTGAGAACGCCGCCTCGCTGCCCTCTTGCGCCGCAGCCAGCACGCTTTCGAATTCCGCGCCGATCACAGCGCCGGCGTAACGGACATTAACGCACCTTCCAAGGTTGCGGCGGTCTTGCTAGGTCGGGTCGTTTTCCAGGGCCGGGGTCAGCCGGAGGCGCTTGGCGGACGCTGGGAGCTTGCGGTGCATCATGCGGGCCGGTTGCCGCGGGGCTTGGGTGTAGTTGAAGGCGTTGGTGAACGGGTAGGCGGCGGTGTCGTTGGCGCCGAGCGGGGACAGCCCGAAGGTGTGCTCGGTGTAGGCGAGGATCCCGGCGAACGTGGTGGCGGTGGTGTCGGTGTAGCCGGGCTTGGCGTACGGGCTGACGATGATCAGCGGTACCCGGGGGCCTTGGGCGGTGCCGTCCGGGTTGGTCCCCGGCGGCACCTGGTCGTAGAAGCACCCGCAGTCGTCCCAGGTGAGGAAGATGGCGGTCGAGGTCCAGTCCGGTCCCCGCTCGACGGCACCGGCCAGCTGCCCGACCCAGTTGTCGCAGGCGGTGATGCTCACCCCGTTGTGGCAGCTGTCGGCCAGGTCCGGGCCGCCGGGGGTGACCACGGAGAAGCTGGGCAGCGTGCCGGCGGCGGCGGCGGTGAGGAACTGGGCGTCGGGGACCAGGTTGGCGTGCTGGCTGGTGTCCAGGCACTCGGCGAAGGTGGGGCAGATCGACCAGATGTAGCCGCCCTGGGTGCTGCTCGCCCCGTACAGCTTCCAGGTCAGGCCCGCCGCGCCGAGGCGGTCCATGATCGTCGGGATGGTTTTAACCGGGGTCTGCTCGAACGCCCCGCCGAACCGCAGCCCCGGCAGATGCGCGGGAACGCAACTGGGCACCAGCTCAGACCGGCCGCTGGGGCCGGTCCACGGGGTCACCCGGTCGCTGTCGCAGCCCCATCCGGGCCCGGGGGTGACGCCCTTGGCCGGGACCGGGTTGTCGCCGAGGAAGTGATCCGCGGACGCCGCGACGATGTCCATGTGCCCGGCCCAGGACGCGGAGTCCCCGGAGGAGAAGGTGTGGTCGCTGATCGCGAAGTCCTGCGCCAGGGTGGTGATGTTGGGGATCTGCGCCGGCTGGTACCCGCTGATGCACCGGTAACCGGTGGCGGCGGCGCAAGTGCCGCCGGGGATGTTCTGCCAGCCGTCCATCTTCCCGCCGTCGATCGCCGCGACCTGCGCGGCGACGCTGTGGTTCACGTTCGGCACCGTGTCCGGGTCGGTGGTCGGCGTCACCGTCGTCCCGTTGGACAGCCGCACCGACGGCGGCATCCCCCCGTCGGGGCAACGGCTGGGGTGGCTGTCACACCAGTAACCAAGGAGGTTGTCGAACGAGTGGTTCTCCAGAAAGATCACCACAACATGCCGGATCGGGGTCACCTGGGCCTGCGTAACGCCAGGAGCGGCCAGCCCGCCCGCGCACGTCAGGACACCAACTGCCGCCAATGTCGCGAGCTTCGCCCGGCCCGCCCCATGGAACAAGCGCGTCATGATCACGTCTCCTCCCCGATGACTGGGCTCGTGCGCGGCGTGATCGGGTCACCTCGTATCCGGCACCCTCCCGCGGTGCTTGATCCGGCCACACCGGGACAAGCGCCAAGAGCGCCCACGGCCCGGTATCCGGAACGCCCGCAGCGCGCCGGCCGTTACACGCGCGTGGCTGGCTCACCGGGCCCGCCCTGCAGCAGGCCGGGCGCTGGTGAAACATCGGGCCGAGGCGCGAGGAGGACTTCTGATGCGCAGCGTGACCTATTCGATGGGCGTCTCACTGGACGGCTACATAGTCGGGCCGGACGGCGGCTTCGGCTGGACGGCGCCCGACGAGGAGGTCTTTCGCTTCGTCACCGACGAGATACGACAGGTTGGCGTCCACCTGCTGGGACGAGGGCTGTACGAGACGATGCTCTACTGGGAAACCGCCGACCAGGATCCATCGCTCGACGACTCAATGCTCGAGTGGGCCGCGATCTGGAAGCCGCTCCCCAAGGTGGTGTTCTCCACCACGCTGCCGGCGGTGCAGGGCAATGCCCGCCTGGCCTCCGGCGGCCTGGCGGAGGAGATCGAGCGGTTGCGAGCCGAGCCGGCGCAGGGCGACATCGCGATCGGCGGCGCGGCTCTCGCCGCCGAGGCGGCCGCGCTGGGCCTGATCGACGAGTACCGGGCCAGGGTCTACCCGGTACTGGTGGGCGGTGGCGTTCCGTTCTTTCCCCAGCGCGGGCGCCGGGTGGATCTCGAACTCGCCGAGACCCGCACCTTCAGCTCGAAAGTCGTCTACCTCCGCTACCGCGTGGCGCGCTAGCGGGCTCGTCCGCCGGGCTCTAGCAAGAACGGGCCAGCCAGTGGCTCGACCTCAGCAACAGCGCAAACATTGCCGGTTACGGCAGTCTTAAATGGACGACGATGCATTGCGGGGATCGCCCTTCGGTTGAGGTGGCTACGGCTGGCCGCTCGTAGCCCGATCGTAACTTTCGTCATAACGGCCATCAGTGGACGCCCGCACCATCCGGGCGGCGGTCAAGCACCTTCGTCCCACCCGGACCGGGTAAGCACACCGGGCTCCCGCTCGTGATCATGATTTGCTGTTGCCGGGGCACCGCAAAGTCATGATCACGCATGTCGGCAGGGAAGGGTTTTGAGTAGTTATGGTGCATTCGGGCGCTCGTTGATCGCATGGATGGCCTCGGCGGGGTACACATTCCCCAGACCGGCGGAAGGGGATCATCATGCGGTTCCGCGACCGATCCGACGCCGGGCGGAGGCTGGCCAGCCGCCTGCAGTTCCTGCGTAGCGAGGACGTCGTGGTCCTCGGGCTGCCCCGGGGCGGCGTGCCGGTCGCGGTGGAGGTGGCCCGTACGCTGGGCGCTCCGCTGGACGTGATCCTGGTGCGCAAGCTGGGCGTGCCCGCCCAGCCCGAACTCGGCCTGGGCGCGATCGGTGAGTCGGGGGCGCGTGTCATCAACCAGGAGGTCGTGCACTACGCCCATGTCAGCGAGGCGCAGATCGCCCAGGTCGAGCAGAAGGAACGGGCCGAGCTACAGCGGCGCGCGCAACGGTTCCGCGGGGATGTGCCGCATGAATCCCTGGCCGGGCGGACCGCCGTCATCGTGGACGACGGCATCGCGACCGGCTCGACGGCCCGCGCCGCATGCCAGGTGGCGCGGGCGCTCGGCGCGGCCACGGTGGTGCTCGCGGTCCCGGTGGCACCGCCCTCGGCGGACCGGACGCTCCGGGGCGATGCCGACGAGGTGATCTGCCTGGAAATGCCGGAGCGGTTCCAGGCGATCGGCGAATGGTATGAAGACTTCGCGCAGACCTCGGACGAAGAGGTAGTCGCGCTGCTGCGGGCGGCGCGGGCCGGGCAGTCGGACGACAGGCAGGAGGAGCAGGTGCGCGAGCGCCAGGCGGATGGGCCGCCGCAGGAACAGGCCCCGGAACCGGTGTCGGCCGGTCAGGCGGAACCCGGAACCGGGCAGGCGCCGTCCGGGCCAGGCGCAGGTGAGAGCCGCGGCGAGCTGGACGGCCTGGTGGCCATGATGCCGTTCGCGGCCGGACTCGGCATCGTCCTCGACGCCGCCGCGCCGGGTGAGGTACGGGGCCGGATGGCCTGGGCCGCGGAACGGTGTACCTCCGGGGGGATCCTGCACGGCGGCGTGCTGATGGCCCTGGCCGACAGCCTCGGCGGGATCTGCGCCTTCCTGAACCTGCCGCCCGGCGCGCTGACCGCAACCACCAGTTCCGCCACCGTGTTCACCCGCGCGGTCCGGTCGGGCGAGGTGACCGCGGTCACCCGGCCGCTGCACGTGGGTCGGACGATGATCGTGGTGCAGACGGACCTGACCGACGAGGCGGGGCGGCGGGTGGCGCAGGTAACCCAGACCCAGGCGGTGCTCGCCGGGCGGGGCTGACCGCGCGCGGCGCGGCACCAGTTGCCGCGCGGGCCGGCGAGCCCTCCGCGGTCCAGGTCGCGGTGCGGCTCAGGGTCCCGGTGCGGCTCAGGTCCGCGGCGGCTCAGGCTCCGGGGATCTCGCTGCCGCATTGCGGGCAGGTGGCCGGCGGGTCGGACTCGGCCACGGCGCCGCAGGCCTGGCAGACCCTTGGCAGCAGGCAGGCCGGGTCGCCCGGCCGGTCGTCAGAGTCAGGCCGCCATTGCAGGCCGGCCCGCCGCAACTCCGCGGCAGCGCGCGGCTCCTCGTCACCGGTCATCGCGCCTTCCCCAGGTAGTCGGCCAGGACCGCGGCCTGGCTGTGCTCGACGTCCCTGGTCGCGGTGAGCAGGGTCAGCGGCCCGGGGTCGGCCAGTTCGCGCAGGTGGGCCAGGGCCTCCGCCCGTTCAGGCATCCGCAATTCAGCCGCGTAGCGGTCACGGAACTCCGCGAATTTGCCTGCCTCGTGACCGTACCAGCGGCGCAGTTCGTCGGACGGAGCGACGGCGCGGAGCCATTCATCCAGGGCGGCGGCGCTCTTGGCCAGGCCCCGGGGCCACAGCCGGTCGACAAGCACCCGGTGCCCGTCGGCCGGATCGGGCGGGTCATAGACGCGGCGCACGCGCACTGGCACTGCGGTTGGAGCCGTCATCGGACTGTCCATCGTACAAGCGCGGCTTGTCCGCCGGGCGGGCCCAGTGGACGGGCCCGGCGGGCAAGCCAGGCGGTTGGCGACCGAACTAGATCGTACCACGATATATTGCCGGGTGCCGGGGCGGGCGAGGGCGTGGCCTGCCTGGCGATACGGTGAGGGGGTGCCCGAAATGTCGGATGGTGACTTCCAGAACCTGCTGACGTTCCGCACCAGCCTGCGCCGCTTCCTGCACTGGAGCCAGACCCAGGCGCGCGCGGTGGGCCTCACCCCGGCGCAGCACCAGCTTCTGGTGGCGATCAAGGGCCATTCAGGAGACCAGGACCCGACCATCTCCGACCTTGCCGAGTATCTGCTGCTGCGCCACCACAGCGTGGTGGAACTCGTCGACCGGGCGGCCACCGCGGGGGTGGTCGAGCGGTCCAGGGACGCCGAGGACGGGCGGCTGACCCGGGTGGCGCTCACCCCGGACGGTGCGGCGCGGCTGAGCCGCCTCGGGCCCGCGCACCTGGACGAACTGCGCAATCTGGCACCCGTGCTCGACCAGCTCGTCAGCGACTGGGCGGCGCACGCCGAGAAGGAGACCGCCACGGAAGGCGGCTAGCGCGCGTGCCTGGGTACCCCGGGGTGCGTATTGGCAAGCAAGAGGGTCAGGAGCCGTCGGCGGCGAGCTGGCGGAGCCGGTAGCGCTGGATCTTGCCCGTCGCGGTCCTGGGCAGGGCGGTGACGAACTCGATCTCGCGCGGGTACTTGTACGGCGCGATCGCCTGCTTGGCGAAGGCCTGCAGCTCGGCGGCCTTGGCCGGGCCGGCCTCGGCGCCGTCCCTGAGCACGACGTAGGCCTTCACGATCGTGCCGCGCTCGGGGTCGGGGGCGGCCACCACGCCTGTCTCCGCCACGTCGGGGTGCCCGAGCAGTGCCTGCTCCACCTCGGGCCCGGCGATGTTGTACCCGGCCGTGATGATCATGTCGTCGCTGCGGGCCTGGTACCAGTAGTAGCCGTCGGAGTCACGGATGTAGGTGTCGCCGGTGAGGTTCCAGCCGTCCCGCACGTAGGCGCGCTGGCGCTCGTCCGCCAGGTATCGGCAGCCGGTGGGCCCCTTGACGGCCAGGCTGCCCGGCTCTCCGTCGGCCACCGGCTTCCCGTCCTCGCCGAGCACCGCCGCCTCATAACCCAGCACGGCCAGGCCGGTCGACCCGGGCCGGATCTGGTCCCCGGCGGCGGAGATGAAGATGTGCAGCATCTCGGTGGCGCCGATCCCGTCGATGATCCGCACGCCGGTGGCGCGGTGGAAGTCTTCCCACACCGCGCGCGGCAGGTGCTCGCCGGCCGAGACGCACCGGCGCAGGCCGCGCAGCGCCTCGCGGTGGCCGGCCAGCAGCAGCGCCCGGTACATCGTCGGCGCCGTGAACAGCGCCGTCACGCCAAGGCTGGCGACCACCTCCGCCAGCTCGTCCGGCGAGGCCCGCTCCAGCAGCAGGGTGCAGGCACCGATGCTGAACGGAAATACCACCAGGCCGCCGAGCCCGAACGTGAAGCCGACCGGCGGGGTACCCAGGAACAGGTCATCCGGGCTCGCCTGGAGCACGTGGCGGCCGAAGGTGTCCTGGATGGCCAGCACGTCGCGGTGGAAGTGCATGGTGGCCTTGGGCTTGCCGGTGGTGCCCGAGGTCGGGGCGAGCAGGGCGACGTCGTCGGCGGCGGTGGCCACCGCGGGGAAACTGGCGTCCTTGCCCTCGCAGCGGCGGACCAGGTCGTCGCCGGCGTCCCCGCCGTACAGAATCGCCGGGATGCCGAGGCCCGCGGCGTCGAGTTCGGCGGCGAAACGGTGGTCGCAGATGGCCAGGCCCGGCCGGGTGATGCCGGCCAGCGCGGCGATCTCCCCGGCGCGCAGCAGGGCCATGGTGGTCACCGCGACCCCGCCCGCCTTGATCACCGCGAACCAGGAGGCGATCAGCCACGGGTTGTTCGGCCCGCGCAGCAGCACCCGGTTGCCCGGCACCAGGCCGAAGTCCTCGACCAGCACCCGGGCGGCCTGGTTGGCGTGACGGAGCAGGTCGCCGTAGGTCCACGTCTCGGTGGGCGTGCGCAGGCAGGGGCGGTCCGGGCCGAACCGGGCGATGGTGGCGTCCAGCAGCGCCTCGGCGCAGTTGAGCCGGTCGGGATAACTCAGCCCGCCGAGGTCGAAGCGCAGGTCCGGCCACTGTTCGGCGGGCGGGAGGTGGTCCCGGCAGAAGGTATCGACGTGGGCGGAGGGCGACAGCTCCATTGCGGCCCCTCTTCGTTCGGCACCCGCCGCGGCGGGGTAGCACCAGTATTCACCGTCCCTGACGACATTGACGTCCGCCCCGGCCTGGATGACTGGGGTTTCCTCCAGCGCGGCTCATGCCGCGCCCTGGTGGATTCCTGCTTCACTTGCCCAAACGCCGGGATCTGCGCCACCAGATCACGGTCAATGGACCGAGATATCGTGGGCCCGGAGGTGCGCGTATGAGCCCGTTTCGCGGATCGGTCCCGCTGACGCAGGAGTGGCGGCATTTCCGGTTCGAATGCGCCGACGGGATCGCCACCGTCACGCTGGACCGGCCCGGCAAGCTGAACGCGCTCACCTTCGACTCCTACGCCGACCTGCGGGACCTGCTGGCCGAGTTGCCGCACCGCGGGGACGTCCGGGTGCTGGTGCTGCGCGGCTCCGGCCGGGCGTTCTGCTCGGGCGGGGACGTGCACGAGATCATCGGCGCCACGCTGGCCATGGGCCAGGACGAACTGCTGGCGTTCACCCGGATGACCGGCGAAGTGATCAGGGGCATGCGGGAGTGCCCGATCCCGATCGTCGCCGGGCTGCAGGGCATGGCCGCCGGGGCCGGTGCGGTGATCGCGCTGGCCGCGGACTTCCGGGTGGCCACCCCGGTGGCACGCTTCGCGTTCCTGTTCACCAAGGTCGGCCTGTCCGGCGGGGACATGGGGGCCGCCTACCTGCTGCCCCGGCTGGTGGGCCTGGGCCGGGCCACCCAGTTGCTCATGCTCGGCGACACCATCGATGCCGCGCACGCCGAGCGGATCGGGCTGATCAGCGAACTGGTGGCCGACGACGAACTGGACGCGGCGGTGGACCGGCTGGCGAGACGGCTGGCCACCGGACCGGCCCACGCCTACGCGCAGACCAAAGCGCTGCTTACCCGCGAGCAGGACATGAGCCTGTCCGCCGCGCTGGAACTGGAAGCCGTGACCCAGGCCCTGCTGATGACCGGCAAGGACTACGCCGAGTTCCACGCCGCCTTCACGCAGGGCCGCGACCCCCACTGGCAAGGCCGCTAGCCCAGTTCCGGATCCGCGGGTACGCAACCGGGGGACCGGGGGACCGTGCTAGCCGTACCTCAGTTTCGGGTGTCCGCACGGTGGATCTCCTGCTCGCGCGCGGCGAGCCTTGAGGTGTAGGTGACCGGAATGGCCGGCGCCGCAGCTCACAGGAGGCATTCCGATGTACGCACCGAATGACAACGCCCCTTCCTCGCGATCTGCCCTCATGAGATTTCTGGTCAGGTCATGGGAATACCGCCACCCCCATACATGGGTGCATGTGCGCGTTGCCTGTGGCGTCTTCAACCTCGTCCTTGGCGTGCTTCTGCTCGCTTCCGCCCCCTGGTTGGGGCCGCTGACTTGGTTGGCGGTGCTGCCGCTGGCGGGAGCGGTGCTGATCTTCTGGACCGCCCACCGCTTGCAGACCAGTGTCCAGAGCTAGCTTGGCAGCATCTCCCCGTGGCGGGGATCGATCAAATCCCGGCCCGCTCGGGGAGATGCTTCCACTCTCCGGCTAATGCGGCTCATGTTAAGCAAGCGGTCCGGAGCATGCTCCCGGCGCGTGAGTTTCGCGCGGATACTAGAGCACAGAAGGGCGAGGAGCGCGATGAACAGCAACAGCGCCATCCCGGTGACAGACCAGGGGTCCAGCCCTCCCGTGCCAGCCCACCGGGGCATACTCACGCTTGACACCGGTCCTTCCCAGGCTTCGCGGGTCTGGCGAGCATTGAGATGCAGGTGACCGGAGTGGCCAAGGCATCGCAGGTCACTGGAGGCGTCTCGATGCGCGCACCGAGTGACAACTTCCCTTCCTCGCAGCCCGTCCTCATGAGATTTCTGGTCAGGTCATGGGAATACCGCCGTCCCCGGCTCTGGGTGGGGGTGCGCGTTGCCTGTGGCGTCTTCAATGTCGTCCTTGGCGTGCTTCTGCTCGCTTCCTTCCACTGGTTGGGGCCGCTGACTTGGTTGGGGGTGCTGCCGCTAGCGGGGGCGGCGCTGATCTTCTGGACCGTCTACCGCCTGCAGCAGGACAGCGTCCTCCGGGTGCGTGAGCTGGAGCAGTCCCGGGCCCACTTGGTGGATGACTCGGCCGCGAGGCTTCGCCGGATCGAGCGGGACCTGCACGACGGGGCGCAGGCTCAGATGGTCGCCGTCGCGATGAAGCTGGGGCTGGCCAGAAAGAAGCTCGGCGGCCTGGTCGACCGGACGGCACAGGCCGACCTGGAGCGGGTCCTAGAGTTGGTCGTCGCCGCCCACCGCGGGGCCAAGGAGGCCATCACCGAGCTGCGTGACCTGGCCCGCGGCATCCACCCGCCAGTGCTCGACCAGGGCCTCGGCACCGCGCTTACAACCCTCGCCGCGCACAACGACCTGCCCGTCGAACTCGTCGTGGACCTGCCCGAGCGCCCGTCGGCCGCGATCGAGACCATCGCCTACTTCTGCGCGGCGGAACTGCTCACCAACGTCGCCAAGCACAGCGCCGCCCGGCATGCCACGCTGGAAGTGGCCCATGTGCCCGGGCTGCTGCGGTTGCGGGTCTGCGACGATGGCTGCGGCGGCGCCCGCATCGAGGAGCGCGGTGGTCTGGCCGGGCTGGCCGAGCGGGTCGGGACCGTGGACGGCAGGCTGCAGGTCGCCAGCCCGCCCGGGGGCCCCACCGTGGTTACCGTAGAGCTGCCGTCCCACGCCTGACCGGACCGGAGCCCCGATGCGGATTGTGATCGCCGAAGACTCGGCCGTAATGCGAGCGGGCCTGGCCGAAATCCTGGCCGACAGTGACCACGAGGTGGTCGCCGCGGTCGGCAACGCCGAGGACCTGCTGGCCGCGGTGGACCAGCACCAGCCGGACGTCACCGTGGTGGACGTGCGGATGCCGCCCGGCTACACCGATGAGGGCCTGCGCGCCGCGATCGCCATCCGCCGCGACCACCCCACGACCGGCGTGCTGGTGTTCTCCCAGTACATCGAGACCCGCTATACCGCTGACCTGCTCGGCGCGGCGTCCGGCGGCGGTGCCGCGGGTGTCGGGTACCTGCTCAAGGACCGGGTCGCCGACGTCGAGGAGTTCGTCGAGGCGCTGAGCCGGGTGGCCGCCGGGGGCACCGCCCTCGACCCGGAGGTCGTCACGCAACTTCTGCGCGCCAGCCGCCGCACCGACGGGCTCGGCACGCTCACCGCCAGGGAACGTGATGTGCTCGCGCTGATGGCCGAGGGCCGCTCCAACGCCGCGATCGGCGGGATCCTGGTGGTTTCCGAGAAGTCCGTCGAAAAATACGTCGGGAACATCTTCAGCAAACTCGGCCTGGCCCCCTCAGACGCCGACCACCGCCGGGTGCTCGCCGTCCTCCGCTACCTGCAGTCCTGACCGGCGACACCGCCGATACAAATCGCAAAGGGCCCGTTCACTCACGCACCCATATGCCGGAGCGCAGCTTTCGTCGTGCTCGTTCAGCTGAGGTTGGCCCATGCCTGGTAGGCGGCCCTGAGGGCTGCTCTGCGGGCGGGGCTGGCGAGGATGTCCACGCTGCTAGTCCATTGCTCAATTGACCCGACCAGCGGGAGCCTGGTCACATCTGGGTTGGTGATATCGGCGAGCAGCGCTTGCTGGACCGCTTGGTCGATACTGCGGTAGGGCCGGTCCCAGAAGCGGGTCACCGCCGATGCCGGGGCTGGCAGCCCGCGCGCACGTTGGGCGCTCAGCAGTACCTCGCATGCCCCGGCGAGGCCGTTCTCCCGGCCGCGCCAGCCCGGTGCCGTCACGGCTGCGGTAAGGGGGCCGGCTAGGTCCGCTGCTATATCCAGCGCCTGGAAAGCGGTGCCACGCCATTTGGGGTAAGGCTGCCACTGGCGTGACACCGCGAATGCGAGCCACATCAGGTCGTCGGCCAGCCGCGCGCTCAGCAGCCTGGAGCCGGACTCATCACCGCGCTCGGCGGTGCGGCCGACCATCGGCATTTCTTGCGAGAGCCGCTGCCATGCTGCGGCAAGCACGTACCGTTCGATGTCCGGCGGGTACCAGTGCAGCACCGCGCGTACCCGCGCCAGCCAGACGGTCCGGTCGGCGAACACCGGCCCGGCGATCACTTCAAGGACGCTTTGGCCGGTCAGCACCAGCCAGTCCAGCACCGACAGTTCACCAGTCGGGTCCACGCCCAGCCGGCTGGCGGCAAACTCGGCGACTGTCGCGACCTCGACCTTGTGCTGGGGCGAGGGATCCCAGGTGACCGGGAACCTGACCGGGTACCCTCGGTAAGACTCGGGGAGCTCGCGTTCCAGCAAATCGCTTATCTGCGGCACCGCATCGCGGTCGGCCTCGTCGACCAGCAGCGTCAGCCGGCATCCCCAGTCGTGATCGCGGCTCATCGCATCATCAAGGCCCAGCACATCCGACCCGGAGCCAAGCCTCCCGGCTGCATACCCCAGCCTGGGCATGGCCTGGGCCAGCAACGGTGCGACGACTTCGGCATGGAAGTGCCGAGCGAGTTCGCCTCCGCTCAAGACACGGTCATTCACCGCACCAGAAGACCAGACATGATCAGGGGCCTTCCTCGGATCAGTTGGACCAGCGTTCGCGCACGGCTGCCACGACCTTGGCGAGCTGAGCGTCGAAAGCGTCAAGCTGCTCAGCTTCGGCAGCGCTCGCGACGAAGGCGTGTCGATCGCAGGCTATGCCCCCGCGCCATATCCGCTCAATGGCGCGCGTCGCGGTGATGTCCGTCAACGGGTCACCGGACACCAGGACCAGGTCCGCGCGCTGCCCGGCGGCGACACGTCCCCGGTCGGCGAGGCCGAACACTCGTGCCGGTTCGGCCGTGGCAGCGGCCAGGGCCTGCGCCGGGCTGATGCCGCACCGGACAAGGAGTTCGAGCTCTCGGTGCAGGCTTGCTCCGAACACGGTCCCCGGGTTCGGAGCATCCGTGCCCGCCAGCAGAGTGACCCCCGCATCGGCCAGTCGCCGCACGTTGTCCTCGGCCCGAGAGAACGGCGGCATTTGCCGGCCATGCCATCCCGGGGCATCCGAAGTCAACCGGCGTGCCCAGGCCTCGCCGAGCGCTTCAGCGAGCCGTGGGTCCCCTGCCACTGCCGCGCCACCCGGTTCGCCGAGGGTGTTCTCGATGGTGGCCAGTGTCGGACCGACCACGACTCCGGCTTCGGCCATGCGTTCGACCAGGGCCCTGTCCAGCTCGGCGTTCGCAGGGACGTGGGCCACCACATCGACACCGGCGGACACGACCTCCTCGACACCGGCCGTCGAGCTCACGTGAGCGACGACGACTAACCCGCGGGTGTGCGCGGCAATGACCAGTGCCTGGATGGTTTCGGGATCCAGCGAGGGCCATAGACCCCCGGTGCCGGAGATGATCTTTAGATAGTCCGAGCCCGCCGCGATCCGTTCCGCCACGAATTGCTCGGCCTGGTCAGCGGCGGTCAACGTCGGGAACGGGGCGTACATCATCGACGGGTGCCCGCCGGGCGCGGTGGCACCGACACCCGAAGAACGCACGTCGGCCACGTCCGGACGGGAGCCGGCCTGCTCCTTAGCGCTGGCCACCAGGCCGGGTTTGCTGAACATGTCAAGAACGGTGGTAACGCCGAAGGTCAACGATTGCGCGAGAGCGCCGGGAACGAGGTGCACGTGCGCGTCGATCAGACCGGGAAGCACCGTCCCGCCGCCCGCGTCGATCACTTCGTCGCCTTCTTGGGCGGCCGAGGCGACCGAGCACTTGGTGATCAGGCCGCCCGCGAACCGGACCGAAGTCCAGTCCTGCGGCTTCG
This sequence comes from uncultured Actinomycetes bacterium, assembly GCA_963806145.1. Lineage (GTDB taxonomy): Bacteria > Actinomycetota > Actinomycetes > Streptosporangiales > Streptosporangiaceae > DASXKD01. The sequence goes on from CAWDXD010000013.1 coordinate 109,795, forward strand.
TCCCGTCGAATACCCTCGCGTTCACGATCGTCGTTGCCGCGCCCAAGGCGTCCTCCCCAAGGGATCCTAAACAACCTGAATAGCAGAGGAAGGGAGTGGAGTGCCCCAGAACGCGCGGCTCCGAACCGCCTCGGAGAACAGGGCGAACGTTGCCTGACGCGGCACTGCTTCCGCAGCGGGGGCGCGATGTACTCGCGCAGCATCCGCCGGTATGCCTCCTGGGCGTCCGCCGCCGCACCGGGATGGTGGCCGCTCGTGACGGCGGCGCCGCCGCTGTCACGCGCCTACCTTGCCGCCGAACCGCTGGCGGGGCCATGATCATGGCAGCCCGCCACCTAGTGATGGCGGGCCAAATCCGAAACGTCGTCAATGCTGCCGCGTGTGGGGCCTGGTCCAGGCCGCCGGTAGACTCCGGCCGTGCCGCGGCTGATTCACCTCAACGGGCCGCCGGGCATCGGCAAGTCCACGCTGGCCCGGTTGTACGTCGATGATCATCCCGGAGTGCTTAACCTCGACATCGACTTGGTCCGTACTCTGATCGGCGGCTGGCAGGACCGTTTCGCCGAGACCGGGCAGATCGTGCGGCCGGTGGCGCTTGCCATGGCCGCTGCGCACCTGCGTGGCGGCCGGGACGTGATCATGCCGCAATACCTGGGCCGACTCGGCGAGATCGAGCGGTTCGGTGCCATTGCCCGCGACAACGGGGCGGCATTCTGCGAGATCGCCGTCATGGACGACAGGCGGCAGGCGCTGGCGCGGTTCTACCGCGGCCGTAACGACGACGACAAGGCCGGCTGGCACCGGGCGGTACGGCAGATCGTGGAGCAGGGCGGCGGCACTGCCCTGCTGGCCAGCATCTACGACCAGCTCATCAGCGTGCTAGCAGCGCGCCCGCAAGTCACCGTCCTGGCCAGCACCGAGGGTGCGATCGCGGAGGCCTACCAGGCGCTGACGACTATCCTCCAGACGACCTGAGCTGAATCCGGGCCCGCGTTAGGGGCCCACCCACCCACCCAGGCCCGCGCCACCGCCGGTCACCACCAACCGCGCTCTTCGCTGCCAGCCCACCATCTTCCTCTCAAGAGATGGAGCCTCCGGAAACCACGGGGCGGTTCAGTTCGGAGCCATTCCTATGTCTTGAGACATCACATCGGAGCGGGCGAAGGAGCAGGCGAAGGAGCGGGCGAAGGAAATCGAACCCTCATGACCAGCTTGGAAGGCTGCGACTATGACCTGCCAGAGCAGCATTTCCGCAGGTCTTCGTCATGGCGTCGGTCCCATGAGTGACCGTGAGCGTCCGTGTTTCACCGCCCGGTCGGGCATGCAGAGGGCACGACTAATCCCTCGGGCGCTGGTTGTGCGTTGAATGAGTGTGAGAACCCAACGACTGGACTTCGCGGAGTTCTACCGCAAGTCCAAGGATGACTGCCTTCGCACCGTCCTGATCAGCGTCGGTGACCAGGACACGGCGCAGGAACTCGTTGCCGAGGCCTTCGCCCGGGCGTGCGCCTCATGGCGCACCGTCAGCAGGCATCCTGCCCCGGCGGCATGGGTGGTCCGCACCGCACTGAACGCGAACATCTCCCGGTGGCGGCGCCGCCACCGAGAGGTATCGGTTCCCGATCCCCGCGTGGTCACGGACCTGCCCGCGGGCCAGGGACCTCCTGACAGCCTCATCGACCCGCGGATCAAGGCGGCCCTGATGCGCCTGCCCGCCCGGCAACGGCAGGTGGTCGCCCTGCGGCTGCTGCTTGACCTGGACACCAAACGCACCGCGGAGGTGCTCGGCATCACCCCGAACACGGTCATGGCTCACATGACCCAGGCCCTCGCCGCGCTGCGCACCGATCTTACGCCCGAGCGACAGCAGGAGAGCTCATCATGAACGACGACGAACTGATCACCGCGGTGAAGGAATCCGTCACCGGCGTGCACATGGACATCCCGGCAGGGCAGATCGTAAGCCGCAGCCGCGCCATACGCGCCCGGCGCCGGATCCCAGCTCTGGCCGGAGCACTGGCGGTGGCGGCGGGAACCGCCCTGGCTGTTACCGCCCTGCTGCCATCTGGCCATCAGCCCAGCCATCCCGCCCGCGCCCAGCTGGCCGCGTGGACGGTGGTTAAGCAGGCCGACGGCAATATCCGGGTCACCATCCACGAGCTGCGGGACCCGGCCGAGCTGCAGAGCACGCTCCGCGCCGATGGCGTCCCGGTCAGCGTCACCTTCATCGGCCAGTCGAACCCGGCCTGCCAGCCCTACGGCCTTGGCGGCAGTCATCTCCTGCGCAGCATGGTGACGGCGCTCCCCGGCCACGGCAATCTCCGGGTCCTGGTCATCCATCCCTCGGCTTTCCCGGCCGGCGCTGGCCTTGCTATCGCCGCGGGCCACCCCGGCCAGTCACCGCGCGGAGGCAGTGTCGAGCTAACGATCGGCCCCCCGGTCAAGGCCAGCCCGCAGTGCACCGGCAGCTGACCTGCCTACAGCTGACCGGGCAACTCTGACCACCTGACATGGCGGGCCGCGCGTCAACTCGCGCGGCCCGCCATGTCATGCCTTGGGCGCACCTCGTGGCCAAGGACGGCGGCCGATAGGCGCCGGCCAGCCGCGCGCCCTAGCCGAGCGCGCCTAGGCCCAGGCCCGCACCATCCCCAGCCACGGCGGGTGGACCGTGCTCGACCAGTGCGAACCCCAGTCATCGGGCATAGCCGGGGCCGCTGCCTGCCACGCCCGCATGGCACAGCAGGAAACCCGGTGGCCATGATCATGGCGGAGTGTCACATAGGGATGGCGCGCCAAATCCGAAACGCCACGTTCACGCTGGTAGGTCGCGGGAGCTGGCCATGATCATGGGGCTCTCACCGTGGCGGCCGTGAAGGTTGAACTGCTGAGCCCGCCAGGGTTGTAGGTGGCCTGCCAGGTTGCGGTGCCGGTGGCCGTGTTGTACGCGATCAGCGTTCCCGCGTCCGCACCGGGCTCCTTCACTTTCCGCCGGGATCCCCCGGTCACGAAGGCGCGCGTTACCTAAACAGTTGCCTGGCGATGATCGTTCGCTGGATCTCGGAGGCGCCCTCGTAGATGCGCGGGGCCCGGACCTCCCGGTACAGGTGTTCCAGCGGGTGGCCCCGCTCCAGGGCGCGGGCGCCGTGGATCTGCACCGCCGAGTCGACCACGTACTGGGCCGTCTCCGTCGCGAACAGCTTGGCCATGGCGCTGCGCCCGGCCACCCCGGGCGCCCCCGCGTCCAGGGCCGCCGCCGCCGAGTACACCAGCAGCCGGGCGGCCTCGGTGCGGGTCGCCATCTCGGCAAGCAGGTGCGCCACCGCCTGCTGGTCCTTGAGCGGCCCGCCGAACACGGTCCTGGACGCCGCGTACTCGCAGGCCGCCTCGAGCGCGGCCTGCGCCATGCCCACCGCGAACGCGCCCACGCTCGGGCGGAACAGGTTCAGCGTCCGCATTGCCACCGCGAAGCCACGGTCGGGCTCCCCGAGCAGTTCGTCCCGGTACACGGGTACCCCGTCGAAGGCCAGAGTGCCGATCGGGTGCGGGCTGATCATGTCCAGGTACGTGCCGGACAGCCCCGGCCGGTCCGCCGGGACCAGGAAGGCGCTGACCCCGCGGGCCCCGGCGCCCGGTGTGGTCCGGGCGAAGACCGTGTAGAAGTCGGCCTCGGGCGCGTTGGAGATCCAGGTCTTGATGCCGGTCAGCCGCCACCCCTCCCGGTCCGGCACGGCGGCGAGCTCCAGCGCCGCGGCGTCCGACCCGGCATCGGGCTCGGACAGCGCGAACGCGGCCACGGCCGTCCCGGCGGCCACCGCGGGCAGCCACCGGCGCACCTGCTCGTCGCCGCCGGATTGCAGCACCGGGTAGCTGCCCAGCCCCTGGAGCGCCAGCGCCGTTTCGGCCTCGGTGCTCTGGGTGGCCAGCGCCTCCCTGAGCAGGCAGAGATCCATGGCCGAGGCCTCGCGCGAGGGCTCCCCGGCCGCCGCACCGGGGAGCGCCACACCGGGGAAAAGGCGGGCCAGCAGGCCGAGCCGCCCCATGGCGGCCAGCAGTTCCCTGTTGACGTGGCCCGGCTGGCCGGCTTCGGCCAGCGGCCGCAGTTCGGCCGCCGCGTACCCGCGCACCTGGGCCGCGAAGTCCAGCTGCGCGGCGGTCAGCCCGAACGAGGTCATCACGGCCCCCCACCGGGGCGCCACCGGGCGTGCGCGGTGCCGGGCACGCCGGCCCTGATCAGCTCCAGCCGGGGGCGCGGGCCGTCGGTGCGGCCGGCCTGCGGCTTGCGGTTGCCCGCGGCGAACTGATCCGGCCAGGCCGCGCCCGGGCCCGAGTAGCCCTGGTCCGCCGCGGCGTGCAGGGTCCACTGCGGGTCATACAGGTGGGCCCTGCCGAGGGCGCAGAAGTCGGCGCGGCCGGCCAGCAGGATCGAGTTGACGTCGTCGTAAGAGGAGATGACGCCGACCGCGATCACCGCCACATCGTACTTGCGGCCGATCTCGTTGCGGATCCGGTCCGCGTACGGGGTCTGGTAGCTGCGGCCGAACGCCGGGCGCTCGTCGCTGACCACCTGACCGGTGGACACGTCGACACCGTCCACGCCGTGCTCGGCGAACGCCCGGGCGATCTCCACCGCCTCGTCGGCGTCGACGCCTCCCTCGTGCCAGTCGGTCGCGGAGATCCGCACCGTGACCGGGCGCCCGGCCGGCCATACCGCCCGGATCGCGTCCAGCACCTCCAGCGGATAGCGCAGCCGGTTCTCCAGCGGCCCGCCGTAGGCGTCGGTGCGCTGGTTGCTGAGCGGGGACAGGAACTCCGACAGCAGGTAGCCGTGCGCGCAGTGCAGCTCAAGCAGGTCGAAACCGGCCCGCGCGGCCCGCTCCGCCGCCTGGGCGAACTGCCCGGTGATCTCGGCCAGGTCGGCTCGCGTCAGCTCGCGGGGTACCTGGTTGCCCGGTGAGTAGGGGATCGCGGACGGCCCGCACACCTCCCAGTTGCCCTCGGGCAGGGGCTGGTCGATGCCCTCCCACATCAGCCGGGTGGAGCCCTTCCGGCCCGAGTGGCCGAGCTGGATCCCGATCCGGGCGTCGGTCCGCTCGTGCACGAAGTCCACGACGCGCCGCCACGCGGCCTCCTGGCCATCGGTGTACAGGCCCGCGCAGCCGGGGCTGATCCGCCCCGGCTCGGACACGCACACCATCTCGGTCATCACCAGGCCGGCCCCGCCGAGCGCCTTGCTGCCCAGGTGCACCAGGTGGAAGTCGCCGGGCATGCCGTCGCTGGCCGAGTACATGTCCATCGGTGACACGATGACCCGGTTCTTCAGGTGCAGGCCGCCGATCCGGCCCGGCTGGAACATCGGCGGCCGGACCTGCGGCCCGGTGCCGTCCTCGGCGGCGTCCTGCTGGCCGGCGAACCAGCGGTCCATGCCCAGCGACGAACTCCGGATCCCGCAGCCGCAGGTTGTCGTAGGTGACCCGGCGGCTGCGGGTAATGATGTTGAACGCGAACTGCTCGGGCTCCTGGCCGGTGTAGGAGCCGATGTGCTCGAACCACTCAAGGCTGGCCTGGGCCGCCCGCTGGGTGGACGCAACCACGGGGCGTCGTTCGGCTTCATAGGCCTCAAGGGCCGTGGCGACATCGCGCTGCTCGTGCAGGCACGCGGCCAGCGCAAGCGCGTCCTCCATGGCCAGCTTGGTGCCCGAGCCGATAGAAAAGTGCGCGGTGTGCGCGGCGTCGCCGATCAGCACCACGTTGCCGTGGTGCCAGCGGGCGCAGCGCACCGTGGTGAAGTTCACCCACCGGGAATTGTTGCCGACGATCTCGTGCCCGCCCAGCACGCCGGCGCACAGGCCGCGGATGATCTCGATGGAGGCCTCGTCGCTGCGCCCCGGGGGCAGCCCCGCGGCGGCCGCGGCCGGCCCGGCGAACCCGGCGCGGCGCCACACCTCGTCCTGTGCCTCCAGGATGAACGTGCTCGCGTCCCGGCTGTAGGGGTACCCGTGGACCTGCATGACCCCGGCCGGGGTGTCCAGGATGTAGAACTTGAACGCGTCGAAGACCAGGTCGGTGCCGAGCCAGATGTAGGCACAGTTCCGCGCCTCCAGGTTCGGCTCGACCACGCCGGCCAGCTGGGACCGGGTCGGTGAGTTGGCGCCGTCGGCCGCGACGACCAGGTCATACTCTGCCGCCAGTGTCAGGGCGTCCGGGGCCGGCGTGCTGAACCGCGCCCGCACCCCCAGGTCCGCGCACCGCCGCTGCAGGATGGCGAGCAGCCGGTGCCGGCTCATCGCGGCGAAGCCGTGCCCGCCCGAGGTGAGCACCGTGCCGTGGTAGTGCACGTCGATGTCGTCCCAGCGGGCGAAGTCCCGTTCCATGGCCGCGAACACGGCGGCGTCGGCGTGCTCGATCCCGCCCAGCGTCTCGTCGGAGAACACCACCCCGAAGCCGAACGTGTCGCCGGGCGCGTTCCGCTCCCAGAGGTGCACCTCGTGGCGGGGATCGAGTTGCTTGGCCAGCGCGGCGAAGTACAGCCCGCCAGGCCCTCCGCCGAGCACGGCGATACGCACTCCGCTTGCTCCTTCCGGGTGCCTGCCGCCACGATATGTCGCTGTTCATACGACCGTCAATAACTCGACATGCGATACGCGCCCCGGGCAGCCCTGCGCCCGGACCGCAGGGAGCCCGGGGTGTACCGGCGGCCGGTGTCACCAGCGAGTGCGCACGACCGCAACACGAGCCTGTGCCCGTAACGGGCCTGGGCTGCCTGGCGTTTGGCTTGGTGTGGGGTGTTCTCTCATGGTCGCAGCCGCTGCCTCCCCGCGGCGGCGCCCAGCCGATTGGAGCTGTATCTGGCCCAGCAGGTAGCTAACTCTTGCTCGTCATCAGGGGGGATGGAGGTCAGCGTGTTTCACAAGCACATGCGGCGGACAGTTCGGCAGGTGGTGACTGTCTCCTTCGCCGGCGCGGCGGCGCTGGGACTGGGGGGCGCGGGCGGCATCGCTGCCGCCGGGAGCCTGCCCGCGCCGGTTCCGGCGGTCACGGATTTCCAGTACATGTCCGCGAGCACGACACCGCCGGCCGAGACGGACTGCTTCTCGGTCGGCCGTCGCTGCTTCACCCCGACATCGATGCAGGCCTCCTACAACCTGCCCCCGCTGTACGCGGCGAACGAGACGGGCCAGGGCATGACCATTGCCATCATCGACTCGTTCGGCAACCCCAACATGGCCTCGGACCTGGGGAACTTCGACACCCAGATGGGCCTGCCGCACATGTGCGGAGAGCCGGGCGTGACCTGTGCGGCCGGGATGCCGACGTTCCAGCACTTCTTCTGGAACGGCAAGACCCAGGTCAAGGCGCCACCGCCGAAGAGCAGCGGCGCTGGCATCCAGACTCGTAACATCTGGGCCCTGGAGACCGCCCTGGATGTCGAGTGGGCGCACTCCATCGCGCCGGGAGCCAACATCATCAACGTCACCACGAACCCGGCCGAGGTACTGGGCGTGCAGGGCTTCCCGGCGATGATGAACGCCGAGCAGTTCATCGTGGACCAGCACGAGGCGAACGTCATCACCCAGAGCTTCGGCGCCGCGGAGGAGACCTTCGGAAGCACCCAATCGCTGCTGAACCTGCGGCACGCGTTCATCTCGGCCGCTGCCAACGGCGTCACCGTGCTGGCGAGCTCCGGAGACGGCGGCTCGGCCAACCCAGGGAAGACACCCATCAAGCACCCCAAGACGTTCCCGTTCCCGACTGTGGGCTGGCCCGCTTCGGACCCGCTGGTGACCGGCGTGGGCGGCACCTACCTGTGCACCGACCCCATCACCGGCACGGGCATCGACACCACCGACCAGCCGGTGAACTGCCAGCCGCCGGCCAACCCGGGCGTGCGTGAGATCGGCTGGATCGACTCTGGCGGCGGTTTCAGCCACATCTTCACCAAGCCCTCCTACCAGGACACGCTGCCGGCGGGCTCCACCGCCATCGATGCCATGCGCGGTGTCCCGGACGTCGCTTACCAGGCGAGTTCCCGCACCGGGGTGCTGGTCTACGACACCGCGCCGGGGGATGCGACCGGCGGCCTGACCTGTCCCAGCGGCAACCCGTGCAGCGCGGGCTGGTACGTGGTCGGCGGCACCTCCGCGTCCTCGCCGCAATGGGCCGGACTCGTCGCGATCGCCGACCAGATCGCCGGGACGGGCCTCGGCCAGATCAACCCCACCCTGTACACGCTCGCGTCAGGGCCCAACTACGGCACGTACTTCTACGACGTGACCAACGGCAACAACCAGGCTGACCCGGCCGTCCCCGGCTTCCCTGCGACAACCGGCTGGGACCCGGTCACCGGCCTTGGCACGCCCAACGCCGCCACCTTGGTGCCCGCGCTCGCCGGTCACTGAGTGCCGCTCCTGGGGTCGCGTAGGTTGAGCGCCCCCGGAAGCTCCGTGGCCAAGGCCCCGCGACTGGAGTCGCGGGGCCTTGGCCGTGCGGGCCCTGAGCGCGGGGAGCTGAGGTGCTAGCCCTGGTAGGCCACCGTGGCGAACTCCTGCAGGCCGCCGAGGGGCCCGCTGGTGCCGGTCACGATGACCTGGGCCCCGCTCTGGCTGAACGTGATCCCGGCGGGCTGGCTGGCCTCGCCCGTGCCCTGGTAGGCGGCCGACCATTGCGGAGTGCCCGTCGCCGCGTCGAAGGCCGCCGTCTGGTAGCCGAACTGGCCGCTGGCCTGGTCGCTGGCCCCGGTGACGGCGACCTCGGAGCCGTCCGGGCTCACCGCCAGGAACGCGGGAGTCTGGACGGTGCCGCCCACGTTGGGCGTCTGCTGGAGCCAGGCCTGCTTGCCGGTCGCCGCGTTGTAGTCGATCGTGGTGAACTTGCCCGCGGCGGCGCTGCCGCTGACGTACACCTGCGACCCGTCCGGGCTGAGTGCGATGGCGGTCGCCGCGATGTTCTCCGCGGTGCCCGCGCCGCGGTAGGTGGCCTGCCATAGCTGGGCGCCGGTGGTGGCGTTCAGGGCCGCGGTCCAGTAGTGCGCGCCGCCGCTGCCCGGCGCGGAACCGCTGCTGGCGACGTACACCGTCGCGGAGTCCGGGCTCACCGCCAGCGAGACCGGATCCCGGTCGTAGGCCTGCTTGTAGGCATCCAGCCATAGCTGGGCGCCAGTGGCGGCGTCGTAGGCGACAGTCCCGCTGGATCCGCCGATGAACACCGTCGAGCCGTCCGGGCTCACGGCGATCGACGTCAGGTCGTGGAACACGTGCGCCGGGAACTTGGTGTTGGTGTTCCACTTGGTGGCCCCAGTGGCGGCGTTCAGGGCGAGCGTGTCGTAGCTCTTGGACGCGATGCCCCCGAAGAAGTCCTCGGTGCCGGTGACATACACCGTCGCCGAGTCCGGGCTCACCGCGACCGCATGGACGTGCGCGATGGAGGCGAAGGCGAGCGGCGAGGTCACCCAGAGCTGGGCACCGGTGGCCGCGTTGTAGGCCAGCACCAGGTAGTCGTTGTGACCGGTGCCCCTGGCGAGGTCGCCGGCCACGTAGACGGTGGCGCCGTCCGGGCTGACCGTGATGGAGGGGACCCCCGTGCTGCCCCGGGGATGGTTTCCCTTGCCCTGGTACCTGGCCAGCCAGAGTTGCTTGCCGGTGGCCGTGTTGTACGCCACCGTGACCTCGTTGCGCAGACCGGTCGCTGTCTTCCTGGTGATGCCGGTGACGTAGACGACGGCCTGGCCTGGGCTGGCGGCCACCGACGTGGCGGTGGCGGACAGGTGCGCGCCGCCGAACCGCTGTAGCCAGGCCTGCGTCCCGCCAGGCACCGCCGTGCTCTGCTGGCCGGCGGCCGTCCGGTGGGCCGCGCGGGCCCCCGGTGACGCCGCCGCCAGACCAGGAACCGCGACGGCGAAGACCCCTGAGGCGGCCAGGGCGATGACTGCGGCCGGCCGGTAACTCAACCTCACGACTGTCCCCAATCCCTCGGGCGCGATCGTCGCGCGTCGAACAGGTGCGCGGGAATCACTGCATTACGTCTCTTATGGGGACGCATTAGAGGACCCTGAGGTTGACGGGTCGGCTGACAGTGGCCGGCGCGACGGGGCTCGTGGGGCGCGCGAACCGGCGATGGGGCAGCCGGCAAAACGCCGTCTGCCCCATCACCGGCCCTCGCTCAGCCGGCTGTGCCGACCGCGGCGAAACCCTGCACCTCTACGAGCGCATCGGTGTCCCACAGGCGGGAGACGCCGATGGCCGCCATGGCTGGATACCCACGTCCGCACAGGCGCCGCCATACCTCGCCGATCTCGCGGCCATGGGACCGGTAGTCCGCCAGGTCCACCGCGTAGATCGTCAGGCTGACCAGATCGCTGGGCTGCCCGCCGGCCGCCTGGAGGACGGTGAGGAGGTTGGTCAGGGCCCGCTCGAACTGGGGGACCACGCCGCCTGGCACGATGCCGCCGTCCGGGGCGTAACCGGTCTGGCCGGCGAGGAAGACCAGGCGCCCGCCGGTGACGGCGACGGCGTGGGAGAAGCCCGAGGGGCGGACCAGGTCATCGGGGTTGATGCGCTCGATGCTCACCTGGCCGTGATATCACGCTGGTCGCAGGGTGGGCGCTATCTTGTGCGGGTGACGGCCGTGCCCAACGCGACAGAGCGGGTACCGGCGCGGGCGGCGCAGCCCCGGCAGTTGATCGTGACCGTCTATGGGCTCTACTCCAGGGACGCTGACGGGTGGATGTCGGTCGCTTCGCTGGTCAGCCTGCTGGGGGATCTGGGAGTTGATGAGCCTGCCGTGCGTTCCTCCATCTCCCGGCTGAAGCGGCGGGGAATCCTGGTCGCCCGGCGGGCGGGCGGGGCCGCGGGGTACGAGCTGTCGGGGGAGGGGCAGGCGATCCTGCGGGAAGGGGATCACCGGATCTTCCGCAGGGACCGGGCCCGGCTGGGGGATGGCTGGCTGCTCGCGGTGTTCTCGGTGCCCGAGGCCGAGCGGCACCAGCGGCATGTGCTGCGGTCCCAGCTCACCCACCTCGGATTCGGCACGGCTGCGCCCGGGGTGTGGATCGCCCCGGCCTACCTGCATGAGGCGACCGCGGAGATGCTCGCCCGGCTGGGGCTGTCCGGGTACGCCGACCTGTTCCACGCCGATCACCTGGCCTTCGGTGACCTGGCCGCCAAGGTGCGCCAGTGGTGGGACCTGGACCGGACCGAGCGGCTGGCCAGCGAGTTCGTCGCCGCGTATGAGCCGGTGCTGCAAGGCTGGCCGGGCCGCCGGGCCGCGTCCCGCCCGCGCGAGGCGTTCGCGGACTACATCAGGGTCCTGACCGACTGGCGGCGCCTGCCCTACCTGGACCCCGGCCTGCCCGCCGAACTCCTCCCGCCCGGCTGGGCCGGCGCGCGGGCGGCCGAGATCTTCTTCACCCTGCGGTCCCGCCTGGCCGGTGCCGCGGGCGAGCACGCCGCCCGGGCCGCCGGGGTTCAGGAGGCGTAAGCAACCGTGGTCGTCACCGGGGCGTCCCCGGTGACCGGTGACGAACACCCGGCACTGAGCGGGACGAGCAGCGACACCGGTCTGGAGACGGTTCCTTCGCGACAGCGCGGGGGTAGGGTCCAATCTGCCCGGTTCTGGCGGGACGGGTCCGGTGCCCGGCCATGACGGAACGCCGAACACGCGGCGAAACGCGGGAGGCTGGCGGCGGCCGGTTCCCGGCGAGGAGGCCAGGAGATGACCAGCACCGCCCCGGTGGCCAGCCCGGTGGACTTCGCAGAATACGGCGACTACTCGGTGAAGTCCCCGGTGCGGGCCGACGGGGCCTTTGTCCGCCCGCTTTACCCGTTCCAGGGCCGGATCACCGCGGACGGATCCAGCGGATTCCCGGCCCAGGCTGACCGCTACCACCTGTACGTGTCCCTGGCCTGCCCGTGGGCGCACCGCAGCGTGATCGTGCGCGGCCTGCTGGGGCTGGAGGACGTGGTGTCGCTGTCGGTGGTGGATCCGGTCAGGGACGGGCGTGGCTGGGCGTTCCGGGACGGCGCGGGGCACGGCCCCGATCCGGTCAACGGGTTCACCCTGCTCCGGGAGGCCTACGACGCGACCGAACCGGATTACGACGGGCACATCAGCGTGCCGGTGCTCTGGGACCGGGAGACCTCGCGGATCGTCAGCAACAACTTCCCCGACATCACGATCGACCTGGGCACGCAGTTCGGCGCGTGGGCGGCACCGGGCATCGACCTGTACCCGCGGCCGCTGCGGGCGGAGATCGACGCGCTCAACGACCGGGTGTACGCGTCGGTCAACAACGGGGTCTACCGGTGCGGGTTCGCGGGCACGCAGGAGGCCTACGACGCGGCGGTCGCCACCTTGTTCGCCACGCTCGACGAACTGGAGGAGCGACTGGATGACCGCCGGTACCTGTTCGGCGGCCAGCTCACGGAGGCGGACGTGCGCCTGTGGGTCACGCTGGCCCGTTTCGACAGCGTCTACGTCACCCATTTCAAGACGAACATCCGCCGGCTCGTGGACTACCCGAACCTCTGGGCCTATGCGCGTGACCTGTACCAGCATCCGGCTTTCGGCCCGTCCACGGACTTCGATCACATCAAGCGCCACTACTACACGACGCACCCGCACCTGAACCCGCAGCGGATCGTGCCGGCCGGGCCGGTGCTGGACTGGGCCGAGCCGCACCACAGGGACAAGCTCGCCGCGTAGCCGCCATGGGGCGTGAATGTGAATCCAGGGCCCATAGGGGGGCCTCGACGTCACATTCACGCCCCCTATAAGGGCTCGCGGATGACTTCGGCGGGGTTCTTGTCCGTGCGCAGGCCCCGGTAGGACGGGGCCCGCATGCGCCCGGCACGGGTCCAGCCGGTGAAGGCGATCTCGGCGACCAGCACCGGTTCGGCCCAGACCGCGTCGCGCGCGTGGTCGGCGGGCAGCGGAACGGCGAACGGCGAGCTGGCCCGCTGCAGCGGGGCGAGCTGAGCGGTGAGCTGGCGCAGCACCCGGTCGGTGAACCCGGTCCCGACATGGCCCGCATACGCCAGGCCGCCGTCCTCCTGCACCCCGACCAGCAGCGAGCCGATCTGCCCCGACCGGTTCCCCTTGCCGGGGCGCCAGCCGCCGATCACCGCCTCCTGCCGCCGGATGTTCTTGACCTTGCGCCACGTGCCCGGCCGCTTCCCCGGCTCGTAGCGGGAGTCAAGGCGCTTGGCCACGATGCCCTCCAGGCCGTGCTGGACGGACACCGCCTGCACGTCAGCCCCGGCCTCCCCGGTGAACGAGGGCGGCGTCTGCCACGAGGGGCCGTATAGCTCCAATTCCTCAAGCAGCGCCCGGCGGCGCGTATACGGCAGGTCGAGCAGCGGCCGGCCGTCCAGGTGCAGCAGGTCGAATGCCAGGTAGGTGACCGGGTACTCGGCGACCAGCCGCTGCGCCGTCGGCGCGTCCCGCACGTGCATCCGGTTCTGCAGCACCTCGAAGTCCGGCCAGCCCGACTCGCCCATGGCGACGACCTCCCCGTCGAGCAGCGCGTCCCGCCTGCTCACGGCCGCCGCCAGGCCGCGCAGTTCCGGGTAGGCGGCGGTGACGTCCTCGCCGGTCCGGGAGACCAGCCGCATCCGGCTGCCCTCGCAGTAGGCCAGTGCGCGCACCCCGTCCCACTTCATCTCCAGCGCCCAGGCTCCGTCGTCGGGCGGCAGGTGCGGCTCGGACCTGGCGAGCATCGGCTGCAGTATCCCGGGCAGCGGCTGCCGCTCCCGGTGCATCATCCAGTCGGTGCCCCGGGTGCGGAACAGGGTGTACCCGCCGGTCAGCCGCCGCCCGTGCAGCACCACCTTGACCTCGGTGCCGGTCCACTTGACCGCCTCGAAGGTGCCGCGATCCCAGATCGTGACCGTGCCCGCGCCGTACTCGCCGTCCGGGATCCGGCCGGAGAACCCGGCGTACTCCATCGGATGGTCCTCGGTGTGCGCGGCGAAGTGGTTCACCGCCGGGTCGTCGGGCACCCCCTTGGGTACCGCCCAGGAGACCAGCACCCCGTCGCGTTCCAGCCGGAAATCCCAGTGCAGCCTGCGGGCGTGGTGCTCCTGCACCACGAACAGCTGGTTCCGCTCGTCTCCGGGTGCCGGGCCGCCGGGCTCGGCCGTGCCAGGCACGGACGGGTCCGGCTCGGACGGATCCGGCATCGGCTCTGGCGTGCGCTCCCGGTTCCGCTTGCCCCGGTAGGCGTCCAGGGAATCCATGCCCAGGGCCTACCCAGGATGTGGCCGCCGGCCACCCGCGCCGTGGTCCGCTGGATAGCGGGAGAGGGCCGGCCGCCCGTAACGCCAGTGCGCCCCGTCGGCCGTGGTGGGGGGCCGACGGGGCGCAACTGTGACTCCCCGACTGGGGGCCGTTTGCCGGTGGAGTCTCTTAACAATCGCCGGTCAACCTGACCACCCGCTTGATATCCGCTGACCGCTCGCTGCATACCTGCTGAACCTGGCTAAAGGGGCATCACGGCGGACAGGTAACGTCGGGGGCATGTGCCGGAACATTACGACGCTGCGGGGCCTGGAGCCGGCGGCCACCAGCGAGGAGATCGAGGCCGCCGCGCGCCAGTACGTCCGCAAGGTCAGCGGGGTGCAGTCGGCTACCAGCCGCACCGGGGCGCCGTTCGAGCGGGCGGTCGCCCTGGTGGCCGAGGCGACCAGGGAACTGCTGGCCGAACTGCCGCCGCGCCAGCAACCGCCGCCGACGCTGCCGCCGCTGCGGCGGCCGGGAGTGCAGGAGCGGGAGCGCGCCCGCCGGGCGCGGGCTGCGGCGGCGCCGCGCTGAGCCACGGGCCACGGTCGCGGCGCGCTGGGCCACGGGCCACGTCGGCGGCACGCTGAGCCACCGGGCCACGGTCGCGGCGCGCTCCGCCGGCCGGCCGGGCATCGCGGCCTTGGCGCCGGAGCCTACCCCGGTGCGGCCGTGCGCTGGCGGACCGCCTCGTAGAGGAGGATGGCCGCGGACGTCGACACGTTGAGCGAGTCGGCGCGCCCGAACATGGGGATGCGCAGCCTCGTGCCGGCCCGCTCCAGCCAGGCGGCGGGGAGCCCGCGGGCCTCCGAGCCGACCGCGATCGCCGTCGGGCCGGTGAGGTCGGCGGCGGTGAGCGGCACATCGCCGTCCGGGGCCGCCGCCACCAGGGCCAGCGAGTGCTTTTCCAGCCAGGCGAACACCTCGGCGGTGCTGGCCGAGGCGACCGGCACCGAGAACACGGTTCCCTTGCTGGCCCGGACCACGTTCGGGTTCGCCCAGTCGGTCACCGGGTCGGCCGCGATCACCGCGGTGACCCCGGCCGCGTCCGCCGTGCGCAGGATCGCCCCCAGGTTGCCCGGCTTCTCCACGCCCTCGCAGATCAGCACGAGCGGGCTGGCTCCGGGTTCCAGCGCCGCCAGGCTGGTGCGCACGGCGGGCAGCACCGCGAGCCAGCCGTCGGGCGACTCGCGGTAGGCGATCTTGCCGAACACCGGCCTGCTGACCCGGATCACCTCGGCGCCCAGGCCGCCCACCCGGTCGATCATCTGCTGCGCGCCCGGGCCTGCCAGTTCGGGGCACACATACAGCTCCTGCGGGCGGGCGCCTGCCGCCAGGGCCAGGCCGAGTTCCTCGTAGCCCTCGACCAGAGTCACCCCGGCCCGGTCGCGGGCCCGCCGGTGCCGGAGCGTCACCAGTCGCTTCACCCGGGCATTGGCCGGGCTGGTGATCTCCAGGCCGGCCTGCGGACGGGCGCCGGCGGTCATGCGCCTCATCGTAGAGCCGGCCGGGGTACGCCGCCTCGGCGCAGGTCGGCGTCAACGAGCGGGTCAGCTGGCGGGCGGTGTCAGCCAGCCGCAGCGCGGCACGGCGGCAGGGCGGGCCCGGACGGGCCCCCTGCTTCTGTGTATGGGAACTGGACCCCCAACCATGGGTTGCGGGGTGGCGCGCAAGCCCTAGTCGTCCTCGCGGGCGAAGTACCTGTCCATGAAGTCATTGCGCAGCTTGCCCGCCGGATCCAGGGAGCGGGCCAGGGCCCGGAAGTCATCCCAGCGGGGATAGCGGGCGCGCACGGCCTCCGGTGCCATGCCGGACACCTTGCCCCAGTGCGGCCGGGCGCCGAGGGGCACGAGTTCCCGCTCGACCGCGGCGATCACCGGGAGGACCGCGCCGGTATCGAGGATCCAGGTGAAGTGCAGCGCCACCGAGTCCTGGCGGTAGGCCGTGCTCAGCCATGCCTCGTCCGCGGCCACCGTCCGGATCTCCGATATCTGCAGCACCGGGGCGAACAGCTCACCGAGGCCCGACAGCGCCTCGATCGCGGGGACCGCGGCCTGCCGGGGGAGCAGGTATTCGGTCTGGAGTTCCGTGCCGCTGCTCGGGGTGAACCCGAGCCGGAAGTGAGGGAGCCGCTCGTGCCACGGGCCGGGCACGCCGCCCTGCGGTGTGGTCGTGGCCGCGGGCATGGCGGGCACCGGGTGCCGGGGCCCGTCGGCGGGCCGGGCACCGTGCCAGGGCCGGCCAGCGGTGAAGGTTTCCGGGTCGCCCTCCCGGTGCTTGAGCCACACCTGCCTGTGCCGGCCGCCCTGCCAGCCGGTGAACACGCTGACGCTGTAGGCGGCCCCCATGATCTCGTCGAAATGGCCGGTGAGCTGGCCGGCGGGCAGGTCCTCGTAGACGTACTGACGCACCTGAAAAGCCGGGACCAGGTCCAGGGTGAGGGTGGTGACGATGCCGAGGGCGCCCAGCCCGACGACCGCACCGGGGAACCTTCCGGAGTCGGCCCGGTCCAGGGTGAGCAGGCTGCCGTCGGCGGTGACCAGGTCCAGGGCGCGGACGGCGGCGGGCAGGTTGCGGTTGCGGTCACCCGAGCCGTGGGTCGCGGTGGCGCATGCCCCGGCCACCGAGATGTGCGGCAGTGAGCCCAGGTTGGGCACGGCCCAGCCCGCGGCGTCCAGCCGCTGTGCCAGGTCGCCGTACCTGACCCCAGCCCCGGCGGTGACGGTCGCCGCCGCGGTGTCGATGTCGGCGACCGTGGGCAGCGCCGCGGTGGAGATGAGTTCGCCCGGGGTGTCGGCGATCCGGTTGAACGAGTGCCCGGTGCCGAGCGCACGCATCCGCGTGCTCTCGGCGACCATGGCCCGGAGTCCCGCGACAGTGCGCGGCCTGCGCACGCGCACCGCGCGGAACTCCACGTTCCCTGCCCAGTTGGCCGGCCGGTGCGGCCGGCGTCGCTGGCTCAGCAAGACGGCTGGGAACGGACGCGCCCGGCGAACGCGCCAATGGTGCCCGGCCCCACCTTGCCGTACTGCTTGTCGCCGCCGAACGAGCGGCCGTTGTTCATGTTGCCGAACTCCCACACGCACTTCCCGGACACCTTCGCCAGGGTGAAGAACGGGAAGAAGTGCCCAGGGCCCTTCGGCGGCAGCACACAGCCCTTGCCGGTGACCAGGTTGCACGCGGTGTTGAACTCGGTGGCGCTGGTGTCGGTCATGAACTGGATCTGCGAGTACCTGTGCCCGCTGCTCGTCGGCAGCCGCTGCAGGAACGGCGTCGGGAACGGGCCGGCCTTGAGCGAGTGCGGCCAGTCGGCCCAGTACGGCGAGCCGTCGTAGTCCAGGTCACCGATGGCGTCGAAGAACACGTCGCAGCCGGTCACCAGGTTCGGCGCCACGGTGCCGCCGTGGGTGTCGCCCTTCTTGAAGCACGGCGAGTCGTCGGGCTCGAACGACTTGCCGGTGTCCGGGCTGGTCTCGTACGGGCCGTGGCAGTTCTTGTAGTAGGTGTCCTTGAAGCTGCCATCGGTGAAGGTGACGGGCCCGGTGACCTTGGTGCACGCCTCCCAATGGCCGATCTCGTACTCGGTGTTGATCATGTACGGGCCGATGCCCCACGGGATGACGTTCTGCGCCCGCGCGGTGTTGTACGTCGGCTGGAAGTTGAACCGGGTCCCGGTGCAGTCGAACGGGTTGGTGTTCATGAACCCGTTCTTGGCCGAGGCGATCATGAAACCGCTCTTGCCGGTCGTATGGTCGGTTTCTCGCACTTCTAGCGCACGGCCTCCGGGGATCTTCGCGTCCCACATGTGGACGGTGACCTTGTCACCGGGGTTCATCAGCAGGGTGCGGGAGTTCGGCGTGAACGTGGCCAGGTTGGTCTTCTGCGGGCTCGGCGGCCCGGTGGGCACCCCGTTGGTCTGGACGTAGGCGAAGTTGACCGGCTCGGTGCAGTTCGGGTTGCAGTTGCCGCTGCCGTTGCCCTGGCACTCCAGGCTGTCGATGTTGAGCGCCGAGCACCAGTGCGTGTCGTCACAACTGGTGGCGTCCTCGAACGGCGCGAAGCCGGGCGGGTAGAACTGAAGCTCTACGAAGCCCTGGCCGCCACCGAGGTACCTGCCGCGCGGCGCGTTCCCGTCCGACCGCGGGGTACACGGCAGCAGTGGCGCCGAGTTCGGGTCGCACACCGTGGTGGAGATCCACGGTGCGATCGACAGCTCGAACCAGTGCGTCACGTCCTTGCCCGGCGTCTTCACGGTCGGCAGGGCCGCCGGGTCCCGTGGCAGGTTCTCGGTCATGCTGAAGTTGCTGCCCGAACCGCGGCGGCTGGACAGGAAGCGCATCGACGGCTCGTCGTGCCCGATGTAGTGCCCGTGGTCGAGGAACCTGCCGCCGTCCGAGCCGTGCGGGTCCGCGCAGGCCAGGTCGAGCTTGACGGAGTGCTGGATCGGGCTGAACCCGTTGCAGTCAAGCTCGCCCATCTTGTTGGGCTGCACGGCACCGTGGCCCTGCTGCAGCACCGGGTGCGGGCGCGCGACGGCTCCCGTGGCCGCGGACGCGGTGGTCGTCAGGGCGGGGAGCGCCAGCGCGAACGCGGAGCCGGCGATCAGGGCGGAGAGAACGGGTAGCCGGCGAGCCTGCCGGGGTTTCCACATACCGGCTCCTTCGGATGGTCAGGCGTACTGGACCGCGCGGTGCATCCGGATCCGTCCCCAGGGCTGTCGCCGGGCCACCGCGGCGATGGCTTCCGACAGGCACCTTATCGATCATCGAGGACAGGTGCGAGGACCCGCGTTGGCGTCGGCCTGCTCAGTTCATGGCCAGGGCGAAGATGATCACGCACAGCAGCAGCAGGGCACTCACGACCGCGGACATGAACAGGTCGTTCGCTGGTCCTCGCTCGGCAGTATGCCGCCCCATAAAAAAGCTGTACACCCGCTGGCCGCGCGGGGGAACCCCTCCCGATGGTAATGAACAGGTCAAAACACACAGGTCGGTGAAGCGACTACAGAGTGTGGACGGGCATGGGGTGGCAGGCGATTAGAGTGGCCGGGTTGCTGACGGCGAACCGGGGGAGGTGCCACGGGACCGTGGCCGATGGGCACTCCGTGGCTGCCGAATCCGCAGAGCGGTGGCGTCATGTTCGCGCGGTGCTGACCGCGAGCCGGCATGAGCTGGGACGGGTGGCCGCAGGGCTGTACCCGGACCTGCCGCGGGCCGGGCCGGCGGACCTGCTCAGCCGGGAGGAGTGGCTGCCTGGTGCGCCGCTCGGCCTCGATGACCTGCCGGTGACCTGGGATGGGGAGCCGTCGGGCGAGGACACCGCCCCGGGGCGATATGACGCGGCCTCGGCGCAGGTGCGGCCACTGCGGCCGGACGGGGCGCGGTACGCCAGCTACGCCGACGCGGTCGCCGCGCTGGACCGCCCGGCCCTGTTCGAGAACCGGCCCTGCTACCGGCTGCTGGATGCCCGGCTGGCCGCCCCGGCGGGCCTGCGGATCGGGGAGACCAGCTACTTCGAAGGAACCGACCTCGGGCATGCGGTGGCGCATGAGCTTGCCGCGGCGTGGCAGCGCCCGGGGGACGCGGTGCGCATGACGGACCTGCCGCTGCGCGCGCTGGCCGGGGATCCGTGCGCGCTGGCCCGGCGGGCCGCCCTGGTTGCCGTCACCACCCTGACGCTGCGCCGGGACGCGGCCGGCGGCGCGTCCTTCGTCCTGCACTGGCGCGATCCTGCCAAGGTCAACCACGGCGGCGGGCTGTACCAGGTGATGCCGGTCGGCCTGTTCCAGCCGGTGACCGACGCGGCCGCGGCCATCCGGCACGACCTGAGCCTGTGGAAGTCGATGGCCAGGGAGTTCAGCGAGGAGTTCCTCGGCACCCCGGAGGACTATCAGACCAGCGGCGGGCTGCTCGACTACGAGGGCTGGCCGTTCTACCGCCGGCTCACCGCCGCCCGGCGCGAGGGCCGGCTCCGCGTGTACTGCCTCGGGCTGGGCGTGGACCCGCTGACGTTCGCCACCGACGTCCTCGCCGTCGCGGTCTTCGACGCCCCGCTGTTCGACGCGGAGTTCGCCCGCCTGGTCGCGCTGAACGCCGAGGGCCGGGTCGTCACCAGCGGCGGCCCGGCCGGGATCCCGTTCACCGCCGAGACCGTCGCCCGGCTCACCGGCGGCCGGGAACCGCTCCAGGCGTCCGGGGCCGCGGTGCTCGGCCTCGCCTGGGAGCACCGCGCCCGGCTGCTCGGCTGATGCCTGGAACCTCCCCTGAGCGCCAGGTTGCCGCCGCCTTCACCGACGCCGCGCGCGCGGTTCAGCCGGGCTGATCGGTGCGCAGCATGCTGTACCAGACCCCGTCCCGGTAGGCCCCGTCCCGCCAGCCTGTGCTGCGGAGTACGCCCTCCCTGGTGAACCCGGCCTTCTCCAGCGCCCGCTGCTCGGCCACGTTGCCCACCTCGGTGGCCGCCTCGATCCGCTGCACCGTGGTATGCGCGAACAGGTAACGCGCCAGCAGTCGCTGTGCCTGCGTGCCATGCCCCTTGCCACGGGCCTCCGGCAGCAGCGCGATCCCGATGTTCCAGTAGAAGCAGGCCGGGGTGGACGGCACCTTGTGCCAGGACACGATGCCGAGCCGGTCATCCCCCCGCGCCACGATCAGGATGCCGTTGTCGTCGCTGATCAGCCCGTTGGCCGCCCACGACTGCCGGTACAGGTTGAGGTTGTGCCAGCCCATCCAGGCGAACTCACCGGCCGCCGCCGGATCCTGGGTCAGCCGTTCCAGGATGGCCAGATCGGCCTCGGCGGCAGGGCGCAGCGTCACCTCGTCGCCCACGCCAGGCATCATGCGCCGGCCGCCGGGTCGGTGCGCAGCAGGCTGTACAGCACGCCATCCCGGTAGGCGCCGCCCCGCCAGAACACGCCGCGCATCACGCCCTCCCTGGTGAAGCCCGCCTTCTCCATCACCCGCTGCTCGGCCAGGTTCTCCGCCTCGGTCACACCTTCGATCCGGTGCACCGTGGTGTGCGCGAACAGGTACTCGGTCAGCAACCGGTGCGCCTCGGTGCCGTAGCCCTTGCCGCGGGCCTCTGGCAGCAGCGCGATGCCCATGCTCCAGTAGTAGGACGGCGGGAAGTCCACCTGGAACCAGGACACGAAGCCGAGCCGCTCACCGCCCTGGGCGATCAGCAGGACCCCGCCGTCGTTGCCGACCAGCCGGTCCTCCGCCCACCCCTGCCGGAACCGGAGCAGGTCGCGCCATCCCGCCCAGGCGTACTCCCCGGCCGCAGCCGGGTCCTGGGTCAGCCGCTCCAGGAACGGCAGATCCTCCTCGGCGACCGGGCGTAGCGCGAGAACCTCATCCATAGCCGCATCATGCCTTCTTTGCTCTACGCCTGCCCCCGCTACCCCCGGCCCGCGCACCGAACGGGGCCCGTGGCCGACCGCCGCCAGGTCGTGATCATGGGAGTCCGGCCGGTGGGCGGCCACATCACCATGATCATCAAACGTGAGGGCACTGGCTATCCAGGCGGGGCCCGGCCGGTCAGGAACTGCCCGAGCCGGGCTTGACCACGTCCACGGTCATCAGCCGCACGGGCTTGGAGCACGCTTGCGTCTTGAACTTGATGTAGGCAGGCGTGGTCTGGTTCGGCGGGTAGACCTGCAGGTAGTGCGCGGTCACCGGGCCGCATGTGCCGGCCGGGTAGTTCCCCGCGTCCACGATCCGCAGCAGCGCGTTCGCCGTGGTCTGCGGCTGGAGCGTGACCAGTTTGCGCGGAGTCGCCGAGTTCTCCTTGGCCGGCTTGCCGATCTGGTGGACCGGCTTCGCGGTCTGCAGGGACACTCCCGGATACCCGTACAGGGTGCAGGTCACGTTGGAGATGTTGGTGAAGACGATGGTGGTGAAGACACTGCCTGCCGTGCCCTGGCCGACGCCCAGCTTCACCAGGAGGGAGCGGGTCGGGCAGGGACCAGGTCCGGCCGGCGCGGGCGAGGCTGGCGAGCTGGCCGGGGCTGCCGGGGCGGACGATGCCGGGGCACTGCTGGCCGGAGGCGCCGAAGTGGCGTTGCCGCCCGCGGTGGTGCTCGAAGAACTGCCGCACCCCGCGGCGAGCACGGCAGCGCAGGTCAGCACCACCGCCGGAAGTGCCCGCCGGGCCAGGAGCAGAGTTGTGTCCATCACGGTTCCTTCTGAACGGTCGGCTCCGTGAGCCGTGTGTCAGTTATGACGCTGGCGCCGGCCCTCCGGTTGTACCCTTCTCCGGCCCGCGACAATGGGTATGTGATCGTGATCGAGCCGGAGCGGTTCGAAGAGATGGTAGTCGCGGCGCTGGACGGATTGCCGGAGCAACTCGGCGAGATGATGCGCAATGTCGCGGTCACCGTCGAGCACGGACCAGGGCCGCGCGGCCTGCTCGGGCTGTACCAGGGCGTGCCGCTCACCAGCCGGACCACCCACTACGCCGGGGTCCTGCCCGACCGGATCATCATCTACCGCCGGGCGATCTGCGCGATCTGCCGCACCGAGGAAGAGGTCGCCGACCAGGTGCGCCGCACGGTCATCCATGAGGTCGCGCACCACTTCGGCATCGGCGACGAACGGCTCCGCGAACTCGGCTGGTGATCCGGGTGCACCGCTGCCCGGTGCTCAGTCGTCGCGGTGCACGGTGTCCGGGGCGAACGCCGGCAGGCATACCGACACGTACTCGGCACCGCCTTCGCCGGGAGTGCTGTAGCGCACCCACTCGCCGGGCCTGGCGTGCACGGCCTGGCCTGCCTCGGCGCTCAGCTGGCCGCCGTCGAACTCCACCACCACGGTGCCGCGCAGCACGACGGTGAACTCGTCGAACTCCGGGCGCTGGCCAGGCTCGGCCCAGCCGGACGGGCTGCGCATCCGGGCGATGCTCAGCCCCGTGCCGCCCGTGCTGGCCCGGCCCACGAACTCGTCGATCAGCTTCGGCGGGTCACCGGCGGCGGGCACCCGGCGCGGCTGCGGGATCAGTTGAGGCATGCTCGGCAGTATTCCCCATCGCCCGTAGGCTCGGGCAGGTGAGCAACCGGGTCGAGATCACCGCGCGGATCCAGGTGCCGGTGACCCAGCAAAGGGCTTGGCACGCCGTGGTGGACTGGCCCGGGCAGGGCGAGTGGATGCTCGCCACCCGGGCGCGCGGTGACCACGGCCTGGGCGCGCGCGTGGTCGCCAGGACCGGCATCGGGCCGGCGGGCTTCACCGACACCATGGTGATCACCGAGTGGGAACCGCCGCAGCGGTGCGTGGTACAGCACACCGGCCGGGTGGTCCGCGGGACCGGCGTGTTCGAGGTGGTGCCGGCCGGGGCGGGCAGCGAGTTCCGGTGGACCGAGCGCCTGGACCTGCCGCTGGGGGCGGCGGGCCGGTGGGGCTGGCGGCTGGCCCGGCCGCTGGCACAGCGCGGGATGGACTTCTCGCTGCGCCGCTTCGCCCGGCTGGTCACCGTCGGCGCCCCGCGCTGAGGGGACATTCCGGGCGATCTGCCACGATGGTCGGGTGAACTCGCCACGCGGCGTCCGGGTGCGCCCAGCGCGGATGACGGACCAGGCGGCGCTGACCGAACTGGATACGCTCGCGTGGTCAGCGGAATCGGGGTTCCCTTCGACCATGGCGCCCGGCGCACGGAATGGCACCTTCTTCACCACCGACAGCCCGCCCGAGGCCCATCTCGTCGCCGAACTGGACGGCAGCGTGGTCGGCTACATCAGGCTCAAGCCGCCCACGCGGCTGCCGGAGAACGCGCACGTCATCCAGGTGCAGGGGCTCGCGGTGCACCCGGACGCCCGCCGCCGCGGCGCCGCCGGCCGCCTCCTGGACGCGGCGGCGAGACAACTGCGGGATCGCGGCATCCGCAAGCTGACCCTGCGGGTGCTGAGCACCAACCAGGCAGCCATCCGCGTCTACGAGCGGCACGGCTTCGCCCGCGAAGGAACCCAGCTTGAGGAGTTCCTCATCAACGGCCGGTACGTCGACGACATCCTGATGGCCAGACACCTGTGATGGATGCCGCGGCGCTGGCCGCCTACCTGGACCGCATCGAGGCCGCCCGGCCAGCGGTACTTGACGCGGCCGCGCTCGGCGCGCTGCACCTGGCACACCAGCGCGCCGTGCCGTTCGAGAACCTGAGCATCCACCTGGGTGAGCCCATCTCCCTGGACGAGGCCGACCTGGTCGCCAAGATCGTCACCAGGCGGCGCGGCGGCTTCTGCTACGAGCTCAACGGCGCCTTCGCGCTGCTGCTGGAGGGGCTTGGCGCCCGGGTGCGGAGGGTCGCCGCGCGGGTCTACGGCGGCGAGGGCCGGCCCGGGCCGCTGTTCGACCATCTCGCCCTGGTGGTACACCTGCCCGACGGCAGCGGCCCGTGGCTGGCCGACGTCGGCTTCGGCAGCCACAGCAGCTACCCGCTGCGTTATGACGGCCGGGACGCCCAGGACGATCCCGGCGGCCGGTTCGTGCTGGCCGACGCGCCGGACGGTGACGTGGACGTGGCCAAGGACGGCGAGCCGCAGTACCGGATCGAGCGGCGCGAGCGGGCCCTGGCCGACTTCGTGCCGACCTGCTGGTGGCAGCAGACCTCACCGGACTCCCACTTCACCTGGAGCACGATCTGCTCCCGGCTCACCGCCGAGGGCCGGATTTCGCTCAGCGGCCGCACCCTGATCCGGACCAGCGGCGGCGCCCGCACCGAGCAGGACCTGGGCACGGACGGCGCGGTGCTGGCCGCCTACCGGGAGCACTTCGGGATCGTTCTTGACCGGGTGCCAGCCGTGGCCGGCACCGCGGGGCCGCCATCGGCTACCGATCGGTAGGGTCTGGCCATGAACCTGCAGCAGCAGTTGGCGGACATCGGCCTGAAGACCATGAGCCGGGTCCACCGGGTCATCCTCCGCAGCACCGGTGGCCGGGTGCTGAACTCGGCACTCGGGATGCAGGTCGTCGAGTTGCACACGGTGGGCCGCAAGTCCGGCCTGCCGCGCACGACGATGCTCACCGCGCCGGTCATCGACGACCAGCGGATCGTCCTGGTGGCCTCGAAGGGCGGCGACGACCGGGACCCCGACTGGTACCGCAACCTGATGGCGCACCCCGACGCCGAGCTGACCGTGGACGGCCAGCGCCGGCTGGTGCGGGCCCGCCGGGCCTCCGCCGAGGAGAAGGCCGAGTTGTGGCCGCGGGTGGTCGCGGCCTACGGCGGCTACGCCGGGTACCAGCGCCGTACCCGGCGGGACATCCCGCTGGTCCTGTGTGATCCGCGATGAGGGGCGGACCCGGATGAGCAGTCAGCACACCGACATCACCGTTCCCGGGCGCCCGGAGGTCCACGAGGTGTCTGCCGGGATCTACGCCTACGTTCAGCCCGATGGCACCTGGTGGATCAACAACACCGGCTTCCTGGCCGGGCCGCAGGGTGTCATCAGCATCGACACCTGCTCGACGCAGCGCCGGACCCAGGCCTACCTGGAGGCGATCGCCGCGATCACCCCGGATCCGGTGCGCACCGTGGTCAACACCCACCACCATGGCGATCACACCTTCGGCAACTGCCTGTTCGGCGGTGCGGCCATCGTGGCGCACGAGCGCGCGCGAGAGGAGGCCATCGCGTTCGGGCCACCGCGCGAACTGCCGTTCTGGGACGGCCCCGACTGGGGCGATCTGCGCCTGGACCCGCCGTTCGTCACGTTCACCGACGAGATCACCCTGCACGTGGGTGACCTGCGCGCGCACGTCCGCCACGTCGGGACCGCCGCGCACACGACCAACGACTCGATCATCTGGATCCCCGAGCGTTCCGTGCTGTTCTGCGGTGACCTGATCTTCCACGGCGGCACGCCGTTCCTGCTCATGGGCTCGGTCGCCGGTGCGGTCGAGGTGCTGGAGACCGTGGTGGCGCCGCTGGGCGCGCAGACCATCGTGCCCGGGCACGGCCCCGTCTTCGGCGGCCGGGAACCCATCGACGACACACTGGGCTACCTGAGGTTCGTGCTCGATGTCGCGGTGCGCTCCCGGGACGCCGGCCTGTCCCCGCTGGAGGCCGCCCGGAGCACCGACCTGGGCCGGTTCGCCGCCTGGCCGGACGCCGAGCGGATCGTCGGCAACCTGCACCGCGCCTGCGCCGAACTCGACGGCACACCGCGCGGCGGCCCGATCGACATCGTGACCGCCCTAGCCGACATGGTCGCCTACAACGGCGGTGCCCCGCTCACCTGCCTGGCCTGAGCCTGCCCGGTGAGCGGTGCCCGGCATGGGGGAGCCGTGCCCGCCTGCGGCGGTGCCTAGACGGCCTGCCAGTCGATGGGCACCCGGTCCGCCACGTCGGAATGGCGTTCCAGCCAGCCGCGGGCGAACGGGCAGAACGGCACGATCGTCAGGCCCTCGCGAGCCGCGCGGTCGATAGCCGCGACGACCAGCATGCCGCCGATGCCCCGGCCCTCGAGTTCCTCGGGGACCTCGGTGTGAATGAGAACCAGCCGGTTCCCGTTGCGGTGGTAGCGCAGTTCGGCGAGGTGGCCGCCGTCGGAGATCTCGAACCGGGACTCGGCCTGGTTATCGGTGACGGGCACGGCATCGGTCATTCAGCCATCGTCGCATCCGGGGCATGGCCGCCGGGCCCCGGATGCCTGCGGCGTCAGCGGTCCCGGGGCGGACGGGGTGGCCGGGGCGGACGGGGCGGCCGGGGTGGCCGGGGCGGATGGGGTGGCCGGTGCATGACCATGCCCCGGCCCTCCGGATGCCAGCCCCGCGGATCGGCTGCCCCGGGTTCCCACGCGCCGTCGCCGAGGTCCCAGGGCTCGCCGGTTTCCGCTGCCTCGCTGGCGTGATCCCGTGCCATGTCGGCGGCCTCCCCGGCCAGGTCTGCCACTTCCTCCGCCCGGTCGGCCGCCTCCTCCGCCCGTTCCGCCTGCTCCCGGGCCTGCTCCGCCTCCGAACGCAACTGGCCGGCCCGTTCGACGGCCTGCTCCTGCTCCTGCTCGCTGGCCCATTCCTGGGCCAGTTCGGCGGCCTCCTGGGCCAGGTCGGCCCGTTCCTCGGCGCGCTCGGCCTCCTCTTCCAGCCAGTCGGCCTGTTCCCGTGCCCGTTCGGCGGCCCGCCGGGCCAGGTCGGCGGTCTCCTCCGCGTGGAGTCCGGCGGCCTCCCGCTGGCGGAACGTGACGAGTTGCGCGTCGATCTCCGCCGCGGGCACACCGGCGGCCCGGGCCTCCTGGGCGTACTGCTCGTCCGGACTGAGCTCGCCGGGTTCCGTGCCCGCGGCCTCCGGGGCCTGGGCTGCGTCCGGCTCGGGGTCCCCGGCACTCACCGCGCGCCTGGCCACGCTGTACGGTTCGCCGGTCTGCGCCATGCGCTGGCGGGCGGCGGTTTTCTGGGCCTTGTTCGAGGTCATGGTCATCTCTTCCCGGCGGGTCGGCCCGCGTCTGCCCGCCAAGGCGGATGAGCACATGACGAAGAGGCCCGCGAGTCGTAGACCCTTGTCCTCGTCGCCACCACGGCGCGGGCCGGCTGATGGCTCGGAAGCGGGCAGGCGGTGCGCTGCCACTGCAATCGAGGCTACCACCGCATGCTGCGCGCTCCCATTCCCTGATCTGCGCCATTCCCTGGGGCGTGAATGTGACACCGAGGCTCTTCTTGGGGCATCAACCTGACATTCATGCCCCTCCCAGGGCCGGGGCTGGGCCCGGCTCTGGTGTGCGAGGCTGGGCTGGCTCTCCTGCGCGGGCCGGGAGGCTCGTCGCGGGCGGCCGTAGGCTGGCGGGCGTGACTTCCGATGAGCGGTGGCTCGCCGCGGTATGGCCGTTCGTCCGCGACCGGCTGCCCGCCCCGCCCGGCGCCGTGGTGGAGATCGGCTGCGGCCCGCTCGGCGGGTTCGTCCCGATGCTGCGCTCGGCCGGTTATGACGCCTCAGGTGTCGACCCGGAGGCGCCGGACGGGCCGTGGTACCACCAGGCGGAGTTCGAAAGGCATGAGCTGCCCGGGCCGGCCGCGGCCGTGGTGGCGTGCGCGTCGCTGCATCACGTCGCCAACCTCGGCGAGGTGCTCGGCCTGGCATGGGCCGCGCTGGCCGGCGGCGGCACGATCGTGGTCGTGGAGTGGGCGTGGGAACGGTTCGACGACGCAACCGCCCGGTGGTGTTTCGACCGGCTGCCCGGGCCTTCGGCGGAGCACAACTGGCTGCGGCACCGCCACGACGAATGGCGCGCCTCCGGGCTGCCGTGGGAGAGCTACTGGCGGGACTGGGCGGCGGAAGAGAACCTGCACGCGGCCGGGGACATCGTGGCCGAACTCGACGCGCGGTTCGACCGGCAGTTCCTTGGCTATGGGCCGTATTTCTTCGCCGATCTGGCCGGCGTCAGCGAGGCCGGCGAGCAGGCCGCGATCGATGCCGGGGTGATCCAGCCGAACCGCGTCGCCTATGTCGGCCGCTGCCGCGGCTAGCCCAGGGAACACATCAGCCACGCGGGCCAGGCCGGCCCCGGGCCGCCCAAACGTGATTGCCCTGAAATGCGCCGGGTAGCCGACGCGATCCCCCCGGCCACGTCGGCTACCCGGCACCCCCCCGCGCCCGCGCAGGACCCTCTTGCGGGGGTTCAGCGCCGGCCAATTCAGTTATATCCGGAACCCAGGTAGCAAAGCTCTCAGGAAACCCCAGTCAGGTAGATCCTTGCCGGCCTCCGGCCGCGCCATGCAAGATTCCGCATGCCATGGCTAGGCGCCGCCCCGCAGGTTCGGTTGCGGGCAGGCGGCCGGCATGACCCGCGCCGCGATATCGCCGTGACCGTTACGCCGGCACCAGCTCAGGATGTACCTCGCGTGTTCGCCGCACCACCGGTAGACCACCTCCGGCGTCATCTTGAGTTCCGGGCTGTGCTCACCACGGTCTTTGATCAGCGGGCCCAGGTAATCGACCAGCTTTGCGGCCGTGTCATAGCCCACATGTGCCGCGCCGGCCAGCGTCTCGTGATTGGCGGCCCGGCCGGAAGCGATCGCCCCGGCCAAACGTGCGGCGGTCGAACCCCGCCCTTTTCCGAAATAAGCGTGAATTCGTGGAATATCAGGCGGGCTGGCGCCCGTGGGAAACAGCGGGCCGGTGAGGCCGCCACCCCCGGCGGCGATTTCCACGGCTTCGATCAGCGGCTGGGGCCCGGCCGACTTGCGGTAGACCCCGACCACCTCGGGCTGCTCGACCGCCTCGTCGAGGTGGTCGCGTTCGGTGCCGTGCCCCTGCGCGGCGAAGATCACCGGTGTCTGCCTGCGGGTCCGGCGGAGCATGTCGAGCACGTCAAGACCGTCGAAGCTGTACTCGACGGCGTAGTCCATCCAGGTGAGGTCGATGACCATCACGTCGAAGCGGAGGCGGTCGCCCAGTGCGCGCTCCACCGCGGCCCGATCCTCGGCTATCCGCACCGTGGCGTCGGTCAGCGACTGCCGCAGCAGCGGTTCGATGATCTTTCCCAGTGCAGCGGCGACCAGCAGCCGTGGCCCGTCCTGCATTGTCATGCCCTTACCTGATGTCGGTGTCTGCGGTGAGGCCAAGCCGGCCTGCCGCCGCGCTAGCCAGGGTGGCGCGCCGCCTCTCCGGGCGGGCGCTCATGCGGGGCGGCTGGGCGCCCCAGGTTCGTCCCTCCCCTTGCTGCCGCCCCGCCACAGGGACCATGCGCAGGCCCGCGCACGCTCGGCAGGCCCGTTCCCGTGCTGGCTGGGCAGGCAGGCGAACCTGGGGTCACCGGGGCGCCCGTGCCGCTGATACGGGCCCGCACGGTACCGCCAGGGCGGATACCGGATAACCCGAATCCGGCGAGGGCGAACGGCCTCAGCGCCCAGCCACCTCCTTCTGGTCCCCGTCACCGGAGACGTTAAGCAAGCCTGCACCGGCCTGGCAATCGGGAAAACTCCCTACTAGCGAAAATAGCCGGCGGCTGTCCGCGCGGCCGATTCCGTGCTAAGTACGGCGCGCGCTAATGTCCGGATAGCCGCGATCGTATTAAAACACCTCATTCTGGCATCGATGGCCGATTCCGCGCCAGCGCCGCCGTTATCGGATGGCTGTCTCATCGGGACGGACCAGCCCGTGTTCCAGCGCGAATAATGTCGCGCCCGCCCGGGTGGACACGCCCGCCTTGCCATACAGGCGCTGGATGTGGTGATCACAGGTCTTCGGCGAGATCCCCAGCCGCCGCGCGACCTGCTTGGTGGCCAGGCCCCGGGCCAGCAGGCCGAGCACCTCGCACTCCCGCTCGGAAAGCCCGGCCGGCCGGGGGGCGGTGGCCCGGTGGCTCGCAGGCCCGGTTGGCGGGCGTCCGGAGGGCTGGGATGCCGCGGGCTGGTGCCCCGGCGGTGGGCGCCCGGCCGCCGCTCCCATGGCCGGGCGCGGCTGTGGCTGGCCCGCGGCGGTCAGCACCGCGTGCACGGCGTCGGCTGCCAGCCTGCCCGCATCCGCCTCCCGGCTCAGTTCGCTGGCCGCGGCCCCGGCCGGCAGTGCCCGCCGGTGCGGCCTCGGCTCGCCCATCGCGTGATAGCAGTCCGCCGCGGCCAGCAGCCATGCGGTCAGCGGCAGTTCCGCGGACCGGCTGCCCCGGTGATAGCCGGAACCGTCGCAGCGCTCACCGTGCGACCCGGCCAGGCGCGCCAGTGGCCGCAGCCCGGCCGCGGCGTCCAGCACGCGCTCGGTGTGATACGCGTGCAACCGCACCTGCTCCCGCTCGTCGCGGTTCAGCGGCCCCGGCTTGGCCCACACGTTGACCGGGACCGCGACACGGCCGATGTCGTGCACAAGACCCGCCCGGCGCAGCAGCACCTGGTCCGCCCTGGGCAGCCCGGCCACCCCGGCGGCTCTTTCGGCAAGCTCGGCTACCCCGCGGGAGTGACCCACCGTCCACATGCTCTTCAGGTCGGCGAAGTCCGCGATCGCCGACAGGCAGGCGTCCAGCCGGTGCTCGCCCACCGCCGGCTGCGGGCCGGGCTCGGCAAGCAGGGCGGCGTCCCAGATGGTCGGCGCGTCCAGGCCCGCATAGGCCCGTTCGCCCAGGGACAGGAAGGCGGCCACCACGCCCGGGTCCAGCCCGCAGCCGGCGCGCTCGGCGAGCAGGCTGTCGGCCAGCATGCTGCCGCCCTGGTGCCAGGCCATGTCCGCGTCCTGCGCCACCTGCATGAGCCGCACCGCCAGCGGGATCTGATCCCCGCGCAGATCTCCCGGCATTCCCCGGCCGTCCCAGCGCTCCCATAGATGCCGCAGCGCCGTCTGGATCTGGTCGGAAAAGCCCATCCGCGCCCCGAGCACGCTGGCCACGTCGCAGTGGCTTGCGGCCCACTTGCGGAACTCGGTGACGCCGCCAAACGCCGACCTGGCCATCGCAGCCGCCCGGGCGAGCCGGGCCCGCTCGGGATGGGCAACCCGGGTCGCGGTGGTGATCAGGTCCCGCCGGGTCCCGAAGGCCACCGCCATCATCTGCGGCCGCGCCGAAAGCTCGTCGCCGAAGAACCGCGCGTCGATCTCGCTCTCGGCCGTGCACCCGGCGAAGTGCAGCAACCCGGTGTAGAAGACGGTCACCTGATCGTCATCGGGCAGGCTCATCGCCTGCGCGATCCGCACCGCGAGCACCGCGGTGCGCAGCCCATGCTCCAGCGGCTGACCCATTGCCAGGTCAGTGGCCAGCGACAAGGCCCCGACGGCCTCGGCCAGCCGCAATGGCCGGGAGATCGTGGTCATCACACCGATCCCAGGGGCGTACGCCGGTCCGGGACGGCCTGCCCGCGGGGGAGGCACGCTCAGCACACCGGGCCGGGGCCCTGCTTCTTTAGTCATACACCGAGCTACGCCGGCTCTGAAATCACGTGCGTCCGGACGTTCCGTATCGCATGATTCCTAGCCTTTTGGGGCGAGTGCGGTGCTTTGGCCGGCCCGGCGGCTAGCGCTGCGGGCACATCTCGATCCAGGCGAGGTGCCCGTCCACGATGGCGATCGTCTCGGCCGCCGCAGCGCCGGGCCGCCGCAGTTGCAGCGCGGGACCCCGGCGCGCGTTGCGGGGCCGGGACTGCGCATCGGGCGCATCCTCGATCGACAGCCACCACAACGGCCCGGTGTCACCCGCGCGCTCGATCGCCGCATCGAAGGCGGCCAGACGGCCGGCGGGCACGTGCAGGCGCGTCGCGGAGTGGAAGACCACCCGTGGCTGGCCCGCGGGAAGCGCGCGGGCGATGCCGGGAAGCACGTCGACGACATCCCCCGCCAGGATGGGGGGCGGGTCGGCCGCGGCGAGTTCGAGCGCGGTCGTGAGCAGGGCACGCTGCCGGTGGTTTTCCGGCCATACCAGTGCCCGCAGCCAGGCCCGCTCCGCCGGATCCGCCGCGTCGACCGGGTGCAGGTCGATGCCGAGGACGCTGGCGATCGCTGGCTGGCGATCCAGGTCGGGCTGCGGCCCCGGGCCGTGGCATTCGGCGATCAGCTGGACCGGCGCGGCCGGGTCTCCGAACCCTCGGCCGTTCAACCGGTAGCCGTACCGGTCGAACCGGAGATTGAGCCCGGCGCTGGCGCCGGCCTCGATCACGTGCACCGGCCCGGGCACCTCATCGGCGATCACGGACAGGCCCAGGCGCAGGCCGATCGCGCGCTGCACTTGACTTGTCTGCACCAGCTGCGTGCGGATCGTTTCCGCGAGTTCCGCGGCATGCTCGCGGCCGAACCGGGCCAGCGCAGGCTCGGCGCCCTCGGGTGGCAGCGCCCGCTCGCCCGCGATCGACGGATAGAACCGGGCGAGCGGGTGATCGGTCCCGGCGAGCAGCAGCAGGTGCACCGCGCCGAAGAACAGGAAGGTCGGATACTGGCCGGGCCGTCCCTGGCAGGCCAGGTCAAGCAGTTGGCCGGTGGCCGCCACCGTCCGGCTCAGGCAGCGGTACAACGGCGAAGTCGTGAATTCCTTCGGCTCCTCGAACGCCGCTCGCACCTGCTCGCGGTCCACCGTCCGTCCCTCCTCCGGCTCCCCGGCCCTACCGCCCCAGACAACCAGCCCGACCATAAGCCCGGAGGCGCGGGAGACGGCTGTGACCCGGCAAAGTACCGTGTGAATCCCTGGGGGCGCAGGCGGTGCGCGCTCGCGCGCGGGAAGCACGACCAGCCGAGAAGGAGGGCGCATGAGCCGGGTGGAGGTCGACGGAGTCGGTATCGAGTACGAGGTCCACGGTGCCGGGCGCCCGGTCGTGCTGCTGCACGGGTTCCCCGACACCGGGCGGCTCTGGCGGCACCAGGTCCCGGCTCTGGCCGAGGCCGGTCACCAGGTCATCGTGCCCGACCTGCGCGGCTACGGCCGCTCGGACAAGCCCGAGGCCGTCGACGCCTATTCCATTCCGCTGCTGGCCGCGGACGTGATGGCGATCCTCGCCGAACTGGGGATCGACAGGGCCCACGTGGTGGGTCACGACTGGGGCGCCGCCCTGGCCTGGGCCCTCGCTTCGTTCGCCCCTGACAACGTCGACCACCTGGCGGTCCTGTCCGTCGGCCATCCGGCGGGCTTCCTGCGCACCCTTGAGCAGCGCCAGAAGTCGTGGTACATGCTGCTGTTCCAGTACACCGGCATCGCCGAGCGCTGGCTGTCCGAGGACAACTGGGCGAACTTCCGTGCCTGGGCGCACCATCCGGACGCCGACCAGGTGATCGCCGAACTGGAAGCCAGCGGGTCGCTCACGCCGGGCCTGAACTACTACCGGGCCAACATCCCGCCCGAGAGCTGGGCCGCGCCACCGATGCAGCTCCCACCGGTGCAAGCGCCCGCCATGGGTCTGTGGAGCACCGGGGACGTCGCCCTCACCGAGGCGCAGATGACCGACTCGGCCGAGAACGTCGCTGGTTCGTGGCGGTACGAGCGCCTCGACGGCCCAGGTCACTGGATGCAGCTCGAAGCACCTGACCAGGTGACCGCCCTGCTACTGGACTTCCTGCCGCGCTGACTGACGTGGTCGGCCGTGTGTTGCCAGCCGCGGGCCGGCAACTGGAGCAGGCTTTCGACACGAGGAGGAAGAATGGCCGGAAATTCGTACTGAAGAAGGGTTCGAGCGGCAAGTACCACTTCAATCTCGTCGCCGCTAAGGAGGTCTGAGCGCCCGGACCGGTGAGTATGCCGCGGCGGCTCGTCTCGAGTTAAGGATGATGACCGGCAGTGCGAACGGCTAGGAGCTGATCATGAACGATGACGCCGGCCTGCAGCTGGCCGTGGCCGCCGAGTTCCTGGCCCTGGCCGGACTGCTCGACTCCGCGACCGACGCGCAGTGGGACACGCCATCGCTGTGCGCGGGATGGCGGGTCCGCGAGGTGATCGCGCACATGACCATGGCGGCGCGCTACTCCGAAGAGCAGTTCATGGCCGAGTTGCGCCGGTACGAGTTCGACTTCGGCCGGCTGTCGAACGAGATCGCCGCCAGGGACGCCGAACTGCCCGCCGACGAACTGGTGGCCAGCCTGCAATCCGAGGTGATGCAGCACTGGACGCCGCCGGGCGGCGGGTGGCATGGCGCACTCAATCATGTGGTCATTCACGGCCTGGACGTGACCGTGCCGCTGGGGGTGCCCGCGCCTGTCACCGGATGCCACGATCCGCGTCGCGCTGGACGACCTCACCGCGGGTGGCGGGCACGCCAACTTCGGCACCGGCATTGAGGGGCGCAGCCTGCAGGCCACCGACCTTGACTGGTCGTACGGAGCAGGCCCGGCGCTCCGCGGCCCGGCCGGGCACCTGGCACTGGCGCTGTGCGCCCGGAAGGTCCCGGAGGGACGGCTCGAAGGCGAGCCGCTCTAGTCAGGCGGCCGAATGCGGAACTGGGGCAGAAGCCGCCCCTTGCTGGCGCCGTGCCGCCGTGCGGGCGAAGAGCGTCACAGAGATAGCGAGCGCGGCAAGCGCCAGGCCGCCCGACCACGTGGAGGGGCCGGTGCCACTGATCACGTTCGGGCACGGCACGGCCAGCGCCGAGCGCATCGCCGAACTGCTGCGTTCTGCGGACGTGCGGATGCTGATCGACGTCCGCACCGCACCCGGCAGCCGCCGCAACCCGCACGTGGCCCGGGTGGAGCTGGAGCGCTGGCTGCCCGGCCACGGCATCGGCTACCGGTGGGAGAAGCGGCTGGGCGGCTTCCGCCGCCAGCGCCGGATTCGCCCGATACGGCGTGGCAGGAGCCGGCCTTCCGGGGTTATGCCGGCCACATGCGGCAACCGGACTTCCTGGCCGCGATCGGCGAGGTACTGGCGCAGGCGGGCGACCAGGAACTGGTGGTGATGTGCAGCGAGAGCCTCTGGTGGCGCTGCCACCGGCGGCTGATCGCCGACTTCGCGGAGATCGCCCGCGACGTACCGGTCCGGCACCTGATGCACGACGGCACGCTGGCGCTGCACCGTCGTTCGCCGGGAGCCCGGCTTCGCGCGGACGGCCTGCTGGTTTACGACGGCGGCCAGCAGCAACTCAGATAGCGCCTGCAAGGCCGCACCGGCAGGCGGCGCTTGGGATGGTCCGGCGGGGGCCGGGCTCATGCGGTCCAGGCGATGGGCAGCCTCTTGACGCCGCGCTGGAAGTTCGATCGGAGGTAGGAGGGCTGGCCCGCGTAGCTGAGGGCGGACGTGCGGGCCAGGATCTCATCGAATAGCGCGCACATCTGGGTGCGGGCGAGGTGAGCGCCCAGGCAGAAGTGCGGGCCATGGCCGAACACCAGGTGGGGGTTGGGGTGGCGGCGGATGTCAAAGCCGCCGGGGTCGGCGAAGACGGCTTCGTCGCGGTTGGCCGAGGTGAATGAGACGACCACCTTGTCTCCTTCGCCGATGCGCTGCCCGCCGAGTTCGCACTCGGAGGCCGCCGTACGGCGGAACGTCATCACCGGCGTCCACCAGCGCAGCATCTCCTCGACCGCGGCGGGCATCAGCGCCGGATCTGAGCGCAGGTCATCCTGTGCGCCTGGGTGCTCGAGCAGGGCGATGCACGCCCCGGGCAGGCCGTTGCGCAGGGTCTCGTTCCCGGCCACCGCGAACAGCCAGAACATGTTCTCGAACTCAGCCACCGACACCTGGCCGCCGTCGTCGTCCGCCTGTGCCAGCAGGATCGACATCACGTCATCCCCGGGGCGGCGCCGCTTCTCCTCGGCGAGCAGATGGGCGTAGGCATAGAGGTCCGGCATGCCTTCCGGGTTCGCGGATCAGGCATCCTGCCATCGCTGTCCGGCGCGGGCCGCAGCGCTAGTGCCTGCCTGGCCATGGGCGTGCCTGCGGCGGGGTCGAATTCGGCCGAGGAGGCATAGTCCGGGTCCTGGTAGCCGATCACCCGGTTGGACCAGTCGAAGAGCAGCCAGCGATCTTGCCGCGGCACGCCCAGTATGTCGGCCAGGGTGAGCAGTGGCAGATCCGCGGCGATGTCCTTGGCGAAGTCGCATTCACCCCCCGGCCCGGTAAACACCCGATCGCAGATGGCCCGCGCGTGACCTCGGATGCGGTGCTCAAGCTGGGAGACCGCCCGCCGCGTGAACGACCGGGTCAGCAGCCGTCGCAGCCGGGAGTGATCCGGCGGGTCCATGTCGGCATCATTTTGCTACTCGCAAGCATCGCCGAGCACTACAGCATCACCAGGTCACGATCTGCGTGGCTCCCCGTGAGGAAAAGAGGACGACTGTGGCCTGGCCAGCACCGGTTCGATGCCGGCGTGCGAGGCCCGGCGGCACCCTGAGCCTGCGGGCCGCCCAGGACCGGAATCTCGGCCACCCATACGACTCCGGCCGCCTGCGCCGCCGGGCCAGCGCCTCGAGGGGCGCTACAGGCCAACGTCCAGGTGGCAGGTTCGGACGACCTCGGTGTCGGGCCGTGGCGGACCCGTGCCGTTGTCATGTAACGGACCGTACCCAGATGCCGGCGTGGGCGGGGGCCAGGCGCACGGCGGCGCGGTGGCAGACTGCGGCTATGGAGGCGGGTCTGCGGGTCCACGAAGGCGGCAGCGGGGAGCCGCTTCTGGTGCTGCTGCATGGCCTTGGCGCGACGGGCGACGTCTGGGGTGGCTGGCGGCCGTTGCTCGCCCGCCGGTGGCCGGGGCGCTGGCTGGCGCCGGACCTGCCCGGCCATGGTGGTTCGCCGCCGCTGGCGGCGTATACCTTCGGCGGCTTCGCCGGCGCGGTGGCCGGAATCGTCCGGCCCGGTGCCCGCACCATCGTGCTGGGACACTCGCTGGGCGGCGTCGTCGGCCTGGCCCTGGCCAGCGGCAGGTTCCCCGTGCAGGTGCACGCGGTCATCGGCCTGGGGGTCAAGGTCGTCTGGACCGATGAGGACCTGGAACGGGCGCAGGCCCTGGCTCGCCGGCCGCGGGCCCGGTTCGCTTCGCGTGACGAGGCCGCCGCCCGCTACCTGCGGGTGTCCGGTCTGGCCTGGCCTGCTGACCACCGGTGACACGGTCGTGGATGCCGGACTGCGTGACGACGACGGGCAATGGCGGCTGGCGATGGACCCGGGCGCCTTCGCGGTCGGGGCGCCCGATATGGCGCAGTTGATAGCACGATCGCAGGCACCGGTGACCCTTGCCCGCGGCGAACTCGACCCGATGAACACCGATGAGCAACTAGCCCGGTTGGGCCCCCCGACGGTCGACGCTCCCCGGCCTGGGTCACAACGCCGATGTCGAGAGCCCCGAACTGTCGATCGCTCTCCTCGACGCGTACCGGTGATCCGACGGCGCGGCCTTGAGCGGCCATCACCGCGCTGGCGCGGGCGAGATTTGCGGCACCGGCCGGGGCGCCGGTCGGGCTCGATGGTGTTTAATGGGGCGCGGTTGGAGTCGAAGTTCGTGTACGTGTCACAGCGCCTGCGAAATTTTGACAGCGGGCGCCGCGGGCATCCCTGGCCAGGCCTTCACAGGCAGGCGGTCGCGCCAGCCCGGGTCGCACGCACGTGCGTCCCGACGATCGTCCCACCAGGAGAGGGCACATGGCTCAGGGCACCGTGAAGTGGTTCAACGCCGACAAGGGGTACGGTTTCATCGCTCCGGACGACGGCACCGACGACGTCTTCGTTCACCACTCCGCCATCCAGGCTGACGGTTACCGCAGCCTTCAGGAGAACCAGCGGGTGGAGTACACGGCCGTCCGAGGGCCCAAGGGCCCGCAGGCCGAGCAGGTCCAGCCGCTCTAGCCTGTTCCGCCAGGCTGACTGCCCATCGGGCGGCCAGCCGCCGGGAGGGGGCGGTTCCGGCGGAACCGCCCCCTCCCGGATGGCGATCTTCGGGCGAGGCCGATCTGCCCGGCAGGCTGGCCAGCCATCGCCGCCGCGCGCACCATGACCTCGGAGCGGGTAGTGTCGATGGCGCACTGTATTCAGTGAGGCGCAGCCAACAGGGCGCGCCGGTGAGTACATCGCTGATGAGCGAGCTGGTTTCCACGGAGGTGGCGGCCCGCGACAATGCGGCCGCCTAACTTTCTGGAAGACCACCTTTATGACAGCTCAGCTCATCGAACGTGCTCCAAGCCTGCGCAGGGAGCGTCAGCCTGCAAGGCCAACAGACGCGGCGCACGGCGCCACCTTTGCGTCGCTCGGCGTGCCGGCACCGCTGGTCGCAGTACTGGCCGCGACGGGCATTGACGTGCCGTTCCCCATCCAGACCGCCGTCTTGCCCGATGCCCTGTCCGGCACCGACATCCTCGGCCGGGGCCGTACCGGCTCTGGCAAGACTTTGGGATTCTGCATTCCGCTGGTCGCCAGGCTGACCGGCGGCCACACCAGCGCCGGCCGTCCCCGTGGGCTGGTGCTCGTGCCGACCCGCGAGCTCGCCAGCCAGGTCCAGGCCGTCCTCCGGCCGCTGACCAGGGCCGCGGCCTGAGCGTCGCCACGATTTTCGGTGGCACCCCGCAACGGCCGCAGGTGGCGGCACTGCATCACCGGGTGGACATCATCGTCGCCTGCCCGGGCCGTCTGGCCGACCTGATCGACCAGGGCCACTGCCATCTCGGCGACGTCGAGATCAGCGTGGTGGATGAAGCCGATCACATGGCCGATCTCGGTTTCCTGCCCGCCGTGCGCAGGCTGCTGGACGCGACCCCGCCGGAGGGCCAGCGGATGCTGTTCTCCGCGACCCTCGACCACGCCGTCGATGTCCTCGTCCGCCGGTTCCTCGATCATCCGGCCGAGCATGCCGTCGACCCGGCCGAGGCCCCCACCCCGATCGTTCACCACCTGCTCACCATCGGTACCGCAGACCGGGCCGCGGTGGTAGCCGGCCTCGCCGGAGGCGACAAGCGGTCGCTGGTGTTCACCCGGACCAAGCACGGGGCGCGCAAGCTCACCCGCCAGCTCACCGCGGCGCGCATACCTGCTGCGGAGCTGCACGGAAACCTCACCCAGGCCACCCGCGAGCGCAACCTCAAGTCCTTCTCCTCAGGGGCCATCCGCGTGCTGGTCGCTACCGACATCGCCGCCCGCGGCATCCACGTTGACGGCATCGACCTGGTCATCCACGCCGACCCGCCCGCCGAGTACAAGGCCTACCTGCACCGCTCCGGCCGGACCGGCCGGGCCGGTGCCAGTGGCGTGGTAGTCACCCTGCAAACCCCCGCGCAGGCAAGCGACGTGCGCGGGCTGATGCGCAAGGCACACGTCGTTCCGCTCGCCGCCACCGTCCAGCCCGGCGCCGCGCTGCTGCGCTCGATAGCCGGAAAACCCGCCAAATCGCCTGTGCCGCAGCCACACGCGGCGGCGGTGGCACCAGAAACCGCCACGGCAAGCCCGGCAACCGGGCGCGGCGCGGCCGCCATGTCCGCCGGCTACCGGGGCCGGCGAAGGCGCTGACCCACGCCCGGCAAGCAGCCGGACAGCCGCCCGCATCACCGGCGGCGCCCGCGCCGGCGCGTTCGTTCGGCATGCAGATCATCTGGCGCGGCTGATATATCCCGGACGCGGTTGGCTGCGGCCGGTACGCTTCTGCTGTTCGTTTGGTAACAGGCGGGCGAGGTAATTGCGTGAGGCGCGGGCCACCGCCGTAGCGGGTGCTGCGTCCAAGACGAAGAAGGTCAAGATGGCGCAGGGAACGGTGAAGTGGTTCAACGGCGACAAGGGCTATGGCTTCATTGCCGTCGAGGGCGGTCCGGACGTGTTCGTGCACTTTAGTGCGATCACGGGTGCCGGTTACCGCAACCTGGAGGAAGGCCAGAAGGTCGAGTTCGACATCACGCAAGGCCAGAAGGGGCCTCAGGCGGAGAATGTCAGAGTCGTCTGACGGTACCGGGGGCGGCCCCGCCTGGCGCCGGCCGCCCCCGTCATGCCCGGCCCGGTTCAGGTGATGAACAGCGCTATCGCAACGAACTGGCATGTCGCGGCGGCGCAAACGTAGGTGTGAAAGACCTCGTGGTAGCCGAACACTGCCGGGTAAGGGTCGGGTCGGCGCCGGTGGTAGGACAGCGCTCCAGCGGTGTAGAGCAGGCCACCTGCGAGCATCAGCGTGCCCGCCGCAGATCCGGCATTGACCCACACCCAGGGCAGGGCAAGGCCGGCTACCCAGCCAAGCCCGAGGAACGTCACGCCGACCAGGCGCTCTGGTGCGTTCATCCATGCCATGTGAATCGTGGCCGCGGTGAGCGTGAGCGCCCACACCACGATCAAGCAGACAAGCCCGAAGGCGCCGCGCGTAGCCAAGAGGAAAGCAGGGGTTGCCGTGCCGGCGATGAGGAGGAAAATCATCGCGTGGTCCAGGCGCTGCAGGCGCCGGCTCCACGCGGCAGTCCAGTTGCCGCGGTGATACAGCGCGCTGACCCCGAACATTGCGGTCACGCTGACCGCATAAATGGCGATAGCGGTAATACGCGTGGCACCATGCGCGCGGGCCAGCAGCAGGGTGCCGAGCACCAGCGACGCCTCGAACCAGAGCAGGTGCAGCCAGCCGCGCAGGATTGGCTTGGTGTAGTGGATGCCGCGCCGGGTGTCGTAGGGCATCTCGACACCTGGTCGTGGCGGAGGCGCCGCAGGCAAGCGGTCCATGGCCATCATGGCTAATCGCCACCTCCTGCCTGCCCGGCGGTACCGGATC
This sequence comes from uncultured Actinomycetes bacterium, assembly GCA_963806145.1. Classification (GTDB taxonomy): domain Bacteria; phylum Actinomycetota; class Actinomycetes; order Streptosporangiales; family Streptosporangiaceae; genus DASXKD01. Next base: position 151,101 of record CAWDXD010000013.1, read on the forward strand.
CGACCGAGAACCGCCAGCCCAGTGTCGCGCACAACTCGCTATGCCTGAGCCAACGCTTGCTGGCAGGCGATGTGCGGCCGATCGCACGCTGCGGTTGGCGGCCGGCGGGCAGACGTCCTAACGGGCGGTACTTTTGATTGGAGGCCGGCCCATGCCGAACTGGGCGGAGCAGGTCACGGCGATCGCGACCGCGGTAAGCGCCATCGGGCTGCTGAGCGCGATCGGTGCAGTGATCTTCGCAGGCCAGCAAGCCCGTGAAGCCCGTGTCGGCCGTCAGGCTGAGATGGCAGTCGAGTTCTTCCGGCGCTGGAGCGAAGGCCCGATGGTGGAGACACGCCGCCTCGTGGCTCAGTTCGAGACGCCAGAAGCGTTGCGGGATGCGATGGCGCTCTTCATCGCTGAGAACTCCGCCGAGGCGTATGTCCTTTACCGGGAGCTCGACTACTTTGAGCAACTCGGGGCGCTCGAGAAGCATGGTGGCTTCGACTTCGAGCTGATCAGGACGCTGCTCGGCCGCCGCCTCATCGACCGGTGGGACCTGTGGCAGCCGTCGATCGACGTCCTCGGGGGAACGGCGGCCTACCCGATGTTCGAGAGACTCGTGACAAAGATGCGTGCCGCAGTGTGATCCCGGCACGCGATTCCTCAACGTGGTCAGGAGCCCACAATCACTGCGCGGCAGGCGGCGTATGGATGAGCTTCTTGTTGACGAATTCGTCGATCCCCAGCGGCCCGAGCTCGCGGCCGACACCGGATCGCTTGGTGCCGCCAAACGGCAGCTCCGGGCCGCCGAGTTCGGCGGTGTTGATCCAGACCATCCCGACGTCGAGCCGGTCGGCGACCTCCATGGCCAGCTTCTCGTCGCTGCTGAAGACAGCCCCGCCCAGCCCGAAAGCGCTGCTGTTGGCCAGCTCCACCGCCTCATCGGCGTCGGTCACCTGGTAGACCACGGCCGCCGGACCGAACAACTCCTCCCGGTAGGCGCGCATGTCCGGGGTGACGCCGGAGAGCACGGTCGGCTCCACGAATGCGCCCGGCGTGTCGATGCGATGCCCGCCGAGATGCACCGTTGCGCCCTTACCGACCGCGTCGTCGATCTGCGCCATGAGGTTGCGCGCCGCCTGCTCAGAGGACAGCGGCCCGTAGCTCGTCGCCGGGTCGGTCGGATCCCCGGTGACGTAGCTGGACATCGCCGCCGTGAACTCGCGCATGAAGTCGTCGTAGACCGCATCGATGACGATCATTCGCTTGGAGGCGTTGCAGGCTTGCCCGCCGTTCTCCATCCTGGCCGCTGCGGCGGTCTTGGCCACATTCACCAGGTCGGCACCATCCAGCACGATGAACGGATCCGAGCCGCCCAGTTCCAGCACAACCTTCTTCAGGTTCTGCCCAGCCACAGAGGCCACGGCTGCCCCGGCCCGCTCGCTGCCGGTCACCGACACCCCGGCGATGCGCGGGTCGGCGATGATGCCGGCCACCTGCTCGTTGCTCACGAAGATATTGATGTAAGCGTCGTCCGGCAGCCCGGCGTCGCGGAATATCTGCTCCATGGCCAAGGCCGACTCCGGGCACTGCGGCGCATGCTTGAGCACGATGGTGTTGCCGATCATCAGGTTCGGCGCGGCGAACCGGGCGACCTGGTAATACGGGTAGTTCCACGGCATGATGCCCAGCAGTGCCCCGATCGGGGTCTTGCGCACCCAGGCCGTGCCCGGCAGGTTCGAGGCCAGCGGTTCGTCCTTGAGCAGCGCCGCCCCGTTGTCGGCGTAGTACTGGTAGATGGCGGAGGCAAAGCGCAGCTCTCCCTTGGCCGCCTTGGTGATCTTGCCCATCTCCCGGGTGATGATCGCGGCCAGTTCGCCGGCGCGGTCGCGGTACTGCTGGGAGACCCGGTGCAGGATCTCGGCGCGCTCCTCGGTAGCAGTACGCCGCCACGAGTTGTAGCCCTGTGCGGCTCTCGCCAGCACGTCGCTGACCTCGGCGTCGGTGGCCGTCGGGTACTCGCTTTCCACCTTGCCCGTGGCGGGGTTCACTACCTGGTACATCATCGAGCCTGCCTCCATCGCAACATCGGGTCAGTCCATTACACGCCAGGACGGCGCTGGTGCGCGACGCCCCGGTACGCGGCGCTTGCACGGCTTGCCCGGGTGACCAGTCCGGCCGCGTTCGCCGAACGGTCCGCGCACACGGCGTTCGGCCCCATCGATTTCACCGTTTTCACCAGCCTCCCCGGCCACATCGTTGTCGCGGTCCGGCGACCGTAGCCGAGGCGGCATCACGACGGGCGGCCGGATTGGGCAGCCGGTCTGGTGCGATAGTGGGGCATATGGGTGATGGTTCCGGTGCTGCCGGGCTTGACGTCGACCTCCCCCCGCCCGGAGCGGTGAGCCAGCCGGGGAGGCCGCGGCCGGTGTGGGCGCGTTGGCTTGAGGCGCTGGGTGTGGTGCTGTCCCCGGCCGCCGCAGCCCTGGTGCTGCGGCTGCGGCTGATGGCGCCGAGTGTCTTGCCCGACCCGGCCTTGCACACCAGCTACATCGTTGAGGGCCGCGATGTCTTCATGCGCTACGCCGTGCTGGCGAGGCAGGGACGGCTGCGTGAAGGTGGGCGGGTCGGTTTCCTGGTGCCGGCCCGGCTGGCTTACCTGGCGTTCGGCGCCGTGCCCGGCTTCTTCGTCACCCGGTACGTGTTCGCGCTGATCGCGGTGGGCCCGGTGTACCTGCTGCTGCGCCGTCTCTACGGCCCCGCGGCGGGGGTGGCCGGCATCGTGGTGGTGCTGTCCTCGCCGGTGGTGGTGACCGCGTGGGGCACCGACTACCCCGATTCGGCGGTGATCTCCTACGCGCTGGGGGCGATGGCGTGCCTGGTGATGCCGAGCGCGCCACGGTGGCGCCGCGCCTGGCTGGCCGCCGGCGGGGTGCTGATGACGCTGGCGGTGTGGTCACATCTGATCGGGGTGCCGCTGGCGGGGGCGACGCTGGCCGCGTGGCTGGGGGTGCGGCTCGCGCGGGAGCGGGCCGGGCTGCCCGGCGACCTGGCCGTGCTGGCCGGCGTCGCGGCCGCGGTCACCGGCCTGCTGGTGCTGGCGTCCGCGGTGATGTTCGGCTACGCCAACTTCTTCGTGCTGATCTGGAACGGATACCGGCTCCTGTCACAGCCGGGGCAGACGGCGATGTGGCACTCGACGAACTGGCAGTGGGCGCCGTATGTGGCCTACCTGCTGGTGCCCCCGGCCGTGGTGGGTGCCTTCGCGGTCGCGGTCATCCGCCGCGGCCACGCGTTGCGGACCCCCGTGCTGATGGTGGGGGTGATGGCAGCCATCCAGGTGACCGTGTATGCGCTGCTGCAGTTCGCCGGGTCGGTGCAGGCGATGGAGCAGCACTACTTCTCCTCCACGCTGTGGGCGGGGGTGTGCCTGGCGTTCGCGGTCACACTCGCGGAACTGGCCGGGCCGCTGTGGGACCGCCCGCTGGCGCGGTGGCTTCCCGCGGCGGTTCTGGTCGCGGTCCCGCTGGGCTATGAGGCCGGCCCCACCGTGCCGGCGTTCGGATGGCTGCCGTTCGGCGCGATCGTGGCGGTGACGGTGGTCATCGCGGCGGCCGCGGCACGGGCCTGCGCCCGGATCCCCCAGCGGGCGGTCGCCGTGGCGGCCACCGGGCTGGCGCTGGTGGCGTTCGCCGGCGCCGCCCTGGTGCTGACGGTCGCACCCATCCCGGACCACCGCCCGCTCCCCCATACCGCGACCGGGAACGACCCGGCCCCCGCTTACGCCGCCGCGCTCGGTGGCAGCGCAACGACCTACATCGACAGTTACCGGATCCTCACCGCGCTGCCGGGGTTCGTCGGCCGGGCCACCTACCCCGGTGAGCAGATCCTTATCTGGCGGATATCGCCTAAGACCTATGAATACATCAGGGACGCCGCCGGGATGTACCACGACGGCTTCAACTCCCTCTCGAGCCACACTACGAGCCTGCCCAGGAAGGATCGGCGGATGATCAGGGCCAGGCGACCAGCCGAAATGCTGCTTCTCGGCAATACAGCGGCATCCTTCCCGGCGGCAGTGCGCAAGCTGGCCGCCTTCCGGCCGACGCTGGTGCGCGCCGGGGAACTACGGGCCGGCCCCCTGGTCATGCACGTCGGGCTGGTGCGGCTGGGCACCTACTACCACCCCTCGGCACGCCCCCACTGATCCATCGGCCGGGGTGAGCACGGGGTGCGCAGGCCGGACTTCGTGCCGGAGATCGGGCCCGGCGCGATCGGAACCAGCACCCATGAGCTCCGCTATCGCACTGCACTGAAGCGCCTGCGCCGGAATCACGATGCGCCGCAATGTCCGACTTGGGGGGCGCTAAGCTGCGGTGGTGTTGAACAATCGCCGCATCGCTGTCGTGATGCCCGCCTATAACGCCGAGACGACGCTAGTGCGCACGGTCGCCGAACTCGACCGCAAGATCGTCGATGAGATAGTGCTGGTCGATGATGCCAGCACCGACCAGACCGTGACGCTGGCCCGTAAGCTCGGGCTGGAGCCGATCCGCCATGAGCGCAACCTGGGCTACGGGGGTAACCAGAAGACCTGCTACCGCCAGGCGCTCGAGCTCCGCGCGGACATCATCGTCATGGTGCACCCGGATTACCAGTACACGCCGCTGCTGGTGCCGGCCATGGCTTCGATGATCGCCTACGGGGTGTACGACTTCGTCCTTGGCTCCCGCATCCTCGCCCAGAACACGGTCGCCCGCGGCATGCCCCGCCACAAGTTTGCCGCCAACCGGTTTCTCACCCTGGTCGAGAACGTCGTGCTCGCCCAGAAGCTGTCGGAGTATCACACCGGCCTGCGGGCGTTCAGCCGCCCGCTGCTCGCCTCGTTGCCGTTCGAGCGCAACTCCGATGACTTCATCTTCGATAACCAGATCATTGTCCAGGCCATCGCCGCTGGCGCCCGCATCGGCGAGCTGTCCTGCCCGACGCGGTACTCGGGCGACTCCTCATCCATTGACCTGAAAAGCAGCATCCGCTACGGCCTCGGCGTGTTGCGCACTTGCGGCGAGTACCGGCTCAACCAATGGGGGCTTCGCCGCTATCCCTACCTTGACTTCGATCCCGCGCTGGTCCCGGCGGCTGACGCGGCCGAGCCGGACGCCGGGGCCGGCGAGCGGGCGCAGGCCGCCGGGTAGCGCGGCGTAACATACCGCCGAGGCCGGGGGGAGCGCCGAAGGCGTGACCGCGGCCAGGCTGGGGGCGGCAGTTCCGGCCCGAAGCCATCGGCATCCTTTCCAGCGGAGGCAAAACGGACGGCATGGCGGTCAAGGAAATCAGCAACTCCCTGGCGTGGGCGCGTGCCCCGGCACCCCCGGCAAGCCAGTGCGCATGGTGCGGTCACCGGTTCGACGATGCTGACGACCACCGGACCGGGCGGGTGTGGTGCGCCCGGTGCCGCGTGGCCACGACGTCGCCCTGGCCGAGCGCGGCACAGCTGGACGAGGCATACGGCGGCTGGTACCGGCCCGCGGACGGCCGGTTCACCGGGCTCGGAGACGTCGTGCTCCGCCGCATGCGCGCAACGCTCGCCGGCCGTCTTCACCGGGTACTGCCGCCCGGCCCGGTGCTCGACGTGGGGGCCGGCGACGGCACCCTCGTCGAGGCTTTCGTGCGCCATGGCCGCGATGCCGTGGGTCTTGAGCCGCACGCATCCGGGCCGCGTATTCGCGCCACCGAGATCGAAGAGATGGGCGGGGAGTGGGCTGCGGTCATCTTCTGGCACTCGCTGGAACACCTTCGCCGGCCCGCTGAGGCATTGAGCCATGCAGCGGGGCTGCTGGCCCCGGGTGGGTTGCTCGTGGTCGCCGTGCCTAACGCGGCAAGCCTTCAGGCCCGTGCCTTCGGGGACCGCTGGTTCGCCCTGGACCTGCCCCGCCATCTCATCCACCTGAGCCCGGCACCGTTGCTGTCCAAGATCGAGGCGCTGGGGCTGCGGGTCGAGCGGGTGAGCTACCTGCGTGGCGGCCAGATCGTCTTCGGATGGCTCCACGGCCTCGTCGGCCAGCTTCCTGGGCGACCTGATCTGTACGAGGTCATCCGCCGTGGCGAGGCACGCAGGTCCGCCCAGAGCCCGGCCCGCCGCGGCTACGCCGTCGCCGCTGCCGGGGCCGCGGTCCCGCTGGCCCTGGCGGCCGCGGCCGCGGAAGTAGCGACACGGTCGGGCGGCACCATATACGTGCAAGCCCGCCGGGACTGGAGGTAACGGATCGGCGCACCGGCGGGAGAAGTGATGTGCGACGCCGAGTCCAGGGGAGTCCTACGGCCGCGTCAGAACGACGATGATCAGCCCCGACACCACCAGGAGCGAGCCCACCCAGGTCCACACGTTCGCCCGTTCGTGGAGGACGAGGATGCTCGCGGTCAGGATTCCGAGGTAGCCGAGGGCGTTGAACGGATAGGCGACGCTCAGCGGTACCCGGGACAACGCCGCCAGCCAGGCCGTCGCCGAGACGGCGAAGACGATGAGCCCGAACAGCACCCACGGTGATGTGGCGGCGGCGAAGGCCAGCGAGCCGCGGGAGCTGGCCGCCCTGGTTGATGCGATCTGCATGCCATGTTTCAGCATGACCTGCCCGACGGCTGCGGCGCCCACGGCGAACAGCAGCAAACCGATGTTTCCTATGGTCAAGTGATGCCTCCTTGGCGTTTCCCCTTGATCAGGGCGCCGCTCCGTTTCGTGGGACCCAGACGGCTGTATGCGCCGTGCCACCGTTCGCATGGCCTGGTGCGGTTTGGGGCGGAGCGGACGTTCGGCGTCAAGGGGCTCCGGCATGCGCCGTTCCTCCCGGAGTGTCTTATTCGCCGGTGCGGGTCGGCCGGCACGGAGCGCCCGCTCGAGCCACGGGTGCATATCGTCCAGAATGCCCTGGTCATCCTTGCTTCACCACCCGGACAGCCGGAAAGCCGCCGGCGTTCGCGGCCGCCCGGGTATCGTTGTCCACCGCAACCAGTGAGGAGCCGCGCATGGAGCCGCTGGGCATCCCCGGCGCCTGGGTCTTTGTCCCGCGCATCCACTCCGATGACAGAGGCAGCTTCCTTGAGTTGTTCCGCGGCGCCGAACTCTCCGGTGATGTAGGGCACCGGCTGGATGTGGCGCAGGCCAACTGCTCGGTGTCCCGGCGTGGTGTCGTCCGGGGCATTCACTTCGCGGACGTGCCACCGGGCCAGGCGAAGTACGTCACGTGCGTGAGTGGCGAGATCCTCGACGTGGTGGTGGACCTCAGGACCGGTTCGCCGAGCTTCGGGCGCTGGGAGGCGGTGAATATCGACGCTGAGACCAGGCGCGCCGTGTACCTGGCCGAAGGGCTCGGCCATGCCTTCATGGCGCTCAACGACCAGGCCACGGTGGTGTATTTGTGCTCGACCCCCTATGCCCCGGGACGCGAGCATGGCGTGCATCCCCTCGACCCGGCCATCGGGATCGCCTGGCCGGCCGACGTGGAATTGGTTCTGTCGCAGAAGGATGCCGCCGCTCCCACCATGGCAGAAGCCGAGCGCGCCGGGCTGCTCCCCGGCTACCAGGCATGCCTGGAATACGCGGCCAGCAAGGGCAAGCAGGCACCCAGCCGGCCGGGGTGAGGCCCGGCCGGGGTGCCCGGTCATGCGGCCGTGAGCGAGGGGAACCCCTGGTGCAGCCGCAGCTGCCAGCCGGGGATCGGCTTGATGCCCGTGCTCGCCCAGGCACCGTGCCCGAGCACGCTATTGGCGGGCCGGGGGGCCGGGCGGGGGTAGGCACCGCTGCTCACCGGCCGCACCCGCCCGGTGTCGGCGCCCAGCAGCCGGAAGATCTCACGCGCGAACCCGAACCATGTCGTCTCACCCGAACTGGTCGCGTGGTACACGCCGGCCGGTGCCCGCGAGCGCCCCAGCGCGATGACTTGTCCCGCGACATCCATCGTCCAGGTCGGCTGGCCATGCTGATCGTCCACGACATCGACCGTTTCGCGCGTCCGCTCCAGGCCGATCATTGTCCGCACGAAGTTGGGTCCTTGTGCGCCGTAGAGCCAGGCCGTCCGCACGATGTAGCCGGAGCCAGGAAGCAGCTCCGTCACTGCCCGTTCCCCAGCGAGCTTGGTGCGGCCATACGCGGTGCGCGGCCCGCAGCGGTCGTGTTCGGTGTATGGCCTGCGGGCATCGCCGGCGAATACGTAATCGGTGGAAATATGGATCAGGCGGGCGCCGCTGCCGGCGCAGGCCGCCGCGACCAGCCGCGCCCCGCGCCCGTTCACCCCGAACGCCTCGTCCTCATGCGCTTCCGCCTCGTCCACCGCTGTCCAGGCAGCGCAGTTGATGACGATATTCGGCCGGTAGCCAAGGAACGCTGCGGTCACCGCGGCCCGATCGGTGATGTCGAGGTCGGCGCGGGTGAGAGCGAGCGCCGCCTCGCCGTCCCGTTCGAGGCAGGTCACCACGTCCTGACCGAGCATCCCCCCGGCACCGGTCACCAGCCACCGGCTCACGGCGCTGCCGAACCGCGGACTCGTTTCGTGATGTTCATGGGCTCACCCGGCCACGGCGGCGCGTGCGCCCTCGGCGGCCCGCTTCAGCGGCTCCCACCAGCCACGGTTCCGCTCGTACCAGCGGACGGTATCGGCCAGGCCCTGGCTGAACGGTATCCGCGGGGCGAAGCCCATGCTCCGGAGTAGCGAGTCGTCCAGCGAGTAGCGCCGATCGTGCCCCTTGCGGTCCTCGACATGGGCCACCATCTCCCAGTCCGCGCCGCAGCATCCGAGCAGTGCCCGGGCCAGCTCGATATTGGTCAGTTCCGCATCCCCGTTGATGTGATACACCCCCCCTGGCTCTCCGCGTTCGAGCACCAGCTGGATGCCCCGGCAGTGGTCATCGACGTGGACCCAGCCGCGGACATTCTGGCCGTCCCCATACAACGGGACCTTGAGCCCGTCGAGAAGGTTGGTGACGAACAGCGGGATCACCTTCTCGGGATACTGGTACGGTCCGTAGTTGTTGCAGCACCGGGTGATGCTGACGTTGAGGCCGTGGGTGCGTGCGTATGCCCTGGCCAGCAGGTCCCCCCCGGCTTTCGCCGCGGCGTAGGGCGAATTGGGCGCCAGCGGCGCGTCCTCCTTCCACGACCCGTGATCCACGCTCCCGTAGACCTCGTCCGTGGAGACCTGCACGAAACGGGCGACGTCAGCGTCCAGACACGCCTGGAGGAGAACCTGGACCCCCACGGCATTCGAGGTCACAAACTCCGCCGCACCCGCGATCGATCTGTCAACGTGGGTCTCCGCCGCGAAGTTGATCAGAGCGTCATGACCGGGAACGACCGCGGCGAGCAGCGCAGCGTCGCAGATGTCGCCACGGACGAACGAGAACCCCGGGCTGGTGGCGACAGGTGCCAGATTGGCCTGGTTACCCGCATAGGTCAGTTTGTCCAGCACCGTCACCTGCGCGTGCTCGAAGCCGGGGTAGTTCCCCTGCAGGAGCGTCCGGACGTAGTGCGACCCGATGAAACCCGCGCCGCCTGTAACCAGGATCTTCATGAGCTGATCTGCACCTTGCTGTTATCTCCCAGCACTAGCCGATGGGCCTTGGGGACCCTGGGCGAAGGAGTAACTTCGACATCGTGGCCGATGAGAGACGCCTCGATTCGCCGTACTCCTTGAATGGACGCGCCGCGCATCACGATTGAGTATTCGATCTCGCTGCCGGAAATCACGCAGCCGGGCGCGACTGAGGTGAACGGGCCGATGTAGGAACTGCAGATCCGCGTCCCGGCGCCGATGATGACGGGGCCGACGATACGGGACTCGCTGACCTGTGCCCCCGCCTCGATCACCACCCGTCCGATCACCTCGCTCGCATCGTCCACCGAGCCGTGCACCTGCGGTTCGATGCCCTCAAGCACCATCCGGTTAACTTCGAGCATGTCGGCTACGTTCCCGGTGTCCTTCCAGTACCCGGTGATGATGGTGGAGCGCACCTTACGGCCGTTGTCGAGGAGCCACTGAATGGCTTCAGTGATCTCAAGTTCTCCTCGCCACGACGGTTTCAGGTGCCGGACCGCCTCATGGACGGCCGCCGTGAAAATGTAGACACCGACCAGCGCGAGATCGCTCTTGGGCTGTTCGGGTTTTTCAACCAGGGCGGTGACCTCACCTGTGCTGTCAAGCTCGGCAACGCCGAATTGCCTCGGATCGGACACCCTGGTCAGCATGATCTGCGCGTCCGGCCGGGCCGAAGTGAACTCGTCAACCAGTGAGGCGACCCCGCCCACGATGAAGTTGTCACCGAGATACATAACGAATGGATCATCGCCAAGAAAATCGCGCGCGATCAGGACCGCGTGTGCCAGCCCACGGGGGGCGTCCTGGCGGATGTAGGTGACATTGAGGCCGAAGCCGCTTCCGTCACCGACCGCGGCACGGATCGCGGGCCCGGTGTCTCCCACCACGATCCCCACGTCGGTGATTGATGCGTCCCGGATAGCTTCCAGGCCGTAGAACAGGACCGGTTTGTTCGCGACCGGGAGAAGTTGCTTCGCGGAAGTATGAGTGATCGGCCGGAGTCGGCTGCCGGAACCACCGGCTAGAACCAGGGCCTTCATGGTGCTGAACTATAACCGCGCGGCCAAGCTTGCGGTGGTCTCCCCCCGGTGGCGGCGTCCATGATCTCGCGGTGCCCGGGGTGAGTGACGGGTGGAGCACGACCGGGTCGCCGATCGTCCCCGATGGAGCAGGTGCTGCCCCAGCAGCGGGTTGATCAGCTTGAACATCACCGGCTGCCTCCAGTCGAGAAGATCGAAGCTCGTGATCGCGCCAGCTTCCTGAGCGAGCGCGTAAACGCACGGTGGGCAATGAGAAACGTAAATGTATCTGGGTTACCCGGCAGTAATCCAGTGGTGTTGCCACAGTCAACACCTGAAGCTGGTGCAGCCCGAGAGAGATCCCGTGACCCTCCGGTCGGGCTCGTGCCGGCCGTGTCCCGCGCGCTGAGCCCGCATCGGAAGCCGTCCCGGCGCGGAGCTAAGGCCGGTTCCCGGTGATCAGGAACGGCGCCGTATACAATAATCACCCGCGCAGCCGACGCCGCCGGCTCCCGGGCGGCCATCCGACAGCGAGGTGACCATGGGACAGCCAGACAAGGCCGGCCGCGGCCGGGGCAGCCGTGCTGGCAAGGCGGGGCGTACCCCGAATCAACTGCCTAGCGGCCGGCACGGGCTGCTGCCCAGTTTCGTCGCGGCCAACCAGCGCGAACGCATCCTGTCCGCGGTCGCCCAGACCGCGGCCGAGCTGGGTTACGTCGAGATGAGCGTGGAAGCGATCACCGCACGGGCCGGAGTATCGCGGCGCACCTTTTACGAGCATTTCAAGAACAAAGAAGACGCGTTCCTGGCCACCTACGATGCCCTGCTGCACCAGCTGGTCACGCATACCCAGCGCGCCTATCTCAGAGAAACGACCGTAATGGAGCGGCTGCGCGCCGGCGTCAGCGCCTACCTGCAGTTCTTGGCCAACGAGCCCGAGTTCGCGCGCACGTGCATCGTGGAAGTCCTCGCCGTCGGCCCCCGTGCCCTAGCCCGGCGAAACCAGGCGATGCGGCTATTCACCGAGATCATCGAGGACAACATCCGCGAACTCATGCCCGACTTCCCACGGGCCGCGATCACCGCGGAAACCATCGTCGGCGGCATCCACGAAGTCGTGTTCAACCGAATCCTCGCCAACCGTACCGACGAACTTCCCGGCCTGGCCGACGACCTCCTGACCACGATCCTGATGCTCGACCGGGATGCCTACCTGCCCCGGGCGACACCTGACCCGCCCGGGCATCCGGGGACGGGCTGATGACCCGGTGGTCGACTTGCCGCGGGCGCGGAGTTGGCCGTCAGGAGTGACTGGGTGAGGGCTTGGCCGTGCCGCGGTGCCCGCCTTGGTGGCCGTGCTGGGGCGGTCCGGGCAGGTTGAGTGTGGCCGAGGCGGTCTGGAGCAGGGCGGGCATCGTCTTGAGCGCCTTGGCGAACGCGGCCTTGTACTCCCGGACGCCGGCGTTGAGTGCCTGCTGGTTGGCGCTGACGAACTGCTGCTCATAGTTCGCCTGGACGGCGAAGTAGATTCCGGCCAGGTCGCTGCTCAGCGTGCAGTTCGCATCGGCCACGGCCATCGCGATCTGCGCCTTGTTCTGCGCGGCGGTCGGCGCACTGGGCAGCTCAGTGGGGTTCTGCCCCGGGGCCGGGGCCGACACTGGCCCTTGCCCAATGCTGTTTAGCGCCTGCGACCAGAAAGCTTCCGCATCGGGGGAGCTGAACCCGTTCTTGGCCATGCAAGCCGACCAGTTCCTGTCCGCCTTCTTGAACTCGCCGTCCTGGACCACGTCGGTGCTGATGTAGTTGTTCAGCGTCTCGATGATGGACATGGAGTGAGCGAACTGGGCGTTGTTGAAATTCTCCAGGATGTTGAAGCACTTGCCCGCGGCCGCTTGCGCCGCCGTGGGCAAGTTGCCCAAGGGCCCGCCTACCGGGACGCCACCTGCAGGGGCGCCGCCTCCAGGGCCGCCCTCTCCGCTCAGGAAGCCTTCCTGAGCCGCCAGCGCGGTCCCCACGTAGCCCCAGGGCCCGTACGCCTGCGGGAAGCCCAGCCCGCGGTTGGTGCGTGCCGGGTACGGCGCGTCGGCGGCGTACTGCCCGTAGCCCGCGTCGTTCATGCACGCGGTGTGCAGGGCGTCATAGGTGTCACCGGGCGCCAGCCCGTCGTTGTCAGAGGCGCCTAGCGCGGCGTAGGGCGTGAACACCTCCGACGACATGGCCGCTGCTACGGAGGCCGGGGCGGGCGGCCTGCCGACGGCGGGCGTCGTCACCGTCGCGGCAGGTCCCTTGGGCGCGTTGGCCGTGCAGGCGGCGAGAACCACGCCGCAGATCAGGAGAGGCCAGCCGGTACGGATGCGCATCATCGTTCCTTTCCAGGCGCGCCTTGGCATCGGTGTGCCGGGTTCACGCATGCCTCAGGGCCGCCAGCGGGCTGGTCCGGGCCGCGCGCAGCGCCGGATACGCGCCGGCGAGCAGGCCGACCACGCTGCCGATCAGCGGAGCGGGCAAGGTGTAGACCGGGTTCAGCAGGGCGGTCCAGTTCTGGACGGCGGCGAAGATGACCACGATGCCGACGCCGATGCAGGTGCCGATCAGCCCACCGAGCGTGCCAAGCGCCGTTGATTCGGCGAGGAACTGCGCGGCAATGTGCCGGGGCCGGGCACCGACGGCGCGCCGCACGCCGATCTCCCCGGTGCGCTCAAGCACGGCGACCAGCGTCGTGTTCGCTATCCCCACCGCCCCGATAAGCAGGCTGATCAGTGCGAGGATCAGGAACAGGCCGGCCAGGTCACCGCTCACCTCTCCCTGCAGCTTCAGCGGGTTCTGCGGCGGTGTCACCACCAGCCGGTGCGGGTCGGTCGGCAGTTCGGCGGCGGCGATCTCGCGCGCCACCTCCTCCGCGGCGCCGGTCCTGGTGGCGACGACCATCTGGGCTTCTTCCTGGCTTCCGATGCCCGGCTGTGGATTGCCGTAGTCCTCAAGGGCCGTGTTCTCCGGGATCAGCATCCCGCTGTCGCCGCTGACCACGCGCTGCGCGGAGGAGTAGATGCCGACGACGGTGTAGGCGATCCCGTTGACGAACACGGCCGGGTGGCTGGGCAGGCGGGCGGCGGAGATGCCGAGCGTGGCGGCCGTCGTGGTGTTGAGCATCGCCACGTGCTGCGCGGTGTCGTTCTCATAGTTGCTCAGCGGCGAACCTGCGACCATCTTCAGAACCATCGCCTTGACCGCCCCGGGCGAGACGGCAACCAGGTTGACCGTCTGGGAGGTTTCGCCCGACAGCGCTTGCGACGCGCTGAAGTTCGTCCCCTGGGGGAGCGCGACCGGCCACCAGACTCCCGCGGCGACCACACCCTTGATGTGGTCCCCGACCGCGTCCGCGTCGGCCGGGAAGCCGATCGAGGGATAGGTGCCGGGCGGCGCGACGTCGTTGGCGGGGCCGTTGTCCGCCACCGTGACCGTGGTGTCTTCAAGCACGCTGAACTGACGCGAGATTTGGCCCGCACTGGTCGCGGTCAGGCCCAGCACGGCGACGAACGCACCCACGCCGAGGACCGTGCCGAGCATGGTCAGCCCGGCCCGGCCTGGCCGCTGCACGATTCCCGCGATCGCCTCGGCCGCCGTGTCCCGCACGGTCAGCCGGGGCGCCGGCAGGCCGGCGCCCGGCCTAGGCATGACCGGTCCCGATCCGCTCGGCCAGTATCCCGTCACTGATCGCCACGGTCCGGCCCGCGTGGGCCGCCACCGCTGCGTCGTGCGTGATGATCACGATCGTGAGGCCGCCGGAGTTGAGCCGGTCGAGCAGTTCCATGAGCGTGGCGGCGTTGCGCGAGTCCAGATTTCCCGTCGGCTCGTCGCACAGCAGCAGGCTCGGCCGGTTGACCAGCGCCCGTGCGATCGCGACCCGCTGGCACTCCCCGCCGGACAGCGTGGTGGGGAGCGCGTCGAGCCGGTGCCCCAGCCCGACGGCGGTGAGCGCGTCGACCGCCGCCTGGAGCCGGGTGCTTCGCGATGTCTGGTTGTACAGCTCGGCGAGCAGCACATTCTCCAGCGCCGTCCGGTAGGCCAGCAGGTGGAAGGCCTGGAATACGATCCCGATCCGCCTGCCGCGCAGCGACGACCGATCCCGGTCGGGCAATGCGGAAGTGTCCAGGCCGTCCAGCAGGTAGCTGCCGGCGGTGGGGGAGTCGAGCAGCCCGAGCAGGTGCAGCAGGGTGGATTTGCCCGAGCCGGACGGCCCGGTCACCGCGACGTAGTCGCCCGCCTCGATAGCCAGGTCGGCCGGGCACAGCGCAAAGACCGGCGGCGGGCCGGGGTAGGTCCGGGCGAGCCCGCGTAGTTCGATCACAGGCGCGGTCATCATCCGCTCACCACCACGCTGTCGCCGGCGGCGAGCTTGCCACCCCGCACCGGGGTCACCTGGACATAGCCGTTCTCGGAGATGCCCGGCGTGACCGCGACCTGGGTCTGCTTGCCGTCCGCGCCGGCCACGGTGACATAGCTGGTGCCGGACCCGGTGGTGACGATCGCGGCGACCGGCACGGTGAGTACCGGGCCCTCGGTCCGCCCAGTCGCCACCGTGACCAGTACGTTCTCGCCATTCAATGCCGCAGGCAGCGGTTTGGATGGCTGCACGGTCAACGGGATGAACGGCGGCGCCCCGGGGTTCGTAGCGCCGCCAGAATTGCTCGACCCGGCCGACCCGGCCGCCCCGGTAGACCCGGAACCAGCGGACCCGGCACCGGCAGACCCCGCGGAGCCCGCCGCAGCCGAGCCGCCTCCGACGTTCACAATCGCTCCTATCGGCGTGATCGTCGTCGCCGTTCCGATGTCGGCGACGGTCCCGGCGGCGTGGATGCCGGTCACCTCGTCGAAGATCTTCACCTTCAGGCCAGCCTTGACCTGTGCGGCGTAGGCAGGCGGCAGTTCGCCGGTCAGCGCCAGCGATCCGCGCGCGGCAAGCTCAAGGAACGGCTGGCCGGGCTGCTGGCCCTTGGCGCCGTTCACCAGGATCACCTTCGCGGGCAGCGACGGCAGGAAGATCACGTCCGTCATGGGCACGCCGCCCGTTGCCGGCGCGGTGTAGCCAAGGTGCTCGTAGTACAGGGACACCGCGTCCTGGGTCGCCGTGCCGAAGAACCCGGGCGTGTCGCCGCCGGTGTAGTACCCGAGCGAGGCAAGGGCCTTCTGCAGCTCCGCCACATCAGGCCCGCTCTCACCTGGCGTTATGTCCCGCCACGCGGGCACCCGGCCGGCTAGCGCGAACAGCGGCTCGCCGTCTATCTCGGCGAGCTTCTCGCCGTTGGAGATCGTCTGGCCGGCTGCCACGTCCAGCCTCGATATGTACACCGCCCCCGACGAGCCGCCGCCGGTAGCCGAACCGCCGGCCGCGGATCCGGTACCCGGCGCTCCCGCACCCGATTCCGGGGCGGATGGGTACACGTCGTACTGCGTCCCCGGGTACACCACCCCGCGCATCTGGACCGACGAGGTAAGGATCTGGGAGACGACCTTCGCCGTGGTCGCCGTCGCCGGCGGCGCCGCGGTATCGGCCGCAATCTGCTGCGGCGACTTCACGAACGAGGAGCCGATCAGCCCGCCGATGGCCAGCAGGGCCGCCCCGCCAGCCACCCAGAACAGGGCACGGCGCCGCCGGGCGAGCCGCGATCCGCGTACCGCCTGCCGGCCGTGGTCACTGGGACCGCTCTCCGTTGCCGGGGAGCCAAGCTGTGTCACAGGATCCTCCCTGTACCGCGCGCACCGCCGGGGCTTTCGAAGAAGCCGGAAGGCCCTTGGGGCCCGGCATGAGTCATATGTTGTCGTGCGGCCCTCAGGCCTATGCGTGAACGGCGTGTGAGTTCGATGTCAAACCCCGGCACCGCCCCGCCGGTCACGGCCGCACCTCTGCCCCCGGCCGTCCGCCGATACCAGCGGTGTCACCGGCACCGGTGTCGCTGACGATCCGGCCGTCCACCAGCCGGACCGTGCGCTTGGCATAACGGGCGGCCAGTTCCGGGCTGTGGGTGACCAGGACCAGAGTCTGCCCGGCGGCGTTGAGGTCCAGCAGCAACTGGCCGATTTCCTCGCCGGTGGCGGTGTCCACCGCCCCGGTCGGCTCGTCGGCGAGCAGCACCGCGGGGTCGTTGATCAAAGAACGGGCGATGGCCACCCGCTGCCGTTCTCCGCCGGATAGCCGCCCGGGGTAGGCGTCCCGGTGGCGGCCGATGCCGAGCTGGTCCAGCAGCCCGGCGCACCGGGCCCGGGCCTTGCGCCTGGGTGTCCCGGCGAGCTGGGCTGGCAGCAGGATGTTGCCGGCCACGGTCAGGTCATCCAGCAGATTGAAGAACTGGAAGATCATGCCGACCTGTCGGCGGCGGTAGCGGGCGAGCCTGGTCTCCGACAGGGCGTCCACCCGCTGCCCGGCGACGGTGACGGTGCCGCCGGTGGGCTTGTCCAGCCCGGCGACCAGGTTCAGCAGCGTCGATTTCCCGCTGCCCGACGGCCCCATGACCGCCACGGCCTCGCCGGCGGCCACCTCCAGGCTGACGTGGTCCACTGCGGGCGCGCCGCCGGCGGCATAGCGTTTGGTCGCCTCGCCGAGGCTGATCAGCGCTTCCATGACCGGCCTGCCTTTCCTGGCTCGTTCCGCGGGGTGCCGCCTTCGGGTGCGCGGCGGACGCCGGGGCTGTCGTTCATCGGTGGTCCCTTCTCCTGTCGTTCTGGTGGCTTGGTGGGCGTCATTCGGCCCGCAGCGCGGTGGTGGTCCGCGACGCGGCGGCCCAGATCGCGGGCCCGAGCGCGCCGATGACGGCGATGGCCAGCCCGGCCAGGGCGAGCAGGGCGAGTTCGCCGGGGGTGTAGGGGTCCTGGCCGGCCATGTTGGACAGGGGGGCGAAGAGGCCCTGCACTGCCGAGGCCTGTCCGCCGGGCCGCTGCCCGCCCCGGGGCCGCTGGTGCAGCGAGGGGGCATTGAGCACGGCTCTGCCGGGGCGGGGAGTCCGCGCGGTTGCCCCGTGGCGGGTGTACCGCACGGGTCTGCCGGGACGGGGAGCTTGCCCGGCGCCGCGGGGAGGGCCGGGGAGCAGGGGGCTGATGCTTTCCGCCGGGCCTGCCTGTGCGCTGACGATGGCCCGGGCGACTGCCGGTTCCAGGGCCACGCCAGCGGGCAGGGCGATGGCCGCGGCGATGACGGCGGGGGCGATGGCCCAGCAGGCGACCATGGTGATGACCTGCCGGGGTGTCATTCCGAGCGCCTTGTGGATCCCGAGGTCGTGGACGCGTTCCCGGGCTTGCATCAGCAGCGTGGCGAAGACGCCGATGGCGGCCAGGACGATCACCAGCCAGGTCAGCCGCTGGAACAGCGCCCGGTCTATGTAGGCCACGCCGATGCTGACCACGATCTTCGTGATCTGCGAGCTCAGGCCTACGGCGAGGACGGCCGCGGTCAGCCCGATGGTGATCGTGGCCAGCGTGGCCGCCGACCGGGCGGGGCGGGTGAACGGGGCGGCCAGCCCGGCGGTGACCGGGCGGGGCAGCGGCAGCCTGCCAGCGAGCCGGTGGGCGGCGTGCCCGTGCCCGGCCCGTGGCGCCTGGCCGGCGGTGATCGCCTGGACGGCCGAAAGCCTTCCGGCCCGCACGGCGGGCAGCAGGGCGGCCAGCCCGGTCAGCGCCAGCATCGCGGCCGGCGCTGCGATGGTGATCCAGACGGGAATGGCTACGGTGACCCCGAAAAGCGGGGTTTCCTGGATATAGGGCAGAGCCCACAAGGTGCCGAGCGCCGTTCCGGCCAGCGCCCCGGCCAGCGCCGGGATCCCGAGCTGAATCAGGTAGGTGGCGGCGATCTGGGCCGGGGTGAAGCCGATGCTCTTCAGCACGCCGATCCGGCGGTAGCCGGCCGTCACCGCGGCTGCGGCGACGCTGGCGATGATCACCGCCGCGAGCAGCAGGGCCGTGACGGCGTACGGGAGCGTAGACGACGCCTGGATCCCGTGGCTCGTGGTCTGCTGGCCGGCCGAGGCCAGTGCGACGGAGTGGCCGACGATCGCCCCGGCCGGCAGCGCCGCCCGCAGTTCGCCCAGGTCCGCGCTGACCTGGGCCACGGTGGATGCATGGCTGAATGTGTAGAGCATCTGTTCCTGCCTGGACGCGCCGGCCTTTTCCAGGGCAGCGATCTGACCCGGCAGCGCCCAGGCCTCTTGCGTATCGTCCTGCGTGCCGCCCAGCCTGGCTGTTCCCACGATGGTGAGCTTCGGCTTGCTCGCCAGGCTGGTCACGGTTCCGGTGATCACCAGGCCGAGCGGTGCGACCCTCCCGGACAGCTCGTTCTGGTCCATCTCGCCCAGCCGGGTGAACCACCGGCCATGTGTCTCGATGATCTCGTCGAGCGGACCCGATTTCGAGGCCCGCCCCACCACGGTGATCGTGCCGCCGGCCGGGCCCTGGTCGCGGTACTTGGGCGGTAGCGGGACGGTGATGCTGACCGTGGTCGCGGGGTAGCCGACGGCCTCGGTGACTCCCGGCAGGTGGTGGGTCCCGGCGAGCTGGGCGCTGGTCACCTTCGTGGCATCGATCGTCACCGCGAGGTCCGCGGTGTGGTAACGGGCGGACACCGCCCGGAACGCCAGGGTCTGGTCGCTGGCCAGGGTCAGCCCGACCAGGGCGGCCGTGGTGGCCATGGTGAGCACCACGAAGATCACCAGGGTCTGCGTCAGCCGCCGGGCAGCGCCGGCCGACGCCGCCTTGAGCACCGCTCCGCCGGTCACTGCCGCACCGACCTGGCCGGTCGCAACCCGGCCGGTCCCGGCTGTGGCGCCGCGGCCGGCCACCACCACACCACCTGCCACACCAGTCCCATGCCGCAGGCCTGTGCCGCCGCCT
>CAWDXD010000014.1:0-90471 GCA_963806145.1 uncultured Actinomycetes bacterium
CACCGCGGCCAGCGTGGCCACCCGGCCCGCCGCCAGGTGGACATGGCCGTACCCGAACCCGAGCAGGATCAGCAGCACGAATCCGGGGATGATCAACAGCAGCCCCTGCGCCAGCTTGGCGGCGAACCAGCGCGGCGCGGAGATCGGCGACACCCGCAGCTGGCGCATCCAGCCGTTCTGCCGTTCCTTGGCGAGCTGCGGGCCGGTGGCGAACATGGCCGAGCCCATGCCCGACCACACCGCCATGGAGACCAGCAGGATCGCCGCGACCGTCAGTCCCTGCGAGGTCCCGGTCTGCTTGGCGTAGATCAGGTACAGCAGCACCGGGAATCCGGCGATGAACACGACGAACCGCACGTTGCGCAGGCTGCGGACGATCTCGAAACGAAGGAACGCGGCCATGCTCAGCTCACCCCTTCCGTGACCGGGCTGTTGTCGGCGGACGTGAGGGCGATCAGCGCCTCTTCGAGGCCGCCGCCGCCCACCTCCATGGCCGTGATCGGCCGCCCCAGCGCGTACAGCGCGGGCAGCGTGCCGTCGGCGTCGCTGGTGCGCACCGACACCGCGTCGCCGTTCACCACGACGTCGGTGACGCCGGGCAGCTTCAGCAGCTCCGACGGGTCCGGCGCGGGCGTGCTGAAGCGCAGCGTCCTGGTGGCCGTGAAGGCCTTGATCTGGGCCGGGGTGCCGTCGGCGATGACCCGGCCGTGGTTCACCACGATGATCCTTGTCGCGTTGGCGTCCGCCTCTTCCACGTAGTGCGTGGCGAACAGCACGGTGGCGCCCTGTCCGGCGATCGTCTCGACCGACCGCCAGAAGTGCCGCCTGGCCTCCACGTCGAGCGCCGCGGTGGGCTCGTCGAGGAATACCAGTTCCGGGTTGCCGGCCAGCGCCAGCGCGAACCGCATTCGCTGGGTCTGGCCACCGGAGAGCTGCTCCACCCGCCGGTCCGCCAGGTCGGCGATGCCGGCCAGGGTCAGCAGTTCGGCGGTGCTGCGGCGGTCCCGGTAGAGCTGCCGGAACAGGCCGATCAGCTCGGACACCTTGGCGCCCTCGGGCAGCCCGCCGGTCTGCAGCATGCCGCCGATCTGGCCGGCCGCCACGGCCGCCGCCGCGGGCCCGCCCAGGATCCGGACCTCTCCGGAGGTGGGCGCGCGCAGCCCCAGCATGGTGTCGATCGCGGTGGACTTGCCCGCGCCGTTCGGGCCGAGCAGCGCCACCGTCTCGCCGGGCTGGATGTCGAAGGTCACGTGGTCCAGCGCCTTGATATCGGGGTGGTACACCTTGACGACGTCGCGAAAGGCGACGGCCGGCCCGGTCGCACCCTTGTTCTTCGTGATCATGACTCCACGCTAGAGGCCGCCGTGGCCGTTGCCCTGTCACGCGCATCCGGACCTTGGGATGACAGATGTCACGGTCGTCACAGTCCGCCCAGGCCAGTTCCGGGGGGTCGTCCCCCCGGGCCAGCACGTGCCAGCCGCGGGCGGATCGTAATGTCTGATAATCTCTTTCCGATGTTGCGCGGACTGCTTCTTAGCTGCCGCGGCGGGGCCCGATAAGGCCGGGCTCCCTCGCCGCGGGGCTGAGCGTTGCCGTCGGCTACCCGCCCGATTCGAGGGAGCAGTTCCGCCAATGCGAGTACAACAGGCCCCCAGTGGCATGCCCTGCCACCGCTACGCCGCGTTCCGCCCGGTACGCCTGCCGGACCGGACGTGGCCCGGCAAGACGATCACCGCCGCGCCCCGCTGGCTGTCCACCGACCTGCGCGACGGTAACCAGGCGCTGATCGACCCGATGAGCCCCGCCCGCAAGCGCACCATGTTCGACCTGCTGGTGCGGTTGGGCTACAAGGAGATCGAGGTCGGGTTCCCGTCGGCGAGCCAGGCCGACTTCGACTTCGTCCGCAGCCTGATCACCGGCGACGTCATCCCCGGCGACGTGCAGATCTCGGTGCTCACCCAGGCGCGGGACGAGCTGATCGAGCGGACCGTGCAGTCCCTGGCCGGCGCGCCGCGGGCCACCGTGCACCTGTACAACGCGACGGCGCCGGTGTTCCGGCGGGTCGTGTTCGGCATCGGCCGGGAGGAATGCCGCGACCTCGCGGCCGACGGCGCCCGGTCGGTGGTCAAGTACGCGGAGCAGTACCTGGCCGGCTGCGACTTCGGGTTCGAGTACTCGCCAGAGATCTTCATGGACACCGAACTGGACTTCGCCGCCGAGGTCTGCGAGGCGGTCATGGACGTCTGGCAGCCGGGCCAGGACCGGGAGATCATCCTCAACCTGCCGTGCACGGTGGAGCGGTCCACCCCCAACGTGTACGCCGACCAGATCGAGTGGATGAGCCGCAACCTGTCCCGGCGGGAGCACGTGTGCCTGTCGGTACACACCCACAACGACCGCGGCACCGCGGTCGCCGACGCCGAGCTGGCCGTGCTGGCCGGGGCGGACCGGGTGGAGGGCTGCCTGTTCGGCAACGGGGAGCGGACCGGCAACGTGTGCCTGGTCACCATGGGCATGAACCTGTTCAGCCAGGGCATCGACCCGATGATCAACTTCTCGGACATCGACGAGATCAGGCGCACGGTCGAGTACTGCAACCAGCTGCCGGTGCACCCGCGCCACCCCTACGCCGGTGACCTGGTCTACACCGCGTTCTCCGGGTCCCACCAGGACGCGATCAAGAAGGGCTTCGAGGCGCACGAGGCCGCCGCCGCCGCCTCGGGCGCCGACGTGGCCGCGCACCCCTGGGAGGTCCCGTACCTGCCCATCGACCCGCGTGATGTGGGGCGCACCTACGAGGCCGTGATCAGGGTCAACTCCCAGTCCGGGAAGGGCGGGGTGGCCTACATCATGAAGGCCGGGCACCAGATGGACCTGCCGCGGCGGCTGCAGATCGAGTTCTCCCGCGTGGTCCAGGCGCGCACCGACGCCGAGGGCGGCGAGGTCACCCCGGCGCAGATGTGGGAGGCGTTCTCGGCCGAGTACCTGAGCGCAGGCCGGGTCGCGCTGCAGGCGCACCACACCTCCTCGGCGGTCGACGCCAAGGACGCGCTGACCGTGGAGGTCAGCGTGGACGGCGAGGGCCGCCAGATCGAGGGTGCGGGCAACGGGCCGATCTCCGCGTTCTGCGACGCGCTCGGCTCGGTCGGCGTCGAGGTGCGGGTGCTTGACTACACCGAGCACGCCCTGTCCGCGGGCAGCGACGCCCAGGCGGCCGCGTACGTGGAGTGCGAGGTGGGCGGCCAGACGCTGTGGGGCGTCGGTGTGGACACCAACACGGTGACCGCGTCGCTGAAGGCGGTGCTGTCCGCGGTGAACCGGGCCGGCGCCGGCCGTTAGCCGCCGGCCCCGCCGGTCCGCGCCTGCACCCTCGTGTCACCGGGATACGGGAGAATGGCCGGGTGAGCCTGTACCGGGATGACGGGATCGTGCTGCGCACCCACGACCTGGGTGAGGCGGACCGGATCATCACGGTGCTCACCCGGCGGACCGGGCGGGTCCGGGCCGTCGGCAAGGGCGTGCGCCGCACCAAGTCGCGTTTCGGCGCCCGGCTGGAGCCGTTCACGCATGTCGACCTGCTGCTCTACGAGGGCAGGTCGCTGGATGTGATCACCCAGGCCGACTCGCTCAGGGCCTACGGGGAGCCGCTGACCTCGGACTACCCGCGTTACACCAGCGGCGTGGCGATGCTGGAGACCGCGGAACGCTTCACCCCCGAGGAGCGCCAGCCCGCACAGCGGCAGTTCCTGCTGCTGGTCGGCGGGCTGCGCGCGCTCGGGGCGGGGGAGCACGGCCCGCGCCTGGTGCTCGACGCGTTCCTGCTGCGCTCGCTCGCGGTCGCCGGGTACGCGCCCGCGCTGGAGGAGTGCGCGGTGTGCGGTTCCCCGGAGGTGTCGGCGGACGGCGGGCTGCGCGCGTTCGCCCTCGCGGCGGGCGGCCTGACCTGCCGGTCCTGCCGGCCAGCCGGTGCGGCGACCCCGTCCGCGCACACGGTCGCCCTGATGGGCGCGCTGCTGCGGGGCGACTGGCCGCTCGCGGACGCGTCCCTGCCGCGCCACCAGGTAGAGTGCAGCGGCCTGGTGGCCGCCTACCTGCAGTGGCACCTGGAGCACTCCATCCGCTCGCTCCGGCACGTGGAGCATGCGTGAGGGGTTGGTGAGGAGCCGCATGAGTCGTCCGGGCGGTGACCGGCACGGAGCGCAGCCGGTCCGGGGAGCGCAGCCGGTGCGCGGGAGCGCAGCCGGTCCGGCCGCCGGACCCGCATCCGGGGGGCGCCCGGCCGCCCGACATCCCGCCCGAGTTCCTGCCCAGGCACGTGGCCCTGGTCATGGACGGCAACGGCCGCTGGGCGAAGCAGCGCAGCCTGCCCAGGACCGAGGGCCACAAGCGCGGGGAGTACTCGCTCTTCGACGTGATCATGGGCGCGATCGAGCTGGGCATCCCCTACCTGTCCGCGTACGCGTTCTCCACCGAGAACTGGCGGCGGTCCCCTGACGAGGTGCGTTTCCTCATGGGATTCAACAGGGATGTCATCCGGCGCCGCCGCGACCAGTTGCACGAGATGGGCGTCCGGGTCCGGTGGGCGGGGCGGCGCCCGCGGCTGTGGCGCAGCGTCATCTCCGAGCTAGAGGACGCGGAACGGATGACCGCGGGCAACTCGGTGCTGACCTTGCAGTTCTGCGTGAACTACGGTGGCCGGTCGGAGATCGCCGATGCCGCCGCCAGGCTCGCCGCCGACGCCGTGGCCGGCCGGATCCGCCCCGGCCGCATCGACGAGAAGATGTTCGCCCGGTACCTGGACGAGCCCGGCATTCCCGACGTCGACCTGTTCGTCCGGTCCTCCGGCGAACAGCGGCTGTCCAACTTCCTGATCTGGCAGTCGGCCTACGCGGAACTGGTGTTCCTCGACACGCTGTTCCCCGATTTCGACCGGCGCCATCTGTGGCGGGCCTGCGAGATCTACGCCAGCCGGGACCGCAGGTACGGCGGCGCCGTGCCGAACCCCGGGTCCGTGCTACCGGACGGCCTGGATCCCCGCGATCACGAGCACGCCGACGACCGCGGCCACGCGCAGTAGCCGCGAGCCGGGGGCCAGCCGGGGCCACGACACCGCGGCGAGCCAGCCGAGGAAGGCCGCCACCAGGACGAGGGCCACGGCCCCGATCCAGCCGGGCACCGCCAGCCCGGTGATGAGCAGCGCGGTCAGCAGCAGCGGCACCACCCAGACCGGCAGCTGGTGCAGCAGCACCAGCGACCGCGCGCTGGACTGCTCCAGCGTGCGCCGGGTGTCGCTCGCTCCGGGGGTGTAGAGCGAGGTACCCCGGGGCAGCGGCCGCGCCTTCCCCCGCTGCGGCCTGCCCGTTCGGCCTGTCATCTGGTCATCCTCCCGCCTGCCGCCCGGCGTCGCGGGCGCTGGCAATTCCCGTCAAATATACGGGCCAAGCGCGCTTTCACCCGCCACGGAGTGACCTGCCTGCCCGCTGATTCTCAGCGGCCGGTGACCGTGACGGTCTGGAGGTTCGGGTCGGCAGCGATCTGCGAGGGGCAGAACCGGTCCGGCAGGAACTGCTTCTTGCTGAACAGCTTCGTCTGGTCGGCGAAGTGCGGCGACGCCGGGTTGGACGACTCGGAGTAGGTCAGGATGGTGGACCCGACCGGGCAATTGCCGTGCTTGGGCCAGGTCACCACCTGGATGAACGACGAGCCGGTGTCCGGCGAGGTGAGCGAGTCCCCGGGCTCGGTGTTCTCGTAGATGGCGTTGTAGATGCCGTCCGGGTCGCCGGGGCCGCCCGGGATCGTGATGTGGCTGCCGTGGTAGCTGACGAACTGCACCGCGCCGAGCGTGGTGTTGACCGGCACGCTTGCGTTGCGCAGCGCCGCGATGGCGTCGCCCAGCGCGTCGTGTACGGTCGCGTTGGCCGTGTTCAGCCCGAACGGCGTGGTGACGGGGTGGGCCAGCTCGAACCGGTGCGAGAACGGCGACGGGGACGCGCCGCTGGCGAAGTTCCAGAACTCGCCGAACAGGACCGCGCCGCGCTGGTCGGCGTCCCACCGCCCGTTCCAGTGCGCCAGGGTGGCGCAGGCGTCGCCCAGTCGCACCGGGGTGCCGGTGGAGGTCGGCGCGGTGCCGCCCGCTGCCTGGAACTTGTTGCACAGCTGCACCAGGGCCGGCAGTGTGAGCTGTGCCGCGTAGTCGATGTCGGACAGGTCCAGGCGCTTCATGGCCGCCAGGGTGAACCCGGGCGCCCCCTGCCCGTCGGTGCCATCGATCCGCGCCTGCACCTCGAGCAGGCCGATCCTGGTCCGCAGCGTCCGCGCGGAGTTCTCGGTGCCGATGATCCGGGCGAAACCGGTCAGCGGCTGGTGCGGGTTGGCCAGCCAGAAGCTGTCGTTGGAGTTCGTGACGTAGTCGTTGCGCAGCAGGAACGGCTCGTGGTTCGGCCCGAAGATGCCCGGCGCGGCGGCGCTGGGGTCGTTGCCCCAGTCGCAGGCGGTCCTGGAGCCGTCCAGGATCGGCAGCCCCAGCTCGGCGAACGTGAGCTTGCCCAGCGGCGTGTCGCAGGCGTTCGCCTTGGCGTCGGTCACGTTCGGGATGGCGCCGATGTCCGCGTACAGGGCCACGCCTTCCCGGTCGCTCACGATCGTGTTCACCCAGGGAATGCCCTGGTACTTCTGCAGGATCGACAGCACCTGCTGGGTGGTGGCCGCCCGGTCGATGCCGAACCAGGTGTTGACGGCCCGGGCCAGGTTGCCCGCGTTGACGTCGGCGAAGGCGAACCCCTGCGAGGTGCCCCAGGGCAGCGAGATGCCGGCGAGGTTGTTGAACATCGGGCCGTAGCGGGTCCACCAGAACGTGTGGTGCACCGCAGCCAGGCTGCCGTCCGGCTGCTTGGCCATGATCGTGACCTTCCGCGGGGTCATCGCCACGGGCTTGCCGTTCTGCAGGTACTCCGTCGGGTGGCCGGGCACCAGGGTGAGCTGGAACGGGGTGAACCGGAACGCGGTGGACACGGTGTGGCTCCACGCCACCGACGCGTTGTGGCCGATGAGGATCAGCGGCACGCCGAACAGCGACGCCCCGGTGACGTTGATCTTGCCGGGGATGGTGAGCTGCGACTGGAAGAACCGCTCGGTGCCGAGCCACGGGAAGTGCGGGTTGCCGAGCAGCAGGCCGCGGTGGTCCCTGGTGCCCGCGGAGCCGATCGCGACCGCGTTGCTGCCCATGCTGCCGCGCTGGGCCCGCAGTGCCGCGGCGAGCGCGCGCCCGGTCCGGGCGGTGGCGGCGGCGCTGGGCTGCGCGGTGGCGGTTCCCGGCTTCGGCGGCGCGGCCTCGCTGATGCCCTGGATCGCGTCGCCGCTGCTGGACAGCAGCATGAGCTGGTAGAAGCGCAGGTAACTGTCGCCCAGGGTGATCGGCTTCACCCAGGCCTGGCCGCGGCAGGTCGGGTCGGGCACGCCGGCCGCGCCGCCGACGTGCGCGAGGTAGGCGTTGTACCCCTTGACGTAGCCGGCCTCCACCAGTTGCTCCGTGGGCGAGAGCGCCTGCGCGAGGTGCTGCACCACGCCGGAGTCGATGATCTGCTGGTAGAACAGGTCGGAGTCCAGGTTGCTGACCACGGCCCCGTTGCCGCGCTCGATGTCCACGCCGGTGGGCCCGAAGTACCGGGACCGCTGCGCCTCGACCGTCACGTAGTCGTTCGCCATCGTGCACAGGTTGTCCTGGGCGAAGGCGTACCCGTAGCCGAACCCGAGGCCGGGCCAGCTGCGGGCGAGTATGTGCGGGACCCCGCCGGTGGTGTAGCGGATCTGCGCGGACAGCTGCGCCTGCGCCGGCCCGGCTGCCCGGCTGGCCAGTGCGGGGGGAGCGGCGATGGCCAGCAGGGCAGCGACCGCTGCCATGACCGTTACGGCACGCAGCCTCATCATGGCCTCCTCGTCGTGCTTGCGGACATTACCGGCACACCAGACTGTTTGCGTAAATTACGCCCAAGGTCCGCCTCGTCTGGGCACCGGCCCCCTGAGTCACGGCCGTGTCGCGGCGCCGGCCGCGAATGACAGTGCGCTATTCAGCCCCCCGTCCCCGCTAAGCTGACGGGCACCCACCCTTCACCGGGACCCTTTATGCCCGCCGACGGCCAGCCGGATGGAGTTATCGCCATGGCACGCAGTTCCGACCGCATCGACACGATCGTCAGCCTCAGCAGGCGGCGCGGTTTCGTCTACCCGTCCAGTGAGATCTACGGCGGGCTGCGCGCGTCCTGGGACTACGGCCCGCTCGGCGTGGAGATGAAGAACAACATCAAGCGGCAGTGGTGGAAGGCGATGGTCCAGGGCCGCGGCGACATCGTCGGGCTCGACTCCAGCGTGATCCTCGCCCGTGAGGTCTGGGAGGCCAGCGGCCACGTCACCGAGTTCGTCGACCCGCTGACCGAGTGCCAGTCCTGCCACAAGCGGTTCCGCGCCGACCACCTCATCGAGTCCTACGAGGAGAAGCACGGGCACGCCCCGGCCGAGGGCCTGGCCCTGGTCGCCTGCCCGAACTGCGGCACCAGGGGCGCGTTCACCGAGCCGCGCATGTTCAACGGGCTGCTGCGCACCTACCTCGGCGCCACCGAGGACGAAGCGGGCCTGGCGTACCTGCGGCCGGAGACCGCGCAGGGGATCTTCATCAACTTCCGCAACGTGCTGCAGACCTCACGGAAGAAGATCCCGTTCGGGATCGGGCAGATCGGCAAGTCGTTCCGCAACGAGATCACCCCGGGCAACTTCATCTTCCGCACCCGCGAGTTCGAGCAGATGGAGATGGAGTTCTTCGTCAAGCCCGGCAGCGACGAGGAATGGCACGACCACTGGATCGCCACCCGGCATGCCTGGTACACCGGCCTGGGCGTGCAGGAGGAGAACCTGCGCCTGTACGAGCACCCGGCGGAGAAGCGCTCGTTCTACTCCAAGCGCACCGTGGACATCGAGTACCGGTACGGGTTCCCCGGCAGCGAGTGGGGCGAGCTTGAGGGCATCGCCAACCGCACCGACTTCGACCTGTCCACCCACGGCCGCGCCTCCGGCCAGGACATGTCCTACCTCGACGCGGAATCCGGCGAGCGCTACATCCCGTACGTGATCGAGCCCGCGGCCGGGGTGGACCGGTCCATGCTGGTGTTCCTCATGGACGCCTACGCCGAGGACGAGGCGCCCGACGCCAGCGGCAAGCTGGAGAAGCGCACCGTGCTGAAGCTCGACCACCGCCTCGCCCCGGTCAAGGCCGCCGTGCTGCCGCTGTCGCGCAACGCCGACCTGTCCCCGAAGGCCCGCGACGTGGCCGCCGCGCTGCGCCAGCGGTGGAACGTGGACTTCGACGACGCCGGCGCGATCGGCCGCCGCTACCGCCGCCAGGACGAGATCGGCACCCCGTACTGCGTGACGGTCGACTTCGACTCGCTGAACGACCAGGCGGTGACGGTCCGCGAGCGCGACTCGATGCGGCAGGACCGGGTCGCCATCGACGGTCTGGACAATTATCTTTCCGAACGATTGTCCGGGGCCTGACTCGTTCGCAGGAGCCCTGGCTCCGGGGCCGGCCCGGCGGGGCCGGTCGGGGACGTCGCGGGCAGCGGGCGGCCGGCTCAAAACGCCTGCCGCCCGTACCCGCACCGTCCCCTTCAGCCGTTCGGGATGCCCGGGGCAGCGCTTTGGGGGTTTAGCGCTCGATCGGGGTGCTGTGCGTCGAGGCGGAACGTGGGTAGCGGCGGAAGATCTCTGCTGCCGCTTGGTGGAAGCCGTCCGGGAGGCCGGCCGCGGCCATGGTGGCGGCGATCTCCTCCATCTCGGCTACCCAGCGCCAGCCCTTGGCCGTGGCTGCTCTCGCCGAGCCCTGGGACCGTTCTTCGAGCTTGGGCTGGGAGAGTGCCCATTCGGCGAGCAGGGTGTCCTCGACGCCCTCTTCTCTCGCTAGCTCTCTTATCGCGAGGATCAGGGCTGCGGTGCCCTTCGTCCAGGCGGCATAGGACATCTTCACCGCTGACGCGGCCGTCAGGGCCTGGCCGGCGATGCGCGCGTCCAGGTCGGTGCCCTCGAAGAGGGCCTGGATCGTGGGGGCGTCGGGGCCGGACAGGTACAGCCTCGTGCTGCCCGGTGCGGCAGGGGGCAGGCCGATGATGCCGCCGTCCACGTAGCGGCCGCCGGTATCGGTGATCATCTGCGCGACCTCGCGCGCCGTGCCCGGCGAGATCGCGTTGGCGTCCACGTACAGCCCGCGGAACCCGTGCACCGCCCAGGCGGTGTCCGCCGCCGCGTGCGGCGGGCACACCGAAACGATGATCCCGGCCTGCCCGGCGACGGCGGCGATCGTGCCCGCGTCGCTGAGCCCTGCTTCCTTGGCGCGGGCCTGGGTGGCGGGACTGCGGCCCTCGGACGCCCACAGCACCGTGTGGCCGGTCTTGGTCAGGCACCGCCCGATGGCGGCGCCCATCTCTCCGGGGTGCAGGAGGCCGATCACGTGCGTACTCACATGATCAGTGTGGCGCACCGCGCCAGCCCATACCGTGCGGGCGGGGATCGAGCGGCAGGCGTTGAGCCAGCCACTCGATGCGCGCTCGCCGGTGATCTTCAGTCCTGCTCGGCTGCTACCAGGCGAGGAAGAGGCCGTTGTCGGCGCCGTGCGGGATCGGCGTGAACTTGTTCCCGGCAAGGACGCCGAGGATGTTGGACCGGCCGCCGTACTGGTCCTTTGCGCCCCGGGGATCACTGATGACCAGGGCACTGCCGTCCGGGCTGGCCCAGAGGACCTCCTGCCAGCCGACGGACGGGCTGAACCGGTCCTCGTGGAAGAGCGGGCTTGCCGGTGCGGGCGGAGTACCCGGCGATCTGGACGTAGCCGCCGGGCCGCGGTGCTCTGCCGCGGGTAGAAGCTGGTCGCGGTGACGATCCTGGTGCCGTCCGGGGTGAGGAACGAATTGCCGGTCGCGAGGGTGCCGGCCCCGGACCGGTATGGGTACGCCACGATGACCCTGGCCGCCGTGAGCGAGGTGCCGGGGGCGGTGGTGTCCAGGATGCGGATGTGCATGGTCTCGCGGGTGGCCGCCCCACTGCTGGAACTCCAGGTAGCGGCCGTCCGCGGACCAGGAGAAGATCTGGCCCATGGGCTTCCAGTTGCCGATCCACCCGGAGCCTGGCCAGGTCCAGGTGCGCACGGCGCCGGTGGCCAGCGTGACGATCTGGATGGAGTTGCGGAAGTCCAGGGCGAGCCTGGTGCCGTCGGGGGAGACCCCCACCCCGCCGAGGTTCGTTGCGCGGATCGTCTCCGGGACGGTCAGCCTGGTGAGCGTGGCCGTGCCGGTGGCCGGGTCGAAGGCCAGCTTGAAGAAGACCGTCGGCGCGTTGTTGTCCCGCTCCTGGGCGGCCGTCCCGGCCTGACCGGAGGCGATGTTCCACCAGCGCTGGGCGGCGAGCACGAACGTGCGGTCGTCCGCGGTGCCGCTCACCCAGGTGAAGACCTTGTAGGGCCGCGGCGGGCTGACCGTCGCGAGGACGCGCCCGGTGACGGTCGACCGCACCAGCGCGGTCCGGGCATAGATCAGGGCCTGCGGCGGCAGCGCCACGAAGTACGGCGGCACCTCGCGGAGCGCCGACCGGGGGCCGACGGGGGAGCCGTTCCACCGCGCCGCCGCGGCCTGGCCGGTGCTCCGGGCGTGGCCGTGGAACGTGGCGGAGATGGCCAGCGAGCCGGCCACCACGGCGGCGACCGCCGCCGCGGCGGCCAGCGGGGTGAGCCAGGTGCCCCACCGGCCCGGGACACGGGGCAGGCGGGCGCGCCGGGTGCCCCGCAGTCGCAGCGGCGGGACGCTGTGCGGGCTGATCTCCTCGCCGGTCTCCCGCAGCGCCAGCCGCACCTTGTCTTCCATCGTGTTCATGACTGCTCCTGAAGCATGCGGCCCAGGGACGCGAGCGCCCGGTGCGTGGCCGATCTGACGCTGCTGGGGCTGATCCCCATGGTGGTGGCGGTCTCCTCGGCGGACAGGTCGAGATAGAACCGCAGTACCAGCGCCTCGCGCTGGCGTGGCGGGAGCCGCCGCACCGCCCGCATGATCTCGTCCCTTTCCTCCCTGGTGAGCACCGCGGATTCCGCGGAACGCTCCGCACCGGGGTGGCTGGTCATCTCGCGCGGTGCCTGCGACGTGGTCCTGCGGCGCAGCACCGAGCGGCAGTGGTTGAGCACGGCGGACCGCACGTAGTGCACCGCGCTCCCCTGGTCGGACAGGTGGGACCACCGCCGGTACAGCCCGCAGAACGCTTCCTGCACGACGTCCTCGGCGCTCTGCCGGTCACCGAGCATGATGTGCGCCAGCCGGATCATCCCGAGGGCGTGCGCCTCGTACAGCGCGGTCACGGCTCCCTCGGCGGTGCCGACGCTCAGGCCCGGCGGCAGCAGTGCTGACTGGAGGCCAGGCGGCCGCGGGGGCACCGGCGGTGTCCACGGCGGCCGTTCCGTGCGGCTCTGGGTTCATGTCCTTAAGACGCGCGCCGCCGCGTTCCGCTGCTTCACCTGGAGAAATCATCGGCCGGTCCGGTATGCGCTGGTGATCGTCTCCGTGACGGTACCGCCGGCCGCGTCCGCGGCGCTGGCCCGCAGCGTGACCATGGCGCCCGGCGGGGCGGTGAACACCGCGGCGTAGCTGCCGCCGTGGCCGCTGACCCGCGCCGGGTGCCAGGTCTTGCCGCCGTCGAAGGACACCGACACCGACGCCCTGGTGACTGCGGTGGCCTTGACCGCTTGCAGGTGCCCCGCCAGGACGTGCACCACCTGGCGCCCGGCCGGCGCCGCGCCGCCCAGTCCCAGGCCCGCCACGCCGTACCTCAGCGTCATCATCGGCTCGATGGCACAGTCCCGGCCCCGGGTCAGCGGCGCGCATGACCAGCCAGGCGGCAGCGTCGCCGTCTTCTCCGGCACGCTGGCCCACGTCCAGACCGTCTTGGTCGCGGTGGACAGCGGGAAGAGCTTGCTAGCCCTGGTCAGGTCCAGCGAGAAGCGGATCGTCGCGGGTTTCTGGGCCAGCGTGGCCGTGGTGTAGAACTCCCCGTACGGGCTGGTCTGGGTCACCGCGTTGCCGCCCGCGATCTTCGTGCCGTCCTGCTCGATCCGGTAGGTCCCGGTCACTCCGCCGCCGAGCAGCCCGCCGATCTCGTGCCCGGCCTGGTTGTCCCCGAACGGGTCGACCTCCAGCCGCAGCGTGTTCCCGGCCCGGACCGCCGAGGGATCGGTCGTGTTGAACATGTTGGGCTCCGTTTCCAGCAGCACGTTCGCCGTGGGGTGCAGCGGGTAGGCGCTCCAGTTCTCGGTCAGCCGCTCACCCGGGCGGAGCAGCCGCAGGTCACCCTGCTGCCACGGCGCGCTGCCGGGCTCGTACTGCCCGAACCATTCCATCCGGGCGGTGCCCGTGCCGCCGGCGTACTCGGTCAGCTTTCCGGGGAATCGCAGTGACGGCCCGGTCGGCTCGATGAACCCGAACCACGCCCGGTTGCCGTTCGGGTTGGTGGCCGGGAAGCTGCCGTTGAACGCGAACCCGCCGGCCGCCGGGGCGGCCTGGTAGAACCGCTCGTGCACGGTGGCCAGGTCCGCGGCGCGGACCAGGTAGCGCTGCGCCGGGATGATCCCCGGCGGGTCGGTGTAGCTCAGGGTGTACTCGTAAGGCACGGTCCGGCCCGGCGGCGATTCCAGATGCTGGTTCACCGCCACCCGCAGGGTGCCCACCGTCGGCCGGGTACCGGCCGGGCTGAGCCATACCGGGGTACCGGGGAAGTACAGCTCCAGCACGATCGGCGGCCCCGACCTGCCGGTGCGCAGCACCCAGGCGCCGGTGTCCAGGGCCGTCGCGGGCCGCGGCGTCACCATCGTGACCTTGCTGTCCGCCGCGCGGCCCCGGACCGTCACCGTCCGGTTCCCGGTGACGCTGAACTGCGGCAGGATCACGAAATGTGATCCGGGCGTATGGGCAGAACCGCCGAACTCGGCGACCGCGAAGTAGTGCCCGGCCGGGACGCTGTACTTGACCACGCCGTCGTGGAAGACGCCCGCCCCGGCCTGCCCGCTGATCAGCGTGGTGTCGTCCACGTTGAACAACTGCACCAGGTCGCCGGTGTCGGGCGCGCCCGCCAGGCTGAAGCCCTTGATCGTGAGCGGGTACATCCGGGACGCCGGCCGGGCCGGGTCCCGCCCCGGCGGCCCGGCCAGCCTGATCACCATCCCCGCGGCAGGGGGCCTGGCCGGCCGGAGCGCGGCGGGACCCGGCCGTGGAACGGAGCGGGACCAGGCCGGAAGGGAGCGGAACCGGGCCGGAGCGGGACGGGGCTGGCTGACCGGCAGGGTCAGGCCGGCCGCCACGAGCGCGGCCAGCGCGGCGAACCTGCGGGCCGGGGCGGCCGCACCCAGCACACGACGATCCATGGGGCTCTCCTTGGGTCGGATGAAGGCACCTTCGGTTTCGGGCACATTCCAGAGACGCCGGTGCCGGCCGTTCGCTGCCTCCGCCCGGGCGGCGCGCATGAAGTGCGCAACTCTCGGTAGAGTCCTGACAACAGGGCCGTGAGGCCGTATGCAGATGGCCGCCCCGGTAGCTACTCCCTCTTAACGCGGCGGGCGGCGGCGCGGGCACAAGGAGAGCGTGCAGTGGCGAAGCTCGTCTACGCATTCAGCGAAGGCAACAAGGACCTGAAGGACCTGCTGGGCGGCAAGGGCGCCAACCTTGCCGAGATGACCAACATCGGCCTGCCCGTGCCGCCCGGCTTCACGATCACCACCGAGGCGTGCCGTTACTTCCTGGCGCACGGCGGCGTCCCCGAGGGCCTTGCCGCGGAGGTCGGCGACCACCTGCGGCGGATGGAGCAGGCCATGGGCCGGGAACTCGGCGACCCGGCCGACCCGCTGCTGGTCAGCGTCCGGTCCGGGGCCAAGTTCTCCATGCCGGGAATGATGGACACCGTCCTGAACATCGGCATCACCGACGAGTCCGTGCACGGGCTGGCCAAGCAGTCCGGGAACGAGCGGTTCGCCTGGGACGCCTACCGGCGGCTGGTCCAGATGTTCGGCAAGACCGTGCTCGGCATCGACGGGGACGCGTTCGAGGACGCGATCGACGAGGCCAAGCAGGCCAAGGGCACCAGCAACGACCTCGACCTGGACGCCGGGGACCTGAACCAGCTCACTGAACGTTTCAAGGAGATCGTCCGCGAGCACACCGGGCGCGAGTTCCCGCAGCAGCCGCACGAGCAGATGAACCTGGCCATCGATGCCGTGTTCAACTCGTGGAACTCCGGCCGCGCCGTGCTCTACCGGCGGCAGGAGCGGATCCCCGCCGACCTGGGCACCGCGGTCAACGTGGTGGCGATGGTGTTCGGCAACCTCGGCGCCGACTCGGGCACCGGGGTCGCGTTCACCCGCGACCCGGGCACCGGCCAGCAGGGCATCTACGGCGACTACCTGCAGAACGCCCAGGGCGAGGACGTCGTGGCCGGGATCAGGAACACCGTCCCGCTGCAGGACCTGGAGAAGATCGACGCCGCGTCCTACCGGCAGCTCCTGGAGATCATGGGGACGCTGGAGAACCACTACAGGGACCTGTGCGACATCGAGTTCACCATCGAGCGGGGCAAGCTGTGGATGCTGCAGACCCGGGTCGGCAAGCGCACCGCCGCGGCCGCGTTCCGGATCGCGACCCAGTTCGTGGACCAGGGCCTGATCGACATGGACGAGGCGGTCATCCGGGTCACCGGGGACCAGCTCGCGCAGCTCATGTTCCCCCGGTTCGACCTCGGCGGTAACCCCAAGAAGATCACCACCGGGGTCAGCGCGTCCCCCGGCGCCGCCGTCGGCAAGGCCGTGTTCGACTCGGCCCGCGCCGTCGAGCAGGCCGAAGCCGGCGAGGACGTCATCCTGGTCCGCCGCGAGACCAACCCGGACGACCTGCACGGCATGATCGCCGCCCGGGGCATCCTCACCAGCCGGGGCGGCAAGACCAGCCACGCCGCGGTCGTCGCCAGGGGGATGGGCAAGACCTGCGTGTGCGGGGCGGACGAGCTGGAGATGAACCTGGCGTCCCGCCAGTTCACCGCGCCGGGCGGGGTCACGGTCCGCGAGGGCGACGTGATCTCCATCGACGGCTCCAGCGGTACCGTGTACGCCGGCGAGGTGCCCGTCATGGCCTCCCCGGTGGTCGAGTTCTTCGAGGGCAGCCTCGACGCGGAGGCCGACGAGCTGGTCGCGGCCGTGGCCCGGGTCATGGACCACGCCGACGCCAGCAGGCGGCTCGGCGTGTACGCGAACGCCGACACCGGCGAGGACTGCGCCAGGGCCCGCCGGTTCGGCGCCGGCGGGGTGGGCCTGGTCCGCACCGAGCACATGTTCCTCGGCGAGCGCCGCCAGCTGGTGGAGCGGCTGATCCTGGCCGACGACGCCGAGGGCAGGCAGGCCGCGCTGGACGCGCTGGAGCCGCTGCAGCGCGGCGACTTCGTGGACATCCTCAAGGCCATGGACGGGCTGCCGGTCACCATCCGGCTGATCGACCCGCCGCTGCACGAGTTCCTGCCCGACCTCACCGAGATCTCGGTGAAGGTCGCCCTGGCCGGGGACGAGGCCACCGAGAAGGACCGCAAGCTGCTGGAGGCCGTGCGCCGCCTGCACGAGCAGAACCCGATGCTGGGGCTGCGCGGGGTCCGGCTCGGCCTGGTCATCCCCGGGCTGTTCGCCATGCAGGAACGGGCCATCGCCCAAGCCGCCGCGGAACTGAAGAAGGCGGGCGCGGACCCGCGACCGGAGATCATGATCCCGCTGACCGCCTCGGTGCAGGAGATGGAGATCACCCGCGAGGAGGCCGCCAAGGTGCTGGAGTCGGTCGCGAAGGAGACCGGCGTCTCGGTGCACACCCTGATCGGCACCATGATCGAGGTGCCCCGGGCCACGATGATCGCCGGCGAGATCGCGCGCAGCGCCGAGTTCTTCTCCTTCGGCACCAACGACCTCACCCAGATGGGCTGGGGCTTCTCCCGTGACGACGTGGAGGGCGCGTTCTTCAGCCGCTATATCGAGCTGGGCATCTTCGGGGTGTCCCCGTTCGAGACCATCGACACCGAGGGCGTCGGCCGCATGATTCGCATCGCATCCGAGGAAGGCCGGGCGGCCCGCCCGGACCTGGAACTCGGGGTGTGCGGCGAGCACGGCGGTGACCCGGAGTCCGTCCACTTCTTCCACGAGGTCGGCCTCAACTACGTGTCCTGCTCGCCCTTCAGGGTGCCGGTCGCGCGGCTGGAAGCCGGCCGGGCGGCGCTCCTGGAGACCGCTGGGGGCAGCGACACGCGGTGAGCCCGGGCACCACGGGTTACGACGCCCACGCCATCGCGCGCTGGGCGGCCGAGCCGGACAAGGACCCGCCGGCGGAACACCGCCGCGGGCCCTTCGTCCGCGACCGGGCCCGGGTGCTGCACTCCTCCGCGCTGCGCAGGCTCGCCGCCAAGACGCAGGTGGTCGGGGTCGGCGTGGGTGACTTCCCGCGGACCAGGCTGACGCACTCGCTGGAGTGCGCGCAGATCGGCCGGGAGTTCGGCGCCGAACTCGGGTGTGACCCGGACCTGGTGGACGCGGCCTGCCTGGCCCACGACCTGGGGCACCCGCCGTTCGGGCACAACGGCGAGGTGGCCCTGGCCGGAGTTGCCGCGGGCTGCGGCGGGTTCGAGGGCAACGCGCAGAGCCTGCGGCTGCTCACCCGGCTGGAGGCGAAGGTCGCCGGGGCCGGCCTCAACCTGACCCGGGCGACCCTCGACGGGTGCGTCAAGTACCCCTGGGGCGCACCCGTGCACCAGGCCGCCACGGGCCCACCCGCCAAGTTCGGGTACTACGCCGACGACGCCGCTGCGTATCGCTGGATAAAACAGCAGGCGCCGGACGGGAAACTATGCCTGGAAGCCCAGGTGATGGACTGGGCGGACGACGTCGCGTACTCCGTGCACGACCTGGAAGACGGGCTGCAGGCAGGCCATATCACGCTGCGCGGGCTGCGCGGGGCGGCCGAGCGGGCGGCGGTCACCGAACTGGCCGCCAGGTACAGCCCCCCGGACACGACCGGGGCTGAGCTGGAAGAGGTTTTCGACGGGCTGCTCGGGCTGCCGTTCTGGCCGAAGTCCTTCGACGGCGGGCCCGCCGCCCTGGCCGCGCTGAAGCACCTGACCAGCGAGCTGATCGGCCGGTTCTGCGGGAGTGCGCAGGAGGCGACGCTGAAGGCCGCCGAGGGCCGGTTCCCGCTCACCCGGTACGCCGCCGACCTGGTGGTGCCCAGGCGGCAGCGGCTGGAGTGCGCCCTGCTGAAGGCGGTGACCGCGCATTTCGTGATGAGCCGCAAGGGGGTCGCCGCCCGCCAGGCCGCCGAGCGGGAGCTGATCGCCGAACTGGCGGCCGCCGTGCGGGCCGGGGCGCCGGGCACCCTGGACCCGCTGCTGCGGCCCGGCTATCTCGCGGCGGACTCGGACCAGGCACGGCTGCGGGTGGTGGTGGACCAAATCGCGTCGCTCACCGATACTTCTGCCATCGCCTGGCATGATCGCCTGTGCCGGCGCCGCGAAACCGGTCAGCCGGAGTAT
This sequence comes from uncultured Actinomycetes bacterium, assembly GCA_963806145.1. Taxonomy (GTDB): domain Bacteria; phylum Actinomycetota; class Actinomycetes; order Streptosporangiales; family Streptosporangiaceae; genus DASXKD01. Next base: position 18,622 of record CAWDXD010000014.1, read on the forward strand.
CAGCGGCGGCCGTGAGGAAAGAGGACCCGATGCCCGCTGAACCTGCGTACGTGATCGTCGGTGCCAGCATGGCCGGTGCCAAGGCCGCGGAGACTCTCCGGGAGGAGGGGTTCGGCGGGAGCATCGTGCTGCTGGGGGAGGAGCAGGAGCGGCCCTATGAACGGCCGCCGCTGTCCAAGGGCTACCTGCTCGGCAAGGACGAGAAGTCGTCCATCTACGTCCACGAGGAAGGCTGGTACGCCGACAACGCCGTGGACCTGCGGCTGGGCGTGACCGTGACCGCGCTGGACCTGGGCGCGCGGCAGGTGGTGCTCGCCGGTGGCGGGACCGTGGGCTACGACCGGCTGCTGCTGGCCACCGGCGCGGTCCCGCGCCGTCTCAGCGCTCCGGGCGCCGACCTGGAAGGGGTGGTGTACCTGCGCCGGGTCGGCGACAGTGAGCGCCTCGCCGAGGCGGTGCGTGGCGGCGGCCGGGTGGTGATCGTCGGCGCGGGCTGGATCGGGCTGGAGGTGGCCGCCGCGGCCAGGGAGTTCGGCTGCGAGGTGACGGTGGTCGAGCCGGAGGCGGGCGCGCTGCACCGGCACGTGGGCCCCGAACTCGGCGGGATGTTCGCCGACCTGCACCGCGAGCATGGCGTGGTGTTCCGGTTCGGGGAGTCGGTGACCGAACTGCGCGGCTCGGGCGGCAAGGTCGCCGGGGTTAGCTGTTCCTCGGGAGTGGCACTTGACGCGGATTTGGTGGTCGTCGGGATCGGGGCGGTGCCCGTGACCCGGCTGGCCGCCGACGCCGGGCTGGACGTCGCCAACGGGGTGATCGCCGACGCCGGGCTGCGCACCTCGGCGCACGAGGTGTTCGCGGCCGGTGACGTGGCCAACGCCTTCCATCCCTTTTACGGGAAGCACATCAGAGTGGAGCACTGGGCCAACGCGCTGAACGGCGGCCCCGCGGCGGCCAGGTCCATGCTGGGCCAGGGGGTCAGCTACGACGCGGTGCCGTACTTCTTCAGCGACCAGTACGACCTGGGCATGGAAACGGCCGGGCTCCCCGAGCCGGGCTCCTACGACCAGATCATTTACCGGGGCGACCGCGAGGCCCGTGAGTTCATCGCGTTCTGGCTGTCCGGCGGTGCCGTGGTTGCCGGGATGAACGTCAACGTCTGGGATGTGAGCGACGACATCCAGGCCCTGATCCGCGCCCGCCGCCCCATCGACCCGTCCCGCCTAGCCGACCCCTCGGTCCCCCTCACCGCCCTCTGACCCCGGCTGCGGCTATGGCCCGGCGAGGATTGCGGCGAGGACGGCGGGGGTGTCGGTGAGGTCGGGGAGCACGGCGTGGGCCCCGGACTCGGCAAGCCTGTCGGCGGTGGTGCCGCCGGTGGCCACCGCCACGGCCCGGGCGCCGGTCTCCAGCGCGGCGGCCACGTCCAGCGGCGTGTCACCGACCAGCACCGTGGCCGGACCGGAGAAGTCCTTGCCGTACCTGCGGGCGGCGTTGTCCCTGGCCAGGTGCACCAGCTCGGCCCGGACCTCGTGTGACTCGCCGTAGGCACCGGCTTCCAGGTCGAGGTGACCGTCCAGCCCGAGCGCGCTGAGCTTCATCGCGGCCATGGGCCGGACGTTCCCGGTCAGCACCGACTGCACCACGCACACCTGCCGGGCCGGGTCCCCGGCACCATCGGGACAGGCGCCGTCCCGGCCGGGAGCGAAGGCAGCCAGCGCGTCCAGGGCCGCCGCGGCACCGGGCAGCGCCCGGCTGTGCTGCTCGGTAAGCTCGCGGCCGGCCGGCGCCAGCGCGGCCAGCCTGGCCAGGAACTGGTCCAGGTGCTGGCGCGGCTCGGAGATCCCCGCCCGGGCCAGGGTGTCGAGCACGATGGCACGGTCGGTGCGCCCGGCCATCATCGCCGCGCTGGGCAGTTCGGCGCCGAACATGTCGCGGAACACCATCCGGTACAGGCGGGTGCCGACTCCACCAGCGTCGACCAGGGTGAAGTCGATGTCCCAGAGCACGAGCAGGCAGCGCACGCGGCGACGATAACAGGCGTTCCCCTGGCGGGCCGCGCGCGGTGCGCCCGACAAACCGCAAAGTGTGGGCACCGAGGGCTAGACTCGCCGCGACGGGGAGTGCTGGAACGAGGGGTGCGAGTGGCAGGACGGATCCGCGACGAGGACATCGCGCTGGTCCGCGAGCAGTCGCCCATCGCCGAGGTCATCGGCGAGTACCTTCAGCTCCGCAACGCCGGGGGCGGGTCACTCAAGGGCCTCTGCCCGTTCCACGACGAGAAGACCCCTTCGTTCAACGTGACCCCGGCTCGTGGGCTGTGGTACTGCTTCTCCTGCGCGCAGGGCGGTGACGTCATCGGGTTCGTGGAGAAGGTCGACAACCTCTCCTTCCCCGAAGCGGTGGAGCGGCTCGCCGCCCGGGCGGGCATCGAGCTCACCTACGAGCAGGGCGGTCACGTCCCCGGCCACGAGCAGAGCCGGCGGCGGCGGCTGCTCGCCGCACACCAGGCTGCAGCGGAGTTTTATGCCGAACGGCTCCGCGCACCGGTGGCTGCCCCCGCGCGGGAATTTCTGTCCGAGCGTGGGTTTGAAGTGGCAGACGCGGAACGGTTCGGCTGCGGCTATGCGCCTCCCGGGTGGGAGGCGCTCACCCGCCATCTGCGGGGCCGCGGGTTCACCGACTCCGAGCTGCTGCTTTCCGGGCTGGCCAGCCAGGGCCGGCAAGGTCCGGTGGACCGGTTCCGTGGCCGTCTGGTGTGGCCGATCAGGGACCTGACCGGCGATGTGATCGCGTTCGGCGCGCGGAAACTGGACCCCGATGACAACGGGCCCAAGTACCTGAACACGCCGGAGACGCCGCTGTTCAAGAAGAGTTCCGTGCTCTACGGGGCCGACCTCGCCAAACGGGAGATCGCCCACCGGCGGCAGGCGGTGATCGTCGAGGGCTACACCGACGTGATGGCCTGTCACCTGTCCGGCGTGCCCACCGCGGTCGCCACCTCCGGCACCTCGTTCGGGGACGGGCACGTCAAGGTGCTGCGGCGGCTGCTGATGGATGCCGACCAGTTCCTCGGCGAGGTGGTGTTCACTTTCGACGGGGACGCGGCCGGGCAGCGCGCCGTGCTGCGGGCCTTCGACCTGGAGGAGCGGTTCGTCACGCAGACCTTCGTGGCGGTGCAGTCGGACGGCCTGGATCCGTGCGACCTGCGGGTCAAGCACGGGCCGGAAGCCGTGCGGGACCTGGTGGCCAGGCGCGTCCCGGTGTTCGAGTTCGCCATTCGCAGCGAACTGGCCAAGCACAACCTGGAGACCAACGAGGGCCGGATCGCCGCCCTGGACGCGTCCGCCCGGATCATCGCCAGGATCAAGGACCGCGGCCTCCGCGACCGGTACGCGGTCAGCCTGGACCGGTGGCTCGGCATGCTGAACGAGGAGTTCGTGCTCGCCCGGGTCCGTGAGCATGCGGCCAGGGCCCAGCCCAGGCCGGGTGTGAGCGGGTCCGGCCCGGGCCGTAACCCATCCGGGGCAGCGGGGACCGGCCCGGGGCGGATGCGCGGCGGGCCGGGAGGCCCGGTGCGGCCCGGCAGCCCGCCCGGCCCCCCTGGCTCCGGTGTACCGGGTGGCCCTGGTGTGGCGGGCGGCCCCGGCGCGGCGGGCCCTCGCGGGGTCCGGGGCGGGCCTGGGGCACCGTCTCCCATGGCCGGCGGGACCGCGGGCGGCAGTGGCGCTGCGGGAGGTAGCGGCGCTGCCAGGGACGGCGGGCCTGCCATGGCTGGCGGGGCCGCCGAGACCGGCGGCCCGGCCGCGCCCGTGCCCGTGCCTTACGATCTCGCCGACCCGGTGATTCAGGTGGAGCGCGAGGCGCTCAAGCTGGCCGTGCAGCGCCCGGCGCTGTGCGGGCCTGCCTTCGACGTGCTCGGCCCGGCCGCGTTCACCGCATTGCCGCACGCCGCGGTGCGGGAACTGATCGACAGCTGTGGCGGGGCCAGGGGAGCGGCTGGTGTACAGGAATGGGTGGCCCGGCTCCGGGACGCGGCCCCGGACGACCAGATCCGCGGCTTCGTGACCCGGCTGGCCGTGGAGGCGCTCCGGGTGCCGCGGGCGGACGGGGAACCGGACACGCGTTACGCGGACGCGATACTCGCACGGGTCGAGGAACTCGCGATCAGCCGCAGGATCGCTGAGGTCAAGTCGCGGCTGCAGCGGCTGAATCCGGTGGACGCCCAGCCCGAGTACAACCGGACCTTCGGTGACCTGGTCGCGCTGGAGCAGCGCCGCAAGGCGCTGGTGGAGAAGGCGGCCGGGGCTTTCTAGCCGGTACCTGCCTGACCGCCCCGGTCCGCGGGCAAGGAACCTGGGTTGAGGCACATATCTGACTTCGGGCTGTCAGCGTTACGTGTCTTCAGGTGACAAAATTAAGCCCACCAATACCAGGGCTCCCTGGCGCACACTGGGTTCCGTGACTTTTACGTTACTTTCCCCGGTGCGACCGCCCGGCGATCCCGTGGCAGACCTGATAGCACGGGCCAGAGAACAAGGAACCGTGGCTGTCGGGGACATCGCGGTCGCCATCGACTCCAGTGACCTGCCGGCCCAGGAACTCGACGGCATCGTGCGGATGCTCACGGCCGAAGGCGTCGAGGTGGTGGACGCCGCCCACGAGGACGCGGAGCCCCCGCCAGGGGCCGAGCAGCCCGAGGAGGCGCGCCGCCCGGTCACCGGCGATCTCGTCCGCATCTACCTGCGCGAGATCGGGCGGGTGCCGTTGCTGACCGCCGCGGACGAAGTCGAGCTGGCCAAGGCCATCGAGGCCGGCCTGTTCGCCGAGGAGAAGCTGCACGGCGGGTTCCCGCTGGGCGGCGCCGAGCGGGCCGAACTGGCATTGCTCGGCCACGACGGGCTGCGCGCCAAACAGCGGCTGACCGAAGCCAACCTGCGGCTGGTGGTGTCCATCGCCAAGCGGTACATCGGCCGCGGCCTGGGCTTCCTTGACCTGATCCAGGAGGGGAACCTCGGCCTGATCCGCGCGGTGGAGAAGTTCGACTACACCAAGGGCTACAAATTCTCCACCTACGCCACCTGGTGGATCCGGCAGGCGATCACCCGCGCGATCGCCGACCAGGCGCGCACCATCCGGATCCCGGTGCACATGGTAGAAACGATCAACAAGATGGCCCGGGTCCAGCGCCAGCTCCATCAGACCCTGGGCCGGGAAGCAGCCCCGGACGAGATCGCCGCCGAGATGGGGCTGCCGGTCGAACGGGTCGCGGAGATCCAGCGGATCGCGCAAGAGCCGGTCTCGCTGCAGGCGCCGATCGGCGAGGAAGACTCCGACCTTGGGGACTTCATCGAGGACACCGACGCCGTGGTGCCCATGGAGGCGGCGGCGTTCATCATGCTCCAAGATCAGCTGAGCGAGATCCTGGACGCCCTCTCCGGGCGGGAGCAGAAGATAATTCAGCTCCGGTTCGGCCTGACCGACGGTCATCCCCGGACGCTGGAGGAGGTAGGCCGGGAGTTCGGGGTCACCCGGGAACGGATCCGGCAGATCGAGTCCAAGACCCTGGCCAAGCTGCGCCATCCCAGCCGCGCCCAGTTGCTCCGCGGCTACCTGGGCTGACGGCGGGCTCCGCAGCCCGCCTGGGCCCGGCGACAGGCTCGTGCCTGCGGCTGGCCCGGCGTCCAGGCCCTGACTGCGGCTGGCCCGGCGGCCAGGCCCTCTGCCTACGGCCTGTCTCAGGTTGCCTGAGGGCGCGCCCCTGCCGACGCCCGGGCCGCCTCAGCCGATGTGGTGGCGGTGCGCGTAGCCGATGGTGGCGGCCAGGTCTCTAGCCGGTGCCGTGGCCTGCCGGTCATTCTCCCGGCGGGCCGTCGGCCGTTCCGGGCGTCTGCGCATAGTGCTCCGGCCCGCCGTTGGCCGAATGCCCGTTGGAGTCCCTGACCCGCATTCCCGGGACACGGTCGTGGAGCGCTCCGCCGACCTTGGCCCGCGCCGCGCCCGCGCGGTCGGCCACCTTGCCCCCGGCCGTCTTCGCGTAGTTCGCTGCCTGTGCCTGGAGCGCGCCCGCCGCCTGCTGTACCGCGGGGCTGTCCGTCGCCTTGCGGGCCAGTTTCCGCAACTGTTCGTAGCGCTCCCGGCCTGCCCTCGCTCCGAGCACGAAGCCGATGCCAAGGCCGGTGAAGAAAACCAAGCGATACCGCATCTGCCACCTCTTCCGCCTGCGTTCGCCGAATGGACCTGCGGGATTGACTTCCCCGCAAGCTAGAGCCCTACTCCCCGCGGGCGGCATCTATCCGCGGCGCGGGCTCGCTAGCGCCGTGCTCGCAGCGACATGATGGTCCCGGTCATCGTCCTGCCCGGGCCCAGATCCGGCGGGCGCATCAGCCTGTTCCCAGGTGGCCAACCCGTCAGGGCGGGAGTGGGCCACAGGCGCCGCCCCTAGCGCTGGCCAATCCCGCGTAGCTCAATCGGCAGAGCATCCGGCTGTTAACCGGGCAGATTGTGAGTCGCCAGGACATTTCCGCTGGTCAGCAGACATCTGCGGGGCGCCAGATGATCTTCGATCCCACGGATTCCCCACTGTTTTCAGCTCTGGGGGAGAGACTCGAACTCTCAACCCTCCGGTTAACAGCCGGATGCTCTGCCGATTGAGCTACCCCAGATTGGATCGGAACTGAGGGTACCGTCTGAGCTTTAAGAGCGCGACTCCGGGCTGGTCTCTGCTCGCGCAGCCGAGCGCTCTTGGCTGCGTTCGCTGCCCTGCACTATCGACCGACAACGACAAGCGACGGCAGCAGGTAGCTCCGAAACCGACAGGTTATAGATTCGAGTCCTATCGCGGGAGCGCAGTTTACCTGCGGAAACGCGGTCCCGGTCTGGCACGGGCCAGACACCACGTTCCGCCGTGGCCGGGTGCTGGTGTCCTAGCAGCGCTGGGCGGCCTATGAGCCTGCCATGCGCGCGGGCGTGAAGCGGCCCGGGGTGACGAGGGGGGATTCGCCGCCCCGGGCCGGTTGATTGTAGAACGAGCTAGCCGCGGTCCCGGTTCACATCGGCGAGGATCGCGGCGATCGGTTAGGAGTGGTGGAAGTGCGTGGAGAACGCGGTGCCGCCCGGGAACGGCGTTCCTCGCGGTTGACGGGGGCGACGATCGGGGTGACGTCCTCGGCGGTGACGCCGTGATGCGAGCGGCGCCCGTGCGGCCCATGATGAGCACAACGACAACGCAACCGGCCCGCGACGGCCAGCGCACCGCCCGATCTGACCTCTTCTCCTCCAGAGCTATAGCGATGGAGACTCTCAGCCGGACTGTTCCCGTGGCGGGGCAAGTCCGCGCTGATAGGCGAAGGTGACCGCTTGGGCGCGGTCGCGTGCGTCAATCTTGGCGAGCAGGTGGTTGATGTGACTCTTGACGGTGCCTTCGCTGACGACGAGGTGTTCGGCGATCTCGCGGTTCGACATGCCGGCGGCGATCAGTGACAGTACCTCGGCTTCCCGGGGAGTGAGGCCCGCGGGAAGAGGTGAGAGCGATCGCCGGGCCTGGGCCGACGATCGCGTTGCGATGGCGTCGACAACGTGGTGCTGAACGGCGGGGTCGATGACCGCGTGGTTATCGAGGACTTGTTTGAGGGCATCGCGGATCTCCGCCCCGCCCGCGTCTTTGGTCAAGTAGCCGCGTGCGCCGGCTCGCAGGGCGTCTATCACGGACCGGTCATCCGCGTAGGTGGTAAGTACGACGACCGTGGTCTCAGGCACCCGATCACGCAGCAGGCGGGTGGCCTCGACGCCGTCACAGCGGGGCATCCGCAGGTCCATGAGAACGATGTCGGGGAGCAGGTCAGCGGCCAGGGCGACGGCCTCGTCACCGTCAGCGGCGGAGCCCACGACTTCGACGTCAGGCAGGAGGCCTAGCACCATCGCCAGGCCTTCACGGACCACTCGCTGGTCGTCAGCGATGAGAACACGCATCGGCTGGCTCACGCCGGCACCCGCAACTCCACGCGGAAGCCGCCGCGTGTCATCGCCGTGGTGAGTTCGCCGCCGAGCAGTTCGGCTCGCTCGCGCATCCCGGTCAGGCCGTAGCCGGGGCCGTCGCCGGCCGCTCGCGGCGGTTCGGAGTTCATCGCGAAGTTCTCGACCGTCAGGCGGGTGCGGCGAGGCTCATAACCGAGGTGCATCTCGACCCGTTCCGGGCAGGCGTGCTTGGTGATGTTCGTCAGGGCTTCTTGCGCTACCCGGTACACCGCGAGCCGGGCCTCTGACGGGAGTTCGTATGCCTGGCCGGACACCGTGAACTGGCACGGGACGCCACTGACCTCTTGGAACTGCGCGGCCAGGCTGGCCAGGCGTTCGGGCCCGGGCAGTTCGTCGTCACGCAGCATCCCGATCGCCCGGCGGGCCTCTTCGAGCCCCGCTTTGCCCAGGTGGTGGGCACGCTCGATGATCCCAGGCAGCCGGGGATCGTTGGGGTCTTCGGCCGCGAGCATCCGGGCGCCTTCCAGTTGGAGCATGAGCCCGGACAAGGAATGGGCGAGGACATCGTGCATCTCCCTGGCAAGCCGCTGGCGTTCGGCCAGTCCAGCCGCCTGTGCGTGCGCCGTCCGGGTGCCCTCCAGCTCTATCAGGAGCCGCTCGGCTTGGTCGTTGGCCTGCCCGAGCCTTCTTGCGAGCAACGTCATGCCAGGGAAGCCGACAATCGCGATGGCACTGAGCAGTGCCAAGGTCGGCGAGTCGTGGCTGACGGCCACCGCAACCGCCGCCAGGCACGTGATGCCGACGATAGACAACGCGATCGGGAAGCGATCTGGCACCCGCGGGGCGAGCAGCACGAGACCCGCCAAGAGTCCGGCCAGGCCCGGCCCATCCGGTTGCAGCCTCACCAGCGCCGCCGAACTGGCCAGGAGCATTACGGCGAAGATGATGCGGACCGCCGCACGGCGATGTCGGGCCGTCAGCGCGCCCAGCGCGCCAAGCGCGAACCCGCCCACAGCGAGAACGACAGCCACGTCGCGGCCCGGAAGCCCCGGATTCCGGCCGCTGCTGAACACGGTCACTGCCACCACGACAAAGAGCGGTGGAGCGAGACGGCGCATCCACCGGTGGGTTGCCTCCTGCTGCGTCCGCGCCCTGCGCAGCGTGGCGAGGGCGACGCTGGCCGCGGGGTCTGAGCTCATCTCAGCAACGTTACGGCGCGCCGGCCCGAACGGCATCACGTCCGGGGCAGAGACACGGTCTAACGGTGGGTGGATACATCTCCACCCACCGTTAGACCGTGGTGGGCCGGCAAAGTTCCACCCCCGCGCCGAATACGTTCCCGCCTCCGTCATGCATGCTCTTACACCAGGACCCAGCCGGACCAAGGACCCGTGATGCTTCTTCCCACCGCCGTTGGAAGGATCCGATGACCGCCGTTATCACCTCCGTGCTATTCGCCAGACCGCCGCTGGCGCCAGCGGTAGCCGGCGGGGGGATTGGATGAACGCCACCACTGTCCTGGGCACCCCCGGCAAGCTGGCCGCCGAGAGCCGCTGGGCCGTGGAAACCCACGGGCTCACCAAGCGGTTCGGGGCGAAAACCGCCGTGAACGGTGTTGAGCTCCTGGTCCCCCGCGGATCGGCGTTCGGCTACCTCGGCCCCAACGGCGCCGGCAAGACCACGCTCATCCGGGTGCTGCTGGGATTGACCCGCGCCGATGCTGGCACGATGTCCCTGCTGGGATACCCGGTCCCGCGGCATCGCGACGCGGCTCTCACTCGTGTCGGCGCCATCGTCGACGAACCCCGGTTCTACCGCCATCTCACGGGCAGGCAGAACTTGCGGCTTCTCGCCGCGGCACGCGAACCGGCCGCGCGGGACCGTATCGGGCCAGCGCTGGAGCGCGTCGGCCTAGCCGACCGTGCCGACGACCGGGTCTTGGCGTATTCGCTGGGAATGCGCCAGCGGCTGGGGGTCGCCGCGTGCCTGCTGGGAGACCCCCATTTGCTCCTTCTGGACGAGCCGATGAACGGGCTCGACCCGGCCGGAATGGCTGAGATGCGTGACATGATCCTCTCGATGGTGGCCGAGGGCCGCACCGTCGTGTTGTCCTCCCACCTCCTCGACGAGGTGGAGCGGACCTGCGACGCTGTCGCCATCGTGGACCGCGGCAGCATCATCCAGCAGGGGCCGATCTCCGAGCTGCTGGCAGGGGCGCCGCTCGAGCTTCAGGTCGAATGCTCCGAACCCGGCCGGGCCCGTGCCCTGCTCGCGGGCACCACCCTCGGTGCCCGCATCGAGGCCATGCCATCGGCGCTGGGGCTGGGGCTGGGGCTGGAAGTCACGCTGCCTGCGGGCACCGGGCGCCACGTCATCGCCGAGATCAACCGCGTTCTCATCGCAGGCGGAATTTCCATCTACCGGCTCCAGCCGGTCCAGACCTCGCTCGAATCGTGGTTCCTGCAAGTCACAAGCAGACTGGGGGACCCGGAATGACAACTCTGCCCGCCCACGGCGCGCCCGCGCCGGAGCAGGCACTCCAGATGGCACCCACCGGTCATTCGCGCGACCGCCGGGGATCTCCGATTCCCACCGCCGGCATGATCGCCACCAGAGTCATGGAGCTGCGCAAACGGCGCGGCCTCATGATCGCCCTCATCGCGGTGAACATCGGGCTCCCGGCGGTCTTCCTCCTCATTCGCCTGCTCGGCCATGCGTTCGCGCCGTACGCCAACCCACCCGCCGGCGGCGACCAGATCTTCGTGGTCCTGGCAGCCGGCTTCTTGCCCACGTTCGACTTCATCGTCGCCATCACGGTGGGCTGTACGGCGGGCTCGCGCGACCTCACCGAAGGAATGTTCCGGCACCTGGTCGTGACCGGCCGGTCCCGGCTGGCGCTGTATCTGGCCCGGATCCCCGCCGGATTGGCGATCGTCGTGCCGCTGGTCGCGATCGGTTACACGATCCTCTGCGCGGTATGCGTCTTCGCCGCACCGGCCTTCATCGATGACAATAACGTGAACATACCTCCCGGCCTGTCCCGCGCCGGCTTCGAGAACTGGGCCGGGAACCACGCCGAGCCGGTCATCTGCTTCCTTGGCAACGGGCCAGTTCCGCGGAATGTCACGTGTGCCGGCCCGCCTAGCTGGTCGAAGTCAGCAGTCACCCCCGGCCAGCCCGCGCCCGCCGCGGTGGAAGCTCTGGCCATCAAGATCGCCAAGAACAACTACCCCGGCTACACCGCGATTGTGCGCTACCCGTCGATCTCCCTCATGATCAAGACCGGGCTGTGGATCGAGCTTGAGGCGACCGTCGGATTCATCCTCGGACTCGGGCTCGCCTCCCTGATGGGGCAAAGAACCGTCCCAGTGGTCCTGCTAATCGTGCTTCAGATGATTCTCACGCCGATCCTTTCCGTGGTTGACATCCCCCATCTACAGGACCTGCAACGCTCGTTCGTCGGACTGGCCATGGCGCGCCTGGAACCATCCGGGCTGCCGGTGGCATTCGGGGTGCCGGGGGTAGCCGGAGGCCTCGCGCGCCCCGGCGCCGCGCAATCACTGCTGCCCGAGTCGGCCACCCAGGCTGTCTGCGTCGTCATCGCCTGGCTGGCGGGCTGGACGATCCTCGGCGCATGGCGAATGACGACCAGGGACGCCTGAGAACCTGCGCGACAGGCCTGCCAGCCTCGACGAGGTCCAGAACCTTTCCGCTGGAACCCGGCCGGGTATCGCGTGGGCACAATCGTGCTACGAGGGTTGCTAGATGGTGATCATCCAGCAACCCGGCCCCGGAGAACCGGGCGAACATCCCTTCCGGCCGTCGGGTGGCGAGGAACGAGTGGACCGGCGAAACCTAGAATTGTCTCGCTAGCGTCCGCAGAGGAGATTCTCTGGGTGCCTACGGCCCTGCTCGAGACGAAGTTGTATGTGCCGCGGCCGCGGCGTGGTCTGGTGCTGCGTCCGCGGTTGAGTGAGCGGCTGGATCGCGGGGCGGCGTCGAAGTTGGTGCTTGTCTCGGCGCCTGCTGGTTTCGGTAAGACGACGTTGCTCGGCGAGTGGCTGGCGGCGGGGCCGGCGGCGCCGGGCGGTGAGCGGCTGGCCGCGTGGCTGTCGCTGGACCGGGGTGACAACGATCCGGGGTCCTTTTGGGCCTATGTGATCGCCGCGCTGCGGGCGGTGGCGCCCGGGGTCGGCGAGGGCGCGCTGGCCTTTTTGCGGGCGCCGCAGCCGCCTGCGATCGAAGCGGTGCTGACGGCGCTGCTGAACGACCTGGCCGCGGTCGCGGGCGAGATCGTGCTGGTGCTTGATGACTACCACGTTATCGACGGGCGCGAGGTGCGGGACGGGATGGCGTTCCTGGTTGACCATGTGCCGCCGGGGCTGCATGTGGTGATCGCCAGCCGCGCCGATCCGGTGTTGCCGCTGGCGCGGTTGCGGGCGCGCGGTGAGCTGGCCGAGATCCGCGCGGCCGAGCTGCGTTTCACCGCGGCTGAGGCGGCGGCGTACCTGAACGGCATGATGGGCTTGGAGCTGACGGCGCGGGATGTGGCCGCGCTGGAGTCCCGCACCGAGGGGTGGATCGCGGCGCTGCAGCTGGCGGCGCTGTCGATGCAGGGCCGCGACGACGTGGCCGGCTTTATTTCCGGTTTCGCGGGCGATGACCGTTATGTTGTTGACTACCTGGCCGAGGAGGTGCTGGCGCGCCAGTCCGGCCGGGTCCAGGCGTTCTTGCTGGCGACCTGCATCCTGGGCCGGCTGAGCGGCCCGCTGTGTGATGCGGTCACCGGGCAGGGCGGCGGCAAGGCGATGCTGGAGGCGCTGGACCGGGGGAACCTGTTCCTGGTCCCGCTGGATGACCGCCGCCGGTGGTATCGCTACCACCACCTGTTTGCCGACGTGCTGCAGGCGCGGCTGCTGGATGAGCAGCCCGGCCAGGTGCCGGAGCTGCACCGGCGGGCCAGCGCCTGGTATGAGCAGAACGGCGACCGGTCCGAGGCCGTCCGCCACGCGCTGGCCGCCGGAGACTTCGGGCGGGCGGCGGACCTGGTCGAGCTGGCGATCCCCGCCATCCGCCGACCAGGCAGGAGGCCAAGCTCCGTGGCTGGCTCGAGGAGCTCCCCGACGACGTGGTCCGGGTCAGGCCGGTGCTCAGCGTTTACTTTGCCGGGGCATTGCTGACAGACGGCGAGCTCGAGGGAGTCGAGGGCCGACTGCGGGATGCTGAGCGGTGGCTGGAGCCAGCGACAGGCGACTGTGAGGAGCCCCAGGTCCCTTCGGCGGAGATGGTCGTCGCTGACGAGGAGGAATACCGCCGTCTCCCTGCGATGATCGAGATGTACCGCGCCGGACAGGCTCTGGCCCGGGGCGACGCAGCCGGCACTGTCAGGCACGCCCAGCGGGCGATCGAGCTTGCGCTTGACGACGACCACCTTTGCCGCGCTTCGGCAGCGGGGCTGCTGGGGCTCGTGTACTGGGGCAGCGGGGATCTGGAGGCCGGGCATCGGGCCTACTCCGCCTGCGTGGAGGGCCTGAGGCGGGCCGGGTTCGTCGCTGACATCCTGGGCTGTTCGATCGCGCTAGCCGACATCCGGGTCACGCAAGGTCGCCTCGGCGAGGCACTGCGCACCTACGAGCAGGCATTGCAGGTCGCAGGTGAGCAAGAGGGGTCAGTCCTGCGGGGAACCGCAGACATGTACGTCGGGATGAGCGAGGTCCACCTCGAGCGCGGCGACTTGGATGTCGCCACAGAGCACCTGCTGCGCAGCCAGGAACTGGGCGAGCATACCGGGCTGCCGCAGAACCGTTACCGCTGGCGGGTTGCGATGGCCCGGGTACGGGAGGCTGAAGGAGATCCGGGCGGCGCACTCGACCTGCTCAACGAGGCGGAGCGCCTGTACACGGGCGACTTTTTCCCGAATGTGCGGCCGGTCCCGGCGTTGAGGGCACGGCTGCTGGTCGCGCAAGGAGGCTTGGGTGAGGCCCTCGGCTGGGCGCGCGAACAAGGTCTGTCCGTCGATGACGACCTGTCCTACCTGCGCGAGTTCGAGCACATCACCTTGGCCAGGGTGCTCGTGGCACAGCACACGACGGGGCGTGCAGAGCGCTCCCTCCGCGATGCGACCCGGCTCCTGGAGCGCCTGCTTGCAGCGGCGGAAGAGGGGGAAGGACGGGACGCGTCATCGAGATCCTGCTGTTGCGGGCGCTTGCGCACCAGACGCTCGGGGACATCCCGGCCGCGCTTGCCTCCCTGGAACGCGCGGTAACGCTGGCCGAGCCAGAGGGCTACGTCCGGGTCTTCGTGGATGAGGGCCCGCCGATGGCTGCTCTGCTGCAAGCGGTCGCGAAGCAGGGGATCGCACGGAACTATGTCCGCCGGCTCCTGGCCGCCGTGACCGGGACCGGCCACGGCGGCCCCGTCAAACAGGCCTTGATCGACCCGCTCAGCGAACGCGAGCTCGACGTCCTCCGGCTGCTCGGAAGCGAGCTGGGCGGCCCGGCCATCGCCCGCGAGCTCACGGTGTCCCTGAACACCATGCGGACGCACACCAAGAACATCTACGCCAAGCTCGGCGTGACCAACCGCCGGGCAGCGGTCCGCCGGGCCGCGGACCTCGACCTGCTGTCGCGGGCCCGCAACCGGCAATCCTGACCCTGTCGTCCTTTGCTATGTTCGTCCGCGGGTGGCGAGTTCACTGACCTGCCGGAAAGACGCCATTGACACGCGGGTGCCGGATGCGCTGGGGTTCGTATGGTGAACTCCCGTGCGATGCCGGGTTTTGGGGGCGGCACGGGCGCAACAGGCCCCGCTCCGGCCCCGAGGGCCGCCGGGACGCCCAGCCAAGAGAGGAACCACATATGAGCACGTGGAACGCCATGACCTACGAGGGGAAAGACACCATCCTCCAGGTCGTTCGCGATGAGGCGGAACGCATGTTCGCGATGGCCGAGGCGCCTGGCGCCTGGGAAGCTCCCACCGCGTGTACCGAGTGGCAGGTCCGCGACATCATCGGCCACATCGTGGACACCACGGAGGGCTACTTCAAGGCATTCGAGACCGCGCGGGCGGGCGGCACCGCCGAGTCGTACGGGCTGCCCGTCATGCACGAGCTGGCCGGCGACGGGGGCCGGGCCTTCCGGGACCATTCACAGGCCGAGATGATCAGCCGGGTCCGCAACGACCTCGACAAGATGATGGGCATCCTGGAGCCCCTCACCGAGGAGGAGTGGGGCGGCCTCATGGTGACGCACGCCTACATGGGCCCGGTCCCCGCTTTCGTCTACGCCGGCGGCCAGCTGATGGACTACGGGGTGCACTCCTGGGACATCCGTGAGGGCGTCGGGCGCGCGCACGCGCTGTCCGCCGACGCGGCCGACCTGCTGGTGCCGTTCATGTTCATCATCTGGCAGTCCACCATCCGGGCCAGCGCCGACCTCAGCCCGTTCACCATCGGCGTCACCGTCACCGGCCGCAACGCGGGCAGCTACCGGGTCAGCATCTCCGACCAGGGGCTCGCCTATGAGCCCGGCGAGGTCAGCGACCTGCCGGCCGTGCTCGAATTCGACGCGGGCGGCCTGGTGCTCACCGCATTCGGCCGGATCAACGGCGGCAACGCCTATGGTGACCAGGCACTGGCCGAGCGATTCCTGAACCTCTTCTACCGGATCTGACCTGATAACGGGCGCCGTCACCGGGCACCGGCAAGCGCCCGCCGACACGGGACACTCCCGGATCCGGATGACGGCGCCCATGGCACGCAACGGCCTGCGCGCGGAAGGGGCGCGGCGCGGTCAGGCGCCGTCTGCCTCCGCGTCCCACTCGCCCGGCGGGTGCCCCTGGGGCAGCCTGTGCTTGGCCACCCGCGCGGTCGGGGTGCGCGGCAGGTCCTCGATGGCCTGCCAGTAGCGGGGCACCTTGTAGGAGGCGAGCAGCGTCGCGGCATGCGCCCGCAGCGCGGCGAAGTCCAGGCCGGTGCCGGGCGCGGCCACCACGAACGCCTTGACCTCCTCCTCCGACAGCTCCGACGGCACCCCCACCACCGCCGCCTCCAGTACCGACGGGTGGCTCATCAGCGCCTCTTCGACCTCGGCGGGGGAGAGGTTCTCGCCGCGGCGGCGCAGCACCTCCTTCTTGCGCGCCACGAACGTGTACGTGCCGTCGTCATTGCGGGTCACCAGGTCGCCGGTGTGCAGCCAGCCGTCGGCCGTGATCGCCTCGGCCGTCTCGGCCGGCATGCCCCAGTACCCGGGCGTGACCACCGGGTTGCGCAGCAACAGTTCGCCGGTCTCGCCGGACGGAAGGACCTCGCCGTCCGGGCCGATCACCGTTGCCTCGTTGACCACCCCGAGCGCGGGATGCTGGCGGGGCGTGCCCAGCGTGCCGTAGGGCCTGGTGCCGTGCGGCCAGATCAGCCCGTACGGGCTCTCGGACATGGCATAACCCACGACGATGCGCAGGCCGAACCGCTGCTCCATCTCCTCCTGGCGCTCCCTGGCCGGGGCCGGCCCGGTGTAGCAAAGCCGCAGTGGCGTGTCCGCGTCCCCGGGCCTGGGCTCTTGGCGCATCAGGATCTCCAGCATGGCCCCGATCGCGTTGAACTCGGTCGCGCCGTGCCGCCGGGCCGAGTCAAGGAAGGTGCTTGCGGAGAACCGGGGGAGCAGTATCAGCCCGGCCCCGCAGGCGAGCGAGCCCATCACCGAGTACGCGGGGGCGTTGATGTGGAACAGCGGCAGCGAGGTCATCAGCCGGTCCGCCGCCGTCAGCTCCATCCAGTACGGGAACCCCTCCCCGGCCATCGCGTACGCCCGGTGGGTCTGCATGACCAGCTTGGACCGGCCGGTGGTGCCCGACGTGGGGATGAGGACGGCGACGTCGGCGTGGCCGACGGGCGGGACCGGCGGCGGCCCGGCGGCGGGCGCCGCAAGGCTGTCCCAGCCCTTGGTCAGTTCCTCCGCGTCGAGCACGCCGAGGGGCGGCAGGCCGGTGATCCCCGCCTCGGCGGCCAGCGGCATGAGCCCGGCATCGGTGATGATCGCCCGGGGCGCCGTCTGGTGGGCCAGCCCGGCCAGTTCGGCCGGTGCGCTGCGCGGGTTGGCGGACACGGTCACCGCGCCGGACCAGGCGAGCGCCAGCCAGCACAACAGGTAGGGCGCGGTCGTCCTGGCGGTGACCAGGACGTGGTCGCCGTGCCGCACCCCGGCGTCGTGCAGTGCCGCGGCGGTGGCGGCGACCTGGGCGGCGGCGGCGCCGAAGGTCATCGTGCCCTCGTCGGCCCGGATCCAGGTGCCGTCCGGATCCCGGCGCGCCGCGTCGGCCAGGACCTGGGGAATCGTCCGGTAAGCCGCGTCGTCCATTACTGAGACGATACGGGGTGCGGCGGCGGGAGGCCGCGCCGCAGCACCTCGAGCACGTCGTCGAGCACGTCGTCGGGCACCTGCCCGCCGGCCGTCCAGTCGGCCCACCGCATCCCGATGAAGTTGCCGATCCCGGTGTACACGTACGCGATCACCTCGGGGTCATACCGTGCGTCCACCTCGCGGTTCAACTGGGCCTGGCGGACCCCGCGGGCGTAGCCCCGGGTGAGGTGCTCGTAGTACTCGCGGAACACCGTGGGCGCCACGAACTCCGCCTCGCGGACGATCCGGTCGATCCATGGCCGCTGCGACAGCAGCGTGAAGAAGGCGCGGAAGCTTGCCCGCTCCTGGTCCCGCTGGTGCGCCCCGGCCGTCTCGAGCGCGGCCCTGATGGCCTTGCGCAGGTCCTCGTTGATCTGCCGGACGACCGCGGTGAAGATCGCCGCCTTGGAGTCGAAGTGGGCGTAGAAACTGCCCGTGGCGATGCCGGCCCTGGCGCAGATGTCCGCCACGGTCGTCCGCCAGTAACTGCGCTCCCCGAACAGCTCCTCTGCTGCCCGGAGCAGCCGTTGCGAGGGCGGTACCTCGGGGCCCGGCGCGCCCCGCCGGTTGGCTGCCAGAGTCACACCACCTACCCCCGTTCGGGCGCTTGCCCGCCCGTGCCAGGGTCGGCACGGGCGGGCACAGCTTGAAGATTAGGGCATCCCGCTGGCGGGTGCCGCGGGCTGGGTGCCGGTGAACGGCGTGATGGCGCCGGTCGGCGTGGTATCGGTGGTCATGACAGGGCCCTGCTGGACGATCGCACCGTTCTTGATCACGCCGATGAAGGCGCCCATCATGCCGCCGTGGTCGGTCGCCGAGTAGTCATACGGCGCCACCGACGCGCCCTGCGGCAGCCCGCCCTCGATCGCCTTGACCACGCTGGCCCGGGTCGGGTTCTTCCCGGCCTTGACCATCGCCTGGACGAACGCGTACGCGACCGCCTCGCCGTAGGCCACGTTGCCGTCGAAGGGAGCCTTGGCGTCGTAGGTGTCGTGCACCTTCTTGAACAGGGCGACCCAGCTGTTGCCGGTGTCGCCCAGCGTGGGCAGGTAGCTGTCGGTGATGATCCCCTGGGTGAGCTCGTTGCCGTTGACCTTCGCGCCGCCCTGCTTGGCGAAGGCCTCCAGCAGGCCGCCGAGGGTAATCGGGTCAGTGCCTACATTGCTGGCCGCGAGAGTCGGGTTGAAGCTGAGCTTGAGGCTGGTCAGCTTGAGCAGCGCATTGAACGCCGGGATGGCGAACGACACCACGACCTGGGCGCCGGAGGCCTTCAGCGCGGCCACCTGCGGGCCGATGTTGACGTTGGTGGGCACGTAGCTCTGCCTGCTGACCACCTGGGACTGCGGGATCTCGAAGTCCAGGCCCTTCACGCCGTCCTGGCCGAACTCGTCGTTCTGGAAGAAGTAGCCGATCTTCTTGCCCGGGAAGTGCTGCTTGATGTAGGCGCCGAGGATCTTGCCCTCGCGCACGTAGTCGAGCTGCCAGCCGAAGCTGTACGGGTAGGCGGTCGGGTTGTTCCAGCAGTCGCAGCCGGAGGCGATGAACAGGTCCGGCACCTTACTGGCGTTGAGGTACTTGACCACGGCCAGGTGGGTCGGCGTGCCCAGGCCGTTGAAGATCGAGAAGACGTTGTCCTGGAGCACGAGCTGGTGCACCACGGAGACCGTCTTGGACGGGTCGTAACCGTCATCGAGATACGTGTACTTGATCTTGCGCCCGTAGATGCCGCCGTGCGCGTTGACGTACTGGAAATACGCGTTGGCGGCCGGGGCGATCTCGCTGTAGCCGGGGGCGGCCGGCCCGGTCAGGGGCTGGTGGCTCCCGATGAGAATCTGGGTGCTGGTGATACCAGGGGCAGACGCGGCCGCCGCGCCACCCGAGCCGCCGGAGCCGCTCGAACTGCTGGAACCGCAGCCGGCGGCGACCAGCGAAGCGGTCACCGCGGCGGCGATGACCGGCAGGCGCAGCCGATGGGATTTGTTCATGAGGTCCCTTCTTCCTGGTGTTCGCTGACCGGCGGCCGCCGGTACGGCGAGTCGAGGTTCTCGTGCTCGCTCGCCGGCGGGCGCCGGCCGGGCGGGCCGAGGTGGGTGGGGGGAGTGGACAGGAACTGCCGGGCGAGGCGCCGCAGCCCGCCCTGGATGCCTTGGGGGAACACGAGCATGACGATGATGAGCACCACCCCGTAGGCCGCGATCGGGATATTGGCCGCCACCCCGCCGGAGAAGCCGTGGCTGGTAGCCACGTCGGTGACGTAGGTGGGTACCAGGACGATCACCAGGGCACCCCACAGCGCGCCGGTCAGGGTGCCAAGACCGCCGAGCACCGCGCCGGCCAGCAGCGCGATGGACAGGCTGAGCGTGAACGAGCCCGGCGAGACCAGCGAGGTGGTGACCGCGAGCATGGCCCCGGCGAGCCCGGCGCAGGCCGCGCTTACGATGAACGCCAGCACCCGCAGCGCGCCCACGTTCAGTCCGGACAGCGCGGCCGCGACCGGGTCGTCGCGGATGGCGCGCCAGTTCCGGCCGATCCTGCTGTGGCCGAGGTTCGCCAGGATCACCAGGGTGATCAGGGCGGCCAGCGCGCACACCCAGGCCAGCCAGCGGGTCTGCGGGAACGTCGCGCCGAGGGAGGCGGGCGGGATGACGGTGACGCTCAGGCCCTGATCGCCGCCGAACACGCCGGGGAACTGGCTCGCCAGCGACGGCAGTGCCACCGCGAGCATGAGGGTGGCACCGGCCAGGTAGGGACCGCTCAGCCTGGCCGCGGCCAGGCCCACCACGCTGCCGGCCAGCGCCGTGACCGCCGCGCTCGCCGGGAACACGGCCCACAGCGGCCAGTTGAGGTGCAGCATCAGCAGTGCGGCGGTGTAGGCGCCGATCGCCATGAATGCCCCCTGGCCGAGCGAGATCTGGCCGCTCAGCCCGATCAGGAGCGACAGCCCGGCGATCGCCACCACGTAGACGGCGATCTCCGCTATCTGAAAGTCACGAAAAGCATTGAGCTGAACGGACAGTGCCCAGATAACGGCGCCCGCGACGAGAGCGGCGACCAGGTGACGCAGGAGAGTCATCGCTACACCTGCCGGCCGTGACTCGCGGAGAACAACCCGGACGGGCGGAACATCAGGACCGCCACCAGCGCGATGAGCCCGAAGATCGACACCAGGTTCGAGCCGAGGTATCCGCCGACGTAGTTGAGCGCCACGCCGAGAATGAGGCCGCCCACGATCGCGCCGACCGGGCTGTCCAGGCCGCCGATCACCGCGGCGGTGAAGCCGAGCACGAAGATCGAGTCCATGCTGGAGGGGTAGAGGAACGTGTTCGTCGAGACCAGCAGCCCGGCCAGCGCGCCGATCAGGCCCGCCAGTGCCCAGCCGAGCGTGAGCACCCGGCCGACCCGGACCCCCAGCAGGCGCGCCGCGTAGGCGTTGAACGCCGCGGCACGCAGCCGCAGCCCGGCCGAGGTGTACCGGAACATCGCGGCGAGCGCCAGGGCCACGACGAGGACGGCGGCCGCCACGAACACGTCGTTACGAGAAATTCCAAGAGGGACCGACCCGGCGTGCAGTCCGGTGACGGAAAACGCGGCGGGGAACGACCGGAACTGGCCGCCGTAGATGATGCCGGCGATGCCCTCGATCAGCACGAGGAGCCCGATCGTCACCACGACCGCGTTCAGCGGCGGCCGGTTCTCTACCGGGCGGATCACTGTCCGCTCGATCACGGCGCCGAGTACCAGCCCGGCCGCCAGCGCGGCCGCGAACCCCGCCCAGTACGAGCCGGTGTGGTTGATCACCGTCAGCGCGATGTAGGTGGTGAGCACGGCCATGGCGCCCTGGGCGTAATTGAGGATGCGGGTGCCGCGCCAGATGAGCACCAGGGAGAGCGCGATCGCCGCGTAGACCATGCCGAAGCTGACGCCGCCGAGTGTGAACTGCAGGAACTCATTCAACGCGTGCTCCTAGAAGCCCAGATAGTGCTTGCGGAGTGCCTCGTCGGCCGCGAGCACGGCCGCATCCTCGGTGGCGACCACCCGGCCGACGTTGAGCACTACGCCGGTGTCGGCAATGGCCAGCGCGCTGCGGGCGTTCTGCTCGACCAGCACCACGGTCAGCCCCGACTCATCCCGCAGCCGCTGGATCAGGTTCATGACCTGGGCGACGATCCGGGGGGCGAGTCCCAGCGACGGCTCATCCAGCAGCAGCACCCTCGGGCTGGCCATCAGGGCGCGCGCGATCACCAGGATCTGCCGCTCGCCGCCGGACAGGGTCGCCGCGCTGCGGTTCTTGGCCGCGTCCAGAACCGGGAAGCGCTGGTAGGCATCGGCCAGCGCGGCGGCACGGCCCGCCTGCCCGTGCCGCCACAGGCCGCCGACGCGCAGATTCTCCTCGACGGTCAGTTCGGTGATCACCGCCTGGCCCTCCGGCACGTGCGCGACCCCGGCCCGGACGATCTCCTCGGGGGGCCGCCGGGTGAGGTCGGTGCCGTCCAGCGCCACCCGGCCCTTCCGGGCCCGGACCAGTCCGCTGATGGTGGCCAGCAGGGTGGTCTTGCCCGCCCCGTTCGCGCCGAGCACCGCGGTGATCGTGCCGGGCCTGGCGGTGATCGACACGTCCTGGAGCGCGATCACCCCGCCGTAGCCGGCCTCCACGTGCTCGACCGCCAGGGCCGCCTGGCTAGCCATGCGGCTCCTCCGCGCCTGGCTTCTCCGCGCCTGGCTCCTCCACGCCGAGGTAGGCGGCGGTGACCGCTGGGTCGGCCTGCACCTGCTGCGGCGGGCCGAAGGCGATCAGCTTGCCGAAGTCGAGGACGGCGATGCTGTCGCACACCGACATCATCAGGTCCATGCGGTGCTCCACCACCACGACGGAGGCGTCGGAGGCGAGCTGTGAGATCAGGTCGCCCAGATCGGGGAGTTCCCCTTCGGTCAGGCCGCTGGCGGGCTCGTCGAGCAGCAGCAGCCGGGGTTCCGCGACCAGGGCGCGGGCCAGCGCGACGCGCTTGCGGTGCGCGAAGGAAAGCTGGCCGGGGAGGCGGTCGGCCATGCCGGGCACGCCCGCCCGGTCCAGCGCCGCCAGCGCGCGGTCCCGCAGCGCCTGCTCGTCGCGGTCGGACCGGCCCGCCCCGGCCACCGCGGACCAGAAACCTGCCCGGGCGTGGCAGGTGGCCCCGGTCATGACGTTCTCCAGCACGGTGAGCCCGGGGAACAGGCCGAGGCCCTGCAGTGTGCGGGCGATGCCGAGGGAGGCGAGCCGGTGCGGCCGCAGCCCGGTAAGTTCGGCGCCGTCGAAGCGCAGCTGCCCGGCATCGGGATGCACGAATCCGCACAGCACGTTGAGGAGGGTGGTCTTGCCCGCACCGTTCGGCCCGATGATCCCGGTGACCTGCCGCGGCGCGGCGATGAGCGACACGGCATCCAGCGCGGTGAGGCCACCGAACCGCACCGTGACGTCGCTGACCTCCAGCACGCCCGCCCGGTCGTCAGGCGCCTTCGCCGGCCCCGGATCTGAACTGCTATTCATCAAGCAAGTCCTGCTCATGTAGCAGATATAGGGCAATGATGAATCACAATTCAAGGCCAGGTTCTGCCACCAGACAAGGCCCAACCGGATTCGTGGCCGAACCGAGACCCGGGGTTCGGCGTTCCCGGGTCAGCGTCCGCCCACCAGGCTCACCCTGGCCCGTGCCCAGGCGCCGCCCGGCCCTCGCCGCGGTTCATCCGCGATGGTTGCGCCAACCACGACAATCGTGCCGTAAGGCGGGCATGAGAACCAGCCTGGGCCCGCATAGCCCTTCTCCACCTGGATCGGGCCCGCCTCGTGGCTGGCCAGGCTCGTGCCGGTTTGCATGCGGCGCCCCGTGCGGTGAGGATCGCAGGGTGAGCTTTGCGGAGCCCGCGCCGGGGCGCGCTGCCGACGCCGGGGCCCGGCCGGCGTGGGCGCGCGGGGTACGGGCGCTTACGGTGCTGACCGGGGCCGGGATCTCGACCGACTCCGGGATACCGGATTTCCGGGGGGCGCGGGGAATTTGGACGCTCAACCCTGGCGCCCAGCAGATGTCCACCTACCAGGCTTATGTGAGTGATCCGGCGCTGCGGCGGCGGTCGTGGCAGGGCCGCCGCGATCACCCGGCCTGGGCCGCCGAGCCGAACGCGGCGCACGCCGCGCTGGCGAAACTGGTCACCTCCGGCATCGACACCTGGATCATCACGCAGAACATAGACGGGCTGCATCAGAAGGCGGGCACGCCCGCGGAGCGGGTGATCGAGTTGCACGGCACCATGTTCAGCGTGGTGTGCGTGTCCTGCGGCGACCGCTCGCCGATGGCGGGCGCGCTGGCCCGGGTCGAGGCGGGGGAGGAGGACCCGGACTGCCCGCGGTGCGGCGGGATCCTGAAATCCGCGACGGTCATGTTCGGCCAGCGGCTCGACCCCGGGGTCTTCTCCCGGGCGGAGCAGGCGGCGCGGCAGTGCGACCTGTTCCTGGCGATCGGGTCCACGCTGACCGTCGAGCCGGCCGCGTCGCTGTGCGGGCTCGCCGCGGCCGCGGGCGCGGCGCTGGTGATCGTCAACGCCGATGCCACCCCGTACGACGGCCTGGCCGCCGAGGTGATCAGGGAGCCGATCGGCACCGCCGTGCCCCGGATCGCGGGGCAGTTGCTTGGTGAGGCGGGCTAGACGTTCGTCCCGGCAGTCCGGGCCCGCTGCAGGCCCCGGAGCGCATGCTCGATCAGGGCGATGAGAACGTCACGGGACGACGACCGCTGCCGGGCATCGCACATGATCACGGGGACACCGGGATCCAGGTCGAGCGCTGCCCTGACATCTTCCGGGTGGTAGCGCTTCGCGCCGTCGAAACAGTTGACCGCGACGGTGAAGGGCAGCCGGCGACGCTCGAAGAAGTCCACCGAGGGGAAGCAGTCGGCGAGGCGGCGGGTGTCGGCCATGACCACCGCGCCGAGCGCGCCGCTGGCCAGTTCGTCCCACATGAACCAGAACCGCTCCTGGCCGGGCGTGCCGAACAGGTAGATCACCAGGTTGTCCCTGATGGTGATGCGGCCGAAGTCCATGGCCACGGTGGTCGTGCTCTTCTGCTCCACCCCATCGAGGTTGTCCACGCAGGCGCCCGGCCCGCTCAGGGGTTCCTCGGTGCGCAGCGCGCGGATCTCCGTCACCGACCCGACCAGCGTGGTCTTGCCGGCCCCGAAGCCGCCGGCGATGAGGATCTTGATGGTGACCGGTGCCTCTCCCGGGTCGCGGCCGTATGGCTCAGAGCCGCCGAAGCCCATCGGCCACCTCTCTCAGTATTCGCGGGTCGGGCAACTGGGCCGGCAGGGTCGGGTGGTGGACGCTGATGAGCGACCGGAGCCGCAGATCCGCCAGCAGGATCTGGACCACCCCCAGGGGCAGGTCCAGGTCCGACGCAAGGTCGGCCACCGAGGCGGGAAGCCGGCACATCGCCAGCAGAGCCAGGTGCTCGGGGTCGAGCCCGACCGGATCGACCTCCACCCCCCGCACGGCGGTGACGAGGGCGATCAGGTCGAGGGTCTCGCCCGTGGGCCGGGTCCTGCCCCGGGTGAGGGCATACGGGCGGACGACGGGCCCCGCCTCCTCGTCAAGCCACCGGTCTTCTTCGGCCATGGCGGCTCAGTCGTCCACGCCCCCGGCCAGCCCGGGCCGGGGATCCACCAGCAGGTGCGGGCCGACGCGCTTGACCAGCACAGCCATCTCGAAGGCAACGAGGCCCACGTCCGCGGTGGCCGTGGTCAGCGCGGCCAGGCAACTGCCCTCACCGGCTGCGGTCACGAACAGGAAGGAGTTCTCCATCTCCACAATGGTCTGCCGGACCCGGCCGCCGCCGAAGTGCCGCCCCGCGCCGCGGGCAAGGCTCTGCATGCCCGCCGCCATGGCGGACAGATGCTCGGCGTCTTCACGGGTCAGGCCACGCGATGACCCGACGACCAGGCCGTCGCGGGTCAGGATCACCACCTTGCTGATCTCGGGCACCCGGGTGACCAGGTCATCGAGCAGCCAGCTCAGATCGCCGGTGAAACCCCGGCCGTGGCCGTCGGCGTCCACAACGCTAGCCACTCGTCCCCCTGTCCTCGGTCGCTTGCTCCGGCCCGGCCGCGCCCGCGGTCCCGGCGTCCGGGGCTGGTGCGGCGGTGGCGCCGTTCCCTGCCTCGGCGTCCGCGCCGTTTCCTGTGCCGTTTTCCGGGGCGGCGGATCCCGCCGGGCCAGCCGCCGGCACGTCAAAGACCGACCGGCCGCGTTCCCAGCCCTGCTGAATGGCCGTCACCGTGGAGCGGGTCTCCTCGGGCGAACGCGTCCAAAAGTCCTCGGCGGGCTGCACGGGCGCCACTTCCGCGGTCGCGTCGCGAAGCTGTGCCGCCAGGCTCGCCTGGCGGACCCGCCGCGGCAGCCCGCCCTCGCCGAAGTCGCCGGCGCCCGGGCCGCCGCTGGCAGGCCCGCCGGTGCCAGGGCCGCCGGCGCCCAGCGGGCCGGCGGGCAACTCGGTTCCGCGCAGGCTCAGGCCGGGCTCGGGCAGCACGGGTGTGCCGAGGGGCACCGCGCCCAGGTCCGCCGTGTCGGCCGGGTCGCGGGTGGCCGGGATCATGGATGCGGCCCACGATGCTGCCGCGCCGGCAGGCACCGGAGCAGGGCTGGCCTCGCTGCCGCCTTCGCCTTCGCCGTCCGTGGCCCAGCCCAGGGCGGCGTGGCGGCCCTTGAACCGCAGCGCGCCGTCGGTCAGCGCGGGCGCGGCCGGGTCCTTGGCATGGCTGCCCTCGGGGACCACCAGGTTCTGCGGAATGAGCACGATCGCCGTGGTCCCGCCGTACGGCGACGGGCGCAGGCTGATCTTGATTTCGTGGCGCTTGGCGAGCTGGCCGGCCACGAACAGGCCGAGCTGGTCCGAGCTGGACGGGTCGAACGGCGGCGGGTTCTCCAGCAGGCCGTTGATCCGGTGCAGTTGCTCGTCACTCATGCCCAGCCCGCGGTCCTCGATCTCGACCGCGAAACCGTTGCCGACCGTGTCGCCGTGGATCACCACCGGGGTGTTCGGCGGGGAGAACATGGTGGCGTTCTCGGCAAGCTCGGCGATCATGTGGATGACGTCGCCGGCTGCCGGGCCGGCGAGCGAGGCGCGGGTCGCCGAGGTGGCCCGGATCCGGGTGTAGTCCTCCACCTCGGCCACCGCGGCACGCAGCACGTCCACCAGCGGGACCGGGTTGCGCCAGCCACGGGCGGGCGTGTGGCCGGACAGGATGATCAGGCTCTCGGCGTGCCGCCGCATGCGGGTGGTCAGGTGGTCGATGCGGAACAGGTCCTCAAGCTCCTGCGGGTCCCGCGCCCGGCGCTCCATGGCGTCCAGCAGCGCGAGCTGGCGGTGCAGCAGGGACTGGCTGCGCCGGGCCAGGTTGCGGAAGACATCGCTCATGCCCTGGCGCAGCCGCGCCTGGCCGACGGCGGCCCGCACGGCGGTCTCCTGGACCGCGGCGAAGGCGTCCCGCACCTGGCCGATCTCGTCGGAGGAGGCCGGTATGCCCGGCGTCTCGGCGGAGACATCGACGTCCTGGCCGATGGCGAGGCGGTCCACCACCTCGGGCAGCCGCTCGTTCGCCAGGATGAGGGCGGACTCGCGCAGGCTGCCCAGCTCCCGCACCAGGCTGCGGGCGGTGAGGATCGCGACGACGATGGAGCCGAGCACCAGCAGCAGGCCGAGCCCGCCGGTCACGATCAGCTGCAGGTACGTGGACCAGGCGATGTTGCTGGCCTGTGCGGTGATGGTGTTGGCCGACTGGTAGCCCGCCTTCGAGAAACCGGCGGTGACCGCGCCGACCGCCTGCTGCCAGGCGAGCGGCGACACCGCGGGCAGGTGTCGTGGGGGGGTGCTCATCACCGTGTTCTCCAGCGCCGTCAGCCCGGCGCTGGCCTGCGTATTGACGTCCCGGGTGTAGTAGCCGCGGTAAGGGGGGTCGAGGTCCGGCAGGGTCACCTCGACCAGGTACCTGCGGGCACCGGCGAGCTGGGCGAACTGCCGCCGGTCCGCAGGGGGAAAGGAACCGGTCGTCATGTCGCCGATGAGGATGGCGTCTTCCTGCCCCAGCAGGTCGCCCACCCGGCCGATCCGCACGAACGCCAGCCCCTGGCTGACGAGCGCGGTGTTGGTTTCCTGGCGGATGGTCTGATTCAGCACCTGGTTGCCGTCGGCGACGAGCGTGTTGTACGCGGCGAGCGCGGCAGGCCGGCTGATCGTCCGCGCGGCGACCTGCGCCCGCAGGGCCGGCAGGTTCTTGGTGGCCGCCAGCAGCGTGTCGATGGCCTGTTTTTGCGGCGCCGACGCGCTGTTCATCGTGGCGCCGGACATCAGGCCGGTGTGGAGCGCCGCCGCCTGGTGATTGGTTGCCTGCTCGACCGCGTTGAGCTTGGCCTGGTTCTCCGGCGTGGGGGCGGCCAGATAAAGCACCGCGAGCAGGCGCTCGGTTTGGATCGCCCTCTCGAAATTGCCCGTGGGCTGGCCTGTTGCGTCCTTCAGCGTGTTAGCCCGGGCCAGGTTGATGGCATTTCTGGCAGTGGTGCTGGTGGTGAAGACGTACAGGCCGAACAGCGACAGCAGGGGGACGAGGGCAAGAAGCAGGATTCTCTTGCGCACAGACCGTATACGCCAAGTCATGGGATGGCCTCGCGGGGAGTGAGACGGAAGAGTGACGGCGACGTTACGAAGGAGATTCGTGTCCCCATGGCGGCACTGAGGCTAACAGGATCAGCCTGTTCAGAAGGGGTAAACAGATCCTTACGTGACTGATGATGCCAATTTCGTCACCAAATGTGGCGCATTGCGAACAATGGGCGGACTGGCATTCCGTTTCCGGTCCGACACGCAGAGAACACGCGAACACTATCCCTGTCCGGGCTCCCGTGGCCGACCGGGCCATAGTTACCGCCGGGACGAAGTTGCCCGCCGGGACGAAGGTGGCTGCGGCGAATCAGGTGCGGGCCCCGGCCAGGGGGTGCCAGGACCAGGAACCTGCGGGTTTGCCCGGCTCGCAGCGGGCGGTTGCTCGCATTTTGCCCTGTCATCGCGCTAATGTCCGGACTGCTGCACACTCGGGATGCGGGAGACGGGAGAACCATGATGAGACGGTGGTGGCTGGTCGGCGCGGCGTGCGCGCTGGCCGCCGGCGGTGCGCCGGCGATCGCCGGGAGCCAGGCCCTCGCGGCCGGGGCGCCCGTGCTCGCTGGTGCCACGCACAGTGGGAGCAACGTGCTGCTGGTCTGCAACGGCAGCACAAAGCCGTGCCCGCCTGGCATGGCCCCGGTGTTCTCGACCGTGCAGAGCGCGGTCAACGCCGCCAGCCCAGGTGCCTGGATCCTGATCTGGCCGGGTGTCTACCACGAGAAGAGCACCCAGTGGCCCACGGCCGGCGTCTGGATCCAGAAGCCCGGCCTGCACATCCGCGGCCTGGACCGCAACGGGGTCATCATCGACGGCAGCAACGGGACCGCCAGCAAGCCCTGCCCGTCCAGCCCCGCGCTCCAGGACACCAACGGCGGCGCCGGCCGGGACGGCATCGTCGTGTGGAAGGCCAGCGGGGTCACCATCCAGAACCTGACGGTCTGCGACTACCTCTCCGGGACCGGCGGGCACGGCAACGAGATCTGGTGGAACGGCGGCGACGGCAGCGGCAAGATCGGCATGGGCGCCTACACCGGTTCCTACCTGAGCGCCACCTCCATGTTCGGGCCGTCGGACGTGCACAACGCGAACCTGGCCCAGTACGGGGTCTTCGTGAGCAACGCGCGCGGCCCGGGCCTGATCGAGGAGTCCTACGGCAGCAACATGGCCGACGCCGCCTATTACGTCGGCGGGTGCCAGAGGATGTGCCACGCCACGCTCAAACACGATGTCGGCACGAACTCCAACCTTGGCTACTCCGGCACCAACGCGGGCGGCCCGCTGGTCATCGAGGACTCGGTGTTCAGCCGCAACCGTGCCGGGATCGTGCCGAACTCGCTGAACAACGACGACGCCCCGCCGCCGCAGAACGGCGCATGCCCGGGCGGCATCACGTCCTGTTTCTTCATCGAGCACAACGTGATCAAGAACAACAACAACCCGAACGTGCCGACCTCCGGGCTTGCCGGGGCCATCGGCACGGGCGTGGAGGTCTCCGGCGGCGCGTACGACACGGTGCGCGACAACCTGATCATCCACAACGGCGCGTGGGGCGTGGTCACGCATGACTTCCCGGACACCGAGACGCCGCCGCCGGGGTCGCACTGCCAGGGCGGCATCCAGGTTTCCCCGCAGCTGTGCGACTTCCCGGCGCACGGCAACAAGGTGTACGCCAACTTCTTCTCCGACGACGGGTTCTTCGGCAACGTCACCAACAGCGACCTGGCGACCGTGGGGCTGCTGCCGACCTCCGCGACCCCGCGGAACTGCTTCTACGGCAACCGTGACGCGGCCGGCCGGATCACCTCGGACCCGAAGGACATCCAGACCGCCGCGGTGGACGGTAAGCCGTGCGGCAAGCCGGGCACCAGCATCAACGGCGCCCTGGTGAGCCAGCTCACCTGCGCTGCCGAGTTCGGGCCTTGCCCGCCGGGGGCGCACTACCCGAAGCAGACCAAGATCACCATCCTGCCGCTGCCGGCCCAGCCGACGATGCCTGACCCCTGCGCGGGCGTCCCGGCCAACCCGTTCTGCTCGGCCTCGGCACGTTTCTAGGAGGATTTGCTTCATAACGATGCCCGGCGCAATGGGCGCCCGGCGGGACTCCTGTCCGTAGACAGAACTCCGCGGACAGGAGCCCGCCGCCCGTCTTGCGCCGGGTTCCGCAGCTGGCAGATCGCTTGGCGTCTGCCAGCCGCCCGAGCCGCCGGCGTCCCACCCCGATAGCTTGATCCGTCAGCCCGGGGATTCCCAGGTCATGTCGATCTGGTGCCCGGTGGTGACCCACCCGGCCCGGTGGAACGCGGCCGCCATCGGGACGTTGCCCACGTCGGTGGACGCTTTGATCAGCGGGACATCCTGCGCGGCAAGCACCCGGGTCCCCTCGGCCAGGATCTCGCCGATGTAGCCATGGCCGCGGTGCGCCGGGACGACGCCGAGGTAGGCGATGATCGGGTTGTAGCCGTTGTGCGCGGGGATCACGAACCCGACGGGCTCGCCGCCGGGCAGGGTGGCGATCCGCCACCAGTCCCGCGGGCTGGTGTAAAGCGCCAGTTCCTCCTCGTAGTGCCCGGCCGCCGCGTCCCGCGCCGGCATCCGGGCCAGGTCGGCGCGGTCGTGCGCGTCCAGCGTCCCGTTTATCACCTCGGTCATCAGCGCGACAAGCTCCGCTGGGCCGGTCACCGGCCGGAATGTCAGCCGTGCCGTGGGCGCGGGTATCGGGGTGCCCGGCCGCCACTCCAGGTTGAGCCGTTCGACGAAGAGCTTGGCGCCGGTCTGTGCCGCGGCCGCCATGCGGTCCTCGGTGGCCTGGCGGGTGGCCGGCGACTCGCGCCAGTCCGGGTCGAGAAACCGGAGGTATTCCGGGGGCTGGGTTCCTTCAGGGACCACCTCGGCCATGGCGGTGCTCAGCAGGCCCGCCGCGATGTCCACGCTTTCCGGATGTCCGGAGTCATCAAGGTCGAGGATGTCCAGGAAGCGCGGATATTCGTCCCCGGGCCTGCACCACCACCCGGCGCGC
Organism: uncultured Actinomycetes bacterium; assembly: GCA_963806145.1. Lineage (GTDB taxonomy): Bacteria > Actinomycetota > Actinomycetes > Streptosporangiales > Streptosporangiaceae > DASXKD01. The sequence continues at coordinate 49,688 of CAWDXD010000014.1, forward strand.
GCCGCCGGGCGGCCGTCACGCAGGGCCATCCACAGCCACTCCGGCCGCCGGTGGCCATCGGCCAGGTCGGCCGCCAGTTCCTCGTTGAGCCGGTACGGGAACCGGTTGAACAGGTCAAGCTCATCCGGTCCCGTGGTCGGCCGGATGGTCAGGTCATCGTGATGCACGGTCAAGGCGTCTCCTTGTGCGAGGCGCCCCGCCGCCCCGGGTCAGCCCTGGCCGGCCCCGGGGGAGGGCGGGAACGCGGTGGATCTGGCGTTCATGGCATCGCCCTCCTTTCTTCTGCTGGCCCCGCTGGCGCGGCGCCGCCTGGGACCAGAGGTTAGACGGCAGGCGTATCGCATGCAAAGAGGTTTCCGAGCGGTCACCGGGCCGCCCGCCGGTACCTGCGCGAAATGGGATACTGGCCAGATGACGCCGGAGGACCTCGCTCACCTGCGCCGGGCCCGCGACCTGATGGACCGCGACTACGCCAAGCCGCTGGACGTGCCGGCAATGGCGCGGCAGGCGCTGATGTCCCCTTCGCACTTCTCCCGGCAGTTCCGCGCCGCGTACGGGGAGACCCCGTGGAGCTACCTGATGACCCGGCGGATCGAGCGGGCCATGGCGCTGCTGCGCCGCGGCGACCTTTCTGTGACCGACGTGTGCATGGAGGTCGGCTGTACCTCGCTCGGGTCGTTCAGCGCCCGGTTCACCGAGATCGTCGGGGAGACCCCGAGCGCCTACCGGGCCCGGTGCCACGACGCCACCGCTATGGTCCCCGGGTGCGTCGCCAAGATCTGGACCAGACCGAGCAGGATCAAAGAAGCGCAGGCCAGCCGGCCTGCGTAACGTCGGTGACATGGAAATCAAGGTCTCACACAGCTTCATCACCGTAGACGACCAGGACAAGGCGCTGACCTTCTACCGCGACGCCCTCGGGCTCGAGGTCAAGTCCGACGTGCCGCTCGGCCCCTACCGCTGGCTGACCGTCGGCTCGCCGGACCAGCCCGGCGTCGAGATCGTCCTCGCCACCCCGGACATGGGGCACGGGCCCGACGACACCGAGGCGCTGAGGGCGCTGCTCGCCAAGGGCGCGCTGCAGGCGGTCATCTTTACCACCGACGACTTCGACGCCGTGTACGAACGGGTCCGCGCCACCGGTGCCGAGGTGCTCCAGGAGCCGATTGACCAGTCCTACGGGGTCCGCGACTGCGGGTTCCGCGACCCCTCGGGCAACCACGTGCGGATCGGGTCGCCGATTCCGCAGCCCGCCTGAGCGGCGCGGCCAGCCACCCTGACGGATGCGGGGGTGACCGGGAACCCGGTCACCCCCGCCTTGCCGTGCTGCGTCAGCGGCCGGAGGCCCCGGTGCCCGGGGTGAACAAGACCCCGCGCGGGACCTGGCCGTTTGGCCGCCGTCTGGACGGCCTGGAAGCTCTCCCTGGCCGCATGTGCCGCTGCCCGCGCGGCCAGTCCGCCCGTGATCGTGGTGATTTGGCTGCTAGGACGGGCCCAACGCCATGATCGTCAATGGCTGGACCAGATTTCCGGTGGACGAGGTGCGTGAACACTAGTTCATGAACTATAGTTCATGAAGCAATGTTCATAGCGATGCCACCGGGGAGCCGGGGCCGAGGGAGGCGGGATGGCTGAGGTCGAGGTCCGGGATCTGACGAAGACCTTCGGGCGGTCACCGCGGTGCGCGGGATGTCCTTCACCGCCCCGGCCGGGAAGGTGACCGGCTTTCTGGGGCCCAACGGCTCGGGGAAGACCACCACGCTGCGCATCGTGCTCGGGCTGGTCCGGGCCGACGCGGGGGCGGCGCTGATCGGCGGCGTGCCATACGGCCGCCTCACCCGGCCGCGCCGCACGGTCGGCGCGATGCTGGAGGCGACCGGGTTCCATCCGGGACGCCGGGCCCGGGACCACCTGCGCGTCATCGCCGACGCCGCGAGCATCCCCGGCCGCCGGGTGGACGAGGTCCTGGCCCAGGTCGATCTCACCTCGGCCGCCCGGCGGCGGGTGCGCGAGTTCTCCCTGGGCATGCGCCAGCGCCTGGGCCTGGCTGCGGCACTGCTCGGGGACCCACACGTGCTGCTCCTCGACGAACCGGCCAACGGGCTCGACCCGGCCGGGATCGCCTGGCTGCGCGGCCTGCTGCGCAGCCTCGCGGACGAGGGCAGGACCGTCATCGTGGCCAGCCACGTGCTCAGCGAGGTCGCCCAGACCGTCGACGACGTGGTGATCGTCAGCGCCGGGCAGGTGCGGTTCGCCGGCCCGCTGGATGAGATCGGCTCGACCAACAACGCCCTGGAATCGGCGTTCCTCAAGCTGACCGCCGGCTGCGGGCTGACCTAATGCCAGGGAGGGCAACCGTGCTGCCTTTGATCCGCAGCGAGTTCCGCAAGCTCAGCACCGTCCGTAGCCCGTGGCTGCTGCTGGCCGCGGGCCCGCTGCTCGTCGTGGCCGGGGTCACCGGCCTGGTCCAGTCCGGCGGCAACGTGCACGATCCAGCCGTACAGGGCAAGGCGCTCGCGCACGTTGCCCTGGCCGCGCTGTTCACGCTGATCTTCGGCATCTTCGCCGTGGCGGGGGAGTACCGGCACGGCACGGTGACCGACACGTTCCTGTCCACCCCGTCCCGCGGCCGGGTGGTGGCCGCCAAGCTGGCCGTCTACGGATCGATCGGCGCCGTCGCCGGGCTGGTCTCTGCCGCGGTCGCGGTGGCGGTCACCGCCACCTGGTGGTCGGCCAAGGGCGGCAGCTTCCACCTCTCGGCCGCCGGTTCCTGGCGCACGCTCGCCGGCGGGGTGGCGGTCAACGTCGCGTTCGCCGCGATCGGCGTGGGCGTGGGTGCGCTGCTGCGCAACCTCGCCGTGGCCATCGCGGCCGCGCTGGCGTGGATCGCCCTGGTGGAAGGCATCGCCGGGCAACTCGCCGGCGCGGGCCTGGCGCGCTGGCTGCCGTTCAGCGCGAGCCAGGCGCTTGGCCGGGTGAACCTGACCGGCACCGCCAGGCTCCTGCCGCAATGGGGCGGCGGGCTGGTGCTCGCCGGGTATGCCATCGCGTTCGCCGCCGCCGCGATGGTCACTACACTCAGGCGCGATGTCACCTAGGAAGCCTGCCGTGCTGCGCGACGACAGCGGCCAGAACCTGCGCGACTACCTGATCGAGACCGCCGCCAGGCTGATCGATCAGCGCGGCAGCGCGGGCCTGGCCGTTCGGGACATCGCCCGGGAGGCCAAGGTGGCCGACGGGGTGCTCTACAACTACTTCGAGGACAAGGAAGACCTGCTCGTCCACGCGCTGCTCGCGCACGTCGGCAAGGTCATGGCCAGCGCGCCACGGCTGCTGCCGCCGCCGGGAGAAGGCACCGTCGCGGAGAACCTGCGGGTGTTCATCGACGGCGGCATCGCGAACCTGCTCCGGGTCACCCCGGCGTTCGCCGGGCTGATATCCCAGCCCAAGGTGCTCACCCGGTTCCACGCGATGGTCGGCGGTGACGCGGCGTTCGACCCGGCCGCCGAGGGACAGCGAAGCCCCGGAGAACAGCGAGGACGGCGAGTCCACGGCGGACAGCGGGCCCGGAGATGACCAGAGCGGTGGAGCCGGTCGTGGCGAGGGCGAGGGGCTGCCTGCCCTGCTGACCGCCTACCTGCAGGGTGAGCAGCGTCTTGGCCGGATCGACGCGACCGCCGATATCGACGCCGCCGCGTCCCTGATCGTCGGCGCGATGCACGGCCAGATCCTGCCCAGGGTGCTGTTCGCCCCGCCAGGGACCCCGGTCAGCATCCCCCCCGGCCTGTCCGCGCGGCTCGCGGGCGTGGTGCTCGAAGGCATCGCCCCGGGAACCCGGCGCCAGCCTTCGTGAGGTGCGCCACGGCCGCCGGGCGGGGCGGGTGGATTATTGGGCGCCGGCGGGTTCCAGGACGAAGACCGGGATCTGGCGGGTGGTCTTCTGCTGGTATTCGGCGTAGGGCGGGTAGGCGGCCACCGCGCGCTCCCACCACTGCGCCCGCTCGTCGCCGGAGACCTCGCGGGCGATCATGTCCTTGCGGTCCGGGCCGTCCTGGAGCTGCACGGACGGGTTCGCCCGGAAGTTGTAGACCCAATTGGGATGGGTGGGGGCGCCGCCCTGGGATCCCACCGCCGCGTACCGGCCGTCGTGCTCGACCCGCATCAGCGGGGTCTTGCGCACCTTGCCGCTGCGGACCCCGCGGTTGGTGATGACCACCACGGGCAGGCCGGTGTCACCCAGGGTGGTGCCCTGCGTCCCGCCGGAACCCTCGTACAGCTCGACCTGATCCCGGACCCAGGCCCGCGGGCTCGGCTCGTAGTCTTCCTCGACTGGCATAGCGCTAGTCAAGCACCCGGGCGCGGGCACGCGGCAGGCAGGTGGCCGCGTGAGACCATGAATCGTCCCCAGCAGATACCGCGGCGGGCGGCCCCCCAGGTGGCCCCGCCGGGCTGACGGAGGGAGGCAGGTCCATGACCGCGCTGGCCCTGGCCCTGGCCGAGTGGGCGGACAGCCTCCAGCCGGCCCCCGGTGACCTGGAACTGGCTGGCCGGTCGCTGCGGGACACGGTCGCGGTGGCGCTGGCCGCGAGCGGCCACCCGGTGACCCGGCTGTCCGCCGGGCTTCCCGACGGCGCCAGGTGGGCCGTTGCCGCCCACGTGCTGGACTTCGACGATCTGCACATGGAGTCGACCACGCACATCAGCGCGCTGTGCGTGCCGACCGCGCTGGCCACCGGCGGCGGCGCCCGGGGCTACCTCGCGGCGGCCGGGGTGATGGCACGGCTCGGGACCGCGCTGGGCTGGCCGCACTACTCGGCCGGCTGGCACGCGACCTGCACCGCGGGCGCACCGGCGTGCGCGGCCGGGGCCGCGGTCGCGCTGGGGCTCGATCCCGGCCAGATCGCCACCGCCATCGCGCTGGCGATTCCCGGTGCGGGCGGGGTGCAGCGGGCGTTCGGCACCGATGCCAAGTCGCTGCAGGCCGGTTTCGCGGTCGACGCCGGGATCCGCGCGGCGCTGCTCGCCGCCGCGGGCGCGCAGGCCGACTGGTCGGCGCTGGAGGCGTGGCTGGCCCTGGTCGGCGGGGATCCGGGCGCGCTCGACCTGGCCGGGCCGGCCGTGCCCGGCGGGCTGGCCATCAAGATCTACCCCTGCTGTTACGCGCTGCAGCGCCCGATCAGCGCGCTCGCCGAACTTGCCGGCGACGGGCTCGATCCGGGCGCGGTGCGCCGCATCGTGGTGCGCACGCCCGAGGCGACCGTGGCCCCGCTCATCCATCACCGGCCCGGCACCGGCCTGCAGGGCAAGTTCAGCCTGGAGTACGCGTGCGCCGCCGCGCTGCTCGACCGGCATCCCGGGTTCGCCAGCTTCACCGACGAGGCGGTCCGCCGCCCGGCCGCCCGCAAGCTCACCGGCCTGGTGGAAACCGAGCTCACGCCGGGCGGGTCCTGGCTGCTCGACGGCGAACTGGCGGCCGAGGTGCACACCGGCGGCGAGGTGCTGGCCGTCAAGCAGCAGTTCCCGCCGGGCGCGCCACGGCGCCCGCCCGCCGACGCGGAACTGCAGGCCAAGCTCAGCGACTGCGTGGCCGGGCTGGACGCCGACCCGGCATCCTGGACCTGGCAGAACGCCGCGCAGGTGCTGGCGCGGTTCCTGCCCGCGGACGGCCGCCGGTGAGCCCGGGCCAGCAGAGCCCCGGGCCAGCCACCCCGGTTTCGGCCAGCCCGGTTTCGGCAGCAGGGCCCGGCGGCGGCGGGAGGGGCTGCCGTTGGCCGGCCTCACCGTCGTCGCGCTGGAACAGGCGGTGGCCGCGCCGTTCGCCACCCGCCAGCTCGCCGACCTCGGCGCGCGGGTGATCAAGGTCGAGCGCCCCGGCACCGGGGACTTCGCCCGTGGCTTCGACACCACGGTCCACGGCCAGGCGAGCTATTTCGTCTGGCTGAACCGCGGCAAACAGAGCATCGAACTCGACGTCAAGAGCGCCGACGGCAGACAGGTGCTGGCCGCCCTGGTCGGCCGGGCCGACGTGCTGGTGCAGAACCTGGCGCCGGGGGCGGCCGAGCGCCTCGGGCTGGGCGCCGCGGAGCTGCGCGAACGCCATCCGCGGCTGATCGCCTGCTCGATCTCCGGGTACGGCCCGGATGGGCCCTACCGGCACAAGAAGGCCTACGACCTGCTGGTGCAGTGCGAAACGGGGCTGGTGTCGGTCACCGGGACCCCGGAGCAGCCGGCCAAGGTCGCGATCTCGATCGCGGACATCTCCGCCGGGATGTACGCCTACTCCGGGGTGCTGACCGCGCTGTACGAGCGGGAGCGCACCGGGCAGGGGACCAGCATCGAGGTGGCGATGCTGGACACGCTCGGCGAGTGGATGAGCCAGCCCGTGTACTACAGCGTGTACGGCGGCCAGCCGCCCCGGCGGACCGGGGCCAGGCACGCGTCCATCGCCCCCTACGGCCCGTACTCCGCGGCCGGCGGGGAGCAGGTGTTCCTCGGCCTGCAGAACGACCGGGAGTGGGCGGTGCTGTGCGAGAAGATCCTGCACCGGCCGGACCTGGTCACCGACGGCCGGTTCCGCACCAACCCCGACCGGGTCGCCCACGACGCGGAGCTGACCGTGATCCTCGAAGACGCGTTCGGCGCCCTTCCGGCCGCACAGCTCACGGCCGAGCTGGATGAGGCGGGCATCGCCTGCGCCCGGCTCCGCTCACCGGCGGAGTTCGCCGCGCATCCCCAGCTCGCGGCCCGGGACCGGTGGCGGGAGGTGGATACGCCGGGCGGGCCGGTGCGGGCGCTGCTGCCGCCGGTGAGCATGCCCGGCCGCGAGCCGGCCATGGGGGCCGTCCCGGCGCTCGGCGAGCACACCGCCGCCATCCGCGCCGAGCTGGGCTTCCCGCCGCAGTGAGCCACGGCGCCGGCGCTGGCGCGGGCCCGGCCACGGCACGCGCAAACCCGGGCAGCGCGCGGGCTAGCCCGGCGGCACGCTCCCGGCGGCGGAGCCGGTGCGCCACCCCGGCCGGTCCCGCACCTCGGCCAGCCACGGCGGCTCGGCCCCGACGCGGGTGCAGGTCAGGGCCGCGACCTCGGCGGCTGCCCGGAGCGCGCCTTGGACCGGCGCTGGCTGGCGCAGGTCGGACCGGGTCAGCCCGCTGCGCGACCACCAGGCCAGGAACGCCCCGCCGAACGCGTCTCCCGCGCCCACGGTGTCGGCCACCGTGACGGCCGGCACCTCCGCGCTGACCACCTCGTCGCGCAGGAACGCCCGGGCCGGGTGCGGGCCGTCGGTCAGCAGCACCAGCGCGGGCCCCTGGCCGAGCAGGGCGGCGGCCGCGTCCGGGGCCGGGGTGCCAGGGGCCAGGTAGTCCAGGTCTTCCACGCTGACCTTGACCACGTCGGCACGGCGCAGGATCCGGGACAGCCGGGCCAGGTACGCCTGCCGGTCGGCGATCACCTCCGGCCGGCAGTTGGGGTCGATCATCAGCAGCGCGCCCGGTGGCAGGTCCGCGGCGATCAGCCGGTCGATGCTGGTGGCGATGGGCTCGGCGGCCAGGGCCAGGCTGCCCGCGTGCAGCGCCGTCACCCCGGCCGGGAGCGCGCGGGCGAGGGCCGGGTAGTCCACCGCGGGCGCGGAGGTGGCGTCCAGGTAGAACCGGTATCGCGGCAGCCCGGCCGCGTCGACGTCGACGAGGGCGAGGGTGGTGGGCAGGCAGGCCGGCTCGGGCACGGCCAGCGTCACGCCGTCGGTGCCCAGGCTGTCCCGCAGCAGCCGGCCGAACCGGTCCGCCGACAGGCGGCCAAGGAACGCGGGCGCGGCGCCCAGCCGGCCGATGGTCCTGTGCGGTGTTGAACGGGCCGCCGCCCAGCCGCGGGGCGAACCGGCCGTCGGAGCCGGCGACAAAGTCGATCAGCGCCTCGCCCGTGACCGCGATCGTCTGGCGTGTCCCGTGGCCGTCCGTGGCCCCTCCGGCGGCCGTCATGACAGCCGGGGGAGCGGGCTCACCTGGGCTGGCGCCACTGTGGCTTGCGCTTCTCCAGGAACGCGTGCATCCCCTCGCGGGCGTCGGGGAGCTGGCTGGTGGCGGCCATCACCTCGATGGCGTAGGCGTAGGCCTTCGGCTGGTCCAGGTCGATCTGCGCGTACAGCGCCTGCTTGCCGATGCCCTTGCTCTCCGCGGACCCGCGGGTCACCCGCTCCAGCATGTCCTGGACGGCCGAGTCGAGCTGCGCCGCGGGGACAACTTTGTTCACAAGCCCCCAGTCCAGCGCGGTGTGCGCGTCGATGACGTCGCCGGACAGGGCCAGCTCGGCGGCCCGCTTCCGGCCGACGTTGCGGGCGACCGCCACCATCGGGGTGTGGCAGAACCAGCCGCCCTTGCCGCCCGGCGCCGCGAAGCCCGCCTCCTCGCTGGCCACGGCCAGGTCGGCGCTGGCGACAAGCTGGCAGCCCGCCGCGGTGGCCAGGCCGTGCACCCGGGCCACCACCGGCTGCGGCACCTGCTGCATGAGCGTCATCAGCTCGGTGCAGGTGACCAGCAGCGCACGGACCCCCGACAGGTCCGCGTCGGCGACGTCGGCGAAGTCGTGCCCGGCGCTGAACACCGGGCCGTTGCCGGCCAGCACGATGCCCAGCGCGCTGGATTCCCCGGTCTCGGAGAACGCCCGGATCAGCTCGCGCATGTGGTCCAGCGACAGCGCGTTGCGCCGCTGCGGCCGGTTCATCGTGATCGTGGCGAAGTCGCCAGAACGCTCCACCAGGATGTGCTCGAACCCCATCACGCTCTCCTTCTCGCTGCTTCGCAGCCTACGCTGTGGGGGTGCAATTCACCGCAGACCACGAGGCGTTCCGCCAGGCAGCCAGGGGCGTGCTGGAGCGTGAGGTCACCCCGCATGCCGACGAGTGGGAAGAGGCCGGCATCTTCCCCGCGCACGAGCTGTTCAAGGCGCTCGGCACCGCCGGCCTGCTCGGCCTGGAGTACGACCCCGCCTACGGCGGCCAGGGCGCGGACCACTCCTACACGGTGGTCCTCGGCGAGGAACTCGGCCGGATGGGCTGCGCCGGGGTCGCGATGGCGATCGCCGTGCAGAACGACATGGCCACGCCCTCGCTGCACAACCACGGCAGCGAGGAGCTGAAGCAGCGCTACCTGGCCCCGGCGCTGCGCGGCGAGCTTGTTGCCGCGATCGCGGTCACCGAGCCCGACGCCGGCTCGGACGTGGCGGGCATCCGGACCCGCGCGGAACGCGACGGCGACGACTGGGTGATCAACGGGTCGAAGCTGTACATCACCAACGGCACCCAGGCGGACTGGCTGTGCCTGCTCGCCCGGACCTCCGGCGAGGCCGGCTACCGCGGCATGTCGCAGATCGTGTTCCCGACGGACACCCCCGGCTTCTCGGTCAGCCGCAAGCTGCGCAAGCTCGGCAACAAGTCCTCGGACACCGCCGAGCTGTCGTTCACCGACGCCCGGGTGCCGGTGCGCAACACGATCGGCGAGGCGGGCCGGGGCTTCCAGCAGCAGATGACCCAGTTCCAGAACGAGCGGATGATCGCCGCGTACATGGCCGTGGGCGGGATGGACCGGGCCCTGTCCCTGACGGCCGCCTACCTGCGCGACCGGCGGACGTTCGGCGCCCCGCTGCTGTCCCGGCAGTACGTGCAGTTCCGGCTGGCCGAGCTGGCCGCCGACCTGGACACGCTGCGGCACTACAACTATTCGTGCGCGGAGGCGTACATCGCCGGCCAGGACACCACCCGGTTCGCGACCATCGCCAAGCTCAAGGCCGGGCGGCTGCACCGCGAGATCGCCGACACGTGCCTGCAGTTCCACGGCGGCTTCGGCTACATGGAGGAGAGCTGGGTGTCCCGCTACTTCAGGGACAGCAGGCTGATGTCCATCGGCGGCGGGTCCGACGAGGTGATGCTGCAGATCCTGGCCCGCCTCGACGGCTTCACCGGCTGAGCCCGTGCCCGCGCCGATCCTGCCCACCGCCGTCGACCCCGGCGGCGAGGCGTTCCTGGCCAACGCCGGCGGGATGCTCGGCCTGCTCGGCGAGATCGACGGCCTGCTCCGGCAGGCGTCGCTCGGCGGCGGGGAGCGGGCGATCGCCAGGCACAAGGGCCGCGGCAAGCTGCTCATCAGGGAGCGCATCGCGCTGCTGCTGGATCCGGACAGCCCGTTCCTGGAGATCAGCCCGCTGGCCGGCTACCAGACCAACTACAACGTCGGCGGCGGCATGGTGCTCGGCATCGGGGTGGTCGAGGGCACCGAGTGCGTGATCGTCGGCAACGACCCGACCGACCTCGGCGGGGCCATGACCATGGTCAGCATCCGCAAGCTGATGCGCGCCCTGGAGATCGCCAGGGACAACCGGATGCCCTACATCCAGTTCGTCGAGTCGGCCGGCGGCGACCTGCGCGGCGGCGGCTCCGGCGAGGACCCGGACGCGGCGATGCGGCGCAACCTCACCCACTTCGCCGAGAGCGGCCGGATGTTCCACGACATCACCGAGCTGTCCGCGCGGGGCATCCCCACGGTCTCGGTGGTGTTCGGCAGTTCCACCGCGGGCGGGGCCTACCAGCCGGGACTGGCCGACTACAACATCTTCGTCCGCGGTGGCGCCAAGGTGTTCCTCGGCGGCCCGCCGCTGGTGAAGGTCGCCACCGGGGAGGACTCCGGCGACGAGGAACTCGGCGGCGCGCAGATGCACGCCACCGACAGCGGCCTGGCCGACTACCTGGCCGACGACGAGCACCACGCGATCCGGATGGCCCGCGACGTGGTGGCCCACCTGCACTGGCGCAAGCAGGGCCCGGGACCGGTCACCGCGGCCCCGGAGCCGCCGCGCTACGACCCCGGGGAACTGCTCGGGCTGATGCCGCTGGACCTGCGCGCCGCGGTCGACGCCCGGGAGATCATTGCGCGCGTGGTCGACGGCAGCCGCTTCGAAGAGTTCAAGATGCGATACGGGCCCACGCTGGTCACTGGATGGGCACAGGTGCACGGTTTTCCCGTGGGAATCCTGGCCAACAACGGGGTGCTGTTCTCCGACTCGTCCCAGAAGGCGGCCCAGTTCATCCAGCTGTGCAACCAGACCGGCACCCCGCTGGTGTTCCTCCAGCACATCACCGGGTACATGGTCGGCCGCGACTACGAGCGCGGCGGGATCGTCAAGCACGGCAGCCAGATGATCAACGCCCTGTCGAACTCCACGGTCCCGCACGTCACGGTCATCCTGGGGGCCAGCTACGGTGCCGGGAACTACGGCATGGGCGGCCGGGCGTTCGACACCAGGTTCGTGTTCCTGTGGCCCACCGCCAAGATCGCGATCATGGGGCCGAAACAGATGGCCGGGGTGATGTCGATCGTCCGCCGGGAGCGGGCCGCCCGCCGCGGTGAGGAGGTCAGCGAGGAGACCGAGGCCGCCATCACCGCGGCGGTGGAGCACTACGCCGAGGCCGGGTCGCTGGCGCTGTACGCCACCGGCCGGGTGGCCGACGACGGCATCATCGACCCCAGGGACACCCGGACGGTGATCGCCATGGCGCTGTCCGCGTGCCACAGCGGCCCGGTGCAGGGGGCCCGCGGGTACGGGGTGTTCCGGCTGTGATCACCACGCTGCTCGTCGCGAACCGGGGCGAGATAGCCCGCCGGATCTTCAGGACCGCCGCCGCGATGGGGATCGGCACGGTCGCCGTGTACGCCGAGGGCGACGCCGGCGCGCCGTTCACGGCCGAGGCGGACCGGGCGGTGGCCCTGCCGGGGCGCACCGCCGCGCAGACCTACCTGAACATCGATGCGCTGCTGGCGGCGGCCGCCGCCACGGGAGCCGACGCCGTGCACCCCGGCTACGGTTTTCTCTCCGAGCGGGCCAGCTTCGCCCGGGCCGTGACCGCCGCCGGGCTGACCTGGGTCGGGCCGCCCGCCGAGGTCATCGAGGTGATGGGCGACAAGCTGGCCGCCAAGCGGCTGCTGGCCGACGTGGGCGTGCCGGTGCTCGAGTCCTGGGAGGTGACCGGGGACGACCTGCCCGACCTGGGCGGCGCCAGCCTCCCGCTGATCGTCAAGGCCGCGATGGGCGGCGGCGGCAAGGGGATGCGCGTCATCGGGGCCGGGCCCGGCACGGCGGGCGGCGCTGGCGGGGCGGGCCTGGCGGACGCGGTGGCCGCGGCCCGCCGTGAGGCGGCGGCCGCGTTCGGCGACGGCACGGTGTTCCTCGAGCGGTACATCACCGACGCCCGGCACGTGGAGATCCAGGTGCTCGCGGACGCCCACGGCGGCCTTGTGCACTGCTTCGAGCGGGAGTGCTCGATCCAGCGGCGGCACCAGAAGATCATCGAGGAGTGCCCCTCGCCGGCCGTGGACCCCGGCCTGCGGGAGCGGATGGCGGCGGCCGCGCTGGCCGCCGCCAAGGCGGTGGGGTACCTGGGCGCGGGCACCGTCGAGTTCGTGCTGGAGCCCTCCGGGGATTTCTGGTTCCTCGAGGTCAACACCCGGCTGCAGGTGGAGCACCCGGTCACCGAGGCGGTCACCGGGGTGGACCTGGTCCGCGAGCAGCTTCTCGTGGCGCAGGGCCTGCCGCTGTCGGTCACCCAGGACGGCCTGGCGATCGACGGCCACGCGATCGAGGCCCGGCTGTACGCCGAGGACCCCGCCGCCGGGTTCCTGCCCGCCACCGGGACCCTGGCGGACTGGTGCCCGGCCACGGCGCCGCCGTGCCGCTGGGATGCCGGGGTGGCGGCGGGCAGCGTGGTCGGGGTCGAGTTCGACCCGATGCTGGCCAAGGTCATCGCGCACGCGCCGACCCGCGGCGAGGCGGCGCTCGCCCTGGCGCTGGCCCTGCGGCGCAGCCGGATCCGGGGCGTCACCACCAACCGGGACTTCCTCGTCGCCGCGCTGCGCCATCCCGACTTCCTGGCCGGCCGCACCACCACGTCGTTCATCGAGCGCAGCGCCGTCCCGCTGGCCCGGCACCCGGCACCGGCGGAACTGCGCACCGCGGCGATCGGCGCCGCCCTCGCCGCCCAGGCGGCCGCCCGGGCCGCCGCCCCGGTGCTCGCCACGCTGCCCAGCGGCTGGCGCAACACCGTGATGCCGCCGGAGCGGGCGCAGTACCGGCATGGCCCGGACACCGTGGCGGTGAGCTACGCCCGCCAGCGTGACGGCCGGTTCGCCGTCACGGTCACCGGGGCCGCCCTGGCCCCGGACGGCGCACTGAGATCCGGGGAACCCGGCCAGGACGGCTCCGCCGGCCCCGGCTCCGATTCCGCGGGCCCCGGTTCCGCCGCCCCCGGTCCGGCCACCACATCCGCCACGCCGGGCGCGGCTGCCCCGCCTCCATCCCTGGTGACGGTCCATCACGCATCCCTGGTGACGGTCCATCACGTCGGCGACGGCTGGATCGACTTCGATACCGGCGGGCAGCGGCACCGGCTGCACGTGCTCGCCGCCGGAGACCAGGTGTGGGTCCAAGGGCCCGACGGCGACGTGGCCTTGACCGCCGTGCCCCGCTTCCCCGAGGCGGAACGCGGCGAGGCCGTGGCGGGCGGCCTGGTCGCCCCGATGCCAGGGACCGTGCTCGCGGTGCACGTCGCCCCCGGCGACACCGTTGCCCAGGGTCAGCTCCTGATGATCGTGGAGGCCATGAAGATGGAGCACCGGATCACCGCGCCGGCCGCCGGGACGGTCAGCGAGGTCCGCGCCCGGCCAGGGGACCAGGTCAGCGGCGGCGACCTGCTGGCCGTCCTGGACGAAGCGCCATGACGCGGCCGCTGCGCATCGCCAACTGCAGCGGGTTCTACGGAGACCGGCTGGCCGCCGCGCGGGAGATGGTCGAAGGCGGTCCCATCGACGTGCTGACCGGCGACTGGCTCGCCGAGCTGACCATGCTGGTGCTGGCCAAGAACATGCTGCGGGACAACGGCGCCGGGTACGCGCGGACGTTCGTCACCCAGATGGAACAGGTCATGGGGCAGTGCCTGGACCGGGGGATCAAGGTGGTGTCCAACGCGGGCGGGCTGACCCCGGACCGCTGCGCCGAGGCGGTTGCCGCGGTCGCGGCCAGGCTCGGCCTGGACCCGGTGATCGGCTACGTCGAAGGCGACAACCTGGTGCCCCGGCTGGCCGAACTGCGCGCGGCGGGCGCGGACCTGGCCAACCTCGACACCGGGGCGCCGCTCGGCGACCGCCCGGTGCTCACCGCGAACGCCTACCTCGGCGGGTGGGGCATTGCCGAGGCCCTGGCCCGCGGTGCCGACATCGTCATCACCGGCCGGGTCACCGACGCGGCTCTGGCCCTGGGCCCGGCCGCGTGGCACCACGGCTGGCGGCGGGACGACTGGGACGCCCTGGCCGGCGCCGTGGTGGCCGGGCACGTGATCGAGTGCGGGGCGCAGGCCACCGGCGGCAACTTCGCGTTCTTCACCGAGGTACCCGGGCTTGAGCACCCCGGGTTCCCGATCGCCGAGGTGGCCGCCGACGGATCCTCGGTGATCACCAAGCACCCCGGTCACGGCGGGATGGTGTCGGCAGACACGGTCACCGCCCAGCTCCTCTACGAGATCGGCGGCCCCGCGTACCTGAACCCCGACGTCACGGCCAGGTTCGACAGCATCGCTCTGGCCGCCGACGGCCCGGACCGGGTGCGCATCTCCGGCGTGCGCGGGGACTCGCCGCCGGCCACGGCCAAGGTCGCGCTCAACTACCAGGGTGGCTGGCGGTCCACGCTGACCCTGTACCTGACAGGGCTGGATATCGAAGCAAAAGCAGCCCTGGTCGAGCGGGCGCTGTGGGCGGGCATCCCCGGCGGCCGGGACGCGTTCGAAGCGGCCGAGGTGTCGCTGCTGCGCACCGACAAGCCCGACCCGGCGACCAACGCCGAGGCGATGGCCCAGCTCCGGATCACGGTCAAGCACTCCGACGAGCGGGCCGTGGGCCGGGCCTTCTCCGCCCGGGTCACCGAGCTTGCGCTGTCCTCGTATCCGGGCATGTTCGGGGACGGCCTGGTCAGCGGGGCCCGTGCGTACGGCGTGTACTGGCCGACGACGGTTCCCGCGGAGTGCGTAGCGCAAGAAGTGGTTATCGGCGCGGAGCGGACCGTCGTGCCGCCGACGCTGCCGCCGCGGCCGCCGGTGGTCGCGGAGGTGCCGACCGCCGCGGTCGCCTCAGCGCCGACCGGCGGAGCGCCGGTCGGCGGGGCGCCGGGCGGGCCGGCGAGCGTGCGGGCGCCGCTGGGGCGGGTCGCCGGGGCGCGGTCGGGGGACAAGGGCGGCAACGCCAACCTCGGCGTGTGGGCCCGCACCGACGCAAGTTACGCGTGGCTGGCGGGTTTCCTCACGGCCGCCAGGCTGAAGGAACTGCTGCCGGAGACCGCGCCGCTTCCGGTGGAACGGTACGAGCTGCCGAATGTGCGCGCGCTGAACTTCGTCATAGCAGGGCTGCTCGGTGAGGGCGTGGCGGCCAGCACCCGGCTGGACCCGCAGGCCAAGAGCCTCGGCGAGTGGCTGCGCGCCCGGGTCGTGGACGTGCCGCGGGAGTTGCTGGAAAGCTAGTGGCCCGCTGTTCGTGATCATGAGATCGCTGTTGCCAGAGCGACACCAATCTCATGATCACGATGACAGGAGGCGGGATCGTGTTGCTGGAGAGAGGGGAGTGTCGTGGGTGACGAGACGGCCGTGCGCTACGCGGTGCAGGACGCGGTGGCGACGCTGACCATGGACCAGCCGCACAACCGCAACGCGCTGACACCCGCCCTGATGGCCGGGCTCGCCGAAGGCCTGGAAACCGCGCAGGCCGACGAGGCGGTCGGGGTCGTCGTGCTGACGAACACCGGGCCGGCGTTCTGCGCGGGCGCCGACCTGTCCGGCGCGAGCCCGGCAGCCCCCGCCGGCGGGAAGCGGCGTGGTGGCGCCCGCCGGGACGGGCTGGCCGAACTGCTCGCCGCCATCCAGGACTCGGCAAAGCCGGTGGTGGCCCAGATCGCCGGGCACTGCATGGGCGGCGGCGTCGGGCTGGCCGCCGCGTGCGACCTCTCGGTTGCCGACGACGCCGCGAAGTTCGGCTTCACCGAGGTCCGCGTCGGGGTCGCGCCCGCCATCATCTCGGTCGTCTGCCTGCCCAAGCTGCGCCGCGCGGACGCGCTGGAACTGTTCCTGAGCGGCGAGCGGATCAGCGCCGCCCGGGCCTCGGAGGTCGGCCTGATCACCCGGGCCGTGCCCGCGGCGGACCTGGACGCGGAGGTGGCGGCGGTGGTGGCCAGGCTGCTGGCCGGCGGCCCGTCGGCGCTGGCCGCGGCGAAGCGGCTGGTCTACACGATCCCCGGGATGGACAGGGAGGCGGCGTTCACCCGGACCACCGAGGTCTCCCAGGCGCTGTTCGCCTCGGCCGAGGCCGCCGAGGGAATGGCCGCATTCCGGGAGAAGCGGCTGCCGTCCTGGGCCCCGCCGCCCGGCGAATCCTGACCGCCGCACTTCCGCTCGGAACCAGCCTGACCTGCAGCGCTCCGCCGCCGAGAAAATTTCCCGCAGAGGTGTCCATCTGCGCCGCCGTGCTTCGTCGTGGGGGTGACCGACGATCCCGGGCCGTTCCCGGGCCATGATCGAGGAGGACACCATGAACCCGATGTTCAACTACTGGGCCGTCGTCGAGCGGATGCAGACGCTGCAGGCGGAGGCCGACACGGTGGCCCGTGCCCGGCACGCGGCCAGGATCCGGCGCGGCACGGCCCGCGCCCGGCTGGCCCGCCGCTCCCGCTGGGGACTGGCGCTCGTCCCGGCCGGGTCTGGCCGCTAGCACCCGGGCACCATCCGCGGAATCATGATCGAGGCAATGGAGGAAGCCATGAAGTACATGATGCTTGTCTGCGTCGCGGAGGGAACCGAACTGAGCCCGGAGGAGGCCGCCCGGATCGGTCCCGACACCGAGGCCTGGGTCGAGGAGATGGACCGCCGGGGGGTCCGGCTGCAGGGTAACCAGTTGCGCCCGGCCAGCGACGCCACCACGGTGTCGGTGCGCGGCGGCGAGGTGCTGATCGCCGACGGCCCGTTCGCCGAGACCAAGGAACAGATCGCCGGGTACGACATCATCGACTGTGCCGACCTGGACGAGGCCATCGAGGTCGCGTCCAAGCACCCGGTCGCGAGGTTCGGGAAACTCGAGGTGAGGCCGTTCTGGGTGGACTGACTCCGGACGCCGGCGAGGCGGTCGCCGAGGCGTTCCGGCAGGAGTGGGGCCGGGTCGTGGCCGCACTGATCGGGATGACCGGCGACTGGGACCTGGCCGAGGAGTGCGCGCAGGACGCTTTCGCGCAGGCCATGAAGACCTGGCCGCGCGATGGCGTCCCGCGCCGCCCGGGCGCGTGGCTGACCACGGTGGCGCGCAACCGCGCGCTGGACCGGCTCCGCCGCGGCGCCACCGAGACCGCCCGGCTGAGGGAGGCGGCTGCCTTGTCCGTTCCCAGCGATCCCGATCTTGACGACGACAGCGGCATCACCGACGACCGGCTCCGGCTGATCTTCACCTGCTGCCACCCGGCGCTGGCGCTGGAGGCCCGGGTCGCCCTGACGCTGCGCACGCTCGCCGGGCTGACCACCGCGGAGATCGCGCGGGCGTTCATGGTCACCGAGGAGACCATGGCCAAGCGCCTGGTCCGGGCCAAGCACAAGATCCGCGACGCGGCGATCCCGTACCGGGTGCCGCCGGCGTACCTGCTGCCGGACCGGACGGCCGGCGTCCTGGCCGTGCTCTACCTGCTGTTCAACGAGGGCTACTCGGCCAGCACGGGCGCCGACCTGGTGCGGCGGGGACTGTGCGCGGAGGCGATCCGGCTGGCCCGCGCGCTGAGCCAGCTCATGCCCGACGAGCCCGAGGCCCTCGGCCTGCTCGCGCTGATGTTCTTCCACGACGCCAGGCGGGCCACCCGGGTCGACGCCGCCGGTGACCTGGTGCGGCTGGACGACCAGGACCGGTCCCGCTGGGACGCCGGCGAGATCGCGGAGGGCGTGGCGATCCTGGATGCCGCCCTGCGGCGCGGCCGGCCCGGGGCGTACCAGGTGCAGGCGGCCATCGCCGCGTGCCACGCGACCGCCGCCGACGCCGCGGACACCGACTGGGCGCAGATCGCCGCGCTGTACGGCGAGCTGGCGCGGCTGGTGCCCTCCCCGGTGGTGGAGCTGAACCGCGCGGTCGCGGTGGCGATGGCCGACGGACCGGCCGCGGGCCTGGAACTGGTGGCGGCGCTGGACGCCTCCGGCGCGCTGCGCGGCTATCATCTGCTGCCCGCTACCCGGGCGGACCTGCTGATGCGCCTCGGGCGCCGGGACGAGGCCGCCGTCAGTTACCGCGAAGCGCTCGACCTGGCGGGCACCGACTCCGAGCGCCGCTTCCTCACCCGCCGCCTCGCCGAAATCGCCGCCCCGGGCCAGCGTTGAGACGTGATAACTTGGCATGGGGCCAAGAGATGGGCATCCGAAGAAGGAGATCGCCGAGGCGTTACGGCGCGCCCGGCAGGCGGGCCTTACTGTCTCTGCGATCCACCGAGGCCACCGCTGGGGTGAAGTCTGATGCTTATGCGGCCTTGCGTTCGCGGTGTGGTCCACCCCGCGCAACCCTGGTGTGCACGCCAGGCAAGTCATGCGGTTCGTCGCGATGCACGCTGACCATGCGGAGAAGGAGGACCCCTCGTGATGTCGTATCAGTTCCAGGTCCGGCTGGATCGCGAGCCTGGTGAGCCGGAGATCGAAGCGCTGGGCGGCGTCTGCGACGATGCCGGGCTCAGCTATGGCAACGGCACGGGCGAGCTAGATTTCGACCGGGCGGCTACGTCCTTCGCCGACGCGGTCTTCTCGGCGATTGCTGATGTGGAAGGCTCTACCGGGCTGCACGTCACGGCGATCGAGGCCGACCCTTTGGTGTCGGTGATGGACATCGCCGAGCGAGCCGGGCGTACCCGGGAAGCCGTGCGTCAGGCGATCAACGGGCTGCGATCCCGGCGATTCCCGCCGCCGGCCAATGGCGCCGGGGCCAGGCACAGGCTCTGGCGGTGGAGTGAGGTCGCCGCGTTCTACGGCATCGATGATGACCACACGCGCCAGGCCGCCCGGGTCGCTGACGCGGTCAATGGGTGGCTGGCACTGCGCCGCTCCGTGCCCGGCCTCGCGCCTTCGGCTGGCGCGGTCGCCGAGGCGGTACGGGCCGCCTGAGCTCCGCAGGCGGTTAGCGCCTTCCCAGCAGCATCAGCGCGAGCAGTTCGAAGCACACGTGCGCGGCCGCGACCGAGGTGATCTCGGCGTGGTCGTAGGCGGGGGCAACCTCGACCACGTCCGCGCCGATCAGCGGCAGGCCGGCCAGGCCGCGCAGGATGCCGAGCAGTTCCCGTGAGGTGAGGCCGCCCGCCTCGGGGGTCCCGGTGCCCGGGGCGTGCGCCGGGTCGAGCACATCGATGTCGATGGACAGGTACAGCGGCGCGTCACCGACCCGCTCGCGGATCCGGGCGACGACGCCGTCGATGCCGATGCGCTCGATCTCCATCGCGTGCACGATGCGGAAGCCAAGCTCGGCGTCCTCGTCCAGGTCGCGCTGGGTGTAGAGCGGCCCGCGGATTCCCACGTGCATGCTGTGCTGCTCGGCGAACAGGCCCTCTTCCGCGGCGCGGCGGAACGGTGTGCCGTGGGTGAGCGGTGCCCCGAAATAGGTCTGCCAGGTGTCCAGGTGCGCGTCGAAGTGCACCAGCGCGGGCGGGCCGAACCGCTGACTGGTGACGCGCAGCAGCGGGTAGGCGATCGTATGGTCGCCGCCGATGGCCAGCAGGTGGCCGGCTCCGTCGAGCAGCCCCGCCGCGGCGGCCTCGATCTGGGCCAGGGCCTCGGCGATGTCGAACGGGTTGCAGGCGATGTCACCCGCGTCCGCCACCTGCTGCCCGGCCAGCGGGGACACCCCCAGTGCCGGGTGCCAGGGGCGGAGCAGCCGGGAGCCCTGGCGCACCGCGCTAGGGCCGAACCTGGCCCCCGGCCGGTAGGAGGTGCCGCTGTCGAACGGGACGCCGGCGACCGCCACGTCGCACCGGCTGACGTCGGTGCGCCAGGGCAGCAGCGCGAAGGTCGGCGGTCCGGCGAAGCGCGGGGTCCGGCTGGCGTCGATGGGCCCGCGTACCGCGTCGCGCGGCCCGTCGACCGGTTCGGTCACCCGGCGCCCCCGAGCCGCCCGCCGCCCCCGTTCACCTGGCGTCCTCCGTGATGTACTCCGGCCCGGCTGTGGCGGCGCGCTGCAGCGCGGCCGGGCGCCGGACGTAGACGATGGCCGTCGCCACCACGGCGACGAGCACGATGGCCAGTATCCAGGCCCAGAACACGTTGGCTGGCGCCGGCTGGCCCGGCTGGACGAACTCATACACGCCATAGACCAGCACGACCGAGCCGATCAGCGGGATGAGCACGTGCTTGACCGGCCGGAACGCGGACCGGTTGGTGGCGAGCACCCAGACCGGCAGGGCGAAGTTCGCGAGCAGGTAGACGACCAGGATCGGCACGGTGCCGATGCCCGCCTCGTCGGAGAAGATCGCCACCGCGTTGCCGTGCATGGCGAAGTACGGCACCACGACCAGGAGGACCAGCAGCCCGGTGTAGATGAGCACCGACGCCCAGGGGACCTTGGTCCGCGACACCGCGGCCATCCGAGGCGGCAGCAGCCCGGCCCGCGCGCCGTTGAAGGTGATCCGGGTCTGCGAGTTGGCCGCGGCGATGAAGCAGCCGAACGAACTGGTGAAGCCCACCAGGCCGATGAACCAGTCGAACCACGGGCTGAAGTGCCGGGACAGGTCGAGGAACGGCGTCGCCTCGGCAAAGCTGCCGAGGAAGTTGACCCCGGCCACCGAGCCCTTCCAGTCGGCGTACCCGGCCACCGCGGCCCAGCTGGACAGCACGTACAGGCCGGTGATGATGGCGACCGAGGTGAACACGGTGATCGGGATGTACCGCTTGGGATCCTTGGACTCCTCGGCCAGTGCGCCGGAGTTCTCCCAGCCGATGAAGCCGGAGACCGCCAGCGCGAATGTGAGGCCGACCAGGCCGTGCAGGCCGCCGGGGGAGCCGCCGGCCGAGTGGAACGGGGCGCCGAGGTGGCCGTGCGCGCGGATCAGCACGACAACAGACAGCACGATCAGCCCGAACGCCTCGCTGCAGAACATGATGAACGACGCGCGGGCGGAGATGACCACGCCGCGCAGCAGCAGCGGCAGGGCCAGGGCCACGCCGCCGAGGGTCACCAGCAGCCAGCCGACGTTTCCCCAGCCGAACAGCGAGGACACCCAGGACCCCATGAACACGACCACCGCGCCGACCGTGACCGGGTAGCAGATCATCAGCATGTAGTAGCTCACCCCGGCCAGCGCCTGGCCGGTCCTCGGCGCCCGGGCCCCGATGCCGCGGCCGATGAAGGTGACGAACGAGCCCGCGCTCGGGATCGACCTGGAGAACTCCGACATCGTGTTGCCGGTCGCCAGGATCGCGACGCCGGCGATCAGGAACGCCCAGGGCGTCATGGAGCCCATGGCGAACACGACCAGCGTGATCGCCAGGAAGATGCCCTCCACCGGGGCCAGGTTGGCCAGCGTCGAGGAGATCGTGTCGAACAGGGTGAGCGCACCGCGGGCCAGCTCGGTCTGGGGCGCACCGGCCTGCTCTTCGATAGTCGCCATCGCTGCCGTCCTCGCTGGGGTAGTGGGGTGCGTGCGGCGCGCCGGGCGCGCGCTGCCCGGTCCGTCCGGGCCTGAGCCGGGCGATGATCTTTCCAGGAGTATGGGCGCGCCGCCCCGGCCAGGCAACAGTGGTGCATACAAAAAAAGTCCAGCCCTTTGTGCGCACCACAAGCGACGTTAGGCTGGGCCGCGTGTCACAGGACGGTGTCATCCGGGTCGAGGACCTGCTGCGCTCCCCGGCGCTGCAGCTGCGGTTGATCGCCGGGGAGGCCGGCACGGCCCGGCGGGTGGCCTGGGCGCACGTCAGCGAGCTGGAGGATCCGACGCCCTGGCTGTTCGGATCCGAAATGATCATGACGACAGGAATCGCCGTGCCCCGCGCCGGCGAGCGGCAGCGCGCCTACCTGGAGCGGCTCGACGACGCCGGGGTCGCCTGTCTGGCGCTGTCCGAAGGCCTGATGGTGCCGCCGCTGACCAGGGCCTTCCTGGCCGCCGCGGGCGAACGCGGCTTCCCGGTGGTCGAGGTGCCCATCCCGGTGCCGTTCATGGCGATCTCCCAGCAGGTCGCCGCCGCCGCCGCGGGCGACATGGGGCAGCGGCTCAACGCCCAGCTCCAGGTGTTCGGGGCAGTCCAGTGGCTGGCCGCGGGGAACCTGTCCGCGCGGGAGATTTTCGCGCGGCTGGAGCGGCTGTCCGGGTACGCGCTGTACGCGTGCTCGATGCACCGGGGACCGCTGCTGGACGGGGTGCCGGTCCCGCCGCCGGAATGCGCGCACCTGATCCCCAGCGCGCCAAGCAGCCCGCCGACGGTGCCCGGGGGGTACGTGCTGCCGGTCTCCGGGCCCCGCGGCACGGTCGGCTACGTGCTCGCGCTGGAATCGCCGGATGCCGCCCCGGCGGGCGTGTCGGTGGTGCAGCACATCGCCACGGTGGCCGCGCTGCAGCTGTCGATGCTGGCACACGAGCGGGAGATGCTGCGCCGCGAAGGCGCGGAGACGCTGGCCGAGATGCTGCAGGGGGTGCTGGACCGGCCGGTGGTGGTGAGGCGGCTGGCCGCGAAGGGGTTCGCCGGCGGCGCCGGGCTGCAACTGGCGGTGCTGCGGCCGCGCCAGGAAACGGCGGACGCGGACGCGGTGGCCGACGCGCTCGCCGACGCCGGGCTGCCGCACCTGACCCTGCGGCAGCAGGATGAGCTGGTCGTGCTGCTGCACGACGACGACCGGGCCCGGGCCGCCCTGACCGGCGCGCTGGCCGCCACGGTCGGGCTGAGCCGCCCGTTCCCGGCCGGCGCGTCTGTGGCCGTGGCCAGGCGGGAGGCCCAGTGGGCCCTCGACCGTGCCGCGGAAGCCGGCCGGGACGTGGTCAGCTACGGCGCCGACCGCACCGAGCGGTGGCTGACCAGCGACTCCGCGGATCTGCGCGCGCTGGTGGAGCAGGTGCTCGGCGCGGTGATTGGTTACGATGCGGCGCACGCCGGCGACCTGGTCAGCTCGGTGCGGGTCTGGCTGGAACACGACAGGCAGACCGGGCGGGCCGCCCGCGCGCTGCACATCCATCCGAATACGCTGCTCTACCGGGTACGCCGGTTCGAGCAGGTCAGCGGCTGCTCGCTCGCCTCGACCGAGTCCCTGGCCGAGGTCTGGCTGGCACTGCGGGCGACGGCCGCGGTCCCCGATGTCGCGCACCGGCCCTCCGCCGGCTTAGGCTTCCAGGATTCATAACGCCGGCCTGGCCGCACCGGGCAAGCTACGGCGGGCCCCCACCGGGGAACCCAGCCGGGCGCGTGGCCCGTAGCGGGACAGGGCCTGAGCCTGGGCTGCGGCCCACGGCGCGAGGAGGGGCAGATGACAGCACCCGGCAGCGCGCGGCCCTTCGTGCCCGCCGACTTCCCGGTCCCCGGCGAACTGGTCACCGCGCAGTTCCGCCTGGAGCCGCTCGGGCCGCAGCACAACGAGGGCGACTACGAGGCCTGGACCTCGAGCATGGCGCACATCAGGGCGACGCCGGGGTTTGTCGGCCGGTCGTGGCCCACGGAAATGACGCCCGAGGAGAACCTCGGCGACCTGCGGCAGCACGCCGAGGACTTCGCGGGGCGGACCGGATTCACCTACACGGTCCTGGACCCAGGTGGGCGCGTCGTGGGTTGCGTCTACATCTATCCCACGAAGGATCATGCCGCGGGCGTGGCCAAGGTGGAGTCCTGGGTCCGCGCCGACCGCGCCGAATTGGACGTGCCGCTGCACGATGCGGTCTCCGCATGGCTCGCGGCGACATGGCCGTTCCCTGAGGTCCGCTACGCGCCGCGGGCCGCGGGTGGCGGCGGGGATGCGGGAGCGGGAGCCTAGGAACATGCCCGGGGACCCGCCGGCCGCCGGAGCGGAACTGCTGGTCGCGGCGGAGGAGATCATCGCCGCGGCGGCCGCCGCCGGGGCCACGGTCCGCCTGCTTGGCGGGATCGCCGTGTTCCAGCTCGCGCCCTCGTCCCGCACCGCGCCGCTGGCGCGGCCGTACCACGACTACGACGTGGTGGTGCCGTCCCGCCACCGGGCCGCTGCCGCCCGGGTCTTCCGCGACGCCGGCTACTCAGAGGACCAGCAGTTCAACGCGCTGCACGGCGCCCAGCGGATGATCTTCGCGGCACCCCGTGGCTTCGTGGTCGACGTACTGGTGGGCACGTTCCAGATGTGCCACCGCCTCGATCTCGGCCGCGACCTGCCGGCCAGCGGGCTCACGATCCACCCCGCGGACCTGCTGCTCACCAAGCTGCAGATCGTGCAGATCGAGGAGAAGGACCTGCTGGACGCCGTGGCGCTGCTGCTCGACCTGCCCCCGGACGGGACGCCGGCGGGGATCGAGGCCACCCGTTTCGCCGCGCCGCTGGCCGGTGACTGGGGCTTCCACCACACCGTGGAGCGCAACCTCCCCAAGGTCGTCGAGTGCGCCCGCGCCCGGCTCGGCAGCGACCAGGCGCAGGCCGTGGCCGCCAGCGCGGACCGGCTGCGGCAGGCGATGGAGGCCGCTCCGAAGTCGGTCCGGTGGAAGATGCGCGCCCGGGTCGGCGAGAAGGTCACCTGGTACGAACTCCCCGAGGAAACCGGCTGAGACCGTACCCGGCGGCACCAGCATCCGCTGCGGCCATCTCCGGCCGGCGTGTTATCTCCGGCGGGTCGCCGGCCAAGACTCCGGTGGCGGACACAGAGGAGAAGGGTAGGCATGACCGACGACGCGGCTGAGCGCTTCGAGTTGCTCTACCGTCGGCACTTTCGCGCGGTCCTCCGCTACACGCTGGCCAGGGTTGAGCCGGAGGCCGCGAAGGACGCCACCGCGGAGACCTTCCTCATCGCGTGGCGGCGGCTTTCCCATGTGCCGGACGATCCGGCCCCATGGCTGTTCGCCGTCGCCAGGAAGGTGATCGCGGGCCAGCTCCGCTCCCGTTCCCGGCGGGAAGCACTGCGCGCACGGCTCGAGGTGACGAGGGCGGAGGAAGCCGGCTCCGGCGAGATCGGCGAAGAGGTAGCAGAGCGTGCGGCCGTGCTGACGGCATTCGCCCGGCTCAGTGAGAACGACCGTGAGGTGCTCATGCTCGTCGCCTGGGAAGGGCTCAGCTCGAAGGCAGCGGCCGACGTGCTCGGGGTGACCCGGTTCGCGTTCGGCGTGCGGCTGCAACGGGCACGGCGGCGCCTTTCGGCGGCCCTGGCGGCAGCCGAGCCCGCGGGCCACGCTGACCTGCCCATCCGGCCCGGCCACCGCGAACCACCGTCGCCGGGACGCCGTTACCCCAGCTCACACGCTGGGGACCCGCGTTCACCCGGACCGGATTCCAGGCCGCTCTCCTCGCCGAGGGAGGTGCGCTGACGTGCCCACTTGCGATGAACTTGACCGGCTCGCCGCGGCTCGCCCGCGGATTCTGCGGCGGACCGAGGCGGTTATGGACCAGGCCGAAGAGGATCGCCTGCTCCATCAGATTCTCGCCAGCGCCACAGCGCCCCGGCAGGCTCGCGGCAGAACCCTGGGCCGTGGCCTGGTCAGCCCGCGCCGGGCCGGGCTGCTGGCGGCGGGTATTGGCCTGATCGCCGCCGCCGTGGCTGTGGCCGTCGTGCTGGCCTCCGGAACCACGACGGTGCCCAGTGGCCCTCCCGCTGCTGCCCGCCATGGTCCTGCGGCACGAACCGCCCGGCAGGTGCTGCTCGCCGCGGCTTTGACCGCAGCAGCGGCGCCCGAAGGCTCCGGCAAGTACTGGTATGTCAAGGACACCCAGTCCCTGCAAGGCAGGGTCTACAGCGTGGAAACCTGGACCCCGCTGCACGGCCGTACCTGGGTGAGAGGCAACAAGATGCCCGGTGCTCCCGTAGGCAAACTGATCCCGGACGTGGCCGGGACGGCGGGCCAATTCTCGCTGGCCGACTCGGACGTACTCCTGCGTGAGCTTGAAGGCCTGCCGCCGCGGATGTACCGCATCGGGGGCATGCACTTCAAGCACTACCGAGTGCCGCCTGGCCTGGTGACGCTCGCCCAGCTGAGCCGGCTGCCGACCAGCCCGGCCGCGCTGCTGGCCTGGATCACCGGCTTCGATCGGAAGTCCGCCCGGGAGAACGGCGCCTCCGCTGCCGGGCGCGTCGGAGTGTTCGAATCGCTTACCTATCTGGTTGCCACGCTGCCCGCCCCGCCGCAGGTCCGCGCCGCTGCCTTCCGTACCATGGCGGCGATGCCCGGCGTCACCAGCCTCGGCCCGGTCCACGGGGGCCAGGGCCTGCGGTTCCCTCTTGGCCCGCAGCTGTCCGCCACTGTTGTCGTCGATCCAGCGACGTCACGGGTACGGGACACCCTCACCGTTGTAGGTGTGGGTGGCGAGGTTAGCAGCGACTCGGTCAGTGCCAAGTGGACGAACCGGCTGCCCAAGTGAGCCGCGAGGAGATCCCGATGCGCAATCGCCCGCCGTGTCCTGTCGCACCGGTGCCTGGCTCGTTCCGTCGGCCTCCTTGGTGGCGGCCCGGTGCTCGTGCTGCCCTTGCCACGGGAGCCGTCCTGGTGCTTGCCGCCATTGCCCCGCCCGCGCTGGCCGCGCCGGGCCTCAGGCTCGCCACGGCGGTTCCGTCCAGGCTGAGGTCCCTGGCCGTCTCCGGGTCGCCTGCCAGTGCCGCCTCAGCAACCGGCCGATACCTGCAACGGCCGGAGGCTGGCAGCCGGGCGGTCCTGTGGGAGCAGACGGACGGGCACCGGTACACCATGCCGGCCGTGGCTGCGCCGCACGCCGGCTGGGCGCCCGCGTCCGGTACGCGGCCAGCGGCGCGGGCGCAGCCCACGCTGCGGCTCAAGGTGACGGGCCTGGCCGGCCAGCCAGCCAGCAACGTGCATGTGGTGCTGATGAACACCGACAACGCGGGCCTGGACCCGGCACCACTGTCGGTGAACGGCACTGCGCGGGTCACCGTCCCGGCGGGCGATTACAGCTTGTTCGCGCTCTTCGTGGACTTCAATGCGAAGGGCAATGCCGTGGCCTTCCACTGCGTCGTCCGGGACGACTTCCGGGTCACGGCGGCGGGTGCCACCGTGACCGTTGCGGAACGCAGCGCGAGTTCGCCGATCTCGGTCGCCACTCCCCGCCCGGCGGGCGGGGAGGAACTGGAGACCGTGTTCTTCCGTGGTAGCAAGGCAGGCGGAGGCACTGGAACCGGGCTGATCCTTACGCCGCCCTACCTGCTGCCCACCTACATCAGCCCGCAGCCCGCGCCCAAGGTCGGTCAGCTGCGTTACCTGGAGCGCTGGTCCGGCGC
Source organism: uncultured Actinomycetes bacterium (assembly GCA_963806145.1). GTDB lineage: Bacteria > Actinomycetota > Actinomycetes > Streptosporangiales > Streptosporangiaceae > DASXKD01. Next base: position 77,149 of record CAWDXD010000014.1, read on the forward strand.
GGCATCTAGTGGCCGCTACTGGTACGACACGGCGTTCGGGTTCCCTGACATTCCGCCCAGTGAGCACTTCGTGGTGCACAGCAGCCAGGTCGCGGCCATCCACGAGCACTTCTTCACCGACAACCTCTCGCCCGGTCTGGGACTCTGGATGGAGGAACCCTGCGACCCCGCAACGGCGTGCGGCGGGTACAGCAATGTCTCGGCGCTGGTGAACTTCTCCGCTCCGCAGGTCGCGGACATGCCTGGCAACCTGACCGTCTACCTGGGTACCGCCAGCGGCGACCAGTGGGTGTCGGCCGTCCAGACACCCGACTCCACCTTCCTGGTTGCCGACCCGCGCACGTTCCTGGCCGGGCACAGCTACTCGGTGGACTGGGCGCACGGGCCGCTCGCCGCCGGCCTTGGCCAGCACAGCGGGCCCTGGCAGTGCCAGGCCTGCACCGCGGGCCGAACCCTGTCGCTGAACTTCAGTTCGCTCGGCGATAGCGATCCGAGCCATTTCGTGCCGCCCGTCCAGGACCAGCGTCTGCAGCCGTACGCTCACTTCACGCTCTACCGCAACGGCACCAAGCTGGTGAGCCTCGGCAAGGCGAGCGGTGCCGCGGTACACGTCCCGGCCGGTGCGGCCAGCTACCGCGCGGTGCTGAACGTCAGCCTGGCCCACGATGCGGGGTTCAGCCAGTCCAGCCGGAGCCACACCGAACTGACCGTGCGGTACATGCCCGGTGCCGGGCCCGCGCTTCCCGCCGCGGACATCTGCTCCGGGCAGTCGGCGGCCACCCCGTGCCGGATGCTGCCCGCGCTGACGCTCGGCTATCAGCTGGCCACCAGCGAGGCCAACACCAGCAACGCGGCAACGCAGGTGCTGCACCTCCGGGTCGGTCATCTGAGCTACGACGGCGTCGGCTCACACGCCGCCATCAGGTCGGCGGCGGTATGGGTGTCATTCGACGGCGGAAGGTCCTGGCGGCGGGCGACCGTGAGGGGTTCTGACGGACGGTACACGGCGACCTGGCCGAACCCCGCGTCCGCGGCATTCACTAGCCCGGACCTCAGGGTGACGGCGTCCGACTCCATCGGTGGCTCGATCACCCAGACCATTACCAGCGCCTACACCATCGCCGCCGTCGGCAACGGCGCCGGTGGCAGCCGGGGTTGACAAAAGTAGTGAGTGATTACTAACTTAGGTCTCATGACACGGACCGGAGTGCGGATGCCCGCCGCGGAGCGCCGCGAGTCGGTGCTGGAAGCGGCGGTGGCCGCGTTCGCCCTTCACGGCCTGGCCGGCACTTCCACCGAGGACGTGGCCCGCCGGGCCGGGATCAGCCAGCCTTACCTGTTCCGGCTGTTCCCTACGAAGAAGGCGCTGTTCCTGGCTCTGGTGGAGCGGTGCTATCTGCGCATCGAGGAGGCGTTCACCGCCGCCGCGGGCGACAAGACCGGCGACGAAGCGCTCGAGGCGATGGGCGATGAGTACGAGCGGCTGCTGGACAACCGGACGCTGCTACTGCTCCAGATGCACGCCTACGCCGCGTGCGAGGACCTGGAAATCCGGGCCGCCACCCGCGCCGGGTTCAAGCGGCTGTGGTCCCTGGCGGAGCGGCTGTCCGGGCTGCCCTTCGACCGGATCGTCGCGTTCTTCGCCATGGGCATGCTGATGAACGTGGCCGCGGCCATGGACCTGCCCGCCGTCGATGAGCGGTGGACCAGCTGGTGCCCGAAGGCAGGTCCCGATAACGACCTCCTGGTGCAGGCAGCCCCGGCGGCCGGGCTGGCCCCGGTTCCCCGAAGATGAGCCCGCTCCGGGGCTGGCCGGCCCCGGAGCCGCAGGACCCTTTTTTTTCGACCTGAAAGTTAGTGACTACTCACTTTATAGGAGGCTTACGATGAGCCAGAAAAGCCGGAGCATCTGGACCTTCGTGATCACGTCGGTCGCGCTGTTCATGGCGTCGCTCGACAACCTGGTGGTCACGATGGCGCTGCCGTCGATCCGGGAGCACCTGCACGCCTCGCTCGCAGGCCTGCAATGGACGGTCAACGCCTACACGCTGACATTCGCCGTGCTGCTGCTCACCGGCGCCACGCTGGGCGAACGGTACGGCCGCCGACGGATGTTCGTGATCGGCCTCGGCCTGTTCACCGCCGGCTCGGCCGCTGCCGCGCTCGCCCCTGGTATCGGCGCACTGGTCGCCGCGCGCGCAATCCAGGGCGTCGGGGCGGCCATCCTCGTACCGCTGACGCTCACCCTGCTGTCCGCCGCGGTCCCGCCGGCCCGGCGCGGGCTGGCGCTGGGCGCCTGGGGTGCGGTCGGCGGGCTGGCCATCGCCATCGGGCCGCTGGTCGGCGGGGCCGTGGTCGAGGGTGCCTCCTGGCAGTGGATCTTCTGGCTGAATGTGCCCATCGGCATCGCGCTGCTGCCGGTGGCGTGGGCGCGGCTGACCGAGAGCTACGGTCCGGCGACCCGGCTGGACCTGCGCGGCGTGGCACTGGCCAGCCTGGGCCTCTTCGGCATAGTCCTCGGCGTGGTTCGCGGTAACGACCACGGCTGGACCAGCGTCACCGTGCTGCTGCCGATGGTGATCGGCGCCCTGCTCGTGGCGGCGTTCCTGATCTGGGAGACCCGGGCTCCCGAGCCCATGCTGCCGCTGCGGCTGTTCCGCAGCCGCGGGTTCACCATCACCAACGCCGCGTCGATGCTGATGTTCTTCGGGATGTTCGGCTCGATCTTCCTGCTGGCCCAGTTCCTGCAGGTGGTCCAGGGCTACAGTCCGCTGGAGGCCGGGATCCGCACGCTGCCGTGGACGGCCATGCCGGTGCTCATCGCCCCGATCGCGGGCACGCTGTCAGACCGGATCGGCGGCCGGCCGCTGCTGGTGACCGGGTTGGCCCTGCAGGCGATCGGCCTCGGCTGGCTGGCCGCGATCGCCAGCCCGACCGTGGCCTACGCCGCCCTGGTGCCCGCGTTCGTGGTCTCCGGAGTGGGGATGTCGCTGTTCTTCGCCCCGGTCGCCAACGTGGTGCTCGGCTCGGTGCGGCGTGAGGAGGAGGGCATCGCCTCCGGCGCCAACAACGCGATCCGCGAACTGGGCGGCGTGTTCGGCATCGCGGTGCTCGGCGCGGTGTTCTCGGCGCGCGGCGGATATGCCAGCGGGGCCACGTTCGTCGCCGGCATGTCCTCGGCGGTCTGGGTGGGTGCGGCAGCGGTGGCAGTCGCCGCCGCGCTGGCCATCGCCCTGCCCGGACTGCGCAAGGCGCCGGCCACCCGCACCGGCGCTGCCACCGCCGCCGGCGCGGGCGCGCCCGCAATGGCGCAGGCCGAGCCGGTGGCCGCCGTGGCGGACGCCGGGCCGGAGGGCACGCTGGAACTGGTCCGGTGAACTAGGCAGCCCGCCTGATCACGCAGGCCCCCGCGGGAAGCGGGGGCCTGCGCCGGTCTTCCGGCGTCCCGCGGGCCGCCGCGCGACCCGGTAGCACCCATTAGGGTGGTCGGCAGCAGCCCTTTGTCCCGACCCACGGTGAGGAGATACGACGTGCCCGGCAACCCTGGCGAGTCCCCCTCCGGCGCGGAGCCGGACACGTTCGACACCAGCGTGGCGCACATCGCCCGGGTCTATAACTTCTGGCTCGGCGGGCGGGACAACTACGCGTCCGACCGGGAAGCCGCCGAAGAAGTCATCGCGGCGTACCCGACCATCCGTGCCAGCGTCCGCGCGCAGCGGGCGTTCCTCGGCCGGGCCGTCCGGTACCTGGTCACCGAGGCGGGCATCCGGCAGTTCCTCGACATCGGGACCGGGCTGCCGTCCGCGGACAACACCCACGAGGTCGCCCAGCGGGCGGCGCCGGAGTCGCGCGTGGTGTACGTGGATTCCGATCCGATCGTGCTGGCGCACGCCCGCGCCCTGCTCACCAGCAGCCCGGAGGGTGCCACCCACTACGTCGACGCCGACTTGCGGGACACCGGCAAGATCTGCGAGCAGGCGGCGGAGATCCTCGACTTCTCCGCGCCGCTCGCCATCCTGCTGGTCGGGGTGCTGCACTGCATCCCCGACGCCGACGACCCCGCCGGGATCGTCGCCGCGCTGGTCGACGTCATGCCGCCGGGCAGCTACCTGGTGATCGCGCACCCGGCCAGCGACATCCACGCTAGCCAGGTCGGCACGGCGGCCAGCCGGATCAACCCGCTGATGGCGGATCCGGTCACGCTTCGCGCGCACGAGCAGGTGGGCCGCTTCTTCGCCGGCCTTGACCTGGTCGAGCCCGGCCTGGTCCAGTTGCACCGGTGGCGGCCGGGCCCGGAGGGCCCGGTTCCCGATGGCGACATCGCCAACTACGGCGGGATCGGCCGCAAGGCCTGAGGGGACCGGCCGCGCCTGTCAAGCGGTGCCCGGTCAGCCGGCGACCACCGCCCAGACGACCTTCCCGCTTGACTTCTCCGGCGTGTAGCAGCCCCACTCCGCGCTGAGCGACCCGACGAGCAGCAGCCCGCGGCCGCTGTCCGCCTCGGGTTCCACGGGCTGGGGCACCGGCGGGCGGTCGCTGCCGTCCCAGATCTGGATGACCACGCGGTGATCGTCCGCGGACAGCCACACGCGGACCGGGGGAGTCCCGGGTGCCCAATGCCCGGCAAAACGGCTGCCCGTCAAGCCCGCCGAGGCCTGGACCGCATTGCTCACCAGTTCGGAGACGACCAGCCCGGCCGTCTGCGCCAGCGCATCCAGGTGCCATTCCCACAGCACCAGCGTGGTGTGCAGCCTGGCGCAGGGCGCCGCGGTCGGCAGCGCTCCCAGTGCCAGGAAGGATTGGTGCGGCCACGCGATTCCAGCCCCGTCCTGCTGGCCGGAATCGGCAGCGGAGCCGGAATCGGCAGTGAAGCCGGAATCGGTGGCGGAGCCGGCCGAGTCCGCGGCGGAACCGGCAGCGTCCGCGGTGAAGTCGGCGGCGTCCGCGGTGAAGTCGGCGTAGCTGGCCGCGGGGTCAGCGGGCTGGTCGGGGCTGGTGCCGGGATCCGAGGCGGCGCCGGCCGGATCGGGGACTGCGCCGGCCAGAGCCGGGGCGGTGTCAGCCAGAGCTGGGGCGGAGCCGGCGGGATCGGGGGTGACGCCTGCCGGATCCCGGGCGGCGGCCGGACCCCGGGCGGCGGCCGGATCCGGGACTGTCCCGGCCACGCTGATGATGGGGGAGTAGGTCATCGTTCCGCGCCTCCAGGCCACGTTGCCCGTGGCAGTCACGTTGCCCGTGTCAAGCACGTTCCCCGCGCCCCACTGGTCCAACCACATCACGGCCCGACCATCCCCCACGGCCGGATCCGGCGAGCGCAGGCACGCGGCCGCCGGTCCCGGCAGTGGCCGGACTTGCTGATCGCCAGGTTAAGGCATCGCTGCCACCTGGATCGCCATGCCAGAACACTCGCCGTCGTGCCTGGCCGCGCTCACCCCGGCGGATTGACAGACGAGCTAGGTAGGTCTCTAATGTACTAGGAGCCTAGTTCAATGAATCGAGGCGTGGTGATCGAGTTCCACCTGGATGCCCGCTCGGGCGTCGCCCCGTACCTGCAGCTCATCCACCAGGTGCGGCAGGCACTGCGGCTCGGGCTGCTGCGCGAGGGCGACCAGCTTCCGACGGTCAAGGAGGTCGTCGCGCGGCTGGCCATCAACCCCAACACCGTGCTCAAGGCCTACCGGCAGCTCGAATACGAGGGCCTGGCGGCGGCGCGGCCGGGGATCGGCACGTTCGTGACCGCGACCCTGAACGGCGGATCGCTCGCCGCGTACCGGCCGTTGCGCGACGACCTGCGGAAATGGCTCGGCAAGGCGCGGCGGGCGGGGCTGGATGACGAGAGCATCGATGCCCTGTTCCAGAGCACCTTTCGGGCCGCCGATGCGGAGGAAATAGCATGACAGCCGTTCTGGAGGCCCGCGGGCTGGGCAAGCGATACCGGAAGACGCAGGCGCTGACCGACTGCACCCTGGACATTCCCGCCGGGCGGGTGGCCGGGCTGGTCGGCCCGAACGGGGCCGGGAAGACAACCCTGCTGCACCTGGCCACCGGCCTGCTGGAGCCGACATCCGGCACGATCGAGGTGCTCGGCGGGCAGCCCGGCGCAAGCCCGGCGCAACTCGCCAGGGTGGGCTTCGTCGCGCAGGACACCCCCACCTACGCCGCGCTGTCCGTGGCCGATCACCTGCGCATGGGGGAGCGGATGAACCCCCGCTGGGACGCCGGCCTGGCCCGTGCCCGGATCGCCCGGCTCGGCCTCGAGCCGGGCAAGAAAGCCGGCAAACTGTCCGGCGGCCAGCGGGCCCAGCTCGCCCTGACCCTCGCCATCGCTAAGCGGCCGGAAGTGCTGCTCCTGGACGAGCCGGTCGCCAGCCTGGACCCGCTGGCCCGGCGCGAGTTCCTCCAGGGCCTGATGGAGTTCACCGCCGACCAGCAGGTCAGCGTCGTGCTGTCCTCGCACCTGGTCGCCGACCTGGAGCGGGTCTGCGACTACCTGATCGTGCTAGTCGCCTCCCGGGTGCGGGTGGCCGGCGAGGTGGACCGGCTCCTCGCCGCCCATCACCTGCTCACCGGGCCCCGCCGCGACCCCGGGGCGTTCCCGGCCGCCTGGGAGGTCATCTCGGCCAGCCACACCGACCGGCAGAGCACGCTGCTGATCCGCACCGATGCCCCGGTCCACGACCCCGCCTGGACCATCAGCCAGGTGAGCATGGAGGACGTGGTCCTGGCCTACATGAGCCAGGCCGCCGGCCCGGAGCCGGGCCGCAAGCCAGCACTGGAGGTAGCGCGATGACATGGATGACCTGGCGCCAGTTCCGCGCCCAGGCCATCGCGGGCGCCGCCGCGCTGGCCGTGCTCGCGATCGCCCTGGCGGTCACCGGCCTGCACCTGGCCCACCTCTACGCCGGCAGCGGCCTGGCGACGTGCCAGGCGAACGGTGACTGCGGGTCGCTCGTCAGCGCCTTCACAGCACAGGTGCAGGCCAGCGGCTACAAGTGGGTGTTCGGCTTCACCAACGCATTGCTCCTGGCCACCCCGGCCCTCATCGGGATCTTCTGGGGAGCGCCACTGGTCACCAGGGAGATCGAGGCCGGCACATTCCGGCTGGCATGGAACCAGAGCGTCACCCGCACCCGCTGGCTGGCCGTCAAGCTGGGCCTGATCGGCCTGGCCAGCATGGCCACCGCCGGGCTGCTCAGCCTCATGGTGAGCTGGTGGGCCAGCCCGATCGACCGGGCCAGCGCGCTGCCCGCCGTGCGGGACGGGACAGCGGGCGCCAGCCGGTTCGCGCCGTTCCTCTTCGACGCGCGCGGCATCGCCCCCATCGGTTATGCCGCGTTCGCGTTCGCGCTGGGCGTCACCGTGGGGGTGCTCGTCCGCCGCACCGTGCCGGCGATGGCGATCACGCTCGCCGTCTTCGCCGCCGTGCAGATCGTCATGCCGCTGTGGATCCGGCCCCACCTCGTCGCGCCGGTGCACGCCGCCTCGGCATTCAACGCCGCCAACATCACCGAGATCAGCAGCAGTAACAACGGCAGCATGACCGTCATGACAGCGGTCGACCTGCCGGGCGCGTGGGTCCTGTCCAACCAGACCCTGACCCGGGCGGGCCACGTGTTCACCGGGCCGGCCCCGCGGCCATGCATGAGTTCCAACGCGCCGTTCAGCGCCTGCCAGACCGCGCTCGGCAAGCTGGGCCTGCGGCAACTGGTGACCTACCAGCCCGCCGGCCGGTACTGGGCGTTCCAGGGGTACGAGACCGGGATCTTCGTCGTCCTCGCGCTGGGGCTCGGCGCGGCCTGCGTCTGGAGGGTCCGGCGGCGCGCCTTCTGAGCGGCGCTCAGCCGCTGGTGATCTCCGCTGCGCACCGGTAGCCGCTGCGCAGCGCGCCCTCCAGGTAGCCCTGGAAGTTCAGCGAGGTGTGCTCCCCGGCGAAGTGCAGGCCGCCGTGGCGGCGGCCCTGGATCCCGTTGAAGCCGGTGTACTGGCCGGTCTTGAGGTAGGAGTACGCGCCGCCGGTGTGCGGGTCCCCGGCCGACCAGGCGTAGTACGCCTACGCCGCCACCGCCTGTGCCTGGCGCAGCGCCCGCACCGCCGGTGATCCGCCCCAGTCCATGCGACCTCCCGCCGCCCGCCGCTGCGGGCACTCTAGCCCCGGCCTGTTGGAGCTGGCGACCTCGGCCGAAGGCGGGGGGTGCCGCGCGGCGGAGCGGTCAGGTGACCGGAAGGGCGCGGACCTCGGCGGCCATGCGGCGGCGGTCGATGTCGGCGTCACCGGCGGCATTGTCGGCGACGACCGACTGGATCGCGCTGCGGTAGGACTTCGAAAGCTGGGGCCAGCAGAGCTTGGCAAGCTCGAGCCCCTGGAACTGCTCGCCCGGCGAGCGCGGGTCGGCGATCGCCGCCAGGATGGTGGCGCCGTCGGCCAGCGACGGGTCGCCCTTCATCAGCCCCAGGGCCAGGGCGCGCGCGGCCGGGGAGGCGTTCGTGAACATCGTCCTGACCTCGGCGGGGTCGAACTTCTCCTGGCGGGCCAGGGTGGCGGACCGCTGGATCAGCAGGTCCTGCAGGTGCGCCCGGGCGCCCTCGTACCGCGGGTCCGCCAGCTCGGTATGCACGACGGCGTAGGCCTCGGCGAACCTGCCGAGGTCGGCGTGCTCCAGGATGCGGGCCGTGTTCGGCGCGCCCGCGTCGGCCAGCTCGCGGGTGAGCTCGAGGCCGAACCCGCCCGAATTCAGCGACAGCCGTTCCACCCGGGCGATCACGAACGGGCTGACGAGCAGCACCGCGCCGATCACCAGGAGGGTGACGATCCCGGGACCTGAGCTGGTGTAGATGACCCTGGCGGCCGCGGCGGCCAGCAGGGCCAGCCCGACCACACCCAGCAGCAACGTCGCCCTGCGCCGTATCATGCGCCACCTCCGCCGGTCCTGCGCGCCACCGCTACCCGGCAATTTACGGGCAAAACGGCCGCGGCGCCCAGCCTGTCAGGAAGTCACCGGATCCGGAGCGAACCGAACGCCTGGCCGATGAGATGACCCCATTCATCGCGCACCCGCGGCTTGTCTTGCGGCGGTGCCTCCGCCACGGCGAGACCGGCGCCGCCGAGCATCCAGAAGGAGAACTGGACCAGGGTGTCGAAGCCCTTGCCGTCCAGGTATCCGCCGTCGACCAGGTCGCGGATGAAGCGCTCGACCAGCCCGTACGCATAGTTCCGCTCGCATTCGCGCCAGCGGCGCCAGCCCAGTGCGGCGGGGCCCTCCAGCCAGACCAGGCGGCCGTACACCGGGTCGCAGCATTGCTGCAAGTAGGCGTTCAGCGCGAGGATCGCCGCGTCCCACGGGTCCGGCACGGCCGCGGCAGCGGCGATCACCCCGGTCGCGCGGGCTTCCTGCAGTTCCAGCACGGCCTCGAACAGGGCCTGCTTGCTGGCGAAGTGGTGGTAGACGGCGCCGCGGGTCACGTGGCTCGCGGATGCCACGTCCTCCAGCGAGGTCCCGGCGTACCCGCGCTCGGCGAACAGCGCGGTCGCCTCGTCGAGCAGCGCGGCCCTGGTGGCCTCCGAGTACATCTCGCGGCGGCTCTTGACCTCGGTCATGCGCTGAGTATAGTGACATACACAGAGTATGTGAGAGTCACAGAGTATGTTGAGTAGCAGTACTGTTCCGACTCAAGCTCCTGCTTGAGTCCGACTGTGAGGGCCGCTGGGGCAGGCCCGCCAGATCAGCGACACCCGGGCGGCGCTTCTCACGCAGGTAAGGAGCCCCACCGTGACCGAAACCCTGCCCCCGCCTCTCTTCGACCCGTTCGCGCCCGGTTTCACCGACGACCCCTATCCGCAGTACGCGGTGATGCGCGCGCAGGCCCCTGTGTATGAGCACCCGTTCGGGTTCTGGCTGCTCACCGGCTATGACGGGGTTTCCTGGCTGCTCCGGGCCGGCCTGTCCGTCCAGGACGACAACGTGGCCGCTGACAGCCTGCTGCGCCAGATGCGTGACCAGATGTTCGGCGACGACGAGTCGCCGCGGGCCACCGCGGTGTCGATGCTCGACCGGGACCCGCCCGATCACACCAGGCTGCGCAGGCTGGTGTCCAAGGCGTTCACCCCGCGGGCCATCCAGGCGCTGCGGCCCCGGATCACCGAGCTGGTGGACGGCATGCTCGACGTCATCGCCGAGCGGCGCCAGGTGGACCTGGTCGACGCGCTCGCGTTCCCGCTGCCGTTCCGCGTGATCGCCGAGATGCTCGGCACCCCGCCCGCCGACCACGAGCGGATCCGGCAGCTCAGCGGCACCGTGGTGCGCTCGCTGGAACCGGTCGCGGACCCGGAGCTGGCCGCGGCGATCCTGGCCGCCGACGACGAGCTGACCCAGATCGCGGTGGAGATGATCGCGTGGAAGCGGGCCAACCCGGCCGACGACCTGCTCACCGCGCTCATCCACGCCGAGGACGACGGCGACATGCTCGATGACGACGAACTCGTGGCGCAGACCCTGCTGCTCTACATCGCCGGGCACGAGACCACGGTCAACCTGATCGCGGGGGGCACCCTGGCCCTGCTGGGCCACCCCGGCCAGTTCGCGCTGCTGCGCAGCGACCCCGCGCTGGTCGGCAACGCCGTGGAGGAACTGCTCCGCTACGACAGCCCGGTGCAGGCGAGCAGGCGCATCACCCTGGAGCCGGTCACGGTCGGCGGCGTCACCATCCCGGCGGGCGCGTTCGTCATGGCGAGCCTCGGCTCGGCCAACAGGGACGAGCGGTTCTGGGGCCCGGATGCCGCCGAGCTGAACCTGCGCCGGGAGAACGCGCGGCAGCACGTGTCGTTCGGCGCCGGGCCGCATCACTGCCTGGGGGCCTCGCTGGCCCGGCTGGAGGCCTGCATCGCCTTCGAGCGGCTCACCGCCCGGTTCCCGGGCCTGGCGCTCGACGGCGACGTGGTGTGGAATGGCCGGATCAACCTCCGCGGGCCGGCGCACCTTCCGGTGTCAGCGGGCTGACACCGTCCCCAGGGTGGCATGAGCATGGCCGATTCCCAGCTGGCCGATGTGGCGGAAAGCATCACCGTCGGCGTTCCGCCCGCCGACGCCTACCAGGCCGTCTCCGACGTGCGGCGGATGGCGCGGTGGAGCCCCGAGTGCTTCGCGGTGCTGGTGTGGTCGCGCAGGGACGGCCAGCCCGCCCGGTTCGTGGGCCTGAACCGGCGCGGGCCGTGGGTATGGTTCACCAGTTGCCAGGTGCTGACCGCCCGGCCCGGCGAGGAGTTCGCGTTCGACGTCACCACGTTCGGGATGCCGGTGTCGCGGTGGAGCTACCGGGTGGCGGCGGCCGACGGGGGCACCGAGGTCACCGAGAGCTGGCGGGACCGGCGCGGCCGCGGCGCGCACGTGCTCGGCCGGGTGTTCACCGGCAAGGTTGCCAACAACCGGGCCGAGGCGAACCGCGAGGGCATGCGGACCACCCTGGCGCGGCTGAAGCGCGAGCTGGAAGCCGGCTGAGCGCCCGGGCGGGCGGCTGCGAGCGCAGCCAGGCAGTGTGGCCCGATACGCGGCCGGTCACCGGCAAAACGCCGCTATCGTGAAGGCCCGGCCGGCCCGGCGGCTCAGGCGCGAAAGGCTGATCTATGAGTGATCCCATCGTGCCGTTCAGCGATCGCGGCGCGCGGTGGGACAGGCCGCACCGGGGCAGGCGGCGCGTCGTCATCATCGTGACGGTGTCCGTGCTGGTGCTCGTGCTGGCCGCGGGCGGGGCAGGCTACCTGCTGCTGCGCACCGTGGGCAGCCCGCAGCAGACCGCTGCCAGCTATCTGGCCGCCTGGCAGAAGGGCGACTACCCGGCCATGGACCAGGTCAGCGTCGGGAAGCCGGCTGGCGGGCTGGCCGGGCCGCTGCAGCAGGCGGCCACCCAGCTCGGCGTCCGCCGCCTGCGCCTGGCGCTGGGCCGGGTGACGCAGAACGGCGGGTCCGCGACGGCGGGATTCACCGCGACCGCCGGCCTGGCCAGCGGCCATGTCTGGACCTACCGGGGCCAGCTCGACCTGGTCAAGCGGAACCGGCACTGGTGGGTGAGCTGGAGCCCGGCCGCCATCTACCCGGCGCTGCATGCCGGTGAGCGGTTCGTGCTCAGCGCGGTGTGGCCGGCCCGGGGGCAGGTGCTCGCCTCCGACGGCACGGTGCTCAGCTCGCCCGCGGCGATCGCCGAGTCCGGGTCCATCTCGCTGCTCACCGGCAACGTGGTCGCGGCCACGGCGGCACAGGCCAAGGCGCTGGGCGCGCCGTACCAGAAGGGCGACCTGATCGGCCAGGGCGGGATCGAGCAGGCCTACCAGTCCCTGCTGGCGGGCCGGCCCGCGCTGATCATCCGGATCGACGGCCCGGGAAAGAAGGTGGACGCGACGGCCATGCGGTTCCCCGCCGCCCCCGGCCACAACGTCCAGACCAGCCTCGACCTGCGATACCAGCTCGCCGCCTCGCATGCCGTCTCGGCCGCGGCGACCGCCAAGCCGGTCGACATGGTGGTGCTCCAGCCCTCCACCGGCAAGGTCCTGGCCGTGATCGAGCGCCCCGGCGGGTTCGACCGCGCGCTACAGGGCATCTTCCCGCCCGGCTCGACCTTCAAGATCGTCACCGCGTCGGCCCTGACCAAGAAGGGGCTGCGGCCCGCCACCACCGTGCAGTGCCCGCCCACGGTGAACATCGGCGGCCGGACGTTCCACAACTTCGACAACGAGCACCTGGGTACCACGAGCCTCCTGAACGCGTTCGCGGTGTCGTGCAACACCACGTTCGCCATGCTCGCCTCGCAGCACCTGACCGGCCCGGCGCTGCGCTCGATGGCCGAGGAATTCGGGTTCAACCAGAAACCGGCCCTCGGCATCCCGGCTGTGCTCGGCAGGTTCAGCACCCCGCACCAGCCGGTGGACCTGGCCGCCGACGCCTTCGGGCAGGGGACCGATCTGGTCAACCCGCTCAGCCAGGCGGCCGAGGCGGCGGCGATCGAGGATGGCACCTGGCGGCCGCCGCAACTGGTGCTCAATCCCGCGCCATCGCAGACCGCCCAGCCGCACAAGCTGAGTTCCGCCCTGCTGGACGCGCTGCGGCCGATGATGCGCGCGGTGGTCACCAGGGGCACCGCCGCCGGGGTCGGACTCCCGCCCGGGGTCTACGGCAAGACCGGCACGGCCGAGTACGGGTCCGGCCGCAACCCGCCGTCGCACGCCTGGTTCATCGGGTACCGCGGGGACCTGGCATTCGCGGTGCTCGTCGAGGGCGGCGGCGTCGGCGCCGACGCCTCGGCGCCGATCGCCAACGCGTTCCTGCGCCGGATCTG
>CAWDXD010000015.1:0-96867 GCA_963806145.1 uncultured Actinomycetes bacterium
TAGAGGTTTTGCACCGCACCGGCCTGGGCGGCGGGCGGATTCCGGGGATTCCCGGGCAGGTGCCAGTTAACGCCGGTGCCGCGATGGGGTCAACGTGCAGCGCCCGGAGCGTGCCAGTGCGAGGACACGACGTTGACGCCGGTAAGGCCCGGCGTTGGCTCGGCTGGCCTGGGGAGCCTCCGTTGCGGCATCGGGAAGCAGGATGCTGGGGACGGGGCCGCGCTGGGGCGGTCAGGGTGGGCAGTTTCTTGCGAACAGCGAGAGCATGACGCGATGCACCTGTGACCGGTGGCCGATTGTCACGTCGAGCGGCACACAGCCACGGGTCTGGCCGTGGGTGAAGGCGAAGCCTTGGGCGAAGAAGCCTTGCTTGTGGGCGCAGGAATGATAGGTGACCGAGGTGGCCCGGTGGTTTGGGATGTCGATCACCACGTGGCCGCGGGCTGGGGCGGCGATGGTGACCGTCACCGTCCATCCCATGGTCACGATGAAGGGGATCTTGTACTGGCCGTGGTCGCCGTAGCCTGCGGGGTTGGCGGTGGCGAGCCGCTCGCCATGGACGATGAACAGCGGGCCGATGACCAGGTCTCCTGGCTGCGGATGCGGTGATATGGGGGGGCCGGGATATCCAGGGAACGCCTCCTGGGCGCAGGACAGTATCAGCGGGTTCCCGGGGCTGCCCCTGCGCCCGGTGAGCTGCGGGTTGCTGGCCGCGGCTCGCGTCGCGGGCGAAGTGGTGTGATGGGCTGCGGTGGGTGCCTCGCCGGCGGTGCAGCCCGCCAGGATCGCACAGGTCAAGGTGGCCAGGGCGGAGGGAAGGAACGACGGGTGGCCGCGCACATGACCTATTCTGCTGTTCCCGCCGCAGCCCGGTGACTCGCGCGCTTATCCCGGTGCTGGGTTGAACAGGGATTCGCCGTCGCTGCCGCCGGGCAGGAAGGCGAACCGCTCCAGGTCGTCACGCAGCTGGGCCAGGCGGCTCGATCGCCGGGCCTTGTGGCAAGAGCCGAGCCTGCCCAGGGATACACGCCGTTGGGCCAAGACCGGGTGGTGCTTTGTGAGGTCAGCCCGGGTGGTGTTGCGCGCCGGCGGCATAGAGTGCGGGCAAGCGGCTCGCCCTGGCCGCGACCATCGCCTTCTACGGAGTCAACGGGCGCCGGCTCACGCTGACCAACGACGAAGCCTACGAACTCATCATGAGCATTGCCGAAGGCAAGCTCGATTCCGTGGACGACATCGCCGTCGTCTTGGCCACGGCAACCAGACCACGTCAATGACCCTGACCCAGCTCACGTGCGGTCCGCGGCTGAAAAGCGCAAGTCCACGGGCTTTCCGCCGGGGCAGAATCGGATCATGAGCCGTGAGCCGCACCCGTACCTGAGGGGCGAACTGGTTGTTGTGATCGACTGTGCGCAGCTGGACCCGCTCCGCGGCATTCTGGACCGGCGCCTTGGGGTACATCCGGGACGGTGCTAGTGTCGGCCGTTACTAGAACTTGCTGCCCGCCGACGGCACGGGCGCGGAAATCTTGCTGCAGCGGGTCCCCGAGGGTAAGGACCGCAAGAACCGGGTGCACCTGGACTTGCGCACTCGCGACCTTGAGCCTGAATTGCGGCGGCTGCTGAGCCTTGGTGCCACGCTTCTGACCGATCAGCCGGTCAGCGAGGCCGGATGGCGCTGGTACATCTTGGCCGACCCGGAAGGTTCGGTCCGTTTATATACCTGAAGGATCGGGAGGGAGCCTGCCGCTAGCCCGCGCAGCCCGCGCGTCGGTTCGTGCCCGGTCTGCTCGGCCTCGATCAGGGCGGCGAGTGCAGCCGGCCCGGCTACGCAGCGAACAGCACCAGACCGGTACCACCGCAACCACTCCGAGTCCGGCAGCGCTCCGTCAGTCTCCGCGCGCCAGGGCCGGCCCGGGGGAGGGACTCCCCGAGCCCATGATGACCGACAACGGCTCGCTCTGCGCTGGACCCCAAGCTCGGCCAGCAAGACCCCAGCGTCTCGGGCGAGTCACCATCAGTGGGTAACTGAGAAGTGCACCGATCCGTCAGACGCCTTGGTGAACTTGACGACGTAAGCGGCGCCCGGAGCGGCGGCGGCCGGGGATCCCGGAGCAACAGCCTTGGCCGTCCAGGAGAGAGAACCCGCGCCGCAATCCTGGAGGCCACCCTCCTTGTCGAACGAGGCCTGGTCGATGGACTCCTTCCCGGATGCTCCCGCGGAGGTGACCGTGCCGCTCCAGTGCAACAGGTGACCAAGGTCGTTCAGCACGAAGTTGAACTTCCCGTTCCTGATGGGAACCCGGAACCCCGAGAAGCCGTCCCCTTCCCCGATCACCTCGCCGGTCACCGGGCAGCGGAGGATCTGGCTGATGAAGATCGGCTCGAACTTCGAGCCGCTAGCGGTGTGGACCACGGCGAACCGGAGCTTTTGGCCTTGGGAGTTCTTGCCCGCGTAAATGGTCGGTGTCGGTGTCGGTGTCGGTGTCGGTGTCGGTGTCGGGGTCGGCGTCGGGCTCGCCGTCGGTGTCGGGGTCGGCGTCGGGCTCGACGGCGTTGTGCTGCTACCAGCAAACGCGGCCGCCGCCGGGGCGAACACCAGCAGGCACACGCCGAGCACCGACAAAACGAGATACTTTCGCATTGCGATCCTCTTTCCTCCCGGGGCTAGCCGGGGACTCGGCCGCACTCGCCAGATCGGCCTTGGCACTGACCGGCAGGCTACTGGGCCGGAGAACGCTAAGCCCCTTGAACGCGGCCACGTGTCGCCGTGTGCAGTGGTTCTCATGATCAGGGGGGAAAGGTAGGGCCCCCGCGCGGGTCAAGGTTTCGCTTGCACCGGGCTAGACGCAAATTAGGCCCATGAGTCCCCGCCGCTGTCCCGGGTGTGGGCGGCCGATGTCCCCGTCGGCTAGAAGGGGCCGCCCTACAGCGCGGCCGGGAATTATGCGCTCCCGCGCGCGTTAACATGAGCGGTAGCCGAGAACCGAGCCGGTCGTCGGCCGACGGCTTTCCCGCGCCGTGGTCATCAGCCCGCCTACCGGCGGTTCAGGGTTCGTGTAGTGAGGCCCTGCCCAGGCCGTCTGCGTCGATCGTCGGAGATCCGCAAGTCGGCTCGGTGTTGAAAGCGCCAGGTCCGCTGCCCGGGACGTTTCTCGCCCCGGCCGCGGGGCTGCGCGGCATGCTGCCGTGGCCACCGTGTCCCGGCATTCCAGAGGAGAAGTCTGTGGCTCGACCAGGCCAGCGCCAGACGGGCGCTCGCCGTACCGCCTCGCGCAAGCAGCGACGCGTCCACCACCGCGACGATGTCGTCCCGGTGCTCGCCCGAACCGTCCGTGAGGTCGAAGCGGCTGCCCGGCGCGGCCGCGTGACGCCTGCCATGCGCACGAAGTTCCAGGCCGTCGCCCTGCTGCTGCGGGACGAGCGCGCCCGGGTCCGGGCCGCGGCCGGAAGCGACAGTCATCGGGCCGAGCAGCTCAAGCGCCTGGACGGCGTCGCGACTATCCTCGCGACGACCGCCGTCCAGGACGCTGGGCTACTGGCGCTGCTGGCCGAGGGCTCCGACGTCTCCGACGCGGCCCGGTCGCTCAAGCGGGAGATGCTGCGGGACCTTGGCATCGAGCCGGCGCCCGAGGAGATCGCGCCTACGCAGACCGCTACGGCTTCCGCCGGCTCGGAGCGGCGGGTCGTGCCGCAGTCGGTGGTCTCCCGGCAACTGGCGAACCCCTTTCTCGCCCCCGACTTCACCGCCGTTCCGCAGCGCACCTCCCGTCCGCGCCGCCTGGCCAGCTGGGAGCTGCTCGGCCCGCTGCTGAGTTCCTTCGAGCGTGGCGACGGAGGTGCCCCGGCATGCATGGCGCTCCCGGCGCCCACGGCACGGTTCACCCCGGCGGGCCTGGAACTGATGCCGCACCAAGGGCAGCTGGTCGCCGCGGCCGCTGCCGGTCACCGGACGTTCCTGCTCGCCGATGAGCCGGGTCTGGGCAAGACGGCCCAGGCGCTGCTCGCCGCGGAGGCGGCGAACGCCTACCCGCTGCTCGCCGTCGTGCCGAACGTCGTCAAGACCAACTGGGCCCGTGAGGCGGCCCACTGGGTTCCCCACCGCCAGGCCACCGTGGTGCAGGGCGACGGCGAGGCTGTCGACGGCTTCGCCGATATCGTCGTGCTCAACTACGAGGTTCTCGACCGCCACATGGGCTGGCTCGGTGACTTCAGCTTCCGCGGCATGGTCGTGGACGAGGCTCACTTCATGAAGAACAAGACCTCGCAGCGCTCGCAGAACGTCCTGGCGCTCTCCGACCGCATCCGATCCCGTACGGACCGGCCCCTGCTGATGGCACTGACCGGCACCCCGCTGATCAATGACATCGAGGACTTCCGGGCAATCTGGCAGTTCCTCGGCTGGATCGACGACAGCAAGCCCCTCGACGAGCTAATGGACGCGCTTGAGGACACCGGCCTGACGCCGGCCGACCGAAGCTTCTACGCCGCGGCGCGCCAGTGCGTGATCGACGTGGGCATCGTGCGCCGGCGCAAGCTCGACGTGGCCGCCGACATCCCCGCCCGCCGTATCGCCGACCTCCCCGTTGAGCTGGACGAACGCGCCGGCCGGTCGATCCGGGCGGCAGAACGGAACCTCGCTGGCCGGATGGTGGCGCGGTACAAGACCGCGCTCGCGAACCGATCCTCCGACGTCGGCATCGAGGGCATCGACCACGACCTCGTCCGCCGGGTGGCCCAGTCGGAGCTGAAGGAGGCAACGGGCGCGCAGTCCGGCGAGAACGTGTTCACCATGATGCGGCGCATCGGCCAGGCGAAGGCCGGACTGGCCGCGGACTACGCGGCTCAGCTGGCCCGCAGCGCCGGCAAGGTCGTCTTCTTCGCCAAGCACATCGACGTGATGGACGCTGCAGAAGAGATCTTCGCCCGGCAGGGGGTGCGCTTCTCGTCGATCCGTGGCGGCCAGACTCCCACAGCGCGGCAGGCGAACATCGAAGCCTTCGTGAACGACCCGGACGTCGCGGTCGCGGTGTGCTCGCTGACCGCCGCTGGCGTGGGCCTGAATCTGCAGGTCGCCTCGAACATCGTGCTGGCCGAGATGTCCTGGACCGACGCGGAGCAGACACAGGCCATCGACCGCAGTCACCGCATCGGGCAGGCCGAACCGGTGACTGCGTGGCGCATCATTGCCGCGCAGACCATCGACGCCCGGATCGCCGGGCTGATCGACAGCAAGGCAGGGCTCGCCGCCCGGGCGCTGGACGGGTCGGACGAAGAGGTCTCCTCCTCGGCCGACGTGCAGCTCGAGGCGCTGGTCGCATTGCTGACCGATACGCTGCAGACGTCTTCCGGACATGGCGATGCCCTGGGTTCCTGACCGGAAGGATTCCAGGCGAGACTATGCCCGAGGACCCAAAGCCTACCAATTGCGCATGCAGGTTCTATCGCCCTGACCGAGGCACCCCTCCCTGCTGGCCATGGTAGCGGGGGGCTCATCGCCCTCTGCTCGTGGTTCATTGGCATGGGCAGCCGCTGGGAGCATCCGGGTTTTCGGCGGCTCGGAAGGTCAGTGATGCCCAGTGCGCGCCGGCCGCTGATCGGACGGCCTGCGTTACGATGGATCCCATGAGACCAGCTGGACTGCTTCTCGAAACGCCGCGTTGACACTTTAGTCAGCGTGGCGGCCCCTCCTGTGTGAGGGGTTTTTTATTTGGCACAGCAACAATCGTGGTGAGGACCATGCGACAGAGCGCTAACCATTCCGGGCAGCCTGGCGGGGGTACGACCGGGGCGGATATGGCCAGTGCCGGGGCGGCCGGCGCGGGTGGTCAACCCCGGTTCCGTTACAACGCACGGCTGGCGAACGAGATCGAGCTGCGCTGGCAGGACCACTGGGAGGCGGCCGGGACGTTCCGTGCCCCGAACCCGGCCGGGCCGCTGGCGGCGGGTTTCGACCAGGTTGCCGGCCGCCCAAAATTCATGATCATGGACATGTTCCCCTACCCAAGCGGCTCCGGCCTGCACGTGGGTCATCCACTCGGCTACATCGCCACCGACGTATACGCCCGCTACCTGCGCATGACGCGGCACAACGTGCTCCACCCGTTTGGTTATGACGCCTTCGGGCTGCCCGCGGAGCAGTACGCCATCGACACCGGGCAGCATCCCAAGGCCACCACCCAGCGCAACATCGCCACCATGAAGCGGCAGCTGCGTCGGCTGGGCCTCGGCCACGACCTGCGGCGTGAGTTCGCGACCACCGATCCCTCCTACTACAAGTGGACCCAGTGGATCTTCCTGCAGATCTTCAACAGCTGGTTCGACCGCGAGGCTGGCCGTGCGCGGCCGGTCCAGGAGCTGGTGGCCGAGTTCGAGTCGGGCGGCCGGGCGCCGGTCAGCGAGGCCAACCCCGGGGAGCGACCGTGGGCCGAGCTGGGCGACGTCGACCGCCGGAAGGTCGTTGACAGCTACCGGCTCGCCTACATCTCTGAGGAGCTCGTCAACTGGTGTCCCGGCCTGGGCACGGTGCTCGCCAGCGAAGAGATCACCGCGGACGGGCGCAGCGATATCGGCAACTATCCGGTGTACCGGCGCCCGCTCCGCCAGTGGATGCTGCGGATCACTGCCTACGCGGAGCGGCTGATCCACGACCTCGACCCCCTCGACTGGCCCGAGTCGATCAAGACCATGCAACGGAACTGGATCGGCCCCAGCGACGGCGCCAGCATCAATTTCCGGGTGGGGGCACCGGATGGCGCGGTGATCCGCGCGTTCACCACCCGGCCCGACACGCTGCCGGGTGCCACCTGCCTGGTGCTGGCCCCCGAGCACCCGATGGTGGACGAGCTGACCGTCGCCGCCTGGCCCGAAGGGACCCCTGCGGGCTGGCGGTACCCGGAGGCGGCGACCCCCCAAGCCGCCGTCCGCGCCTACCGGGACCGGGCGGCACAGCTCAGTGACCGGCAGCGCTCTGAGGACACCTGCGACAAGACCGGCGTCTTCACTGGCTCACACGTAATCAATCCCATGACCGGCGAGCCCATCCCGGTGTTCATCGCCGACTACGTGCTCATGGCCTACGGGTCGGGCGCGATCATGGTGGTACCCGCGCACGACCAGCGGGACCTGGAGTTCGCCCACCGGTTCGGGCTGCCGGTCCGGGCGGTCCTGCAGCCGCCCCCGGAATGGTTCACCGAACGCGGCCTGCCACCCGATAGCCCCGCGGGCACATGGCCGGAGGCGTTTGCCGGCGAGGGCAGCTACCTCGACCTGGGCGTGCCCGGGCTCGACTGCGCCGGCCTGGGCAAGCAAGCCGGAATCGCGGCCGCCATCGGCTGGCTGGAATCGGCCGGCGGTGGCCAGCGCCAGCGGTCCTACCGGTTGCGCGACTGGCTGTTCTCCCGGCAGCGCTACTGGGGTGAGCCGTTCCCGATCGTCTACGACGAGCATGGGCTGCCCATTGCGTTGCCCGAGGAATCGCTGCCGGTGACGCTGCCCGAGATGGCGGACTTCCGGCCGCAACCACAGGCAGCCGAGTCGGATGACCCACTGCCGCCGCTGGCCCGCGCGGCGGAATGGGCGGAGCCCGAACTCGACCTGGGCGACGGCCCGAAACGGTACCGCCGCGAACTCAACACCATGCCCCAATGGGCCGGGTCCTGCTGGTACTACCTGCGTTATCTTGACCCGGCCAACTCCGAGCGGCTGGTGGACCCAGCGGTTGAGCGGTACTGGATGGTGCCCCCGGACGCAGCACCCGGCGACGGCGGGGCCGACTTGTACGTGGGCGGCGTCGAGCACGCCGTGCTGCACCTGCTCTACGCGCGGTTCTGGCATAAGGTGCTGTACGACTTGGGCTACCTCTCCGCCAGGGAGCCGTTCCGCCGCCTGGTCAACCAGGGGTACATCCTGGCGGACGCCTACCTGGACGCGCGTGGCATGTACGTGCCGGCCGGCGAGGTCGTAGCGGTACCCGACGGCCCCCCGCAATACCAGGGCCAGCCGGTGACCGCGCGCGCGGGCAAGATGGGCAAGAGCCTGAAGAACGGCATCAGCCCGGATGACATCTACGCCGGCTACGGTGCCGACACGCTGCGCCTGTACGAGATGGCCATGGGGCCACTGGATGCGAACCGGCCCTGGCAAACCAACGACATCGCCGGCGTCTACCGGTTCTTGCAGCGACTGTGGCGCAACATCCTCGACGAGGACTCCGGCGCGCCGAGGGTGCACGACCAGCCGCCCGACGACGAGACCGCCTGCTTGCTGCACCACACGGTCAAGGTCGTCGGAAGGGACTTGCAGAATCTGCGGTTTAACACCGCGATCGCCCGCCTGATGGAACTCAACAGCCACGCGGCCAAGCTGGTCGCGGCGGCCGGTGAGCTCCCGCGAGGGCTGGCCGAGCCGCTGGTACTCATGGTGGCCCCATTCGCGCCGCACATCGCCGAAGAGCTCTGGTCCAGGATGGGTCACGCCGCGTCGCTGGCGTATGAGCCATTCCCCCAGTTCGACGAGTCACTGGCGGCCGAGCGAGTGGTCATGCTACCGGTTCAGATCGATGGGAAGACCCGCTTCCGAGTGGAGGTCCCGGCCGACGCCGGGGAGGACGAGATCGCCGAAGCGATGGCCAGTCACCCTGAATACGCCCGCCACACCGGGGGCGCAACGGTCAGCCGGGTGGTGATCGTCCCTGGCCGGATCGTGAACATCGTGACCCAGCCGTAGGGCTGCTCCGCAAGCAACGTCTACGTCGATGCGGCGACTTTCAGTACGACGGCTCCCGTGAGCCGTGACCGGTCTGTCAGAACCCGTGGAGCGTGGCCATGGGCAACCAGTGGCTTCTGTTGTCCCGAAAGACTGGACACATGCCGATATCGACATATGATGGACGCGTGGCCCGCTCTTCCACGACGTCCGACGTCTTCAACGCCATTGGCGATGTGCACCGCCGCGAAATCCTGGACGCGCTGATCGCAGGCGAGAAGACGGTCGGGGCGATCGTGAACGACCTCTCGATGTCCCAGCCTCAGGTTTCAAAACACCTGCGGGTGCTCAGTGAGGTCGGACTCGTCAGGTGCCGGGCGGAGGGGCGCCGCCGGCTGTACCGCCTGGAACCGGAGCACCTTCGGCCCTTGCACGAGTGGGTGGTCAAGTACGAGCAGGCGTGGAACGACCGGATGGATCGGCTGGACGACTACCTGCAAGAGCTACAACAACAAGGAGAGCTTCAGTGACACCTCATCGGCATGGATCGGCAGTCATCGGATTTCCGAGTGATCTCGAGATTGTCACCACTCGAGAGTTCGACGCTCCGATCGAACTCGTCTTCGACGTATTGACGAAGCCGGAACATGTGCGCAACTGGTTCGCTCCATTTGAGGACAAGATGACGGTGTGCTCGATCGACCTGCGCGTCGGGGGGAAGTACCACATGGTCTTCGTGACCGGCGACGGAACCGAGTGCTCGTTTCGTGGAACCTACTTGGAGATCGAGCGGCCGACCCGGATCGTCGACACGTGGCTGTTCGAAGGTTGGCCGGATGCGGAGGCGGTCGAGACGGTAGATCTGCACGAGACCGACGGAGTGACGACGGTGAAGATGAGCCTCGCGTTCCGTGACCAAGCTGGCCGTGACCACATGACCAAGACCGACGGCCAGGAAGACAGCTGGGACAAGATGGAGGATTACCTGAGGTCACTCGTGGATCCAAGTGGAACTGTCTCTGGTACCTGAGGTTCGGGGCGAGACCTCAACGGCTGGTCGGCGAGCGTGCCCGCCGCGTTGGGCTCTTCGTGACCCGTGGCGGCTCAGCAGCACTGGGACGGTCGCCCCCACCAATGCGCCCTCGGGGATATGCGACGCGTGCTAGGTCGTCAGATGGTGACCCGGCGCAGGGTGGTGAACCCGCCGAGCCCCATCGTCACGGCGATCGCGGCCAGCACGCCGGTCAGTGCCGGGGCCGTCACGGTGGCGAAGAAGTGCCCGAAGGCGTGCCAATTGTGCGTGATTGACACCACGACCACGACGCCGAGCGCCGCTAGTATCTGGGCGGCGATGAAGGCGAGCATCAGCCCGAACGGCAGCGACCTGGTCATGCTCAGCGTGCCGCAGATGAGCAGGAAGATGTAGATCGTCACCAGCCCGCCGGTGAAGTAGCCATCCGGGCTGGGCGGCACCACGGCGGCGACGGTCAGGTTCACCAGGAAACTGAACACCATGACCCCCCACGGCAGGGCCAGGTAGGTCAGGCGGTCCACCAGGTGGTAGCGGGCGATGTTCACCAGGGTTGTCATGCGCTCACCTTCTCCTCGGCGGAAAGGACGTCTACGACGAGATCGGCGAGGGCCTGCCCGCAGGCGCACAGTTCCCCGCGGCGGCCGAGCTGCCCGACCAGCGGGCCGGGATAGAGGCGACCGGCTTGTTCACGGATGTCGCGATCCGGCGCTTCGGCTGGGAAATTGAGTACACGGCCGACGAGTACATCCGCCTGCTCGACACCTTCTCCGGCCACATCGCCATGGCCCAGTGGCAACGCGACCGTCTCTACGGCGAGATCCGGCGCCGGCTGGCGGAGCGGCCCGGCGGCCGCCTCAGTCGAGGCTGGGGCGCGGTCCTGCATGTCGCCCGAAGACGCGACACCGGATAGCGCGAAAACGCCGAGGCCGCGGCCGACGCCGGCCGGCAGGCGTTGCAGGAGCGTGGCCGCGGCCTGGCGATCCGGTCAGGCTGCGCGCCGGCGCACGAGCCAGATGGTGGCGGCGAGCGCGAGCAGGGTGAGCGCGACGAAGATGCCGGCCTCGATGGACTGGAACTCCCAGAAGCGGCTGGCGGGCTGATACGCGGAGCCGGCGCCGCCGGTGGCGCGAACGAGCAGGTCCCCGAGATGCCCGGTGGCCGGTGGCACGTCGACGATGGCGTTGCCGAAACAGTTATGCGTGCAGTGGTCCGTGTACGGCAGCGGCGCCATGAAGCGCGGCCGGAACAGGAACTCCACGACGAGCCGGATGGCCACCCAGGGGATGAGTGCGGAGAGCATCGCGGGGATGGTGCGGCGCATCAACTGCCCGAACAGCACGGCGAGCCCGAACGCGAACAGGATGTAGGCGGTGAATACCAGGCCCTCGTAGTCGTAGGCGTTCTGGACGAAATGCCCGGTGAGCCGGTCCATGGGTGCGCGGTACCAGGTGACGATCAGGGTCATGGCCGCGCCCAGGACAATCAGGCCGCCGGCGACCACGGCCAACTGGATGACCAGCCACCGGGTCCGCGGCACGGTCTGGCTCCAGGCCAGCCGCCAGGTGCCCATCTCCATCTCGCGGCCGAGCACGGACGCGCCCACGACGGCCCCGATCAGCCCGGGAAGCAGCAGGAGCACCGACCAGAACCCGATGTTGACCAGGCTGCCGAAGCGATTGTCGAACGTCACGACCGAGTTCTCACAGCCACGGCCCAGGCTTTGCGCTAGGCAGGTGGCCAGGTCGTTCTGGCTGAACGAGGTGCGCATTTGCAGGCCGAGCACGATCGCGTACACCGCGAGTGCACAGAGCAAGCCCAGGCCGGTGATGGCCTGGCCGCGGTGCTGCCGCCAACTGACCCAGATCATCGTGACATCACCTTCGTGGTCGGCCCGGGCGGTTGCGCCTCCCGGGCGGGGCTAGGGAAACCTGGCGCCCTGGCCGGACGCTGGAGGTAGGCCAGGACGAGCTGCTCGAAGCCGACAGCCTCGGCCCGCCAGTCGGGATGCGGCTGGGCCGCCGGGGACGCCGGGCTGGTGCGGAGCACCACGGAGGAGTGCCGGTCGCTGTCGGTGCGGTGGATGGGAGTGCCGGGCAGGTCCGCATCCGAGGTTGCCCGCGGGACGGTGAGCAACCGGTGCTCGTCCAGCAGTTCGTCCACGGGCCCCGCGAGCTGGACGTGCCCATGGGTGAGGACGACCAGCCAATCGCAGAACCGTTCCAGCTCGCCCACAACGTGCGAGGCGATGATGACTGTGGGGCCGCCGCCGGCGACCTGGGCCATCACCTCACGCATGAACTCAAGCCGGGCGACCGGGTCGAGGCTGGCGACCGGCTCGTCGAGCACGAGCAGTGGCGCGCGCTTGGCCAGCGCCATCGCGAGCGAAACCTGAGCCTGCTGACCGCCGGACAGCGTCTTGATCTTCCGCTTCAGCGGGAAGTCGAAAGCCTCCATACGCGCCCTGGCCATGCCCATGTCCCAGTTCGGATTCATCGCCTGGCCGAGACGGAACATGTCGGCGACGCTGAACTCCGGGTACAGCGGATGGTTCTGCGCGACGTAGCCGACCCGCGCCAGCGACTCGGCCTTGTTGGCCCGGGCGGTGTGGCCGAACACCTCGATCTGCCCCTCGGTGGGCTGGAGCAGCCCGATGATCATTTCAAGCAGTGTCGTCTTGCCCGCGCCGTTCGGGCCGACCAGGCCCACGACGGCGCCGGGGGGGATGGTGAGCGAACAGTCCCGCAGTCCCCACACCTGACGGCCGTAGCGCTTGCCGAGCCCGGTGGTCCGGAGCGCGGCAACGCTGCCGCCCGTGTCGTGGTGCGTCATGAGACCTTCTCCTTCCTCAGGTCCTGGCGAACGACGGCGATCAGCGCCGTCACCGCCTCGTCGTTGAGCCCGGCCGCATCCGCCTCGCGGAGCCACTGCTCCAGCGACTCGCGCAGGTCCTCCTGCGCGCCCGGCTGGGCCGGCACCGATACGGCGGTGATGAACGTGCCCTGGCCCGGCCGTCCGCCGGCCAGTCCCTCGTGCTCCAGTTGCCGGTAGGCCTTGACGACCGTGTTGGGGTTGATCGCCAGGTCGCCCGCGACGTCCTTGACCGTCGGCAACTGGTCGCCCTCCTGCAGGTAGCCCAGCAGCAGCGATTGCCGCACCTGGTGGACGATCTGCAGGTAGGGCGGGACCCCTGAGGAGCCGTCAAGCCGGAACCGGAACATCAGCCTTCTTCCATCATGACATTATTCTATGATGTTAGTAGAACGGTAAGACTCCGCGCTGGGTGCTGTCAACACCGCCCGCAACCGGCCGCCAGCAGCACCGGGCGAACGGCAACGACCCCACCGCGGTCGGCAGAGTCCGATCCGGCTGATACCAAGGAGTCATGACGGCCGGCCCCGAACCGCGCGAGCACGCTCCCCCAGCCCCCGATTCCGACGACGCGATCAGGGCGGCGGCCGAGCAGCGGCTGCGCGCCCTCGCCGGGCCGCAGGCACGGCTGCGCCCGGATCAGTGGACCGCGATCAAGGCCCTGGTGGTGGATCGCCGCCGCGCTTTGGTGGTGCAGCGCACCGGCTGGGGGAAATCCGCCGTGTACTTCGTCGCCACGGCGCTGCTGCGCGAACGGGGCGCGGGACCGACGGTGATCGTATCGCCACTACTCGCGCTCATGCGCAACCAGATCGCGGCCGCCCAGACAGCCGGCATCAGCGCCCGGACCATCAACTCGGCCAACATCGAGGACTGGGACGAGGTGCACGCCGAGATCGAAGCCGGCACGGTCGACGTGCTGCTGGTCAGCCCGGAGCGGCTGAACAACCCCGGATTCCGCGACCTCATCCTGCCCAAGCTGGCCGAGACGGCGGGCATGCTGGTCATCGACGAGGCGCACTGCATCTCCGACTGGGGCCACGACTTCCGGCCCGACTACCGCCGCCTGCGCTCGGTGATCGCCGGCCTCACCCCGGACGTGCCGGTGCTCGCGACCACCGCGACCGCCAACGCCAGGGTCACCCGCGACGTCGCGGAGCAACTCGGCTCCGGCTGGCGCGGGCCGGGTGAGCCTCCGCCCGCGCTGGTGCTGCGCGGCGCGCTGGACCGCGACAGCCTGCACCTCGCCGTGGTGCGGCTGCCCGCCGCGCCGCAGCGGCTGGCCTGGCTG
The DNA here is from genome assembly GCA_963806145.1 of uncultured Actinomycetes bacterium. Taxonomy (GTDB): domain Bacteria; phylum Actinomycetota; class Actinomycetes; order Streptosporangiales; family Streptosporangiaceae; genus DASXKD01. Next base: position 13,898 of record CAWDXD010000015.1, read on the forward strand.
GCCGACCGGCTCGGCGAACTGCCCGGCTCCGGCATCGTCTACACCCTGACCGTCGCCGGCGCCCATGACGTGGCCGAGTTCCTGCGGGACCGGGGGTACACCGCCGAGGCCTACACCGGGCAGACCGACCCGGCGCAGCGGCTGGCCATCGAGGAAGACCTGCTGGCGAACAAGCTCAAGGCGGTCGTCGCGACCAGCGCGCTCGGCATGGGCTACGACAAGCCAGACCTGGGCTTCATCATCCATCTCGGCGCCCCGCAGTCGCCGGTCGCGTACTACCAGCAGATCGGCCGGGCCGGCCGCGGCGTGGAACGTGCCGAGGTGATCCTGCTGCCGGCCACCGAGGACCGGGACATCTGGGCCTACTTCGCCAGCCTCGCCTTCCCGCCGGAACGCGACGTGCGGACGGCCCTGGCCGCGCTGGCCGCCGCCGAAGGGCCGCAGTCGCTCGCGGCCCTGGAGGCCCACGTTGACCTGACCCGCGGCCGGCTGGAAATCATGCTGAAGGTCCTGGATGTGGACGGCGCGGTCCGCCGCGTGCCCGGCGGCTGGACGGTCACCGGCCAGCCGTGGATTTATGACAAGCAGCGCTACGATCGAGTCGCGGCTGAACGGTCCCGCGAGCAGCAGGCGATGCTGGGTTACGCAGGTACCGGTGGCTGCCGGATGGAGTACCTGCGCCGGGAACTCGACGACCCCGAGGCGGCGCCCTGCGGGCGGTGCGACAACTGCACCGGAGTGGCCCGCGCGCTCAGCGTGAGCACCAGCACCGAACAGTTCGCCCGGGACCGGCTGCGGCGGCCGGGCGTGACGGTCACGCCGCGGCGGCTCTGGCCGACCGGGATGGCCGCGCTCGGCCTGGACGCCAGCGGGCGGATCCCGGCCGCTGTCGCGGCCGAGCCGGGGCGGACCGTCGGCCGGCTGACCGACATCGGCTGGGGCAGCACGCTGCGCAAGGTCCTCGCCGAGGGGGCGCCGGACGAGCCGGTGCCCGGCGACCTGTTCGATGCCGTGCTGGCGGTGCTCGCCGCGTGGGACTGGGCCGAGCGCCCGGCGGGCGTGGTGACCTTGCCGTCCCGGTCGCGGCCCCGCCTGATCACCGCGCTCGGCCAGCGGATCGCGGCGTCCGGGAAGCTCAGCTACCTGGGCAGCCTGGAATACCGGAACGGCGCGCCGCCGGGGCGTCAGTACAACAGCGCCCAGCGGCTGGCCGCGCTGTGCCGCACCCTGGCCGTGCCCGGTGACCTGGGCACCGCGCTCGCCGGGTTCGGCGGGCCGGTGCTCCTGGTCGATGACCGCATCGGCACCGGCTGGACCATGACGGTCGGTGCGAAACTGCTGCGCGAATGCGATGCCCCCGCCGTGCTCCCGTTCGCGCTCGCCGTCACCACCTGACCCGGCAGCACAGGGCCGCTCGGCTCACGACGGGCTTGCCCGCAGAGTGTCAGGCGCCGCCCGCGGGCGGGCGGCGCCTGAGTTCCGGGCCGGCCCGGGCCAGTCCGTCCGGGCCGACGGGCCCGCGGGCGGCGGCGCTGAGTTCCGGGCCGGCCCGGGCCAGTCCGTCCGGGCCGACCCGCGCCTTGACCGGCCCCCTGACCGGCCATCTACGAACACAGAGCCGCGAATCCGGATCGAAATACATCACGGAGTTGGTCCCTCGTCACCACGTTCTCACCGCACCTCGGAGGTGACCTGGACGCGGATGATGCCGCCGTACTCGCTGACGTACAGGTTGCGTCCGACGGCGAGCAGCGCGCTGGCGTAGATCTTTGTCCGGGCGGTGACGGTGAGCGTGACCGGATCGAGCCGGACAGCGGCGCCGACCCGGTAGAACCCCGTGGGGGTGTACCAGAGCCCGCCCAAGGCGACGATCAGCGGCTCGGAATTGGGCACGTTGAGGCCGGTGGCGGGTCCGCGGGCGGCGATGCGGCCGGTGGTGAGGTCGAGGCGGACAACGGCGCTGCCGATGGTCGCGTACAGCCCGTGCGGCCCGGCGGCGAGCCTTGGGGGCATGTCGCAGCCGGTGCCGGCATGGAAGGTTCTCAGGATCGACATCCGCTGCGGACTGATCGCGTAGACCGGGGTGCCGGGCCGGCGGCGAGGATGACTTTGCCCACCGCGAGCGTTGCGGCCGGCTGCCCAAGCCGCTGGCTGGCCGCTGCCTGGTCCCGGCCCGGGCAGCGGGCGCTCTGGTTGCCCGGCAGGCTCGCCAGGCCGGTCAGTTCGCCGCTGCCCGGATCGAACCGCTCCAGCTCGATCCCGTTGCCGGCGGCCCTGCCAGCCGAGCCGGCTACCCACACCGCGCCGTCGCCGTAAGCCACCGCGGTAGCATCCCCGCCGGTGCGCTGCCGGCCGGTGATGCGCATCGTGGCGGGGTCGACGCGCCACAGCTGCGTGCCAGACGAGCTGGCTACCCACACCGCGCCGTCGCCGTAAGCGACCGGGTCCAAGTCGAAGCCAGGGGATCCAAGCGGGAGCGTCCCGGTAACCGCGAGACTGGCCGGATCGAGCCGGACCAGCCGGGCGGGATCGGTCAAGACCGCGAACAGCCAGCCGCCCCCGTACGCGAGCACGGCCGACGGCGAGTTGAACCAGACCGATGTCAGCTGCCTGAAGGCAAGCCGCGCTGCCTGCGGGCCGCGGCCGGGCGGCCCGGGCGCCGCCAGCAAGGCCGCCACCGCGGTGAGGGCCACCACGATCGTGCTCACAGTAGCGATTCCGCGGCGCAGCCGCCGTCGACGGGCCCGTCCAGCCAGGTCCGCGAGGCCCGCCGGCCGGCCCCGTTCCGGCAGGGTCAGCTGGTCAAGCGCATCGCGGAGCCTGCCTGCCAGCTCCGGCGCCAAGACTCCCATGGGCACAGACCGCCAACCCGCACCCGGTGCGGTTTCCCCAGCCGCTGCCACCTCCCGGATGCCACGCTCGGCCTGCTTCTGCACCGCCCGGGGCGGTATCCCCAGCACTTCCCCGGTTTCCGTCTCAGACAGGCCGACATAGAGCCGCAACAGCAAGCATGCGCGCCGCCGGGCAGGCAACCGGGAGACAGCCGCCAGCAAAGCCCCGTGCCCGGCGACACCGGCGTGCCCGCTCGCCAAGGCGCCGGCGGCAGCAGCGGCCGACGGTGCTCGCCGGCGGCGCAACGCCGCGCGAGCCTCAGCGACAACCGCACGCCGCAGGTAGCAGGGTGCCGCCTGCTGGTCACGCAATGCCCGCCCGCGGCAGAGAATCCGCGCGAACGCCTTCTGCACGGTCTCCTCAGCCAGGCCGATGTCGCCGGTCATGCCGATCGCGAGCCGGACCAGTTCCTCGCGATACAGGTGATAGAGCACGGCGATGCGCTCGTCCCGCCGGCCGGTGCCGCCCGCATCTGTGCTCACAACGGGCAGGACTACCAGCAGCGCCCGGAAGCCGCAAGCACCAGGCCCTGGCGCTCAGGGCACGACGGTCACCGGCCACCGGCCGGCCCGGACCAGCCGCACGGCCAGCGAGCCGACCAGCCGGTGCCCGGCGTGAGCCGAGGCACCCACCACGACGGCGTCCGCGCGGATCTCGTCGGCGATCCGGCGGATCTCGCTGTACGGGTCGCCCTCGGTCGCGATGAACGTGATCGAGATACCCAGATCCCTGGACGCCTCGTCGGTCCGGTGCCGCAGCTCCTCGGCCATCTGATACGCCGCCTCGCGCCGGGCCGCGGCCAGGTCCGCGCCGCCGGGGCTCGCCGCGCCCAGCGACGCTATCGGCGCCACGAATACGACGGTCACCTTGGCACCCTGCCTGCGGGCCAGGCCCGCCGCGTACGCGGCCGCCCGCAGCGAGGTGGTGGAGTCGTCCACCCCGACGAGGATCTCCTTCGGCCCATCGGTGCCGAGTTCGAACGGGCTTGCTGCCTCTTGTGTCACAGCGGCAGTGTACGGACCCTCGCGCTACGGCTGAAGGTCTGCTTACAATCGCCCGAAGGGTGATTGCATGGACGATGTCGCGGGCCAATTTCTCGACGCGATTCACCGCCTCGAGGACGTCAGGGATGCCATTACGCCTGATCAGGCCAATGCCGGGTTCGACGAGACCACTTTGCAGCTCTTCTGGAAGAAATGGCCCGATTTGTCCGCATGGGCCGGTTCGCTGTGGCGCATGCTGTCCGAGGAACTGGCCGGGCCATCCACCCCCCATCTCGACGGCGAGCTCGACGAGGTGGGCGGCAGTGACTGAGCCCCGGTGGCTGCCGTGACGGTGCTCCGCGACCTGATGAGCACCAGGGTGTCGCTGACCTCCCCGGACACACCGGTTGCCGAGGCGGCCGCCGGCATGGTCAAGGCGAACGTGGGCTCGGCCGTCGTGATGCAGGGCCGGTTCCTGGCCGGGATCCTCACCGAACGGGATGTGCTGCGCTCCGCCGCGTCAGGTGAGGATCTGCGCGCGGCCCGGGTGTCGGACTGGATGACCCCGGATCCGCAGTCGGTGAGCCCGGACACCCCGGTCGAGGAGGCGGCCGAGATAATGCTCAGGAACGGGTTCCGCCACCTACCGGTTGTGGAAGGCCGTACCGTCTGTGGTGTGGTGAGCCTGCGCGACCTGTTTGCGACCAGGATCCGCCGGCCACAGCCGCGCTGAACCGCACTTCCTGCCCCTGCGCCGTTTCCGGCTGCCCCGCGCCGCCGCGATCTCCGCGCTCGTCGGGCTGTTCACGCCCGAGGCGGCGCTGAAGCTGAAGCAGATCTTCACCACGCTGCTCGCGCCCACGCCGCCCGGGCGGGACAGCCCGCCGCCAGGCACCGACCCGACCGCCGACTTCAGCCCGCCGACGTCCTGAGCCCCAGGGTCCGGACGCAGCAGGCGGCCGCCCCCAAGCCCAGCACTTATTCGATGACGTCCGCCGTGGCCGGCCCGAAGACCACCAGGTGATCCAGGACCTGGGAGGGGTCGCCGGACCAGTCCAGTGCGGCGAGCTGGCTCCGGCTGCGACGGCCCATCCGCCAGCGGAACGCCTCGTACCAGGTGGTGGTCAGCTCCAGCACCGGCTCCCCGTCCGGGCCGACCCGGAACTGGGTGTCCTCGACCGTCACCCGCAGCGGAACCGGCGTCCGGAGCCGGGCAACGAGCCAGTCCGACAGCTGCCTGATCACTTCGGTGTCACGTGCGCCCGGCTTGCCCACCGCGCCGCGGATGTCCTGCTCGTGGCTGGCCACGTCGATCACCGCGGGCCAGATCTCGAACGCGGCGACGATCTCCTCGAACCGCGGTGCGTTGTCCGCCCAGCCGGCCAGGGTCTGCGTCATGGGCCTGCTACGGAACCTGTCCACCTGGACGGCGGTCTCCGCCTCGCTTGGCGGCCCGGTCAGCCTGCCCGCCAGCGCGTCCTCGGGAATCGCGGCCAGGTGCCCGATGACATCCGCCACCGACCAGCCCGGGCAAGCGGGCACCGGGATGCCGAGTTGCGCCTCGTCCAGCCCGGCTACCAGCCCAGCCAGCCGCCCTCGTGTCTCCCGGTACATTCCCGCCAGATCGGCCACTTCCGCCTCCCACATCCACCTCGAACCTACTTTTCCCAACCCGGCCACACCACCCCCGCAGCCCACCCCCGCACCAGAAAAGCTTTGGTATCGTAGACTTTGACATCTAAGGATTATTCGAGGAGAAGGTCATGAACGATCAGCCGATGCAGGGCCGGGTGGCCCTGGTGGCCGGCGCCAGCAAGGGAATCGGCGCGGTCACCGCCCGGGCGTTCGCGGCGGCTGGCGCCGCGGTCGTGCTGGGCGCCCGCGACCTCACCGCCCTGGAGTCCGTCGCCGCCGGGATCGTGGCGGGCGGGGGCCGGGCGCTCGCGGTCCGGGCCGACGTGGCGGACGTGGACTCGATGCGCAACCTGGTCGGCCAGGCGATGACCGCCTACGGCCGGCTCGACATGGCGTTCAACAACGCCAGCGGCGGCCCGATGCCGGCCCCGCTCGCCGACATCGACCCCGCCGGGTTCGACCAGGGCATCGCCACGAACATCCGCGGGACCTTCCTCGGCATGAAGTTCCAGATCGGCGCGATGCTCGACAGCGGCGGGGGCGCCATAGTGAACATGGCCTCGGTGGCCGGCGTGAACGGCACGGCCAACCTCGCTGCCTACGTCGCGGGCAAGGCCGGGATCATCGGGCTCACCAAGGTCGCCGCGCTGGACTACGCCGACCAGGGCATCCGGGTCAACGTGGTGGCACCGGGCCCGATCCTGACCTACCACCTGGAGGCGGCAGGCCCGCAGGCGCAGCGGCTGGCCGGGCTGTCCACGCCGATGCGCAGGACGGGCACCGCCGAGGAGGTGGCGCGGACGGTGCTGTGGCTCTGCTCGGATGAGTCCTCGTTCATCACCGGCACCGTGATACCCATCGACGGTGGGCAACTGGCCGGGAACAAGCCGCCCCAGATGTACCGTCAAGGCCAGCCGATGCAGGCCGGCCCCGGGGACGCGGAGCCGCCGAACCAGGCGTGATGCCGTGCCGGGTGCCGGCCGGCCATACGATGCGGTCATGGCCGGACTTGGCCGTGCCCGCCGCGCCGCGGTCGTGGCCGCGACCGTGGCCAGCGTCGCGGCGCTCGCCGCGGGATGCACGGGCGGGCCGGTGCCCATGGCTCATCCGGCCTCCCCCGCCGCCGCGGCGCCGCACTCCCCCGCGGCTTCCTCCGCACCGGCCGCGCTGCCGGCGGGCGCGCAGCGCCGGGCGCTCGCCGCCAGGTACCTGGCCGTCGCGAAGGCGGGAAACACGCGGCTGGAAATCGAGTTCGGCCGGCTGCACGGGCGTGATCGCAACCACCTCGCCGCAGCACATCACGACCTGCGCGACGTGGCCGCCACCGAGCGGCGGTTCGACCGGCGGCTGCTCGCCATCCCGTTCCCGGCCGGGACCGAGCGGTTCGCCCAGTTCCTGCACTGGGTCAACCAGGCGCGGGCCCGCATGACCATAGCGGCCGCGTCCGCACGGTCGCTGGCCCAGTTGCACGCCGACGAGCAACGGCTCAAGCCGGCCAACGCGCCGGTCGAGCAGGCGGTCGCGATCGTGCGCAGGCAGCTCGGCCTGCCGCCGCCGGAGTCGAGCTGAGGCTCGTGACCTGCGGCCTGCGCAGGGCCGGCTCCCGCTCGTGAACCGCTCGTGAACGAACTGGCCCTGAGCCACGTGGAATAAGTATCTGATTGATTCATCCGAACGGAGACATGTCATGCGGAACAGATGGCTGGTGCCGGTGGGCGCTATCGCGGCCACGCTGGTAGTCGCCGCGTGCGGGAGCTCGTCGTCAGCCACAGGCGGCTCCGGCGGCGGCAGCTCCCCCGCGGCGGCGGCCCCGGCCGCAGCCTCGAGCAGCACCCTCTCGACCATGAAGGTCGGCAGCGCGACCTTGCTGACCAATGCCAAGGGATTCACCCTGTACTGGTTCGTCCCCGACACCTCGACGACGTCCAAGTGCTCCGGCACGTGCGCCCACTACTGGCCGCCCGTGCACGGGCCGGTGACCGCCGGATCCGGCGTGAAGGGCACGCTCAGCGTGATCACCCGGTCCGACGGGACCAAGCAGGCCACCTGGAACGGGCACCCGCTGTACACCTACATCGGCGACACCGCGGCTGGGATGGCCAAGGGCAACGGGCTCAACCTGTCCGGCGGGATCTGGCACGATATCGCCCTGACCGGGACGGCCGCTCCGGCTCCTGCGCAAAGCTCCAGCTCCGGTGGCGGCGCGTACGGGTACTGATCTCCCCCGGCCGACCATGACGTGGGCCCGCGGCGCCTGCCCGCGGGCCCACGGGCATGTTCGCCGGGCCGGCCGGGCCGGCCCGGCCCGGCCCGGCGAGACTGAAGTCATGGGGTACTGGGTCCTGCATGTGGACCTCGACCAGTTCATCGCCGCCGTCGAGGTGCTGCGCCATCCCGAGTTGCGCGGCCGGCCCGTGGTGGTCGGCGGCGACGGGGACCCGGCCAAGCGCGGCGTGGTGGCCACCGCGTCCTACGAGGCGCGCGCTTACGGCGTGCAGTCGGGACTGCCGCTGCGCACCGCGCTGCGGCGCTGCCCCGACGCGGTGTTCCTGCCCGTGGACAAGGCAGCCTACGAAGCGGTGTCCGCCACGGTCATGGCCGCTCTGCGGGAGTTCGGCGCCGCGGTCGAGGTGATGGGCTGGGACGAGGCCTTCCTGGGCGTCGAGACCGGGGATCCGGAGGAAGTGGCGCGGCGGATCCAGAGGCACGTGCGCGCGGTGAGCAAGCTCGACTGCACGGTCGGCATCGGCGAGAACAAGCTCCAGGCCAAGCTGGCGACGGGGTACGGGAAGCCGGCCGGGGTGTTCCGGCTGACGCACGGCACATGGTTCGAGGTGCTCGGCGGCCAGCCAACCGAGGCACTGTGGGGCATCGGCCGCAAGACGGCCGCGAAGCTGGCCGCGCTCGGCATCAGCACGGTCGGCGACCTGGCCGCGACCGACCCGTTCGCCCTTGCCCCGGTATTCGGCCCCGTGACCGGGCCCTGGCTGGTCCAGACCGCCCGCGGGCTGAGTCCGTCGCCGGTGGACAGCGCACCGTACGTGGCCCGCTCCCACGGCCAGGAAGTCACCTTCCAGCAGGACATCGGCGACTGGGCCGAGGTGCGCGCCGAAGTGGCGCGGCTGGCCCGTCAGGTCGCCGCCGACATCGCGGCCGAGCGGCGGCCAGCGGTCCGCGTCGTGGTGAAGGTGCGGTACGTGCCGTTCATCACGAAGACCCACGGCCATCCGCTTGAAGAGCCGACCACCGAGGCCGTGCCGATCGAGCGCGCTGCCCTCGCGGCGCTTGACCAGTTCAGCGGCAGGCGGGCGGTCCGGCTCCTGGGCGTCCGGGCCGAGTTCGCCCGCTAGCGCATCCGCACCCGGGCCGGGGCGCTGCGCGGGCGCACCGGCGGAGTCCGCCGGTGCGCCCCGCGCCCCAAAGCGTGGTGACCGTCCCGGAAGGTGGACGGTCACCACACCGCCCTGGGTCATTGCCCCGTGGTCAGCCGCGCCGCCCGTGCCCGCCGAACGAGAACCACGGCCCCTCCGGCAGGGTAAACCAACTTCCTATAATTTTGGTAGGGTTAATTACGAATATTCACCTTGGCCGCCCGCCCGCCACATCCGGGGCGGGATCACCGGTACCTGGTCCGAGTCAGAAAAACGCCGCATCCTCGGCGGTTAACGCGACAGGAACCGATCCAGTTCGGCGCTCGCGGGCCCGGTCGCAGGCCCGCGCCGGGTCACCGACAGCGCCGCGGCCGCATTGGCCCGCCGCACCGCCTGCACCACCTCAGCACCCGCCGCGAGAGCCGCCAGGAACGCCCCGGTGTGCGTGTCCCCGGCCCCGTTCGTGTCCACGGCCACGACACCGAACCCCGGCACGTGCTCCGCCGCGACTCCACGGCGGCCCAGCAGGCACCCGTCCGGTCCCACCCGGACCAGGACCCCGGCCCGGGGCAGCCGCCCGGTCAGCGCCCGCAGCGCCTCCCGCGGGACCGCCAGCCCGGTGAGCAGGGCGCTCTCCCTGGCGTTGCAGGTCACCCAGTCGGCACGCGCCAGCACCGGCGCCAGCACGTCACCCGGGAGGGTACCGGCGAGCGGGCCGGGGTCGAAGACCACGAGGTGATCCTCGCCGAGGCGGCCCAGCCAGCCGAGCAGCGCGGCCGCGTTGCTGGGGTGGGCCAGGCCGTACCCGGACAGGTAGACGGCATCACCGGGGCCCGGGTGCACCAGGTCCAGGCCGGCCGCCGTCAGCGTCGCCTCCGCGCCCCGGCTGGTCAGGAACGTCCGCTCACCGGTGGCGTCCACGATGCTGACCACGAAACCGGTGTCCAGCCCCGGCTTGGCCGGCTGCAGCACCTCGATCCCCTCGGCCGCGCACGCGGCCCGGGCCAGCGCGGCGAACGGGCCGCTGCCGATGACTCCTCCGTACGCGACGGCGAGCCCCAGCCGCGCGGCCGCGGCCATGACGTTGAACCCGCCGCCCGCCGCGGTCTCCGCCCGGGTGGCAAGGACGTCCCCGCCGGGCTCGGGGAGCGCGGGCACGTCCAGCACCACGTCCACCACCACGTTGCCGAGGTGCAGCAGCCGGGTGAAGGGCCTAGTCATGCCCGGCGCTCCGTATCGCAAGCAAATCGTCGGCGAGCGGGCCGAAGTCCAGGCCGTTGACGCGGGCCACCGTCTCCCGGGCGGCGGCGGGAAAGGCACCTGCCCCGTGGCAGGCGCCGCAGATCGCACCGGTCATCGCGGCGATCGTGTCGCAGTCCCCGCCCAGGGACGCGGCGAGGCGGCAGGCCAGCCAGGGGTCGCCCGGGCTGGCGGCGGCGACCGCGAACGCGGCGGGCACCGACTCCTGGGTGGCCAGGCTGGTGCCCACCAGCCGGTACACGGTGTCGAGGACCTGGCCCTGGGACAGGCCCGTGACCAGGCCGGTGGCCCAGGTGATCCGGGCCGCCACGTCCGCGCCCGCGGCCCAGTGCCCGCGGCTGGCCGCACTCGCGGCCGCGGCCGCGGCGCGGCTGATCGCCGCCGGCAGCGGGTCGCCGTCGATTCCCGCGCTCACCGCCGCGGCGACGGCGGCGGCCCCGGCCAGCGCCACCCCGGTGTTGTGGGTCACCCGGCTGGCCGCGACCACGCGGTCCTCGAGCAGGCGCGGGTCCCGGGACGAGGTGGCGATGCCGACCGGGGCCACCCGCATGGCCGCGCCGTTCGTCACCCCGCGCCGGCCCGCCTCGGCCACGCCCACGCCCGCCTCAAGCGCGGCCAGGGCCTGCCTGGTGGAGGGGCCGAGCAGGTCCAGCGACCCCCGCGCCCGCATCGACTCCTCCCAGGCGAGCAGGTCGCGCGCCAGTGCCGCGTCGTCGACCTCCCCGCGGCCCGCCACGACCAGCCGGGCCAGCAGCACCGCCTGCTCGGTGTCATCGGTGACCGACCCGGCGGGCAGCCCGGCCGCGAGCGGGTGCCCGTCCGGCCCAGGCTGAAAGCCGCCGACAACCGCCCCGTACCTGGCCACGATCTCCGCGCGGGGCAAGGACTGGGTGGGCATGCCCAGCGCGTCCCCGAGCGCCAGCCCGTACAGCGCGCCCAGGGCCCGCGACCTGGATTCATGCATTACGCAGCGCCCTCCATCCCCCCGCTCCTGCGGGCCGGCCGTCTTCGTGGCTGACCCGCCCTGGCGGCGGCTAGGCCGGGCGTGCCCCGGCGAGGACGTCGGCCACGGTGACCACCTCCACGAGCGGCCCGTAGAGGCTCATGATGTGCAGCGCCTGGGCGTGGCTCTCGTCGTCGACCCCGGCGCACGCGTCGGAGACGACCCGCACCGTGGCCCCGTCGTCGGCCGCCGCCAGGGCGGTGGACAGCACGCAGCAGTCGGTGGACACCCCGGCCAGCACCAGCGGTCCCCCGCCGGCCCTGGCCGCAAGCTCCGGGCCCCACTTGCTGAACGTGGTCGTGTCCACCGTGGGCCCGGCCATCGCGGCGAACGGGCCGGCGAGTTCGTAGATCGGCGCGTCCGGCGGCTGGAGGGCGAACGGCCACTGGTCGTAATACTGCCGCCAGGCGCCGTGCGGGACCGCGGGGGCCACGAACCTGGTGAACACCACCCTCGGGCTGAGGGCCTCGGCCAGGCGGCGGACCGGGTCCACGATCTCGGCGAACCGCGGGGCGAGCCAGAGGCTGCCCGGCTCGCCGAACACCCGCTGCATGTCGATGACCGCCAGGCAGGGCGGCTCCCCGGGGCTGCCTGACCCGGGGAGATCCGCGGCGGCCTCGCCCGTCATGCGTTCGCGGGGGCGGGCTCCACCGGCGCCGCTTCCTGTGCCCGCACCGTCGCACGGCCGAACGCCCAGGTCACCACGAACCCGAACACCAGCGCGACCAGCACGCCGAGGTTGGCGAACGCCCAGGCACCGCTCTTGCCGCCCAGGCCGATTGGGCCGAGCAGGTACCCCTGCCAGGTCAGCCAGCTCGCGGAGGCATTGGTGACCAGGCCCCAGCCGATCGCGGTGGCGACCACGATCACCCCGACCGGGAACCACCGGATATCGCCATAGCGGCCGGAGGAGGTGAACAGGTCCCTTTCGGCGTAGTCGCGGTGCCGCAACATGATGTCGGCCAGCATGATCCCGCACCAGGCGGCAATCGGCACGCCCAGCGTGATCAGGAAGCCCTCGAACTGGACCACGAAACTGCTGTGCGCTATGAAAACCACGTAGATCGCACCAAGCGTCATGATCGTGCCGTCGATCAGCGCGGCGACGAACCGGGGCACCCGCACGCCGAGCGTCAGCAGGGCCAGGCCCGAGGAGTAGATGTCCAGCACCGAGCCGCCGACCAGGCCGAGCACGGCCACGATCACGAACGGGATGAGGTACCAGGTGGGCAGCAGGTTGGCCAGCGCCCCGATCGGGTCGGCACCGATCGCGGCGGAGAGGGCCTTCGAGGAGCCGGCCAGCAGCAGTCCGAAGATCACCAGGAAGATCGGTGCGATGGAGGAGCCGAACGTGGTCCAGCCGATCACGCCCCGGCCCGAGGACCGCCTTGGCAGGTAGCGCGAATAGTCGGCGGCCGCGTTGACCCAGCCGAGCCCGAAGCCGGTCATCACGAACACCAGGGCGCCGATGAACGCCTGGCCGTCGCCGCTGGGGACCGCCGACACCGCGCTCCAGTGGATCTTGTCGGCGACCAGGATAATGAAGCCGACGGTGAGCACCGCGGTCACGATCGTGATCACCGACTGCATCCGCATGATCAGGTCGAAGCCCATCACGCCGCCGAAGATGGTCAGCGCCACCACCACGATCAGCGCGAGGACCTTCGTCACCGTGCCGCCGCCCCAGCCAAGGCGCTCGAAGACCGTCGCCGTGGCGAGCGTCGCCAGGATGACCAGCACCGTCTCCCAGCCGACGGTGAGCAGCCAGGAGATCACCGATGGCAGCTTGTTGCCATTGACCCCGAACGCGGCACGGCCGAGCACCATGGTCGGCGCCGAGCCGCGCTTGCCCGCCACCGCGATGAACCCGCACAGCAGGAACGACACGATGATGCCGACGATGCTGACCACCACGGCCTGCCAGAACGAGATCCCGAACCCGAGCACGAATGCTCCGTAGCTCAGGCCGAGCACGGACACGTTCGCCGCGAACCAGGGCCAGAACAGGTCACGTGGATGGCCCTTGCGTTCGGAGTCGGAGATGACGTTGATGCCGTTCATCTCGATTTGCAGCGGTCGCAGTTCGACCTCGCCGGCCGCTACCGCGCTGCCGACAGCCTGATCTTCAGCCATGGCACACCTCATTCATGCCGTTCATGCCGAGTTCTGTTACGGCAGAGTCCTTATTGATCCATGATCGCCTTGCGCTGGGCCCCGTCGATAGGGATGTGCGCGCCGTTGATGAAGCCGGCGCGGGGCGAGGCCAGGAAGGTCACCAGCGCCGCGACCTCTCCCGGCTCGCAGATCCGGCCGAACGGTATGGACTGGTTCGCCAGCTCGTGCGCGCGGTCCTGGCTGACGCCCTTGTCCCGGGCGAACGCCTTCTCCAGCGTGTCCCACCGGCCGGTGTTCACCGGGCCCGGGTTGACCGTGTTGATGCGCACGCCGTAGCGGCCGTACTGTTCCGCCACCGAGGAGGCGAAGTTGATGTCGGCCGCGTTCGCCACGCCGGCGGTCATCTCCCAGTAGCTGGGCTTGAGGCCGTCGTTGCCGACCACGAGCACGATTGAGCCCTCGCCGCGCTGGCGCATGTGCGGGATCACCGCGCGGACCGAGCGGACATAGCCCATGAACTTGAGGTTGAGGCTGGCCATCCACTGGTCCTCGGTAAGGTCCTCAAGCAGCCCGCCGGGGGAACTGCCCGCGCAGGTGACCAGGATGTCGATCTTCCCGAACCGGGCCAGCGTGGCGTCCACGCACCGCCGCACTTCGGCCGTGACGCTCATGTCGCCAGCCATGGGGACGACGCTGCGGCCGGTGGCGGCGGAGATCTCCTTGGCCGCGCTCACCAGGGGCTCGGCGGTGCGGGCCGTGATGACCACGTCGGCGCCTTCGTGCGCCAGATCCTCGGCCACGGCCCGGCCGATGCCCTTGCTCGCACCGGTGACGAAGGCGACCTTCCCGCCTAGCTGCAGGTCCAACGCCAACCCCTCTCACCGGCTGACGAACTCCCTGGTGCCGTCAACAACCGGATCGCCGTCCGCGTTCCAACGGCCGGGCCGCCCAATCACGCCAATAGACATACCCAGGCAAACCGCCACACCCACTCGGGTAATGACGGATGGTATATCAAATATCAAGCTCGGAACAGGGTCCTGGGGGGCTTGCTGGGGCGGCATGCCGTTGCAGCTTGGCGGGCGGGGTTGGCTCGGGCTGGCGGGCGGGGTCAGAACCAGAACCGGGACTCACCTGCCGAGCCATACGTGTATCAATGGGGTCTCTTGTCTCTCTGTTTAATCGAGCACATCGTTCAATGGAGCCGGGCACTGGCCGTGCGGGGAGACGAAGATGAGTCTGATCAGCTACGGGAAATTTCGGTTGGCCGCCGCCACCGTGGTCTGTGGCGCCATGATTGTCACGCCTTCAGCTGCCCTGGCCGCGGCGGCCGCTCCTATCCCAGCCACCGGCCAGGGACTGACCTGGTCTGTGGTACCAAGCCCCAACATCAAGCCCGCGACCAACAACAACGAGCTCAACGGGGTGTCTTGCGTCTCGGCGACCGATTGCGTCGCGGTCGGAGAGCAAGCTGGCCGCACGGCAACTGGGACCCTGGTATCGGCGCTGATTGAGTCGTGGAACGGGACGGCTTGGTCGGTCGTGCCCAGCCCTCAGCCGGGGAACCGGGCTCTATACGGCGTGTCTTGCACCTCGGCGGCAAGCTGCACCGCCGTCGGCGTCAACTTCGTTAACCAGCCCAACGCCACCCTGGTGGAATCCTGGAACGGCACCAGGTGGTCGGTCACGCCGAACCCTAGCCCGGGCTCGGAGCTCCTCGGCGTCTCCTGCGTCTCGCCCACCGCCTGCACCGCCGTGGGCGACCAGCTCAACAGCCAGGGCTACTACCAGACCCTTACCGAGTTCTGGAACGGCACCAGGTGGTCCACCGTCCCCAGCCCCGACAAGGGGCACGGGACCAACGAGAACTTCCTCTCCGGCGTGTCCTGCATCTCGGCGACCGCCTGCACCGCAGTCGGCCAGTACGGTACCGGCTCCTCCGCCCCTCTCATTGAGTCGTGGAACGGGACCCGCTGGACCATCGTGCCGGCCCCCAACCGGAACAACAGTGGCATCCTGAACGGCGTCTCGTGCGCCTCGCTGACCTCCTGCGTAGCCGTCGGCACTTACTTCAGCGGCCCCGACGTCGTCAACAAGACCCTCACCGAATCCTGGAACGGCACCCGCTGGTCGGCCGAGCCGGCCCCCACGGGACAAAGCCAGCTCTCCGGCGCGTCCTGTGTCTCGGCGACCAACTGCTGGGCCGCAGGAAACTCGTGGGCCCCGGCAGGCAACACCAGAACCTTCATCGACCACTGGAACGGCACCGGCTGGACCACCGTCCCCGCCCCGAACGCCGGGCCCGCCTCCTACTTCAACAACCCGGTCGCCGTGTCGTGTGCCTCGGCACGCGCCTGTGCGGCTGTTGGCGACTATGGCAACTTCGGCGAGAACGGGCTCTCGAAAACACTCACCATGATCGGTACCTCCGGCAGTTAACCTTCAGTTTCCAGGCCAGCCCCGCCACGCCGGACGATCGACGTGAGCACTGGCCCGGCGAATGGACGGGGGCACTCAGAACCAGTTCGGCGGCTCGGTGAGGGTGGTGCGCTGGAGCTTGCCCAGGGAGTTGCGTGGCAGGGCGGGGAGCAGGTAGACGCGCTTGGGGCACTTGTAGCCCGCCAGGGCGGTGTGCGCGTGGGCGATGAGGGCCGCCTCGTCGAAGTCGTGGCCTCGGCGGAGCGCGACCCAGGCGGTGACCTGCTCGCCCCAGCGCGGGTGCGGCACCCCGGTGACGGCGGCCTCCGCGACAGAGGGGTGCTCCTCCAGGATCGTCTCGACCTCGCGCGGGTAGACGTTGAGGCCGCCGGTAATGATCATCTCCTTGATGCGGCCGCGGATCTCCAGATGGCCGGTTTGCTGGTCGAGGCGGCCGATGTCGCCGGTGCGGAACCAGCCGTCGGCGGTGAACGCTTCGGCCGTGGCGGATGGGTTGCCCGCGTAGCCCCGGAACACGTGCGGGCCGCGGACCTGGATCTCGCCGTCGGCGCCCGGGGGGGCCTGGGCCGACTCCGCCCAGAGCCGGACCAGGACACCGGGGAGAGGGATGCCCACGGACCCCGGCCGGATGTCCGTGGCGGCATGCGACACGTTGAGGCCGGTTTCAGTCAGGCCGTACCGCACCAGCGGGGCGCGGCCCAGTTCGCTGGCTGATCGTTTGGCAAGCAGGGCAGTCAGCGGGGCGGAGCCGCACACCGCGACCCGCAGGCCAGCCAGCAGCCCGCCGTGGTGCTGCCCGTCATCGAGGAGTGCCTGGTACATGGTGGGGACGGCGAAAAGCACGGTGGCGCGGTGCAGGCGCACGGCGCCGGCCAGGCCGGCGGCGGTAAACCGGGAGCCGATGTGCGCCGTGCCGCCCGCGATGAGCACGGCATGCAGGCCGCCGAGGCCGTGCTGGTGGAACAGCGGCAGGGCGTGGGCCAGCACGTCATCCTCGCGCCACCCCCAGGACGCCATGGCCACCCGGATCGAGGTGAGCAGCGCGCGGTGGGTCAGCGGCACCGCCTTGGGCCTGCCGGTCGTGCCCGAGGTGTAGGCGAGCAGCGCGGTGTCATCGGGGCGCGGCACGATCGCGGTGTTTCCCGGCGGCCCGGCGGGGACCTCGGCGGGATCCACGGTCAGCGGCGGGCGCGGCAGCCCGGCGAGCAGCCGCGCGGGGCCGCTGTCCGCGAACGCGACCGCCGCCCCGGAGTCGGTGACCAGGTGCGCGAGTTCCGCGGCGGTGTAGGCCGGGTTGGCGAGCACGACCACCGCGCCCGCGCGGAGCGCGCCCAGGTAACACCGCACGAAGCCGAGGCTGGACCGGGCGGCCAGCAGCACCCGGTCTCCCGGCCGGATGCTGGCCGCGAGCCAGGCGGCGACGCGGGCGGCAGCGGCGTCCAGTTCGGCGTGGGTGATCCGCTCGCCGTCGATGGACAGCGCCACCCGGTCCGGCACCTGGTCCGCGGACGCGGCGGCCAGCCCGGGGATGGTGGCCTCGCCGAGGCCGGCCACGAACGCGGAGATGTCCGGGACGCCGGGGAGGTGCGCCGCCCAGCCGGCCCGGCTCCACTCCTCGTGGCCGGTCATGGTGCGCTCGGCGGGCCTTCGTGGGCGCGGCGGGGGTCATGAATGTGGAGCCGGTGCCCCTCTGTCACGTTCATGCCCCGGAGCAGACGCGGGCGGGCACGGGCGGGCGGCGAGAACAGGGCGGGCGGTGAGAGCGCAGGGGAAGCGGCGAGAGCGCGGGGGAACAGGTCATGCCGGCGGGGCGGCGAGGGCTTCGGCCCAGGCCGCGCGGTTCGCTTCCTGCTCCGCGTGCAGCCGGTCAAGCAGGCCGCCCGCCGTCATGATCATCTTGATCCGGGCCAGGGAACCCGGGCTGCCCGCGGCCAGGGCGGCGGCCAGTTGCTCCGCCGCGGATAGCGGATCCGGTTCCACCCGGTTGACCAGGCCGA
Organism: uncultured Actinomycetes bacterium; assembly: GCA_963806145.1. Lineage (GTDB taxonomy): Bacteria > Actinomycetota > Actinomycetes > Streptosporangiales > Streptosporangiaceae > DASXKD01. The sequence continues at coordinate 31,593 of CAWDXD010000015.1, forward strand.
GCGTGAGCGCCTCGGCGGCGTCTATCCAGCGGCCGGTCATGGCCAGTTCCGCCGCGCGCCCCCGGCCCACCAGGTCGGGCAGCACCCAGGCGCCCACCGCGAGATCGCGGCCCGGCGGCCCGGTCCAGCGGAACCGCGCCGCGGGACCGGCGATGCGCAGGTCGGCGGCGGCCGCGAGCTGGGCCCCGCCGGCCACCGCCGGGCCGCCCACCGAAGCGATCACCGGCCCGGGCCTGGTGATCATGATTTCGAGGCACTCGTAGAGCAGGGCCGACACCTGCGCCCGCTCGGCCTCACCGAGGGTCATGTCGGCCCCGGCGCAGAACATCGCGGGATCCGCGCTGCCCAGCACCACCGGTTCCGCAGGGTCCACGGCGAAGGCGTCCCGCAGCGCGCGGGCCAGGCCGGGGGTGAGCGGGTTGTGCCGCTGCGGGGAGGCCAGCAGCAGGCGCCTGAATCCGGCCGGGCTGCGCTCCGCCCGGAGGCCGGGGTGCGTCATGCGCGCGGCTCCCCAGGTCGCGGGCGGCGGCCCGGCGGCCGGAGGCGGTGGCCCCGCGGCCGGAGGCGGCGGCCCGGCGGTCGCAGTCGGCGGCCAGACATGTTGAAATATGGTATACCAAATGGACCGTGGGCTCCGGCACGGCGAGTCCGGGCGTGGGCTCTGGGGTTCTGCGGGTCTGGGGCGCGGCTCTGGAGTTCTGCGGGCCCGGGCGCGCGGGCGCCGGGAGCCCGGGACACGGCGCTGCCGGAGGGATGGGAGTCCGGGTGAAACCAGCCTCGTTCGCCTATCACCGGGCCGGCAGCGTGCCCGAGACGGTCGCCCTGCTGGGCGAACTCGGCGACGAGGCCAAGATCCTGGCGGGCGGGCTCAGCCTGGTCCCGATGATGAACTTCCGGCTGGCCCGGCCGAGCGCGCTGGTCGACGTGACCCGGATCCCCGGCCTGTCCTACCTGCGCGCGGGCCAGGACGGGCTGCGCATCGGGGCGCTGACCACGCACCGGGCCATCGAGACCACCACGGACCCGGCGGTGCGCCGTGACTTCGGGGTGCTTCCCCGGGCCGCGCGGTGGATCGGCCACTACCCCATCAGGTCCCGCGGCACGTTCGCGGGCAGCATCGCCCACGCCGACCCGGCATCGGAGTGGTGCCTGCTCGCCGTGCTGCTCGAGGCGCGGGTCGTGCTGCACGGGCCGGGCGGGCAGCGCACCGTACCGGCCGCGGAGTTCCTGCACGGGTACTACACGACCGATGCCGCCCCGGACGAGATGATCACCGAGGTGTGGTTCCCCCGGCCGGCCGGGCGCGCCGTGCTGACCGAGTTCGCCCAGCGCGCGGGGGACTTCGCGATCGTCGCCGCCGCCGTGCAGGCCGACATCGCCGACGGGACGGTCCGGTCCGCCGGTGTGGTCGTCGGCGGCGTCGGGCCGCGGCCGGCCCGGATCGACACCGGCGCCCTGGCCGGCCAGCCGGCCGTGCCGGGCACCTGGCACGCGGCCGGGGAACTGGCGGCGGCCCAGGTCGATCCTTCCTCGGACAACCACGGCAGCAGCGAGTACCGCAAGCGGCTGACCGCCACGCTGGTGTCGCGGGCCCTGGCGCAGGCGGCCGGGGCATGACCCCGCCCGCCGGGGGGACTGCCGCGCACGGCTGGGACGGCCGCTGGGTCGGCGCACCCATCACCCGCAAGGAGGACCGCCGCCTGCTGCAGGGCCGGGGCCGGTTCGTCGGCGACATGACCCGGGCGGGGATGCTGCACGCCGCGTTCGCGCGCAGCCCGTTCCCGGCGGCGGGCGTGACCGGCGTCGACACCTCGGCGGCGCGGGAAGCTCCCGGCGTCGCGGCCGTGTTCACCTCGGCCGGCCTGGGCGATCCGTTCCTGCTGGCCACCCTGGACCGGGACGAGTTCGTGCCGACCCGGATGCCGCTGCTGGCCGGCGAGCAGGTCCGCTTCGCCGGGGAACCGGTCGCGATGGCCGTCGCCGCCGACGCCTACCTGGCCGAGGACGCGGCGGAACTCGTCGAGGTGGACTGGGCACCGGGCCCGGCCGTGGCTGGCCTGGCCGCGGCGCAGGCAGACGGCGCGCCCCAGGTACACCCGGAGACCCGCGGCAACTGCCTGGTGGACCTGCTGATGTTCGACGACGAACGGCTCGCCGGGATCTTCGCGGGCGCGGCCGTGGTGGTGGGCGGCGTGTTCGCCAGCGCCCGGGTGGCGGCCATGCCGCTGGAGGGCCGGGCCTGCCTGGCCGAATGGGACGACCGGGATGAGCAACTGGTGCTGCACGTCTCCACCCAGGTACCGCATCAGGTGCGGTCCGGGGTCGCCCAGGCGCTGGGCATCCCCGAGCGGACGGTGCGGGTGGTCGCCCCGGACGTGGGCGGCGGGTTCGGGCTGAAATGCGTGGTCGGCCGGGAGGAGGTGGCCGTCGCGGCGGCGGCGCTGCGGCTGCGGCGGCCGGTGCGGTGGACCGAGGACCGGCAGGAGAACCTGTCCGCCTCCTTCCACGGGCACGAGCAGCGCTACCAGGTGCGGGCCGCGTTCGACGGCGCGGGCCGGATCCTCGGGCTGGACGCGGAGATCGACTGCGACATCGGCGCGTATTCCGCCTACCCGTTCACCTGCGCCGTCGAGCCGCTGATGGCGGGCAGCGAACTGCCGGGGATCTACAAGGTGCCCGCCTACCGGGCCCGGGGCCGGGGCATCGCGACCCACAAGGCACCGACCGCGCCGTACCGGGGGGTGTCGCGGCCGCAGATCGTGCTGGTGATGGAGCGCCTGATGGAGAAGGCCGCCCGGGAGCTGCGCCTCGACCCGCTCGACGTCCGCAGGCTGAACATGATCGGCCCCGGCGAGTTCCCCTACGCGGGCGTCAACGGGATCAGCTACGACGAGGGCAGCTACCGCGAGTCGCTGGACCTGGCCGAGCAGCGCGTGACGTCAGCCGGGTGGCCGGCCGAGCGGGACCGGCTGCGCGCCGAAGGCCTGCGGGCCGGCCTCGGGTACGCCTGCTTCTCCGAGCGCACCGCCTACGGCACCCCAACCATGTCGCTGCGCCGGATGCGGATGACCCCGGGCTACGACACCGCCACGGTGCGGATGGACCCCACCGGCGAGGTCATCGTCACCACCGGCACCGCCGCGCACGGCCAGGGTCACGAGACCACGTTCGCGCAGATCGTGGCCGACCGGCTGGGCGTGCACCCGGATCAGGTGCGGCTGCGGCAGGGCGACACCGACCTGGCCTCCTACGGCTGGGGGACGTTCGCCAGCCGGTCCATCGTGATCGGCGGCGGCGCGGCGGCGCGGGCCGCCGAGCAGGTCGCGGACCAGCTCCGCACGGCAGCGGCGCACCTGCTCGAAGCCAGCGCCGCCGACGTGGAACTGCGCGGGGGGATGGCCCGGATCCGGGGCGACGCCCGCGCGGCGATTCCGCTGGCCGAGATCTCCCGGGTGGTCCATTTCCAGACGCATCTCCTGCCTGAGCAGGTCCGTTACGGCCTGGAGGCCAGGGCCTCCTACGATCCGCCCGGCACCTTCTCCAACGCCTGCCACGCCGCGCTGGTCGCCATCGACCCGGGCACCGGCCAGGTCAGGGTGCTGCGCTACCTGGTCGTGGAGGACTGCGGGGTGGTCATCAATCCGCTCATCGTGGACGGCCAGGTGCTGGGCGGGGTCACCCAGGGCATCGCGGCCGCGCTGTACGAGCGGATCTGCTACGACGACGAGGGGCAGCCGGTCAGCACGACGCTGATGGACTACCTGGTGCCCACGGCGGCGGAGATGTGCCCGGTGGAGGTGATCCACCTGCAGACCCCGTCCGCCTTCAGCGAGAGCGGCGCCAAGGGAATGGGCGAGGGCGGCATGATCGGGGCGCCCGGGTGCGTGCTCAACGCGGTCAACGACGCGCTCGCCGGCACCGGGGCCAGCTTCGACCACATCCCGGTGCTGCCCGGTGAGGTGTGCGCCGCGCTGGCCGTGAAGGGGGAAGGGGAGGCGGGTGGGGGGGTGCCGGCGGGCGCCGGGGTGGCCGGGGAGTGAAGGGGGAAGGGGAGGCGGGTGGGGTGACGGACAAGCACCAGGTGCGGCTGCGGGTCAACGGCACCGGGCACGAACTGCTCGTCGAGGCCCGGCGCACGCTCGCCGACATGCTGCGCCACGACCTCGGCTACACCGGCACCAACGTGGGCTGCGAGCACGGCATCTGCGGGGCGTGCACGGTCCGGCTGGACGGCGCGCCGGTGCGCTCCTGCCTGGTCTTCGGGGTGCAGGCGGACGGCGCCGAGGTCCGCACGGTGGAGGGCCTGGCCGACGGCGACGAGCTTTCCGACCTGCAGCAGGCGTTCCGCGACCACCACGCGCTGCAGTGCGGGTTCTGCACGCCAGGCTTCCTGATGCTGGCCGAGGCCTACTTTGCCGAACGAGGGCTCGGGGTGCCCCCCGTCCCGCCCGGCCAGCCGCCGCCCGGGGCGGATGAGGAGCCGTCCGAGGCGGAGATCCGTGAACTCGTCGCGGCCAACCTCTGCCGCTGCACCGGATACCAGGGCATCGTCGCGGCGATGCTGGCCACCGCCAGGTCCCGCCGCGCCGCGGGCCGCGGGTCCCGCCGATGACGCTGACGGGCACGCCGGTGCCGCGCAAGGAGGATCCCAGGCTGCTGCGCGGCCGGGGCGCCTTCACCGACGGGTTCCACGCCCGCGGTGAGCTGTGGGCCAGGGTCGTCCGCTCACCGGTGGCGCACGGCACGGTGCGCGCGGTGGACGTGGCCAGCGCGAGACGGGCCGCCGGGGTGAGTGCCGTGGTCACCGCCGCCGACCTTCCGCCCGGGCTGGCCATCCCGGTCCGGCTCGCACTGCGGGGCCTGCCCCTCACCGACTACCTGCAGCCGGTGCTGGCCGCCGGCGTGGTGCGCTACGTGGGGGAACCGCTGGCCGTGGTGGTCGCCCGGGACGCCTACGCGGCCGAGGACGCCGCCGAACTGGTCGACCTCGACATCGACCCGCTGCCGGTGGTGCTCGACGCCGCCGCCGCGGCAGCCGGCGGTGCGCCCTTCCTTTTCCCGGCCGGCAACATCGCGGCCGACGTGTCCATGGGCTACGGGGACACCGGGGCCGCGTTCGCCGGGGCGGCGCACGTCGCCGAGACCGAGATCGAGATCGGCCGGCACACCGGGGTGCCGCTGGAACCGCGCGCGCTGCTGGCGGAGCCCGACCCGCGCACCGGCGGCCTGTCGATCACCGGGATGACCAAGGTGCCGGTGTTCAACAGGGACGTGCTGGCCGGGATGCTCGGCATCGACGAGACCCTGATCCATGTGCGCGCCATCGACACCGGCGGCGGTTTCGGCGTCCGCGGCGAGTTCTACCCGGAGGACTACCTGGTCCCGTGGCTGGCCAGGACGCTCGGCCGCCCGGTCAAGTGGGCGGAGGACCGGGCCGAGCATCTGGTCGCGGTGAACCACTCGCGCCAGCAGGTGCACCGGATCTCGGCGGCGTTTGACCAGGCCGGCCGGATCCTCGCGCTGGCCGACGACATCCTGCACGACAACGGCGCCTACTGCCGCACGCACGGGATCACCGTGCCCGAGCTGACCGTGGCGATGCTGCCCGGCCCGTACCGGGTGCCCGCGTTCCGCGGCCGGATCCGGGTCCTGCTCACCAACAAGACCCCGTGCGGCACCTACCGCGCGCCGGGCCGGTTCGAGGGAACCACGGCCCGCGAGCAGCTGCTCGACATGGCCGCCGACCAGCTCGGCATCGGCCGCGCCGAACTGCGGCGGCGAAACCTGCTCGGCCGCCGCGAGCTGCCCTGCCGCCGGCCGCTGACCACGCTGGGCACCGACGTGGTGCTGGACACCGGGGACTACCCGGCGCTGCTGGCCGCCGCCGAGGCCGAGGCCGGGCGGCTGGGGTACCACGCGATCGTGGCAGCCGGGCGCGCGGCGGGGCGCCGCCGCGGCCTCGGGCTCGCGGTGTTCCTGGAGAAGAGCGGCCTCGGCCCGCAGGACACCGCGGACGTGGTGATCAGCAAAGCCGGCAACGTGCACGTGTATTCAGGGGGGACCTCGCTGGGGCAGGGCATCGAGACCGTGCTGGCCCAGATCGCCGCCGACGCGCTCGCCGTCGGGCTCGACGCCGTGCACGTGGTCAACGGGGACACCGCCCTCCAGCCGTTCGGGTCCGGCTCCTGGGCGTCGCGCTCCACGGTGGTGGCCGGCAACGCGGTGCACGCGGCCGCCACCGCGGTCGCCGGCCGGGCCAGGCAGCTCGCCGCCCGGATGCTGGAAGCCGCCGAGGACGACCTGGTCGCGGCGGACGGCACGATCACGGTCCGCGGCGACCCGCGGTCGGCGGTCACCCTCGCGCAGATCGCCGGCGCCGCGGCCCCGGCCAGCGGGTACCTGCGCCCCGGGGAACCCGCCGGGCTGGCCGCGCGCCGCCGCTTCGACGTCACGCACATGACCTACCCCTACGGGGTCCACATCACGGTGGCCGAGGTGGACCCGGGTACCGGCGAGGTCCGGGTGCTGCGCTACCTGGTCGCCTACGAGGTAGGCCGGGCGGTCAACCCCGCGCTGGTCGAAGGACAGCTGCGCGGCGGCGTGGCGCAGGGCATCGGCGGCTCGCTGCTCGAGGAGTTCAGCTACGACGAGGCCGGCCAGCCGCAGGCGGTCACGTTCATGGACTACCGGCTGCCGACCGCCGCCGAAATCCCGCCGATCGACGTGCTGGTGTCACAGCAGGCCCCGGCACCGGGCAACCCGCTCGGCGTGATGGGCGCGGGCGAGGGGGGCATCAGCGCCGCGGGCGCCGCGGTGGCCAGCGCCGTGCGGGACGCGCTCGGCCTGGCGGGCAGCGTCGGCCGACTGCCGCTGACCCCGGCCCGGGTCACCGCCCTGGCCGAACCAGGCGCCGTGGCCGGCCCGGGCCCGCAGGCCGGCCAACACCCCATCCCGAGCACCGGAGGCGACCCGTGCGGCCTGCACCGTTGATGCCCGCGGGCCCCGGTGAGGGGGCGCGGGGGTACGTCAGCAAGACCGACCTCGTGGCCGCCCTGATCCGCGAGCTGATCATCACCGGGGAACTCGCGGCCGGCGAGCAGCTGCGCCAGCGTGACCTCGCCCAGCGGTTCGGAGTCAGCCAGACCCCGGTGCGCGAGGCGATGCGCCGGCTCGAATCCGAGGGCCTGGTCGTCGGGGACACCCACCGCGGCTTCACCGTGGTCGAGCCGGACGACGGGCCGGTCGAGGAGAACTTCCAGATCCGCGCCGCGCTGGAGTCGCTGGGCGCCTCGCTGGCCGCCCGCAAGATCGACGCGGAGGGGCTGGCCCGGCTGCAGGTGCTGAACGACCGGATGCGCGCGCTCGCCGACGACGACCCTGGCTATGCGGAGCTCAACCGGGAGTTCCACTTCACCGTGTACTCCTGCGCGGGAAGCCCGCTGCTGCTCACCCTGATGCGGCTGCTCTGGGCGTCGCTGCACGGCGGGCCCCGGGTGCGGCGCAGCCACGCCGAGTCGGCCAGCCAGCACGACGCCATCCTCGACGCGCTGCGGTCCGGGGATGCCGCCGCCGCGTCCGCCCGGACCTATCAGCACATCATGGGTGCCGCGCACTGACCCGTAGCCCGGCACGCCCGGGACCAGCGAACGAAAGGCCCAGATGGCTACGATCGTGACCGGCGACGGCGTGGCGCTCCACGTGGAGAGCACCGGGACCGGGACGCCGCTGCTGTTCATCCACGAGTTCGCCGGCGACCACCGCAGCTGGGAGCCGCAGGTCCGGTTCTTCGGCCGCAGCTACCAGTGCGTGACCTACGCGGCCCGGGGATACCCGCCGTCCGGGGTGCCCGAGGACCCGGCCGCCTACTCCCAGCAGCGGGCCGTCGAGGACGCCGCCGCCGTCCTGGACGGGATGGGCATCGGCCAGGCGCACGTGGCCGGCCTGTCCATGGGCGGGTTCGCCGCGCTGCACCTCACGCTGCGCCATCCGGACCGGGTGATCTCGGCTGTGGTCGCGGGGGCCGGGTACGGGGCACCGCCGGAGCGGGCGGAGGCGTTCCGCGCCGAGTGCGCGGCGACCGCGGCGGCCTTCGAGTCCGAGGGCGCGCAGCGGGTCGCGGGGCGGTACGCCGTCGGCCCGGCACGGGTGCAGTTCCAGAACAAGAACCCGCGCGGCTGGGCGGAGTTCGCCGCCGCACTGGCGCAGCATTCGGCACTGGGCTCGGCGCTCACCATGCGCGGCGTGCAGGCGTCCCGCCCGTCGCTGTACGCGCTGCGGGACGAGCTTGCCGCGGTGCGCACCCCGGTGCTGCTGCTGGCAGGCGACGAGGACGAGGGGTGCCTGGAGACCGTGCTGATGCTCAAGCGGACCATCCCCTCGGCCGGGCTGGCCATCCTGCCGCAGACCGGGCACACCGCCAACCTGGAGGAGCCGGAGGCGTTCAACGCGGCCGTGGACCGGTTCCTCGCCGCCGTGGACCGCGGTGCCTGGCGGCCGCGTGACCCCCGCTCGGTGTCGGAATCCACAACCGGAATGAAGTAGCGCTGCCCGGCGCGGCCGGAGTGTCGGTGCCGGTCCTTACGCTGCGGCCATGGCCAACTTCGCAGTGCGGACGGCCCACGGTCCCGGCTGGGACCCGTCGCGCCCCATCCGGGAACAAGACGACTGGGATGCGCATGCGGCATTCATGGACAGCCTGGTCGACGCCGGGTTCCTCATCCTCGGCGGCCCGGTAGGTGACGGTGCGCAGACCCTGCACGTCGTCGAGTCCACGAGCGAGGACGAGGTCAGGGCGCGGTTCGCCGAGGATCCCTGGGCATCGGCCGGCCTGCTCCGGATCGGCTCAATAGAGCCCTGGGCCCTCTGGCTCGACAGCCGCACCGACGTCCCCGCGCAATGACCACCGCTACCGGCCCGGGCCAAGCCGCTATCACGGCCGCGGCGGAGGGGGAGGACTTTCTAGTCCACTTGCCGCTTGCTCTTCTAGCCGACTAGAATTACGATCGTGGTCAACCGGAGAATGAAGCCGGCGCAGGCCCTTATCGCTGTCCGCAAACTTGCCCGGGCGCACCACCTGACCGTGCGCCAGTTACCCGATCGAGGCAAGGGCTCGCACCAGATCTACGCGCTGGTGAATTCATCCGGCGCGGAGGTCGAGCGCTTCGGGCTGATGGGGCACCCGAGGGAACTGTCATGGACGGTGCTGACCCGGCTCGAGGAGCGGCTCGCACCGGTCTTCGGTGAGAAGTGGATGGAGCGATGAGCAGCTATCAGGTTGAGGTGACTCGGGAAGACGGCCTGTGGGTTGCCGACATATGGGCTCCCGAACTTGGCCCGGCTGCCACCGACACGGTGCACTTCGCAGATCTTGAGGCTGAAGTGCGGGACCTCATCGCTGGCCTGACCGACAGCGGACAGGATGCCTTCGAGCTCACGTGGCGTTACAACATCGGCGGGGCCGATATGACCGAGACGATCAGCCGCCTTCTCAAGGCCGAGGCAGGCCTGCAAAAGGCTACGCAGGCTCATGAGGAAGCACGCCGTGCGGCCCTGCAGGCACTCGCCGACATTGGGCTTTCCCAGGCTGCGATCGGTGACGTACTCGGTGTCTCACATCAGCGGGTGCATCAGCTTCTCAAAGCTTCCTAGCGTTGCAGGCGGTCAACGCCCGCGGCTCGCCCGGTGCCCAGAGATGAACGGGTCATCGCGGCGCGCCCGGCTTGAGGTTTCTGGCTGGCGGGACCACATGATCGGGGATCTGTCGTGGGCTGGATGGGCGGTCCGGGGCGGGACGCGCTGTGGGATGCCGCTGCGTAATGCATGAACTCGTCCGCGATCATGGGGGAGACGCGAGGAGGGCTGATGGCCGAGGACACGGACGCGGCGGAGGGCGTGAGCCTGGCGGACCGGGAGGACCTGGTCGCCTACGCGCGCCGGATGGCTCCCGACGATCTCGCGCCGGGCACGTCGGGCAACCTCAGCGTGCTCCGCGGCGGGCTGATGGCGATCACCCCGTCCGGCATGCCGTACGAGCGGATGGCTCCGGCCGACATCTGCCTGGTGCGCACGTCGGACGCCACGCTGCTGTCCGGCCCGCGGCCCTCGACGGAGACCCCGATGCACCTGGCGCTGTACCGGGCCAGCCACGCCGCGGCGATCGTGCACACCCACTCCCCGTTCGTGGTGGCGATGTCCACCGTGCTGGACGAACTGCCCGCCGTGCACTACGCGATGGCCGACCTCGGCGGGCCGGTGCGGGTCGCGCCCTATGTCAGGTTCGGCACCGCGCAGCTCGCGGCCGGCGCCGCCGCCGCGCTGGCCGGGCGCAGCGCGGTGATCCTGCGCAACCACGGCGCGCTCACCTGCGGGCCGACCCTGGCCCGCGCCTACGAGCGGGCCCGCACCCTGGAGTGGCTCGCCCGGGCATACTGGTACGCCCGGCTGGCCGGCACCCCGCAGACGCTCAGCGAGAGCGACCTTACCGAGGTCAGCGATGCGGTACGGGCGCTGCGTTACGGCGAGACCGTCGCCCCGGGCGGAGCCGGCCAGGTCGCGGCCCCGCCGGGACCGCGAGGAGGGCAGGCACAGTGACTGGCACCGGACCACTGCCGGACGCACACGCGGCCACGCCGGCCGGCAAACCGCGGGCCCGGTCGCTCGGCATCCCGTTCGACGGGACGCCGGGACCCTGGAACGCGATCACCGACGTGCCCGGGGTGGCGGTCGGCTACGCCACCCTCATCGAAGGGGACTCGGTGCGGACCGGGGTGACCGGGATCCACCCGCGCGGCCCCGCTTATGCCGCCGACCCCGTGGCGGCGGGGTTCTTCTCGCTGAACGGGAACGGCGAGATGACCGGTGCCTCCTGGATCGCCGAGTCCGGCACGTTCGCCCTCCCGGTCGCGATCACCAACACCCACGCGGTCGGCGTTGCCCACGCCGGGATCGTCGCGTGGACGGCCAGGCACCACCCCGAACTCGGCGACGAGTGGTCGCTCCCGGTGGCCGGGGAGACCTGGGACGGCTACCTCAACGACGCCTACGGGCACCACATCACCGAGGCCACGGTGCTCGACGCACTGGAGGCGGCCCGCAACGGGCCGGTCGAGGAAGGCTCGGTCGGCGGCGGCACCGGGATGATCTGCTACGAGTTCAAGGGCGGCAACGGCACCGCCTCACGGGTCGTGGACTACCGCGGGACCAGCTACACGGTCGGGGTGTTCCTCCAGGCCAACTTCGGCTCGCGGGACGAACTGACGCTGGCGGGCGTGCGGCTGGGCCGGCTGCTCGGCGAGAGCGCCCCGGCGGAACCGCCGGCCCCGGGCGCGCCGCCGCCCGGAGCCGGGTCGGTGATCGCCATCGTGGCCACTGACGCGCCGCTGCTCCCGCACCAGTGCTCGGCGATGGCCCGGCGGGTCACCCACGGCATCGCGCGCACCGGCACCATCAGCTCGCACTTCTCCGGTGATCTGTTCCTCGCCTTCTCCACGGCCAATCCGGGCGGGTTCAGCGGCTACCACCCGCAGCCAGGGACCGGGGCCGACTACGACCAGCTCAGGTTCATCCCCTGGGCCCAGATGAACCCGTTCTTCGCCGCGGTCGTACGGGCAACGGAGGAGGCCGTGGCCAACGCTCTGGTAGCGAACGAGGACATGACCGGGCGCGACGGCCACCGCGTCCCCGCCCTCCCCCGCGACCGCGTCGCCGCCCTCTTCCGGGGCAGCCCCGGCTGACGCCCGCGAAGAACGTCATCGACAGCCTCGGAACGCGTGTCCGGGCTTGTCCGACTGTTTCCATCCATCCTCCCAACGGGACGCGAGGCGACAGACTGGGAGAGCACCCGGGGTACCGCCCGGGCGCGGGCCCGGTCGTGGCCGTGACGGTCACTGGCTTCCCCTTCGGGGGGCGGGCCATCTGTGGGCTGGCCTGGCCGACGTGCATGGGATGGTGGGGGGTGCACCGAGGCTTGCCCCTGGCGGAGGGACCTTCCGGGGCGGTCCCTCCGCCGGGGGATTCATCCGCCGTGGCCGGCCTGAGCCGGAATGGCGGCAGGCCCCGCACCTAACTAGGTGCATCTGCGGGCTTGACCGGCCCAACCGCGTATGAAAACGTCACGCTCATCCGCGGTCTGAGTCGATACCGGAAGGCCGGGTCGTGACCCGTGCTGAACCATGAATGAGCACGCCGCGCAGCGCCACACCACCGAGCCGAACTATGTGCTGCAGGTATTAGATTTCTTCGCCCGGATGGGCTCCGCCGAGGCGATCGTGCACGGCGAGCGCAGGTACACCTATGCCGAGACCAGGGCCGCCGTGCTGGCCATGGCGATCGCGCTGACCGCCCGCGGGGTGCGCGGGGACATGACGGTGGTGGCGGTGACCCGCAATCACCCGGAATCGATCATCCTGCTGCTGGCCCTGCACCTGCTCGGATGCCAGGCAGGTTTCGTCGCCGCCGACGCGCCGCGCGAAGACCAGCGTGATTTCATCGAGCAGGCAGGCGCTGACGTCCTGATCCATGACAGCGGGGTCGCGGATGAGTTGATCGGTGACGCGGTGACCCGGGCCGCGCGGCCGGTGCTCGGCCTGGGCCCCGGGGAGGGCCGTCCGGACCTGCTCGCCGAGATGATCGTGGCCGCCGCGGGCAGCCGGGCGAACGGCGCCGGGGGCGGCGGCGGTGACGCGGACTACGAGCCGCAGTCGCTGTTCCACACCGCGGGCACGACCGGCCCGCCCAAGCTCGTCCGCCACGGCCAGCGCTTCTACCAGGCGCTCTACCTGCGCGGCCAGTTCAACCGCGCCAGCGGCGAACCGGGCATGCGCCACCTGGCTATCTTCCCGTTCGCTACCACAAGCGGGCAGGTGCCGGCCCTGGTTGCGCTGTTCCAGGGCGGTACGGCGGTGCTGATGACGCAATTCCGCGCCGCGCAATGGCTCGCCGCCATCGAGCGGGAACGGGTCACCAGCACGCTGCTCTCCCCGCCGCAACTGCGCGAGGTTCTCGCCGAGCCCGCGCTCGCCCAAGCCAACTGCGCCAGCCTGCGCCGGCTGAACTGTGGCTGCGGTGCCGCGCCCGTTACCGACCTGGTCCAGGCCATCGAGCGCTTCGGCCCGGTGGTGCGGGTCGTCTACGGCATGACCGAGGTGCCGCTCATCGCCGCCTACCCGGGCATGGACCTCGACCCGGCGCACCCGGAGCGGCTGCGGTCCTGCGGCACGGCGTACGCCAACAACAAGATCGAAGTGCGCGGCGGGGACGGGACGGTACTGCCCGTGGGCGAGACGGGCACCATCTGGGTGGCGGGGCCGCTGGTGATGGACGGCTACGTGGGGCAGCCCGAACTGACCAGCAGGATCCTCGCGGGCGGCTGGCTGTGCACCGAGGACCTCGGTTATGCCGATCCGGACGGCTACCTGTACCTGGTCGACAGGGCCGAGGACGTGATCCACACCGGCGGGCCGCCGGTGCAGGCCTACTCCCGGGTGGTCGAGGACGTGCTGACCGGGCACCCCGGCGTCCGTGCGGTGGCCGTCATCGGTGTGCCGGACACCGAACTCGGCGAGGCGGTGGTCGCGTTCGTGGTCCGGGTCCCGGGAACCGGTGTCACGGCAGCGGAACTGCACGACCTGGTGGCCGACGAGCTCACCGAGGCATACGCGCCGCGGGAGGTGCGGTTCGTCAGCGAGCTACCGATGACCCCTGCGGACAAGATCGACAAGAGAGCCCTCCGCGTCCGATATCACGATAGTTGACTTCCACTCCGCCTTGAAGGGCGGAGATTCCCGCCTGTCACGCCGGGTTCCGGGTGACTTCGGGTGGGTTCCTGCTTCACCGCGCTGTGCCGGAACGGGTTCCGGTCTTACCTGCGCTCTACAGGCTGTCACCGCCAGCCCGGCGGCCCTGGCGACGTTGACCGCCGCGTTGATGTCCCGGTCCAGCCATCCCCCGCACCCCTGGCACCGCCAGATGCGGATGTGCAGCGGCTTGGGGCCGTCTTTCATCCCGCACGCCGAGCAGGTTTGCGAAGTGGGGGTGAACCGGCCGATCCGATGGAACTCCCGGCCGTACAGCCGGGCCTTGTACTCCAGCATCGCCACGAACGACGACCAGCCGACGTCGTGCACCGACTTGGCCAGGCGGGTACGCCCCAGCGCTTTCACCGCCAGGTTTTCCACGGCAACCGCTTGGTTTTCGCGGATCAGTGCCGTGGAGAGCTGATGCTGAAAGTCCCGCCGGGCGTCGGCCACCTGGGCGTGGGCGCGGGCGACCTTGACCCTGGCCTTGTCCCGGTTGCGGGAGCCTTTCTGCTTGCGGGACAGGCCCCGCTGCCTGCGCTTGAGCTTCTTCTCCGCCCGGCGCAGGAAACGCGGGGAGTCGATCTTCCGGCCGTCCGACAGCACCGCGAAGTGCGTGAGCCCCAAATCGATGCCAACCACCGGTTTCGTCCTGGGCAGGGCATCAGGCACGGTCTCAACGACGAAGCTGGCGAAGTACCGGCCTGCAGCGTCCTTGATCACCGTGACACTGGACGGCCCGGACGGCAGCGGACGCGACCAGCGGACCGGCACATCCCCGATCTTCGGAAGCCGCAGTTTCCCATTGGGCAGCACCTTGAACCGGGCATTGGCGGTGAACCGGATCGCCTGCCGCCGATCCTTGCGGGACCGGAACCGCGGCGGTGCCACCGTCGGCCCCTTGCGGGTGCCCTTGATGGAGGCAAAGAAGTTCCGGTACGCCATGTTCAGGTCCGCAAGGGCCTGCTGGAGCACCACCGAGGAGACCTCGTTCAGCCACGCCCGCTCCGGTGCCTTCTTGACTGCGGTCAGCCGGGCCGAAAGATCGCCGTCGGTGACGTACGGTTCCCGGGCCTGGTGAGCAGCTTCCCTGGCATGCAGCGCGTCGTTGAACACCACCCGGGCGCAGCCGAACGCCTTCTCGAAAGCGGCCCGGTGGCGCGGCCACGGGTCTAAGCGGTAGTTGTATCGGAGCTGCATACTGAAAGCATATTCGAATTTATGGTTAATATAGGGACATCCGGCGCGGATAGCCACCGTGTCTTCATCTTGCCCGCTCATCTGGTTTCGTCAGCAAATACCGACACCAGGTCTGCGGCTGCGCCCACCTGGGAGCGGATGGAGCAGACCATGCGGGACTTCCGGGCCGAAACTTCCCGCCCGCAGTGGCGATCTCCCGCCTGGTCAACAGCCTCACAGGCGTGCCGCCTCGCAGGCTGCGCCGCCACTGCGCCACCCTCAGGACATCGAGCAGCACACCGGCCCGTCCGCCCGGCCGCCTTTCACCACCAGCCGGAAGGCCGGCGCGCTGGCGGCCACCTTGGTAGCCACGGCTGACCCCTCGGACGTGTGGCATGCTCCGAGACAGGACGCGGCCGCGGCGAGGAGGAGCCCCATGGCGGACAAGCAGCGCATCAGTTACGTGCCCGTGGACCAGATGGACGACGAGATGCGGGCCGAGATGGAGCGGTGCGCGCGCGAGGGGACCCCGCGGCCGGAAAGCTCCGCGGTCCGGGCCCACGTCCCCGCCTGTTTCTGGTTCTTCGCCCGGTCGTGGAACGACATCTTCCGCCAGGGCGTGTGCGACCACCAGATCAAGGAACTGTGCCGGGTCTACATCTCCCGCACGGTCCAGTGCGAATACTGCGGCAACCAGCGCTCGGCCGCGGCCGCGGCCGCTGGCCTCACCGAGGGCAAGTACGACGAGCTGCTGAACTTCGAGACGTCACCGCGCTACAGCGACCGAGAGAAGGCCGCGCTGGCCTACGCCGAGGCGATCGCCTGGCACCTGCCGGCGCCGGACGAGTTCTGGGAGCGGATGCGGGCCCATTTCAGCGAGCCGGAACTGGTCGAGCTGGGCTGCTTCATCGGGCTCACGTTCGGGCAGCAGAGCTGGCTGCGGATGCTGAACATCGGGCACCACGAGGTGATGGCGGGGACGGCGGCCTCGATGGCACCTGGGTTCGAGACGCCGGAGGCGATGGCGCAGTCGCTGGCCTCGGACGAGTACTGGGCCAAGAGCTGACCCCCGCCCGTACGGCTCCGGGCTACCCTGCCTTCTCCGCGGCCGAGCTGGCACGGCGCTCGGCAGAGCTCGAGGAGCTTGCTTGAAAGGCGGGGCTGCGATGCCGCGCTGGTCTACGGGGCAGAGCGGGCCGGGACGGCGGTGCCGTGGCTGACCGGGTGGCCGGTGACCCGGGAGGCGGCGCTGGTGGTGCGCGCCGGTGAGGCCGGGGTGATGTGGGTCTGCTACGACAACCACGTGCCCAATGCGCGGGCGATGGCACGGGGAGTGGAGGTGCGCGCCGGGGGCACGTCGGCCCTGGCCGCGGCGCTGGAGTGGATCCGGGGCTGGCCGGGACGGGTGCGGCGGCTCGGCGTGATCGGGGCGGTGCCGGCCCGGGCCGGTGCGGCGCTCGCGGCGGCCTGCGGGGACATCGTGTTCCTGGATGGGGAGTATGCGCGGCTGCGGCTGGTGAAATCCGGCGAGGAGATCGAGTGGCTGCGGCGCGGCGCCGCGATGAGCGACGACGCGGTGCGGGCGCTGGCCGGGGCGGCGAAGCCGGGGATGACCGAGGCCGAATGCTGTGCCGTCCTGGAGGGCGGCTACGTCGCCGCCGGGGGGCTCACGCATATTCACTACCTGGGCGTCACGCCCATGGCGGACCCAGGGCTGTGCGTGCCCGCCCAGTGGCCGTCGTCCCGCAAGCTGGCTGCCGGGGACGCGCTGAGCTGCGAGATCAGCGCCAGCTATGACGGGTACCCGGGGCAGGTGCTGCGTACCTTCGCCATCGCCGCCGACCCGGTGCCGCGCTACCGTGACCTGCACGACGTGGCCGACGCGGCGTTCGACGCCGTGACGGCGCGGCTGGCGCCCGGGGTGACCGCCGGCGAACTCACCGGGGCCGCGGCCGACGTCATCCTCGGCGCCGGGTACACGATCTACGACGACCTGATGCACGGGTACGGCGGCGGTTACCTCCCGCCGGTAGTGCCCCGGGCAGGCTTGGAGGCACGGCGGGCGCCCAGCTTCACCTTCACCGCGGGCATGACCGTGGTCATCCAGCCCAACGTGATCACCCCGGACGAGCGGGCCGGCGTGCAGACCGGGGAGCTCATGCTGGTCACCGCATCCGGCTGCGAGTCACTGCACGGCTACCCCCGCGGCTTCCCCCGCATCGGCGGCTGACCGCCCGGCTCGGTCCAGGCCGGTCCGGCGGAATTGCACGTGCATGGGCTATACCTGGGGCATGGACGTGGACCTGCCGATCTGTGCGACCTGCGGGGTGCAATACCCGGCCCCGCGCGAGGACTGCCCCATCTGCCTGGACGAACGCCAGTACGTCGGCTGGGACGGGCAGCGCTGGACCAGCCTCGCCGAACTCGCCGCCGCCGGGCACCGGGGCCATATCGCGGGAGAGGGGGCCGGCGTGCTCGGCATCGGGGCCCAGCCCCCGACCGCCATCGGGCAGCGCGCGCTGCTGATCCGGACCTCATCCGGCAACGTGCTCTTCGACATGATCAGCTACCTGGACGAGGACCTGGCCGAGCAGATCCGCGCGCTGGGCGGGATCCAGGCCATCGCGATCAGCCATCCGCACTTCTACGGGTCGATGACCGAGTGGGCCCGCGAGTTCGGCGCCCCCGTCTACATCCACGCCGCCGACCGGCAGTGGGTGACCCGGCCGGACCCGCTGGTCCGGTTCTGGGACGGCGAGACCGAGCAGATCGGGGACGGCCTCACGCTCATCAACGTCGGCGTGCACTTCGAGGGCGGTCAGGTGCTGCACTGGGCCGGCGCGGACGGCGGAGCGGGCGCCCTGTTCTCCGGGGACATCATGACCGTGGTCCAGGACCGGCGGTATGTCTCGTTCATGTACAGCTACCCGAACCTGATACCGGAGCGGCCGGAGGTCATCAGGCGCGGGCTGGCCCGGCTGCGGCCCTATCCGTTCGACCGGGTCTACGGCGCCTGGTGGCGGCGGGTGGTGCACACCGACGGGACGGCGGCGGTCGCCAGGTCCGCGGAACGCTACCTTCGCTTCGCGCTGGGTGAGCAGGGCCAGGCACAGCCCGGCGGACTTGGGTAAACACGGCGGAACCCGATAGGCTCCGGCCGACGATCAAGGGTCAACCCGCGCCCCTCGGCACAAGTGGGGGAAGTGATCATATGCGGCGCATCATCGTTGCGGCAGCCGCCACCACGCTCATCGGCTCTGTCGTGGCGGCCTGCGGGAGCACCTCGTCCAGCAGCACTGCCAGTGGCGGCAGCAGCAGCGCAGCCAGCTCGGCTTCCAGTTGCACGAACGCCAGCATCCAGAACCAGCTGTACACCAAGGGCGTGCTTACGGTCGCGACCGACAACCCGGTGTTCACGCCTTGGTTCGAGCACAACAAGCCGTCCAACGGCCTGGGCTACGAGAGCGCGGTCGCCTATGCGATCGCCGCCCAGCTCGGCTTCTCCAAGTCCCAGGTGGTGTGGGTCACCGAGCCGTTCAGCAGCTCGTACGCTCCCGGGCCGAAGAAGTTCGACTTCGACATCAACGAGGTCTCCTACACGCCACAGCGCGCACAGGCGGTCACGTTCTCCAACAGCTACTACGACGTGCAGCAGGCCATCGTGGCGCTCAAGGGCTCCCCGATCGTCACCCAGCACACCACGGCCGACCTGAAGAAGTATCTCTACGGGGACCAGGTGGGTACCACCGGCCTCACCTACATCACCAACGACATCCAGCCGACCCAGCAGCCCAGGGTCTTCGACACGCTCAGCCAGGTGTCCGCCGCGCTGGCGGCGCACCGGATCGACGCCCTGATCACCGACACCCCCACCGCGCAGTACATGGCCTCGGCCCAACTCAAGCACGCGGTCCTGGTGGCACAGTTCCCACCGGTGGGCGAGCATTACGGGCTGCTGTTCCACCTGGGCAACCCGCTGGTGACCTGCGTGAACAAGGCAATCGCCACACTGAAGGCCAACGGGACGCTGCAGCAACTGCAGCAGAAATACCTGCAGATCTACCTGACGTTCCCCACCATCCAGCCCTGAGCCGCGGTGGCACTGAGCGGAAGCCCGCCCCCGGGCTCGTTCACGCGGACCGGGCGCGGGGCCAAGCTGCTCGGCGGCGGCCGCGGCGGGGCGGTCATCTCGACCGTCAGCACGCTCGTCGTGCTCGGGGTGCTGGCCGCCATCTTCCTGCTGGCGCCCGGCGCGCGGGCCGTGGAGCACGCCTTCTTCAGCCCGCCGCACATGTGGCAGTCGTTCATCGGCAACCCGCAGCAGGGCTACTACTCGGTGGGCGCGGCCATCTGGCTCAACATCCAGATGTTTCTCATCGCCGAGGTGCTCATCCTCGCGTTCGCCCTGCTGATCGCCCTGATCAGGCAGTCTGCGCATCCCGCGCTGTTCCCGATCAGGCTCCTCGCGACCGGTTACGTCGACTTCTTCCGTGGCGTGCCGCTGATCCTGGTGATCCTCGCCATCGGCCTGGGCGTGCCCGCCCTGAGCCTGCCGGTCGTCTCCACCCAGTCCAACGAGGTGTACGGGATCACCGCCCTGGTGCTTTCCTACTCCGCGTACGTCTCCGAGGTCTACCGGGCCGGGCTGAACTCGGTGCACCAGAGCCAGGTGGGGGCGGCACGGTCGCTCGGCCTGCGGCACTGGCAGGCACTGCGCCACGTGATCCTGCCGCAGGCGGTGCGGAACATCATCCCGCCGCTGCTCAACGACTTCATCAGCCTGCAGAAGGACACCGCGCTGGTGGGGATTCTCGGGACGATCGAGGCCAACAAGGCGGCCGACATCTACAGCGAGCAGGTGTTCAACTTCTCCAGCTTCACGGTGGCCGCCATCCTGTTCCTGATCCTCACGATCCCGCTCGCGCGGTTCACCGACCGGCTGATCGAGCGGGACCGCCGCCGCCGTCTCGCCGGGGCCACCGCGTGAGCGCCAGCGCGGCAGCGGGCCCCCCGCCGGTGGCCGGCGATGAGGCCATCAAGATCGAGGGGCTGCACAAGTCGTTCGGGGCCAACGAGGTGCTCAAGGGCATCGACCTGTCCGTGGCGACCCATGAGGTGGTCTGCCTGATCGGGGCGTCCGGGTCCGGCAAGTCCACGCTGCTGCGCTGCGTGAACCTGCTCGAGCCGATCAACTCCGGGCGGATCAGCCTGTGGGGCCAGGAGGTCACCGGGCCTGACATCGACCCGAACCTGGTACGCAGGCACGTGGGGATCGTGTTCCAGTCCTTCAACCTCTTCCCGCACATGACCGTGCTCCGGAACGTGACGCTGGCCCCGGCGAAGGTCCGCCGGCTTCCCCTGGCCGAGGCGGAAGAGGAAGCCAGGGCGCTGCTGGCCAGGTTCGGGCTGGCGGACAAGGAAGCCGACTTTCCCGACCGGCTCTCCGGCGGGCAGCAGCAGCGGGTCGCGATCGTCCGGGCGCTGGCCATGAAACCGCAGATCATGCTGCTCGACGAGGTGACCAGCGCGCTCGACCCTGA
Source organism: uncultured Actinomycetes bacterium (assembly GCA_963806145.1). GTDB lineage: Bacteria > Actinomycetota > Actinomycetes > Streptosporangiales > Streptosporangiaceae > DASXKD01. The sequence continues at coordinate 52,105 of CAWDXD010000015.1, forward strand.
GCTGGTGGCCGAGGTGCTTGACGTGATCAGGGAACTGGCCGCCAGCGGCATGACCATGGTCATCGCGACGCATGAGATGGGTTTCGCCAAGGACATCGCCCGCCGGGTGTGCTTCCTGGAGGAAGGGCGGATCATCGAGGACGCCCCGCCCGCTGAGCTTTTCACCAGTCCCAGGGACGAGCGCACCCGGCGGTTCCTGCGCCGCATCGTGGACGCCGGCCGGCTCTGACCCGGCTGCGGCCCGCCGGGGATTAATACGTTGATGTCCGAACGCTGTGCTGGGATATACAGATAGCGACACTCGGCGGTCCCGGGCTGTCCGGTCCGCCGAACCAGATCACGAATCTAGTTGCGGGGCATGGACGAAGAGCCGCAGCGGCCCAGCGCGCGGGGCGACCGGTTCCTGGCGCACCGAGGCCTGATCACGTTGTGCTGCGGCACGGCCATGGCAGAGGCCTTCCTGCTCATCGTGCTCGCACCTGCCGCCCGGGCCCTCGCCCCTCAGGTCAGCGCGCTCCCACCGCTGGCGATCTTCCACGACCTGCGCTGGCTGTACAGCACCCAGCGATCGTGGCTGTCGTTCTGCCTGCTGCTCGCCGGGCTCGTGGTGGCCCGGGCCGCGCTGAACACGGCGCTGGTCAGGCTGGCCTGGCCGGCCTACCTGACGCCGCCGCCGCTGGCTGCCCTGCGCGGCGCTCTCGTCGTCACGACGCTGGCCTGCCTGCTGATATCCCCGCTGGTCAGCCTGACGTTCGGGGTGGCCATCCTGCCCTTCTCCTGGCCGTTTCTCGCCCTGCTGCCCGCCATGCTGCTGATCGCGCTGCCGCTCAGCCATGCCGGGCTGGCCGGGACCTGGTGGCGGACCCTGCCGCCGGCGTCGGCGGTGTGGTGGCTGCTTGCGGAGTTCGCCGTGCTGACGGCCGCCGCCGCGGTGAGCACGGCACTGCCGCCACCGGACGCGGTCCCCATAGCCGGGCTGGCTGGCCTGGTGAACGCCCGCGCCTGGTACGGCCTGACAGCCGCGATCGCCCGCGCCGCCGGGCAGGCCCACGCTGAGCCGGCCGGGACGGCGCTGGCCGAGACGCCGCTTGCCCAGGCCGGGCCGGCCGAGACGGCGCTTGCCCAGGCCGGGCCGGCCGAGACGGCGCTTGCCCGGGCCGGGCTGACCGACACGGCGCTGGCCCGGGCACGGCGCTTGCCCAGGCCGGGCCGGTGGCGGAGGAGCCGGCCGGGCTCGCGCTGCCCGCCGTCCACCGGGTTCCGGCGGGACCCATGGCGCTGGCCGTGGTCATCGCCACGGTCATCGCGCTGACCAGGCTCGTCTTCTTCTTCGGCGGCCCCGCCGCGACGGAGCACCCACAGGCCACCGTGGCCTGGGTGACCGGGGCGCCCGGCCCCGCACACCTGGGCGACGCGGCCGCCGACGCCGGGGGCCACGCCGTGCTGGAGATCGCCGGTTTCGGCTCGTGGTGCTGCGGCCAGGACCGTGCGCTGGCCAAGGCTCTCCCGGGCACGCTGATCCGGCAGTTCTCCTACCTGGGGACGAGCCGCCACGGCTTGCCCTTGCCCTACGGCGCGAAGGCGAGCAACCTCCCGTTGCCCGAACTCGGCGACCGGATCGCGGCGCAGTTGTGGCGGCTGCACGAGCAGACCGGCAAGCCGGTGGACATCGTCGCGGAAAGCGAGGGCACCCTCGGCGTGGACGCGATGCTCGCGCAGCACCCAGACGCCCCGGTGGGGTCGGTGGTCGTGCTCAGCCCGATCGTCGCCCCCGGCCAGTACGGCTACAAGAGCACCGGCAGCAGCCTGGTGACCAGGGACGAACTGCACGCGCTCATCTGGTTCGTGGGCGGGCTCTCCCCGTTCGGCACGTCCGGCGCGCAGACCCTGATCAGCTCGGTGAACAGCGTCGGTGCCCGGTTCGCCAGCGCGGCTGCGGAGCACGCCCCGGTCCGCATGCTTGAGGTCATCCCGCTCGCCGACGCGGTGACCCTGCCCGCCTGCCCGCTGCCACGCGACGTGGTGGTCATCCCCGCGTTCCACGGCGAACTGCTGGGCGACCCGGCGGCCTTGCGCGCGGTCCGCCGCTTCCTCACCGACCGGCCGGTCACCGGGGTGCCCAGCCTGCGCACCACCGCGGAGATCATGGCCGCCGCGGCCACCGCATGGCGGATGCCGGAAAGCGCCGCGCCCTCCCCGCCGTGCGGTTCAGCGCCCGGCGGCCCAGCCTCCGGGCACCCTCGCGCCCGGTAGGCGCCCGTCCCGCATACGCCCGGCCGGGGCGGCGGCGCCGGGTGCCGTGGACACGGTGCTAGCGGCGAGGCACGTCCGGCATCCGGGAGACGGGAATCGCGCGGGAAATTTCCGGCCGGGACCTCACGGAACGGTGGCGGCCGTCGTCTGCGGGGCGTGCCCCAGGAGGGGCGCTACACGCACTGCACCGACGAGGAGACGATCATGTCGACTGAGGAGAACAAGGCGATCGTGGGCCGGTGGTTCACGGAGTTCTGGGGCAAGGAGTTCAACCCGGCGGTCATCGACGAGCTGGCCGCCCCGGACATCCGGTTCGAGTACTCGCTGCACGAGGCGCTGCGCGGCCGGGACGCGGTCCGCGCGTTCGCGGAGAAGTTCCGCGCCGCGTTCCCGGACCTGAACTTCTGGGGCACCGCCGACCTGATCGCCGAGGGCGACTACGTGGTCGGCCAGTGGGAAGGCGGCGGCACCCACACCGGCGACGCATTCGACGACATGCCCTACGGGCCGCTGCCGGCCAGCACCGGCAAGACGATGCGGTTCACCGGCACCACCGTGCTGAAGGTCGAGAACGGCCTGATCACCGAGGAGATCGGCCTGGACGACGGCGTCACCGCGCTCAGCCAGCTCGGCCTCATCACCGGGGCCTGACGCCGGCACCACCCCGCACGCGCCCCGCGTCAGTGCGGGCTGTTCAGCGAAGCCCGGCCGTGCCGGCAACAAGGTACATTTCCGGAAGGAGAGGGAAAATGACGTTGTCGCCGCGGCTGCCGTCGGGCCTCGCCTGCGACACGGCCGGGTCCGGGCCGGCCGGCGCCGAATTGAGCCGGATGACGGAGCTCGCGCTGCGCCGGGGCGCCCGAAGCGTCGCCATCGGCCGCGGGCGCTCAGCCGCCGTTGCCGAGGCGGTCACGGCCTTCGCCCGCCGCTGGGAGGCCCGCGGCGGGACAGTGCTCACTGTCGTTACCTGGCCCGAGGAAGCCGCGTCGTGGCTGCGGCAGGCCACCCGGTTCGCCGCAGCGGACCCGGATCTGTGGATCATGGCCGGAACCCAGCGCGGGTGGGCGCAGATGACCCGCCGGCTGCTGTGGTCGACCCCCTGGCAGCCCGGCCGTACCCTCGCCTTCGCTGCCCTCGGCACGCAGAGCGCGATCGGGCTCGTCGGCGCTCACAACCTGCAAGGCCTTGCGGGCGCCACCGCCGACGGCGGCACCTGGACCGTCTGCAACGGCAGCATCCAGGTCGCCCCGCGAGACAGGGAGACCACGACATGACCGCCGGCGCCTTGTTCGGCATCTCCCTCGGCGACCGGCCGCGGCGTGAGCTGGTGCCCGGGGCGGTGCACGTGCCGTCCTGGCTGACGAGCGGGCAGCAGCAGTGGATGGTCGGGCGGTTCCGTGAGTGGGCCCGCGGCCCGGTGCCGGTCCGCGCCGCTAAGGTCCGCGGGCACGAGATGTCGGTACGGACGGTGTGCCTGGGCTGGCACTGGCAGCCGTACAAGATCCACCCCGGCACCGCCCCTGCGGGCTGCGGCCTGACCGAGGGCAGGATCAACATCACCATGCGGGTTACCGGCCTGGAATGAAGGCCGCGGTGGTTACCTCACGTTTCGGGGCGGGGGAGCGTCTTCAGGGTATGGACACCAAGCATCCGTTCGAGAAGGTCGTGGCGGACCACGGCGTCACGGTGCTGCGCGTCTGCCGGGTCCTGCTCGCCGGCCCTGACGCCGACGATGCCTGGTCGGAGACGTTCCTGGCGGCGTTGCGCGCCTACCCGGACCTGCCGGAGACCGCGAACACCGAGGCGTGGCTGGTCACGATCGCGCACCGCAAGGCGATCGACCTGCTGCGCGCCCGCAAACGGCAGCCGGTCCCAGTCGAGGAGGTCCCCGAACGGCCCGCCAGGCTCGGCGTCCCCGGCGCGGACGACTCAGGCCTGTGGCAGGCGGTCCGCGAGCTGCCCGGCAAGCAGCGCCAGGCGGTGGCCTACCACTACGTCGCCGGCCTGCCTTACGCCGAGGTCGCCCAGATCCTCGGCGGCACCACCGCGGCGGCGCGCAGGGCCGCCGCGGACGGCATCAAGAACCTACGCAAGAGTTACCCGGGCGGAGCCACATCATGAACCACCACACTGACCTTTTCCCGACCCCCGCACCCGAGCCCGACACGCTGGCCCGTCTCCACCGCCAGCTCGAAGAAGCAGCCGAACGGGAGGGACTGCTCGACGTCGCCTACCGCACTGTCGATTCCCCGGTCGGCCAGCTCTTGCTCGCCGCCACGCCGCGCGGCCTCGTGCGGGTCGCTTACGACACCGAGGACCACGACCGCGTCCTGGAGACCCTGGCGGGCAGGCTCAGCCCCCGCGTGCTGCGCGCGCCGAAGCGGCTGGACGCGGCGGCGCGGGAACTGGAGGAGTACTTCGGCGGCCAGCGCCGTGCCTTCGGCCTGCCGCTTGACCTGTCGCTGTCGCGCGGGTTCCGGCTGCTGGTGCAGCAGAACCTGCCGTCGATCGGGTACGGGCAGACCCGCAGTTACCGGCAGATCGCCGAGTTCGTCGGCAACCCGAAGGCGGTCCGCGCGGTCGGCTCCGCCTGCGCCACCAACCCGCTGCCGGTGGTCTTGCCCTGCCACCGGGTGCTGAGGTCCGACGGGACACCCGGCGGCTACGTCGGCGGCCCCGACGCCAAACTCACCCTTCTCAACCTGGAGGCAGCCGCATGAGCACCGCCACGCGGGCGCAGCAGAGAGCAGACCAGTGGGAGCAGCGCGTCGGCTCTGGCGACTGGGGCGGTATCACCGCCGAAGTCAACGAGCACGGCGGCGCCCTGCTCCCGCGGCTGCTCACCGACCCAGAAACGGATGCTATCCGCTCCCTGTACGAGGACGACGCGAGCTTCCGCGCGACCGTCAGCATGAGCCGGCACCGCTTCGGGTCGGGTGAGTACCGCTACTTCGAGGTCTCCTGCCCCGAGCCGGTGGAACGGCTGAAGCAGGCGCTGTACCCGCGGCTGCTGCCGATCGCCCGCGACTGGCACGCGAAACTCGGCCGGCCCGCCCCGTGGCCGGACACCCTGGACGAGTGGCTCCGGATGTGCCACAACGCCGGGCAGAACAAGCCGACCGCGATCCTGCTCCGCTACCGCCAGGGTGACTGGAACGCACTGCACCGCGACCTGTACGGAGACCTGGTCTTCCCGCTGCAGGTCGTGATCAACCTGAGCGAGCCGGGCGCCGAGCACACCGGCGGAGAATTTCTGCTGTTGGAGCAGCGGCCCCGTGCGCAGTCGCGCGGGACCGCCACGCTCCTGCCACGAGGGCACGGGTACGTGTTCACGACCCGGGACAGGCCGGTGCGTTCGGTGCGGGGGTGGACAGCGGCCCCGGTGCGGCACGGGGTGTCGGTGATCCGGTCGGGCCAGCGGTACACCCTCGGCCTCGTCTTCCACGACGCAGCATGACCAGCTTGAAGACGTACACACTGCTCGGCGCTGATGGCACGCCGTACCAGTCCGCCGTGAAGGGACAGCTGGGCGGACACCGCCGCTCCCGGATTTACGGCCGCCTCGACTGCCCGGCCGCGCTGCGCGCTATCGCCTGCGGCGGGTACACGCGGCACCGCGTCTTCTTCGCCGACGAGCCCACCGCGATCGCCGCTGGCTACCGCCCCTGCGCCACCTGCTGCCCCGACCGCTACCAGCAATGGAAAAGCAGCCGCCAGGGCCCTGATGTCACCCGCCACCGTCGCTAGGTGCTGCTGCCGGCAGCGAGTGGCTCGCCGGAACCAGATCCCCTCAGCCAGCGGCGCGCCATCGGGCAGGCGGCAATAAAGTCGCCCGCCGGGTTGCGTGCGCCGGGTGCAGCGTCTCCCAGCGTCCCTGCTGGAACCTCAGGTCGAAGCGCTCGAGTTCGGGCCCCTTGGCACCGAACCCCGCCACGGAGTCGAGCAGTTCCTCGCGCGGCAGCAGCAGCGCGGCGAAACGCACCTCGGGGATCTCGGCACAGTCGTACAGCGGCACGTTCCGCGTGCTGCCGTCGTGCACCCGCAGTTCCAGCCGCCGCACGCTCGGATCCACCCGGCCCAGCAGCGACCGCGGCCCTTCCTCGCTGCCACCGGTCGTGATGTTCAGCAGGCGGCCGGGTTCCCGGGGCGGCCCGGCGCAGGCCCCTACATGAACGATGCGCCCACCGGCGTCGGTGAGCCTGATCATGCTGAGCAGGTCGCCGTCGCGCGGGGCATCCCGCCGCGCCCAGATGACCCACGACACACCGCTGTCGCCGGTTCCCTCCGCGACCACGTGTCGCCCATCCATGTGGCCCTCCCATGCCCCCCGCGAGCCATCCCCTGAAGGGGGGAGTTTACCGTGAGTGACAAGGGTTTCGGCGCCGAATCTTGAGCCCGCCTGGAAAATGGCTAGCTGACCTGCCAGTTCACCAAATGCCAGTAACGCGAGGCCTTGCGTTGTGTAATACTTTGGCACCGCTCCAATGACAGGTCGTAATCAGTGCACGCGGCGGCGGCTGCGCAGCCCGAGCGTGATCAGCACCAGGCCGACGAGCACGACGATGGGGCCGATGACCGCCCATACGGTCTTCCCGGACATGGCGCTGCCCCCCATGTAGCCCACGCCCTGCAGCGTAAAGACCAGGCCTGCCAGCGCGGCAACCACCCCGATCACCACAAGCACGATCTGCCTCATAGCCGGCCTCTTCTCATGGGGTCTTCCGGGGCTCCGCCGCCCCGCACACAGTCCCGACACGAGTATGAACGGCCCGGCCGCGGTGCCCGTTCAGTGGGGCAACCGCAAATGGCCTCATCCGAGGTGAACCCAGGGCCTTCGGGCGCAGCACCAGTTCCGCGGGCTGTGAGCAGCCCGATGATGCGCGACGGCTAGAGAAGGGTGCCCGGGCAGGTCGCGGCGAATTACGCTCCGCGTGTTCCTTTACTTTCGCCTGGTGGGGCACGATATCGTCGGCATCCACGGCCGGGCGGCCCGCTCCCCCCGCATATCACCGCCCGGAGCCGGCGGGGACGGCTAGGGAGGGTTCAAGCATGTTCACCGGGTTCAAGAACTTCCTCATGCGAGGCGACATCATCGTCGTGGCCGTCGGGCTGGTTATCGCGCTCGCCTTCAGTGCCCTGATCGTTTCGTTCACCACGAACATCATCAACCCGATCGTGGCCAGGGCCGGGGGCGGCAATGGCATCGGCTTCGGCATTCAGCTGGGCAACCCCGGCAACAAGACGACGCTTATCAACATTGGCGAGTTTATATCCGCGGTCATCTACTTCATCATCTTCATGGCGGTCATCTACTTCGTGATCATCGTCCCCTACCGGAAGATCCAGGCCCGGCGCGGCCAGACCGTGTTCGGCCCGCCCACCCCGGTGAAGACTTGCCCGGCGTGCCTGTCCAGCGACCTGCCGGCCGCCGCGTCCAAATGCAAGTACTGCGGCACGGACCAGCCGGCGACAGGCCACCGCCTGAGCCTTCGCAGCCCGGCCCGGTCGGCCCGCCGCACGGCGGGCCCCGCCGCACGGCGGGGCCCGGCTCACTTCGCGTCGGCGTAGCTGCTCACCACGGCCGTGGTGACCGGGAACCGGACCGGGGTCGGCCCGAACACCAGCCGCCCGGCCTCGGCCGCAGCCTCGCCGACGGCCGAGACCACGCCGTCGGCGAGGCCCTCCGGGCAGTGCACGATCACCTCGTCGTGCTGGAAGAAGACCAGGCGCGGCTGGGGGGCGTCCGCGGCATCAGCCCCGGGCGGGGCGGCTGAGGCGGCGGCGGGCACCACGCCAGTTGCGTATGGCAGCGAAACAGGCGCCAGGCGGCGGCGCAGGCCTGCCAGGAAGACGACGGCCCAGTCGGCCGCGCTTGCCTGGACCACGAAGTTACGGGTGAACCTGCCGCGGGCGCGTACCGACCGGCCCGCGCGCGGATCTTCGGCGCCCGGGTCGTCGGGCTCGGCGGTGAGGCCGCGCCAGTCGCTCGACGGCGGCGGGCAGGTCCGGCCGAGCCGCGACCGGACCACCTTGCCCTCCTCCCCTGCCCGGGCGGCCAGTTCCACGTACTGGGCGGCCAGCGGGAACCGGTGCCGTAGCACCGCCAGGAGCTGCCGCGCCTGCCCCGCCGCCCCGCCGTACATGGCGGACAGCAAGGCGATCTTGGCGTTGCCCCGTTCGCCGCCGAACGCGTCGGCCAGTGCCTGGTACAGGTCGCCGGTGCCGGCCGCGGCGGCCAGCGCCTCGTCCCCGGCGAGCGCGGCGAGCACCCGCGGCTCGAGTTGCGCAGCGTCGGCCACCACCAGGACCCAGCCGGGGTCGGCCACCACCGCCCGCCGCAGCACGCGGGGGATCTGCAGCGCGCCGCCGCCCCTGGTGGCCCAGCGCCCGGAGACCACGCCGCCGACCACATACTCGGGGTGGAACCGGCCGTCGGCCACCCACTCGTCCAGCCAGGACCAGCCGTGCGCCGCGTGCAGCCGGGCGAGTTCCTTGTACTCGAGCAGCAGCGCGGCGGCCGGGTGGTCCACCTCGCGCAGGACGTGCGCGCGGGTGGAGGGCAACCGGACGCCGTCGGCGGCCAGGGCCCGGAGCAGCTGTGCGGGCGAATCCGGGTTCACCGGGCGGCCGCCCAGTGCGGCGGAGATCTGCGCGGTCAGGCCGGCCAGGCGCGGCGGGCGCAGTCCGGGCGGCGGCTTGTCGCCGAGCAGGCTGGTCAGCAACTGCGAGTGCACGTCGGCGTGCCAGGGCAGCCCGTGGAAACCCATCTCGGCGGCGATCAGGCCGGCCGCCGATTCCGTGGCCGTGAGCAGCGCGAACCTGCCCGGATGTTCATCGGCGGCGATCCGGCGCTGCTGATCGGCATGCACGGCGACCAGGGCGTCCAGCGCCGCATCCGGGCCGGGGAAGGCCGGATCGGTGGGCTCGAACAGGACCGCCTGGCCAGCCGCGCCCGGCCGCCCGGCCGCCTGGGCCGCCCGGACGGCAGGCGCCGCCGCCCCGCGCAGCCGGGCCCAGGCCCCGGCCAGCGAGGCCGGCTCCCCCTGCCGCCCTTCCCTGGCGAGCAGCAGCGCCTCGATCAGCGCCACGTCGTGACAGCGCTGCACCCGCACCCCGGCACGCAGCAGCGCCGGGTACACATCGCCACAGGCCGCCCACACCCAGCGCACGTCGCCGGCCCGCTCACGCTCCGCCACGGCTGCGGCAAGATCATCATGCGTAACGATGCGCCCATGACCGGTGCCGTCCTCGGCGGACTCGGACATCAGGCAACCGTGTCCAGGGCCGCCGACCACAGCGATGCGCACGTATCAGATTGTCCGCCTCACCTGCGACAGCCCACGCCCCGCGCCGGCCTGGCGGTAGGCCTGTTCCCCGTAGGTCTGGATTTCTCCCCCGCCCGGGCCCGTCTCCGCGACGGCCCTATCCCGGTGCCCGGCCGCCGGTTCCTGCCCGCTGAGCACCCGGGCGATGCACCTGCCTGATTCCCCGCGGCGACCGGATCGACCCCGGCGTTGTCCGACCGGCCCATCGCTCGTGCGATGCGACCCGCGAAATGGCGCCCTCAACGCGGCTGGTGACCGCCGGAGCCGACCCCCCTCACTGCTACTGCTGGCGGACTGCCTGGCAGTCCGGTGCGGGAACGCCTCGCATAGATGGCCGGGACACTCGCGGGTCCGGCCCGCGGCGGCGTACCGCGGATGAGCGGGATTACTCCGACCGGGGCTGCGGGATACCCGCGAGCAGCGCACGGACCTCCGTCTCCCGGTACCGCCTGTGGCCGCCCAGAGTGCGAATGGACGTGAGCTTGCCGGCCTTCGCCCACCGCGTCACGGTCTTCGGATCCACGCGGAACATCGTGGCCACCTCGGCCGGCGTCAGAAGCGGTTCAGTTTCGGGTGTGCGTGCAGACATGTGTATGGCCTCTCCTCCTGGACCAGTACTGCGATCCTGCGTTTTGTGGCTTCCCTGGCTCCGGGATGGAGCCTGCCGTGGATGTCCTATATGGCCCACTGAGACCATATTGCCATCACCAGCGGTGACAAGTCGACCACCAGGAGCAAAGATTCTGCGACATATGTCCCCCTTGGTCCGCTGATCTGAGTCACGTTACGTGATTCTGACGATACGTGCAGTTGCGTCGGCGGTGACTCGGAAAGTCATCTCGTGCCACTCAGGACGCTTGTTCGAGCGCCTCCAGCGCCCGCCAGCGCCGCACGAATCGCTGATACATGGCCGTCGCGAACTCGACCTCTCCGGCGGCTACCGCACTGATGGAGGCGGACACCTCCGCCACGGACTGGTCCGAGCAGAGCGCACCGTCGTCGAGCAGGTGCACCAGCCCGCCGTAGTCCAGTTCCACCAGCGAGTGCGGGTGGAACTCCTCCAGCCAGGCGCCGACCTCGCGGAGCTCGGCCAGCAGTGCCGCTGGATCACGCCCCCACGGCGCTGCGGTCCGCGGGCTCCTGGCCGGGCGGATCACCGCCAGCGCCTTGGCCACCCGGGTGCGCGCCTGGCTCATCGCGGTCGCGTAGACGAGCGTGCGCGTCCCGGCGGCGGTCGCCCTGCCCCCCTCGCCCGGCTCACTGGACGCCCCGAGGACGAGCCAGCGCTCATCCGCGGCGAAAGGGACGAACCAGGCGAACGGCACCGACCAGGTGCTCGCCTGGATATACACCCGCGGCGAGTACTCCTGGCTGCGCCAGCGCGCGAAGTCGCGCACGGCCGCGTCGGCGTGGTGAGTGGAGAAGGCGGCCCTGGTCAGCGAAGGCGCTGCGGTCCGCAGCCGGGACAGCACCAGCCAGGACCGCAACCTGGTCTGCCACGGGCAGATGTAGGTGACGCCCTCCGACCACCGGACGTAGGCATGGTCGCTCTCCTGCTCCGGGGCCGGCCGCGGCGGTACTGCGATCGCCCTGGCCAGTGACTCCGCCCGCTCCGCGGCGAGCGCTCCGGCGCGGCGCGGGCGGCCCGCCGATGCCGCGTACTCAGCCCAGCGCCGGCCGTCAGCCCCGGGAAACGCCGAGAGGGGTTCGTAGACACGCAGGTATGCGGCGTAGGGAAGCACGCAGGAATCCTGGCACGCAGCGATCGCGCGACAGAGGCACGACACGTAACGAGATCATTACCAGGCCCTGGGTATTCCCTGGGACGCCGCAGGCCACCGGGCTATGGGACCGGGATGGGGGTTCGCGGTGGCCGCACCGCCGGGCGGTGACAGCCCGTAAGCATCCTCGATCCCCGCCAGCACGATTACCCCGCGGAAACGGCGGAAATCGTCCGTGATCACGAGAGCCACGCGGATCGTCATCGGGGCCAGGCCGCGCACGGGCAGCCGGGCATACGCTTGTCGCGAGTCCGCGTCGACGAGGACGCGGGACGACGCCAGGAGAGTCACCACAGTGACGAACGTCTTCGCGAGCAGTCCAAGCGGCAGCGCCTCCGGCTACCCCCAGGATGCGCCGGTAACCGCAGCTGCCCCTCGCGGCGGGCACGAGCAGGTCGTGTTCTGCCAGGACCCGCAGACCGGGTTGCGGGCCATTATCGCCATCTACTCCACCGCGCTCGGCCCGGCGCTGGGCGGCACGCGCTTCTTCCCCTACCCGTCGGAGGACGCGGCCCTGGCCGACGTGCTGAACCTGTCCCGCGCGATGGCATACAAGAACGCCCTGGCCGACCTCGACCTCGGCGGCGGCAAGGCCGTGATCATCGGGGACCCCGCCAAACTCAAGACCGAGGCCCTGCTGCGGGCGTACGGCCGGTTCGTGGAGTCGCTGGGCGGGCGATACGTGACCGCGTGCGACATCGGCACCTACAGCGAGGACATGGACATGGTGGCGCGCGAGTGCCGGTACGTCACCGGGCGGACCGTGCTCAACGGCGGCGGTGGCGACTCGTCCATCCTGACCGCGATCGGGGTGTTCCACGGGATGCGGGCTGCGGCGGAGCACACCTGGGGCTCGGACAGCCTGGAGGACCGCCTGGTCGGGGTCGAGGGAGTGGGCAAGGTGGGCCATCGCCTGGTCGGCCACCTGATCGAGGCTGGTGCCCGGGTCGTGATCTGCGACGTCAGCCCCGCGGCGCTCGCGCGGGTGCGGGCAGCGCACCCTGGCGTGCAGGCCGTCAGCGGCCAGGCCGAGTTGCTCGCCTGCCCGCTCGAAATCTACGCACCGTGCGCGATGGGCGGCGCGCTCACCGACGATTCGGTGGCGGCGCTGTCCGCCCGCATCGTCTGCGGCGCCGCCAACAACCAGCTCGCGCATGCCGGGCTGGAGAAGGTGCTCGCCGACCGCGGGATCCTCTACGCCCCCGACTACCTGGTCAACGCGGGCGGGGTCATCCAGGTCGCGGACGAGCGGTCCGGCTTCAACTTCGAGCGGGCCAGCATGCGGGCCGAGAAGATCTACGGGACAGCCAAGAGGATCTTCGCGCTGGCGGACGAGGAGGGCGTGCCGCCCGCCGTGGCCGCCGACCGGCTGGCCGAGCGGCGGATGGCCGAGGTCGGCCGGCTCCGGGGCATCTGGCTGCCCGGCTGACCCGCGGACAAGACTCACTGGGCGGGGCGGCGGGGTGAGGGGCTGGAAGTGTGGGGTGGCGGGGTGAGGTTGCAAGTGCGGCTGGGAAGCGCTCGCGGCGCAAAGCAGGTACCGTAATAGATGCATGCGGGCTCGAACGCGCGTCGCGCTCCAGGCGATTGGAGAACGACGCGTTGCATCATGTGCACGAAGCCCGTGTTGCTCAATGCAGGGAACAGGAGCCTGGCCAGGGCTCCGCATGTTCAAGGGGGTCGAGCCAATGGGGCGCGGCCGAGCCAAGGCCAAGCAGGTAAAGGTGGCACGCCAGCTCAAGTACAACAGCGGCGGCACTGACCTTGACCGGCTGCGGACCGAGCTAGGCGTCGGCGAAGGCATGCATGACAACAATGACCATGCCTCTTCCGACCACGCCGACAGCTACAGCGACTTCGGCGAATACGACGGCGAAGAAGACGAAGACGAGGACGAGGCGGACTAGCCGCCGAGGCGCCGTCCCCTGCTTGTTGGCCTCCGGCCAACTGCGCCGTAGCCCGCTGTACTAACCCGGGAGGCCGAGCCCCCCGGAGCCCCCGCGATTCCCGGTTACGGTTGACTGCTCCCGTTACGGTTGGCTGCCATGGCTTCCGCGAAGCCTGTCAGCCCTCGCTCCTGCCGGTCCGCGCCCAGTCAGGTCCCATAGGCTCTGACCAGGCGAGCGCCTTCGGAATCCTGAGTGACCTCACCGGCGCGCCAGGCACGAACACCGCGCGCATTTACCAGGTCCACGGCTCGGTCGGCGTCGTCCGCTCCCACCACGGCGACCATGCCGACGCCCATGTTGAAGACCCGCTCCATCTCGTCCTGGCCGATCCCGCCATGTCCCGCCAGCAGGCCGAAGATCGCGGGCGGGTGCCAGGTCCCGCGGTCCACGGTGGCACCCGTTCCCGCGGGGAGCACCCGGGCCAGGTTGGCGGCCAGCCCGCCCCCGGTCACGTGCGCGAACGCGTGCACGTCACACCCGGCAGCCAGGGCCAGGCAGTCCCGCGCGTAGATCGTCGTCGGTGTCAGCAGTTCCTCGCCCAGCGGCCGGCCGAGTTCCGGCGGTTCGGCGTCCAGAGCCAGGCCTGCCTCCCCGATCACCCGCCGGACCAGTGAGTACCCGTTGGCGTGCAGCCCGGAAGAGGCCAGCGCGAGGATCGCGTCCCCGGGCCGCACCCGGTCCGGCCCCAGCAGGGCGTCCGCCTCTACCACGCCGGTCGCCGCGCCGGCCAGGTCGAAGTCGTCCGGGCCCAGGTGCCCCGGATGCTCGGCGGTCTCGCCGCCGAGCAGGGCGCAGCCGGCCAGTTCACAACCTCGGGCCACCCCCCGGACGACCTCGGCGGCCCGCTCGGCCACCACGGTGCCGAACACCACGTAGTCGGTCATGAACAACGGTTCGGCGCCGCAGGTGACCAGGTCGTCCACCACCATCGCGACCAGGTCGAGCCCGATCGTGCCGTACTGGCGCAGCCGCTGGGCGATCACCACCTTGGTGCCCACCCCATCGGTGGCCGTGGCCAGCAGCGGGCGCCGGTAACCCGTCAGCCGGGAGGCGTCGAACAGCCCGGCGAACCCGCCGATCCCGCCGACCACCTCGGGCCCCGAAGTCCGCGCGACGGCGTCTCGCATCAGGGCCACGGCGCGGTCCCCCGCCTCGATGCTCACCCCAGCGGCCTGGTAATCGAGTTGACCGCCGCGCGATGCGGCCTGCCCGCTTGCCGGCCGGGCGCCACCGGCGCCCCGGGCGTTCCGAGCCGTGGGGCCCGGGGGCTGGCCCCCGGGGGGGCGGAGTGCTCCCCTGGGCCAGCACGGTTCATCGGCGCACCCCGGCGGGCGCCGGACCTTCCAGCACGTGCTTGCCGCGCTCGGCCTCGGCGACCGGAACCGGGTAGTCACCGTCGAAACAGGCACGGCACAGGTGGTGCGCGGGCACCGTGATCGCCTCGGTCAGCGCCGCCAGGGAGATGAACCCGAGCGAGTCGGCACCGATGGACTCGCGGATCTCCTCGACGGCGAGACTGCCGGCGATCAGTTCGGCGCGGGTGGCGAAGTCGATCCCGTAGAAGCACGGCCACTGCACCGGAGGGCTGGAGATCCGCACGTGCACCTGGGCAGCGCCGGCCTCACGGAGCATTCCGACGATGGCGCGCTGGGTGTTGCCGCGGACGATCGAATCATCCACCACGACGATCCGCCTGCCCGCGATCACGTCCCGCAGCGGGTTCAGCTTCAGCCGGATGCCGCGCTCGCGGATCGTCTGGCTCGGCTGGATGAACGTGCGGCCCACGTAGGAGTTCTTCACCAGCCCCTGGCCGTAGGGGATGCCGCTGGCCTGCGCGTAACCGATCGCCGCCGGGGTCCCCGACTCGGGCACCGGGATGACCAGGTCGGCCTCGGCCGGGTGCTCGGCGGCGAGACGGCGGCCCATCTCCACCCGCGCCGCCTGCACGCCGCGGCCGGCGATGGTGGTGTCCGGGCGGGCCAGGTACACGTACTCGAACAGGCACCCCCGCGGCTGCGCCGGGGCGAAGGTGGCCGAGGTGACACCGCCGGAGTCGATGGAGATCAGTTCTCCCGGCTCCACCTCGCGGGCGAACTGGGCACCGACGATGTCGAGGGCCGCCGTCTCGCTGGCCACGACCCAGCCGTGGCCGAGCCGGCCGAGCACCAGCGGCCGGAAGCCCTGCGGGTCCCGCGCCGCGTACAGGGTCCGCTCGTCGGCGAAGACCAGCGAATAGGCCCCGCGTACCAGCGGCAGGGTGGCCAGCGCGGCGTCCATCAGGGTGGCATGGGCCGGGCCGGCGAACAACGCCGTCAGCACGTCGGTGTCGGACGTGGCGGCCAGCCCCGGAAGGCCGTCCCCCGGGGCAGCCAGGGCGGCAAGCTCCAGCGTATTGATCAAATTTCCGTTATGGCCGAGGGCGACGCCGCCGGCCGGCGTGGGCCGGAACGTCGGCTGGGCGTTCTCCCACACCGAGGAACCGCTGGTGGAGTAGCGGCAGTGCCCGACCGCGATATGGCCGTGCAGGGAACTCAGCACGCGCTCGTCGAACACCTGGGCCACCAGGCCCATGTCCTTGTAGACGACGATCCGCGAGCCGTCGCTGACGGCGATGCCGGCCGACTCCTGGCCGCGGTGCTGCAGCGCATAGATGCCGTAGTAGGCGAGCTTGGCGACGTCCTCATCCTCGGACCAGACGCCGAATACGCCGCACGCGTCCCGGGGGGGCCGATCCTCCGGATCCAAGTCGCCGGAGAGTCGGCCGTCGGGCTTGACCACCTGGTCAGTCTAGTGTTCCCCGGCCCCTGCACCCGGCATCTGCAGTACCGGCAGGTAAGGGCCCAGGTCAGCGCGGACCCCGCTGGCCCGCACCGCCCCCGCTGCGAGCGCGTCGGCCCAGCTCGTCAGGCCGGCCGCCAGCCGGACCCAGGTCACCGGGTCCATCTCCACGAGGTTGGGCGGAGTGCCCCGGGTGTGCCGGGGGCCTTCGATGCACTGGACCGCCGCGTACGGCGGCACCCGGACCTCCACCGCCCGGCCGGGGGCCTGGGCAGCAAGCAGCCCGGCCAGGTACCTGGCCGCCTCTCGCAGCGCGCCGGAGTGCGGCGGCCGCCCCGCGGCCAGGGCCTCGCAGACCGCGAACGTGCAGGCACGGCCGAGCGCCGCCGGATCACCGGACCCGGTCCAGGCGGGCTCGCCCAGTGCGGCCCGCTGCTCGTCGAGTGCGGCACGCAGCCGCTGGGCGGCCCTCTCACTGGCGGCGGTCACGGAACCTCAGCCGAACAGGGCCGGCAGCACCCCGGCACGCGCCGCGGCGAGTTCGTCCAGTTTCACGGCGAAGCAGCCCGTGACTTCCAGCCGGTCGCCGCCCACCGCGCCCAGGGCGGTCAGCGGGACCATGTGCCGCTCGCACAATGCGGCGAGCGCCGCTTCCGCGCCGGGGGCCACCTCAGCCACCACCCGCGCGGGCGACTCACTGAACAGCATGGTGAACGGGTCGCCGGGCAGGCTCACCTGTGCGCCGGTCGCACCGGCCAGGCACGATTCGGCCAGGGCGATGGCCAGGCCGCCGTCGGACAGGTCGTGCGCCGCGGCGAGCAGGCCGTCCCCCGCCGCCGCCGCGAGCACCGCAGCGAGGGCTCGCTCCGCGGCCAGGTCCACGGCCGGGGCCGGCCGCCAAGGTGGCCGTGCACCGTCCAGGCCCAGGCCGACCCCCCGAAGTCCGCGCCGGTCCGGCCGAGCAGCGCCAGGCGCGCCCCGGCCCGGCGGAACCCGAGCGACAGCCGCCGCCGCACGTCGGGGAGGATGCCCAGCACGCCGACCACCGGCGTGGGGTGGATCGGCACCTGCCCGGTCTGGTTGTAGAAGCTGACGTTGCCACCGGTCACCGGGGTGCGCAGGAACGCGCAGCCGTCCGCGAGGCCCCGCACGGTCTCGGCGAACTGCCACATGACGCCCGGGTCCTCGGGGGAGCCGAAGTTGAGGCAGTTGGTCACCGCGACCGGGCGCGCCCCGGTGGCCGCCACGTTCCGGTACGCCTCGGCCAGGGCAAGCTGGGCGCCAGCGTAGGGGTCGAGCCGGGAGTACCGCCCGTTCCCGTCGGTGGCGAGCGCCACCCCGAGCCCCGTCTCCTCGTCCACCCTGACCACTCCGGCGTTCTCCGGGGCGGCGAGCACCGTGTCGCCGAGCACGTGCCGGTCGTACTGCTCGGTCACCCAGGTCTTGTCCGCCAGGTCCGGCCAGCGCAGCAGCGCGAGGAGAGTGCCGCCCAGCTCGCCGGGCGCGGGCCGGGGCAGCCGGGCCGGGCCGTCGGCCGCCAGCGCGTCCTGGCTGGCGGGGCGCACGGCCGGACGGTCGTAGACCGGGCCCTGGCTGGCCGCGGTCTCCGGCGCGATGTCCACCACCACCTCACCGCGCCAGGTCATCTCCAGCCGCCCGGTGCCGGTCACCTCGCCGATCACCGTGGCCGGCACGTCCCACCGCGCGCAGATGGCGGCGAACCGCTCCACGTGGCGCGGCTCGACGATGGCCATCATGCGTTCCTGGGACTCGCTCATGAGGATCTCCGCAGGCCCGAGCGAGGTGTCCCGCAGCGGCACGAGATCCAGGTTGACCGACATTCCGGAGCCACCGCCCGCGGCGAGTTCGGCGGTCGCGCAGGACACCCCGGCGGCACCCAGGTCCTGGATGCCGGCCAGCAGCCCCGCCGCGCCCAGCTCCAGGCAGCACTCCACCAGCAGCTTCTCCATGAACGGGTCGCCGACCTGCACACTCGGCCGCTTGGCCGCCGCGCTGGCACCGAACGACGCACTGGCCAGCACCGACGCCCCGCCGATGCCATCCGGCCCTGTGCGGGCGCCGAACAGGATCACCTTGTTGCCCGCTCCGCGCGCCACGGCGAAGCGCAGGTCCTCGTGCCGCATCACGCCCACGCAGAGCGCGTTCACCAGCGGGTTACCCGCGTAGCACGGGTCGAAGGCCAGTTCGCCGCCGATGTTGGGCAGGCCGAGGCAGTTGCCGTAGAACGAGATGCCGCCGACCACGCCCGGCAGCACCCGAGCGGTGTCCGGCGCGTCCGCCGGGCCGAACCGCAGCGAGTCCATGACCGCGACCGGCCGGGCGCCCATGGCCAGGATGTCGCGGACGATCCCGCCGACCCCGGTCGCCGCGCCCTGGAACGGCTCCACGTAGGACGGATGGTTGTGCGACTCGATCTTGAAGGTGACCGCGTAGCCCTGGCCGATGTCCACGACGCCGGCGTTATGCCCGATGCCGGCCAGCAGCGCCCCACCGGCCTCCCCCGAGTCCGGCGGCACCGTGCCGGCGAACTGCCGCAGGTACACCCTGGATGACTTGTAGGAGCAGTGCTCGCTCCACATCACCGAGTACAGGGCGAGTTCCGGATCGGTGGGCCGCCGCCCGAGCAGCCCCCGGATCCGCTCGTACTCCTGCTGCGTCAGGCCCAGTTCGGCGTAGGGCTGGGAGCGCTGCGGCGTGGTGGTGGCCAGGGTCACGGTGTCGACGGCGGGCGCCGTTCCCGGACCGGCCGCGGCCTGCGCGCTGGCCGGGACGCCGGCGCTCACCGGGCCACCAGCGCGCGGGCGACCGAGGTGAAGAAGCCGAGGCCGTCACTGCCCGGGCCGGTCAGCGGGTCGATCGCGTGCTCGGGGTGCGGCATGAGGCCGACCACGTTCCCCGCGGGGTTCGTCACGCCGGCGATGTCGCGCGCGGAGCCGTTCGG
The DNA here is from genome assembly GCA_963806145.1 of uncultured Actinomycetes bacterium. Lineage (GTDB taxonomy): Bacteria > Actinomycetota > Actinomycetes > Streptosporangiales > Streptosporangiaceae > DASXKD01. The sequence continues at coordinate 71,153 of CAWDXD010000015.1, forward strand.
GTTCCCGCCGGCATACCGGGCGACCACCTGCCCGCCGGACTCGAGCCGGGCCAGCACGGCGGGATCGGCGAGGTAGGAGCCCTGCCCGCTCTTGAGCACCACCGTGATCTCCTGGCCCCGCTCGTAGTCACCGGTCCACGGGGTGCCGTCGTGCTCGATGCGCACCCGGACCTCCCGGTCGATGAACCGCAGCCCGGTGTTGTGGGTCAGCGCGCCGGGCAGCAGGTGCGCCTCGCACAGGATCTGGAACCCGTTGCAGATGCCGAGCACCGGCAGCCCAGTCCGGGCGGCGGGCACCAGGTCGGCCATCACCGGCGCGAACCGCGCGATCGCGCCGCAGCGCAGGTAGTCACCGTAGGAGAAGCCGCCGGGCAGGATCACCGCATCGACGCCGCGCAGGCCGCGGTCGCCATGCCAGAGCGGCACCGCCTGCGCCCCGGCCCGGCGGACCGCACGGGCGGCGTCACGGTCATCGAGTGACCCTGGAAAGGTGACGACCCCAATCCGGGCCGTCACTGGCGTCCTCCCACGGACGCAGGCTACCGGCTCACCGGCACGAGAGCGGGTCAGCCGGCGTCGGCGAGTTCGCCGTCTTCGAGTTCGTCGTCCACGCCGTCGGTGAACGGGCCACCGGGACGCCAGGCCAGCCGCTTGCTCAGGGAGACCACCGTGCGGTGCTCGGGGCCGCTGGTCATGCTGACGTCATCGACGCAAGCCCGCATGATGTCGATGCCCCGTCCCGACTCTGGCAAGGCGGTGATGTCCTCCTGGGCGGCCTCCTCCCCGGCGTGTGCCCCGGGGCCGACCCGGAGCAGCGAGCGGCCCAGGGTGGCGGGGCGCCCGGCGCGGCGCCGGGGCCGCACCACCGAAGCGCTCCCTGGCCAGGGACGGCGCCGCAGCCCAGGAATCCGGCCGCCGGCAAATCCCTGCCAGGTGTTCTGTACCTCGATACGGCAGCCACGCCGTCCCAGGCTGGCCACCACCTCGTACCTGCGCCCCGGGCCACCGTGGCGCACCACGTTGGTGCACGCCTCGGTTACCGCGAGTAGCAATTCCGCGAGCCCGTCGTCCTCGGCGCCCAGGCCCCGCAGGGCATCGCCGAGCATGTGGCGCATCACCGGCACGCTCAGTGCCTCACGCGGAAACACCAGGCAGAGCTTCACGTCCACGTTAGGCTCCTCGGCACTGGACACCGGCGTATGCACCTGCCCCCGGTTACCGTTCCCACGGTCCACGATGGCCACTCTGAGTGCTTTCCCCGCCTGCGTCGGGGTAACCGTCAAGTTGAGTTACACCATGGTTAACATGCGTGACATCGCGCGGGTTAACATCCTGACGCTAGGTACGCCATACAGAAGCCCTCACTCCGCGCACAGTAAGAATCACTCCCCGCGCAGCACGTATTCCTCTATCACCGGGTTCGCCAGCAATTCACCAGCGAGCGCTCCGACCCTGGTCAGAGCGCTGTCATCGGCTTCTCCGCGCAGTTCCACCTCGAACCGCTTGCCTTGCCGCACGCCCACCACATCGCCGTATCCAAGTCGCTGGCAGGCGCGCGAGATGGCCTCTCCCTGTGGATCGTGAATCTCCCGCTTCAGCATCACATCGACAATGATTTTGGTCACTTTTCCCAGCCTTTCCTTTCTCCTTGCCTACCGGCCACGCAGCGTACGCGACATGCGGCAGGCCGGTAAGTGTTCATCTGGGGTTCGCTGCATCCCGCGCCGTCTGTCACGATGGCCCTAACGGTCCCGGCCCACCAGAGCCGTCACGGACCCCCGCCGGCCGGTCGCGGTGATCCCGCACCCGGCCCCGATCACAAGGAGTGGCACGTGGCCGTCGATGCTGACGGTGCGGTCGCCGCCGCACCGGGATCCGCCAGCCTGGACGGGCAGGCCGGGTCGCGCATGGAAACCATCCAACTGCTGACGCCCGAAGGGGAGCGCCTCGAACACCCCGAATATCCCCTGGAACTGACTGACGACGAGGTGAAGGGCCTGTACCGCGACCTGGTGCTGGTCCGGCGGATCGACACCGAGGCGATCGCGCTGCAGCGCCAGGGTGAGCTGGGCATCTGGGCCTCGCTGCTCGGCCAGGAGGCGGCCCAGGTCGGCTCCGGGCGGGCGCTCGGCCCGCGTGACATGGCCTTCCCCACCTACCGCGAGCACGGGGTGGCGTGGTGCCGCGGCCTGGACCCGATGAAGCTCTTCGAGCTTTTCCGCGGCGTCAGCCACGGCGGCTGGGACCCGGCCGAGCACAACTTCCACCTGTACACGATCGTCATCGGCGCCCAGACGCTGCACGCCACCGGCTACGCGATGGGGATCCAGCGGGACGGCCTGGTCGGCGAGAACGGCGAGGCGGTCATCGTCTACTTCGGCGACGGTGCCACCAGCCAGGGCGACGTGAGCGAGGCGTTCGTCTACGCCTCGGTGTTCAACGCTCCCGTGGTGTTCTTCTGCCAGAACAACCAGTGGGCCATCTCCGAGCCGCTGGAACGGCAGAGCCGCGTCCCGCTCTACCAGCGGGCCAGCGGGTTCGGCTTCCCCGGCGTCCGGGTGGACGGCAACGACGTGTTCGCCTGCCTGGCCGTCACCCGCAAGGCGCTGCAGGCCGCCCGGGAGGGCCAGGGGCCCACGCTGATCGAGGCCTTCACCTACCGGATGGGCGCGCACACCACCACCGACGACCCCACCAGGTACCGGCTCGCCGCCGAACTGGAGGCCTGGAAACTGAAAGACCCGCTGGAGCGGGTCAAGGTCTACCTGTCCCGCACCGGTGCCGCCGACGCGGCCTTCTTCGAGGCCGTCGACGCCGAAGCCGCACAGGTAGGCCGCAACGTCCGGCAGAGCTGCCTGGCCATGCCCGACCCGCAGCCACTGGCCATCTTCGAGAACATCTATAGCGAGCCGAACGCCCTCCTGGACGCCGAGCGGGAGCAGTTCGCTGCTTACCTGGACACCTTCGAGGCCGAGGAGGTGGCACGGTGACCGTGCTCACGCTGTCCAAAGCGATCAACGAGGGCCTCCGCAAGTCCCTGGATGCCGACCCCAAGGTGCTCATCATGGGCGAGGACGTCGGCAAGCTGGGCGGTGTGTTCCGGGTCACCGACGGGCTGCAGAAGGACTTCGGCGAATCCCGCGTGGTGGACACGCCGCTCGCCGAGTCCGGCATCGTCGGTACCGCGATCGGGCTCGCGCTGCGCGGCTATCGCCCGGTGTGCGAGATCCAGTTCGACGGCTTCGTCTTCCCCGCGTTCGACCAGATCGTCAGCCAGCTCGCCAAGCAGCGGCTGCGCTCGCTCGGGCATGTCAAGATGCCCGTGGTGATCCGGATCCCGTGCGGTGGCGGGATCGGCGCGGTGGAGCACCACAGCGAATCGCCCGAGGCGTACTTCGTCCACGCGGCCGGCCTGCGGGTGGTCGCCTGCTCCGGCCCGGCGGACGCCTTCACGATGATCCAGCAATCGATCGCCTCCGATGACCCGGTGATCTTCTTCGAGCCCAAGCGGAGGTACTGGGACAAGGCCGAGGTGGACACCGCCGCTGACCTGTCCGCGGCACTGCCGCTGACCTCGGCACAGACCGTGGCCGAGGGCGGCGACGTGACCGTGGTCACCTACGGGCCGCTGGTGCGCACCTGCGTGGAAGCGGCGGTCGCGGCCCGCGAGGACGGGCGCGCACTCGATGTGATCGACCTCCGCTCGCTGTCCCCGCTGGACATCGGCACCGTGGTCGCGTCGGTGCGCAAGACCGGCAGGTGCGTGGTCGTGCACGAGGCCCCGGTCACCGCCGGGCTCGGCGCCGAGATCGCCGCCAGGGTCACCCAGGAGTGCTTCTACCATCTGGAGGCCCCGGTCCTGCGGGTCGGCGCGTTCTCCACCCCCTACCCGCCGTCCCGGCTGGAGGAGCACTACCTGCCCGACCTGGACCGGGTGCTCGACGCCGTCGACCGCGCGTTCTCGTTCTGAGAGGCGGGGAAATTCATGGCTGACGTGAAGCAGTTCAAGCTCCCTGATGTCGGTGAGGGCCTGACCGAGGCGGACATCGTTTCGTGGAAGGTGAAGCCCGGGGACACGGTGACCGTCAATCAGGTCATCGTGGAGATCGAGACGGCCAAGTCGCTGGTGGAGCTGCCTTCCCCGTTCGACGGGGTGGTTACCGACCTGCTCGTGCCCGAAGGTCAGAGCGTCGATGTCGGGACGCCGATCATTGCCGTGGACGTGTCCGGGGATGCCTCGGCTGCTGGTGCGGCGGAAAGTGGTCCGCAGGCTGCTGTGGCCCGCGACGAAGCGCTTGCGGAAGACCTGGTGCCTGCTCCCCCGGAGGAGGGCGCGCGGGAACCCGGGATCGAGGGGAGCCCGGCGCCGAAGATCGAGCGGCAGGCGGTGCTCGTCGGGTACGGGGTGAAGCTGGGGACGACCACGCGCCGCGCCCGGAAGGGCAGCGGGGCGGGAGGTGGGTCCGGGGCTGGACGGCCTCCGGCAGAACCCGTGAGTCCTCCGGCTGTGGAGGGGAACGGGGCTTCGGGGCGCACGGGGACGGCCGGCAGGCCGATGGCCAAGCCGCCGGTCCGGAAGCTGGCCAAGGATCTGGGGGTGGATCTGGCGGCGCTGACCGGGAGCGGGCCCGAGGGGATCATCACCCGGGAGGATGTGCAGGCGGCCGCGGCGGGACCCGCGGCCGAGGCGCCCGCGGCCAGGTCGGTTCCGGCCGTGATGGCCGGCGACGAGGAGCGGATCCCGATCCGGGGGGTGCGGAAGCACACCGCGCTGGCGGTTTCCTCCAGTGCCTTCACCGCGCCGCACGTGACGGAGTTCCTGCAGATCGACGTGACCGAGACCATGTCGGCGGTGCGGCGACTGCGGGAACTGCCGGAGTTCGAGGGATGGCGGCCCAGCCCGCTGTTGCTGGTGGCCAAGGCGCTGATGCTGGCCGTGGCCCGGCATCCGATGATCAACTCGTCGTGGGACGAGCAGGCCCAGGAGATCGTGGTCAAGCACTACGTGAACCTGGGCATCGCCGCCGCCACCGCCCGTGGCCTGCTGGTGCCGAACATCAAGAACGCGCACGCACTGTCCCTGCCCGGCCTTGCCCGCGCGCTGGCGGAACTGGCCACCACGGCGCGGGAGGGGAAGACCCCGCCCGCCGACCTGGCCCGCGGCACGATCACGATCACCAACGTGGGCGTGTTCGGCGTGGACACCGGCACGCCCATCCTGACCCCCGGCGAGACGGCGATCCTCGCGCTCGGGCAGGTCAAGCAGGCGCCCTGGGTCCACGAGGGCGAACTGGCGGTGCGCCAGGTGACCACGCTCGCGCTGTCCTTCGACCACCGGATCGTGGACGGCGACCTGGGCTCGGCGGTGCTGCGCGACATCGGCGCGATGCTCACCGACCCGGTGCGCATGATCGCCTGGGGCTGACCCGGAGCCCGCTCGTGATCCTGAAGACTTTCAGTCGTATTCGCTGAAAAGTCTTCAGGATCAAGGTTCGCTCAGAACGCCTCTTCCGGCAGTTCCATGAGGTCCAGGGTGGTGGCCTCGGCGATCTCCCGCTCCACCGCCAGGCGCGGCAGCACCGTCTGCGCGAAGAACCGCGCGGTGGCGAGCTTGCCCTGGTAGAAGGCCCGGTCGGCAGCACTCAGATGGTCCGCCCGCTCGCCGTCAAGGGCCGCGAGCGCGACCTCCGCCTGCCGGGCCAGCAGCCAGCCGATCACCAGGTCACCCAGGGCCATCAGCAGGCGGGTGGTGTTCAGCCCGGCCCGGTAGATCTCCTCCGGCCGCTCCAGCGACGCCGCCGCATACCCGGCCAGCGCGCTGACCAGGCCTTCGACATCCCCGGCCGCCCGGGCCAGGGCGGTACGCTCCGGCTTGAGCCTGCCGTTGCCCTCCTCGCCGGCCGCGAAGGCGGTGATCTGTCCCAGCAGCGTGCGCAGTGCGTTGCCCTCGTTACGGAGGATCTTGCGGAAGAACAGGTCCAGGCCCTGGATCGCGGTGGTGCCCTCGTACAGGCTGTCGATCTTGGCGTCCCTGATGTACTGCTCGATCGGGTAGTCCTGGAGGAAGCCGGAGCCGCCGAACGTCTGCAGCGACAGGGTGAGCATCTCGTAGGCGCGCTCCGAGCCGACTCCCTTGACGACCGGAAGCATCAGGTCATTGAGCGCCACCGTCTCCTGGTCTGCCCCGCCGCTGGCCGTCTGGATCTGGAGTGTGTCCTGGAGGGTCGCTGCGTAAAGCACCATAGCCCGCATGCCCTCCGCGTAAGCCTTCTGCGTCATCAGCATCCGCCGCACGTCGGGGTGGTGGGTGATGGTCACCCGCGGCGCGGTCTTGTCCGCCATCCTGGCGAGGTCGGCGCCCTGCACCCGGGTCTTGGCGTACTCCAGCGCGTTCAGGTACCCGGTGGACAGGGTCGCGATCGCCTTGGTGCCGACCATCATCCGCGCGGCCTCGATGACCATGAACATCTGCCGGATGCCGTCGTGGGTGTTCCCGACCAGCGTCCCGACCGCCGCGGCTGGCGCCGAAGGTCAGCTCACAGGTGGTCGAGGCGCGCAGGCCCATTTTGTGCTCTACGCCTGTCACCTCGACCCCGTTCCGCTCGCCGAGCGTGCCATCGGGGCCGACCAGGAACTTGGGCACCAGGAACATGGACAGGCCCTTGGTACCCGGGCCGTGTCCCTCCGGGCGGGCCAGGACCAGGTGGAAGATGTTCTCCGCCATGTCGTGCTCGCCGCTGGTGATGAACCGCTTCACGCCCTCGATGTGCCAGGTGCCGTCCGGCTGCGCGATGGCCTTGGTCCGGCCCGCGCCCACGTCGGAGCCCGCGTCGGGCTCGGTGAGCACCATGGTGGAGGTCCAGCCCCGGTCGATCGCGATCTCGGCGAAGCGCTGCTGCTCCGGGGTGCCCACCAGCCACAGCACCTGGGCCATGGACGGGCCGCTCGCGTACATCCAGACGGCCGGGTTGGCCCCGAGCACCAGTTCCGCGACCGCCCAGTGCAGCGACCGGGGCGCCCCGGTGCCCCCGAGGCCGGGCGGCACGTCCAGCCGCCACCACTGGGCGTCGGTGAACGCGCGGAAGGAGCGCTTGAACCCGTCGGGCATGGTGACCGTGCCGGTGGCCGGGTCGAACACCGGCGGGTTGCGGTCGGCCTCGGCGAAGGAGTCCGCGAGCGGGCCGACGGCCAGCCGGTTCACCTCGGCCAGCACACTGTGCACCGTCTCGGTGTCCAGGTCCTCGTAGGGGGGCTTGCCGAGCACGTCCTGCCGCCGCAGCACCTCGAACAGGTTGAACTCGATGTCACGCAGGTTGCTCTTGTAGTGACTCAACTAAGCGCCGCTCTCTCCCGCGGGGACCGCCCGGCCCCGTTCCGGTCCGGCAGTCCTACTGGTCAGTAACTTATTTTATCCTACCAGCCGGTAACGAGATTCGACAGGGTGGTTCCGCTGAGCTCAGCGCCGTCTTAAAGTGAGGCCGGAGCGCGGTTTCCGGCGAGTGAGGTGGGCAATGACGCTGGCCCTGACGGAAGAGCACCTGGCACTGGCCGAATCGGTGCGCGGCTGGGCCGGGCATGCCGCCCCTGCCCCCGTGATCAGGTCGGCGGTGGACGCCGAAGACCACGGTGCCGCCCTGTACCGGGACACGCTGCGGCCGGGCCTGGCGGCCCAGGGGCTGCTCGGCCTGCACCTGCCGGAGGCGCTGGGCGGGCAGGGCGCGGGCCTGCCTGAGCTGGCGGTGGCGGCAGAGGAACTGGCCCGGGCGCTGGTACCCGGCGGGTTCCTGCCCACCGTGCTGGCCGGCGCGGTGCTGGCCAGCGCGATCGGCGCGGCGGCTGACGGAGCCGACACCTCCGCGCTGGAGAGCCTGGTCAAGGAACTGGCCGCGGGCACGCTCACGGCCGCGGTGGGGCTCGGACCGGGGCTGGGCGCCTCCCCCGGCGACGGCGGCGGCCTGGTGATCGACGGAACCTGCGGTCCGGTGACCGGCGCGGGCCTGGCCGACCTGCTGATCCTGCCCGCCGGGCAGGGCGAGGCGCGGGCCTGGGTGGCGGTGGACGCCAGCGACGTGACGCTGACCCCGCTGGACAGCATGGACCTGACCAGGCCGGTGGCGCGGGTGACCGTCAGCAAGGCGGCGGTGCCGGCCGGGCGGGTGCTCTCCGGGCTCCCCCAGGGCCTGGTCCCCGGCCTGGCCGCGGCGCTGTTCGCCGCCGAGGCGTGCGGGATCGCCGCCTGGGCGGTGGACACAGCCGCCTCCTACGCGAAGATCCGCCACCAGTTCGGCCGGCCGATCGGCCAGTTCCAGGCGGTCAAGCACCGCTGTGCGTGGATGCTCACCGCATCCGAGCAGGCCGCCGCGGTGGCCTGGGACGCGGCGCGGGCCTGGGCGGAACCGGCCGGGACGGAGCCGGCCGAGGATGCCGGCCGCGACTTCGCGGCCGGGGCCGCCGCCACCGTCGCCATCGACGCGGCGGTCACCTGTGCCCACGAGTGCATCCAGGTGCTCGGCGGGATCGGCTACACCTGGGAGCACGACGCCCACCTGTACTACCGCCGGGCCCTGTCGCTGCGCGCGCTCGCGGGCAGTTCGGCCGCCTGGGCCAGCCAGGTCGCCCGCCTCGCCCTCGGCGGCGCCACCCGGCCGCTGTCGGTGGAACTGCCCGACGAGGCCGCCGCCGTGCGGGCCGGTGTCAAGGCGGAACTCGCGGCCATCGCCGCCGCGCCCAAGGCCGAGCAGGCACGGCTGCTGGCGGCCGGCGGCTGGGTCACCCCGCACCTGCCGGCGCCGTGGGGCAGGGACGCGAGCCCGCTGCAGCAACTGGTCATCGCCGAGGAACTGCGCGGCGCCGGGCTGCGCCCGCCCGGGCTGGGCATCGGCGCCTGGGTCGTGCCGGCCCTGGTGCAGTACGGGACCGCCGGGCAGCAGCAGCGGTTCCTCCCGGACACCCTGTCCGGGGAGACCGTCTGGTGCCAGTTGTTCAGCGAGCCCGGGGCGGGCTCGGACCTGGCCGGCCTGACCACCCGGGCGGTGCGAGTGGAGGGAAACGGGGAGGCAGGCGGGGGGTGGCGGCTGTCCGGGCAGAAGGTGTGGACGTCGCTGGCCAAGCACGCCGCCTGGGCGATCTGCATCGCCCGCACCGATCCGGACGCGCCCCGCCACGACGGGATCAGCTACTTCCTCGTCGACATGGCCTCGCCGGGGATCACCGTCCGGCCGCTGAAGGAGATGACCGGGGACTCGCTGTTCAACGAGGTTTTCCTCGACGACGTGTTCGTGCCCGACGACCTGGTCGTGGGCGAGGTGAACGGCGGCTGGAAGGTGGCCCGCACCACGCTGGCCAACGAGCGGGTGTCGCTGTCGCAGTCGTGGACGTTCGGCTGCGGCGCCGCCGACCTGCTGGAGGTCGTGGCCGCGCTGCCCGAGCCCGCGGACGCGGCGCTACTGGAACGCACCGGGCACCTGGTCAGCGAGGGGCACGCGATCGACCTGCTCGGCGTCCGGGCGACGCTCAAGCGGCTGTCCGGCACCGAGCCCGGCGCCACCGGCAGCGTCCGCAAGGTCCTGGGCATGCGCTACGCGCAGCGGATCGCCGAGGAGTGCTGGGCCCTGTCCGGTGCGGAGGGCGCCGTCTACGGCACCCGCTGGTCCCGCGCCGTGCTGTTCACCCGGGCGCTGACGATCGGCGGCGGCACCACCGACGTCCAGCTCAACATCATCGGCGAGCGGCTCCTCGGCCTGCCCCGCGACCCTGCTCCCGGCAGCTGACCCCGGGCCTCGTCCGGGCACCCGGAGCGGGCACGGCAACCAATCTGACCGAATCGCCAACAGCAGGTAGATCGTTGTCTTAGGGTCGCCCTACATCCGACACCTGGCCACAGGCCGATAACGAGGGGCTTCACGCTCTTTGTCCGCCGAAGTCATGACAAAGAAGGCCGGCTTCCCGCTGGGCGTGGCGCACGTGTCGCGTGCCTAGAGGGGAATCCGATGGCATCGCTCGGGAAACGGGTCATCCCTGCACGCGCCCGCACCGCGCTGGGCGCGCGCAAATCAGTCACGATCCTGGCGGTGACGGCCGTCGCCGCCGGGCTTACCGCCGTCGCCTCCGTGGGACCGGCTGGCGCAGCGGCCGCGCACGCCGGCCGGCACCATCACGCGGCACCGGCCGCCCCGGGGTCCGGGCCGGCCGGTGATGAGACCACCGCCTCGCAGAATGACCTGCGCGACGGGTGGGATCCGAATGAGCCGGCCCTGACCCAGGCCGCCGTGGGCGGCGGGCAATTCGGCCAGGTCTTCAAGACCACGGTCAACGGCGAGGTGTACTCGCAGCCGCTGATCATCGGCAACACCCTGGTTGTGTCAACCGAGAACGACTGGGTCTACGGGCTGAACGCGACGACCGGTGCGATCTTGTGGAGCACCTCACTCGGCACGCCTTACCACATCACCACCTGTCAGGACCTCGTCCCCAACATCGGGGTGACCTCCACGGGCGTCTACGACCCCTCGACCGGGACCGTGTACGAGATGGCGCTGGTGCATGAGATCAGCTGGCAATGGCACCTGTTCGGGCTGAACGTCAGCACCGGGGCGATCACGTTCAAGCAGCGGGTCGTCGGCAAGCCGACCAACGACCCGCACCTGACGTTCAGCCCCCTGCCGCAGGACCAGCGGCCCGGCCTGCTGCTGATGAACGGCTGGGTGTATGCGGGGTTCGCGGCACATTGCGATCACCAGCCCTACGCCGGCTACGTGGCCGGCGTGAACACCTCCACCCATGCCACCACCTTGTGGACCGATGAGGCCGGGGTGAGCGACGACCAGGCCGGTATCTGGCAAGCCGACGGCGGGCTGATGTCCGACGGGCCCGGGCGGATCTTCTTCACCTCAGGCAACGGCGTGTCCCCGGTCAAGGCCCCCGCCAGCAAGCCACCGGGCCAGCTCGGGGATTCCACGGTCCAGGTGCGGCCGCAGTCCGACGGGTCGCTGAAGGCGGCGGACTTCTTCAGCCCGTCGAACGCGCCCAAGCTCGACGCCGGCGACCATGACTTCGGCGCCGGCGGTCCGGTCGGGCTGCCGTTCGGCACGACCACCTATCCGGACGTCGTCGCCCAGGCGGGCAAGTACGGACGGCTGTACCTGCTCAACCGCGACAGCCTCGGCGGCCGCCAGCAGAGCTCCGCCGGCGGGGATGCGGACCTCTTCGAGATCGGCCACCTGGCCGGCCTGTGGGGCCACCCCGGGATCTTCGGCGACACGACGACGCTGACCGCCGGCAACGCCGCCAGCTCCAGCGACTACCTCTACTACATCGGCCAGAACGACTACCTGCGCGCCTTCAAGTTCGGTGTCAACGGCAGCGACGAGCCAACCCTGACTGACCAGGCCAACAGCACCTTCCCCTTCGGATACGGCTCCGGCTCCCCGGTGGTGACCTCGAACGGCACCGACCCGAACTCCGCGATCTTGTGGGTGGCCGACAGCCCCGACACCAACGGGGACGGCCTGAACTCCTGGCTCGGCGCGTTCGACGCGACACCGCAGCCGAAGGCGGGCGGCGGGATCAAGATGCACGAGATCTGGACCGGCGCCATCGGCACGTCCAGCAAGTTCACGATGGCCGCCACCGGCAACGGCATGGTGTACGTGGGCACCAGGGACGGCAACGTCTACGGGTTCGGCATCACCAGCGGCGCGGCGATGAAGAGCGGCGGGACGGCCACCTTCGCCGACACCGCGGTGCACTCGGCCAACACCGCCGCCGCCACCATCACCGCGACCAGGACCGTGACGGTGACCGGCGCCTCGCTGAGCGCGGTGACCACGCCGGACCCATTCACCATCAGCAAGGTGACCGTGACCCGCCACGGCGGCGGCACGGCGACGGCGACGTTCCCGGTCACCCTGCACGCGGGCGACATGCTGCGGGCACAGGTGAAGTTCGCACCGGGCGCGGTGGGCGGCACTACCGGCGCGGTCTCCTTCGCCACAAGCGCGGGACCATCCGGGACGGTCTCCGTGCCCCTCGTCGGCGACGGCATCCGCACCGGGCTCTACGCCAGCGCCACTCACCTCGCGCTGGTGTTTGACGACAACCGCGTGATTTCGAACGTTCCGGTCGGGCTCAGCTCCTGGGCGGCCACCAGCATCGTCAACGGCGGCGACGCCTCCGCGCGGGTGACCTCGGTCAAGGCCCCCACCGGCCAGTACACGGCCGCTGGCCTGCCTGCAGTGGGCACCGTCATCAAGCCCGGTGCCGCGATCCCGGTTCAGGTGGAGTACTCCCCGACACTGGTCGGCGCCGCCCCCGGCTCGTTCAGCGTGACCACCAACACGGGCCAGACCGTCACGGTGACGCTGTCCGGCACCGGCCTGAAGCCGGTCACCAAGTTCGCCGCGGTGCCATCGCGGGTGAACTTCGGGTCAGTCCGGGCCGGCCACACCGCAAAGGTCTGGGTCGACATCACCAACCAGGGCAACCAGCGCGCGCTCATGTCGGGCGGGGCCACCCAGGGCACGCCGTTCCGTGCGCAGTTCAGCATCGTCAAGAACCTGCCGGTGGCCGCCACCGAAGACCTGACCATCCCGATCATCTTCACGCCGCGTAAGGCAGGCCCGTTCCACGGCCTGTACAAGGTCACCTGGCGAGACTTCCAGGGCAGCCATTCGCTGGAGGTCCCGATCTCCGGCACCGGCGTCGGGTAGCCGGCCCCGGGCACGGTAACGGGGGGGCCTCCCGCCGCAGGCGCGGGCGGCCCCCCCGTTTCGCGCTACGTCAGGCTCAGGCCGGCGGCGGCCCGTCGGTGTCACCGAGCCCCTGCTCGGCCTCCTGCTGCTGCAGGGCCGTCACCAGCCGCTCGATCTTATCGGCGGTGTCCGTCCCGCCCCGGCCGGTCCGCTCGGCGTAGACGGCCGCACCGAGGTCACGGAACATGGCGTCTGCGCGGCGCTTCGCCTGGGCCTGGTCCAGCTTGGCCTTGCCCTGCTGAGCCGCCTCCTGGGTCGCCTGAGTGGCCCGCTGCGCGGCCATCGCCGCCTGCTCCTTCACCCGGTCCATGAGTCCCATGGCTGCCTCTCCGTTCTGCGCTGCTACCACATTCTCTACCGCCACTTGTACCTCTCGGCAACCACACCGGCCCCGGGGAGCGGGCGCTGAGCAGCGAGTTTGCGCCGGAAATATCACCTTTGCCCTGGTCGTGGCGCCAGTTACACTTGCAGGGACGAGGCATGACGTGCTCGTCATCGCGGCTTCGGCCGGCTGGCAGGCGAGGAGGCTGTACCCGTGACCCGCCCCGTAGGCGTACCCAGTTGGGTGCCTCTGGTGTGCCGTCGTCACGTTGACCTGCTCCGGGTCTCCAGCGCCATCTGTCCCTTCTGCTGCTGAACCTCAGCTCCCGCTCGCGCCTGAGTGCCTGCTCGCGCGCGGCCCGCTCCGCAGCAGAAGGAAAGGAAACATGCCATCCCGGACCCATCGTGGCCAGGGCCAATGGGCCCACGGTCATCTTGAGCCGCTGAATGCGGCCGAGCGGTTCAAGAAGGACGACGACGGGCTCAACGTCCGCCAGCGGATCGTCACGCGCTACGCCCACCAGGGTTTCGACTCGATCGACCCGCTCGACCTGCGCGGCAGGTTCCGCTGGTGGGGCCTGTACACCCAGCGCCGCCCGGGGATCGGCGGGGGCAAGACCGGAGCGCTGGAGGACGCCGAGATCGAGGACGCGTTCTTCATGATGCGCGTCCGCATCCCGGGCGGCCAGCTTTCCGCGGAGCAGTTGCGCACCGTGGCCGGTATCGCCAAGGAGTACGGGCGGGACCTCGCCGACATCACCGACCGGCAGAACGTCCAGTTCCACTGGATCCGGATCGAGGACGTGCCGCAGATCTGGGAGCGGCTCGAAGGCGCAGGCCTGTCCAGCCTCCAGGCCTGCGGCGACGTGCCCCGCAACATCCTGGGCTGCCCGGTCGCCGGTATCTGTGCCGACGAGATCATCGACGCGAGCGCGGTACTGCGCGCCACCGAGGCGGTGGCCGCGGGCAATCCTGAGTTCACCAACCTGCCGCGCAAGTTCAAGACCGCGATCAGCGGATGCGCCGCCCAGTGCACCGCGCACGAGATCAACGACATCTCTTTCGTCGGTGTCACCGGCCCCGACGGCACCCCGGGCTTCGACCTGTGGGTGGGCGGCGGCCTGTCCACCAACCCGATGCTCGCCCGGCGCCTCGGCGTGTTCGTGTCCCCGGACCGCGTCCCGGAGGTGTGGAGCGGTGTCACCGGCCTCTTCCGCGACTACGGTTACCGGCGGCTGCGCAGCAGGGCACGGTTGAAGTTCCTGGTCGCCGACTGGGGCGCGGAGCGGTTCCGGGAGGTGCTGGAAAAGGAGTACCTCGGCGGGGCGCTGCCCGACGGGCCCGAGCCGCCGGCCCCGCCGCCCGGAGCGCGTGACCACGTCGGCGTGCACCGGCAGCGGGACGGGCTGTTCTACCTGGGCGTGGCGCCGAACGTGGGCCGCACCTCGGGCACCCAGCTCTGGCAGGTCGCCGACCTGGCCGAGGCGTACGGCTCCGGCACCATCCGGACCACCACCACGCAGAAGCTGCTGATCCTCGACGTGCCCGGCGACCGGGTCGCCGAACTGACCGAGGAACTGGCCGGGCGCGACCTCCAGGTGAACCCGTCGGCGTTCCGCCGCGGCACGATGGCCTGCACCGGCATCGAGTTCTGCAAGCTGGCGATCGTCGAGACCAAGCAGCGCGCCATGGACCTGTACGCCGAGCTGGACCGGCGGCTGCCCGGTTTCGACACCCCGATCAGCATCAACATCAACGGCTGCCCGAACTCCTGTGCCCGCTTCCAGATCGCCGACATCGGGCTCAAGGGCTCCATCGTGGACGGCGGCGAGGGATTCCAGGTGCACCTGGGGGGATCGCTCGGCACGGACCCGGCGTTCGGCCGGAAGCTGCGCGGCCTGAAGGTGACCGCCGACGCGCTGCCCGACTACGTGGAGCGGGTGCTGCGCAACTACCTGGCCGGCCGCACCGAGGGCGAGCAGTTCTCCACCTGGGCCCGCCGCGCCGACGACGGGCTCCTGCAATGAGCGAAAGCGGCGGCGAGCGTCAGGTGCCGTTCTACTGCCCTTACTGCGGGGACACCGACCTGCGGCCCGACGCCCCGGAGGGCGGCTCGTGGCGGTGCGCCTCCTGCGCCCGGGCGTTCCAGCTCCGGTTCGTCGGCGTGGTACCCGCGGGTCAGGGCTCGTCATGAGCCGCGTGCTGCTGGCCGTCGCGCATGGCAGCCGGGATCCGGCCGCGCAGGAATGCGTCCTGTCCCTCACCGGGCGGGTGGCCACGCTCGCGGGCGGGGCACGAGTCGCCGCGGCCTTCGTTCAGAATGCGGCGCCGTCACTGGCGGAAGGCCTGCACGATGCGGTGGCGCACGCCGGCGCGGACGGGGTGGTCGTGGTCCCGCTGCTGCTTTCCAGCGGGTATCACCTGAGTTCCGACATCACCGGGGCGGCACGCGCCGCCGGGGTGACCGTGGCGGCTCCGCTCGGGCCCGGCCCGCGGCTGGTGCGCCCGCTGGCGGACCGGCTGGCCGAGGCCGGAGCGCCCGGACGGGCCCCGGTCGTGCTCGCGGCCGCCGGGTCGCGTGACCTGCGGGCGCTGGCGGACGTCAGGCGGCAGGCGGCGATGCTGGCGGCGCACCGGCGTGCCCCCGTGGTCGCCGCGTTCGCGTCGGCCGCCCGCCCGACGGTCGACGAAGCCGTGTCGTTCCTGGCCGACCTGACCGGTCAGCCGGTCGCGGTGGCCAGCTACCTGCTGGCCCCCGGCCTGTTCCACGACCGGCTCCGGCTCGGCGCGGGCCGCTGGGTCAGCGCGCCGATCGGCGACCATCCGGTGGCCGCGGAACTGGTCCTGGACTCCTTCCGCGCCGCGGCGGGCCTGGCCATGGCGCCCGCCGCCGCATGACGTCCCCGTCCGGCGCCCGGACCCGGCCGGGTGCCGGACGGAGGATGGCAGACTGGATGGGGGGTGCACATGGAGATCGAGGAGCGGGTGCGCGAGGCGCACCTCAGCCATTTCTGTCCCGGGGGGGCCAGCTTCCCGGTGACCGACTCCCGCCCCATCGGGCTCGATCCGGGGCAGGACGCCCGGGCGCAGGCGCTGAGCGGCACACCGGCACGGGTCGCCGGGAGCCGCTGCGGCCGCTGCGGCGAGCCGATCGCGGCTGGCCAGGACGCCCGGCGGCGGGCCAGCGGCGCCTGGGTGCACGAGAGCTGCCCGGCCTGACCGGCCCGCGGTTATCCCGCTGCGCGGTTATCCCTTTGCCAGGCGCAGCGGTACCCGCCCAGAATCTTTTTCATGACATCGCCGCACTGGCCGCTCACCCGCCTGCGGCTGCGCACGCCGCGGCTGGAGCTGCGCTGGCCCAGCCTGGAGGACCTGGACGCACTCGTCACGCTCGCGGCGGCCGGCGTGCACGACCCGCAGGTCCAGCCGTTCAGCGCCGCGTGGACCGATGTGGCCGCCGCCGAACTGCCCGCCAGCTCGCTGCGCTTCTTCTGGTCGCAATGGGCCTCCTGGGAACCGGCGAACTGGGAACTCAGCTTCGCGGTCGTGCACCAGGGCGACATCGTCGGTGCCCAGGCCCTGAAGGCGGCCGACTTCGCGATCCTCCGCGAGGTGCACACCGGGTCCTGGATCGGCCGCCGCTACCAGGGGCGCGGCATCGGCACGGAGATGCGGGCGGCCGTGCTGTCGCTGGCCTTCGACGACCTGCATGCGCAGTACGCCCGGTCCACCGCGCACAGCGACAACGCGGCCTCGCTGGGCGTGTCACGCAAGCTCGGTTACGCCGATGACGGCATCGAGCATTTCGTGGTGCGCGGCCAGGCGATCAACGCGCAGCGGCTCCTGCTCGACCGCGCGACCTGGCAGGCCCGCCGGCCGTTGCGGGTGCGGGTGTCCGGGCTGGAGCCGTGCCTGCCCTGGTTCGGCGTGGACCCGGCCGTGGCGGCTACCGCCGGAGCGCCGGCCGGCCGGTAAGGCGCGCCTGGTCAACCCGTGGGTTGACCAGGTTGTCAACCCGCAGTCCCACCCGTGGGCCGACGCTAGGCCACCAGGCCGCGGGGCACGCTGGCGGCATGAATAACACCACCATGTACGTGATCAACGCAGTCCTCGTGCTCATGGTCATCCGCCAGATCCGTGAGCACCCGCTCGACCTCCGCTCGCTGGCCGGCCCGGTGCTGGCCGTCGGCGCCGCCGCCGTGCTGTTCCTGCACTCGGTGCCCGGTGGGGGCAACGACATCGTGCTCGAACTGGCCTGTGTCGCGGCCGGCGCGACCATGGGCGCCGTGGCCGGGCTGACCACCAAGCTGCGGCGCGGCTCCGACGGCCGTGCCCTGGGCCGTGCCGGGTGGCTCGCCGCCAGCCTGTGGATCACCGGCGTCGGCGCCAGGATGGCCTTCGCCGTCGCCGCCGGCAACGGCGCGGGCCCGGCGATCGCCCGGTTCAGCATCGCGCACCAGATCACCGGCTCGGCCGCCTGGGTCGCCGCGCTGATCATGATGGCGCTTGCCGACGTCCTGACCCGGCTGGTCGTGATCTACGTCCGCGGCCGCCGCCTGACCACCGCTCCGGCCGCCCTCGCCGCTCCGGCCGCCCTCGCCGCTCCGGCTCCGGCGGCCGCCCGGGCCGGCACCGGTGCCTAACCCGCTACCATGCCTGACCTGGTATCCATGCCCGCCGCACGCCAGACTGTGTCCATGAAGGCACGGCTGGCCGCGGCGGGCCTGATCCATGCCAGCCGGCCATCCGGGCCGCCTCCGCTGGATGGCACCGAGAACCTTCCCGCGTCGGCCCGGGTGAGCGCGGCACGCTCGCGTGCACGCGAGCGGGTAGACCGCCAGCGCCAGTTGCTCCGGCCGGTGGGCTGGGCGCTCATCGCGATCGTCGTCACGGCCGGGCTGAACAGCCATCCCGCCCCGGGCCTGTCCGGCGCCCGGCTAGGAGTGAGCCTCGCCCTGACCGGCTACGCGGTAGCGGTCGCCGCGACGGTGGCAGTCGCCTGGGCCCGGCGAGGCTATCTGTTCCAGGTCCTGCTGATCGGGCTCATCGGCGGGTGCGGGGTGGTCCTGGCGGCGTTGCAGCCGCACGGGCCAGCCGAGATAGCGGCGAGCGTTGGCGTCTGGATCGCCGCGGTGCGGCTCCCGCTGCGGCCCGCCATCGTGGCTACCGTGCTGATCACGGGCGCCCTCGCCGTGACGATCGCGCTGACCCAGCAGCCCGCCGCGCAGTCCGCCCTCGCCGCGACGCTGTTGTGCCTGCTGCTGGCGGTGACCGGCCAGTTCATCCGGCGCGGGCGGGAGAGCCAGGACCGCACCGAACTGCTGATGGCTGAGTTGCAGGACGCCCGCGAGGCAGAGGCAGCCGCGGCGGCACTCGCCGAGCGCAGCCGCATCGCGGGTGAACTCCACGACGTGCTCGCACACGCCCTGTCCGGCCTGGCGATCCAGCTCCAGGGCGCCCGGAAGCTCGCCGACCGTGAGGCTGCCAGCGACGCGCTGCGCGGCGCGCTGCAGCGGTCGGCGGACCTGGCCAGGGAAGGGCTCGCCGACGCACGGCAGGCCGTTGGTGCACTGCGGGGCGACCGACTGCCCACGGTGGATCAGGTTGGCACCCTCGTCGAAGACTTCCGCCGGGACACCGGCGCGGAGGCGACCCTGCGCATCGACGGAACCCCCCGCCCACTGCCCGCCGACGCGAGCCTGGCCCTGTTCCGCGGCGCCCAGGAGGCCCTCACCAACGTCACCCGCTATGCGCCGGGCACCTCGGTGGCCGTGACCGTGCGCTATGCACTGGGCCGGACGATTCTCGCGGTCGCGGATCACGTCCAGCCGACTGGGTCACCAGGGACGGCGGCACCGGATGTGCCTGGGACGGCCGGCGAACCCGCGCCCGGGGCGGGCGGAGCCGTTCCCGGCGGGAACCCGCTGCTCACCGATGCCGGTGGCGGGCACGGGCTCACGGCGATGCGAGAGCGGGCCACGCGGGCGGGCGGCACCGTGCGCGCCGGGCCTACCGCTGACGGGTGGCTCGTCGAACTGGAGGTCCCCGGGTGACTACTGCCCCGCCGGGCCGGATCCGCGTCCTGATCGCCGACGATCAGCGCGTGGTGCGCGACGGGCTGAGCATGCTGGTCTCGCTCATCGACGGGGTCGAGATCGTGGGCCTGGCCAGCGACGGGGCGGAGGCGGTGCGGCTCGCCGAGGAACACCGTCCCGATGTGATTCTGATGGACCTGCGCATGCCGGGAGTCGACGGCGCCGCCGCGACGGCCGAGGTGCGCCAGCGCCTGCCGGGCACCCAGGTGCTGGTGCTGACCACCTACGCGGACGAGGGCGCGATCCTGGCCGCGCTCCGCGCGGGCGCGCTCGGCTACCTCACCAAGGACGCCAGTGCCGAGCAGATCGAGGCGGCCGTCCGCGCGGTGCACGCCGGCCAGACCCATCTCGACCCGGCTGTTCAGGCCCGCCTCGTGGCCACGGTTACCGGCCGGGGACCGGCTCCTGGTCCGGCCCCGGATCAGGCCGCCCACGGCGGGCCACCGCCTGCGGGGCTCACCTCCCGCGAGGCCGAGGTGCTCACGCTCCTCGCCTCGGGCCTGAGCAACGCCGAGATTGCCCAGCGTCTCTATCTGAGCAACGCCACGGTCAAGACTCACATCAACCGGATTTTCGCCAAGACAGGCGCCCGCGACCGCGCCCAGGCCGTCAGGTTCGCCTATCAGCACGGCCTGGCGGCGCCTGCCCCGTAGTACTTGAGCCCCTGCTAGGAACCGGGCAGCACCGGCGGTCCCTGGCGGATCCGGGCCAGCGCGTCCTGCGGGGTGCCCCGCCACCAGCCGAGCGCCTCGATCCACCAGGTCAGTCCCGCCTCGGCATACGGGACCACGTGCCGGCCGCCGCGGTCGGGCGCGGCGCCGTCGGTGCGTCCCTCCAGCGCGACGTCGAACGGCCCCCCTGTGGTGCGGTGCTCCAGCGTGTACCGGATGACCGCGCGGAGGTCGTCCGGCGGCATGGTCTGGCCGAGCCCGTAGCTGGTGTCGGTGGGCATGACCCCGTCCCATCGGGCGGCGCGGCGGAACGGTGCCTTGTTCGGCCACCGGCCGGCGCACCAGACCGGGATCCGGGGCTGCTGCACCGGGCGTGGCACCATGGTCACCTCGGTGGCGGTGAGGTGCTCGCCGCGGAAGGTGACCGGCTCCCCGGTCCATAGGGCGTCCAGCAACTCCAGAGACTCGTCCAGCCGGGCAGCCCGTTCCTTCGCGTCACCGGGCTCACCGAACGCGGTGAACTCCTCCGTCCGCGAGCCCAGCCCGGCCCCGAAGATGAGCCGTCCCCGCGACAAGTGGTCCAGCGTCACCGACTCCCGTGCCACCTTGCCCACGCGGCGCCGGGCCAGCACGTTCACCAGGATGCCGAGCCTGACCCGGGCGGTCCGCGCCGCCACCGCGGCGATCACCACCACCGGGTCCGCGACCGCCCACTGCGGATCCCAGTAGAGCTGGTGGTCCCACACGAAGAACCCGTCCCAGCCGTGCTCCTCGGCCGCCACGGCAAGCTCCACCAGGAGCGACGGGTCGCCGAACGTGCCCACGTTGGGCACGCCGATCGCGCACAACAGGTTCGGGGCCATGGCGCCACCTTAGGGCCAGGCGGCCCGGCACGGCGCGCACCACAGGCACCGAGCGGCGCGGCGCCGACTCCGGTGCTCAACTGTTCAGCGGCGCCAGGTTGATGGCGTTGGCCATAGCCTCGTAACCAGCGTCGTTCGGGTGCTGGTTGTCGCCGCTGTTGTAAGCCGGGTTGATGTACAGCGGGTTGAACCGGTCCTGGACGGCCTTGGCGAAGTCGATCACCCCGTCAAAGGTGTGACTGGTCCGGATCCAGTTGTTGACCGCCTCCCTCTTGGCTTCGCCCGCTGGTGACCAGTGAGCAGCCCCCTTGAACGGGGTGAGCGTGGCGCCGAAGATCTTCAGGCCGGCCGCGTGCGCCATGTTGATCATCTGCCGGTACCCGGCTTCGATCTGCGCCGGGTTCGCGCTGAACCCGATGTCGTTGATGCCCTCCAGCACGATGACGTCCTTCACCCCGGGCTGGGACAGCACGTCCCGCTGGAAACGGGCCACGGCGTTGACGCCGAAGCGGGGCGAGTTGCGCAGGATGCGGTTCCCGCTGAGGCCCTCGTCCGCCACCGCGGGGGCCTGCGCGCCCATGGCGGCGTCGAGTCGCCGGGCCAGGTAGTTCGGCCAGCACGCATTGGCACCCGTCTGCGACTGGTATCCGTCGGTGATGGAGTCACCGAAGGCCACCACCGTGCCGGCCGCTGCGGTGTTTTGTGCCAGCACCCCGTCGAGGAAGTACCAGGACGTGTCGGTCGTCGTGTAGGCGGTTCCGGCCGTGGCGCTGGCCTGATCGCCGGAGGCGATGTAACCGGTCTGCTGCGCGGTGCGGTGGTAGGTGGCCCGGCTGGTCGCCGTTGGCAGGTACAGGCTGACGGCCAGTTGTTCCAGCGGGGCCACCTTCAGCGGCACGGGGTCGCTCACGACCTCACCGCCGAGGGGTATGGTCGCCGAGGCCCGCCCGCCGAAGGTCACCGGGTGCGTGGTGCCGGGCACCAGCTGGGCGCCGGTGAACGGGATGCCGACGCTGACGCGGCCGACGGTCACGGCGCGCTTGCCGAACGTGTTGCTCAGCCGGATCCGGATCTGGTTGCCCCCCACGCTGGTGAACACGATGTTGCGCACCGTCTGGTTGCTGAATCCCGCGTTCCCCGGGTTCGGGAACAGCGGAGTGGGGGCCTGCGGGCTGGCGGCCCAGGTCGTGACCCAGCCCGGCCCCAGGGCCGGGCCCGAACCCGGATGACCTGACGAAGCCGCGCCGGGCGAGGCGGAAACGCTGGATGCGCAGCCGGACATGGCGGCCAATGCCAGGGTGCAGGCAGCAGCAACACAGGTCCGTGCGTGAATCCGCATTTCGATCTTCTTCCCGCCCCGTGGCAGATCCTCGAATCGAACCTAGGCCACATCAATGTCCAGATCCAGTCAAGCGCCGGCGGCGCTCAGGCTCCCGGCCCGCCGGCCGCACGCCACGACTGACAGCGAGGACGGGACGGGGCCCGCAACCTGGCCCGTTGCGGGCCCCGTGACTGCCCAGCGGCGGTGGCCGGCCAGGTCACCGCCGGGTTCTGCTCACTTCGGCTTGGAGCCGAACGACTTGAAGAACGCCCGGCCGGGGCTACCGAGCCCGGTCACGGTGTCGTAACCCACGCCGCAGGCCAGGTGGCGGGTGTCGCCGCACTGGCCCATCACCGAAAGGAACGGCGGCTCGCCGTAGCCGATGCCGGACACGGTGGCCTCGGTCACCCCCTGCCCCTGCGGGTTCCCGGTGATGTCGTTGAAGGTTGGCGTGTTGGCGTAGTTGTACAGCGCGGGGTTGGCGAACCCCAGCGAGATGCCGCCACGGCCCTGGATCAGGTCGGCCTCGAACCCGGTGAACATCGGCGAGGACAGGCTGGTGCCGCCGTTCATCTGGTTGAAGTACTTGATCTTGTGATGCCCGATGGGTATCGACACCCCGATCTGGTAACCGAGGTTCCAGTCGCCCAGGTCGGAGATGTCAGGCACGACCCGCATCGGCACGCCGTTGCGGATGTTGCGGGACGCGACGCCCTGCTGGTAGAAGGGCTCGGGGAAGGTCTTGGAGACACCGCCGGTGCTGCCCTCGCTGAACACTCCCGGCGGGGCCGGCTTCCAGGACTGGCCGTTCTTGCTGAGGGCGGCCTCGTCGGACTCCCATCCGGCCTCCCAGAGAGCGTTGCCCTGCTTGCCGACGGCGATGCTCGTGCCGCCGACCAGGGTGATCCACGGGTCGCTGCCCGGGTACTGCAGCGGCGTCTCGTCGCCGAAATCACCGGTGGCGAAGTTGACCCCGATGCCCTCGACCGTGGCCCGCTGCAGCACGCCTTCCCAGGCGGTGATCATGCTCATGGACACCGGCATGTAGCCCTCGAACCAGGAACTGGACACGACCGTCGCGATCCGGTAGGTCACCACGGTGTCGAGCGCGTCGAGCAGCCGGTCCCCGGTGATGCTGCCGTTCCCGACGACGTAGTTGACCCGGGCGGCCGGGGCCATGCCGTGCACCGACTCGACGTCCAGGGCGCTCTCGATGTCGCCGACGCCGTTGGGCACGCCGTGCGAGGCGATGTTGGCCAGGAACTGTCCCGGCTTGAACGGCGGGAAGTGGCGGTCCCTGGCCCAGCGGTTGGCGTCGCTGAGCGCGGTCGAGTCGTTGTCCTCACTGAGGATCGCCACGCTCACGCCCTGCCCGGTGAGACCGGACCGGGTCGCGCCGTACGCGCTCCGCAACTGCTGGGGCAGGTACCCGCACGGCGCGAAGGACAGGGTCTTGCCGAAGGCGGCGGGCAGCGTGCTCGCCTTCTTCTGCCCGTAATAGACCGAGCATTCCTGCTTGACCGTGAACGCCGCCCCGGACCCGGGTGCCGCGGTGTCGCTCGCCTTCAGTTGCTCGTGCTGGCCCATCGGGATGCTGGCCGGGCTCACCCGGATCGTGTTGACCGTGCCGCCGAGCGAGGCCGGCACGGACATCGCGGTGCCGGATACCACCTGGGCGACGCCGCCGCGCGGGTGGCTCTGTTCGAGCGTCGCCTGCACCGCCGCCTCGGCCTGGGCGGCGGTCCCGGACGCGGAGACGACAAACGGGTCGCGGTGGGTCACGGCCAGGCCGGATCCGGCCAGCCAGGTGCTGACCGCGCGCTGCTGGGCGGCGGTGGCCCCGAACGCGGCCTGGACCTGCGCCGGGCTGAGGTAGTGCTCATACCGCGGGCTCCGCGGATTGGAAATGGCCGTCGCCGCCGCAGCCAGGCCCGCCCGGTCGCGTCCGATGAATACGCTCACGCGCACCCGGCTGGTGAGCGGCGCCGCCCGCAGCCCGGCGTCCTGCCCGGCGACCGGCGCGGTGCTGGGCACCAGCTCGCGGTTGCCATGTCCTGGTGCAATCGTTGCCGCGCTGCTCACGCCGCTGACGAGCATCGTGGTGGCGGCGGCTACAGATAGTACCGACGTGGTCAGTACTTTGTGGGCAGGCATCAGTTGTCCCCTCTTGGGCCGCTCATGAGGTGGGCTTGATACAACCTTGAATAGTGCTCGCGAATACGCCCGGTAAATCCTCCAAGGGCAATAGATTCTGGAGAATCCTACAAAGTAATGAGAATAATGGCGCCATCCTTACGGACAGAGTGCCGAACCGCCCGTCATGCAGTTGAGCCGCCGCGGTGGGCAACCGAACGCAGCACCAGGTGATGACCTGGTGTGCGGAGATGGCGTGGGTCCGGGCGGGCCGGGCCCGGGGCTGACCGGGCGGGGCGTGAGCCCGGTCAGGCCGGCCGGCGGGCCAGCAGGCCAGGGTCGATCGGCCGGTCGCGCCAGCGGGTCTCGGGCGCGAAGAGGCCGAGCACAGCGGCCAGGCCGAGGACGCCGGCCGCGACTCCGAAGGCCGCGCCGTAGGACGCGGCGTCCACAAGGTAACCGGCGGTCACCGGCCCGGCGACCGCACCGATGTCACCAGCCATCTGGTAGGTGGCGACAACCGTGCCGCCCTCGCCCTTGAGAATGTCGCCGAGCATGGCGGCAGGCCCGACATCGAGGAGCCCGGATCCGAGGCCGAGCACGGCCAATGCGATGAGATACCCGCTGAGCCCGGGCAACAGCGCCAGCATGACCAGGGAAATCGCGGAAGTGAAGCATCCGGCCACTATCACCGGGCGCCGGCCCAGCCGGTCGGCAAGGCGCCCGGCAGGAAGAAGCGCACCGGCGTTGAGCGCGGCGACGACGAGGAAGCCGACGCCGGTCCAGACGGCGGACCTGTGCAGGACGTCGCGGACGAACAGCGGCACGATGGCACTGCGTACCCCGATGACGGCAAAGCCGTCACCAAGGTTCGCCGCGGCGGCGGCACGGTAGGCCCGGTCCCGCAGCGCACCGGCGATCTCGGCGGCGGCGCGGCGCGGCCGGTGCGAGGATTCTGGCCGCTGCCGCGACCGGTCGTGCAGCACGGCCCCCGCGATGACCGCCGGGATGATGAGCATGCAGCCGTAGATGATGAACGGCGCCCGCTCCGACCAGGCGGCGATGACCCCGCCGACCGCCGGCCCGCTGATCCCGCCGAGCAGGAAGCCGCCGGCGAACAGCCCGCTCGCCCGGCCTCGCTGCTCGTTCGGCACGCTGACCAGCAGCAGAGTCTGGCCGCTGACACCGAACATCGCCGAGCCGAGCCCGCCGGTACCGCGCAGGATGATGAGCTCCGCGAACGAGTTGGAGAACCCGGCCACGATGCTGCTCACCGCGACGATCGCGATGCCCGTCGCCATCACCGCGGGCTGGCCGAACCGGTCCGCCAGGCGGCCGGCGGGCAGCGCTCCCACTATGCGCATGAGGGCGAACGCGCTCACCACGCTCGCGGCCGCGGCCGTGCTGACGCCGAAGTGGCGGGCGAACGCCGGGATGTCCGGGGCGACGATGCCGAACCCGAGTGCCACGGTGAAGGAGATGGCGGTGAGGATCGGCACCTCACGCGGCAGGCCGCGGAAGGGCCCGCGCTGAGCGTGAGGCACAATCGCATTCTGCCAGCC
>CAWDXD010000016.1:0-60519 GCA_963806145.1 uncultured Actinomycetes bacterium
TTCGTCTGGCTGGAGGGCTATTCGGCTTGCGATTTTCTCTTTGTAGCGGTCAGGGTCCTTAAGGGCGAAGAGCTCTGTGTCGGCGACCAGGCTGCCATGATCGAGCTGGGCTTCGATGCGGCGCATAGCGGGAGTGAGGCCGCGGTCACCATAGTTGCCGTCATCATCGCGTCCTTCCGTTGTGCGGCAATGAGCTAGGCCTTCATCGGCAGCACGGGTCTGCTCAGCAGTCAGATGTGAGGCTTTCCAGTCCCAGGAGCCGTCGGGGGCAGTGCGGGGTCCGTCGGCTAACTCTGGGTCAGCCGGGGAGTCGGACTCGTCGGGGAGTGGAAGTTCGTACTTGGTGAGGTCGGGGAGCGGGGGTTTGCGAGAACCGTCGTCCCGGTAAGGGGACGAGGGGTGGTTCAGGGGCAACCGTTCCAGGCGGGCCTGTAGGTCGTCTGGGCGCACTCGGTTGTCGTGAGGGTTGTCCGCTGGGTGCGCGCGTGCTTGGTCGGAGATTCGTCCCTGCTCGGCCAGATGGTCGTGGGGCCCCGTCATGCCAACGCCTTCCGCACATTCGGTGACCGCGCCATCGTAACCGGCAACCAGCCCCGGTGGTTGCCCTCTGCGACTGGCCAGTGATTGGGACACCGTGAGCACTTCCAGGATGCTGGCGATGGTGGCCACAGCGACGGGCGGCCTGCCATTGAGCCTGGCCCAGTAACGGAGTTCGGTGTAGCCGTCTTCGTCAGCGATGATTTCGATGTCGTGATAGCCAGGCAGGTGCTGGGTCGCGGTCAGGTCCGTCCCGGCCCGTGTCCGGTGCAGACGCGTCGCCAGGCCCATCTCAGCAAGACCGGTCGCAACCCTACGCAGTCGCGCGGCACCCTCGAGATGAGGTTCATCGGGCGCGATCACTGGGTGCGCTCGTTCGGACGGCATACACCGATGGCTGCCCAAACGGTCTTGCCGCCGCCGTGAGGACGGTAGAAGCCCCATCGGTCGCTAAGGAGGGAGACGATCTCCAATCCGCGTCCGGTCTCGGCATCTGACGCGTGTGGTCGGGGATCTGGTGCCGTCGGCAAGGCATCCCAGACCTGGATGATCAGGCACTCATGGCTTGCCAGTAAATGCAGGACTATGGGGTGGGTCTCGGTGGAAGACAAGGAGGCTTGCAGTGCGTTGGTGGTCAGCTCGCTGACGATCAGCTCGGCCTCGTCCGTCACGTGTGCAAGGTCCCACTCCTGGAGGATGACCTTGGTGTGCAGTCGGGCACATGGAACAGCGCTGGGCAGCGGGCCAAGTTCGAGACGACTCCCCATTGGCCAACGAGGGGCAAAGCAGGGAGAGCCGGAGATCCCGGCCACGATGGTGCGCCGGTCCAACGCGGCAGGCTGTGGTTGCCCTGATGTCATGAAGCTACGCTAGAGCATCTTGTACTCAACGTCTATGAACGTCTAGAACGAGATTAGACGAATCTGACTGGTACATACGTTTGCGCTGGTCAGTAACGTCTAGATCATGGCCGAAGAGATTGACAGGTGGGATCCCGAGCCGGTGTACCTACAGCTCGCGGCGATCCTGCGCGGCCAGATCCAACGTGGCGAGCTGGTGCCCCGGCAGCCGCTCCCGTCAGAGTCATACCTGACGGGCCGGTATGGGGTGTCGCGAGGGACTGCGCGGCGGTCCGTCGAGGTACTCAGAAACGAGGGGCTGGTGCGCACGATCCCGCAGCGGGGAACCTACGTTTCGGAGGCTGGGAAGGACTAGGTTCTCTGCCTCAGGCCGTGACGCTGTGCAGCTGTCTCGCCACAGCATTGCCGGGGGCAGCGTCAGTCATCAGAGTTGAGACATGCCAGTCAGCTGGAGTTCTTCTGGCGGGCGGCTGCCTGACCAGTTCCGCGTACCTGCGCTCGCCGGTGGTCTCGACGACATCCACTTCCGGTCGCGCGCGTACGAGCCGTGGGCAGCGTCCACGCAGGCCAAGACGGCGAACGTGCTGTTCTCCCACGGGCCGGGCGGCTAATCCTTCTTCTTCTGATCCTCGCGGATGCTCTGCGGCTCGGCGGTCCAGATGACCCAGGCCGTCCACGACTGCGCGGTGTCGGTGCTCGGGATCTTTGACGGTCCGGTGAGATAGAAGCCCTCACGCTGGGAGTTGCCGCGGGAGGCGTAGCACCCGCGCACGGGCCGGAAGTTCACGTCGCACAAGTTGTTGCCGGTGATCGGCGTGGGCGCGGGGCTCTCCGGGCTGAAGTTCCGCACCGTGTACTGGTTGTACCCGGGCTGCCCCTTCATGCCGGTGCAGCGGACCGCCCCCTGCCCGCCACTGCTGCACGGGTGCCAGGGGGTGCCGACCTCGTTGCCGTTGGGCATGGCCCACCCGGCGTGCACGTACACGTAGCCCTGCATCCCGTTGTAGGTGATCTTGATCGGGTCCTTGCCCTTCACCCGGTCGCCGACCGCGCAGGTGCCGTTCGGGAACCCCATCGCCCCGTTGGACTTGTTGGGGGAGACCCCGCGCCGGTAGCTGCCGCAGTCCACCGCATCCGGCGTGACGGTAACGGTGCGGTAGGTCTGCATGGTCTTGAGCGTGATCGCGGTGCTGTTGCTGTGCCCGTGGGGCGGCGGATCGGGAGCGGTGGCCACCTTGCCTGCGTGGATGACCAGGAAGCCCCCGATCACGATCGCGGCGATCACCAGCAGGTTACGCATGCCAGCCTCCGATCTCATCGGCGGTGCCGTAACCAGCCGCCTTGCGCTCCAGCCGGACGCGGATCCCGGACCTGCGGACGACCAGTACCACGGCCGCCAGGGCGATCAGGATGAGCAGGGCCCAGAGGGTCTGCGTGAAGACCGACCACCAGAACCCGGGTGCCGCGCTCGGCGCCACCCGGAACTCCAGCAGGGTCGCGGCCGCCGCGCCCAGGCTGGCGCGGCCGGCCGAGAGCTGCCCGGCGCTGGAGCCGGTGGCCACGATGTCACTCAGGTAGGCGCCCGGCTTCGCGCCGGCGGGCACGACCAGTTGCAGCGACACCCGCGTGGCGTGCTTGGGCCCGAGTTGCACGACCGGCGCGCCGATCTGGATCCAGGAGGCCGGGACCGGGCGCGCGGAGCCCTTGGAGACGCGCTGGATGCTCAGCCGGATCGCCTCGTGGCGGGTTCCGGCGTTGACCACCGACACCGCGGGCAGCGCGACGCTCTCACCCGGATGCGCAACGCCGGACAGCCGGACCGGGCCGGCCTGGATCCCGACCCCCACGCTCGCCTGCGCGGCCTGCGGCACGGCCACGAGGGCACCGGCCAGCACGGCCGGCGCCAGCGCGCCTAGTAGCCCCCGCAGGTGCATGAGCCCTCGCGTTCCCCTTGTCAGGCCCGGAAACCGGTGTCCAATGGACGGCCGGGGCATCCCGGGCGCCTCCATGCTTACATGTGTTACGGATTGTCACGCTGGTGATCGTGAATGGTCAAGGCCCCATGCGGGTGAGCCGGAACCGCCGAAGGCACTCGAAAGCGGACGATTTAGCTTGACGTCGAGAGACTCCCGCCCTACGGTGGAGGTAGATAGCTCGACGTCAAGATACTTTCGCGCGCAGCCCGCTGGCAGGCAGCCGCCGGGAAGGCCGGGACTGCCCCGAGGCCGCCGGGGTCGCCGCGGCCGCGGTAGGCCCGGGATCACCGCCCGCCGGGGGACTGCGGCAGGATGCAAGTGATACCGCGGGAAGAGCACCTCAGTCGGAGGAGGCGAGCCACGCCATGACGGCGAACAGCTTCGGGAGCCGGGCCACGCTGCGGGCCGGGGGGACCGATCACGTGATCTACCGGCTGGACGCGGTCAAAGGGGCGGAGAGCCTTCCGTTCAGCCTCAAGATCCTGCTGGAAAACCTGCTGCGCAACGAGGACGGACGGCAGGTCACCGCGGACCACGTCACCGCCCTCGCGGAGTGGGATCCCGCCGCCGAGCCCGCGACCGAGATCCAGTTCACCCCGGCCCGGGTCATCCTCCAGGACCTGACCGGCGTCCCCGCCGTCGTCGACCTGGCTACCATGCGTGAGGCCATGCGCGACCTGGGCGGCGACCCGGCCAAGATCAACCCGCTCGTCCCGGCCGAGCTGGTCATCGACCACTCGGTGGTGGCGGACGTGTTCGGCCGCCCGGACGCCTTCGACCGCAACGTCGACCTGGAATTCCACCGCAACAGGGAGCGGTTCGCGTTCCTGCGCTGGGGGCAGCAGGCGTTCAGCCGGTTCAAGGTCGTGCCGCCGGGCACCGGCATCGTGCACCAGGTCAACATCGAGCACCTGGCCCGGGTCGTGATGACCCACGACGGCCTCGCCTACCCCGACACCTGCGTCGGCACCGACTCGCACACCACCATGCAGAACGGCCTCGGCGTGCTGGGCTGGGGCGTCGGCGGCATCGAGGCCGAGGCGGCAATGCTCGGCCAGCCGATCAGCATGCTCATCCCCAAGGTGGTCGGGTTCCGGCTCACCGGCGAGCTGCCCGACGGCACCACCGCCACCGACCTGGTGCTCACCATCACCGAAATGCTGCGCAGGCACGGCGTGGTCGGCAAGTTCGTCGAGTTCCACGGCGACGGGGTGGCCGCGGTGCCGGTGGCCAACCGGGCCACCATCGGCAACATGAGCCCCGAGTTCGGCTCCACCTGCGCGATCTTCCCGATCGACGCCGAGACGCTGACCTACCTGCGGCTCACCGGCCGCCCGGCGGACCGGGTCGCGCTGGTCGAGGCCTACGCCAAGGAGCAGGGCCTGTGGCACGAGAGCGGGCAGCAGCACGTCCGGCACTCCGAGGAGCTGTCGCTCGACCTGGCCACGGTCGTCCCGTCGCTGGCCGGCCCGAAGCGGCCGCAGGACCGGGTGGCGCTGGCCGACGCCAAGACCGCGTTCCGTGAGGCGCTCGGCACCTACGTGCAGGCCCCCTCCCTGGACAACGGCCTGGCCGGCACGTTCCCCGCGTCCGACCCGGTGGGCAACGAGGTGCCCGCGCGCCCGTCGAACCCGACCCAGGTCACCCTGGAGGACGGCACCACCACCTCGGTGGATCACGG
The DNA here is from genome assembly GCA_963806145.1 of uncultured Actinomycetes bacterium. GTDB lineage: Bacteria > Actinomycetota > Actinomycetes > Streptosporangiales > Streptosporangiaceae > DASXKD01. Next base: position 5,055 of record CAWDXD010000016.1, read on the forward strand.
CTCGGTGGTCATCGCGGCCATCACCTCGTGCACCAACACCTCCAACCCGTCGGTGATGATCGGCGCCGCGCTGCTCGCCCGCAACGCGGTGGAGGCCGGCCTGGAGAGCAAGCCCTGGGTGAAGACCACGCTGGCGCCAGGCTCCAAGGTGGTCATGGACTACTACGAGCGGGCCGGCCTGCTGCCCTACCTGGACAAGCTCGGCTTCAACCTGGTCGGCTACGGCTGCACCACCTGCATCGGCAACTCCGGCCCGCTGCCGGAAGAGATCAGCCAGGCGGTCGCCGACAACGACCTGGCGGTCGTGTCCGTGCTGTCCGGGAACCGGAACTTCGAGGGCCGGATCAACCCGGACGTGAAGATGAACTACCTCGCGTCGCCGCCGCTGGTCGTGGCGTACGCGCTGGCCGGCACGATGGACATTGACATGCAATACGATCCCCTCGGCAGCCGCGGCGACGGGACGCCGGTGTATCTCCGCGATATCTGGCCGTCGCCGGCTGACGTCGCCGACGTGGTCAGGTCCGCGGTGGCCGCCGAGATGTTCTCCCGCGACTACGCCGACGTGTTCGAGGGCGACGACCGGTGGCGTGCCCTGCCGGTGCCCGAGGGCGACACGTTCGCCTGGGACGGCGACTCGACCTACGTGCGCCACCCGCCGTACTTCGACGCGATGACCGCACAACCTGAGCCAGTGGCGGACATCCACGGCGCCAGGGTGCTCGCCATGCTGGGTGACTCGGTGACCACCGACCACATCTCCCCGGCCGGCGCGATCAAGACCGACAGCCCGGCGGGCCGGTACCTCACCGAGCACGGGGTGGAGCGCCGGGACTTCAACTCCTACGGCTCGCGGCGCGGCAACCACGAGGTGATGATCCGGGGCACCTTCGCCAACATCAGGCTGCGCAACCAGCTCGCGCCCGGCACCGAGGGCGGGGTGACCGTCAAGCTGCCCGGGGATGAGCAGATGAGCATCTACGACGCCTCGCGGCAGTACGCGGAGGAGCGGACCCCGCTGATCGTGCTCGGCGGCAAGGAGTACGGCTCCGGCTCGTCACGGGACTGGGCCGCCAAGGGCACGCTGCTGCTCGGGGTGCGCGCCGTGCTGGTCGAGTCGTTCGAGCGGATCCACCGCTCCAACCTGATCGGGATGGGCGTGCTGCCGCTGCAGTACCGCCCCGGCGAGTCGGCGGCCTCGCTCGGGCTCACCGGCCATGAGGTCTACGATGTCGCAGGCATCGAGGAGATGAACTCAGGAACGGTTCCCCGCGAGGTGACCGTCCTGGCTGACGGGCGGGAGTTCCGGGCGATCGTCCGGATCGACACCCCCGGCGAAGCCGAGTACTACCGGCACGGCGGGATTATGCAGTACGTTTTGCGCTCACTGCTCGCTCAGGATTGACACGTGGCCGGGGCCCACGACTCACGGAAGGACGGGTAATCTAACTACAAATGCCCGATATGTTATTTATGCGCCGCTGGCTGAGGCCCGATCACTGGGCACCGTGGCAAGGCGGTAACGTGGCCGGAGATGTCCGAGCCCGCTGTGCGCCCCGCCTCGGCCCAGGCCCGGACCGGCGGCCACCTCTGGGCGCCCGTGCTGTTCGTGACCGGCATCCTTGCGCTCGCGTTCAACCTGCGCGGTGCGATCACCAGCCTGCCCCCGGTCTTCCCGGAACTGGCCTCGACGCTGCACCTCTCGTCGGTGACGATCGCGCTGCTCGCTGCGACCCCGGTGCTGTGCTTCGCGGTGTTCTCGATCCCGGCCGCCCCGCTGGCCCGACGGTTCGGCGAGGAGCGGGTGCTGCTGGCTTCCCTGCTGCTGCTCGCTGTGGGGCTGCTCGCGCGCGGCGCGTGGCCCGAGCGGCTGCTCTTCCCCGGCACTGTGCTTGCCGGTGCTGCCATCGCGCTGATGAACGTGCTGCTGCCCAGCCTGGCCAAGCGGCGCCGTCCGGATCAGGCGGGCTTGCTGATCGGCGTCTACCTGCTCAGCCTGGCAGCCGGGGCGATCCTGGGCTCGCTGATCGCGGTGCCGGTGTTCCAGTCCTCCGGCGGCTCGGCACGGCTGACCCTGGGACTGTGGGCGCTGCCGGCAGTGGCGGCGGCGCTGGCCTGGCTGCCCCAGTGGCGGTTCCGGACCACACCGGCCGGCCAGGACGGCGGCCCGCCGCGGGGCCGGCCGCTGGTGAAGGTTTCCAGGTACATACTCGCCTGGCAAGTCATGGGCTTCATGGGGCTGCAGAGCCTGATTTATTACTCTGCGCTCTCGTGGCTGCCGATCCTGCTGAGGGACCGGGGCGCGGGAGCGGCACACGCGGGCAGCCTGCTCGCCCTGATGAACCTCGGTAACGCGGTCACCGCGCTGCTGGCCCCGGTCCTCGCCCAGCGGGCCAGGGACCAGCGGTGGCTGATCGCCGCCACGGTGACGGTCAGCGCCGTGGGGCTCGCCGGGGTATGGTTCGCGCCACTGGCCGGTGCGCCCGGCTGGACGCTGCTGTTCGGCCTCGGCCAGGGTGCCGCCCTGGGCCTGGCGATCTACTTCACCGCCGCCCGGGCGCCCGACTCGGTGACGTCCGCCTCGCTGTCGGCGTTCACCCAAGGGGGCGGGTACCTGGTGGCCACGGCCGGGCCACTCGTGGTCGGCTTCCTGCACGCGGTGACCGGGACCTGGACCACGTCCGTGCTGGTGATGCTTGTCGTGATCGTCTTCGAGGGCGCCGTCGGCTGGCAGGCCGGCCGCGCCCGCACCCTCCCGGCGCCCCAGCCCGCGAAGGCCTGACAACAGACGATCATGTCCATCCCCGCTGCGGCGGCCACATCCGCAGCGGTGATCTCTTCGCATGGGATGCGAGCGGGAGGCACGCAGGGCCAACCGGCCCAGGGCGGTTCGCAGCGCATCAGCCTGCACCGCCGGGAGATCCTGCTGGGCATCGTCAGGCGCTGCCGGGAGCAGGTCCGCGAGCGCAGCGAAGGACATCGCGGCCTCGGCCTGCGCGGAGCGGCCTGGGCAGCGGTCACGGGCGCCTAGTGATCCAGAGGATCGCTAGGTTAGTTCTGCCTTCTGTCGGGGAGGCGGATGATCCTGAGGAGACCACGCACTAGCGGAAGTGCGGGGAGCTGGGAGGGGACCCGATGGGCAATGAGCGAATTGCTGGGGCTCACGGTGTGAGGCGGGGCGTGCCCATGATGGGTGCGCTCCTACTTGCTGCGGCGCTGGTGTGCGGGGGCGGCCAGGCCGCCGTCCTGGCTTCGGCCGCACCGTCGGCGCCCCCGGCCGGGGTGATCCCGGCCATCGCGGGCGGCGGGCTCCACCACCAGGCCATGACGGCCGGGGACATCTACACCATCGCCGGGGGCGGCACCGGCGGCCTGGGTGACGGCGGCCCGGCGGCCCGCTCCGAGCTCTCCGCCCCCGCCGACATAGCGCTGGACTCGCAGGGGAACCTGGTGATCGCCGACACCGGGCACGTACGGGTGCGCGTGGCGGCGGCGAAGACCGGCAGGTTCTACGGGCAGGCGATGACCGCCGGGGACATCTACACCATCGCCGGCAAGGGCGGGGCGGGGTTCTCCGGCGACGGCGGCCCGGCCGTGACCGCCCGGCTGCACCGGCCTACCGGGGTCGCGCTGGACACCGCGGGCAACGTGCTGATCAGCGACTCCTTCAATGAGCGGATCCGGGTGCTCGCGGCGAAGACCGGCACGTTCTATGGGCAGGCGATGACCGCCGGGGACATCTACACCGTCGCCGGCAACGGCACCCAGGGCTTCTCCGGCGACGGCGGCCCCGCCACCGCCGCCGAGCTGAACACGCCGCTGCGGACCACCGTGGACGCCGCGGGCAACATGGTGATCAGCGACTCCTTCAACCAGCGGATCCGGGTGCTCGCGGTCAAGACCGGCACGTTCTACGGGCGGGCGATGACCGCCGGGGACATCTACACGATCGCCGGGAACGGCACGGCGGGGTTCTCCGGCGACGGCGGCCCGGCCACCGCGACCGGACTGTACAAGCCGCTGCGCGTGATCGTGGATGCGGCCGGGAACCTGGTGTTCTGCGACGAGCGTGACAACCGGATCCGGGTGGTGCCGGTCAAGACCGGCACGTTCTACGGGCAGGCGATGACCGCCGGGGACATCTACACCATCGCCGGCACGGGCAAGCGGGGCACCACCGGCGACGGCGGCCTGGCCACCCAGGCCGAGGTCGGCGAGCCGGCCGGGATAACACTGGACGCCTCGGGCAACCTGCTGATCGCCACCAGGAACAACGGCCGGATCCGGGTGGTCGCGGCGAAGACCGGCACGTTCTACGGGCAGGCGATGACCGCCCGGCACATCTACAACATCGCCGGCGGCGGCACCGGCGGCCTGGGCGATGGCGGCCCGGCCACCAGCGGGACACTCCTGCAACCAGGGGCCGTCATGGTCGACGCCGCGGGCAACGTGCTGATCGGCGACACCGGCGACAAACTCATCCGGGAGGTATCCGAGCCACAAGCCGCTCAGCCAGTGGCACGGTGAACACCGCAAGGCCTGCGCCGCCCAGGCGGGATCAGCCCGGTCAGTGAGGCCACAGGCCGGCGGTGTGACGGACGCCATGAGGTGCGGCGCGGCCGGCGCCGGTAGCGTCAGGCCAGAGATGAGCCCCGCTGTCGTGATCGCCGTTGCCGGGCTGTTCGTCGCCCTCGGCGGGTTCGTGCAGAGCGGCATCGGGCTGGGCCTGGGCCTGATCGGCGCGCCGGTGGTGACGCTGCTCGACCCGGCGCTCATGCCGGGGTCGATGCTGGTGGCGGGGGCGAGCCTGCCGCTGCTGATCCTGGCCAGGGAGTCCCTGCACACCGACTGGCCGGGAGTGTCCTGGGCGCTGGCGGGCCGGGTGGCCGGGACCGTCGGCGGGATCTGGGTGCTCGCCGCGGTGTCGCTGCGGGCCCTCGGCATGGTGGTCGGCGGCATGGTGCTCGCCGTGGTCGCCCTGTCCATCCGCGAGGCCGTCGTGCCGAGGAACCGGGTCACGCTGGTCACCGCCGGGGTGATCTCCGGGGTGACGGGCACCGCCACGTCGATCGGCGGCCCGCCGGTGGCGCTGTTGTACCAGAGCGAGGACGGCCCGCGGGTGCGGGCCACCCTGTCGGTGTTCTTCGTCGTGGGGAACAGCCTCGCCCTGTGCGCGCTCGCCGTCACCGGCCACCTGCCCGGCAGCGACGTCCTGGCCGGCCTGGTGTTCGTCGGGTGCGCCGCGGCCGGCTTCGCCGTCGCTGCCGGACTGCGCCGGTTCCTCGACGCCGGGCGCACCCGGGCCGCGGTGCTGGCCGCCGCCGCGGGGTCGGCGCTGGTCCTGATCGTGCACAGCATCCTGGGCTGACCGGCCGGCCAAGGCCCCGTGACGAAGGAGCGGGGCCTTGAGCCAGCGGGGGTTCCAGGGGGGTCGCCCCCCAGGCCAGCAGGAGCCCGATGGTCTCGCGAAACCTTTTGCCCCGTCATGGGCGCAGGTAGCTTGTCGATCGCCAGTAGCCTTGGCACGTCGCCACCGGGGAGGTTGCCGCATGCTCGTGGCCGGCGTGGATTCCTCGACACAGTCCACCAAGGTGCTGCTGTGCGAGGCGGAGGACGGCACCATCGTGGCCCAGGCCAGCGCCCCGCACCCCGGCGGCACCGAGTGCCCGCCGCAGGCCTGGCAGGACGCGCTCGCCAAGGCCGGGGACGGCCTGCTCACCCGGGCGGCCGCGGTCGGCGTCGCCGGGCAGCAGCACGGCATGGTGGTGCTCGACGAGAACGCCGAGGTGATCCGGCCCGCCCTGCTCTGGAACGACCTGCGCTCCGCCGCCGAGGCGGCGGCGCTGGTCGAAGAGCGCGGGCCGCGGTGGTGGGCGGAGCGCACCGGCAGCGTGCCGAACGCCTCGTTCACCGTGACCAAGCTGCGCTGGCTGGCCGGGCACGAGCCGGACCACGCGGCCCGGACAGACCGGGTGATGCTGCCGCACGACTGGCTGACCTGGCGGCTGCTGGCCCGGCCCGCGATGGCCGGGGAGCCGGTCACCGACCGCGGCGACGCGTCAGGCACCGGGTACTTCTCGCCTGCCGACGGCACCTGGCTGCCCGAGGTCGCGGCCGGCGCGGTCGGGCACGAGGTCCGGCTGCCCAGGGTGGCGCGGCCGGGCGAGGCCGTGGGTGAGACGGGCTGGGGCGCGGCGGTGTCGGCCGGCACCGGGGACAACATGGCCGCGGCGCTGGGCCTGTGCCTGGCGCCGGGCGAGATCGCCGTGTCGGTCGGCACCTCCGGCACGGCCTACGCGGTCACCACGGTGGCCTCCGCCGACCCCAGCGGCGCGATCGCGGGCTTTGCCGACGCCACCGGGCGATTCCTGCCGCTGGTCTGCACGATCAACGCCGCGCTCGTGCTTGACGCGGTGGCCGCCATGCTGGGCACCGACGCCGCCGGGCTCTCGGCCCGGGCGCTGGCCGCCGGGCCCGGCGCGGGCGGGATCACCCTGCTGCCCTACTTCGACGGGGAGCGGACCCCGGTCCGGCCCGGCGCCACCGGCGTGCTGCACGGCCTGACCACCCGCAACGCCACGCCCGAGAACCTGGCCAGGGCCGCCGTGGAGGCGGTGCTCGCCTCGCTCGCCGAGGTGGCCAGCCTGCTGCACGGCGACGGCGCGCAGCCCGAGCGGGTGCTGCTCATAGGCGGCGCGGCCAGGTCCGAGGCGGTCCGCGCGGCGGCCCCTGGCATCTTCGGCGCCCCGGTCGACGTGCCGGAGCCCGAGGAGTACGTGGCGCTCGGCGCGGCCCGCCAGGCCGCCTGGGCGCTGGCCGGCACCGCGGACCCGCCGGCCTGGCCACGGCGCCCCGTCCAGCGTTACGAGGGCCCCGCCCAGCCGGGCATCAGGGAGCGTTTCGCCGCGCTGCGGGACGCCACGACCGGCTGGGACGGCGGGCTCCCCGGGACCATGGACTCCTGATCACAGCCGGGCCCGGGCGCAGGCCAGCCGGGGCCATCGTTCAGCAGAAAGGAACGTCTCGCCGTGACCACAGATGCATACGCGCCGACGCCAGCCGACAAGTTCTCGTTTGGCATCTGGACGGTGGGCTGGCAGGGGGTCGACGTGTTCGGCCCGGCGGTCCGGCCGCCGATGCGCGCCGACCGTGCCGTGCGCAAGCTCGCCGAGCTTGGCGCCTACGGGGTCAACTTCCACGACAACGACGTGTTCGACTTCGACGCCAGCCCGGGGGAGCGGGACGCGCGGATCGGCGACTTCAAGCGGGCGCTGGCCGACACCGGGCTGGTGGTGACCACCGCGACCACCAACCTGTTCTCGCACCCGATGTTCAAGGAGGGCGCGTTCACCGCCAACGACCGGGACGTGCGCCGGTTCGCCCTGGCCAAGGTCATGCGCAACCTGGACCTCGCGGCCGAGCTTGGCGCCGGGGTGTACGTGTGCTGGGGCGGCCGGGAGGGCGCCGAATCCGGGGCCAGCAAGGACGTCCGCGCCGCCCTGGACCGGTACAAGGAGGCGTTCGACATCCTCGGCGGCTATGTCCTCGACCACGGCTACACCCTGCGGTTCGCGATCGAGCCCAAGCCGAACGAGCCGCGTGGCGACATCCTGCTGCCCACCGCCGGGCACGCGCTGGCGTTCATCGGCGAGCTGGAGCACCCCGAGCTTGTCGGCATTAACCCCGAGGTCGGGCACGAGGAGATGGCCAGCCTCAACTACGCGCACGCGATCACCCAGGCGATGTGGCACGGCAAGCTGTTCCACATCGACCTCAACGGCCAGAACGGCCCGCGCTACGACCAGGACCTGCGGTTCGGCGCGGGCAACGCGCGCGGCGCCTTCTGGGTGGTGGACGCACTCGAGTCAGGCGGATACTCCGGCCCCGTGCACTTCGACTACAAGCCGCCGCGCACCGAGGACGACGGCGGGGTGTGGGACTCCGCCGCCGCCTGCATGCGCAACTACCTGATCCTGCGGGACAAGGTCCGGGCGTTCCGCGCCGACCCCGAGGTCAAGGCGGCGCTGGCCGCGGCCCGGGTCGGCGAGCTGGCCGAGCCGACGCTCGCGCCGGGGGAGACCTGGCGGGACGTGGCCGGCTTCACCCCGGACATCGAGGCGCTCGCCGCCCGGGGCATGGCCTTCGAGCACCTCGACCAGCTCGCCCTGGAGCACCTGTACGGGGTGCGCTAGCGCCGCGGCCGCGCCTGATCCCGCGTCAGGCGCGGGACCAGGCCGTGCCGTTCCAGTGCAGGATCAGCGTGTCGTCATGCTCGGAGTTTTCCGCGCACTGGGACGCACAGTAGTAGCCCACGGCCCAGGCGTCGGCCGGCGCGTCGGCGCCCACCGCGAACAGGTTGTTGGAAACGGAACCCGGGCTCGGGCTGGGAACCCTGGCCCAGGCGGTGCCGTTCCAGTGCAGGGTCACCGTGGCGAACCTGCCTGTAGCCGTCGCGAACACCTGGCCGACCGCCCAGGCGTCAGCGGGGGACGTGGCGCTCACCCCCCGAAGGAGCGAGCCCGGGCTGGGGCCGGACGTTCTGGTCCAGGCCGTGCCGTTCCAGTGCAGAATCAGCGCCTTCGACGCGCTCGCCGTGTTGTACCAGCCCACGACCCAGGCGTCGGTGGCCGAGTCGGCGCTCACCGCTTCGGGAACCGGGCTGGGACTTGGGTTCGGGCTGGACACCACGGACCAGGCGGAGCCGTCCCAGTGGGCGGTCAGGGTGTGGTCGGCCTCCGAGGAGGTCCCGCAGGCCGCCAGGCAGTAGGTCCCGGCCGCCCAGGCGTCGGTGGCCGAGTCGGCGCTCACGCCGGCGAGGTCCGAGCCGGCGCCGGGACCGGGACCGGTGATCAGGGACCAGGTAGTGCCGTCCCAGTGGGCGGTCAGGGTGTGGTGTACCGCCGTGCCCGCACAGGGGGAGAAGCAGTCGGTCCCGGCGGCCCAGGCGTCGGTGGCCGAGTCCGCGCTGACCGAGTAGAACCTGCTGACAGTGGACGGGACGCTCGGGCTGGGGACCTGGGCCCAGGTGGTGCCGTTCCAGTGGGCGATCAGGGTGCGGTCGATCTCCGCCGCCTGCCCGCACTGGGACGCGCAGTAGTACCCGGCGGCCCACACGTCGGTGGCCGAGTCCGCGCTGACCGAGGAGAGCCTGCTCACGGTCGTTCCGGGGCTGGGGCTGGGGACCTGGGCCCAGGTGGTGCCGTCCCAGTGGGCGATCAGGGTGCGATCGGTCTCCGCGGCCGCGCCGCAGTGCCCGGTGCAGTAGTAGCCGGCCGCCCACGCGTCGCTGGCCGAGAGGGCCGCGACCCCGTACAGGTAGTTCCGGATTCCGGGATCCACCGCCGAGGGCGTGGCGGCCGCGCCAGCCTGGGCCGGTCGGCCGGACAGGTGGCCGGATTGAGCCGCGGTTAAGCCGAGTACCAGGACCAGCAGGCCGCCGGCGCCAGCCACGCGGCTCAGCAGAGCAGACATTCACGATCTCCTTGGGCGGGCGGGGAGGTGTCAAACTTAGCCTGGGAAGCCCGGGCTTGGCTCGGCTCATGCCGGAATAATCCGTTTGCCCAGCTTGTTTCGCCCGGGCTACCGTCAAAAGGGTCCCATGACCCCGCCGCCGGCGGTCTTTTCCATGCCCGTCCCCGGCACGTAACTACCAGAACGGATGTCTGTCATGCCGTGGCCTGGCCTGGCCCGCCGGTTTCCCGTGCTCGGATACCGGGACTTCCGGCTGCTCCTGGCCGACCGGGTGCTCGCGCCAGGGGCGTTCGCGTTCTCCATGGTCGGGGTGTCGTTCGCGGTCCTTGACGCGACCGGGTCCACCGCGGACCTGTCCTACGTGCTCGCCGCGCAGATCCTGCCGTCGCTGGTGTTCGCCCTGGTCGGCGGCGTGTTCGCGGACCGTTTCGCACCGCAGCGGGTCATCGTCGCGGCCAACCTGATGATCGCGGTCGGCGAGGGCGGGTTCGGCCTGCTGGTCCTGTTCGGGCAGCCGCAGCTGTGGCAGATGATCGGCCTGGAGACGCTCAGCGGCGCCGGCATGGCCATCTTCTATCCCGCCTCCCAGGCGCTGCTGCCCCGGCTGGTGCCCGACCGCCTGCTCCAGGAGGCCAGCGCCATGAGCAGGATGGCGATGAACGCGGCGCAGATGGCCGGCGCCGGGATCGCGGGCCTGTTCGTGGCCGTGACCGGGCCGGGCTGGGCGCTGGCGACCTGCGGGATCGGCATGCTCGGCACGGTGCCGCTGCTGCTGGCCATCCGGGCGCCGGGCGCTGTGCGGGGGAGCAGTCCCCCAGCGTGCTGCGGGAACTGCGGGACGGGTGGTCGGCGTTCGCCTCGCGCCGCTGGCTGTGGGCCACCACGATCCAGTACAGCGTGGTGCTCGCCGCCTGGTACGGCTCGTTCGACGTGCTGGGGCCCGTGGTCGCCCGGGAGCACCTGGGCGGTCCCGCGGCCTGGGGCCTGATCACCGCGGCCGACGCGGTGGGCCTGATCATCGGCGGCGTGATCGCGCTGCGGCTCACCGTCCAGCGGCCGATCCGGTTCGTGGTGCTCAGCGGCGCGACCATCGCGATCACGCCGTTCGCCCTGGCGGCGCTGTGGCCGCTGCCGGTGATCTGCGTGGCGGCGGTCGGCCTCGGCATCGCCCTTGAGGTCATGATGGTCCAGTGGACGGTCACCATGGCCAGGAACGTCCCGCCGCACCTGCTGGCCCGGGTGTCCGCGTACGACATCATCGGGTCGGTGGGCGCGATGCCCCTCGGCGCGCTGCTGGCCGGGCCGATCGCCGCGGCAGCCGGGGTGTCCGCCACCCAGTACGGCGCCGCCGCGCTGATCGTCGTCGCCTCGGCGCTCACCCTGATGGCGCCCGAGGTGCGGCACATGCGCGCCGGGCCGGCCGTCGAAACGCAGGCACCCGGGGTCGTGGCGGAGGTGCACGCACCCGAGGCGGCGTAGCCCGGGCGCGCGGACATCGGGACCTTTCGTGCCATGACGGCAGGGGGGCAAATAGACTCGGCTGAAGTCCTGCCCCTGCCCCTGGCAGCAGCGCCGGACCCCGGGGCCGACACGAGGGAGCCGCTCACGTGAGGATGCTGGAGTCCATCGCAAGCCCGCGAGATCTGAAAGCACTCCCCTCTGACCAGCTCCCCGCTCTGGCCAGCGAGATCCGTGACGTCCTGATCGAGACGGTGTCGCGCACCAGCGGCCACCTCGGCCCGAACCTCGGCGTGGTGGAGCTCACCATCGCCCTGCACCGGGTCTTCGACTCGCCGTCGGACCGGGTCGTCTTCGACACCGGCCATCAGTCCTATGTGCACAAGCTGCTCACCGGGCGGTACCCGGAGTTCGGCACGCTGCGGCAGCGCGGCGGGCTGTCCGGGTACCCGTCCCAGGCCGAGTCCGAGCACGACATCGTGGAGAACTCGCACGCCTCCACCAGCCTGTCCTACGCCGACGGGCTGGCCAAGGCCTACCGGCTGCGCGGCGAGCCCCGCAGCGTGGTCGCGGTCATCGGCGACGGCGCGCTGACCGGCGGGATGGCCTGGGAGGCGCTGAACAACATCGCGGTCGCCAAGGACTCGCGCCTCGTCATCGTCGTCAACGACAACGGCCGCTCCTACCAGCCGACGATCGGCGGCCTGGCCACCCACCTGGCTGCGGTCCGCACCTCGCAGCGGTACGAGCATGTGCTGGAGTACATCAAGACCTCGCTGTCACACGCGCCGCTGGTCGGCCCGCCGCTGTACGAGACGCTGCACGGCATCAAGAAGGGCCTCAAGGACGTGCTCCAGCCGCAGGTGCTGTTCGAGGACCTGGGCATCAAGTACCTCGGCCCGGTCGACGGCCACGACGAGCAGCTGGTCGAGCAGTTGCTGCGCCACGCCCGCGACTTCGGCGCCCCGGTGATCGTGCACGTCATCACCCGCAAGGGGTTCGGCTACCCGCTGGCGGAGGAGAACGAGGAGGACTGCCTGCACCAGGTGCCGGCCGCGCCCTCGCCCGCGCAGACCGCGCTGCCGCCCCAGCGCACCTGGTCCGAGGTGTTCGGCGACGAACTCCTCGCGATAGGAAAGCGGCGGTCCGACGTGGTGGCCATCACTGCGGCGATGCTGCACCCCACCGGGCTGGCCCCGTTCGCGAGCGCCTACCCGGACCGCGTCTTCGACGTGGGCATCGCCGAGCAGCACGCGATGACCAGCGCGGCGGGCCTGGCGATGGGCGGGCTGCACCCGGTGGTCGCGATCTACGCGACGTTCCTCAACCGCGCCTTCGACCAGTTGCTCATGGACGTGGCGCTGCACCGGCTACCGGTGACCGTGGTGCTGGACCGGGCCGGGGTCACCGGCCCCGACGGGGCCAGCCACCACGGCATGTGGGACGGCTCGATCCTGCAGGTGGTGCCCGGGCTGCGGATCGCGGCGCCGCGCGACGCCGCCCGCGTCGCCGAACTGCTCGGCGAGGCGGTGGCCGTCTCCAACGGCCCCACGGTGGTGCGGTTCCCCAAGGGCACGGTCGGCGGGGAGGCGGAGGCTGTCGGCCAGCTTGGCGGGATGGACGTGCTTTACGAGCCCGCGGCCGGCATCTCCCGCGACGTGCTGCTGGCCGGGGCGGGCCCGATGGCCGTGACGTGCGTGCAGACCGCCGCCCGGCTGGCTGACCAGGGCATCGGCGTCACCGTCGTGGACCCGCGGTGGGTCAAGCCGGTGGACCCGGCGCTGGCCGGGGCGGCCGCGGGGCACCGGCTCGTGGTCACCGTGGAGGACAACGGCCGCGTGGGCGGCTTCGGGGACGCGGTGTGCCGCCTGCTGCGGGACGCGGGCGTGAGCACCCCGGTGCAGACCTACGGCCTGCCGCAGGAGTTCCTGGTGCACGGCAAGCGCGAGGAGATCCTGGAGCAAGCCGGCCTGGTACCGCAGCACCTCGCCCGCCAGATCACCGAGGCCGTGGCGCAGCTCACGCCGGAGCTTGCGGACCGCCCGCAAGCCTGACAGTTCGGAGTTCTCACCAATGGCACCCCTGTCCGTCGCGGTCGTCGGCTCCGGCCCGGCCGGGCTCTACACCGCTGAGGCGCTCGTCAAGCAGGCGGCCGCGCTGGACCCGCCGTGCCAGGTCTCGGTCGACGTGCTCGACCGGCTGCCGACCCCCTACGGCCTGGTCCGTTACGGCGTCGCGCCGGACCACCCGTCGATCAAGTCCATCGCCGAGTACCTGCGCGGCGTGCTCGAGCGCGACGACGTGCGTTTCCTCGGCGGGGTGCGGCTCGGCGGCGAGGTCACCAGGGAGGACCTGCTCGGCTGCTACGACGCGGTGGTCTACGCGACCGGCGCGATGCGCGACCGGCGGATGGGCATCGACGGCGAGGACCTGCCCGGCAGCTACGCAGCGACCGACTTCGTGAACTGGTACTGCGGCCACCCGGACACCGACTCCGGCGCGTTCACCCTCGACGCCGAGTCGGTCGCCGTGATCGGCGTGGGCAACGTCGCGGTGGACGTGGCCCGGATCCTCATCCGCGACCCCGACGAGCTGCGCCGCACCGACGTGCCCCAGCCGGTGCTTGAGACGCTGATAGCCAGCAAGGTACGCGAGGTCCACGTGATCGGCCGCCGCGGGCCCGCCCAGGCGAAGTTCACCACCAAGGAACTCCGCGAACTCGGGGACCTCGCCGGCGTCGACATCGTGGTCGCCGCCGGCGAGGCGGACCCCGGCGCCTTCGACGCCACCGGCGGCAGTGCCGCGCTGGCCGAGTCCGACCGCCGGGTGCGCGGCAACCTGGCCGTGATCGGCGACTGGGCGGCCCGGGCGCCTGCCGGGTACGCGCGGCGGCTGGTGGTGCGGTTCTGGCTGCGGCCGGTCCGGGTGGAAGGCACCGCGCACGTCACCGGGCTGACCGTCGAGCGGACCAGGATCGACGAGAACGGGGCGCTGACCGGCACCGGGGAGCTGGAGACGATCCCGGCGCAGATGGTGCTGCGCAGCGTGGGATACCAGAGCGTGCCGCTGCCGGGCGTGCCGTTCGACGAGCGCAGCCACACGGTGCCGAACGCCGAGGGCCGGGTGCTCGGGCCCGGCGGGAACCCGCTGCCGCGGGAGTACGTGGCCGGATGGCTCAAGCGCGGCCCCACCGGGGTGATCGGCACCAACAAGTCCGACGCGGCGCAGACCGTCCGTGCCCTGCTGGCCGACATGTGCCCGGGCGGCGTGCGGGCCGGTGACGGGGCCGACCCCGGGGCGCTGGCGGCCCTGCTGGCCGGCCGCGCGGTGGCACCGGTCAGCTACACCGACTGGCTCAAGGTGGAACGGGCCGAGGCGGAGCTCGCCGCCTCGCTGGGCCGCGGGCCGCGGGTGAAGCTGGCCAGCCGCGAGGACATCGACGCGCGGTGCCGGGCCGGCTCCTGACCGCGCCGCCGGCCCGGGAGCACTCCGCCTCTCCGGGGCAAGCCCCGGACCCCATCGCCCGGAGCCCCCCGGTGGCCTGCGGCCCCTGCGACTTCGCCGCGGGGGCCTTGCCCTGTTGGCCCGGGGGAGCGACCCCCCGGAACCCCCCGGTGGCCTGCGGCCCCTGCGACTTCGCCGCGGGGGCCTTGCCCTGTTTGCGCCGCAGCCGACCGGGTGAGTCGAAAATAGCTTTTGCCCCGTAGGCTTGTGCGCATGGCGGCCCGAGCACACGAACCGCTGGTGCTCAGCACCGGCGAGCGGAACCGGCTGGCGGAATGGGCGGCACAGGCCAGCGGGCGGCAGGCTGCGCGTGCGGCGATCGTCCTGGCCAGCGCGGAGGGCCAGCCGGACACCCGTGTCGCCGATCAGGCCGGGGTCTCCCGCGCCACCGTCGCCAAATGGCGGGCACGGTTCGCGGCGGCCCGGCTGGCCGGGCTGCAGGACCTGCCCCGGCCGGGCACCCCACGGAAGATCACCGACGCGCAGGTCCGCGATGTGCTCGCCCGGACCCTGAGCGAGCCCCCGCCGCCCGGCCGGGACCACTGGACCACCCGGACCATGGCGGCGGCGTCCGGGCTGAGCCAGTCGGCGGTCAGCCGGATCTGGCGGTCGGCCGGGGTCGATCCAGCAAGTTGTACGACCGGGGGCACTGGGGACAATGAAGGCGTGAACATGGAACAGGACGGGATGCGGCAGAGCGGGCAGATCAGCCTGGTGACGACGGCGCCTGGCAGCGCGGCGGGCACAGAGCCAGCGGCGGCCACAGCGCCAAAGGAACTCCCCGCGCGGCGGTTCCTCGATCGCGAGGAGAGCTGGCTCCGCTTCAACCAGCGGGTACTCGAACTCGCCGAGGACGACCGCGTGCCGCTGCTTGAACGCGTGCGGTTCCTGTCGATCTTCGCCAGCAACCTGGATGAATTCTTCATGGTCCGGGTCGCGGGGCGGATCCGCCGGATGGCCACCGGGCTGCCTGTGGAGGGGGCCAGCGGGCTCTCGCCCGGGCAGATCCTGGCCAATACCCTGGAAACCGCCCGCGAGCTGAGCGTCCGGCACGCCGAATGCTTCGGCAACGCGGTCCTGCCCGCCCTGGCCGACCAGGGCATCGAGATCCTGCGCTGGAAGGAACTGTCCGCCGCCGAGCAGGAGGACCTGCACCGGCTGTTCCGCGAGCGCATCTACCCGGTGCTGACGCCGCTGCTCGTGGACCCGGCCCACCCCTTCCCCTATGTTTCCGGCCTGTCGCTGAGCCTGGCCGTGATGATCGCCGACGCGCGCACGGGCGCGACCATGTTCGCCAGGGTCAAGGTGCCGCCGCTGCTGCCCAGGTTCCTCACCGTGGCCAAGCACAGGTTCGTGCCGCTGGAAGATGTGATCGCCGCGCACCTCACCGAGCTGTTCGCCGGCCTGGACATCCTGGAGCACCATGTGTTCCGGGTCACCCGCACCCGTGATCTCGAGGTGGACGAGGACGTCACCGAGGACCTGATGCAGTCGCTGGAGCGGGAACTGCAGAAGCGCCGCTTCGAGCCCGCGGTCCGGCTGGAGGTCGAGGACTCCATCTCCAGCGACGTGCTCGACAAGCTGGTCACCGAGCTGGATATCGACCACCGCGCGGTCTACCACCTGCCCGGGCCGCTGGACCTGTCGGGCCTGACCGTGATCGCCGACCAGGACCTGCCCCAGCTGAAGTACCCGGCGTTCGTCCCCTCCGAGTCCGCCCTGCCGCAGGACACCGACATCTTCACCACCCTGGCCCGGCATGACGTCCTGGTCCACCACCCCTACGACTCGTTCACCACCAGCGTGGAACGGCTGATCGAGGCGGCGGCCGCCGACCCCGGCGTGCTGGCCATCAAGCAGACCCTGTACCGGACCAGCGACACCTCCCCGATCGTGGACGCGCTGATCGACGCGGCCGAGGCTGGCAAGCAGGTGGTGGTGGTCGTGGAGCTCAAGGCGCGCTTCGACGAGCGCGCCAACATCAGCTGGGCCCGCAAGCTTGAGGAAGCCGGCTGCCACGTGGTGTACGGGATCGTCGGCCTGAAGACCCACTGCAAGATGGCCCTGGTGGTCCGGGAGGAGCCCGACGGCTCGCTGCGCCGCTACTGCCACATCGGCACCGGCAACTATCACCCCACGACCGCCCGGCTGTACGAGGACTTCGGGCTGCTGACCGCGGAGCGCACCGTCGGCGAGGACGCCACCGACCTGTTCAACCACCTCACCGGGTACAGCCGCCAGAGCGCCTACCGGCGGTTCCTGGTCGCCCCGGCCGCGCTCCGGGCGGGCCTGCTCGAGCGGATCGAGCACCAGCAGGCCCGGCACGCGCGCGGCGAGCGGTCCCGGATCCAGCTGAAGTGCAACTCGATCATCGACGAGGCGGTCATTGACGCGCTGTACCGGGCCTCGATCGCGGGGGTGCCGGTGGATCTGTGGGTGCGCGGCATCTGCGGGCTGCGGCCGCAGATCCCCGGCATGTCGGAGACGATCCGGGTCCGCAGCGTGCTCGGCCGGTTCCTTGAGCACTCCCGGATCTACGCGTTCGGCCATGGCGACGACCCCGACAGCGAGGTGTGGATCGGCTCCGCCGACCTGATGCACCGCAACCTCGACCGCCGGGTCGAGGCTCTGGTACGCGTGAAGGACCCGGCACAGCAGTCCGAACTGCACGCGCTCATCGATCTGGCCATGGACGAGGACACCGCGTCCTGGTGGCTGGCCGGGGATGGCACCTGGACCAGGCACCACCTGGACGCTGACGGGAACTCGCTCCGTGACCTGCAGCAGCACCTGATCGCCAACCGGCGCGCCCGGCCTCCCGATGGCTGATGCCGCAACCGGCGAGATCCGGGCCGCGGGCGCGATCTTGTGGCGGGCACGGGCGGGGGGCATCGAGACCGCCCTGGTGCACCGGCCCCGGTACGACGACTGGAGCATCCCCAAGGGCAAGAGCCTGCCCGGGGAGCATGTGCTGCTGACCGCGGTCCGGGAGGTCGAGGAGGAGACCGGCGTGCGTGCCGCCCTCGGCCGCAGGCTCCCCTCCCAGTGCTATCCCGTAGAAGGCCAGCCCAAGAGGGTGGAGTACTGGGCCGCGCGGCCTATCTCGGCGGAACGGTTCACGCCCAACGACGAGGTGGACGACCTCGCCTGGCTACCGCTGCCCGCGGCAAGGGAACGGCTGAGCTATCCGAGGGACGTCTCGGTGCTCGACGCCTTCACCACTGGCCCGGCCGACACCGCACCGGTGATCCTGGTCAGGCACGCCGCCGCGATCGCCAGGAAGGCCTGGCGATCGGCCGGTCACGCCGACGACCTGGCCCGCCCGCTGTCGGACGCGGGCCAGGAGCAGGCCAGGGCGCTGAGCGAGCTGCTCAGCACGTTCGCGCCCGCCCGGGTGATCAGCTCGGCCGCGCGGCGCTGCCTGGACACCGTCACGCCTTACGCCGAGCGGGCGGGCGTCCCGGTGCTGCCCGAGCCCGTGTTCACCGTGGACAGCACCGCCCAGGACCATAGCGAGGCCGACTGGACGGCCACGCGCGACGCGCGGCTGCGGATCGCCGAGGTGACCAGATCCCGCCGGCCCGTGATCATCTGCGCGCACCGTCAGAACCTGTCCTGGATGCTGGCCGAGGCCTGCGAGACGGCAGGCGCGCCGGTACCGGACGGGCCTCCGCTGCAGCGTGGCGCCTTCTGGGTGCTGCAGCTCGGCGGGGGACGGCTCGTCTCGGCCGAGCAGCATCAGGCGGAGGACGGCCCCGTCGGCTGAGCCTGGCGGGCGATGCCGGCCCGGGCCGGCAGGCCGGCCGCATCCCAGTCCAGGGTCACCGGGATCGCGCCCTCGAACACCAGCAGCCACTGCTTCACGTCGGTGCCGGTGCCGCCGCTGTACCCGCCGAGGCCGGTGCCCGCGACCACCCGGTGGCACGGCACGATGAGCGCGACAGGGTTAGATGCCATGATCTGGCCCACCACCCGGGCGGGCGGGACGCTGCCGCCGCCCGGTGCCGCCGCGGCATCCAGGCCGGCCCTGGCGGCCAGGCCGCCGTAGGTGATGGTCTGCCCGAACGTCACCGTTTCGTGCAGCACCGACAGCACCGTGCGCCGAGCGCCGTGCGCATTGCCCAGGTCCACCGGCACGCTGAATCGCCTCAGGTGGCCACCGAAGTAATCGTCGAGCTCTTCAAGTGCGGCCTCCAGTAGCACGGATGCCAGCGTGCCTCCTGCTGGCCCGGGACCGGATGGCGGCCCGTAGCTGACCCGGGCCACCCCGGCATCCGTGCAGGCCACGGAGACCTGACCCACCGGCGTATCCCGGTAGCCCCAACCGAGTTTCGTCACGTGCTCCATTGTGCCCGCAGGATCGGACACTCTGCCGGCCCAGGGGAGCGACCCCCTGGAACCCCCGGGGCGCCGATGGCGCCTGGCCGGCAAGCCGGCAGGCCCCATCGCGCGTGCTGGCCCAGGGGAGCGACCCCCTGGAACCCCCGATGGCCTACGGCCCGGTTCCTTCGTCTCCGGGCCGCGGCCCTGGTGGCCAAGGTGCGGCGGCTCCCCGTGTCACCCGGAGCCTGGCTTAGAGCGCCCGGCAATAGGTGTGTCACTTGAGCCGCTTGGTGGTTGGCCGGGTGTCCCAGCGGTACCGGGTCCGGGCGCGCTGGATGAGCTGGCGCACGGTGACGAGCGCGGCGGCGAGGTAGAGGTAGAAATCGACGATCGTGGCGTCGCGGTCGGTCATCCGGCGGAGTTTGCCGTAGCCGTTCATCCAGGAGTGGGTTCGCTCGCACCGGCCAGCGCTGCCCGGCCTGGATCGGCGCGGGCGTGCCCTTGCGGGCGATCTGGCCGGCGAAGCCCTGGTCATCGAGAGTCTGGCGGGTGGGCTGGCTGTCGTAACCGGCGTCCAGGTGTCAGGTGCGGTCTGTGGGCAGGACGCCGCCGAGCTGGCGTTCGGCGGCGGTCAGCGTGGGAGCCAGCAGCGGGGAGTCGTGCCGGTTGGCGCCGGCGGAGGCGATCCCCAGCGGGATGCCGTGGTTCTCGGTGGCCACCGAGCGTTTCAGGCCGCCTTTGCGCCGGTCCACCGGGGAGGGCCCGGCGCGTTCCCCGCCGCAGGGCGCCTTGGTGAGGCACCCATCCACCGCCACATCACCAAGCTCCAGGCCGATCATCTGGTCATAGGCGGCCAGTACCAGGGCGTGCACCTGTTCGCCGATGCCCGCCGCCGCCCAGGTCTTCAGCCGGCGCCGGATCGTGCGGTCCGAGCACCCCGGCGTGGCGATCCGCTCGTACCCGCTGCCGTGCACCAATGCCTGGACAACGTGCTCAAACACCACCCGGTCGCGGACCCGGCGGCGGTGGCAGCCCAGCGGGTGACCGGGGTCAACGGGCGCTCGCCGATCAGCGCGCAGAACTCGCCCCAGACGGCTCCAGCAGGCATGATGGCACGAAGGCACGGCCCGGTTCCTTGGTCTACCGGGCCGCGGCCCTGGTGGCCAAGGTGCGGCGGCTCCCCGTGTCACCCGGAGCCTGGCTTAGTTGTCCGCGGCCTGTGCCTCGCCTGCGGCCTCTGCCGTCTCCTCGGTCGCCAGCCTTTCCGCGAGCCGGCCCAGGGCCCGGCTGATCGGCAGCGCGGTCAGCCCGACCTGCCACGGGCGCGCTCCGTGCGCGGCCAGGTCGGCGGCCACCTCGTCCGGGCCGCCCGGGTCAGGGGGCTGCCAGGCGAGCCGCCGCACCACGTCCGGCGGGAGCAGGTTCTCCGCGGGCACCGTGTGCTCGTCCGCCAGCGCGGCCACCACCGCCCGCACCGCCGTCAGCCGCTGCGCCGCGACCGGGTCCCGCTCCTGCCAGCGGTGCGTGGGCGGAGGCCCGTCCGGCGGCGGCATCGCCGGGCCGGGCAGCTCGGTGTCGGCCTGGCTGCGGGCCCGCCGGACCGCGCGCTGCCACGCTGCGGAATGCCTGCGCGCGCCCCGGCCCTGGAATCCAGGGAGATCGGTGAGGTCGGCCTGGGAGCCGGGCAGTGCCCTGGCGGCCTCGACGATGGCCGTGTCTTGGAGCACGCGGCTTGGAGACTGGTCGCGCCGCCTGGCGATGTTGTCCCGCTCCTGCCACAGCTCGCGGACGATCGCCAGGCCCCGGCGGCTGTGTACCCGGTGGATGCCTGAGGTGCGCCGCCACGGGTCGGGGCGGGGGCCCGGTGGCTTGGCGGCCAGCACGGCGGCGAACTCCTGCTCCGCCCACTCGGCCTTGCCCTGGGCCACCAGCTGGGCCGCCAGCGCGTCGCGCAGTTCCACCAGCAGTTCCACATCCAGGGCCGCATAGCGGAGCAATTCGGCCGGCAGCGGGCGGACCGACCAGTCGGCCGCCGCATGGCCCTTCTCCAGGGTCCAGCCCAGCACCGACTCCACCAGCGCACCGAGGCCGACGCGCGGGAAGCCGAGCAGCCGCCCGGCCAACTCGGTGTCGAACAGCGCCCGCGGGCGGAACCCGAGTTCGGCCAGGCACGGCAGGTCCTGGGACGCGGCATGCAGGACTACCTCGGTATCGGCCAGTGCCTCATCCAGCCCGGTGAGGTTCGGGCAGGCCATCGGGTCGATCAGCATGGTGCCGGCGCCGTCGCGCCGCAATTGGACCAGGAAGGCGCGGTGCCCGTAACGGAACCCGGAGGCACGCTCGGCGTCAACGGCGAGCGGGCCCTCGCCCGCGGCCAGCGCCGCCACGGCGCGGTCCAGGTCGGCAACCGAGGCCACCAGCATCGCCGGGCCGTCCCGCGGCTCGATCAGCGGGACCGGGCCGCCGCCCTGCTGGCCTGCGCCGTCACCCTGCTGGGCCGGGCTGTCACCCTGCTGGCCCGGGCCTGTGGCCGGCATAGGCGGGCCGACGGACTGCGGTACCGGGACCTCCGCCGCCGCGCCGTCAGGGGATTGCGCGCCGTCAGGGGATTGCGCGCCGTCGGGGGATTGCGTGGCGCCAGGGGATTGCGTGGCGTCGGTGAACGGCGGGCTGTCCGAGCGCGCGGCACCGCCTGCCGCCCCCGGCCCGCCGCCCCCGCGTGCCCGTGTGCTGTCTGTCATGGGCTCCGCCGCCGGCTGGCCGGGCGCAGCGCACTGACCCCCGCGGCCAGCGGCGCCAGCCCCGCCGCGGCGCACATCGTCCCGCACCACGCGGCCATGTGCCCGGCCAGGCCGCCGTCCGCGCCGTCCTCCGGGGCCGGCCCGGCCGCCTCGGTGCCGAGCGGCGACCAGGAGGCGCGCAGTTCGAAGCCGGTCGCGCGAGGCTCGGCCCGCTTGGCGCCGAAGCCCTCGGTGACCACCCGGGTCACCGTGCCGCTCGGCTCGGCGTAGCCCGCCGTGCGGGCGTCGAGCGCCTCGGTCAGCCAGGACCAGGCGACCTCACCAACCATGGGATCCTCGGCGATCTCCGGTTCCAGTTCGGCGCGGATGTACACGATGACGCGCAGCGGGCCGGCCCAGCCGCGTTGCCCGGCGGGATCGTAGAGCAGCACGAACCGGCCCGTGGCGATCTCGGCTCCGTCCACCCGGACGGCCGCGCCGACGGCGGTCGCGAAGGGCGCAAGCGTCCGCGGGGCGGGTACCTCTTCGAAGCACAGCTCAGGCCGGATCTGGCTCACTTGATCCTGGCACGAGCGCAACCCGGCGACCGCGGCAGTGAACGTGGCGGATGCCTCCTCGCTCGGTGCCGTGCCCCTGCCGACCTGCCTCATAGTCCGAGCGTACGCCGTGACTGCGCGCTCCTCATGCCACCCGGCCGACCACGTCCGCCGGGGCCGCTGGCCGGGATGGCTGCGGCAGCGCCAGGACGAGCATGCTGGTGCCGCACTCGGTGCAGGACCACTCGGAGCACATCCCGTCGGGTGCGTCGGGGCAACTACCCGGCGCAGCGTGCGGCTGCTCGAACAGCTGCTCCCCGCCACAGTCCTGGCAGGGCCGGAACATCGGGCCCATGATGGTGACCTCCTCCATCGCCGGGGGCGTGCCGCGCCGTAGCGGCGGATACCCAGAACCCGGCTGTTCCGATGGTGGCACGCGGTGCCGTCAGGTTGCGGGACCTCGCACGGCGTGTCCGGAGGTGCTAGCCCGGGGGAGCGAACCCCCGGAACCCCCCGGTGGCCACGGCCCGGTTCCTTCGTCACCGGGCCGTGGCCCTCGTGGCTTGGGGAGTGGCACCCCGAACCCCGGCTGGTGGCTTGGGGAGCGGCACCTGCGGTCCTCAGGGAGCCGCGGCGGCACTGTTGGCGTGGGGGCGACCACCGGGACCGGGGGGTGGCCTTGGGCTTCGCCCCGGCACCGTCGCCTGGCCGGATGCGCGACCCGGGAAGGTACGGCCCATGAGATGATCCCCCTCGTGACAGCAGCCCCGGGAGAATCGCTGTTCCTTCGTGCCTGCCGGCGTGAGCCGGTGCCGGCCACTCCGGTCTGGTTCATGCGCCAGGCGGGCCGGTCGCTGCCGGAGTACCGGGCCGTCCGGGACCGCTTCAGCATGCTGGCGGCCTGCACCACGGCGGACGTGATCGCCGAGCTCACGCTGCAGCCACTGCGCCGGTTCGCGGTCGATGCGGCCATTCTGTTCAGCGACATCGTGGTGCCGCTGCAGGCGGTGGGCCTGGACATCGATATCAAGCCCGGTGTCGGCCCGGTGACCGCCCAGCCGTTCCGCTCCGACGCGGACGTGGCGCGGCTGCGCGACCTGGAACCTGGCGACGTGCCCTTCATCACTGACGCGGTCACCATGCTGGTGGCGGAACTGCGCGGCACGCCGCTGATCGGGTTCGCCGGAGCGCCGTTCACCCTGGCGTCCTACCTCATCGAGGGGGGCCCGTCCAAGAACCACGAGCGCACCAGGGCCCTCATGTATGGCAACCCGGTGATGTGGCACGCACTGCTCGCCCGGCTGGCCGACATCACCACGGCGTTCCTGCGGGTGCAGGTGGAGGCGGGAGCTGCCGCGGTGCAGTTGTTCGACTCCTGGGTCGGGGTTCTCAGCCCCGGCGACTACGCCTCGGCCGTGCTGCCGCACACCAGGCGCATCTTCGACGCCTTGGACGGCCTTGACGTGCCGCGGATCCACTTCGGCGTCGGTACCGGCGAACTACTGCGCCTGATGGGGGAGGCAGGTGCCGACGTCATCGGGGTGGACTGGCGGGTCGGCCTGGATGAGGCGGCAAGCCGGGTGGACGCGGGCAAGGCCCTGCAGGGCAACCTGGATCCCGCCCTGCTGCTGGCGCCATGGCCGGTGCTTGAGCAGCGGGTGCGGCAGGTGCTCGACCAGGGCCGGGTGGCCGAAGGGCATGTGTTCAACCTCGGCCACGGCGTGCTGCCGCAGACCGATCCCGATGCGCTGGCACGGGTCACCGACCTGGTGCACGAGGCGTCGGCCCGGGCGGTCAAGTCCTGACCAGCACTAGTGTCCCGCGGAGTCGACGGCCGGGTGGCGGTCGGTCACTGATGTGAGTGGCCGGCGTTTTGGCGGAGCAGGAATAGGGCCGTGATGGTTGCCACGATGACGAAGCCCTCGACGACCATGACCCAGACCGGGGCGCTGAGGAAGAATGCGGGCACGGCCAGCAGTGCGGAGATCACCCGGAGGGCTACCACGGTACGGAGTGCGCTGCGGCTGCCACGGGATGCCGGTACGAGTGCTGCCAGAGTGATGAGGCCAAGCGCGGCGACGCCGAGGCTCACGGCAAGGGGCGGCGCGTCAGCGGATCCGATCGCGCCGGCCAGTGCGACGTCGATCAGTGCGAGTACGACGAAGATCGCGGTGACGGTGCCGGTGAGAGGCGTGGGGCGGGCGACCGCCTGGTGCGTGGTCATGGCATGTCCTTCACTGTCGATGGGTCGTGGATGGCGGCTCGCCGACGCTGGATGTGACGGGTGGGCCGAGCGAGTGGTAGCACTGTTGCCAGGCTGGCGGATGCACTGCGAGGGTCATCGGGTGTCCGGCCCGGTAGTGCGGCCGGTTCCCGCCGCGCGAACCGGAGCGCCAGCCGGCGTGGCGTTCGTAGAGCGCGCGGAAGGCACCGATGTCCCGTTCGGCGACGCCGACCAGCAGCGTCTTGTCGCTCGGGGGACCCTCCATACCTCAGCTGTCGCGTCACGGGGCCGGAAAAGTTTCACTCCGCGCCCGGAAGTTCCGCGCCGGGTGATGGGTGGTGCAGATGGGCTTGACCGGTTACCTGGAGGATCGCTAATCCGCCGGACGCGCGCTGGCGGACCGGCGCCGGCCCAGCCAGCGGCGGGTGGCGACGGCGGCCAGCGTTGCCAGGCCGAGCGGTATGGCGAAAGGCAGCACCGCTCCGGCAGCGGTGAGGAGCCCGGTGACCACCACGAGCAGGGCCCGCCAGCCCGCGGCGAGGCCGCCGAGGAAGCCGGCTACGGCATGGTGCGGGTGGCGGTGCACGCGCGGCGGGGGCACGCCGGTGACCGTCATCGAGATGGTCGCATAGGTGGTCTCGCGGGCCAGCGCGCGCTGCTGCGACTGGAGCGCCTCGAGGCCGGCCTCCTCCTGGTTGATCTGCTCCTGGACGGCGAGCAGGCCACTGACCGTCCCGGCCCGGGAGAGCAGGTTGCGCAACTGGGCGATCGCGGCCTGCGCCGAGGCGACCCGGCTGTTCACGTCGGCCACCGTGCCGGTGACGTCCTGCGCCTGCTGGGTCTCGGACCTCTTGATGCCCAGGGCGCTGAGGGCGCTGAGGGTGGACTGGTAGTCGGCGGCCGGGACCTTGAACTGAATGCTGATCATGGCCCTGGCGTGCCGGGACCGGGTCATGCTGGCGTGTTCACCGGACACGTAGCCGCCTGCCGCCTGGGCAAGCTGGGTCGCCCGGGCCACCGTGGCCTGGATATCGGTGGCGCGCAGGCTGAGGGCGGCGGTGAAGATGACCGACTGCCCGCCGGGCAAGGGCACCGCGGTCAGCCCCGCACTCGCGCCGCTCCCGGCGGAACCGGCCGCATTCCCCGCTGGCGCGCCCGCAGCACGTCCGGGCAGGGCCGCTGCTGCACGGACGCTGCCCGCCGCGGTGCTGCCCGCCGAGGTGCCGCCCGATGAGCAGCCGGCTGCCAGCAGGCATGCGCCGGCGATGAGCAGGAGCGTCCAGGCGGCGGCGCGGCGCGGGCGCCACGGGGGAGCGGTCAAACGGGACATAGGCGCAGTCATGCCGATGGGACGCCAGCGTCGGCATGCTGGTTCCCACGGTTACGTCACGACTTGGCAACTGTGTTAGCGCGCGGTGGCTCAGACCTCGGCTTTCTTGCCGTCGCCTGGAGCGAGTTCGCGGAGCATGCACACTCGGGCTGCGGAGTTCCCGCCCTGGTCGGCGTTGCGGGCCGCCAGTTCGGGCGTGACTTCGGTTTCGGCCATCTCGCGGAAGCCGAGGCGCTCGTAGTACGGCGCGTTCCAGGGCACCCCGCGAAAAGTGATCAAGGTCATGGCTGGCATGTCAAGATCGGCCGCCCAGTCGGCCACATACTCGAGCAGCATGGCCCCGATCCGCTGCCCCGCGTGCGCCGGATGCACGCTGACCTGCTCGATGTGCGCGCAGCCGTCAACCACGTCGAAGACGACAAAGCCGACCGGCTCGTCATGCTCGTCGGCCGCCACCCAGGCCCGCCCCGCCCGGCGGTAACCGGACAGGGATTCGGCAGGAAGCGGGAAGGTGTCCGCGGCCGCAGGCATCCCGATATCGCGGAACGCGTTGCCGGCGGCGAGCTGGATCGCGTGGAGTCGGCCGACGTCCTCGGGCCTGGCCTGCCGCACCGACACCGCACCAGGTTCCGAGGCCATGGCACAGCAGTATGGCAGGAATGACCCAAAAACCATCAAGGGGTTAGCGGCTGAAAAATCGCTGAGAACGGCTCTGGTCTACCAATGGCCACAGCGGTGCAGGTATTGCAGTGACGGGAGGGGCAGATGCGCCGCCGTTGCCCGCCGGCCCTGGCCGCCCGGCGCCGCAAGCCTCTGCCAGGGTAGAGCGGTGAGCAATCCAGGGCAGCCGCACGTCGTGGTCATCGGCGGGGGCATCGCCGGGCTGGCCGCGGCGTTCTTCCTTCGCGAGGTCCCGTGCCGGGTCACCGTACTGGAAGGCTCGGCCCGGCTCGGTGGCAAGCTCAGCGTCAGCGAGATCGCCGGGGTCATGGTGGATGAGGGCGCGGAGGCGCTGCTCGCCCGCCGGCCCGAGGGCACCGGGCTGGCCGCCGCGGCAGGCCTCGAAGGCCAGCTGACCTGGCCCGGCACCACGGCGGCGCGGATCTGGAGCCGGGGCCGTATGTGCCCGCTGCCCCGCCGCCAGGTACTGGGCGTGCCCGCTGACCTGGCTGAACTGGCCGGCACCGGCCTGATGTCCAGCGACGGCCTGGCCAGGGCGCGGCAGGATCTCGTCCTGCCGGCCACTGCCCGGGACGGTGACGTGCCGGTGGCCGCGTTCGTGGCGGCCCGGTTCGGCCACGAGGTGGTGGACCGCCTGGTGGATCCGCTCCTCGCCGGGGTCTACGCCGGCCGGTCAGAGGAACTGTCCTTCGAAGCCACCCTGCCCGCCGTCGCCGCCGAGTCACGCAAGCACGCCTCCCTGGCCGAGGCGGCCGGAGCGCTGCTGCCGGATCCAGCCCGGCCCGGATCTCCCGATCCCGTACCCGTGTTCACCACCCTCGCCGGCGGCCTCGGGACGCTGCCCGCCGCGGTGGCCGCCGCCTCCGGCGCCGCCGTCCGCACCGGCGCGATGGTGCGCGGGCTGGCCCGCACGGCGACCGGCTGGCGGCTGACCGTTGGCTCGAGACACGACGAGGAGCACCTGACGGCCGATGCGGTCATCCTGGCCGTCCCGGCCGCCCCCGCGGCGCGGCTGCTCGGCGGCGTGTCCGGGGCGTCCGCTGCGGTGACGGCGCTCGGGGAGATCCGTTATGCCAGCATGGCGATCGTCACCTTGGCATACCAGGCCGCGGCGTTTCCCCGCCCGCTGGAGGGCAGCGGCTATCTCGTGCCCGCCGCGGACGGCCGCCCGGTCAAGGCGGTGACGTTCTCCACCGTCAAATGGCCGCACCTGCGCGGCGCCGCCGCCGGGCCGCACATCGTCCGCTGCTCACTGGGGCGGGCCGGCGAGGAAGCCCTGCTGCAGTCCGGTGACGCCGAACTGGCCGGCCTCGCCGCCGCAGACCTCGCTGCCGCCACCGGCGCCCGCGAGCCGCCCGTGGCGGCCAGGGTGACCAGGTGGGGCGGGGGGCTGCCGCAGTACACGGTGGGCCACCTGGACCGGGTGGCCCGGATCCGGTCCGCCGTCGCGGGCCAGCCCGGCCTGGCCGTGTGCGGCGCCGCCTATGACGGGATCGGCATCCCGGCGTGCGTGGCCACCGCGCAGGCCGCGGCCGGCCAGATCGCGGCGCACCTGCGCGATGACCGACAATAGGAATGCAGGAACAACGGTCAAGGCCACCGGTCGCCCCGGGGTCGCTCCCCGGGTCAGCACTAGGCAGGAACTGATGGCAGGCACTGACAAGAGCACGGCCGGCGCCCGGCCGCGGGCCCGCGACCTCAACGAGCAGATCCGCTACACCATGTGGTCGGTGTTCCGGGTCAGCGACCGGCCCGCGCTGCAGGCGGCCGCCGGTGGCCCGGAGGGCCTCGCATCGGAGCTTGAGGAGTTCGCCGACCAGGCCGCCGGCAAGGACGTGGTCACCCGGGGCTGCTACGACGTCCAGGGGCTGCGGGCCGACGCGGACTACATGTTCTGGTGGACCGCTCCGTCCGCCGACGACCTGCAGGAGATATACGCCCGCTTCCGGCGTACCAGGCTCGGCCGGGCCAGCGAGCCGGTCTGGTCGGTGATGGCGCTGCACCGGCCGGCCGAGTTCAACAAGGGCCACATCCCCGCGTTCCTGGCCGGGGAGGAACCGCGCGCCTACGCGTGCGTGTACCCGTTCGTCCGCTCCTACGAGTGGTACCTGCTGGACCCGGCGGAGCGCCGGGAGATGCTCGCCGAGCACGGCAAGATGGCCCGTGAGTACCCCGACGTCCGCGCCAACACCGTCGCCTGCTTCGCGCTGAACGACTACGAGTGGATGCTCTGCTTCGAAGCCGACGAGCTGCACCGGATCGTGGACCTGATGCGCCACCTGCGCGGCGCCCGGGCGCGGCTGCACACCCGCGAGGAGATCCCGTTCTACACCGGGCGCCGCAAGCCGCCCAGGGAACTGATGGCCTCGCTTGGCTGATGGTGCTGGCCCCGGGGGCGACCCCTCGGGAGCAGGTCACTCGGCCGCGGGCTCCAGGGTGAGCGAGATGGAGTTGATGCACCAGCGCTGGTCCGTCGGGACCGGGTAACCCTCGCCCTTGAACACGTGGCCAAGGTGGGAGCCGCAGCGCGCGCACCTGACCTCGGCGCGAACCATGTCCAGCGAGCGGTCCTCGATCAGCTCGACAGCGTCGTCGCTGGACGGCTGGTAGAAGCTCGGCCAGCCACAGTGGGACTCGAACTTCTCTTCCGAGCGGAACAGTTCGGCACCGCACGCACGGCACCGGTACACGCCCTCGACCTTGGTGTTGGTGTACTCACCGGTCCATGGCGCCTCGGTGCCCGCCTCCCGGAGTACCTGGTACTCATCCGGGGTAAGCATTCCGCGCCACTGCGCCTCGGTTCGCTGGACCTTGTCCATGTGGCCGAGACTACCTCGCCGGATACCGATACCGTGGAGACGACAGACACCGCGGAGGGCCCCATGGAGTGGCTTAACGAGCCCGCCAGCTGGCAGCGGACGGGCGATGTGCTCACGGTGAGTGTCGATCCAAGCACAGATTTCTGGCGCGAGACCGGTTACGGCTACATCAGGGACAGCGGTCATGTGTACGGCGAGGTGCTCGCCGGGGACCTTGACGTGTCCGTCCGGATGCGTTGCACGCTCGCGGTCCAGTACGACCAGGCAGGCGTCATGCTGCGGGCCGACGAGCGCACCTGGCTGAAGACCGGCGTGGAGTTCTTCGAGGGCCGGGCCCGGCTGAGCACCGTGCTGACGCTCGGCCGGTCCAGCTGGATGGTCACCGACCTGCCAGCGGGCACCGATGAGATCGTACTGCGGGTGTCCCGCCGTGGTGACGCGGTGGAGGTCAGGTACGTGGTCGAGGACGGCCCTGCCGAACTCGCCGCCCTGGTGTTCATGCCGCCGGGCCGCGAGGTGCTCGCCGGGGTCATGGCCGCCGCACCGGAGGGCCCCGGGTTCCGGGTGACCTTCCAGGACCTGCGCATCACCGAGCGGGACTGGTCCAGCGCGTCTGGGGACGACACCGCCTGGTCCGATGACCAGGCCGGATGGACAAGCGACGAGGCACCCGCGTGGAGTCGCGCGGACGGTGAGCCCGGCTGGCCGGTGCCCGGGACAGCGGAGGATGCTCCCGGCTGGTCGGCCCCCGTGGCCGCGGACGAGGACCCGCAGTGGCCGGTTCCGGCTGCCGGTGACAGCGAGCCCGCCTGGCCTGCCACGGCAAGCGGAGAGCGAAGCCAGGGCTGGTCTGCCTCCGGGGACGACGACGCCGGGTGGGTGGCAGCCCTCGCGGCCGCCGATGGAGACGACGAGCCCGGCTGGGCGGCGGCGCCCGCGGCGGCCGAGGCCGGCGGCCAGGAACGGGCTGGCGTCGACGAGCCCGCCGTAGCGGATTCCCCCGAGCCAGCCGAGGCCGAGCCGGCTGGGCACGGGTCGGCTGGGCACGGGCCTGCCGGCAACGGGCCGGTCGGCAACGAGCCCGCCGGGAACGGACCCGCCGGGAACGAGCCCGCCGGGAACGAGTCTGCCGGGAACGGGTCGGCCGGCAACGAGCCCGCCGGGAACGAGCCTGCCGGGAACGGGTCGGCCGAGGGCGAGCCTGCCGGGCGCTGGCCGACCGGGGGCGAGCCTGCCGGGGACGGGCCTGCCGGGGACGGGCCTGCCGGGGACGGGTCGGCCGGGGGTGAGACCGCCAGGACCGAGTCGATTGCGGCCGCGCTCGCCGGGCCGGAGCCCGTGCACCTAGACCCGGACCCTGAGCCGATCCGGGACGAGCCTGCTGGGCGTGCACCTGCGGGGCAGGAATCCGCCGCGGAGGAATCCACGGCGGAAGCCGCGGCGGAGGAACACGCAGATGAGGGCGGCGGCCACGGGCAGTGGTCGCCCGCGCCGCTGGCCGGCAACGTGGACCGGGCCAGGCCGGTCACCGGCAGCCGAGAGGCCGACGTGGACCCGGCGGCGGACTGGGCACGGCTGGCCGCGGGCGCGCAGGCCGCCGGGTCTCAGGCCGCGAGGTGGCGCGCGCAGACCGACGCCGACGTGGCCACCGAATGGCCCGGCCCGCCGCTGCGCACCCCGCCGCAGCGCACCCCGCTGCGGAACGGACTGCTCGGTGGCGGCGCCGTCCCCAGGCCGGCCGCCGACCAGTCCGTGGACGACGCACAGACCGACCCGGGACCGCCCGGGCCGCGCCCGGCCACGGAGGAGCCCGGCCGCGCGGAGGCCAGTCCGCCCGCGCCGCCGCAGGCCGGCGCCGCCGCGGCGACTGTGCCGGACGCGGCCGCCGCGGCGACCTTGCCGGATTCGCCCGAACCCACGCCCACGGCCCGGGAGGCACGCCGGGGCAGGTTCAAGCGGGCCGGCACAGACCTGCCTGCCGAGCCCGACGCGGCAGACGAATGGATCAGCTTGCTCACCGCCGACCCCGTGGAGGAGTGAGCGCCCGGCCCCCGGCCCGGCACTCCCCGGCACCGGCGCGGCTGGTCAGAGGGTGACCTGGTAGGCAGGTTCGGCCCGGTCGCCCGGCCGCAGTTCGGTGTGTTCCACCCGGCCAGCCGCCTGCACGTCGGGCAGCACCGCCAGCACCGCGTCCAGGTGATCCCGCCGCGCCGTCACCACCAGCGTCCGCACCGGTGCCCGCATCGACACCTGGGCGCCCGACTTGGCTCCCCGGATCGCGGCGATGGCCCCGGACGCAGCGGCCAGCGACGCTGCGGCCAGCGACGGCCCGGCTGGCGACTCCCCGGCCGGCGAGGCCGCCGGAACGGATGCCACCTCCTCCGGGGCAGGCCAGGCGGCGGTGTGCACCGAACCGTCCTGCCACCACGACCACACCTCTTCGGTGACGAACGGCAGGAACGGCGCGAACAGTCGGAGGATGACCACGAGCGCCAGCCGCAGCGCGGCCCGGGCGCTGGCCCCGGGCCCCTCGCCACGCTCACCGTAGGCGCGGCCCTTCACCAGTTCCAGGTAGTCGTCGCAGAAGAACCAGAAGAACTCCTCGGCGGCCGTCAGCGCCCCGGTGTGGTCGTAGTCGTCCAGCGCCCGTGTGCACTGCCCGATCACCCCGGCCAGGCGCTCCAGCATCGCCGCATCAAGCGGTTCGCTGACCGTGCCGGCCCTGGGCGGCGCCCCCCAGGAACCCCCGCTGGCCAGCGGCGCCGTTCCTTCGTCACGGCGCCGCGCCTCCCGGCCGCCGCCGTCGTGATCACCACGGTCCCCCTCCGGCGGAGCGAGGCCCAGCACGAAACGGCTGGCGTTCAGTATCTTGATCGCTAGCCGGCGGCCGACCCGCAACTGTGCCGGGTCGAACGTGACGTCCGCGCCGAGCCGGCCGCCCGCGGCCCAGTAACGGACCGCGTCGCTGCCGTACTTGCGCAGCGAGTCCATCGGGGTGACCACGTTCCCCACCGACTTGGACATCTTCTTCCGGTCCGGATCCAGCACCCAGCCGGAGATCGCCGCGTGCCGCCACGGCAGCACGCCCGCCTCGGCCTGCGCGCGCAGCACCGTGTAGAACAGCCAGGTCCGGATGATCTCGTGGGCCTGCGGCCGCAGGTCCATCGGGTACACCTGATCCAGCAGGTCGCCGTCCAGGGTCCACCGGGCGGCCAGCTGCGGGCTCAGCGACGACGTGGCCCAGGTGTCCATCACGTCCGGATCCCCCGCAAACCCGCCCGGCTGGCCGCGCTGGCCCGTGGTGTAGCCCGGCGGGGTGTCGGCCGCCGGGTCCACGGGCAGCGCGCCGTCGGCCGGGAGGATGGGGGCGTCGTAGCGCGGCTTGCCCTCGCCGTCCAGCGGGTACCACACCGGGACCGGCACGCCGAAGAACCGCTGCCGGCTGATCAGCCAGTCCCCGGCCAGGCCGTTCACCCAGTTCTCGTAGCGGACCCGCATGTGCGGCGGGTGCCAGCCGAGCTGCCCGGCACGGGCCAGCAGCACCGCGCGCAGCCGCTCGTCGTGGGCACCGTTGCGGATGTACCACTGCCGGGTGGTGACGATCTCCAGCGGCTGGGTGCCCTTCTCGTAGAAGTTCACCGCGTGCCGCACCGGGTCCGGGCCGGACAGCAGGTCGCCGGACGCGCGGAGCATCGCGGCGATCCGCTTGCGCGCCGCCTGCGCGGTATCACCCGCCAGTTGCCGGTAGGCGATGCGGCCCGCCCGCGAGGTGATCGCGGCCGGCGGGCTGGCCAGCAGGCGCCCGTCCCGGCCCAGCACCGGGCGCGCGGGCAGCCGCAGGTCCCGCCACCAGATGACGTCGCTGCTGTCGCCGAACGTGCACACCATGGCGATCCCGGTGCCCTTGGCCGGGTCGGCCAGGTGATGCGCCAGCACCGGCACCTCCACCCCGAACAGCGGGGAACGCACGGTCGTCCCTGTCAGCGCGGCGTAACGCTCGTCCCCCGGATGGGCCACCAGCGCCACGCAGGCGGGGAGCAGCTCCGGCCGGGTCGTCACGACCGGGACGGCCGCCCCGTCCGGGCGGCGGAACGCGATCGTGTGCGTCGCGCCGGCGACCTCCCGGTCCTCCGCCTCGGCCTGGGCCACCGCGGTCTGGAACGTCACGTCCCACAGCGACGGCGCCTCGGCCAGGTAGGCCTCGCCCCTGGCCAGGTTGCGCAGGAAGGCGCGCTGGGAGATGGCCCGGGAGCCGTCGTCGATGGTCCGGTACATGGTGGACCAGTCCACCGAAAGCCCCAGCCGCCGCCACACCTCCTCGAAGGCCTGCTCGTCCAGGTCGGTGAGCCGGTGGCACAGTTCGGTGAAGTTGCGACGGGAGACGGGCACCTGGTGGGTGCCGGGGCTGGCAGGCGGGGAGAACCCGGGGTCGTAGGGCAGAGCCGGATCGCACCGCACGTGATAGTAGTTCTGCACCCGGCGCTCGGTGGGCAGCCCGTTGTCGTCCCACCCGATCGGGTAGAACACCATCCTGCCGCGCATGCGCTGGTACCGCGCGACGATGTCGGTGTGGCTGAACGAGCAGACGTGCCCGATGTGCAGCTTCCCGCTGACGGTCAGCGGGGGAGTGTCGATGGCGTAAACCCCGCCACGCGACGCGGAGCGGTCAAACTTGTACTACGCCCGAGGTCTCCCACTGGCGAGACCACCTGTCCTCGATGCCGTCAAGCGAAGGCTTGTCCGGCACGAGGCTGGCCTGCTGCGCTCCAAGCGCATGGGAGTCGGTACTCATGCCGCCAGGGTATCGCACCCGCGGCCGCGGCCCGGAAGATTTACTCCTGGGCCCACGGGCGGCGGAACATCCGGCCCAGCCGCTCGTGCAGTGAGTCGCCGATCTCGTCCAGCGAGCTGACCTGGTACACCGCCGCGCCATCGGGCGGCGGCAGCCGGTCCGCCTCGGCGTCGTCGAGGCTGCACCGGATGTTCCGGATGGTGATCAGCTCGACCCGGCCGGCATCGATGAACCGCAGGCCCCAGTCGGTCGTGACCACGATCCCGTCGAAGAGGTCCCGGTCAGGTATTTCGAGCACGTGTTCGAGCGTGCCGATCTCCTTGCCGGACCGGGTCAGTACCGGCGCTCCGGGCACCGCGGCCCGGTAGGAAACAGCCGCCTCGGTCTCCATGCGCCGCCATCTCCTCCCCGATGAGACTCGCTCGCTGTCCGAGGGGGTTCTTACCCGCTAGCGGCGTAATGCACCTGCGAAGTGGCAAACGGCAGGTCAATGGCCTGGAGCGAGCCCTTCGAGGATCTCCTCCGCCCGGGCCGCCGCCCCGGCCGGGTCCACGTCGGGCGCGCCCACCAGCGGATCCCAGTTCAGATCGTAGAAGACCTCGGTGACGCCCTGTTCCGCCAGCCACTGGGTGTCGGCGCGGATCTCGTCGAAACCGCCGGACAGCAGCACCCGGCCGCCTCCCTCCGGCACGGTCACCGGGATGCCCCAGCGCACCACCCCGCGGCAGATGACCCGCAGCGCGGCCGGGTCCCGGCCCGCGTCCGCCGCCGCGGCCCTGATCACCTCGATGCCCTCACCGATGCGGGACAGGTCGGCACGGCTGGAGGTGATCCACCCCTCGGCCAGCCTGCCGATCCGCTGCAGCGCCCGCGGCACCCCCCCGCCGAGGAGCACCGGGGGGCCCGGGCGCTGCACCGGCCGCGGCGCCGCGCGGCCCGCCGGAACCGTGTAGTGCTCGCCGTGGAACTCGGTGACCCCGCCGGCCCACAGGCGGCGCATCACTTCGATGTACTCGGCGGTGCGGGCACCACGGCCCGGCATGACGGCGTCGGCCGCGGCGAACTCCTCCGGCATCCAGCCCAGGCCGAGGCCCAGGTCAAGCCGGCCGTTCGACAGCACATCCACCGAGGCGGCCTGCTTGGCCAGGTAGGCGGGGGCGAGGTAGGGCATGTTCACGACCGCGGCACCAAGCCGGATCCGGGAGGTCACCGCCGCCGCGAAGCCCAGCGCGACCATCGGGTCGAGCACGCTGTGGTACACCGGCTCCATTGCCGAGCCCTCCGGCACCAACAGCCGCTGAAATGTCCACAATGACCCGTAACCTGCCGCTTCTGCCTCGGCGGCGAAACGGCTCAGGTACTGCGGAGTTGCCCAGGCGCCGGACACGGGCGCACCGAAACCGATCCTCATGGGGACAACCCTAGGGCCCGCCCTCGCGCCGCGGGTGGTGGCCGTAGGCTTGGCGAGGCCACCTTGGCCCTCGCCCCAGCATCTTCCGGCCGAACGGAGCCCCGTGGACAACGATCCCCACACCTACATCGCCGCCTTGCGCAACTCCCATGAGCGGCTCGCCTCGCTGATCGAGGCCACGAGCGAGGAGCAGCTCACCGGCCGGTCCTACGACCGGGACTGGACCGTCGCGCAGGTGCTGTCCCACCTGGGCAGCGGTGCCGAGATCTCGTTGCTGATGCTGGAGGCCGCGCTGGCCGGGCAGCCGATGGACCGGGACGCCATGGCACCGATCTGGGACACCTGGAACGCCAAGGCCCCGCAGCAGCAGGCGGCGGATTGCCTGCCCGCCGACGAGGCGCACATCGAGCGGCTCGAGGGGCTGACCGATGCGGAACTGGACGGGATATCCGCCGACTTCTTCGGCATGCAGCTCGACGCGGCTGGCCTGTGCCGGATGCGCCTGTCCGAGCACGCCGTGCACACCTGGGACGTGGCGGTGGCCCTCGACCCCGCGGCCGAGGTGGCGCCGGACGCGGTGAAACTGCTGATGGTGCAACTGCCGATGCTCGCCGGGTGGACGGGCAAGGCGGACGGCAAGCCTTTCCGGCTGCGGCTGCGCGGCACCGAGCCCGAAGCTGACTTCCTGCTTGAGGTGGCCGACAAGGTGGCCCTGGTGTCGTGGCCGGGCGAAGGCCCCGCGGGCGCCACCGCCGACGGCCAGATCCAGTTGCCCGCCGAGGCGCTGCTGCGGCTGGTGTACGGGCGGCTCGACCCCGGGCACACTCCGGTGGTGGAGATCAGCGGGGACCCGGGGCTGCTCGACCGGGCCCGGTCGGTGCTTCCCGGGCTGTGACGCTCAGCCGAGGGCCTGGGCGGCCAGCCCGGCGGCTTCCCTGGCGCAGCCCCAGGACAGGGTGATCCCGGCGCCGCCGTGGCCGTAGTTGTGCACCACGAGCGGGCCGGGGCCTGGTGGCTCCGCCTCCAGCCGGACCTGCGGCCGGAACGGGCGCAGCCCGACGCGGTGGCCGAGCACCCGGGCGCCGTTCATCCGCGGCTCGATCGCGGCGCAGTCGCGCAGGATCCGCATCGCCACGGCCGGCACCGGCTCGGTGTTCCAGTCGCCGCCCACCTCGGTGCCGCCGAGCACCACGGTGTCCCCGTGCGGGAACAGGTACACCAGTTCCGTGGTGTCGTCCGGGAGCCCGATGAAGAACTCGGTCAGGCCCGGGTTCTCGGCGATCACCACCTGGCCGCGGAACGGCTTCAGCGCCGGGTCCGGTAGCAGGTCGCGGGCACCTGTCCCGGTGCAGTTGAGCACGGCCCGGGCGCCGTGCTCCGCGCCCGCCGACCGCAGCGAGGCGACCGTGCCCGTCTCCAGTTGCCCCCCCGCGGCCTCGAACCGGGCGCGCAGGTAGCCCAGGTACGTGGGCATGTGCGCCAGCGGCGCGGTATACCGCCAGCCGCTGGCGAAGCCGGGGGGCAGGTCCCCGGCGCGGCACGGGGCGGCGCCGAGGTCGCTCAGCCAGCCCGGCAGTGCCGCGGGGGCACCTTCGGGCTGGCCGGCCGGGGGCGGGACGCCACGGGTCCCTTCCACGCCGCTCAGGGTCCGCACCCCGGCCGCCGGGTCGGCGTCCAGTTCCCGCAGGACGGCCAGTGTCTCCCGGCCCCACCGGTCCACCCGGGCGCTCTGTTCGACCAGGTGCGGCCCCCAGATCGCCCCGGCGGCCGAGGAGGTGGTCTGTCCCGGGGGAGCGGCCGCGCGGATAAGCACCCGCGCCCCGTACTCGGCAAGGCAGATAGCTGTGGTGAGCCCGCTCACCCCGGCGCCCACCACGAGGACGTCGCAATCGCTGTTCGCCACGCCATGACGCTAGCGCGTGCCGGCGCGGAACCGGTTTGCGGCGTTGCCCGCAGCGTGGTTCGCGGCCGGCCGGCGGGGCATGACTGGTCGGGGTTCGCCTTGCACGACGCGCCGCGGCCGGGAGGCCATGACAGCCGATCAGATATCGTCCGCGCGGCTCCGCCTGGTCCCGCTGACGGTGGCCGACGCCGCCGAGATGGCGGGGGTGCTGAGCGGGGACGCCCTGTACGCCTACACCGGCGGCGCCCCGCCGGGCCTGGAGGAGCTGCGCGCCCGGTACGCCGGGCAGGCGGCCGGGCGGTCACCGGACGGCCGCGAGGAATGGCGTAACTGGATCCTGCGCCGCCAGCCCGGCGGACAGGCGGTCGGCTACGTGCAGGCCACGATTACCGGCGAGGGGCGACGCGCCGAGGTCGCCTGGGTCGTCGGCCTGACGTGGCAGGGGCAGGGGTACGCCACCGAGGCCGCCCGGGCGCTCGTGGCCTGGCTGGACTCACGCGAGGTTCAGGTCATCCAGGCGCGCATCCACCCGGAGCACGCCGCATCCGCCGCGGTGGCCGCGCGCGCAGGGCTGCGGCCGTCGGGAGTGGTCGAGGATGGTGAGCAACTCTGGCTGAGGGACCGGCACGCCCCGCAATAACCCTTGTCCCTACGCTTGCCGCGCGGCCGGGAGCGTGAATCCCCCGCAGGAACGACGCCTGGGCGGCGACCCTGGATGACAGCTTCCCGGTTACAGGTGGATCCGGCGGGTTCCGGCGCGGTGCCGGGCGGCCAGGCCGAGGTAGGTCTGCACCGCGCGGGCGATCCGCTCCTGCTGGCGCCGCCCGGCCTCGGCGCGGATGGTGGCGGGCACGCCCACGGCCAGGGCACCCGCCGGGACCACCATGTCCTCGCGGATCAGCGCCGCCGCGGCCACCACGGCCCCGGCCTCCACCCGGGCGCGGTTCAGCACCAGGGAGCCGGAGCCGATGAGGCAGCCGTCCTCGACCACGCACCCTTCGAGGTGCGCCCGGTGCCCCACCACGCAGCCGGCCCCGATCACGGTCGGCCATTCCCGGGTGGTGTGGATGATCGTGCCGTCCTGGATGGAGGTCCGGTCGCCGACCCGGATCAGCCCGTGGTCACCGCGGAGCACCGCGCCGGGCCACACCGAAGAACCGGCGCCGAGCTCCACGTTCCCGATGATCACCGCGTCCGGGTGCACGAAGGCCTCCGGGTCGATGGCCGGGACCTGGTCGTCGAGCGCGTAGATGGGCACGGATCACTCCCCGGGCTCGCCGAGCCGCCGCGCGACCATCTCACGCACCACGCCGCGCTGGATCTTGCCGGTGGCGGTCTTGGGCAGCGCGTCCAGGGCCAGCACCTGGCGGGGCCGCTTGAACGTGGCAAGGCCTTCCCGGCAGAACGCGATCAGCCCGCCGGCGTCCACCGGCTGCCCCGGCACGGGCACCACGCACGCGACGACCTCCTCCAGCCCCGCGTCGTTCCGGTGGCCGACCACCGCGCACTCCGCCACCGCCGGGTGCTCGAGCATGCGCCCCTCCACCTCCATCGGGGATACCCAGATGCCGCCCGCCTTGATCATGTCGTTGGACCGGCCCAGGCAGGTGTAGAAGCCGTCCGCCGAGCGGGTATAGGTATCGCCGGTGCGCAGCCACTCGCCCTGGAACACCTCCCGGGTGGTGGCGGTGCGGCACCAGTATCCGGTGGCTATCGAGTCGCCGCGGACCAGCAGGTGGCCCGGCTCCCCGTCGGCGGCCGGTGCGCCGGTGTCATCCACCAGAGCGGCCTGGTAGCCGGGGACCACGGTCCCCGACGTTCCCGGGCGCACCTCGCCCGGCCGGTTGGAGATGAAGATGTGCAGCGCCTCGGTGGAGCCCAGGCCGTCGATGATGTCCACGCCGTACCGGGAGGTGAACCGCCGGTAGATCTCCGCGGGCAGCGCCTCGCCGGCCGAGGTGGCCAGCCGGACCGTGGCGAACGCCTCCGCGGGGACACCGGCATTCAGCAGCGCGGCGAAGAACGCCGGGCCGCCGAAGAACAGGGTGGGCCGGTCGGCGGCCAGCCGTTCGGCCGCTCCGGCGGGCGTCGCCCGCGCCGGATCCAGCACCGCGGTGGCGCCGGCGGAGAACGGGAACAGCAGCGAGTTCCCCAGCCCGTAGGCGAAGAACAGCTTGGCGGCCGAATAGCACCGGTCGTCCTGCCTGATGCCCAGTACCTGGCGGGCGTAGGTCTCGCAGACCCGGGCCACGCTGCCGTGGCGGTGCATGGCCGCCTTGGGCCTGCCGGTGGTCCCCGAGGTGTACAGCCAGAACGCCGGCGAATCGAACCAGGTGCGATACGGCGCGGCGGGGCCGGCCGCCTGCCCGGCGGCGAGCAGGTCCGCCCAGGCCCGCACCTGTATCCCGGCGGGCACCCCGTCGGGCGCATCGCCGTCCGGTGCCTGCGGCTCACCGATGAGCACCAGGGTGGCCGCTTCGGGCGCCAGGTGCATGGCCGCCCGGGTCACGTCCGCGCATTCGGGGGTCGCCACGACCACCCGGGCCCGGCTGTCGGCCACCAGTTCGCCCAGTTCCTCCGCCCGGTACATGGTGGACACCGGCACCGGGATGGCACCCATCCGCAGCAGCGCGCAGAACGTGACGACGGTCTCCGGCCGATCGGTGGCCACCAGGAGCACCCGCTCCTCCGGCCGCACTCCAGCTGCCCGGAACCCGGCCGCCAGCTCCGCGGCCCGCGCCGCCAGCTCAGCGTAGGTCAGCGACCCCGCCGGCCCGGTGATGGCCAGGTGCCCGCCCCGGCCGTCCTGGACCTGGCGGTCGACGAGATAAACGCAGGCATTGAACGACTCCACCGACATGGCCCGATCCGATCAGCCGTGAATGCGACGGGACATATCCTCCACACGCCGCCGGCGCATCGTCAATGACCTGTGGCAGGTGTGGTGCTGGCCCGGGGGCGGTGCTGGCCCGGGGGGTGTCCCCATGTTCTTTTGTCAAGCCCTCTGGGGGTTTGGGTGGTCGGCTGGTTGGGTCAGGCTGCCTTTGCCAGGGCTGGTGCTGGCCGGGTGGGCTGGTGGGGCTTGCGGACCGGCGGCTGGGTGCCGATGCCGAGCTCACCGTCGTTGGCGATGCCCCAGGCCAGTACCTGCCCGGCAGTGGTCAGGGCGAGCGTATGGAAGCAGCGGCCGAACAGGCCCCGGACCTTGGCGCCCTGAGGCAGGTGTGCGAACACCGGCACGTGCCGGTCGGTGGTGGTGCCGTCCCCAAGCTCACCGGCGATGTTGTCGCCCCACGCCAGCACCAGTCCCGCACTAGTCAGGGCCAGGCTGTGCTCGCCGCCCGCCAGTTCCCCGCCGGCCGCCACCGCAGTCACCGTGACACCGGCCGAGAGTTGAGCCTGGACGGGGGTCGGCCTCGTGGTGGTGATGTCGTCGCCTAGCTGCCCGCTGACGTTGATGCCTCAGGCCAGCACCTGCCCGGTGCTGGTCAGGGCCAGCGTATGGGTGGCGCCTGCGCTGATCGCCCGCATCACGGTGCCCGGCGATGCTCTTGAGTTCCCGACGCTGAGTTCCCGACGCCAAAGTCCGGCGCCCGGGTGCCCGGGCGGCGTCTCCCCCGGCTCGAACGGTGGCAGGCACATCTGCACGTCCGCGCCTGTCTCGTCCAGGTGAAACTTGCGTGCGCGGCCTGCTGGCCCTGCCTG
This sequence comes from uncultured Actinomycetes bacterium, assembly GCA_963806145.1. Classification (GTDB taxonomy): domain Bacteria; phylum Actinomycetota; class Actinomycetes; order Streptosporangiales; family Streptosporangiaceae; genus DASXKD01. The sequence goes on from CAWDXD010000016.1 coordinate 45,953, forward strand.
AGACAGGCCTAATCGGTACCGGGCGCGTGGCCGTGATCCCACCACCCGCCCGCGTCGCCGAGACCGCGGCGACAATCGGCCTCCCCCCCGGGTCAGACCCCGATGCCCGACGGGCTCGGATTCATACCCGCAGGCCGGTCACGTAGTCGGCGACGTGCGCGTCCTTGTTCCGGTCCGGCGCCCCCGGGTACCGCTGGTGGTCGCGGGCCCGTTACCGGTGGTGGTAGCAGGCCCGTTACCGGTAGTGGTTGTGGGTCCGTTACCGGCAGTGGTTGCTGGCCCGACCGACGCTGGCGGCAGGTGCTCCTGCACGTACTTGGTCAGGGCAGCTACCTGGTCCTGAAGATCTTTCAGCGCCTTCTGGGCATCGACCGCGGCCTGAGCTCCGCGAGCCGGGGTGACGTTGCTGTTCTTGAGCTTGGTGTTCAGCTCCTCAGAAACGCCTTCCTTGACGAATCCGATGATCTGCTTCTTCGTATACGGCATGTCATCCTCCACCGGTGAAACGTAGCCGCTGACTGGGCCATTGGGAGCGTTTGGGTCGGAGTGGTCAATTGCGCTTGTGTATGGTTTGTCGTGGACGACACTTGAGGTCGCAGCGAAATGTTCGTCGGAGCCGGATTCGCCGTTTAGGTCACCGCTGACCGAGCGGATCGTGCCATTGGGATTGACCTTGACGACGATCGCGACATGGTTCGCGGTAGGAGATTTCGGGACGGGCCTGTTGATACGGCCGTTGTAGCCGAAGAGAACTGCATCCCCGACCTGCGGTTTGCGGTGTAGCTTGCCGTATAGGACGAACCTTCCTGCCGCAGCGTTCAAGGGTGTTTTTGTACCGGGGGCCGCGTTGATCGCCCCCGCCTGCCACCACACCCACCGGACGAAGTCGGAGCACCAAAATTCGGGCTCCTTAAAACCACCATGGCAGCTGGTGAAGTAACCTGGCTTGCCATCCGTCTTGCGGCTGCAGGCCTTCTGGCCTACTTCTCCTTTAGCGATTCTGGCAATCCTGGCCCTGAATTGGGCTTCCATGGATTCAGCCATCTTATGCACCTCATGATTCCGGTAGCCGGGACGGTAACGGCACGATCAGGGACTGGCCTGGCGCTGGAGATCCAGCATCATCCGGCGCCGCCGGGTGCCGCATGCCGGTGTCCCGCCTGCTGACCTGGTCCACGCCCTGCGGATCAGGCAGCAGCTGCTTCAGGTACTTGGCCAGGTCAGTTACCTGCCTGGTGAGATCTGGCAGCGCCTGCTCGGTGCCAACCGCGGCCTGAGCTCCTTGAGCCAGAGTGGTACCCGTGCCGTCAAGCTTGGTACGGAATTCTGCCGCGACGCCCCGTTGCACTAGCTGAACGAGCTTTTTCCTGGGATAAGGCAGATCGTCCCTGGATACGGTGCTGACCAGCTGCTTGAGCGTGCCATGATAAACGTTGGTATCACATTTACCCGCGCCCGGCCATATTACTCGTGCACCCGGCCATTTTTCTTTCTTACGTGGTTTATGGCTCCCATCGGTCGACTGCCAGAGGATATGATGCAGCCTCGGCTCCTCCGGCCGGTAGGCGGCCACCCAGACGTTGCGGCCGCTGGCGCGTACGCGGGCAAGCTGATTGGTGAGGATGAACTCGCCTGAGTAGAGCCATGACCTCTTCTTGATGTCAAGTCTGGAAAGTCCCAGCTTACGGTCGACGATGTCAAACCAGGTCTTCGCGCGGCCGTTCTGGTCGCCTGACACAGCTTCGATATCCACCATAGGGATCTCGTTGGGCGCCAGCTTGCCCACCCATCGGCAGAAGGCGCGCGCCTGGACGGCCATATCGCCAGGCACGGTGTAGTGGTAAAGCCCCAGAAATGCATACTTGTGCTGCTGGGCCGCCCGGCGGTTGCGGGTGAAGCAATAATCACGGCGCTCATGGCCCCACCCGACCCGGATGATCGCTGCTCCACCGTTCCGCCGTTTGACGCCAGCGAAGTCCGGGGTCGGTGTCCAGTCAGGTGCTCCGCTCGACTGCCACTCCGAGAAATCCGGTAGCAACATCATGCCCCCCCACTGCCCCTCGCCTCTGCCAGAGGCTTCGCACTCCACCCGGTTCCCGGGCCCTTCGGCTCCAGGAGATGGCGACTAGGTAAATACAAGGTACTGCTACGGCTAACTAAAGGTAAAGCCCGCACTCCGCACGGTTCGGGTAGCGCACAGGCTCAGTTGCCAAAGCGTCAACGTTAACTTGGCGCTGCGCGCTGCCCGCCACGCGCCCGTGTAGCACTCCCACCACCGGCTCCCGGGGTTCCCGTAGTCCTGGGAGTTCAGGTGGTTGCCAGCACCTGGTCAAGCAGAAGGGCGGTCAGCTCCGGGCGGCTGGAGACCTCGAGCTTGTCGAAGATCGCTTTCATGTGGTCGCTGAGGGTGCGCCGGGAGATGAAGAGCGTCTTGGCGATGTCCGCGGTCGCCAGGCCACGCAGGAGCGGGCCCGGGCGAACAGCCGCTCCCCGTCGTTGTCCAGCACGTCAGCAAAGTGCTCGCTCTTGCCGACGTCGAGCCCGACCCACACATCCACTTGCGCCGGTGTGGCCACCGAGGTTCCTCACGACTGCAGGGGGCGATGAGCCATACCGGCACCGCCGGACTTCCCAGCCCGGACAACCGTAGTTGCCCGGGGTTCAGTGAAGAAGGTAAGGGGGCGACCCCCCGGAACCCCCGATAACCTACGGCGTTGACGCCGCCGGGCGCGCGGCGCGATCCTGTAACCGATTGCGACCGTCGGGCCGTGGTCACGAGCGGCAGCACCATGCTGCGGAATCGGAGAGCACGTGCACGGGCCCCGGCTCGATGCGTGGCCGCCGCCCAGTGACGGCGGCGCGTTCGCCCGCGCCGCCGGGCTGATCGCGGTCGCCGAGGACCTGGCCTGCGAGTTCTCGCTGCGCCCGCTGCTTGAGCGGATCCTGCTGCGGTGCACCGAGCTGCTCGGCTGCGACGCCGGGTCGATCTGCAGCGTGGACGAGGCGGCCGGCACCTACCGCAAAGAGGCCGACATCGGCGTGGCCTGCCAGTCCGGCCAGGTCTTCCCGCTCACCGAGGGCATGACCGGGGCCGTGGTGGCGCGGCGCGGCCCCGTCTGGTTCGCCCGTTACTCCGACGTGCCCGGCGGCCACGTCGCGCCGGAGGAACGGGCGGCGCTGCGCGGGGTGATCGGGGTACCGCTGGAATGGCGCGGGCGGATCATCGGCGCGTGCATCGTGTTCAGCCGGGATGACGCGCGCACCTTCGGGCCCGACGACGCCGAGTTGCTCAGCCTGTTCGCCAAGCACGCCGCGATCGCGCTGGCCAACGCCCGGATGCACGAGGCGGCGGAGGAGCGGGCCAGGGCCGAGGCCGCGGCGGCGGAACGTGACCGGCTGCTGGCCGAGGTGCACGACACGCTGGCACGGCGGCTGGTCAGCATCCAGGTGCACCTGGATGCCGCCCGGCGCGAGCTCGGCCCGGAGGCGCCCGGGGCGGCGGGCATCGGTGAAGCCAGCACGGCGGCCAGGGAAGCCCTGGCCGAGGCGCGGCTGACGCTGCTCGGGCTGGCCGCCTCACCGCTGGACGGGCAGCCGCTGGACGCCGCGCTGCGCGCCGAGGCGGCCTGGGCGGAGAGCATCGGCCGGCTGGAGGCACGGCTGGTGACCGCGGGACCGCCGGTCCCGATAGAAGCGCGGCTCGCCAGCGAGGTGCTCGGGGTGGCTCGCGAGGCGCTGACGAACATCGTCAGGCACGCCCAGGCGCACAGTGTCCGGCTCGGGCTGCTGTACGAGGACGGCGCGGTGTCGCTGCTGGTGCAGGACGACGGCCAGGGCTTCGACCCGAAGTCCGGGTGGCATCCGGAGCGCTACGGCCTGCGCGCCATGAGCGACCGGGCCAGGAACCTGGGCGCGACGATCGAGGTCGACTCGGTGCCTGGCTGGGGCACCCGGATCCGCGCCCGCTTCCCCTACCAGCGGGACCCGCAGCAGCCCGGCTCGCGGCTGCGGGTGCTGGTGGCGGCGGGCCGGCCGGTGCTCCAGGCGGGCCTGGCCCGCCTGCTCACCTGGACAGAACCGGGGATCGAGGTGGTCGGCGAGGTCGGTACCGCCGCCGAGGCGGCGCAGGCGTGCGCGGCGCTGCGGCCCGACGTGGCCCTGGTGGACCTGGGCCTGACGGCCGGGGTGACCGCGCTGCTGCTGCGCGGCAGCCCGCAGCTCGCCGTGGTGGGGATCTGCGAGCCGGGGGACGACGAGCAGGTCGCCGGCGCGATGAAGGAGGGGGCACGGGGCTGTGTGGCGGCCGGCGCGGACGGCCCGGAACTGGCCCGTGCTGTGGTGGCCGCGGGCCGCGGCCAGGCGATCCTGTCCGGCCCGGTGCTGCGGCAGCTGCACCGCGGGCTGTCGGCCGGGGACGGCGAGGCGGCGCTGACCGAGCGCGAGCGCGAGGTCCGGGTGCTGATGGAGCAGGGCCTGCCCGACAAGATCATCGCCGAGCGGCTGGTGCTGTCGGTGAAGACGGTGGAGAAGCACGCGGGTTCGGTGCTGCGCAAGACCGGCGCCCGCAACCGCACCGAGCTTGCCGCGCTGGCCGGCCGGCGCCCGGGCCAGGTAACACGCGCGGGGTAGGGGAATTCCTCCCCGGATTTGGGGGTTTCCACCGATCCGTTCCACAGCCCCGCGGCCGTAGGTTCGCCTTGTCCCGACGGGAGAGGCATGCCGGTTGTCGCGCTGAAGCAGATCGTCGACCGGGCGTTCGCCGAGCGTTACGGTGTCGCCGCGATCAATGTGGTCAACGACCTGACCATGGAGGCGGTACTCGCCGCCGCGGTGGACCAGCGCGCCCCGGTGATCGTGCAGACCTCGGTCAAGACCGTCCGGTCCATCGGCCTGGACCTGCTGTTCGCCATGTGGCGGGAGATGACCGCGGGCATCGAGGTGCCGGTCAGCCTGCATCTCGACCACTGCCCGGACCGGGGGGTCCTCAGCGCCTGCCTGCGCAAGGGCTGGAACTCGGTGCTGTTCGACGCCTCGGCCCTGCCAGTCGAGGAGAACCAGCGGCAGACCGTGGAGGTGGTCGCCGAGGCCCGGTCCTACGGCGCGAACGTGGAAGGCGAGATCGAGTCCATCACCGGCGTGGAGGACGGTGTCGGCTCCGACGAGGAATCCCGGCGCCAGTCCCTGCCGGTCGCGCTGGAGTTCATCAGGACCACCGGCGTGGATGTGTTCGCCCCGGCGATCGGCAACGCGCACGGCGTGTACCGGTCCGAGCCGAAGCTGGACGCACAGCGGGTCTCCGACATCGTCGCCGCCCAGCCGGTCCCGATCGCGCTGCACGGCGGCACCGGCATGACCGACGCACAGTTCAGCGACCTGATTGCGCGTGGCTGCGCCAAGGTGAACATCTCCACCGCGCTCAAGCGGACCTACATGAAGTCCAGCCTGGACTTCCTGCGCCAGGCCGAGGAGAGCGACGCATGGGACCCGCCGTCGCTGTTCACCGCCACCCGGGCCGCGGTGCTGCAACTGGCCGCCGACCACATGCGCCGCTTCGCCAGCGCGGGCAAGGCCTGGTGAGCCCGGCGTGGCCGAGCGGGCGGCACGTGCCCTGATCTTCGACTGTGACGGGGTGCTGGCCGACACCGAGCGGTACGGGCACCTGGTGGCCTTCAACCAGGTGTTCGAGGAGTTCGGGCTGCCGGTCCGGTGGAGCCCGGCGGAGTACAAGGAGAAGCTGCGCATCGGCGGCGGCAAGGAACGCATGGCCAGCCTGCTCACGCCGGAGTTCGTCGCGGCGGCCGGCCTGCCGGCCGATCCCGCGGGCCAGCGGGCCATGCTGGCCACCTGGCACCGCCGCAAGACGGAGATCTACGCCGGGCTTGTCGCGGCCGGGGCGGTACCGCCGCGGCCGGGCGTCGCCCGGGTGGCGGCGCAGGCGCTGGACGCGGGCTGGCGGCTGGCGGTCGCCTCCACCTCGGCGGCGGATTCGGTCACCGCGACGCTGGAACGGGCGGTGGGGCCAGAGAGCGCCCGGCAGATCATGGTGTTCGCCGGCGACATCGTCGCGCACAAGAAGCCGGCCCCGGACATATACCTGGCCGCGCTGGACTGGCTGGGCCTGCCGCCCGGCCAGGTGCTGGTCGTCGAGGACTCGCGCAACGGCCTGCGGGCCGCCACCGCGGCCGGCCTGGCCTGCGTGATCACGGTGAACGACTACACGGCGGATGAGGACTTCGGCGAAGCGGCCCTGGTGGTCTCCTCGCTGGGTGACCCGGAGGGAGAGCACGCCAGCGTGCTCGCCAACCACACTGGGGCTGCCCCCGGGGACTGGGTCACCCTGGAAGACCTGGCCGCATGTTTCCCCGACCAAGGAGCCGTCATGCCCTCAGCAAGCCTCGGCGACGTGGAGGTCGTCGTGCGGACGATCGCACAGGTGTCGGTCGACAACGAGAAGTACTTCGGTGACCTGGACGCCGTGGTCGGCGACGGCGACTTCGGCTATTCGATGGCGCGCGGGTTCGAACTGGTGCTGCGCGACTGGGACACCTTCGACCGCACCGACATCGGCACGTTCCTCAAGAAGGTCGCCCTGGTGATCACCAGCCGCATCGGCGGCACCTCGGGCCCGATCTGGGGCACCGCGTTCCTGCGCGCCGGGGTGACCGCCGGCCCGGCCACCAAGCTGGAGCCCGCTCAGATCGTCGCCATGCTCCGGGCCTCGATCGCGGGCATCAAGGCCCGCGGGCAGTCCGACGTGGGGGACAAGACGCTGCTCGACGCCCTGGTTCCCACGGTGGACACGATCGAGGAGCAGATCGGCCAGGGCCACGACACTCCGACCATAATGCGCGCGGCGGCGGTCACCGCCCGCGAGCACGCCGAGGCGACCCGGCCCATGCAGGCGATGCGTGGCCGGGCCAGTTACACCGGCGAGCGCAGCATCGGCACGCTGGACGCCGGTGCCGTCGCTGTTGCCGTCATGTTCGAAGCACTTGCCGATCTATGGCCGGAGCACCCGGCCCAGACCTGATTGCGCCTGGAGGTGGCGGCGTGAAGAAGTTCGTCAACAACCCGCGGGAATTCGTACCGGAGATGCTCAAGGGCATCGCCCTGGCCAACCCGGGCACGCTCAAGTACGTCCCGGAGTTCAACCTGATCATGCGCTCCGACGCGCCCCGCGACGACAAGGTCTCGGTGATCCAGGGTTCCGGGTCCGGGCACGAGCCTGCCCACGTGATGGTGGTCGGCAAGGGCATGCTTGACGCCGCCTGCCCCGGTGACGTGTTCGCCGCGCCGCCGATGGACTACGTGCTGGAGACCAGCAAGCTGCTGGCCTCGCCCAAGGGCGTGCTGCACATCGTGAACAACTACACCGGTGACCGGATGGCCTTCGATATGGGCAAGGAGATGGCCGAGGCGGACGGCATCACGATCGGCACGCTGCTGGTCGACGACGACGTCGCGGTCAAGGACTCCACCTACACCGTGGGCCGCCGCGGGGTGGCCGGCAACTTCTTCGTGATCAAGGCGGTGGGCGCCGCCTCGGAGGGCGGCGCGGAACTCGACGACCTGCTGCGCATCGGCAACAAGGTCAACTCGGTCACCCGGACCATGGGCATGGCGCTGACCTCGTGCACGCCGCCGGCCAAGGGCTCGCCGCTGTTCGACCTGGGCGACGACGAGATGGAGATGGGCGTCGGCATCCACGGCGAGCCAGGCCGCCGCAGGGAGAAGCTGGCCAGCGCCAACGACATCGTGGACGAGCTGCTCGAGGCCGTGGTCACCGACCTGCCGTTCGGCCAGGGCGACGACGTCGCGCTGATGGTCAACGGGCTCGGCGGCACCCCGATCAGCGAGCTGTACCTGCTGTACGGGTACGCGCACGAACAGCTCGCCAGGCGGGGCATCAACGTCCGGCGCAACTACGTCGGCAACTACTGCACCTCGCTGGACATGGCGGGCACCTCGATCACGCTGTCCCGGCTCGACCCCGAGGTCAACGAGCTGCTCGACGCGCCCGCAGAGATCGCCATCCGGACGTTCTAGCGGGGGCACGCCCGCAAGACCCCGGGCACGCTGCGCGCCGATCGGGCAGACCCGGCGCGCCGCGTGCCCGGTCAGCGTCCCGGCTCAGAACCGCACGTACTCGTAGTCCAGCGGCTGGCCGTTGATGCCGCTGCGCGGCGGGGCCAGCCAGGCGGCGATCTTCCCCGGCTCGTACACCGGGCGCATCAGCGACTCGACGTGCACCTTGTCGGCCGGTTCGGGCAGCCACGCGGGGCTCCCGGCCGCCCAGGCGGCGGCATCGGTGAGCTGGCCGCCGGGCGTGACGTGGCAGCCGGCGAACGCGCCGACCTTCCGGTTGAACCCCGCGTGCGGCAGGGCCAGCCGGTGCCCGGCGATCCCGTGGCTGTCCAGGATCCGGTTCCACCGGGTCACCCCGGTCTCGCAGTCCCTGATGTAGGCGGTGCGCAGGTCTTGGTTGAGCGCGATGAGCGCGGGCAGCTCGGTGGTCACGATGCGGTCGCCGTCGGGCTGCTCGACGGCCGTCACCGCGGTGGTGAGCACGTGGTCGTCCCCGCGGCGGTCCTCCTGCCAGCGCCCCTTGAGCCCGCTGGAGTAGTAGTTGGCCACGTTGGTCGAGGTCTCGCCGCCGAACAGGTCCAGGCTGACGCTGTAGTGGAAGTTCAGGTATTTCTGAATCACGTTGAGCGGGATGCCACCGTGCCTGGCGATGTCGTCGGTGTCGTGCTCGCGCATCAGCTGGGCCGTGCGCTCCACCACCCGGTCCACGCCCGTGGTGCCCACGAACATGTGGTGCGCCTCTTCCTTGAGCATGAACTCACACGTCCGCGACAGCGGGTCGAACGCGCTCTCCTTCAGCGTGCCTAGCTGGTACTTCCCGTCCCGGTCGGTGAAGTAGGTGAACATGAAGAACGACAGCCAGTCCGGGGTCTCCTCGTTGAACGCGCCGAGGATGCGCGGCGAGTCCGCGCTGCCGGAGTTGCGCAGCAGCAGCGCCTCGGCCTCGTCCCGGCCGGCCCGGCCGAAGTAGGCGTGCAACAGGTACACCATGGCCCACAGGTGCCTGCCCTCTTCGACGTTCACCTGGAACAGGTTGCGCAGGTCGTACAGGCTGGGCGCGGTCAGGCCGAGGCGGCGCTGCTGCTCCACCGAGGCGGGCTCGGTGTCGCCCTGCACGACGATCAGGCGCTGCAGGCTGGCCCGGTGCTCGCCGGGGATCTGCTGCCAGGCCGGCTCGCCCTTGTGCTGGCCGAACCCGATGCGCCGGTCCGGATCCCGCTCGGCCAGGAAGATCCCCCAGCGGTAGTCGGGCAGCCGGACCCGGTCGAAGTTGGCCCAGCCGGCCCGGCCCACGTCCACCGCGGTGCGCAGGTACACGTCCTGGGTCGGCAGGGTGGGCCCCATCTCGCCCCACCACTGCAGGAACCGGGGCTGCCAGGACTCCAGCGCCCGCTGCAGCCGGCGGTCCTCGGCCAGGTCGACGTTGTTCGGGATGCGCTCGGAGTAGTCGATCGACATCAGAAGCCCCTCAGGCTCGGTTGCGGTCGAACACGCCCGCCTGCCCGGTGCCGTAGCGGCGCAGGGCGCCCTCGGGACCGGACGCGTTCGGCCTGGTGAACACCCAGTTCTGCCAGGCGGACAGGCGGCCGAAGATCTTGGTCTGGGGTGTTTCCGGGCCGGCGAACCGCAGGTTCGCCTCCATCCCGGTCAGCGCGTCCGGGCTGAGCGAGGCGCGCTCCTCGCAGGCGATGCGGATCTCGTCGTCCCAGTCCAGCTCGTCCGGGGCGAACGTGACCAGGCCGAGGTCCAGGGCCTCCGCCGCGTCGACCGGGCGCCCGGCGTGCTGCTCCAGCTTGGCCACGTGGCCCGGATCGGCGGGGAACCGGGATCCCAGCCTGGTCAGGCCGTTGGCCATGGAGAACGCGCCGAAGTTCGCGGCGGACAGGACGATCGCTGCGGGCTGGAGGGCCCCGGGGGCGTCCCGCGGGCCCAGATCGCTCTCCGGCAGGCCGTTCAGCATGAACTGCCGGTCGCAGGCGAGGGCAAGCTCGAGCAGCGGGCCGGCGAAGCAGCTGCCCGGCTCGATCAGCGCGAACAGGCTGCGGCTGGTCACGTCCAGCCGCCGCAGCGTCCGCTTGGCGTAGTGCCGGATCTCGCCGGCCAGCCAGTCCCCGCCCGCCGCATCGGCCAGCAGCCGCTCGTGTTCAAGCACCGCGCCGGCGTCGCCGGAGGTCTTGATCAGCCAGGTGCCCAGCCCGGTCTCGTTGCTGCGCAGCCACAGGATGAGGTCGTCCAGTTCCCTGGTCACGGCCAGCGGCCAGAACCCGGCGCCCTGTTCGCGCGCGGCCGCCATGCCATCGGGCGCCGCTTCGCGCGGGCCGCTGACCGTGATGGTCACCAGGCCGGCCGCGTGGTCGAGGCCGGCGGTCACGTGCGGGTAGGCGATCGTGTTTTCTTCGACGCAACGATCGAGCGGGGCCAGCGTGACGCCCGGGCCGCCGGGCGCCCGGCGGGACCTGGCGGCGGCGGCGCGGGCCCGTTCGCGCACCGTGTCGGCGAACCTGCTCGGCGGCGCGATCGCGTCGACCAGGCCCCAGTCCAGCGCGGTCTTGGCCCGCACGCCCTCGCTGCGGGTGGCCACGACGTCGGCGAGGTCCTTGCGGACCTTGCGCTTGTCCACCAGCCGGGTCAGCCCGCCGGTACCGGGCAGCACCGCGAGCAGCGGCACCTCGGGCAGGGAGACCGCGGCGCTGCCGTCGTCGACCATGATGATCTCGTCGCAGGCCAGGGCAAGCTCGTAGCCGCCGCCCGCGGCGTTCCCGTTCACCGCGGCCAGGTAGGCCTGGCCGGAGTCCGCGCCCGCATCTTCGATCTCGTTGCGGGTCTCATTGGTGAACTTGCAGAAGTTCACCTTCCACGCGTGGTCGGCCTGGGCCAGCATCCGGATGTTCGCCCCGGCGCAGAACACCTTGTCCAGGCCGCTGGTGAGCACGACCGCGCGGACCTCGGGGTGGCTGAACCGCAGCCGCTGGACCGCGTCGTGCAGCTCGATGTCCACGCCGAGGTCGTAGGAGTTCAGCTTGAGCTCGTAGCCGGGGGCGATCCCGCCGTGCTCGTCGGCCTGGAGCAGGATGCGCGCGACCTCACCGTCGATCTCCAGCCGCAGGTGCCGGTAGCGGGCGGGGTCTGTGCCGAAGTCAACGGGTGCCATCTCGCTCCCTCGGGGGGTGCCGCTTGCCCTTAGTCTCTACAATTCGGTGGCGTTACGTCAAATATGTGTGGCATGTTTCCGGATCCGCGGGTACACGGCCAGGGCGTTGCCCGCGAGCACCCCGGCGAGCACGTCGTCGTCCAGGCCGAGCGCGGCCAGGGCACGGGCGTTGCGGGCGATGCCGGGCACGCCCGGCCAGTCGGTGCCGAAGATGAACTTGCGGGCGAGCCGGCGCAGGTCGAAGCGCGCGTAGTAGTGGGGGAGGCGCTGCGGTGGCAGGCCGGACAGCTCGATCCACACGTTCTCGTGCAGCAGCGCCAGCGACGCCGCCGCGTCGTACCACCAGCCCCGGCCGCCGTGCGCCAGCACCACGGTGAGCCCGGGGAAATCCCGCAGCACCGGCAGCAGCAGCGCCGGATCGGCCAGCTCGTTCGAGGAACCGGGGAAGGAACTCGTGCCGCAGTGCACCACGACCGGCAGGCCCTCGGTGGCGCAGGCCTGGTAGGCGGGGTAGAGGACCGGGTCGGCGGGGCTGAAGCCGCCGTGCACCGGGTGCACCTTGAGGGCGACCGCGCCGAGGGCGACCTGCCGGGCCAGTTCGCCGCCGGCCGGGTAGTGCAGGTGCGGGTTGATGTTAGCGACCAGCGAGAAACGGCCCGGGTCGTGGCCGGTCAGCGGCAGCAGGTCCTCGGCCGGCTGCATGCCGGTCACCTTGGGGCTGTACTCGCAGATCACCAGGGCGTGGTCCACGCCCTCGGCCTGCATCAGGTCCCCGAAGGCCTGCGGGATGATCCCGCCGCCCGCCGCGTATGCCCCGCGCCAGCCCGGCTGCCCGAACCGCTCCGCCCAGTCCATCCAGGCGGGCTTGACCGTGGACAGCCGCACCGGATGCTGATGGGCGTCGATCAGCGGCATTCCGTCGAGCATCGCCGTCCTCCCCGTGCCCTCGGTGACTGCTGCACACCCTATTGCCCGGGGAGTGACCCCCTGACATGCCGGAGCCCGGGCGCTGGCTGCGCCCGGGCTCCGGTTCGGTGTTGCTGGTGCGGATCAGGCCTGGGACGGCTCCAGGTCACCCAGTTCGGCGGTGCCAGCCGCCGCCGCGAGCGCCATCGGGTCGCCCGCCAGGTCCTCCTTCGTGACCCGGATCCCGACCAGCGTGATCACCAGCGCGATCACCGCGATCCCTGAGGAGACCAGGAACCCGCGGGAGAACCCGACGGCCAGCGCGTGGTCGTAGATGGCCCTGGGGATCTGCCCGCCGGTAGCGTGCACCGCGTGCCCCGTCTTGGCCGCGGCTGCGGCCAGCGCGGCGGCCTGGCTGCGGGCGGTGTTCGACACCACGGTCCAGGCGACGGTGCCGAGCACGGCCAGCCCGATCGCCCCGCCGACCTGCTGGCCGGTGTTGAGCAGGCTGGAGGCCAGCCCGGCGTCCCGGTCCTGGACCTTGGACAGGGCGACCAGGGTCAGCGGCATGAACAGCATGCCGAGCCCGGCCGCGGTGACCATCATCGGGCCGAGCAGGCCGCCCGCGTAGGTGCTGTGCTCGGTGATCCGGGACAGCCAGAACATCCCGACCGCGGTGATGGTCGAGCCGGCCAGCAGCAGCGGCCTGGCGCCTATCCGGGTGACCAGCTGGGAGCTGACCCCGGCCATCAGCATGATCATGCCGACCATCGGCAGGTAGGCCACGCCGGTCTTCAGCGCGCTGTAGCCCCAGACAATCTGCACGAACAGGGTCAGGAAGAAGAACATGCCGAACATCGCGGTGCCGACGCAGAGCATGATCAGGTTCGCCGAGGACCGGTCACGGTTGCGGAAGATCCGCAACGGCATCAGCGCGTGCGGGCTGCGCGCCTCGATGATCACGAACGAGACGAGCAGCACCACGGCGGCCGCGAGCGACCCCACGACCTTGGTGTCACCCCAGTGCGAGACACCGTTGGGGCTGGTGGCGGCGTTGGACAGGCCGAACACCAGGGCGGCAAGCCCGAGCGTGCTGGTGATCGCGCCGGGCAGGTCGAACCTGCGGGGGTTCCGCTTGGTCTCGGCGAACGCGCGCGGGGCCAGCAGAGCGACGACGATGCCGATCGGCACGTTGACGAACAGCACCCAGCGCCAGGAGGCGTAGGTGGTCAGCAGGCCGCCTGCGATCAGGCCCACGGCGGCGCCGCCGATGCTCATCGCGGCGTAGACGCCCATCGCCCTGTTACGCGGCGGGCCCTCCGGGAAGGTCGTGGTGACCAGGGACAGCGCGGCAGGCGCGACGATGGCCGCGCCGACGCCCTGCAGCGCCCGGGCGCCGAGCAGCCACGCCTGGGTGGTGGCGAACCCGCCGAGCAGGGAGGCCAGCGAGAACAGGATGATGCCGGCGATGAAGACCCGGCGCCTGCCCAGGACGTCACCGGCCCGGCCGCCGAGCAGCAGGAAGCCGCCGAACGTCAGGGCGTAGGCGTTGACGACCCACTCCAGGCCCGAGCCGGAGAAGCCAAGTGCGTGCTGGATGTGCGGCAGTGCGACGTTCACGATGGTCGCGTCGAGCACCACCATGAGCTGAGCGGTTGCGATCACGACGAGGGCCAGGCCGAGATTGCGCTGGCGCGCGCCAGCCGCTGCTCCTGGGCCCCCTCGCCCGGTCGCGGGCTGTGCGGTGGACATGTGATCTCCTTGCGTGAAGGGCGTACTGAACCAACGCGGCGGCGGTCTCGCCGGGCGTGGAAGTCTGGGATTGGGTTGAGACCTCAGCGGCCGCCGGCTAGCGGGCGGCCGGGGCTGCCGCAGGAACAGGTTCCGCGGCGCTGACCAAGAGCTTGCTCGCCTCCTCCCCAGGGCATCCCGCCTCGGTAGCGGACAGCGGCGGGTTCATGGTCCGGATCAGGGCCAGCAGGCTGGCGCGCTGCTCCCGGCTGAGGGACTGGCGCCACGGCGTGTGGCTCAGCACCTCATCCTCGATGCGTGCCTTGAGTTCCGCGCCGGCCGGAGTGAGCACGAGCCGCTTCACCCGGCGGTCAGCGGGATCCGGCTCCCGCGCCGCGAGCCCGCGCTTCTCCAGGGTGTCGGCGATGCTGGTGATGAAGGAGGGGTCACAGTGCATCCGCTGCCCCAGGTCCTTCATGGCCAGCGGGTTGTCGAGTATGTGCAGCGCCTTGATCAAGAACACCGGGACGCCGAAGCTCTTGGCAAGCGCCTCACCCTCGGCGATGAGCCGCCCGAACAGCCCGGCCACCGAGTCAAGGATCTCGAGGTCAAGGAGATCCTCGTCTGAACGCGTGTGCACCCTGTCTCCTCCGCCTGAGTACCTCAACAGTTGAGTAGCTCAAACATATAGGAG
>CAWDXD010000017.1:0-34346 GCA_963806145.1 uncultured Actinomycetes bacterium
CTAGCAGGCCCGGAGGTAGGTGAGGACGGCGAGCACCCGGCGATGCTGGGCGTCGTCGGGCGGCAGGCCGAGCTTGGCGAAGACGTTGCTGATGTGTTTTTCCACCGCGCTGGCGGAGATGACCAGTCGCCGGGCGATGGCCGTGTTGGAATGGCCCTCGGCCATCAGGGCCAGCAGCTGGCGTTCCCGCGCGGTCAGTGCCTCCAGGGCGTTGTCGCGGCGTTGCCCGGCCAGTAGCTGGGCAATGACCTCGGGGTCGAGCACCGTCGCGCCGCTGGCGACCCGGTCCAGCGCGTCCAGGAACTCCCCGACCCGGCCGACCCGGTCCTTGAGCAGGTAGCCGACCGCGCCGGAGCCGTCCGCGAGCAGGTCGCGGGCGTAGGACGCCTCCACATACTGGCTGAGCACCAGCATGGGAGCGCCGGGCAGGCGCGAGCGGGCGGTGATCGCCGCGCGCAGGCCCTCGTCGGTGTGGGTCGGCGGCATCCGGACGTCGACGACCGACACGTCCGGGCGGTGCCTGAGCACCGCCTCGACCAGGGCGGGACCATCACCGACCGCGGCCACCACCTGGTGGCCGTCCTCGGCGAGCAGGCGGACCAGGCCCTCGCGCAGCAGCACCGCGTCGTCGGCCACGACGATCCGGAGCCGGCCGCGGGCCGCCTGGTCCGGCGGTGGCCCGGGCGCTTCCTCGTGGGGGGTCAGCAGCACGGCAGTTCCGCGGTGATCGTCGTCGGGCCGCCGCTGGGGCTGGTGACCTGCAGCCGGCCGCTGGCCGCGCGCAGCCGGTCGTCCAGCCCCCGCAGTCCGTGTCCCTTGGCCAGCGCCGCACCGCCCACTCCGTCGTCCGTGACCCAGGTCCGCAAGGTTCCCTCATTGTGGCGCAGCCCGATCACACACCGGTGGGCCTGGCTGTGCTTGGCCACGTTGGTCAGGGCCTCAGCGATCACGAAATACGCGGCCGTCTCGGCGGCCGCGTCCGGCCGGTGGTTCAGATGGCCGGCATCGAACTCGACGGGGACGGTGGAGCGCGCGGCCAGGGCGGCGAGCGCCTCACGCAGGCCGCGGTCGACGAGGATCGGCGGGGCGATGCCACGCGACAGGGCCCGCAGCTCGTCCAGCGCCTCCTGGGCCTGGACGATCGCGTCGGCGAGCGCCTCCCGGGCGGCCTCCGGCCTGCTGTCCAGGTGGTGCTGGGCGCGGCCTAGTTCCATCGCCAGGCGGACCAGCCGCTGCTGGGGCCCGTCGTGGATGTCGCGTTCGAGCCGGCGCAGCGCGTCCGCCTCGGCCGTCACCGCGGCGACGGTCTGCGCGCGTGCGGTGTCGCGCTCCTGCTCCAGCCCGCTGATCCTGCGGTGCAGCACGGACGCGTCAGACAGCAGGGCCTGCCCGAGCCTGGTCTGGGCGGCGGTGCACGCCCGGGTCACCAGCGGCAGCGTGGCCAGCAGCAGCAGGCCGACCGCGGTCCCGAAAGCGACCCGTCCGGCCGGCGACGTCAGCCCCAGGCTCAGGGCGATGTGGGACTGGGTGCTGCCCGCGTGCAGGGTCATCGGCCGCAGCGACCCGGAGTACGCGTACTGGTTGCGCAGGCCGGCGCGCAGGGCGGCGGTGCCGGCACCAAGGCCGACGAACCACCACAGTGCCGTCACCACTGAGGTGACCAGGGCGACCGGGAGGACCACTACTGCGTGCGCCACGTCGAGCCACAGCCCTGGGTCGGACGCGGCGGCCTGCTTCGGCCTCGGCCACTGGCCCGCACCCGCCGCCCCGCCGGCCGGGGAGCCCACCCTGGCCATCCGCCACCGTTCCAGGTCGGCGAACCACCGCGCCGGGGCCAGCGCCCCGGCCACGACCGGCGAGCCGCCCGGCACCAGCAAGCCGACCGTGGCCACGCACAGGCCACCGAACGCCAGCAGCAGGCCAGCCGCAGCGGTTGCCGGCGCGGTGAGCAGGTACAGCGACTCCACGAGCGTGCGGCGCCCCGTGCGGAACACGAACCTGGCCCCCGGCCGGCACCGGCCCCGGACCGCCCAGGCGAACGACTCGGTCATGGTCCCCAGCCTAAGCCGGACACCCGGCGCGAGCGGGCGGCAGCGCGCGCCGGCGGGGCGGCTCAGGCGTCACGGCGGGCGAGCGCCCAGGCCCCGGCCACGAGTGCGACCGTCGCGTACGCGCACAGCAAGCCGAAGGTCAGCCCGGGCGACAGCATGTGCGCGACCGGCTTGACCGCAATCAGCGAATTCCTCATCGTGTCGGGCAGGAACTTCTGCGCCGTGTTCCGCAGCGAGCCACCAAGCGAGAACATCAGCGGCAGCACGAACAGCACGCCGACCAGAGCACAGATGGCGCCCGCGGTGTGCCGGATGATCGCGCCGATGCCCAGGCTGATAAGCGCGATCAGCGCCGGGTAGGCGCCGGCCATCGCCACCGCGCGCAGCACGCCGGCCTGGCCGAGCGTGGCCTGCGGGGCCGGGGCCTTCAGCATGGCCTGACCGGCGTAGAACGCCACGAGGGCGGAGAGCTCACCCGCCGCCAGGGTGACGGCCCCGAGCACCGCGGCCTTCGCGGCGAGCACCAGCGGACGGCTGGGCGCCGTAGCGAACGTGGCGCGGATCATCCCGGAGGAGAACTCGGTCGTGATCGCGAGCACGCCGAGGACGCCGAACAGCAACTGGCCAAGCACGAGCCCGAGGAAGCCGTCGTAGGTGGGATCGAAGGACGCGCGGCCGGCCGCGGACAACTGGGCGTAGTTCTCATGGCCCGCCACGAGCACGGCCAGGCCGATCATGGCGGCCCCGAAGATGGCCACGATGAACCAGGTGGAGCGGACGGTGCGGAGTTTGCGCCACTCCATCCGGGCGACGGTGCGGAAACCGTAGCTACTGCGGCTGGCGGCGCGGTGGCTGAGCGTCGCGGTGTTCATCACAGGCTCCCTGAATAGTCGGTGACGCCATCAGTCAGCCCGAAGAACGCCTCTTCCAGTGAGCTGGCGCGGGCGGACAGCTTGGCCACCGTGGTCTGCGCGAGCAGCCGGCCCTGGCCGACCACGATGAGCGCGTCCGCCGTGTGCGCGATCTCGCTGATCAGGTGGCTGGAGACCAGCACCGTCCGGCCCTGGGCGGCGAAGTTCTTCAGCAGGTTGCGGATCCACCGGATGCCTTCGGGGTCCAGGCCGTTGACCGGCTCATCGAGCAGCAGGACCTGCGGGTCGCCGAGCAGGGCGGCGGCCATACCCAGCCGCTGGGACATGCCGAGCGAGAACGTCCCGGCCCGGCGGTCCGCGGCCTTCTCGATGCCGGTGATGGCGAGCACCTCCTCGACCCGCGGCCGGCCGATCGCGTTGCTGGCGGCCAGCGCGGCCAGGTGGGCCCGGGCGGTGCGGCCCGGGTGGAACGCCTTGGCCTCAAGCAGGGCGCCCACCTCGCGGAGCGGCCAGCGCAGGTCACCGTAGCTCTTCCCGCTGATCCTCACCTGTCCTGTGTCCGGCCGGTCCAGGCCCATGATCATGCGCATGGTGGTGGACTTGCCAGCGCCGTTCGGGCCCAGGAATCCGGTCACCGTGCCGGGGCGGACATCGAAGCTCAGGTTGTCTACCGCGAGCGTGGACCGGTAGTGCTTGACGAGGCCGCGTGCCTCGATCATCAGAACCTCCGGTGGCTGGGCTCTCGCGGCTGGAGCGTGACCGGCCCGTGTGGCGCGAGCACGGTGTCATCCGCATCTGCCCGCCCCACGCTACGAACCGGGCATCCGCCGGGGAACGTGGCGAGCCCCCGTCTTCCCGGTGGGGCTACCCACAGGACGCCCGAGGACCTCTATCCAGGCACGGCCGGGCCCTGCCTCCCGGCGGTTCCGGGCGCTCGCGGCTTCCCGTTACCGGCATCGCTCGAAAGTGAGGCCATAGCGGCGCTCGAAAACGAGGCCACGAGCCGGAGAATCACCCCGACCCGGGGGGGATCGCCCACCTGGTCATCTGGTCGGTCAGCATCCTCGCGGTGGCGTCGTCACCGCGCGCCGGGCGGCCGTCAGCGTGACTCGCGGTGCCGCTCGGCCGCGGCGGCGAAGGCCCGGGTGACTTGCGTGCCCTGGAGGGCTGCCGGGGCCGTGGCCATGTCGGCCACCTCCGGTTCACCGATGGCGGCCAGATGCTCCTGGACCTGCCCTGCGAGGGCGAGAAACGACTGGTAGTAGCCGGGCACGGTCGGGGTCTCGGCTAGTGTTGCCGGCAGCGGCGCGGCCACGGCCGCGGTGATCGCCGTGGTGAGGCCGGTCGCGTACTCGGACAGGTCGGGCATGTCGGTCCGGGGCTCGGGCAGCGCGCGCAGCCCGTGGAACGGCGGCGACCACCGGTCCCGCGCGGTCAGCGGCTCCGCATCCGGGGCGAACAGGCTCCGCAACGTCGCCGGGATGCTGGCATGGTCGCGCGGCTCGGAATCGACGGTGCCCGCACGGATCCGGGGCGAGATGACCACCGCCGGGACCCGCGGGCCGAGCATGGTGAAACCGAACGCGGCGGTCTTGCGGTACAGCAGTGCCCGCTGCACCCGGCCCACCGTGCTGACCTCACCGCCCGGGCCGGGCACACCGGTCGGCGGCGGGACGTGATCGTAGAAACCGCCGTGCTCGTCGTAGGTGATCAGCAGCAGGGTCTTGTCGAACACCTCGGGGTGCGCCCGCAGCGCCTCGTAGATGGTGGCGATCAGGCGCTCGCCCCGGGTGAAGTCCGACTCGCCGGGCAGCGTGAAAGTGTCGTAGGCGGAGTTGCTGACCAGGTTGTTCTCGGGGTGCTGGCTGTCGCTCAGGTCCGGGGCGCCGATCAGTGGCGCGTGGTCGAGCGTGTGCAGCGGCGGGCGGTGGTTGGGCTCGATGAACGTGTAGGCGGTCAGCTCTCCCGCGGCAACGTGGTCGGCGAAGCGGTCCAGGGGAAACCACTTCGCGTGCCGCTCCGGGGTATCCCAGAGCGCGGGGAACGCCCAGACCTGCGGGGTGTCGTCGTAGAAGATGCGCCAGTCCACGCCGGCGCACTCGAGCAATTCGAAGATCGTCCGGTTGGTGTACGGGCGGATCTCGATCTCGGTCTGGCCGTCCGAGGTCGCCGCATGGGCGAAGTTCCGGTTCGGCCAGGTCTCTCCCGGCACCGAGCAAAACCAGCGGGAACACACCGCGAACTCGGTCGCCAGCCGGGCCAGCACCGGCACGTTCTCCGGTGGCTGGCACGCCATGACCAGCGGGCCCCGGCCCATCACGCCCGGGCCGCCCCGGGCCTGCAGGTCCCGGACCCAGTTGGCCAGCGGCCCGAGCAGCCCGCCGAAGACAGGCGGGTCCAGGTTCCGTGCCTTGCGCTCGTAGCTGCGGACGAAGCCCCGGTTGGCTGGCTTGCCGCCGCGGAGCGCCAGTTGCAGCATCACCGCGTCGTGTGAGTGATCCGGGCCGACCGGCAGCACCTTTTTCGCTGTCGGCGACGCCGCCACCACCGGCCCGCGCCTCCACCCCGGGTTGCTATGCGTACGGCCCAGCAGGCCGTCGAATGCCCGATCGGGATGCGGCACAAAGCCGAGCAGGTGGTCAAAGGACCGGTTCTCCAGCATCAGCACCACGACGTGCGCGATATCGGCCATCGGCCTCACCCCCTTCCAACCGCCCACGCGCCACGCGACGCGGACCATATGTCCGCAACCGCGCGCACGGGGTCGTCACCCAGTCATTCTGCGGCCCAGGCTGGCCGCCGGGTCCCGGCCTGCCCGCAGGCGGTCTGGGACCTGTGCGGTACGGCGCCGGTTTGCGCAGCCAAAGCACTGGCCGGGCCGGTTCAGCGCGATCAAGGAATGGTCCAGCACGACCCCGTCGGATGGCCCAAGCTATCGTCTTTGCCTGTGCTTGAACAAGAGATGGCCGGCTGATTAGTATCCGCCAGCGCGGCATCGCAGTAGCGTCCTGGTCGGCGGAGCCACCGCCAGGCGGAGATCTTGCTCGTTGGTCAGTCAGAGTTCTATCTGATGGTGGGCGACAGCATCGTCGTCCCATTCCAGGCCGTTGCCTGGGACATCTGGCAGGTGCAGCTCGCCGGAGCGGACCTCGAACGGGCGGGCCAGCACCGGGTGGGCCCAGTCCTGCCATTCCAGCCAGTGCCGGGTCGGCGTGACGCGCAGCAGGTGGCCAGAGACCTCCGGGTACAAATGGGATGACATCGGGATGCCGGCGACATCGGCGATCGTGGCCGCTTGCAGAAAGCCGGTCACGCCGCCGATCCGCATCAAGTCGGGCATCACCAGGTCGCAGGCCTGCGCCTGGACGGCCTGGTGCATGGCGCGCGGGCCGTAGAAGTTCTCCCCGAGCATGATCGGTGTGAGGATGTCGCGAGCGAGCCGGGCATGGCCATCGAGGTCGTCGTAGCGCAATGGTTCTTCAATCCAGGCGAGGCCCTCGGTGTCCAGCGCGCGGCAGCGCTCCAGTGCCTCACCCAGGTCCAGCCCCTGGTTGTAGTCAGCGACCAGCACGACCGAGTCGCCGACCGCTTCCCTGACCCGCCGGACCGCGCTCACGTCGTCCGCGATGAGGGTGCGCCCAACACGCACCTTCAATGCGGTGAACCCACCCTCAGCGAGCAGCTCCAGCGCTTCATCGCCAGCGGCGGCGGGCGGGATAAGCCCCAGGCCGTTGCTGTTGTAGGCCGGCACCGGTTCCATGGTCCCGCCAAGCAGCCGCGCCAGCGGCAGCCCAGCCGACTTGGCCAGCGCATCCCACAGTGCAATGTCAAGCCCGGCCACCGCTGCCAGAGCCAGGCCCTGATACCCGGCCAGGCCGAACCACCTGCGAGCTTCCCCGTAAGCAGCAGCTGGCGTGACCGGCCGCCCTCGCAACCCGGCACCAAGATCACGGATCGCCGGAAGCAGCGCAGCGGCCGCCCGGTCCAGGTAAGGAGCCAGATAGCTGCGGCCGACGATGCCCTGCTCGGTGCTGACATCGATCAGCAGCAGGGGCCAGCGCGGGAAATCTCCCACCCCGGTAGCAAGCGGGCGCCGCAACGGGACCACCACGGCCCGGACCATGACATCGCGCACCACAAGCTCGGCGTCCCGACCGGTCACACCGCCTCCCAACCCCACGCCCAGGCATCCCCCAGAGCTCACTCTCCGACTACATAATGACCCGTTATTCTCTGCCACGGCCGGAGAGCGCCGTCCGCGCGAACCGCGCAGAACGGTCCGCGTTCACCGTCGGGGCCGCTCCGCGGTGTCGGGGCCGCCGGGCCACGGCAGGACCGTGACGGACGGCCATTGCTTGCGCCACCGGGCCGTCTTGGCCTGGTAGACGTAGCGGGGCGCGAGTACCGGGTTGGGCCGCACGACGAGGTTGAACATGTCAGACAGCCCGTGCGGGGCATATACGCGCCATCGCCCGCCAGGCAGCAGTCGCACGCCAAGGCAGGCGGTAGTGGCCTCGAAGGTGTCGATCGCCGCCTCGGTGCTTTCATGCGGCGGGCACGGAACACCGAACTTCCGCTCGTACCACAGGTGCACCCGGGCCTGGTTGCGGATCTGGACCGGGGCGGGCAGATCCCCGAACAGCCGGTGCCCGGCCTGAATAACGGCATCCTCGGCCTGCCAGGACAGATCGGAGCCGTCGAGATAGGCCAGGTCGTAGTCCAGGATGCCGGCCTCGGGTGGCTGCGCGGTCACGATGTTCCACACCGTCTGATACAGGCATCCCGCGACCAGGTACCAGCCCGGAAGATCCAGGATGGCCGCGCGGGAGAGCACCTCGGCGAGCACCTGGTTGCGCAGCAGGACCGACCGGAACGCGGTCACCTGCTCGTCAATGGGCAGCCGACCGTAGTCCATGGCAATGGTCTACCAGCACCCGCAGGGCCGCGGCTGCGGAGCAATCAGCCAGCCTTGCGGCCCACGGATCCGGCTACAGCTTGCTGCGGACGGCGACCTGGCAGAGCTCCGGCAGTTTCTGTTCGGCGGCCCTGGCGGCGATCCGCACCCCGATCCAGGCCAGCCCGAGGCCGTACCCGGCGGCGCAGAGCACGAGCACCGGCATCCGCACCGCCGCCGGAGCGTGGCCGGTAAGCACGATGGCGATAATCACCGGAATAACCGCCACCGCGACGCCGAAGAGGCTGCCGAAGTTGCCCGCGATCCCATAGGACGTGTAACCGGCCGCGGTCGTGCGTATCGGACTGCCTGCCCGCTTTTCAATCGGAAAGGGCATCGTGACCGTAAAGAGGTTGCCCAGCCCGAGCGCCGCGCCGATGCCTGCCAGGTCCACCGCCATGCCCAGCAACCCGTACTCCGGGTGCCTGGCCAGGAGCGCAAGGCCGAAGGAGATCACGGTGAGCAGCGGCACCGCGATCACGGCGAGGACGACGTTCTGGCCGGAAAGGTAGGCGCGCAGCGTGTCGCGGTTGTGCAGCGCCATGGCCTCCAGAACGAAGGGCGGCCCGGTCCACCCGACCGCGTTGGCGTGGAAGATTCCCACGAACGCGGCACCGAAGATCGCGCTGACGATCAGGATGCCGGGACGCGGGTTCCGGCCCAGGATGGCGCTGACGGACACGGCCACCATGATGACTGCGGTGATGCCCCAGAAGATCAGCGCCGTGGGGTCGCGGCGCTGATAGATCCAGAACCGGGCGGCCACGGCGCCGCGCAGGCCGTACCTGGCCAGCGGCAGCCTCCCGCCGCGCACCTGAGATGACTGGGTGGAGGCGTCGGCGGTGACCAGCGCGTGGCTGAGTGCCCGCACCCAGAGCCAGCCGAGCACGACGATGAAGGCGGCCAGCAATGCCAGGCGCAGCAGGGCGGTGCCCGGGTGCCCGGTCGAGGCGTCCTGGATCGCGTGCGCGGCCAGGCCGGGCGGCAGCCAGCGCAGCCATGCGTCGATGCCGCCGAAGCTGGACGTCGTCAGCTTTCCGCTGGCGGTCAGCCTTGGCACCACCTGGGTGAACGTCTCGTAGAGGACGAAGAGCGGGATGAACAGGAACGCCGCGAAATCCTTGCCACGGCGGGAGCGCAGCAGCCCGGCCATGCTGGTGGTCACGAACCGGGCCAGCGTGATGCAGAACAGCACCTCGAGCACCACCGCGGCCAGCGCGGCGAGCAGCCCGAGGGCACCGCTGGCCAGTCCGACGGTCACCCCGAGCAGGCCGAGGACATTGGCCAGCGGCCAGGCGCCGGTGGCCGAGGCGGCCAGCAGCCCCACCGCGAGCGGCCGGGTGCGCAGCGGGTAGAGAGCCAGCGCCGCCGGGTCCAGGGTGCCGTCCAGGCCGAACGCGAGGAGTGGCAGTATCAGCCAGCCGAACGCGAACAGCGTGAAGACGACCGCGGTCACGTCCACCGACGCGCTCTGGCCGCGCAGCAGGGCAAGGCTGGTGAAGGTGCCGACCGCGACCAGACCGGCGAAGATCGTGCTGAGCACGAAGGAGGTCTTGGCGCGCGTGGACGAGCGCAGCGCGTTGAGCAGCAGGCGCAGCTTCAGTTGGACGAGGAGCCGAGCCACGACAACCCCTCTCCCTCGCCCGCCCTGGAACCGACCAGGTCGATGAAGGCCCGCTGCAACGTCTTGCCGCCCCTGACCTGGTCGGTGGTGCCGGTGGCCACGATGTGGCCCTTATCGATGATCGAGACGTGGTCACAGACCTGCTCGACCAGTTCCATGACATGGCTGGAGAACAGCACGGTCGAGCCCGAACCGGTGAACCGGGTCAGCAGGTGGCGGATCACATCGGCGGACACCGGATCGACGCCTTCGAGCGGCTCGTCAAGGAACAGCACCGAGGGGTTGTGGATCAGGGCACAGCCCAGCGCGGCCTTCTTCCGCATGCCGGTGGAGTAGTCGGCGACCAGGCGCTTGGCGTCCGGGGCCAGGTCCAGCACGTCCAGCAACTGCCTGGCACGGTCACGAGCCTCGGCGACCGGCAGGCCGCGCAGCCGCCCGGCGTATTCCAGCAGTTCCGCACCGCTGAGCCGCTCGAACAGCTGAGCCTCGGCCGGCACCACCCCGATGATCGACTTGGCGGCAGCCGGGTCAGCCCACACATCCAGCCCGTTGATCAGGATCCGGCCGCCGTCCGGTCGCAACAGCCCGGTCATCATGGACAACGACGTGGTCTTGCCGGCCCCGTTCGGCCCGACGAGCCCGGCGAAGGAACCCGCCGTGATCTCCAGGTCGATCCCGGCCACGGCCTGCTTCGCGCCGAAACTCTTCCGCAGTTCGTGCACCGCGATGGCTGGCTCACCCATGTCTGCCTCTCTGCCCGCGGGCTGCCGGCCGGGCCGGTCACCCCGCCGGCTGGGCGAGCGCCGCCGCCTGTTCCGTGCATATCTCGGCTATGGCCTGCGGCGCGCTGCGGCAGATGCCGGGGAAGTTGAGGTAGCCGTGCGGCATGCCGACGTACTCGGTGTACCGTACCGCCACCCCGGCGGACCGCAGGGCCGCGGCGTAGCGGGCGCCATCCCCGCGTAGCGGATCGTGCTCGCCCACCTGGATCAGCGCTGGCGGCAGGCCGGTGTGGTCCGCGGCAAGCAACGGGGACACCCGCGGGTCGGCCGGATCGGCGTCGCCCAGGTAGAGCCGCCGGTAGGCGAGCATGTCCGGCTCGGGAATAATGAGCGCCCTTGCCGCCTTCTGCGGTATCCGCGTCATGTCGGTGGGCGGGTAGAGCAGCGCCTGATGGCCGATCCGCGGCCCGCCGCGGTCGCGGGCCAGCAGGCACATCACCGCCGCGAGGTTCCCACCGGCGCTTTCCCCCATCACCCCGATCGGCGGGGGAGCCGCTTCCGGCGGGGGAGCCGCCTCCCCCGGAATGCCCGCGCCCAGGCCCGTGGCGTTCTCCGCCGCCCACACCAGGGCCGCATAGCAGTCGTCCACGGCGGCGGGGAACCGGTGACGCGGCGCAAGCCGGTAGTCCACTGACACCACGACGGCGCCCACGGTCACCGCGACCGAGCTGCACATCCAGTCGGCCAGGCGCGGGTCGCCGAACACGAACCCGCCACCATGGAAGTTCAGGATCAGCGGCCGCCCGCCGGAGCCAGTGCGGGCGGGGCGGTAGACCCGCACCGGGATGTCCCCGGCTGGCCCGGCAATGACCCGGTTGGTTACCTCGGTGCCGGGCACGACCGTCCCGAAAATGCGGCTGGTCACACCGTTGGCCGGGGCGTGCCGGGACTGCATGGCGATGACCTCGGCCTCGCTCTTCGTGCCGACCGAGCCCTGCTGCCGCACCAGCCACGCCCACATTCGTACCCGGCGATCGACCGGTGCCATTCGCGCTCCGTTCCTGCCTCGCGGCACGTGCATACACCGCCATGAGGCTTGTACCCGCCCTGGCAAAGAATGCTAATTCTCCGTGTCCCGGAGCTCCAGGGGCGCCAGGTGAGCAGGAGGCGCGGCAGTTCGAGGGTAACCGAGGTGGATGATGGGTCTCTGTTCCGCCATGGTTCGGTCGTACAGTCCTGATGACCGGAGCTTCCCAACCGTATCGAGGTGCCATGATCACGAACCAGCGCGTGCTGACGCCGCTGCGCCCCGCCGCCCGCGCTCTGACCGGATCCACCTACATCCTGCTCGGTTTCGACGCCCTGCGGGCGCCGGGCGGACGGGTTGATCAGGCAGGCCCGGTGCTGGCTGGGATGCGCAAGTGGATTCCGCTGCCCGCCGATGACGAGCTGGTGGTGCGCGGTAACGCCGCCGTGCAGGTGGCCGCGGGCGCGCTGCTGGTGCTGGGCAAGGCTCCGCGCCTGTCCGCCCTGGCCCTGGCCGGCTCGCTGATCCCCACGACCCTGGCCGGGCACTCCTACTGGAAGCTCGAGGATCCGGCCGCCCGCAAGGCGCAGCGGATTCAGTTCCACAAGAACCTTGCCATGATCGGCGGGCTGCTGTTCGCCGTGCTCGACCAGCCGCGGAGGCGCGCATAGCAGTTCCGGGCGGATAGGTCGCGGAGAATATGTAAGGTGCGCTGATGGACGCTGCCGGGGAGATCGTGACCCGTGGATCGCGGCTGCTGCTGCGTGCGCTCCGGCCCGCGGAGATCGACGACCGGTGGCGGGCCATGGTCAACTCCGACCCGATAGCCATTGCCCGGCTCCCCGATGAGGCCAGTTTCAAGGCCCGACTGCGACGCTCTGGCCATATGAAAGATGGCTGGCTCGACCTGGCCATCGACCTGGACGGCGCGGTGATCGGGCGGATCCAGACGTTCGTGCCCGAGGGCCGCCCCTTGCCGCCCGGGACCTTCGAGATCGGGATAGGCCTCGATGAGGCCGCGCGTGGCAAGGGCTACGGGCGCGAAGCGCTCGCCCTGTTCACCGGCTGGCTGTTCGAGCACGCGGCGGCGCAGGTCGTCGAGGCTCCGACCGATCCCGGCAACGCGCCGATGCGCGCAGTCTTCGGCCACGTCGGCTGGTCGCTGGCCGGAACGGTGACCGAACTCGGGCGCGAGTGGGTGATGTACCGGATCACCCGGCAGGAATGGCAGGCCCGGTGAGGATCTTCGTCGCTGGCGCGAGCGGCGTCCTCGGCATCCGCCTGGTGCCGCTGCTTGTCGCGGATGGGCATGTGGTCGCCGGGATGACCCGCTCAGCCGGCAAGGCCGGGCTGCTGGCCGGACTGGGCGCGGAGCCCGTTGTCGCGGATGTCTTCGACGCCGATGCCCTCACCCAGGCGGTGGTGTCCTTCGCTCCCGAGATCATCTTTCACCAGCTGACCGACCTGCCCGACAATGCCGGTGACATCGCGGCGTTCGGTGACCGCAACGACCGGATGCGCAGCGAGGGGACCCACAACCTGCTCGCCGCGGCCGCCACCGCCCGTGCCGGGCGCGTCCTCGCGCAGAGCATCTCCTGGGAGCTGCCCAATGCCGCCCGCCGGGAGGTCACCGCGGCGCACGAACGGGCCGTACTCGAGGCGGGCGGGGTGGTGATCCGGTACGGCCAGCTCCACGGGCCGGGCACCTACTACCCCAGCACCCCGCCCGACCCGCCACGTATCCACGTCGATGACGCCGCGCGCCAGACCCTGCCTACACTCACCGCCGCGCCGGGCGTGACCCTCGTCGCCGACGACCGCGCGTCCCCTGCCAGCATCCGACGCTAACTCCCGCGAGGCGCTCAACAGGAGGATCATCCATGGCGACCGCGACCCGCGTGCTGACCTATCAGGACCAGGAGACCGCCCTGACCGGCGTTCTCACCTGGGACGACGCTGCCCGTCAGCCACTGCCAGGGCTGCTGCTCGTGCACGGCGGGGCTGGTCTCGATGACCACGCCAAGGGCCAGGCGCGGCGGTACGCCGAGCATGGTTACGTCGTCCTGGCCTGTGACATGTTCGGGGACGGTGTGGCCGGCGACCGGGAGCGCGTGATCGCCTGCCTGACCGGGCTGCGCGACGATCCGGATCGCCTGGTCCGGCGGGCGCAGGCCGGGCTGACGGCGCTCGCCGCGTGCCCAGAGGCCGATGGCCGGTTCGCCGCTGTCGGCTTCTGCTTCGGCGGGCTGGCGGTACTCACGCTCGCCCGCGCGGGGGCCACCCTGATGGGCGTGGTGAGCATGCACGGCGGCCTGGCCACTGTGAGGCCCGCGGAGCCGGGCGCGGTCCGGGCCAAGGTGCTGGCCTGTCACGGTGCACTGGACCCGCATGTGCCGATGGCTGATGTGGCGAGCTTCGCGGCGGAGATGAACCACGCCGGGGCCGACTGGCAGCTCATCATGTACGGCGGCGCCATGCACGGGTTCACCCACGAGCATGCCGTGCCTGGCGCGATCCCGGGAGTTGCCTACGACGAGCCAACCGACCGGCGATCGTTCCTGGCCGCACGGATCTTCCTCGCAGAGGCCCTGGCCCCGGGGCCGCGCTAACGCCAGCCCGCGGTTCACCCGCGACTGTACGGCTGGCTCACTGGCTGGGGTTGACGGGTCGGCCCGCCCGGGCCCGGCACGGGCTGCACGGGGGGCCGTTTGGCTGCAAATGACCGGCCCGGGACTGCGCTGTGGTATCACGCGAGCGTGCACCCGCGCGGCCTGTGGTGGGGTCAGAAAGCGCCGGATGGGGGTCAGCGGCGCTGCTGCGGCCGGGCCGGCACGATGATCGTGGCCGCGGTGGGCTGTCCGCGGTGGCCGTCAGGCCGAGTACCTGGCAGCAGTCCAGGCCGTGCCGGGCCCACAGCGCCGCGGTCCAGGCGCAGAGCAGGGCGTCGATCAGGTCTTCGCGGTGCTTGTAGGCGACGTCATCGGCTGGCGAGGGCTGCTCGGCAAGCTGCCGGGCAACCGGGTGGGATCGCAGCCGTAGCGGCGGATCGGCGGTCTCCAGCTGACCTAGGCGGCGGATCAGCGTGTCGCAGTTCGCGGCGCGCTCGCGCCGCCACCGGGCTACCGGGAGCCGTGGCGGCTTGCGCTTGTAGCGCGGCCGTTCGGTGTCGTAGCCCAGTTCCGCCGCGCCGACGAGCGTGCCGTAGGGGTAGCTCTCCGACAGGATGCGGCCAGTGTCCGGTGGCCCGTCGCGGCCGTCGGCGTACCGCCACCCGCGCTCCTGCGCGAGCGCCAGGAACCTGACCCCGGCCAGCCGGGGCGAGGCCAGATTGGTCGTGTTGGCGCTGACCTTCCACCGGCCATAACGCTGCCCGACCTGGGTCTCGCAGAGCCGCTGGCCGGTTTCGTTGCGGACCACCAGGGGCGCGTCCACGAACATGACCGCGTCCGCGTCGTCGGCCAGCGCATCGGCCCAGGCGACCGCCTCGTCCACGCCGCGCTGCCAGCCGGCGTCCAGGATCTGCCCGCGCGGATCGATCACCGCCACGCCGGTCTCGTTGGCCGGCAGATCGGCGCGGCTTTCCCGCCACGCCAGGTCCACGCCCAGGTAGCGAGCGGTTGCCATGGACAGATCCCCTTGTTGCGGGCCGCTATTGGTTGCTCTAGAGTAACCGTTGCTTATGAGTAACCAACCTGCGGATGCGGTGTTCGACGCGCTCGGCGAGCCGGTGCGCCGCCGCATCCTGGAACTGCTGCATGAGGGGCCCACGCCGGTCGGGCGGCTCGCGGAGCGGCTGCCGGTGGGCCGCCCGGCGGTGAGCAAGCACCTGCGCGTGCTGAGCAACGCCGGGCTGATCTCCCGCCGCAGCGTCGGCACCCGCAACCTCTACCTGCTGGCGCCTGGTGGCATGGCGGTTGCGCAGCGGTGGCTGGTCCAGACCTGGGACACGGCCCTGGCCGCCTACGCGGCCGAGGTCAGCAAGCAGGCCCGGCCGCCAGTGCCGCCGCACGCCGAGACAACGAAGGAGCGGCCGTGAGCACCGTCCCGCCCATCCGCCGGGAAGTTCTGGTCGACGCCGGGCCCGAGGCTGCGTTCGACGTATTCACCGCGGGCATCGGCCGGTGGTGGCCGATCGCGGAGCTGAGCGTGCACGGGGGCGGCGGCACAGTCGCGTTCACCGGCGGGCAGATCGTGGAGCGATCGGCCGCCGGGCAGCAGGCTGTCTGGGGGACCGTGACTCGGTGGGAGCCACCGGCCGCGGTGGCGTTCACCTGGCATCCCGGGCAGACGCCCGAGCGGGAGAGCCACGTCGAGGTCACCTTCACCGCCGCCGGCCCGCAGACCCTGGTCACGGTGATCCACACCGGCTGGGACGCCTTCGCCGACCCGGCCGCCGCGCGGGCCGAGTACGACCACGGCTGGCCGATGGTGCTTGGCCGCTACCAGGAGCAGGCCGGCCGGCTCGGCGGGGAGAGCGGCCACGGCGAGGAGGGTGGTCCCGGCGAGAAGGGTGGTCCCGGCGAGGACGGGAGCAAGCAGACCTGGGTGGCGCTGCTGCACCGCCCCGGCCCGGCCGCACCACCGGACGGATCTGTGTTCGCCGACCCCCGCTTCGCTGAGCATGTCGCGTTCCTCAACCGGATGCGCGAGGCCGGCTATCTCGTCGCCGCCGGCCCGATGACCGACACCGCGGGTGAGGGCATGACCATCTTGCGGCTGCCCGGGACCGGCCAGCTCGCCCGCGCGACCATGCTCGCCACCGAGGACGACGTCAGCGTCGCCCAGGGATTCTTCTCGGTGACCGTGCGCCCGTGGCAGGTCATGGTGCAGGCGTCGCCCGGGTGAGCCCGCTGCGGATCCGCCTCATCGGCTTCGGCGCGGTCGGCGGATGGCTCGACATCCATGCGGGGCGGCTGGCGTCCCGGTTCGGCTGCGTGCAGGCGCAAGGAGCCGGCCGGATTACTGGGGGATGACGGCTGGCGTACCTCCGGGTTAGGGTTTGGTTGCGTTGAGCTGGCGGGAGGTGCCAGTGGTGACAGGCCCATTCGATCCAAGGGCGCGGGCTCACGGCCACATGCTTGCCTCCGACGTCGACCGCGAGCAGGTGGTCGAGATCCTCACGACGGGATTCGTCCAGGGCCGGCTGACCATCGACGAGCTTCGCCTGCGAGCAGGCCTGGCGCTGGCATCCCGGACCTACGCCGAGCTGGCCGCCACGATCGCGGACATCCCGGCCCCGCCGTTGAAAGCCCCGCCGGCGCCAGCGCCCGTCCGGCCCGCTGCCCAGGCCCCGGCCATGTCGGCCGCCCCGCTCCCGGGCCGGATGCCGACGGGCGCGAAGGCCGCGGTGTGGGCCGCCTGCGTGATCGTCGCCCTGCCCGCGGTGTGGGCTGCCTTCCTCACCTACTACGGCGGATTCCTCGTCATTTTCCTGCTCGCATTCACCGGGCTGACGGTGACCATCGGGACGACGGCGGACAAGAGGGCTGCAGGCTGAACCTGGCAGCGCGGCGCTTCCAGCTGCTTTGGCCTGCGCGTGGGCGGCGGCGCGAGGTCACGTCCCCGGTGTGCCGCCGGAACCCGGCGTGCCGCTAGGCCCCGGTGTGCCGCCGGAACCCGGTGGCTGCTGGTTCTGGTACGCCTGCACGGACAGCGGATGGTCCGGACCGAGGATCAGCGGGGCACCGGCGCTTTCCGCCTCGTGCTTCTGCTGGGCAAGCTGCGAGCCGGGCGTCGCGTACAGCACGTGGACGCTGGCGTTGCCGCTGCCGCGGTTGTCCACGGGCGCGACCGCGGCGGGGTTGCCCTGCTGGTCGGTGACCCATAGCTGGAAATCGTCATACTTGAACAACTGGATGTCGGCGATCGGCGTCGGGTAGTGGTGCACCCCGGCAGGCTGGGGGGTCCCCGGCGCGGGCGGATTCTGTGCCGCGCCCGTCGGCAGCACGCCGGTGTGGAAAGTCGGGTGCAATGGCACGCCGGCGTTGAATATCGAGTCGGTCCACTTGGCCACTCCGGCGGCATCCTGAATCGGGGTGTCCAGCAGGCCGTCGGGGTCAAGTTGCTGCTTGACCTGCGGCGATACGAGGTCATAGAGCCGCTTTGCGTTCTGCCGCAACAGGTCCACCTTGGCCGGGTCCGCGCAGTTGTGCGATGCCAGGCCCTCGGCGACGAAGGTTCCTGTGGAAGTGGTGATAGCTACGACCGGCTGCATGCCGACGAACTTCTTTTCCACCAGTGTCGCTACGCCCACGCGCTGCATGGTCCCGAGCGTGGCCGGCTGGAAATCGGCCAGAAGGCGCTGCGGGCGCACAGATCCGAGTAGGCGCATGATCTCCGCCCGGCCGCGAATCATGATGCGGTTGCAATTGTCACTGCCGCAGCGCAGCGAGTAGGCCACCCCGCGCTCTTTCAGGAGTTTCTCGACCTCTTCCAGCATGGCGTTGGAGCGCTGTGCGAAGCCCAGCCGTACCGAGGTCCCGAACCCTCGGCCGCGCTCCTCATCTTCTACCTGGGTGAGCCAGCCTTCGCCATCGAAGGCGGCGGCCAGGTAACCAGCGCCTCGGGAGTGATCCTCGTCCCAGACATCTACGAGCCGTAGAACCTTGGACCTGACATCCTTGGAAATGCCGGCCTGGCCCTTCATCAACTGGGCTTTACGGGAGGCCACGGCTAGTGCCGACCGTCCGAGTCTTTCGGCAGTTTCTGCCACTGAGGCACCCGAGGTGAGCAGGGTAAGAAGTTTCGCCTCTTCTTCGGGCGTCCATACCCTCGTGGCTCGCAGGCTTTCAGTTGTCACCCACTCGGAGTTGACGTGGGCACCGCCGTGGCCGACCAGCCATCGATGCTCGGCTGATGCCCGAATCCGAGTGCCATCGTCAAAAACAAGGTCGTAACAGGGACGTTCGATCATCCTCTTGGCCAGAACCTCGGACGGCCGCCAGCGCCGCCACAACCCTGGGCGGGACTCCTCATCGAACCCGAGCAAGATCTGCCCGGCGAATACATCCTTGATCGGAATCCACCGAAGATCAGCGGTAAGAACTCTCGCCTCACCGCTCAGGCAGAATTGCGCGGACCATTCGATCCCCGCCTGGTTGCGGACCAGGAACCAGCCGTGGCTGTCCTGCAGCCACAGGGCACCACCGTGGTGGTCTTGATAAGGCCCCGACCCGTAGATCATCCCGGCCGCCTGCCCGGCGATCTCGTTCATCTTGTTGCGGGCCGCCACATATTCGGGGGAATCCGTGCGTGTCGCGTGGTTGGGCACGTTGATTTCCCACGGATGCGACTCGGACTCCGGGTGGACTGGTTCCTGATTTGTCATCACAATCTCCCCTCCCTGGTGGACACGAACGTTACCGCTGGCAGCCCGGCGAACGCATGACGCGCGGCGGGTGATTCGGGCGGATTTCGCGCTGGTAGCGTGGAACCAGCTAGTGGTTGCGCCTAGGGTTCCGCGCCGGTTTCGTTGAGCAGGAACACAACCAGGAGTGCGGCGGCCTGGACCGAGCGGCGCCAGGGGGCCTTCCGGCCCCCCACACCTGACGGGATAAAAGCCCCGAGGGCTCTTGTCGGCATGCCCGGATATCCGGGACAGGCAGAGGGAGCCGTCGGTGCGAGGGCAGATCTTCCAGGCAACTGACCGGTGCGCGGCCGCGCGGGTGCGGGCCGCATGACCGCGCAGCCGCATCTGACCGCGCTGATCGTCACGGCCGTGATCGCCGCGGGCGCGCTGCACGCGGTCTGGAACGCGATCGCCAAGCATCTCGATGACCGGCTCATGGCCTTCGCCGTGATGGGGATCCCGATGACCGTCATCGGCGGCCTCGCGGTGGCGATGACCGGGCTGCCCGGCCGGACGGCGGTGTACTTCGCGCTGGTGTCCGCGGTGATCCACGTCGGCTACGAGCTGGCGCTGATGAACTCCTACCGGCTCGGCGCGTTCAATCAGGTCTACCCGATCGCCAGGGGGACCTCGCCGCTGGTGGTGGCCGTCGGCGCTTATTTCTTCGCCAGCGAGCATCTGGGCGTGGTCCCGCTGGCCGGAGTGGCCTTGCTGGCGTTCGGGCTGATGAGCCTCGCGCTGTCGGCCGGCACGCTGACCCGCACCGAACTGCCCGCGGTCGCGATGGCCGCGCTGACCGGGCTCACCATCGCCAGCTACACGGTGGTGGACGGCCTTGGCGTGCGCGCGGCGCACGATCCGTACGCCTATGCCGGGCTGATGTTCGCGCTCCAGGGCCCGGTGTTCCCGCTGGTAGCTCTGTTCCGGCGCCCGGTGGCCCGGTGGCGGGACCGGGCCATTCTGGGCCGCGGCCTGCTCGCCGGGGCGCTGTCGGTGCTCGCGTACGGCATCGTGCTGTGGGCCCAGGCCCGGGCACCGCTCGCCGAGGTCGCCGCGATCAGGGAGACCAGCGTGATCTTTGCCGCAATGATCGGGATGATCTTCCTGAAGGAGCGCTTCGGCGGCCGCCGGGTCGCCGCCGCGGTCGTGATCGCCGCGGGCATCGTCATGATCAGCACCTGACCCGCGCCGACGGGCGGTGGCCCGGGGCGGGCTGTCCGTCCCGGCCCGGGCCGGGACGGTGTCCGTCCCGGCCCGGGCCGCCATCCGCCTGCGGCTTATTTGAGCAGCGAGCTGAGGTTGCCTACCTGGACGGTGTCGCCCGCATTCCCCAGCAGCGGCAGGCCGAAATTCTGCTCGATGGTCTGCAGCAGGGAATAGTGCCCGGCGAACGTGGCGTCGATGCGATGCCCGACGCCCCTGGCGACCACGATCATCGGGACGTGGCCGCCGCCGTAGATGGTGCCGCCGGCCAGGTCACCGCCGCCGCCGGTGGTGGGGTCGGCGGGCGTCGCGGGCAGGATGGGAGAGTCCGGCCCTGGCCTAATGTCGGTTGGCCCGAACGGGGCCTCGTCTTCGAAGCCGCCCTCGTCCCAGGTGATGAAGATGGCCGAATGCCCGGTCCACGCCTTGCTGTGGGTGATGGCCGTCACCCAGGTGCTCAGGAAGTTGTCGCCATCCTGATACAGCGCGGCCTGCAGCGGGTCGGTCGGTGAACTGGGGAACGGGCAGCTGGGTGCCCCGCCATGCATGTCGTTGCAGATGTTCGGGGTGATCCAGACGAACTTCGGCACGTTGCCGGTCGACAGGTCGGTGCTGAGCTGCGTCAGCGGGACGACATTGTCGGCCCGGGACGGGTTGTTGTAGACGTCCGGGTACATCAGGAACGGGTTGTGCTTGCGCACGTACAGTCCGTCTGGGGTCGAGTCCACTAGGTCACCGGGGAAGGGCAGATCCTCCATGTATGCCTTCCAGCTCACGCCCGCGGCCTCAAGCTGGTCGACAATGTTCTGGTGGTTGAACAGCGGCGCCTGGGCGGTGTCGTCGCTGTTGGAATTCCAGGTCTGCCCGCTGGTGGTGGCGATGTAGTTGGGCAGGCTCACGTGGGTGACGCCGAAGTAGTTCGTCGCCAGCCCGTTGTTTGCCGCGAGCTGCTGAATGAAGGTCGTGTTCGGGTTGCTGGACGACAGGAGGTCGTCATATGACGTGTTCTCCATCATGATCACGAACACGTGTTTCAACGGGGGTACCCCCAGCGACGGGCCGCTGTGGCTGGAGCTGCTGACCGTCCCGGCGCTGACCGCCACCGGCCCGGCACTGACCGCCATCGGCCCGACGACCGCGCCGAGGCCGAACGCCACCGCCACCGCCACGGCCCAGGCCGGCAAGCGAGACATCCGCTTGGCCGAGGACCAGATCTGTCGCGTCACCACATACCTCCATGTCGTCGCGTGAAGCTGCGGAACGCCGAGACCGCCGCGTGCCCGGCAGGACTAAAACGTTTTAACCCGACGGCGCGACCAGTGCCGCAACCCCCTTGTCCTCGCGCCAGTCTGGTTCTCGCAAAACCGCCAAGTCAACGCAAACAGCGACGCCAAATCAACGAGAACGTGAACAATAGATGGCTCCCCGCGAGAGCAGGCCGTTCAGGGTGCTGTCCTGCCTGTCGGCGGGATGAAGGGGACGCTACGACGGCCCGCCAGCCCTTTCACCCGGCGCGGCCGGGATCCTCGGTGCGCAGGGGCCTGCCGTGCCAGGTGATGCTGACCACGTCGTCGCGCTGCTGACGCAGGTAGGCGTCCCTGGTGTCGGCCAGGTCGATGGTGAATTCGAGGGTCGTGGCGGTGCCCGCCGGGGCTTCGGCCAGCACCTGGCCACGCGGGGACACGATCATGGTGGGGCAGTGCTGGCTGCCGTGGGCCACGTTCGCGGCCAGCACGAAGCGCTGTGTCTCGGCCGCCCGGCTGATCAGGTGCGCCCGCCACACCCCCGGCGGCTCCGCGGGGTTGGCAGCGCAGGTCAGGTAGATGAGCACCTGAGCCCCCTGGCGGGCCAGGCAGTGCCACTGCTCGGGGAACCGGATCTCACGGCACAGCTGGACGCCCGCCAGGACCGCACCGGCCGGCAACGTCATCCGCAGCGTGGGCAGTTCCGTGCCTGCCGCGAGCCGCCCGCGCTCGTGCGTGGCCAGGTTGACCTTGCGGTAGACCCAGGACCGGCCGGCCGGTGAGCAGTACACCGCCGCGTTCCACCACTGCCCGTGCTCGGGAAGCAAGGTGCCGAAGACGACGTGGACGCCGGTGTCGCGGGCCGCCGCGGCGATGACCTCCCGGGCCTCAGCCAGCTCACCGGGGCTGAGGCCGCCAAGGCCGGAGAGCTGGTCGTCGTAGCCGGACAGCGCGGCCTCAGGCAGGACCAGCACCGTGCCGGCGCGCGCCGCGCCGATGGCCGCCAGGATGGTCGCCAGGTTGCGCGGCACCGTCCAGCACACCGGCACCTGCGCGACCACCACCGGAACCTGCATCAGGCCAGTATCCCTGCCACCCGGCCACGAGGGTGCCCGGCCGACGGTGCGTTTGTCATGGTTGGCGCAACCCAACATTCTTTTGTGATGGTTGCGCCAACCATCACAAACAGGTTCCGGCGCGCAGGCCGTGCCGTGCCGTGCTGTGCTGGTGCGAGCGCGGCCGTCCGTTGCTGGGTCAGGCCAGCGCGGGCAGCAGGGCGAGGATGGGGCCGCCGAGGGCACCCAGCCAGCCGGCCAGGGCGTGCAACGGGCCGATGAGCGCCGCGCCCGAACTGGCCAGCGACCCGGCCGAGGCGAGCAGCCGGGTCAGCCGCTCCAGCACCCGGGCGAACCGGGGCCGGTCCGGCTGCTCGGCCTGCAGCGCTGCGTCCATCTCGGCGACATCCGCGTGCGCGTCAGCGGCCGTGGCCTCGCCGAGCCCGGCGGTGCCCACCGCGTGGCGCAGTTCGCCCAGGGCCCGGCGCGCGTCCTCGGTGGTGACGAGCGTGCCGTGCTGCTGCCCGGTGAT
Source organism: uncultured Actinomycetes bacterium (assembly GCA_963806145.1). Taxonomy (GTDB): domain Bacteria; phylum Actinomycetota; class Actinomycetes; order Streptosporangiales; family Streptosporangiaceae; genus DASXKD01. The sequence continues at coordinate 22,633 of CAWDXD010000017.1, forward strand.
GTGCTGGTCGCCGGCGACGTTGTTGATCACGCCACCGCTCTGGCTGCCGATGTTGAAGGTCATCTCGCCCTCCCTTGGGCCCCGTTCGGCGGCCACGGCATCGGCATGGGGTAGTCACGCTCGACCCGCTTGCGCCGCGAGGTGGCCACGATGTGCAGCACGATCCCGATGACGAGCATCAGCCCGCCGATCGCTGCTATGGCCCAGCCCAGCAGCCCGGAAGGGATGCCGAAGATCGGACGGCCGAACGGATCGGACGGCGGGGCCGTGCTGTTGCTCCCCACGTCGCTGGCTATCTGCTTGAGGAAGTTCAGGTCCGCGGCGGCGAACATGGCAAAGCCCGCTATGAACAGCAGCAGGCCGAGCCAGACCAGCCAGCGAGCCTTGGTCCTGGTCCCGGCGATCTCGCGCATGAAGCTGTCACGCCGCTGGATGACCTGCTGGACCTGTGCGTTGTACTGATCCCGGCCGACGTTGCTGATCACGTCCGCTTGCTGCTGGCCGATCTCGTACCGAACCCACCTGTCCTGCGGCGCACCGGCCGGCGCTGGCTCCGCTCGCGGCCGGTCCGGTGGCCCCCCGCTCCACCGCGGGGAAACGCCGACGGCGGCGGCGGCCTGGGACGCGGCCGGGGCGTCCTGCGGCGGCGCGGCCTGGGCCGGCATGGCCTGGGTCTGTTCGGTGAGCGCCGGTGCCGCCTCGAACCGCGCCCGCACGGTGGCGAACGCGACGATGTCTCCCTGGCGCAGTTCCGCGCTCGTGGCCGGGTTGCCGTTGACGAACGTGCCGCCCGAGGAACCGAGGTCCTGCACGTGCACCGTGCCGCCGCGCCGCTGCAGCGCCGCATGGGTCCGGCTCACGTGCGGGTCGTCCAGGAGCACGTCACAGGTTGGCTCGCGGCCCACCGTCAGGTAATCCGCGGCGAGTTCGATCTGGCGGCCCCGGATGGCCTCCGGGGCAAGTATCACCAGGCGCGGAACGGCCGCGCTCGGCTGGGTTGTCACCTGCACGACCCCCTTCCCCCGTTGCGATGCCACTGAACCGGGGCGCCGCCAGCGGCGTAATGCGCCTCATCAGTTAGAGCGCCGATCGCCGCCGTTGATACATCGTCCGTCCAGGCCCATGAAAAAGGCAATGGGAAAGTAATGGAGATGCCGGGGGTGCGGTCAGCGGCTGGCCAGCGGGAACGGCGGGGTGATGCGTAGTTCCACGTTCCGGTCGGCGGGGGTACCTGCCGCGCCGGAGCGGGCACCCCGGGAGGGGACGTTGGCCGCGAGTTCCCGGTGCAGCGAGGCGAGGTCGTCGCGGGTATCCAGGACCGCGGGTGCCACCGGCGTGTCGTAGTCGACCATGGTGCAGACGATGGACAGGCAACTGCCCCGGTCCACGAGTTCAACCAGCCTCGTCTGGCATGGCCAGTCGATGACGGCGCAGGTGGTGACCTCCCAGAAACCCCGCACCGGGTTGCCCGGCTGAATCCGCCGGCGCACCGCGTTCAGATGGGTGTGGCCGTTGAGCCACAGCACGACGTTCGGGAACCGGTGCAACTGGGCGAGTATCTCCGCGGCACCGAGCAGCGGCCCGTTACCCGGCCCCGCGTGGCCGGCCCCGGTGTTGGTCAGGGTGTCGATCCCGTGATGGGAGAAGAGCACGACCAGGCGGTTCTCGTTACCGGTGCGCACCTGGCTCCCGTCGGCGGCGTCGTAGTCCGCGTGGACCTCCGCCAGCCGGTCCTCCAGCCACGCCGCCTGGTCCCCGTCCAGACAGCCGGCGGCGCCTCCGGCGAGGCAGGTGGTGTCCAGCGCGATGAGCCGCACCTCCGGGGTGTCATAGACGTAATAGGCGGTGCCGTCCCGGCGGTTGCGCTCGCAGAAGCCGTGCCCATACGGGCGCGTGCCCGGCCGGAAGTGGGCCTCCACGAACTCCCGCCTGTTGATAAGGCGTCGGCCGGGATCGGCGGTGACGGTGCGCGACGGCCCCGCCATGAACGCCTCGGGGTGGTTGGTGAACAGTTCGAGCGCCTGGTCGTGGTCGAAGCCGTCGAGCAGCCCCTGCGGCTTGCGGTCGCCGGTGAGCGCCCGGGCGATGCCCTCGGTCGGGACGCCGACCCCCTGGTTCAGGGCCTCGTGGTTGCCGAAACACGACAGCCAGGGGATCGCCAGCCCGCCCGCCTGGAATTCCCGCAGGGCCCGGGCCAGCAGGCCCGGATGGTCAGGGAAACCGAACTCGCGCCGGAACACGTCGGGCCCGCCCGGGGCCACGCCGTCCGGCTTCCAGAAGATGTCGTCCGGCCAGTCGAGCGCCTGTACCCCCTCGTAACGGGGACCGCCGGAGTCAGGTGCGGTCAGGCCGCCGTCGAAGAGGGCAAAAAAATTCTGCAGTTCGTTCCACTGCGCGTTGTCGATGGCGTCGCCCGTGGTGACCGCGAGCTGCGGACGCTGGCCGGTGGCCGGGCAGCGCACGGCGTTGAGGGTGCGGACCGTGGCATCGACCGCGTGCACGTTGAGCGCTTCCTGCGGGCGCTGCACCGGCACGATCTGGGCGTATCGCGGGTCGGCGAACAGGCGGTTGAGGAACTCGAACCTGGTGGGCGACTGGACGTCGGCGATCTGCAGGTCGGTGACGTGGGCCAGGCAGAGCAGCGGGCGTCCGGGGCCCGGCTCCGTCCGGGTACAGGGCATGCCCATCGGCCCGCGTACCAGGTGCGGCTCGCCATCGATGATCTCGATGGCGTGATAGTCCGCACTGGCCCCACTGCGCAGCACGGCTCCTGGCCCGAGCCGGCGATGGAGGGTGAGCGGCGGGTGCCCGCCGCTCACCCGGCGCTCGCGGCCGCGGATTCGGCGGAGACCAGCACCGGGTTCGGCCGGATCGTCAGGGTGACGCGCTCGCCAGCAGACAGCGAGGTGGCCTCGGCGGTGGCCATCGCGGCCATGACCGTCGTGTCGCCGAGGTCGACGGTGACGCGGCTGGTCGCGCCGAGGAACGTGATGGCGATCACCGTCCCGGTCAGCGGGCCCGCTTCGGCGGCCTCGCCGGAGGCCACGGTTATCGCCTCCGGCCGCACCAGGGCCACCACCGGGCCGGCCGGCACGCCGCTGTCCACCAGCGGGAGCGTGGTGCCGCGGACGACGACCGTGCCCGAGCCGGTGACCTCGCCCGCCAGCCGGTTGGACAGCCCGACGAACTCCGCGACGAAGGGCGTCTCCGGCCGGGTGTAGACATCGGTCGGTGAGCCGAGCTGCTCGATCCGGCCATCGCGCATCACGCCGACCCGGTCGGCGATGGCCAGCGCCTCTTCCTGGTCATGGGTGACGAACAGCGTGGTCGTGCCGACCTCGAGCTGGATCCGGCGGATCTCGTCCCGCAACTGCGCCCGGACCTTGGCGTCCAGTGCGGACAGGGGCTCGTCGAGCAGCAGCACCTGCGGCTGGATGGCCAGCGCGCGGGCCAGCGCGACCCGCTGCTGCTGCCCGCCGGAGAGCTGATGGGCGTAGCGGCCCGCCTGCTCGGTCAGCCCGACCAGTTCGAGCATCTCCATGGCCCGCTTGTCCCGCTCGGCCTTGGCCTTGTGGCGCAGCTTGAGCCCGAAGGCGACGTTGTCCTTGACCGTCATGTGCGGGAACAGCGAGTACGCCTGGAAGACCATGCCCATGTCGCGCTTGCTCGCCGGCAGGCCGGTCACGTCCTGCCCGCCCACCATGACCCGCCCGGTATCGGCGTCCTCCAGCCCGGCGAGCAGCCGCAGCGTGGTGGTCTTGCCGCACCCGGACGGGCCGAGCAGCACCACGAGTTCGCCCGGGTGCAGGGTCAGGTCAAGCCTGTCCAGCGCCTTCACGTCCCCGTAGTTCCGGGACAGCCCCTCGAGCCGCACCTCGACCCCGGACCTCGTAGCGGCGGAACTGACACCGGTAGCTGGCACGCTCACAGTGCCCCTCTCATCTCCGGCCGCGCCGTGGGCGGCCGACGTAGGACAGGATCAGCAGCAACAGGAAGGTGAAGACCAGCGCGGCGAACGAGGTGGAGAACAGCACGCTCGCGTTCGGCGTGTTCCGGCTGATGGAGTACAGCTCCACCTGCAGGTTCACGTACAGCAGCAGGTAGGCGATGGGGAACTCGCCGAGCACCAGCGAAAACGCGAGCAGCGACGCGTTCAGGATGCCCTGCCGCATGTTCGGCGCGATGATCCGGAACATGACCGTGAACCAGCTTGCGCCGAGCCCTCGCGCGGCCTCGGACAGCGTCTTCACGTCGACGGAGTCCAGCCCGGCGGCCAGCGCCCGGTAGGCGTAGGGCAGCACGAGGATGACGTAGACCCAGAACAGCATGAGCGTGGAGACGTTGCGCTGCTGGATCCAGTTGTAGACCGGCACCAGCCCGACGACCAGGACGATCGCCGGGATGGTCAGCGGCAGCAGGCACAGGAACTCCACCGTCCGGCTGATCCACGGCACCTTGAGCTTGATCCAGATCATCGTCGGCACGAGCAGGACCAGCACGGCGGCGGCGGTGACCACGCCGAGTTCGAGGGTGACCAGCACCCGGCTGATCAGCGACGGGGTGCCCACCACGCTGTAGGAGACGATCTGTTTCCACGCCGCGAGCGACCAGCCTCCTTCGCCGGCGGCGGGCTCCAGCGACATCCGCAGCAGCGCCAGCAGCGGCAGCACGAAGAAGAGACCGAAGACGGTGAAGGCGATGTACCGGAAGAGGTTCAGCCGCCGCCGGCGGCGGCCCTGCAGGCCGCGCCGCGGCCTGGCCGTCCCGGCTCCGGCCAGTTCGCCGGGGATGGCCGGGGCAACGGCCCCACCCGCGTCTACCGAAGCCATCGCGCGGCCCTCCGCTGCAGCAGGGCGTAACCGGTCATGACAATGGCCACCATGATGATCAGGCCGACGGCGAGCACCTGGGCCTGGTTGGCGTTGCTCAGGCCGACCTCGCTGGTCATCGCGGTGCCGATCAGCTGCGGCACGACGTAGGGGATCTGGTTCTCCCACGCCTGGATCGTCGCGTACGCCGACAGCGCGTTGGCGAACAGCAGCAGCAGCGACCCGAAGAACGCGGGCGCCAGCAGCGGGGCAGCGACGTGCCGCCAGTACTGCCAGGCGGAGCCGCCGAGGTTCTCCGACGCCTCGCGCCACTGGACCTTCAGCCCGTCCAGTGCCGGGACGAACACCAGCACCATCAACGGCACCTGGAAGTACCCGTAGATCAGGCCGATGCCCCACGGGAAACTGAGGTACCAGGTGGCGTGGAACAGCAGGCCGATCGGGCCGATGAGGACGAGGAAGGCGAAGGCTAGGACGACCCCGCCGAACTGGGCAAGCACCCCCGACGCCGCCGTGTAGACGCGGCGCACGGCTCCGTCGGGGTCTCCGGTGGCGACGGCGTAGGCGAGCACGGCTCCGAACACCGCGCCGAAGACGGCCGACCCCAGCGACAGCTCGAAGGTATTGACGAAGGCCGTGCGTATCTGCGACTGGCCGAGGAACGAGAGGCTGGATAGCTGCCAGCTGCCACTGGTGTTGTGCAGCGCGGCCCAGACCACGATCCCGACCGGCCACAGCAGGAACACCGCGACATAGCCGAGGAAGGGCGTGACCCCGACCCAGGGGGGATGAGGCCGGCGCCTGGCCCTGGCGGGCCGGACGCCGGCATCAGTGGTTGCTGCCACGGGCCCTCGCTAGCTGATGGCCTTGGTCCAGTTAGCAGCAAGGTAGTTGGCGGCGTCGGTGTTCTGGGTCCCGTTCAGGAACACCGGCGTCCCAGGGACCTTCGGCAGCTTCGCCGCGTTGGCCTGGTTGAGGCTGCCGTTGTTGGCCATGGCCAGCTGCTCGACCGGCCGGGCGCCACCGGCCAGCCACAGGTTCTGCCCGCCTTCGGCCGTCTGCGAGTAGAGGAACTCTTCCCACAGCCGGGCCGCCGCCGGGTGCGGCGCCTGCTTGTTGATGGCCTGGTTGTAGTAGCCGCCGAGCACCGCGCCGGAGGGGATGAACACCTTCCAGTTCGACACGCCGACGTAGCTGGGCAGGTTGAGGTAGTCCCAGTTGAACACGACCGGCGTGCTGCCGGCCTTGATGGTGGCGCCGGTGGCCGAGGTGGGCGAGAAGTTGCCGGCCGCCTTGAGCTTGTGGAAGAAGTTCACGCCAGCGGCGATGCTGCTGGCGCTGCCGCCCTCGGCCAGGCTCGCCATCATCACCCCGTTGAGCGCGGCGTTGGCCTCCGTCGGGCTCCCGTTCAGCGCGACCGCGTTCTTGAACTTCGAGCTCAGCAGCTGGTTCAGCGACGTGATCGTCCCGAACTTGGACGAGTAGCCGACCGACATGTAGCCGCCGTAGTCGTTGTACCAGAGCCCGTTCGGGTCCTTCTGCGCGGCCGGGATCGCCGACCAGGTCGCGACCTTGTACGGCGCGAAAAGCTTGGTGTTGGGCAGGGCCGCTTCGGCGGCCTCGCCGGAGGCCACGGTTATCGCCTCCGGCCGCACCAGGGCCACCACCGGCCGGCCGGCACGCCGCTGTCCACCAACGGGAGCGTGGTGCCGCGGACGACGACCGTGTCCGAGCCGGTGACCTCGCCCGCCAGCCGGTTGGACAGCCCGACGAACTCCGCGACGAACGGTGTCTCCGGCCGGGTGTAGACATCGGTCGGTGAGCCGAGCTGCTCGATCCGGCCATCGCGCATCACGCCGACCCGGTCGGCGATGGCAAGCGCCTCTTCCTGGTCATGGGTGACGAACAGCGTGGTCGTGCCGACCTCGAGCTGGATCCGGCGGATCTCGTCCCGCAACTGCGCCCGGACCTTGGCGTCCAGTGCGGAGAGGGGTTCGTCGAGCAGCAGCACCTGCGGCTGGATGGCCAGGGCGCGGGCCAGCGCGACCCGCTGCTGCTGTCCGCCGGAGAGCTGATGGGCGTAGCGGCCCGCCTGCTCGGTCAGCCCGACCAGTTCGAGCATCTCCATGGCCCGCTTGTCCCGCTCGGCCTTGGCCTTGTGGCGCAGCTTCAGCCCGAAGGCGACGTTGTCCTTGACCGTCATGTGCGGGAACAGCGAGTACGCCTGGAAGACCATGCCCATGTCGCGCTTGCTCGCCGGCAGGCCGGTCACGTCCTGCCCGCCCACCATGACCCGCCCGGTATCGGCGTCCTCCAGCCCGGCGAGCAGCCGCAGCGTGGTGGTCTTGCCGCACCCGGACGGGCCGAGCAGCACCACGAGTTCGCCCGGGTGCATTGTCAGGTCAAGCCTGTCCAGTGCCTTCACGTCCCCGTAGTTCCGGGACAGCCCCTCGAGCCGCACCTCGACCCCGGACCTCGTAGCGGCGGAACTGACACCGGTAGCTGGCACGCTCACAGTGCCCCTCTCATCTCCGGCCGCGCCGTGGGCGGCCGACGTAGGACAGGATCAGCAGCAACAGGAAGGTGAAGACCAGCGCGGCGAACGAGGTGGAGAACAGCACGCTCGCGTTCGGCGTGTTCCGGCTGATGGAGTACAGCTCCACCTGCAGGTTCACGTACAGCAGCAGGTAGGCGATGGGGAACTCGCCGAGCACCAGCGAAAACGCGAGCAGCGACGCGTTCAGGATGCCCTGCCGCATGTTCGGCGCGATGATCCGGAACATGACCGTGAACCAGCTTGCGCCGAGCCCTCGCGCGGCCTCGGACAGCGTCTTCACGTCGACGGAGTCCAGCCCGGCGGCCAGCGCCCGGTAGGCGTAGGGCAGCACGAGGATGACGTAGACCCAGAACAGCATGAGCGTGGAGACGTTGCGCTGCTGGATCCAGTTGTAGACCGGCACCAGGCCGACGACCAGGACGATCGCCGGGATGGTCAGCGGCAGCAGGCACAGGAACTCCACCGTCCGGCTGATCCACGGCACCTTGAGCTTGATCCAGATCATCGTCGGCACGAGCAGGACCAGCACGGCGGCGGCGGTGACCACGCCGAGTTCGAGGGTGACCAGCACCCGGCTGATCAGCGACGGGGTGCCCACCACGCTGTAGGAGACGATCTGTTTCCACGCCGCGAGCGACCAGCCTCCTTCGCCGGCGGCGGGCTCCAGCGACATCCGCAGCAGCGCCAGCAGCGGCAGCACGAAGAAGAGACCGAAGACGGTGAAGGCGATGTACCGGAAGAGGTTCAGCCGCCGCCGGCGGCGGCCCTGCAGGCCGCGCTGCGGCCTGGCCGTCCCGGCTCCGGCCAGTTCGCCGGGGATGGCCGGGGCAACGGCCCCACCCGCGTCTACCGAAGCCATCGCGCGGCCCTCCGCTGCAGCAGGGCGTAACCGGTCATGACAATGGCCACCATGATGATCAGGCCGACGGCGAGCACCTGGGCCTGGTTGGCGTTGCTCAGGCCGACCTCGCTGGTCATCGCGGTGCCGATCAGCTGCGGGACGACGTAGGGGATCTGGTTCTCCCACGCCTGGATCGTCGCGTACGCCGACAGCGCGTTGGCGAACAGCAGCAGCAGCGACCCGAAGAACGCGGGCGCCAGCAGCGGGGCAGCGACGTGCCGCCAGTACTGCCAGGCGGAGCCGCCGAGGTTCTCCGACGCCTCGCGCCACTGGACCTTCAGCCCGTCCAGTGCCGGGACGAACACCAGCACCATCAACGGCACCTGGAAGTACCCGTAGATCAGGCCGATGCCCCACGGGAAGTTGAGGTACCAGCTGGCGTGGAACAGCAGGCCGATCGGGCCGATGAGGACGAGGAAGGCGAAGGCTAGGACGACCCCGCCGAACTGGGCAAGCACCCCCGACGCCGCCGTGTAGACGCGGCGCACGGCTCCGTCGGGGTCTCCGGTGGCGACGGCGTAGGCGAGCACGGCTCCGAACACCGCGCCGAAGACGGCCGACCCCAGCGACAGCTCGAAGGTATTGACGAAGGCCGTGCGTATCTGCGACTGGCCGAGGAACGAGAGGCTGGATAGCTGCCAGCTGCCACTGGTGTTGTGCAGCGCGGCCCAGACCACGATCCCGACCGGCCACAGCAGGAACACCGCGACATAGCCGAGGAAGGGCGTGACCCCGACCCAGGGGGGAATATGAGGCCGGCGCCTGGCCCTGGCGGGCCGGACGCCGGCATCAGTGGTTGCTGCCACGGGCCCTCGCTAGCTGATGGCCTTGGTCCAGTTAGCAGCAAGGTAGTTGGCGGCGTCGGTGTTCTGGGTCCCGTTCAGGAACACCGGCGTCCCAGGGACCTTCGGCAGCTTCGCCGCGTTGGCCTGGTTGAGGCTGCCGTTGTTGGCCATGGCCAGCTGCTCGACCGGCCGGGCGCCACCGGCCAGCCACAGGTTCTGCCCGCCTTCGGCCGTCTGCGAGTAGAGGAACTCTTCCCACAGCCGGGCCGCCGCCGGGTGCGGCGCCTGCTTGTTGATGGCCTGGTTGTAGTAGCCGCCGAGCACCGCGCCGGAGGGGATGAACACCTTCCAGTTCGACACCCCGACGTAGCTGGGCAGGTTGAGGTAGTCCCAGTTGAACACGACCGGCGTGCTGCCGGCCTTGATGGTGGCGCCGGTGGCCGAGGTGGGCGAGAAGTTGCCGGCCGCCTTGAGCTTCTGGAAGAAGTTCACGCCAGCGGCGATGCTGCTGGCGCTGCCGCCCTCGGCCAGGCTCGCCATCATCACCCCGTTGAGCGCGGCGTTGGCCTCCGTCGGGCTCCCGTTCAGCGCGACCGCGTTCTTGAACTTCGAGCTCAGCAGCTGGTTCAGCGACGTGATCGTCCCGAACTTGGACGAGTAGCCGACCGACATGTAGCCGCCGTAGTCGTTGTACCAGAGCCCGTTCGGGTCCTTCTGCGCGGCCGGGATCGAGGACCAGGTCGCGACCTTGTACGGCGCGAAAAGCTTGGTGTTGGGCAGGGCCGCCGCCGAGCCGATGTCCAGCACGTCGGGGGCGTTGGCCGTGCCGTGCTCCCGGTTGACGGCGTTGATCTCGTCCTGGCTGGTGCCGGCGGGGTTGGCAGAGTTGATCTTGATGCCGTACTTCTTGCTGAAGGTGTTGAGGATCGCGCCGTAGTTGGCCCAGGTCGGCGGGAGCGCGATGACGTTGAGCGTGCCCTCCGCCTTGGCCGCGGTGATCAGCTTGTTCATCCCGCCGCCCGCCGAGGCGGACGTGACGGTGGCCCAGTTGGTGCCGCCGCTTGAGGTGTTCGAGGAACTCGACGAGCACGCCGCCGCCAGCAGCGCCAGGGCGGCGACACCTGCCAGGGCCAGCCGTGGTGTAGATCTCATGTGCATGCCTCCCGCTTGCTTCCCATCCCCATCCTGACCTGCGCTACCGCAAGCCCCGGCCGTGCTCTTGTGAGGAGGTTGCCCCTGCTTCCCCCAAGGTTGCCGGGGAGCGCCCGGCAAAGACCTTAAACGTTTAGTGCTGCGAATGCTTGCCCAGCTAGGGCGGGGTGTCAAGACCCGTTACCGAGTTGACGCCCGGTGATCACCTCAGCGTCGCTCCAGCGTTCCCGGCGGGCGCGCGGGCGGGCCTGGGGCCTGCAGCGATGCCCGCTCGATCAGCTCGACCGGGGCCACGTAGTCCCCGGGCGGGACCTGTCCGAGCAGCCGCCGCATCGCCGCGCGGCCCATCTCCCTGCGGTCTAGCCGAATGGTCGCCAGTGGCGGGTCGAGCAACTCGGACGTCGGCAGGTCGTCGTGGCCCACCACGGAGATCGCCGGGCCCACCTGGAGGCACAGTTCGCGCGCGGCCTTGTAGATCGCGTGCGCGGTGTAGTCGGAGTTGGTGATGATCGCGGTCGGCGCGGCCGGCCCTGACAGCAGCGCCCGGGCAGCCAGTTTCACGTCGGCGATGGTGAGCGGGGTGTACATCACCTTGGGCCGCAGGCCGAGGGCACGGGCGAGGCGGCGGAAATGGCCGAGACGGTCCGGATCGGCCATCAGGTCGCCGGGGGCCGATACGAACGCGACGGACGAGTGGCCGAGTTCGGCCAGCCGGTGCATGGGCAGGCTCACCGCCGCGGCGTTGTCCGGGCCGACCCGGGAGACGCCCCGGATGTTGTCCGCGGTCGCGTTCAGCGCGACCACTGGAGCGCCGTCCCGCAGGTTCTGCCAGAGCCTGATCGACTCGCCGTTCCCGACCGGAGCGATCGCCAGCCCGGCCAGGCGCTGCGCGGACATCTCCCGCACGTGCATCGACTCGCGCTCCAGCGAGTAGCGCGAGTCGAGGATGAGCACGGTGGCTCCTGCCGCCTCGGCGACCTCCTCGGCCCCGCCGAGCACGTCAAGGAAGAAGGGGTTGGCGAAGTTCCTGACCACGAAGCCGTAAGTCGTGGTGCGTCCCCGGCGCAGGGCCTGGGCCTGCGGGTTGGCACGGTAGCCAAGCTGCTCCGCCGCGGCCAGGATGCGCTGCCGGGTGTGCTCGGCCACCCCCGGCTGGCCGTTCAGCGCGAAGCTGGCCGAGGCCACCGAGACACCCGCGAGCCTGGCGACCTCACGAATCCCGCCAGGCTGCTGTGGCCCGCCGTTGTTACCCGCCATGATGTTCCCGGCCTCGGTGCTGTGCTCTGCTGCCCCCGGATGAAGCACGCTCGCGGTACGCGCAAGCCGCCGACGGCTCTCGTCCCGGTGACATGGCGGCGAGACAAGCATGCGTGCCAGAGCACGCAAGCGTCCACCCCGGCCGTCTGGAGTAGTTCGCCTAGCCCAGGCTGACCTTGTACTCGGCGAGCCATTCGTTGACGTCAAGGCGGAATGCGGCGCACGCGTAGGGG
>CAWDXD010000018.1:0-46460 GCA_963806145.1 uncultured Actinomycetes bacterium
CCTTTGTGCCCGTAACCGTTGCCGGCCCGTGATGGCTCTAGACTCACCTGACGTGACCGAAGACCAGCGAACCCAGCTTCCGCCGCAATACGCGCCGGGCGAGGTAGAGGCGCGGCGCTACGACGAGTGGGTCGCCAAGGGCCTGTTCGCCGCGGACGCGGGCGCGCCCGCGCCGGCGTACTCCATCGTGATCCCGCCGCCGAACGTGACCGGGTCCCTGCACATGGGCCATGCGCTCGATCACACGTTCATGGACGCGCTGATCCGGCGGCGGCGGATGCAGGGCTACACCACGCTGTGGCTGCCCGGCATGGACCACGCGGGCATCGCCACCCAGAACGTGGTCGAGCGGGAACTGGCCAAGGAAGGCCTGTCCCGGCACGACCTGGGCCGCGAGGCGTTCGTGGCGCGGGTGTGGCAGTGGAAGGCCTCCTCCGGCGGGAAGATCCTCGGCCAGATGCGCAGGCTCGGTGACAGCGTGGACTGGTCCCGTGAGCGGTTCACCATGGACGAGGGCCTATCCCGCGCCGTGCAGACGATCTTCAAGCGGCTCTATGACGACGGCCTCATCTACCGGGCCGAGAGGATCATCAACTGGTGCCCGCGCTGCCTGACCGCGCTGTCCGACATCGAGGTGGACCACAGCGACACCGACGGCGAACTGGTCTCACTGCGCTACGGGGACGGGGCGGACTCGGTCGTGGTCGCCACCACCAGGGCGGAGACCATGCTCGGCGACACCGCGGTGGCGGTCCATCCGGACGACCAGCGGTACGCCCACCTGGTCGGCCGGGACATCGAACTGCCGCTTTCTGGCCGGCGCATCCCGGTGGTCGCCGACCCGCACGTGGACCCGGAGTTCGGCACCGGCGCGGTCAAGGTCACCCCGGCGCACGACCCGGACGACTTCGAGATCGGCCGCCGCCACGGCCTGCCCAGCCGCACCATCATGGACGAGCGGGGGGTCATCACCGCGCCGGGCCCGTTCCAGGGCCTGGACCGGTTCGAGGCACGGCCGGCCATCCTCGCCGCGCTGCGCGAGGACGGCAGGGTCGTCGCCGAGATCCGGCCGTACGTGCACGCGGTGGGGCACTGCAGCCGGTGCGGCACGATCGTGGAGCCGCGGCTGTCCCTGCAGTGGTTCGTGAAGGTCGAGCCGCTCGCCAAGGCGGCCGGGGACGCGGTCAGGGACGGGCGGGTGCGCATCCACCCTGGCGACCTGGCCGCCCGCTACTTCGACTGGGTCGACGACATGCACGACTGGTGCATCAGCCGCCAGCTGTGGTGGGGCCACCGCATCCCGGTCTGGTACTCCGCCGACGGCCAGGTCCGCTGCGTGGGGCCCGGCGAGGAGCCGCCGGGGGACGGCTGGCAGCAGGATCCGGACGTGCTCGACACCTGGTTCTCCTCGGCGCTGTGGCCGTTCTCCACACTCGGCTGGCCGGACGACACCGCGGACCTGCGCCGGTTCTATCCGACCAGCGTGCTGGTCACCGGCTACGACATCCTGTTCTTCTGGGTCGCCCGGATGATGATGTTCGGCCTGTACGCGATGAAGGATGCCGAGCCGGCGCAGGCTGTGCCGTTCCGCGTGGTGGCGCTGCACGGCCTGGTCCGTGACGCCTACGGCCGGAAGATGTCCAAGTCGCGGGGGAACACCGTGGACCCGCTGGACTGGATCGACCGGTTCGGTGCCGATGCGACCAGGTTCACCCTCGCCCGCGGGGCCAGCCCCGGCGGCGACGTCGCGGTGAGTGAGGAATGGGTCACCGGCGCCAGGAACTTCTGCAACAAACTCTGGAACGCCACCCGGTTCGCGCTGCTCAACGGTGCCACGGTGCCCCCCGCCCATCTCCCCTTCCCCCCTTCATCGCCCTCGCCGGCCAGCCTGACCGTCGCCGACCGGTGGATTCTGTCCCGGCTCGCCACGGTGACCGCCGAGGTCGATGCGCTGTTCGAGGACTACGAGTTCGGCAAGCTCTGCGAGGCGCTTTACCACTTCGCCTGGGACGAGGTGTGCGACTGGTACCTGGAACTGGCCAAGGCGGCGCTGCCCGGCCCGGCCGGCCAGACCACCCGTGCGGTGCTCGGGTACGTGCTCGAGGCGCTGCTGCGGCTGCTCCACCCGGTCATCCCGTTCGTCACCGAAGAACTGTGGACGGCGCTGACCGGCGGCGACACGGTCATGACCGCGCCGTGGCCGGGCCAGCGGCCCGGCACCGCGGCCGCGGCCGGCCACCGTGCTAGCCCCGACCCCGCCACCCCGCCCTCTGCTGGCCCTGACCCCGCCACCCCGCCCCATGACCCGGCGGCGGAGGCCGAGATCGCCTCGGTGATGCGGCTGGTGACCGAGGTCCGCCGGTTCCGCTCGGACCAGGGGCTGCGCCCGGCGCAGCAGGTTCCCGCCGCGCTCACCGGGCTGGCCGGCAGCGCCCTCGCCGGTCACGAGGGGAGCATCCGCGCACTGCTGCGGCTCAGCGTCCCCGGCCCGGAGTTCCGCGCCACGGCTTCGGTGCTGGCCGAGAACGTGACGGTGGAACTGGACACCGCGGGCGTGATCGACGTCGCCGCCGAGCGCCGCCGGACGGAGAAGGACCTCGCCGCCGCGCGCGCCGAGGCCGAGCAGGCGCAGCGCAAGCTGGCCAACGAATCGTTCCTGGCCAGGGCCCCCGCCGAGGTGGTGGCGAAGACCCGGGACCGGCTGGCCGGCGCCGAGGCCGACATCGACCGCCTCACCGGCCGCCTCGCGGCCCTGCCCCGGGATGACGCTTGAATTCTGAGCTGCGACAGGTCGAGCGGGAGATCTACGCCCGCCGCGGCGAGCACACGATCGTGCCGACGCTGGACCGGATCGCCGCGCTGGCCGCGCTGCTCGGCGATCCTCAGCGGGCGTACCCGGTGATCCATATCACCGGCACCAACGGCAAGACCTCCACCGCCCGGATGACCGAGACCCTGCTGCGGGCCCGTGGCCTGCGCACCGGCTTGTACACCAGCCCGCACCTGGCCACGATGCGGGAACGGATCTGCATCGACGGGGAGCCCCTGTCCGCGGAGGACTTCGTCGCCGCCTACGAGGACGTCGCGCCGTACGCGGCGATGGTCGACGGGCAGCAGGCCGTGCCGTTGTCCTTCTTCGAGATGCTCACCGCGATGGCGTTCGCCGCGTTCGCGGACGCACCGGTGGACGTCGCGGTCATCGAGGTGGGCCTGGGCGGCACCTGGGACGCCACCAACATCGCCGACGGCGCGGTCGCGGTGGTCACCCCGGTCGCCATCGACCACACCGCCTACCTCGGCGACACCGTCGGGGCGATCGCCACCGAGAAGGCGGGCATCATCAAGCCGGGCGCGGTGGCGTTGCTGGCCCGGCAGCCCGAGGCGGCGGCCGCGGCGCTGGAGCGGCGCGCCGCCGAGGTGGCCGTGCCGGTGCTCACCGAGGGCACGGACTTCGCCGTCACCGCCCGCGACCTGGCCGTCGGCGGCCAGCGGCTCGCGCTGTCCGGCCTGAAGGGCAGCTACCCGGACCTGCTACTGCCGCTGTTCGGTGCGTATCAGGCACAGAACGCGGTCTGCGCGCTGGCCGCGGTGGAGGCCTTCTCCGCGGCCGGCCCGCTGGATGAAGAACTGGTCAGCCAGGCGTTCGCGGCGATGACCGCGCCGGGGCGGCTGGAGGTGGTGCGGCGCAGCCCGGTGGTGATCGTGGATGCCGCGCACAACCCGGCGGGCATGGCCGCCAGCGTGGCAGCGGTGACCGAGGCGTTCGGCTTCGAAACCCTGATTGCCGTGCTCGCGGTCAGCGCCGACAAGGACGTGCCCGGCATGCTGGCGGAACTGGAGCCGGCCGTCTCCAGCCTGGTGGTGACCAGGAACTCCGCGGCCCGGTCCATGGACCCCGGTGAGCTGGAGCGCCTCGCGGCCGGGGTGTTCGGCCCGGACCGGGTGTTCACCGCGCCGCGGCTCGACGACGCCATCGACACCGCCACCACGCTGGCCGACGAGGCCGCGGACGCCTCGCGCCGGGGCGGCACCGGGATCCTGATCACCGGGTCGACGACCACGGCGGGCGAGGCGCGGCTGCTGCTCGGCGCCACGGGCGGGCCGGCCGGGGCGGAGGGGGACGGGGAGGCCCCGCGGTGAGGCGCCTGTGCGCGACCGTCCTGATCTTCGAAGCGGTGGTGATCGGGCTGGCCATCCCGGTGGCGGTCACCATCGCCCACGCCAAGCCGGTGCAGGCGGGCGTGGTCGGCGGGGTGCTGGCCGTGGCCGCGCTGGTGATCGCCGGCCTGGTGGGCCGGCCTGGGCAGGGCTGGACGCTGGCCGGCGGGACCGTGCTCCAGGTGGCCGTGATCGCCACCGGGGTCGTGGTCCCTGCGATGTACGGGCTCGGCGTCATCTTCGGCGCGCTCTGGCTGACCGCCATCTGGCTCGGCCGCCGCTACCAGGTACCTTAACGCGCGCGCCGGCGCGGGCGGTTTGCCGGTATATCGGCGCATCTGTGCTGGCTACCGGCGCCGCGGCGGGAGTTTTGGGACGGTCTTGACCGGGTGGAAGGCGGGCCGTGGGGTGCCGGCGCCGGTAGGATTGACGCGGTAACCCGATGCTTGTTATTCCCCGCGTCGTGTGGCTGCCCTCGCACCTCAACCCCCCGATGAGGAGGAACTACGTTGTCTGAACGCACCCTGGTCCTGATCAAGCCAGACGGAGTGCGCCGCGGCCTGACCGGAGAGGTCCTCGCCAGGATCGAGCGCAAGGGCCTGCGCCTGGTGGCCATGGACCTGCGGACCGTCGGCAAGGACCTGGCCGAGACGCACTACGCAGAGCACGTGGCGAAGCCGTTCTACGGCTCGCTGGTGGAATTCATCACGTCCGGCCCGCTGGTCGCCCTGGTGGCCGAGGGGCCGCGGGCAATCGAGGCGTTCCGCGCACTGGCCGGCGCGACGGATCCGGTGAAGGCGGCACCGGGCACCATCCGCGGTGACCATGCGTTGGAAGTGCAGGACAACATAGTGCACGGATCGGATTCGCCTGACTCGGCCGAGCGGGAGATCAAGATCTTCTTCCCGGACCTTGTTTAGGCCGCCCGGCCCTGGTCGATGAAGGACTCGTAGGCCGCGCCGGCTCAAGGGGCCACCAGGCGCGGGGCAAATCGCAGCTCACCGGCATCATCCTGGTTGGGAAGGTCTCGTTCCACATGAGCAACGTGCTGGCGTTTCTGGGCCGTGACATGGCGGTCGACCTCGGTACCGCAAACACCCTGGTCTACGTGCGGGGGCGCGGGATCGTGCTCAACGAGCCGTCCGTGGTTGCCCTGAACACCAACAACGGCCAGATCGTCGCGGTGGGCGTGGAAGCCAAACGGATGATCGGCCGGACGCCGGGCAACATCGTGGCCGTCCGGCCGCTGAAGGACGGCGTCATCGCCGACTTCGACGTGACCGAGCGGATGCTGCGGTACTTCATCCAGAAGGTGCACAGGCGCAGCCATCTGGCCAAGCCCCGGGTCGTGGTCGCGGTGCCCAGCGGCATCACCGGCGTGGAGCAGAGTGCGGTGAAGGAGGCGGGCCACCAGGCCGGTGCCCGGCGGGTGTACATCATCGAGGAGCCGATGGCCGCGGCCATCGGGGCCGGGCTGCCGGTGAACGAGCCGACCGGCAACATGGTGGTGGACATCGGCGGCGGCACCACCGAGGTGGCGGTCATCTCCCTCGGCGGAATCGTGACCTCGCAGTCCATCCGGATCGGCGGCGACGAGATGGACCAGGCCATCATCACCTTCGGCAAGAAGGAGTACTCCCTGATGCTCGGGGAGCGCACCGCCGAGGAGATCAAAATGGCGCTCGGGTCCGCGTATCCGTCCGCCGACGAGCCGAACGCTGAGATCCGGGGCAGGGACCTGGTCAGCGGCCTGCCCAAGACCATCGTGATCTCCGCCGAGGAGATCCGCCGCGCCATCGAGGAGCCGCTGGCGCTCATCGTGGACGCGGTGAAGACCACCCTGGACAAGTGCCCGCCGGAACTGGCCGGTGATGTGATGGACCGTGGCATCGCGCTGACTGGTGGCGGTGCGCTCCTGCGCGGGCTCGACGAGCGCCTGCGCGAGGAGACGGGCATGCCTATTCACCTCGCCGACAACCCGCTCGATTCGGTGGTGCTCGGCACCGGCAAGTGCGTGGAGGATTTCGACACGCTCCGCCAGGTACTGGTGCCGGAGTCCAGGCGCTGACCCCGCAGCCCCCGCGGGCGGCCGCGGAAGCGCGAGCGGCATGAATGAGGAGAACCGGTGCACGACACTCGGCGGACCCGCCTGGTTCTCGCTGCTCTCGTCATCGCCGCCCTGGCGCTGATCACGGTCGACGCGCGTAACTCCTCCGCCGGGCCGGTCCGTGGCCTGCGCTCGTTCGGCGGCCTGCTCTTCGGGTCGGCGGAGAGCGTGGCCAGCGGCGTGACCCAGCCGGTGGCGGCCTTCCTTGACAACGTCGGCTCCGCGGCGCAGTCCCGGGCCACCATCAGCGCGCTGCAGCGCCAGGTGGTCCAGCTCCGCGGCGAGCTGAGCCAGGCACGGCTCAGCAAGGCCGACGAGGCACAGTTGCAGCAGTTGCTGCAGCTCGCCGGGCGCGGCCGGTACCGGATCGTGGCGGCGAGCGTGATCGCGGCGGGCCCGGCGTACCAGAACACGGTCACGATCGACGCCGGCAGCGCCGACGGCCTCAAGGCCGACGAGACCGTGCTGAACGGCTCGGGCCTGGTGGGCACCGTGACCTCGGTGAGCGGGCACACCGCCACCGTGCTGCTCGACACCGATGCGGCGTCCACGGTCGGGGTGCGGATCGCCGGGACGGCGGAGATCGGGGCGGTGACCGGGCTGGGGCACAGCCAGGCGGGCCCGGCAGCGCTCCGGCTGCAGGTGTTCGACGCCGGCGCCGTGCTGGCCCCGGGGCAGCAACTGGTCACGTTCGGCTCGGTCGGCGGCCGGCCGTACGTGGCAGGGGTGCCGGTCGGCGTGATCACCCGGGTGGTGGTCAGCGCCAGCGCGCTGACGAAGATCGCTTATGTCCGGCCATTCGCCGACGACGGCGCTCTGGGCGTCGTCGGCGTGGTGATCGTGCCGCCGCGGCACAACCCACGGGACTCGGTGCTCCCGCCCAGGCCGCCGGGCCCGGCCCCGTCCCCGGCCCGCACCGGCGCGTCACCGGGCCCGTCCGCGACCCCGGGCACCGGCGCCACCGCGGCCAGCGGCGGAGCGGGGGGCTAGCATGCGCCGTGTCCTGCTCGCCACCGCGGCCATCCTGGCCGCGGTGCTGATCCAGGTGACGGTGCTGAATAACGTGCCGTTCCCCGGCGGTTCCGGGCCCAGCCTGGTCCTGGTGACCGTGGTGGCGATGGCGCTGGCGGCCGGCCCGCGCGACGGGGCGATCATCGGGTTCGCCGCCGGGCTCGCCCTGGACATCGCCCCGCCGGCCAGCGGCCTCCTCGGCCAGAGCGCGCTGGTGTTCTGCCTGGTCGGCTACGGGTGCGGGCTGCTGCGCCTGACGCTGGAGCGGTCCGCCTGGCTGCCGCTGGCCGGCGTGGCGCTGGGCGCCGCGGCCGGTGAGGTCCTGTACGCGCTGACCGGGCTGATCTTCGGCGATCCCGACGTCACCTGGCAGGCGGTACGCCAGGTGCTCCCCGCGGCGGTGTTCTACGACCTGCTGATCAGCCCGTTCGTGCTGTACGCGGTGGCCATGGCCGGCGGGTACGCGAGGTGGGGGACCGACAGCGCCCCGGCGGGCCTGCTCAGCGGCCGGGAACTGGCCGCGGCGGGCGCGGGGCTGCTCCCGGGCGGGGCCGGTGGCGCGGTGCGCGACACCGGGGCGGGCCGGTCCCCGCGGCTGCGGCCCGCCGCCGGGCACCGCACCGATGGCTGGATCGGCGGCAGCCGGGATCAGCCCGGCCAGCAGGCCGGCGCGTGGGTGGACCGGCGCCGCCCGCTGCGGCTGCGGCTGCGCGGCGGCACGGCCGGGTCCGCGGCCGCGCGCCAGGCGGGCGATGGCAAGCCGGCCAGGCGGCTGGCCACCGTCAACCTGAGGCTGGGCACCCCCCGGCGGCGCGACGGGACGATCGTGGCCAGGCGGTACCTGGCCGGGGCCGCGCCGGGCACCGCGTTCGAAGGCCGGGCCCCGGGCCGGTCCGCCCGGCTGCGCGGCGGCGCGCTCACCGGCGGTCCGTCGGCCCTCGGCCAGCCGCGCCGCCGCAAGCAGCGGGAGCCCCGGCTGAAGCTGGGCAGCAAGCGCCATGGGGATGGGACCGCCGGCGGCGGCAGGTTCGGCATCCCGTTCTGGCGGGGCGGCCCGGCCAGGCGGATGGGCAGGGGCTCGTTCGCGAGCGGCCCGATGGCGCGCTCCGGTGGCACCGCGGGGCGCGCGGCGGCCGCCCCCAGGTTCCGGGCCCGGAGCCGCAAGCCGGCCGCGGCACTGCGCACCGCGGCCCCCCGGTTCCGGCGCCCCGGCGCACGGTGGAAACGGGCCGGGCGTGCGCTCGGCTCCCGCGGAGCCGGCCCGGGGCTGCGGGCACCCAGATGGCGGCGGAAGTTCTCCAGGATCGGCAAGGGGGGATGGCGATGATTCCGGCGGCACGCCGGCGTCTGGTCGTGTTGTACGCCGTGGTGGCCGCGCTGCTGCTCACGCTCGGCGGGCGGCTGTGGTACCTCCAGGTGATGAGCGTCGGGAGCTATGCGAGCGCGGCCACCCAGGACCAGGTCAGAACGGTGATCGTGCCCCCGGTGCGCGGCCAGATCCTGGACGATACCGGCCAGCCGCTGGTGGACAACCACACCTCCCTGGTCGTCTCGGTGAACCGGGCGCTGGTCTCGCAGCAGCCCGGCGGCGGCACCGGCGAACTGACCCGGCTGGCGCACCTGCTCGGCATGAAGCCCGCCCTGCTGCAGCAGAAGATCCGGCTGTGCACCGCCGGGGTGCCCCAGCCGTGCTGGCAGGGCTCGCCGTACCAGCCGATCCCGGTGGCGCAGCAGGTACCCGCCGCGGTGGCCCTGCAGATCATGGAGAACCAGGGCGACTATCCCGGGGTGTCCGCCCAGGCCCAGCCGCTCACCCACTACGTGCAGCCGTACGCGACCGACGCGGCGCAGATGCTCGGCTACCTGCAGCCGATCACCCCGCAGGAGGTGGCGCAGCGGCACCTGCCGGTGACCGGCTTCTCCGGCGTCGACCTGGTCGGCCAGGCCGGCCTGGAGGAACAGTACGACCGGCAGCTTCGCGGCACCCCGGGCACGCAGACGCTGACCGTCAACGCGGCAGGCACGGTCACCGCGATCCGCAAGCAGGCCAGCCCGAAGGCCGGCAACACCCTGGTGACCAGCCTCAACGCCCAGCTCCAGGTAGACACCTACAACGATCTGGTGAATGCCCTCCACAGCGCGCAGGCAGAGGGGAACACCGGCGCCACCAGCGGCGCCGCGGTGGTGATGACGACCACCGGCCGGGTACTTGCCATGGCCAGCTACCCCACCTACGACCCCAGTATCTGGAACGGCGGCATCTCCAAGCGGGAGTTCAAGGGCCTGTTCGGCACCGCCCTCGGTGAGCCGATCCTCAACCGCGCCACCCAGGGCGAGTACGGCCCCGGCTCCACGTTCAAGGTCACCTCGGCCTCGGCCGCGGTCGCGGACGGAATGTCTGCCGCGGGCCCCTACGCCTGCCCCGGTTCGGTGACGATCGCGGGCCACACATTCAACAACTGGACCACCGCCAACCTTGGTCCCATGTCGTTGCACACGGCCCTGGTCTGGTCGTGCGACACCGTGTTCTACCAGATCGCCTACCAGATGTACCTGCACGACAAGTACGGCGCGAACTTCCAGGTCAACCCGCACGCGCCGGTGCAGAAGATGCAAAAGATGGAGCTGAGGTTCGGGTTCGGCCGCAACCCCGGCGTCGACCTGCCGGAACAGTCGGCCGGCACGATTCCCACCCGGCAGTGGCTGTACAACTACTGGAAGCAGTACAAGAACTACTGGTGCAAGCACGGCAACGCCAACGGCAGCTACGTCCAGCAGATCGCCTATGACGACTGCCGGACCGGGTACCAGTGGACCCCTGGCCAGGCCGCGATCGCGGCTATCGGCCAGGGCTACGTGAGCGTCACGCCGCTGCAACTGGCCCGGGCCTACGCCGCGATCGCCAACGGCGGCACGCTGTACAGCCCGCGGGTCGGCGAGGCGCTGATTTCGCCGACCGGCAAGGTCGTCCAGCGGATCAAGCCTCCGGTGGTGGGGCACCTCCGGTTGCCGCATTGGTGGCTCAGCTACCTTACGAACGCGCTGGAGGGCGTTGTCACGGGCGGCACGGCCGCGGGTGCCTTCCACGGCTTCCCGCTCAGCAAGGTGCCGATCGCGGCCAAGACCGGGACCGCCGAGATCTTCGGTGGCCAGGCCACGTCGGTGTTCGCGTCGTACGCGCCCGCCAGCGACCCCAAGTACGTGGTCGTGGTGATGGTGCCGAAATCGGGTGAGGGCGCGGACGTGTCCGCCCCGTGCGCCAGGCAGATCTGGGACTCGATCTACGGGCTCGAAGGCCACAAGGCGGTCTTCCCCGCCGGGCAGGTACCGGGCAAGCTGCCCGGGATCTCCGGAAGCGGCGCGATCACCGCCCCGCCAGGCTACAAGGGGGCCCCGTAATGAGCTCCGGCCGCGGCCGCGGCGCCGGGGGCCTGCGCGGGCTTGAGCCGGTGCGCCCGGCGCCCGGCTTCCGCGGGGCCAAGACGGCCGTGCCCACATTGCGGCAGGCCAGCATGTGGCGCCGGGCAGCGGCCAGGGACTCGACACTGCGGCACGTGGACTGGATGCTGGTCCTCGCCGTGCTCGCGCTGTCGCTGATCGGCACCCTGCTGGTCTGGTCGGCGACCGCGCCCGGGCTCTCCCAGGCGGGCGCCGACCCGCACGCGTACCTGGACAAGCAACTGCTGGTCGTGGCCATCGGCCTGGTCCTGATGACCGGGGTGAGCCTGATCGACTACCGGGTGCTGCGGATGATCGCGCCGTTCGCCTACGCGGCGGGCCTCCTCGGGCTGCTCGCGGTGCTCAGCCCCCTCGGAACCACGATCAACGGTTCCCATTCCTGGATCCCGCTGCCTAGCGGGTTCCAGATTGAGCCCTCCGAGTACGCCAAGATCGGCTTGATCATGATGATCGCGCTGATCTTCGGCGCGGCGGGCGAACGGTCGGCGCGGCCTGGAGTCCGGCCGCTGGCCCTGGCGATGGCCTGCACCGTCCCGGTGATCGGCCTGGTGCTGGCCGAGCCGGACCTCGGCGTCGCGGTCATCGTCGTGGTCATCAGCGGCGGCATGATCATCCTGTCCGGCGTTGGTCTGCGCTGGCTGGCACTGCTCATCGGCGCCGGGGCGCTCGGCCTGCTCGCCGTGCTGAAACTGCACCTGCTCGCGACCTACCAGGTGGGCCGGCTGACCTCGTTCCTGCACCCGTCCGCCGACCCGTCCGGCACCGGGTACCAGGCGTTCCAGGCCAAGATCGCGATCGGCTCGGGGGGGATGTTCGGCCAGGGCCTGTTCCACGGCCAGCTCACCGCGGGAAGCTTCCTCGGCTCCTACAGCTTCCAGGGCACCGACTTCATCTTCGCCGTGGCGGGCGAGGAACTCGGCTTCGCGGGCTGCGCCACGATCGTCGTGCTGCTTGGCCTGGTGATCTTCCGTGCGGTGCGCATCGCGGCCCGCGCCGACGACGCGTTCGGGCTGCTGGTTGCCGCGGGGATCGCGATCTGGTTCACCGCGCAGGCGTTTATCAACATCGGCATGACGATCGGGATCGCCCCGGTCACCGGGCTGCCGCTGCCGTTCGTGTCCTACGGCGGGTCGGCCTTGTTCGCCGACATGATCGCCGTCGGCCTGCTGCAGTCCATCCACCGCCGCCACCGGGTCTTCAGCTAGCCACGGGCGGCGCGCGTTGCCCGCCCGTGCGGCGGCGCGCGTTCGCCACGGGCTGACCACGGCCAGCCGTACCGCACCAAGTCAGGGCGCATACTGAAAAACATGAAGCCTTGGCGCACACTCGGCCGGGCGCTGGCCTCCGGCACGGTGACGGTACTGCTCATCGTGCTGGCGCCGGCCGTCCTGCTGTTCGGCGAACTGGTGAACCGGCACTACCTGCGCGGCCTGCCACCGGGCCGGGACCGGATCCTGGTGCGGCGGCGCGGGCTGCCCGGGCGCCGCGGGCGCGTGGTGGTCCGGCACGCCGGCCCCGGGCGCGCCGCCTACGCCGTGGCCACCCGGAACCGCAAGGTGGCCCGGCGGGTGCTGGCCAACCCGCTGTGGATCGCGCTGACCGCGCCCGCCCGGTGGCTGCTCGACCGGATCAGGCCCCGCGAGGGCAGCCGCCGGGGCCGCGGCGGGAACGGCCCGCCCGGCGCCGGGGTGCGCGAGCCGCGGCGGCCACTGCCCGACCTGCCCGCCGGTGCGATGGCGCTCCCCGAACCGGGGCCGTTCGGCTGATCACCGGTGCGGCCCGGCCGCCCTGAGCACGGTCCGGGCCAGGGCCACGGCCGGCACCAGGCCGATCCCGGCCAGCAGCGCCAGCATGGTGGCGGTGTCGGCCAGGGCGTTTCCCGAGGCCACGGCGTGCGGGCCGGCCCGCTGCGCCAGCGACAGGTACACGGTGCCGAAAGCGGCGACCCCGATGACCAGGCTGAGCTGCGCAGCCGTGGTGACCAGGCCGCTGGCGTCGGCGGCCTGGGACAGCGGCACCCCGACCAGCGACTGGGTGAGCAGCGGGGGAATCGTGAGGCCCAGGCCTGCCCCGGCCACGGCGAGCGCCAGCCACAGCAGCGGGCCACCGGCCGAACCGCCGCGCACCGCCAGCGCGATCCCCAGGTAGGCGGCCGCGATCAGGACAAGCCCCGCGGGTACCAGCACCGGGTGCACCCGTGCGGGCAGCCGCCGCCAGATATAGCCGACCAGGCCGAACATGCCCGCCAGGGGGACGTACGACAGGCCCGCCCGCAACGCGCTTTGCCCCAGCCCGGCCTGCAGGTGCAGGGTGAACACGAACAGCAACCCGCCGTAGCCGGCCATCACGGCCAGCAGCGTGCCGAGCCCGGCGGCCAGGCCGGGGGCGGACAGCACGCCCAGGTTCAGCAGCGGGTCACCGCCGCGGGCCGCGACCGCCCGCTCGAAGCCGGCGAAGGCCCCGGCGAGCAGCAGGCCCGCCGCGACGCAGCCCAGCGTCCAGGCCGGCCAGCCCAGCTCGCGGCCCAGCACCAGGGGCAGCACGATCAGGCACACGGCCGGTGCCGCGATCGCGAGGCCGCGCAGGTCCAGGCGGCGCGAACCGGGGCCGGTGTGCCGCGGCGGGTCGGCCGGTACCACCCGGGGCACCAGCACCGCGAGCAGGACGCCGAACGGGACGTTGATGAGGAAGACCGGCCGCCAGCTGGCGCCCAGCAGGTCCGCGCTGACCAGGACGCCGCCAAGGACGACGCCGACGACCGCGCCGGTAGCCAGCACCAGCCCCCACGCGGAGAGCGCGGTGGCCCGCGCCGCGCCGGTGAACCGCATCTGGATGACGCTGAAGATCTGCGGCACCATCACCGCCGCGGCAGCGCCCTGCACGCACCGGGCGAGGATCAGCAGCCCGCTGTCCGGGGCGAGGCCGCAGGCCAGCGACGCCGCGGTGAACACCGTGACGCCGAGCAGGTACATCCGGCGGCGGCCGTACAGGTCGCCCAGCCGGGCCCCGGTGATCAGCAGCATCGCGTAGGCGGCGGAGTACCCGCCGACCACCAGTTGCAGCGCGGCCCCGGAGGCGTGCAGATCCACCCCGATCGAGGGCAGCGCCACGTTCACGACGAACGCGTCGAGCAGGGCCATGAACTGCCCGCCGAGCAGCACGGCCAGCATCAGCCAGCGATGGCCGGGCGGCGCGGCGGCGGCCCGGCTGCGGCGCCCGGCAAGGTCCAGCGTGGTCATGGAGTCTCCGTTTCTCGCTCCGGTGGGGTCGCCGGTACATACCTGGCCCATGGACCGGATTCATCGCGCCGGGCCGCGAAACGATGAATCCGCGCCCCGCGGCAGGTAGGTATAGGCAGTGGCGCGGCCGTCCGCGGCGGCACCGCGGGGCCGCGCCGGTGGCGGCAGGCCGCCGGCGGATGCCCGATCATGCAATACGGCAGTGCCCGGCCGGTCTTCGAAGGAGGCGCAGTGACTGTTTCCATCAGTGAGGATTTCGCCCGCCAGGCGGATCCGTTCCGCCGCGAGCTGCTGGCGCACTGCTACCGGATGCTTGGCTCGATCCAGGACGCCGAGGACCTGGTCCAGGAGACCCTGCTGCGGGCCTGGCGGGCGTCCGGCCGGTTCGACGGCGAGCGGGCCTCGCTGCGCACCTGGCTGTACCGGATCGCGACCAACGCCTGCCTCACCGCGCTGGCGGGCCGCGGCCGCAGGCCGCTGCCTTCCGCGATCGCCGCGCCGAGCGAGGACATCGACCAGCCGCTGGTCCGCGCCGGGGTGTCGTGGCTCGAGCCGCTGCCCGATGCGATGGTCTGGGCCGGGCGGGCCGACCCCGCCGCGGTCGCGCTGTCCCGGTCAAGCCTGCGGCTGGCGTTCGTCGCCGCACTGCAGCTGCTGCCGCCGCGGCAGCGGGCGATCCTCATTCTGCGGGAGGTGCTGGAGCTGCCGGCCGCGGAGGTAGCGGACCTGCTGGCCACCACGCCCGCGGCGGTGAACAGCGCGCTGCAGCGGGCCCGGGGCAGGCTTGCCGGGGTGGCCGAGGACCAGATCGACGAGCCCGCCGAGCCTGACCTGCGGGCGACCGTGGACGCCTATGTCACGGCGTTCGAGAACGCGGACATCACCGAGCTGACCCGGCTGCTGACAGCGGACGCGATTTTGGAGATGCCGCCGATGGCCGTCTGGTACGCGGGCCGGGAGAACTACGGCCGGTTCATCGCCCGGGTCTGGGCCATGCGCGGCACGGACTGGCGGATGGTCCCCGCCGCGGCCAACGGGCAGCCCGCGGTCGCTGCGTATGTGCGCGCCGGTGACGAATACCTGCTGCACACGCTGCAGGTGCTCACGGTCACCCGCGCGGGCATCGGCCGCAACGTGGTGTTCGCCGACCCCGGCGTGTTCGCTATGTTCGGCCTGGCTCCCCGGCTGGTCCCGGCGGCCGGTGCCCGGTGAACAGCTCCCGCGGCTGGCGGTCCTCGGTGGTCTCCTCGGTGACCGCACCCGCGCCGAAGCCGGCCTCGCGCAGCAGCCGGAGCCAGGTGCCGCGGCCGAACAGGCCGAGCCGGTGCGTCTCGTGCACCACCTGGACCTCTCCGCTGGCGTCCCGGAGCAGGAACGCGTACTGCGTGAGGGTCCAGGTGTCGCCCGGGTCGGGGTCGTAGGCCCAGTCCAGGTAGCGCGCCGCCCGCCCGTCCGCGCCGTCAATGCCGCCGTACCCGGTGCCCGTCTCGAAGTTCTCGGTGATGTGGTCGGGCACGAACACCGCGATGCCGCCGGGGCGGCAGTGCGCGAACGCGGTCCCGACGACCAGCCGCAGGTCGGCCTCGGTGGTCATGTAGTCCACGGCGTCGTGGATGAACACCGCGTCGAAGTCGCGGCCGAGCCGGACCGTGCGCATGTCCGCCTGGATGTGCTCGCAGCCGGGGTTCAGCCGCCGCGACACCGCAAGCATCGGGCCCGAGGCGTCCACCAGGGTCATGGCGAGCCCCGGCGTGAGGTGGCTGGCGCAGTGCCCGCCGCCGCTGCCCAGTTCCAGCACCTCGCGCACCGGCCGGGCGGCCCGGCGGAGCACCCGGCCGGCGAACGCGGCCTCCTCGGCGTACTCCTCCGGCGGCGAGATGAGCGGCCACCATTCCGCCAGGTCCTGGTAGAGCTGATAATCCGGCACGGCACCATCCTTCACCCGAACACGTGACCGGGGTCCGCCGCGGCCAGCGGGCTCACAGCTCGTACGTGCCTGGTACCCAGGTGCGGGTGCTGACCCCCACCGTGTTCCAGGCGTTGATCGCGACCAGGAGGCTGACCAGCGCGGCGATCTCGTCCGGCGAGTACTCGGCCGCCACTGCGGCGTACGCCTTGGCCGGCACGTGATCTTGGGCCAGCAGCGTCACCGCCTCGGTGAATCCGAGCGCGGCGCGCTCTCTGGCAGTGAAGAACGGCGTCTCCCGCCAGGCGGGCAGCGCGTAGATCCGCTGCTCGGTCTCGCCAGCGGCGCGAGCGTCCTTGGTGTGCATGTCGATGCAGTAGGCGCACCCGTTGAGCTGCGAGGCCCGGATCCGGACCAGCTCGCGCAGCCGGTGATCGAAGTCCACCTGGTCGAGTTGCCTGGTCGCGGCGTTGTCGAGGTGTGCCAGCGCCTTGGCGAACACCGGGGCGTGGGCGTCGAAGTCCAGCCGGACGGGCACCTGCACGGTGGTGGCGGTCATGATGAGCTCCCTCGCTCTTGCTCTCTTGTCTTCTGAGCTCCACACTATGGAGAAATCAGCCCACTAGTGAGGTCCACTTTCGTGTCAGATTCATGGGCCATTTCCAGCCTCGACCTGCACCTGGACCTGGCCGGCCCTCAGGTGCGGGCGGGCCTGGAGTCCGCCCTGCGCGAGGCCGTGCGGGGCGGCAGGCTGCTGCCCGGAACCCGGCTGCCGTCCTCCAGGGCGCTCGCCACGGACCTGGGCATCGCCAGGAACACGGTCGCCGACTGCTACGCCCAGCTCGTCGCGGAGGGCTGGCTGGCCGCCCGGCAGGGATCGGGCACCTGGGTCGCCGAGCGGGTGCCGGCACCGCGGGCCTCGGCCGGGCCGCCGCCCCCGGCCATGCCCCGGCAGGCCCGCTACGACCTGCGCACCGGGGTTCCCGATGTGGCCGCGTTCCCCCGGCAGGCGTGGCTGGCGGCGGGCCGCAAGGCGCTTGCCGCGGCGCCTGCGGCGTCCCTGGGCTACACCGACCCGCGCGGCCTGCCGGAACTGCGCACCGCGCTGGCCGGCTACCTGGCCCGCGCTCGCGGGGTCGCCGTCACCCCGGACCGCGTGGTGGTCTGCGCGGGCTTCGCCCAGGGCCTGGAGTTGCTGTGCGAGGCGCTGCGCGCCCGGGGGGCGACCACGCTGGCGGCCGAGGCGCTCGGCCATCAGCGGCACTGGCGCATCGCGGCAAAGAGCGGGCTCGCCGTGACGGCGGTGCCTGTCGACCAGAACGGCGCCGCGATCGGCGACCTTGACGGGGCGGACGCGCTCCTGCTTACCCCGACCCACCAGTTCCCGCTGGGCGTGCCGCTGGCACCGGCACGGCGCCGCCGGGCCGCCGACTGGGCCTCGGCCGCGGGCGCCGTGATCATCGAAGACGACTACGACGGCGAGCTGCGCTACGACCGCCCCGCCGTGGGCGCGCTGCAGGCGCTCGCGCCCGAGCACGTCGTGTACGCCGGCACCGCCAGCAAGAGCCTCGCGCCCGGCCTGCGTCTTGGCTGGCTGGTGCTCCCAGCCGGCCTGGTGGACGAGGTCGTGACGGTCAAGGCCGCGGCCGGCCGGCTGAGCAGCAGCCTGGACCAGCTCACCCTGGCCGAGTTCATCGCCTCCGGGGCCTATGACCGGCAGGTGCGCCGGGCCCGGCTGGCCTACCGGCGGCGCAGGGACCGGCTGGTGGCCGCGCTGCGCGCGAGCGCCCCGCAGGTGCGGGTCACCGGCATCGCGGCCGGCCTGCACGCGGTGCTCCGGCTGCCACCAGGCCCGCGCGAGGAGGCCCTGGTCGCCCGGGCCGCCCGGCACGGCCTGGCCGTCGAAGGCCTCAGCGGCTACGCCATGCCAGGCCACGACGGCGGTGGCCCGGCGCTGGTGGTGGGCTATGCCACGCCGCCTGGCCATGCCTACAGCACCGCGGTGGCCCGGCTCTGTGCGGTGCTCGCGCCCGGCTAGCGAGCCGCGGGGCACGCAGGCCGGGCGGGGGAGCGGCCGCTAGCGGTGCTGCGACCGGCGCGCGAAGTCAAGCGCCTCGGTGGCCAGTGCCAGCCACGGCCGCGTGGAGTCCGGATCCAGGCTCAGCCACTCCCGCATCGGAATGCCCTTGTTCGCGTCGAAGTGGACGCCCTCGCCGGCCGCGATCAGCTCCTCGACCCGCTCGGCCGGCAGCTTCACCACCAGCCGGCCGCGCACGAACATGGCAAAGATCTTGGCCTGGAATCGCAGGGCCGAGCGGCCGAACCCGCTGCCGCCGCGGGGCGGCGTCACCCCGTCGGCGCCGGCCAGCTCGTCGATGAGGTCCTGGTAACGGTCTTCCGGCCTGCTCAGGTCCGCGATGTCGTCGCCCACCGCGCCAGGGTAAGCGCCACCGCTGACAAACCCTGTCCGCTGGCGCGGCTGCCAGGTGGTGGCGGGCCGCGGAACCCCCCCGCCTTGCGATGCAATTTCTTAGCGAATTCTTTGCTGACTCTTGAACCAAGTGCTCCCGGGGTACGTGAACTCGTCGGGGCGTGCCGCCACCGGCGGCGCGGCTCACCAGGGACCAGTTATCGACAATCGGGGAGCGAGGATGATCCCAGTGACGCAGATCCGGCTCAGCCCATCGCGCGGCGCCCGGCGCGGGCTGTCGGTGGCCACGATCGTGACCGCCGGCACGCTGGCCGCAGGCGCACTCGGCGCCGCACCGGCCGGTGCCACCACACACTTCTCCACCTACCGCCAGATCAACCTGGTGTCCGACCAGCCAGGCAAGGCACGGCTGACCGATCCAGACCTGGTCAACGCCTGGGGGCTGGCAGCCTCCCCGGGCACGAACGCCGCGCCGGGCTCGCCGCTGTGGGCAGCCGACAACGGCTCCGACAAGGCGACGCTGTACGCGGGTGCCAGCGCCACGTCGGTGAGCAAGGTCCCGCTGGTGGTCGACGTCACCGGGGCCGCCCCGACCGGGCAGGTGTTCAACTCCGACTCTGCCGCGTTCGTGGTCAGCGACAGCCATGGAAACTCGGGCTCGTCCCTGTTCCTCTTCGACACCGAGAACGGGACGATCGACGGCTGGAGCCCGGGGGTCAACCCCGATGGCAGTAACCCGTCGACGGTCACCGAGGTGGCCAGGGACAACGGTGCCAACGCCGTGTACAAGGGCCTGGCCATCGCCCAGAGCGGCGGCCACACCTACCTGTACGCCACCAACTTCCGGTCCGGCCGGGTCGAGGCCTACGACGCCGCGTTCACCCCGGTCGAACTGCCCGGCGGGCTGTTCGTGGATCCGAAGCTGCCGGCCGGCTACGGGCCATTCGGCATCGCCGAGATCGGCGGCAGGCTGTACGTGTCGTTCGCCAAGCAGGACGCGACGCTGCATGACGACGTCGCCGGGCTGGGCAACGGGTTCGTGGACGTGTTCAGCAACGACGGCGCGTTCGTGCGCCGGCTGGTCACCCGCGGCGCGCTCAACTCGCCGTGGGGGCTCGTGCTGGCGCCGGCCAGCTTCGGCCGGTTCGGCGGGGCGCTGCTCGTCGGCAACTTCGGCAACGGCCTGATCAACGCCTACAACCCGGTGACCGGCAAGCACCTGGGCCAGTTGCGGCGGCCCAACGGCGTGCCGATCGTCATCGACGGGCTCTGGGGCCTGATGTTCGGCAACGGGAACGCTGCCGGAACCGGCCAGCTGCTCTTCTCCGCCGGGCCGGACGGTGAGTCGCACGGCCTGCTCGGGAAGATCGTGGTCGCGCACTGATCCCCTCCGCGACCGCGGCGGCCGCTGGGTGCTGGTGCCCGGCACCCAGCGGCCGTTTCCGATGCTCGCCGGGCCGCTCTGGCGAGGTCGGCCGCAGCCAGATCGCTGCGACCGGCGGGAGCCGGCCCGGCCGCAGAGTGTGAGCCTCTAGCCGGGCCGAGCCGCTGCCCTGCCCGGCCCGGCTAGAGCCAGAGGACCGGCTAGACCATGAGGATGAGCATGTAGCCCATGGTGAGGCCCATCGCGATCTTGTAACACGCGGCGAGCCGGGGCGCGAGCCAGGGACCGCCCGGCCGGTGAGCAAGCCCCGGAACGACGGCACCGGCGGCACCCGTCGCATCCCGCACGCCTGCGATACCGGAGGGGCCAGCGGCAACCGCCGGGGTGCCGGATTGATCCCGCACCGCTGCTGAAGTCGCCGCGGCCGTGGCGCGTACCAGTGCGCCGAGGTGGTCGGCTGTCCACAGTACGTAGCCGATCATGAAAAGTGCCAGGATCACCGCGAGCGCCGAGAGGCTCCCGCCAGCGGCCGCCCGGCTGCCGCCCATGCCGGGCATCGCCATCGCGCGGCCTGGCCAGCCGGGCCAGGAGCCGGGCAGCACCGCGAGCATGTAAACCATGGCCGCGCTTTCGACCAGGTGCGCCACCGGATGGGAACACCGCCACCGGCTGCCAGCGGCGTTCCGGCGCAGGCGGCTCCGGACTGCCCGGTATGCGAACCATGCCGCCGAGGCCCCGAAGACCGCCTCCCACGCCGTGACGGGCAGCGGGCTCAGCCGCGGTAGCAGCATGCCGGCCATCGCGACGCCCATGGCGACATGCACCGCGTCGGCGTCGACCTCGGTGGTCCGCTGCCACAGGCGCGCAGCGGCCAGGCGGCCCGCGCAGTAGATCGCGGTCGCGATCATGACCGCTGCGAGCGCCGCCGCGAGCCAGGGAGGCCCAGCCATGTCAGCGCTCTCCCGATCGCTCAGGCCGGCACCGTTGAACTCCCTGCTGGGACGCATGGTCGCCTGCCGCCCTCGGTGGGATGCCCTCGCGCGGCCCTGGCAACTCGGCTGGAACCTCACAGCTATGCATAACGGTAAAAGGCTAATAGGGTCCGGCCAGGTGCGCAATGGGGCCGCTCAAATGTGATTCCAATGGGCTGGCAAACCGGCTGCAAAGCAAGCAACGTCGTTCCGTGAAACCATATGGGGGTATCCAGGAAACCCCGCCAGGGTACTTTAGGAACCCCCATAGGGTATTAGCTGGTATGCGCGGCACGGCGCGGTTTTCCTGTTATGTTGCCTGGCCGTCCAGGGATGTGTAGATTCTCCGTGCGGAGCGGCCTGCCGTGTGGCCTTCTCCCTGGCTAACAGCAGCAGGACCGCGAGCCGTCCCCTAACTGAGGTGACACCCCGTGCCTATATTCTTGACTCGCGGTATTGCCGGAATGTGATGTGGCGTGTCGTCGGCGGCAGTGAGTAGCGGGCAGCCACCCGGGCCCGGCGAACCGACCGGGCTGATGCACGTTGAGCTCCTGGTGCAGGGAATGACGTGCGCCGCGTGCGCGGCCAAGGTGCAGGGCAGGCTCAACGCCATCGAGAATGTCTCCGCCACGGTGAACATCGCGACCGAGAAGGCCACCGTGACCGCGCCGTTGTCGGTTCCGGTGCAGTTGCTTGTAGCGGAGATTGAGCGGGCCGGTTACGGCGCCGAGGTAGCCGGCGCGGATGACGGGTCGGCCACGGCGGACGGCGGCACCGCCGACGCGGCGCGCGTTGCCTACCTGCGCCGGCGGCTCATCGTCGCGCTGGTGTTTTTCGTCCCGCTCAGCGATCTGTCGGTGCTGCTGTCACTGTTTCCCGCCTACCGGTTCCCCGGCTGGCAATGGGTCCTGATTGTGCTGGCAGCCCCGGTCGCCGGATGGGCGGCCTGGCCGTTCCACCGCGCCGCGCTGAAGAACGCCAGGCACGGCTCGTCCTCGATGGACACGCTGGTGTCCCTCGGCATCATCGCCGCCTGCGGGTGGTCGGTGTACGCGATGTTCGTCCTGGACGGCGGCACAGTCCACCACACCGCAATGTACGAGCTGCTGCACGCCTCCGGTGGCGGCATCTACCTGGAGGTAGCGGCGTCGGTCACGACGTTCCTGCTGGCCGGCCGGTGGTATGAGGCCCGGGCCCGGCGCAGCGCCGGGGACGCGATGCGTGAGCTTGCCGGGGCGGGTGCCAAGGACGCCTGCGTGCTCGCCGGCGACGGGACCGAGCGTCGGGTCCCGGTGGCGGCGCTGCGGCCCGGTGACCGGTTCGTGGTCCGGCCCGGAGAAACGATCGCGGCAGACGGGATGGTGCTGTTCGGCGAGTCGGCGGTGGACCGCAGCATGATGACCGGGGAGTCGGTGCCGGTCGATGTGGCCGAAGGCGACAGTGTCACCGCCGGGACGGTGGCGGTGAGCGGCCGGCTGATCGTCGGCGCGGCCAAGGTCGGCAGCGACACCCAGCTCGCCCACCTGGTTGCCCTGGTGGAGGACGCCCAGGCCCAGAAGGCCGCGATCCAGCGGCTGGCCGACCGGATCTCGGGAGTGTTCGTTCCGGTCATCCTCGTGCTGGCCGTGCTGACCCTGACGGGCTGGCTGATGGCGGGCAGCACCGGGCAGCAGGCGTTCAGCGCTGCCCTGGCGGTGCTGATCATCGCGTGCCCGTGCGCGCTTGGCCTGGCGACCCCGGCGGCGCTGGTGGTGGCCAGCGGGCGCGGGGCGCAGCTGGGGATCTTCATCAAGGGGTACCAGGCCCTGGAGTCGTCCCGCTCGGTGGACACCGTGGTGCTGGACAAGACCGGAACGGTCACCACCGGCGTGATGTCGGTGACCGGCGTGGCGCAGGCCGCGGGCACCAGCCGCACCGGCCTGCTCCGGCATGCCGGGGCGGTGGAGCAGGCCTCCGAACATGCGGTGGCCGCCGCGATCAGCGCCGCCGCCTGCGCCGAACTCGGGTCACTGCCGCACGCCGATGGCTTCACGGCCTTGCCGGGACTTGGCGCTCGCGGCGCTGTGGATGGCCACGACGTGATCGTTGGGCGAGAAAAACTGCTGCGGGACTGCGGGCTGGATATCCCGGCCGGGCTGGCCGCGCAATGCGTGGCGTGGGAGCGGGCGGGCCGCACCGTGGTGCTGGCGGGGTGGGACGGGCAGGCCCGCGGCGCCGTCGCGGTCGCTGACACGGTCAAGCCCTCCGCCGCCGTGGCGGTCGCGGCCCTGCGCCGTCTGGGCCTGCGGACCATCCTGCTGACCGGCGACAACCAGGCCACCGCCGACGCGGTGGCCGCCGAAGCCGGCATCGGCGAGGTGATCGCCGGGGCGATGCCGGCCGACAAGGTGGCGGTGATCACTGACCTGCAGGCGCAGGGGCGGTCGGTGGCCATGGTCGGGGACGGGGTCAACGACGGCCCGGCGCTGGCCGCGGCCGACCTGGGGCTGGCCATCGGCTCGGGTACCGACGTGGCCATCTGCGCCGCCGACATGATCCTGCTCCGCGACGATCTTGGCACCGTTCCCGAGGCGATCAAGCTCGCCCGCGCGACGCTGGCCACCATCCGGCGCAACCTTGCCTGGGCGTTCGGGTACAACATCGCGGCGATCCCGCTGGCCGCCGCCGGGTTCCTCAACCCGCTGATCGCCGGGGCGGCGATGGCCGCATCGTCGGTTTTCGTGGTGGCCAACAGCGTGCGGCTGCGCCGGTTCGGCATGCCTGCCGCCGGCCTGGCTCCCCGGCTGCGGCCCGCCTTGGTGCGCGAGGAGCAGCCCGGCGACGGCACCGGAACAAAGGAGCACACGGCGTCATGCCTGGAATGAATTCCGGCGTCAACGTCAACGACCCGACCGTGGTCGCGGCGTTCAAGGCGGTGCTGCTCCACCAGGGGCTCATCGCCCTGCTGATCTTTACGCTGCTCGGGCTGGCCTGGGTCAGCGTGCGGGCCTGGCAGCCCTTCGCGCAGCACAGCGCGGCGCAGGCGCCCGGCACGCCGGCACCGGTGCAGGCCGAGCCTGCCTGGCGGCAGGTGCTGCGGGTCGGTTTTGGCCTGCTGTGGGTCTTCGACGGGATCTTGCAGGCCCAGCCCAAGATGGCGGTCGGCCTGCCCTCGCAGATACTTGAGCCCGTCGCGGCGTCATCTCCGCGATGGGTGCAGCACCTGGTGAACTGGGCCGGGACGAGCTGGTCGTATCACCCGATGCAGGCCGGGGCGGCAGCGGTGTGGATTCAGGCCGGTATCGGCATCTGGATGCTCGTGGCCTCACACGGCACCTGGTCCCGGCTGGCGGGGCTGGCCAGCGTCGGCTGGGGGCTTGTGGTCTGGGTGTTCGGTGAGTCCTTCGGGGGCATCTTCGCGCCGGGCCTGACGTGGCTGTTCGGCGCTCCGGGCGCAGCGCTCCTCTACTGCGTCGCCGGCGCCCTGGTCGCGCTGCCCCAGCGGGCATGGCGCACGCCGCGGCTGGGACGGCTGGCCCTCGGCGGGATGGGGGTGTTCCTCCTCGGCATGGCGGTCCTGCAGGCCTGGCCCGGGCGGGGATTCTGGCAGGGCAGCGCCCACGGCCAGCCGGGCACGCTGGCCGGCATGGTCCAGACGATGGCCGCCACCCCCCAGCCCCGCATCCTGTCGGCCTGGGTGAATGCCTTCGGCACCGTCACCACCGCACACGGGTTCGCGGTCAACCTGTTCGCCGTGGCCGCCCTCGCGGTGACCGGCGCAGCGTTCGTGAGCGGGCAGCCGAGGCTGATCCGCCCGGCGCTGGTCTTCTTCACGGTGCTGTGCCTGGCGGACTGGGTGCTCATCGAGGATTTCGGCTTCTTCGGCGGGCTCGGCACCGACCCCAACAGCATGATCCCCTTCGCGCTGCTGGCCGTCGCCGGGTACCTGGCCCTGACCCAGGCCGCCGTGCCAGAGGCGGAGCCGGCCGCCGCCGGGGCACGGGTGAGCTGGCGGGACCGGGTGCGGCCCGCGTCGCTGCGCCAATCGGTCATGTCGGCCAGCTTCCAGGCGGTGGCGTCGGCGGCCGCGATCGGAATGATCATCCTCGGCGCGGCGCCGATGGCCGCGGCGCAGGCCAACCCGGTCGCCGACACCATCCTGGCCGAGGCGATCAACGGCTCCAGCGCCCCGCTGAACATCCCGGCTCCCGCGTTCCGCCTCACCGATCAGCACGGCCGGACCGTCACCCTGGCCAGCCTGCGCGGCAAGGTGGTCCTGCTGACACTCCTCGACGACACCTGCACGACGGACTGCCCGCTGATCGCGCAGGAGTTCCGGGACGCCGGCCAGCTGCTGGGCGCCGACGCCGAGCACGTCGAGCTGGTCGCGATCAACTACAACCCGCTCTACACCCAGGTGAGCTATATCCAGGCCTTCGACCGCCAGGAGGGCCTGGCCACCGTGCCGAACTGGCTCTACCTGACCGGCACCCGCGCCCAGCTCGAACAGGTCTGGCACCGCTACGGTGCGGCCCCGGCGGAGATCCTGCCCGCCGGGTCCATGATCGGCCACGGGGACTACGCGTTCGTCATCGACCAATCCGGCCACCTGCGCCGGGAACTGGGATTCGAACCCGGCCCCGGCACCCAGGCGACCAAGTCGTCGTTCGCCGCCGAGCTGACCGACGCCGCGCGGCAACTGCTGGGGCACCCATGAACAGGACAGCCCGCCCGGCCCTGATCGCGATGGCCCTGGTGTCCGCGGTACTCGCCGCTGGCTGCGGCGGCACGGTGAGTTCCGGGCCAGGCCCGGCGCCCGCGGCACCATCAGCCGGGGCATCGTTCCTGGCCACCTCCCTCGGCACCACGGCCGGAACCTGGGCGATCACGGTCATGGGCGGTTCGGCCGCCAGCCACAACAACTTCTGGCAGCTGTTCGCGCGCCCGGCCGGGAGCACCGAGTGGAAGCTGGTCACCCCGCCCGGGGTGGCCGACAACGGCGGCCTGGTCACAGCCGGCGCCGGCGGCCAATCGCTGATCACCGGGATCCGGCCCAGCCAGGACCTCACCTACACGCCACTGGCCACCACCCGTAACGGCGGCCAGGCATGGTCACCGGCCGGGCCGCTGGACGCCGCCCTCGCCAACGCCCCCGACGCGCTGGCCGCGGCACCAGGAACCGGGCGCCTGCTCGCCCTGCTCACCAACGGCACCGTCAAGGCCGCCGCCCCCGGCTACACCCGGTGGACCACCCTCGCCACCCAGCGCTCGCTGGCCACGACACCCGCCGGCCGGCGCTGCGGCCCGACCACCCTCACCGCGGGCGCGTTCACCCCCTCGGGGACACCGCTGCTGGCAGGCCGGTGCAGCCGCCCCGGAATCGTCGGCATCTTCGCCGCCAGGAACGGCACCTGGCAGGGCGCGGGGCCCGCACTCCCCGCCACGCTGGATCACCAGCACACCACCGTGCTCCGGCTGACCCGGACATCCGGCGGCAACGTGGCGCTACTGGAGGCGGGTAGCGGCCCGGATGCAAACCTGCTCGCCGCCTGGTCCACCGGCGACGGAGGTCGCTGGGCGCTGTCACCCGTGGTCCGGCTCCATGGCGCCGGGCTGACCTCAGCGTCCTTCGGCCCCGGCGGCGCGGCCGCGCTTGTCCTCACCGGGAACCGCGCCGAGACCATCACCGGCGCCGGAGCCGCTTGGCGGTCACTGCCCGCCCTGCCCGCCGGCACCGCCACGCTGGCCCCCGGGCCCTCGGGCGGGTTCGACGCGCTGGCGGTCCACCGCACCAGGCTGACCATCTGGCAACTCGGGTCCGGTACCGCGGCCTGGCGAGCCACGCAAACCATGAACGTGCCTGTCCAGTTCGGCTCGTCAGGCTGAGATGGCTGCCGCCTCGTCGCGGCCGGCTGCGTACGGCCCGCTGATTGCGCGGCCCGGGCGAACCTTTGACCTGCAATTGGCACATGCATGGCCGTCACCCCGCGGCATCGCCCTACAGTGAAAACCCCAGCGCGGAAGGCGCCGCACCGAGGCCGGAGAGTCACATGCACGGGTACGCCCAGAACAAGAACAACTACCTCGTCCGGCTGCGCCGGATCGAAGGGCAAATCCGCGGCCTGCAGCGCATGGTCGAGGACGACAAATACTGCATCGACATCCTCACCCAGGTGGCCGCCGCCACCAAGGCCCTGCAATCAGTGGCACTCGGACTGCTGGAAGAACACCTCAGCCACTGCGTCGCCGGCGCCATCGCCGAAGGCGGCGACACCGCCACCGCCAAGGTCCACGAAGCCTCCGAGGCCATCGCCAGGCTCGTACGCTCCTGAGCCGGCAACGCTGCCTCTGCAGGCGGAGTTGTGCGGCACCCACCCGGGCCAGCCGCTGGCGCCAGCCAGCCCAGGCTGATGATCTGCGTACGGCCTCCCTGCCACGGCAACCGGAGGCGGCGGGCCAGGCGGCAGCGCTCGGTCAGGCGGGCGCGGTCCGTCAGGCGGGCGCGCCCGGTCCGGTGAGCAAGTGGGTGCCCGCGCGCCCGGCCCGCCAGGCGGCCTCGGCCTCGCCGATCGGGGTGGACGCCGGGGCCCGCACGAACGGCCAGATCTCCTCGGCGATGGCCCGCCAGTTCGCCGTGGCGTTCAACTCGCCGAGCACCGCGAACAGGCCCAGGTTGATGCGCTGCAAGATCACATAGGACCGGGGGACGGCCACGTAGGCGGCGACCGGGCTGCGCAGGTCGAAGAACCGGCGCACCACGGCCGAGGCGTAGTCCGGGGTGATGGTCAGCGGCGTCGATTCGCGGACCAGCTGGTAGAAGACGGCCATATGGTCCACGATCATGTCGGTGCTCAGCGGAGCACCCCTGACCAGGAAGCCCGCCTCCTCCATGGCCCGCCGGAACGCCTCGGGGTCGTTGGCCACGCACAGGTTGCGGACCATGTGGATAAGCGGTCCGAGCTCGACGTCGGTGAAGTGCTTGACCAGCCCGTAGTCCAGAAAGGTGACCCGGCCGCCGCCGTGGAACAGGTAGTTGCCGGGGTGCGGGTCGCCGTTGAACGCGTGCGCCTCGTACAGGCTGCGGAACACGAACCGGTAGATCGTCTCCGCGGCCAGGTCGCGTTCGGCCTGCGACCAGCCGGCCAGCTCGGCGAACCGGGCCCCGGTGGACAGCTCGCTGGTCACCACCCGCCGCGCGGACAGCTCGCCGACGATCGCCGGCACGACGATCGTGGGATGCCCGGCGTAGTACGCCGCGAACAGCCGCTGGTTCTCCGCCTCCCGGCGGTAGTCGAGCTCCTCGAGGACACGGTCGCGGAGCTCGGTGACCAGCGCGTCGACGTCCTGGCTCGGTGCGGTCACCTTGAGCATCCGGCGCAGCAGGGAGACGTTGTCGAGGTCCGCCGCCATGCTCTCGGCTATCCCCGGGTACTGCACCTTCACCGCCACCGCGCGCCCGTCGTGGGTCATCGCCCGGTGTACCTGGCCGATCGACGCGGCGGCGATCGGCTCCGGGTCCCAGCGGGCGAAAGCCCGGTCCGGTGGCAGGCCGAGTTCCCCGGTGACGACGCCCGCGGCCAGTTCCGGGCTCATCGGCGGGACGCTGTCCTGCAGCCGGGACAGGGTGCGCCGGACGGCGGGGGACAGGCCGTCGTCCACGTAGCTGGCCATCTGGCCCAGCTTCATCAGCACGCCCTTCATGGCGCCCAGGGTGTCCGCGACGTCCTCCGCGGTCTGCAGGGCAAGGTCGTTGCGCAGCCGCTGCCGGTTCTCGCCGGCCGCCGCGAACAGCCGCGGGGCGTTGCTGGCATAGCGCGCCCCGCCGCGTGCGGCCAGGCGCAGCGCGGCTGCCCCGCGCCGCAGCCGGAGCCGGCCGTGGCCCCGGCGCCCGCGGCGGATCAGCAGCAGGGCGGCGGCCGCACCGGCGGCGGCCACAGCCGCGGCGGTGGCCTTCCTCATCCGCGCCGCGCGCCTGTCGCGTGTCACGCCTGCCGCGCGGCGCGCATCCGCAGGGTGATCCGCTGCCGGGCCTCGAGCACCCCGGGCTCGCCGAGGAACACCGCGTCGAAGACACCGAGTGCCTGCCGGATCTCGGTCTGCCGTGCTTCGGTCAGCGGCCGCGGCGCATACCCGTACATCTCCAGGGCCCAGGCCGGGAGCACGGCCAGCACCCCGTCCCTGATGTCGGCCCAGATCTCCGCGACGTCCTCGTCGAGGCCGGGCGGGTCGAGCAGGTAGGCCATCGACTCCGCTGCCGCGGGCGTGCAGCGCAGCTCCTGGCGACCCGAGGCCAGGTAGTCCGCCAGGCTGGCGACGCTGGCAGGGGCCAGGCCGGCCGGTATGCCGACGAGTTCCGCCGCGGCGGCCATCTCCGCTACGTAGCGGTCGCTGTCGCCGGCGGACAGCGGGGTGCCGAACGACTCGGCCGCCACGATGCCCGACTCCACCAGGGTCGCATGCACCCACAGCAGCAGGGCAGGATCGCTCGCCGCGTACGGGCGGCCGGTGATCGTGTCGGTCCCGGTGATGTGCTCGTGCACCCGGCGCACCCGGGCCGCGGCCCGCTCCGCCGCGGCGCGGTCGCCGAAGCTGATCGTGGCGAGGTACCCGGACGTGGCGGCGAGCCTGCCCACCGGGTCGGAGCGCCAGTTGCTGTGCTGGTCCACGCCCGCCATCGCCAGCGGGTGCAGCGCTTGCAGCATCAGCGCCCGCAGCCCGGCCACTGACCTGCCCAGGTCGCCAGCCACCCGCCAAGTGACGCTGGCCGGGCCGAAGAACCCGTCATCGGCCGGATTCTCCGGCACCCCGGACACAAACGCTGCCGCCGAGCGCTCCACCAGCCCCGCGGCAGCCGCGTACGCCTCGGCCGTCATCGCCCTGCTCCCGTCCCGGCATCGCCGGCACCACTGAACCTCATACCAGCCAAACTACCCACCCGGAGCAGCGGCTTCCCCCGCGCCTCCTGCGCCCACGAGTGCCGGGAGGGCAACCGCCGGCCGCTGGTTGCCCCATCCAGCCCCCCGCGCCCCAGCCCCGCGCCCCGCACCCCGGCCCCGCGCCCCGGCCCCGCACGCAGCCCCGTGCGCCCCAGCCACCTCTCGATTACCCGCCCGTCCCGTGCCTCCCAGCGTTGCGGCCGCTCCGGCATGCTTTTGGCGCTTGCGGCCCGTTCCGCCCAACGGAAGTGGGCCGTAACGCACACCGTGCGCGGCCAAACCCCGCATTTCGGGGTCTACCGCATATGCCTGTGCGTGTGCATAATGGCGGCATGCGCGCACGATTTCTGGCGATAGGAGCGGCGGTATGGACGGCCGCTAACGCCGGGATTTACTTCGTGGTGATCAGTGCGCAGGGCAATACCCCGGCGTGGTGGTATCTGGCGGTACTTGGCGTCTCCACCCTGTTGTTCGCTCTTGCCGCCGGCCGGTTGTGGCCGGTGCCCCTGCTGATCACCGGCGCGATTCTGGTCACCGGGGCCGCGCTGGCCGGGGTGCTGTCGATCGGCATGCTGCTGGTACCTGGCGTGCTTGCCGCCGTGGCGGCCCTGGGCCCCACCCGCCGTCCGCAGGCCGGGCACCCCGGCGCGAGAATTCCCACGGGCTGACAGCCACGGCGAAACCGCCAGCCAGGCGAACGGCCGCCGGCCCGCCAATCATTCACCCGGCAGCCGGCCGCACATGAGCCCCAGCATCGGCCGCCCATCGTGGCATCGCGCGGCCCCGGCGGCCCGCCGCCTGCGGCGTCGCTGCACCACGTGCCCACGCTCTCACCTGCGAATTCCCGGATACCGGGGTCGGCCTGGCTAGCCGGCGGGGGAGCGCAGGCCGGCGAACAGATCGTCCTCAGGCAGCGGCGCGCCGGTGGAGTCGCTGGCCCGGATGAAGCTTTCCCGGCCGAACGTGGCCTCGGCGATGTCCGCCGGGATTTTGCTGAACCAGGATTCTGAGATCTGGCTGGAATGCGCGAACAACGCATCCCGCTTCCGGGCCAGCACCGGCCTGATGTCAATTGTCGTGGTGATGCGAGCCTCGGCCTCGGCCATCTGGGCACGCATCTCGGGGGTGACATTGCGCGGTGCGGGTACGTCTTCGCCGAGTTCTCGTAGCGCCGCCCATATCTTTTGCCAATCGCTGCCGCGCATCGCGGTGAGATAGAACTTGGCCGGGATGCCGGTCGCCTGCGCCGCCGCCGCGGCCGCGCGCGCCGCGTGCACATGGTCGGGATGCTGGTAGGGGCCTTCCGGGTCATAGCTGACCACGACCTGCGGCCGGTACTGCTCGATCAGCGCGCCGACGCGGCCGGTCACCTCCTCCAGCGGGATGTTGCAGAACGCCTCCGGCCGGTCCTTGTAGTCCCAGTCGGGCATGCCCGAGTCGTGGTATCCCAGCATCTCCAGGTCGCTGACCTCGAGTATCTTGGCCGCCTCGCGCAGTTCGGCCAGCCGCAACTGGGCCACCGTCTGTGCGTCATGACCGTCCTGGCCGGGCTTCACGCCACCGGGAGCATCCCCGAACTCACCGTTCGTGCAGGTCACCACCACCGTACGGATCCCCTGCCCGGAGTAGGTGGCGAGCACGCCCCCGGTACTCGAGGCCTCGTCGTCCGGGTGCGCGTGGACGGCCATCAGCGTCAGTTCATCTGCCATGGGACCAGCCTGCCCGATGCCGGCGGCCCGCGCGAAACCGGGCTCGCCGGTCCGGGCTGCGAAGATGTCCGGGGGGAGGGAGCCCATGTCCGAGCCGGAAGACGCCCGCGCGGCCCTGAACGCCGCGGGGGAGCGCGCCCTGGCCCGGCTGGCCTCGCTGGAGCGCGAGTTCACCGGCATCGTGGAGGCGGCGCGTGACGTCGGCGCCGACGACGAGCACGACCCCGAGGGCGCCACGCTCGCATTCGAGCGGCAGCACGTCGCCGCGCTGGCGGACGCGGCACGGGAGGACCTGGCCGAGATCCAGGCGGCCCTGGCCCGGCTGGCGGACGGCAGCTACGGGACCTGCCAGGCCTGTGCCGCGCGGATCAGCGCGGAGCGGCTCGCCGCCCGTCCCGCGGCGAGGACCTGCGTGGGCTGCCTGCGGCGTCGGTAAGCTGAGGGGATGGGCGGAGAATCGGTGTTCGCACGGCTGGAACCGCTGCTTCCGCTGGTACGCAAGCCCATTCAGTACGTGGGCGGCGAGCTGAACTCGGTCGTCAAGGACTGGGACGCCGCCGAGGTCCGGTGGGCGCTGATGTACCCGGACGCTTACGAGGTCGGCATCCCGAACCAGGGCGTCCAGATCCTCTACGAGGTGCTGAACGAAAGGCCCGGGGTGCTCGCCGAGCGCACCTACAGCGTGTGGCCGGACCTGGAGCACCTGATGCGCGAGCACGGGGTGCCGCAGTTCACCGTGGAGGCGCACCGCCCGGTGCGGGACTTCGACGTGTTCGGCATCAGCTTCGCCACCGAGCTTGGCTACACGAACCTGCTGACCGCGCTCGACCTGGCCGGCATCCCGCTGGCGGCCGCGGAGCGGGACGAGCGTGACCCTGTCGTGCTGGCAGGCGGGCACGCCGCGTTCAACCCCGAGCCGATCGCCGAGTTCCTCGACGGCGCCGTGCTCGGCGACGGTGAGCAGGCGGTGCTCGCGATCACCGGGCTGATCAGGGACTGGAAGCAGGAGGGCCGCCCCGGTGGCAGGGACGGGCTGCTGCTGCGGCTGGCGGCCGGGGCCGGTGTGTACGTCCCCCGCTTCTACGACGTCGGCTACCTGCCCGACGGCCGGATCCGGCGGGTCGCGCCGAACCGCCCGGGCGTGCCGCACACCGTCGCCAAGCACACGGTCATGGACCTGGACAACTGGCCCTACCCGCGCCGTCCGGTGGTGCCGGTGCACGAGTCGGTGCACGAGCGGTTCAGCGTCGAGATCTTCCGCGGCTGCACCCGCGGCTGCCGGTTCTGCCAGGCCGGCATGATCACCCGGCCGGTCCGCGAGCGGAGCATCACCACGATCGGGGACATGGTCGAGCAGGGGGTGACGGCCAGCGGTTTCGCCGAGGTCGGCCTGCTGTCGCTGTCCAGCGCCGACCACAGCGAGATCAACGAGATCGCGAAGGGCCTGGCCGACCGCTACGAGGGCGCCAACCTCGGGCTGTCCCTGCCGTCCACCCGGGTGGACGCGTTCAACGTCACGCTCGCCAACGAACTCGCCCGCGGCGGCCGCCGGTCCGGCCTCACGTTCGCCCCGGAGGGCGGGACCGAGCGGATGCGCAAGGTGATCAACAAGATGGTCACGGAGGACG
Source organism: uncultured Actinomycetes bacterium (assembly GCA_963806145.1). GTDB lineage: Bacteria > Actinomycetota > Actinomycetes > Streptosporangiales > Streptosporangiaceae > DASXKD01. Next base: position 32,919 of record CAWDXD010000018.1, read on the forward strand.
ACCTCATCCGGACCGTCACCACCGCCTACGCGAGCGGCTGGCGCCAGGTCAAGCTCTACTTCATGTGCGGCCTGCCGACCGAGACCGACGAGGACGTGGTCGCCATCGCGGACCTCGCCAGGAAGGTCATCAAGGCCGGGCGGGAGGCGAGCGGCCGGCGGGACATCCGGTGCACGGTGTCGATCGGGGGCTTCGTGCCCAAGCCGCACACCCCGTTCCAGTGGGCCGCCCAGGAAGCCCACAAGACGGTGGACGCGCGGCTGCGCAGCCTCGGCGCCGCGCTGCGCGCCGACCCCGGGTACGGGCGCGCGGTGGGCTACCGCTACCACGACGGGCGGCCCTCGATCATCGAGGGCCTGCTGTCCCGCGGCGACCGGCGGGTCGCCAAGGTGATCAAGGCGGCGTGGGCGGACGGTGCCCGCTTCGACGGGTGGAGCGAGCACTTCTCCTTTGACCGCTGGGAGCGCTGCGCCGCGGCGGCCCTGGCCGACGAGCCGGTCGACCTGGACTGGTACACCACCAGGGAGCGCGAGTACAGCGAGGTGCTGCCGTGGGACCACCTCGACGCCGGGCTGGACCGCGACTGGCTCTGGCAGGACTGGCAGGACGCTACGGACGCCTCGGGCGCACGGGAAGTGGACGACTGCCGCTGGACCCCGTGTTACGACTGCGGGGTCTGCCCGGCCATGGGCACCGAGATCCAGGCCGGGCCCACCGGGGCGACACTGCTCCCGCTGCCGGCCGTGCCGGCCAGGACCGGGGCCTGAGCATGCCGGGCCAGGGGCCGCCGGGCCAGCGGGCGCCGGGCCCGGGCGCGCCCGCAGTGACCTGCCAGCTGATTGTCCGGTACGCTAAAAGAGGCAGGATGCGTTTCGCCAGTCACAGGGACATCGCGCGTGCCGTTGAACGGGGAGTTCGCCGGGCAGGGCTGCCCATCGCCTATTCCGCCGGATTCACGCCGCACCCGAAGATCTCTTACGCTGGCGCAGCCCCGACGGGAACAGCGAGCGAGGCCGAGTACTTGGAGCTCTCGTTCACGAGGGCGTGTGCCGTATCCGAGGTACGGGAACGGCTTGACGCGGCCCTGCCAGACGGGATTGACGTGATCGAGGTGATGCAGGCCCCGCCCGCGCTGGGCGCGCTTCCGCTGGAGGCGTCCCTGTGGCAGGTGGTCCTGCCCGGCGTGCCGCCGGGCGACGCCGCCCGGGCCGCGGACGAGTTTCTCGCCTGCGACAGCCTGGAGGTCGAGCGCCTCACCGGCAAGGGACCGCGGCGCATGGATGCCCGCGCCGCAGTGATCACCATGGGAACCGACCGGTGTGCCGCCGAGGGCGGCGATGCCGGGAATGCCATACTTCGAATGGTTGTTCGGCATGTCATACCTGCCGTCCGGCCTGACGACATCCTGGCCGCGCTCCGCCGCCTGGCCGCTCTCGCGCCGTCGTCACCACCGTTGGTGACCCGGCTGGCGCAGGGCGCGCTCAGCGCGGACGGTGTCGGCGCCGCTGCAGCGGCAAGCGGGCTCACCGTGCCCGCCGAGCTGCTGCAGCCGGATGCGGCACCGCAGCCGCGGGTGCGGAGCACGCCGGGAGGACCACAACTAGAGATAACGCGCACCGGTGGCACCGCCGAGTCGGCAGGTGCCCCCCGGGATGTCGCGTGCGACCAGCTCCCGCGCGGAGCGGACGGGCCGTTGCGGCCGTCCGCGCCCGGGAGCTTGACGGGAGATAGCCCGGATGCTCGACAGCGAGCTACACGGCACAGAGTCCAGCAGTGACGGGTCAGGCAGCAATGGCCCGTCCGGCCTGACCGACGCGCCCGCCGCCACGGCGGCGCCGCGCAAGCGCGCCACCAGACGGCGGACGGCCAAACCCGCTGCTGGTTCGGCACCGCCGGAAACCACGGACGCCGCCGTGCCCGCGGCCGCCGCGGGTACGCCTGCCGCGGACGCGCCGGCGGCGGCAGCTCCGGCCGGGGCAGCTCCGGGGACCTCCGGCGACCAGGCCGATGGCGGCACCGCGGCACGCCGTCCGGCCAGGCGCACCCGGCGCAGCACGGCCGCCGCCGCGCCCAGCGAGAACGGCGATGCAGGCGCAGCCGCGGCGTCACCCGATGCGGCCAGCGCCACCGGCAAGGCCCCGGCCGCCAGCCGGGGCCCCACCGGCAAGGCCCGGGCCACCCGCAGTGCGGCCAGCCCGGCCGCTGGCAGTGCGACCGGCCAGGCCAGCTCGGTGACGCCGCCGTTCGCGGCCCCGTTCAGCAGCCCGCCTGCCCCGTTCACCAGCCCGGCTACCCCGGCCGCAGACCAGGCACCTGCTCCGGCGCACGCCGAGCCGCCGGCCGTACCGATCGCCACGTTCCAGCCGCCCCAAGTGCTCTTCCAGCCGCCGGCGAACACGTCGGCCGCGCCTGCCCAGGCCCGTCCGGCGAAGGAGACGGTCAAGGAGCCGGCTGAAGGACGGTGCAGCCGGCGACGACCAGGCCGAGGCCGGCGAGGGCGAGGCCGATGGCTCGGGCCGCCGCCGCAGGCGCCGGGGATCCCGGTCGCGTGGCCGTGGCGCCGAGAGCGACGGCGGCCAGGACGCCGCAGCTGACGAGACCAAGGCCGCCGAGGAGACCGGCGCCGGGGCTGGCGCGCGCCAGGGCGCCGGCCCGGCCGGTGACCAGGACGCTGGCCCGGCCGGCGAGGACGACGACGAGGACGAGGCCGGAGGCGGCACCCGCCGACGCCGGCGCAAGCGCCGCCGTGGCTCGGCGGCCGATACGGACCAGACCGGGCCGGACGATCCGCCGAACACCGTGGTGCACGTGCGCCCGGCCCGTTCCGGCGGTGACGATTCCGGCGACGAGGTGCAGGTCGTCCGCGGGTCCACCCGGCTGGAGGCCAAGCGCCAGCGGCGCCGGGAGGGGCGCGACTCCGGGCGCCGCCGCCCGCCGGTCATCACCGAGTCGGAGTTCCTGGCCCGCCGCGAGGCGGTGGACCGGGTAATGGTGGTCCGGCAGCGCGGGGAGCGGACCCAGATCGCCGTACTCGAGGACAAGGTGCTTGTCGAGCACTATGTGGACCGGGGCGGCCACCAGTCCCTGGTCGGCAACGTCTATCTCGGCAAGGTCCAGAACGTCCTGCCGTCGATGGAGGCCGCCTTCGTCGACATCGGCAAGGGCCGCAACGCCGTCCTGTACGCGGGCGAGGTGAATTTCGACGCGAGCGGCCTGGAGGGCGAGTCCAAGCGCATCGAGCTGGCGCTCAAGTCCGGCCAGTCCGTGCTGGTCCAGGTGACCAAGGACCCGGTAGGGCACAAGGGCGCGCGGCTGACCAGCCAGGCCAGCCTGCCCGGCCGCTACCTGGTGTACGTGCCCGGCGGGTCGATGATGGGCATCAGCCGCAAGCTGCCCGACACCGAGCGCACCCGGCTCAAGCAGATCCTCAAGCAGGTCATGCCGGAGAACGCCGGCGTCATCGTGCGGACCGCGGCCGAGGGGGCCTCGGAAGAGGAACTCGCCCACGACGTGGCCAGGCTGTCCGCGCAGTGGGAGAGCATCGAGCGGAAGGCCAAGTCCGCCAGCGCGCCCGAGCTGCTCTACAGCGAGCCGGACCTGACCATAAGGGTGATCAGGGACGTCTTCAACGAGGACTTCACCAAGCTGGTCGTCTCCGGTGACGAGGGCTGGGACCTGGTGGAGGAGTACGTCCGTTACGTGGCGCCGCATCTGGCCGACCGGCTGGAGCACTGGCAGAGCGACGAGGACGCGTTCGCGCACTACCGGGTCGACGAGCACCTGGCCAGGGCGCTGGAGCGGAAGGTGTGGCTGCCCAGCGGCGGCTCGCTGGTCATCGACAACACCGAGGCCATGACCGTCGTGGACGTGAACACGGGGAAGTTCACCGGCCAGGGCGGCAACCTGGAAGAGACCGTCACCCGCAACAACCTGGAAGCCGCCGAGGAGATCGTGCGGCAGCTGCGGCTGCGCGACGTCGGCGGAATCATCGTGATCGACTTCATCGACATGGTGCTGGAGAGCAACCGCGATCTGGTGCTGCGGCGGCTGCTCGAATGCCTGGCCAGGGACCGGACCAAGCACCAGGTGGCCGAGGTGACCTCGCTCGGGCTGGTGCAGATGACCCGCAAGCGCGTCGGTTCCGGGCTGCTTGAGGCGTTCTCCGAGACCTGCGAGTGCTGCAACGGGCGCGGCGTGCTGGTCTCCCTGGACGGGGTGGAGCACCAGCACCAGCACCGGGGGCGGCCCGACGGCGCGGCCGCCAAGGACGGCAAGGACGCCAAGGCAGCCAGGGACGGCAAGGGGGGCAGGGACGGCAGGCGGCAGCGGCAGGGCAGGGACGGCGCTGGCAAGGACGGCAAAGCGGAGGACAAGCCCGCGGCGGCCCGCACCGCCGGGCCTCCCGTGGCCAGCACCGCCGAGCCCTCCGTGGCCAGCACCACCGCGGCCACCACGGTCACGTCCGGCCTCGCCGGGCCCGGCGAGGCCGCGCCCGAAGGTGGCGGCGGTTCGGCCGTCCCCGACTCCGGTGCGGCCGCCGGAGCCGCGACCGGCTACGGCGCTGACCAGGACGGCGCCGCCGAGGCGGCCGGGAACGGCGCGGCAGCGGGCCAGTCGTTCGGCGGCCGGCGCCGGCGGCGGGCCGCCACCCGGGAGCCGGGCCCGCCGGACGCGGCCGCGGGCACCGACGGGCAGGCGGCGCCGGATGCGTCGGCGACCGCCGGGGTCTGATAGCCTGAGAGGCCAGCGCACAGGACGGATCCAGGGCTGGGTTCCCGGGTGCCCGGTGCAAAGCTGGCGAGCCCCTGTTCGTGCCTGTGGTCCGCTAGGAGCGGAACAGCGCGTTGGGCCCGCACAAGCAGAGAGAGAGTTCTTCGGTGTACGCGATCGTGCGCTGCGGTGGCAGGCAGGAGAAGGCGTCGGTGGACGACGTCCTCACCGTCGACACGCTTGCCGGTGAGGTCGGTTCCAGCGTGATGCTGCCGGCCCTGCTCGTCGTCGATGATGGCAAGGTCATCAGCGATCCGGGCGAGCTCGGCCACTACCAGGTCACCGCGGAGATCCTGGGCGAGGTAGCCGGGCCCAAGATCAACATCATCCATTACAAGAACAAGACCGGCTACCGGCGACGGATGGGCCACCGCCAGCGCTACACCCAGGTGAAGATCACCGGGATCAGCGCCGAGCGGAAGGCCGCGGCGAGGAAGAAGAGCTGACGATGGCACACAAGAAGGGCGCGTCATCAAGCCGGAACGGCCGGGACTCCTCCGCGCAGCGGCTGGGCGTCAAGCGGTTCGGCGGTCAGCAGGTCAACGCGGGCGAGATCATCGTGCGCCAGCGCGGCACCCACTTCCACCCGGGCCCCGGCGTCGGCCGTGGCAAGGACGACACCTTGTTCGCTCTGGTCAGCGGCGCGGTCACGTTCGGCCGCGTGCGCAACCGCAGGGCCGTGAGCGTGGTCGCGGAAGCGGGCGCGCCGGCGGACTAATCCGCCGCTAGCTAACCGAGCCACACTAGGGCGGACCGCTAGGCGGTTCGCCCTAGAGTCATGTGGCCACCAGGAGGGATCGACAAGTGGCCGAGTTCGCCGATCACGTCACCGTCACAGTGAAGGCGGGCGACGGGGGACACGGCTGCGCGTCGGTGCACCGGGAGAAGTTCAAGCCGCTCGGCGGCCCCGACGGCGGCAACGGCGGCCGGGGCGGCGACGTCATCTTCGAGGTGGACCCCAGTATGGCCACCCTGCTCGACCTGCACCGCCGGCCGGTGCGCCGCGCGGGCAACGGCAAGCAGGGGTCCGGTTCGAACCGCAGCGGCGCCAACGGCGGTGACCTGGTGGTGACCGTCCCGGACGGCACCATGGTCAAGGGGCTGGACGGCGAGGTGCTCGCCGACCTGGTGGGTGCCAGGACCAGGTTCGTGGCCGTCACGGGCGGCCGTGGGGGGCTGGGCAACGCGGCGCTCGCCTCCCCGAGGCGCCGGGCCCCCGGGTTCGCGCTGCGCGGTGAGCCGGGCACCGAGCACACCGTGGTGCTTGAGCTCAAGACCGTGGCCGATGCGGGCCTGGTGGGCTTCCCCAACGCGGGCAAGTCCTCGCTGATCTCGGCCATGTCCGCGGCCCGGCCCAAGATCGCGAACTATCCCTTCACCACGCTCACCCCGCACCTCGGCGTGGTGGAGGCAGGCGAGACCCAGTTCGTGGTGGCCGACGTGCCCGGGCTGATTCCCGGCGCCAGCGGCGGCAAGGGGCTCGGCCTGGACTTCCTGCGTCACGTGGAGCGCTGCGTGGTGCTGGTGCATGTGCTCGACTGCGCCGCGGGCCCGGCGGGGGAGCCGGACCGGGATCCCGTGGCCGACCTGGACACGATCGAGGCGGAACTGGCCGCCTACGCCGAGGCCACCGGCGCGGACATGGCCGGCCGGCCGCGGATCGTCGCACTGAACAAGATCGACGTCCCGGAGGCGCGGGAGGCGGCCGGGCGGGCCCGCGAGGTCCTGGAGGGCCGTGGCCTGGAGGTCCGCGAGATCTCCGCGGCCACCCACGAGGGCGTGCGGGACTTCGCGTTCGCCGTGGGCCGGGTGGTGGCCGCGGCCCGCGCGGCGGCCCCGCCGCCGGAGCCCACCCGGCAGGTGATCAGGCCGCCCGCGGCGGGCGGGCCCGAGTTCGAGATCGTCCGCACCGGCGAGAACAGCTTCATGGTGCGCGGGCACAAACCGGCCCGGTGGGTGCGGCAGACCGACTTCAGCAACGCCGAGGCGGTCGGTTACCTCGGTGACCGGCTGGCCCGCATCGGGGTGGAACAGGCACTGGCCGCGGCCGGGGCCCAGGCGGGCGCCGAGGTGGCCATCGGGGACCCCGACGACGCCGTCGTGTTCGACTGGGACCCGGATGTGCCGGCCGGCTCGGAGCACGGGTTCGGGCCCCGTGGCACCGACGAACGGCTGCCCTGGTGACAGGGGACGTCCCGGAGGATGCGCAGGCGGACGAGCGGGCCGACATCGCCGCCGCCCGCCGGGTCGTGGTCAAGGTCGGCTCGTCCTCGCTCACCACCGCCGACGGTGGGATCGATGAGGGCCGGATCGCCGCGCTGGCCGGGGTGCTCGCGGACCAGGTGCGCGCGGGCACCCAGGTGGTGCTGGTCTCCTCGGGGGCGATCGCGGCGGGCCTGGCGCCGCTGGGGCTGGCCCGCCGGCCCCGGGACCTGGCCACCCAGCAGGCCGCCGCGAGCGTCGGCCAGGGCCTGCTTGTCGCGGTGTACACGGCCGCGTTCGCCCGGCACGAGGTGCGCGCCGGGCAGATCCTGCTCACCGCCGACGACCTGATGCGCCGTGCGCATTACCGCAACGCACAGCGGACCCTGAACCGGCTGCTCGAACTGGGCGTCCTGCCCGTGGTGAACGAGAACGACACGGTCGCCACCGACGAGATCAGGTTCGGCGACAACGACCGGCTGGCCGCCCTGGTCGCGCACGTGGTCCGGGCCGGGGCGCTGATCCTGCTGTCTGATGTGGACGGGCTCTACGACTTCGACCCGCGTCATCCGGGGGCCCGGCGGATCGGCCGGGTGCAGCACCGCGCCGACCTGGACGGCATCACCCTCGGCCCGCCGGGGCGGCCCGGCGCGACGGCCGCGGGGCGGCCCGGTTCACCGGGGCAGGGCGGTGCGCCGGCGCGGGTGGGCACCGGGGGAATGGTCACCAAGGTGGACGCGGCGCTCATCGCGACCGAGGCGGGCATCCCCACCGTGGTGGCCCGCGCCGACCAGGCGGCGCTCGCCCTGGCCGGCGGCTGGCCGGCACCTATTTCGCCCCGCACGACCGCCGCCCGGCCACCCGGCAACTGTGGCTGGCGCACGCCGCGTCCGCCCGGGGCACGCTGACGCTGGACGCGGGCGCGGTCCGCGCGGTCGTGGCCAGCCGGGCATCCCTGCTGCCCGCGGGCATCACCGGGGTCGAGGGGAGCTTCGACGCGGGCGACCCGGTCGACCTGTCAGGGCCCGACGGCCAGGTGGTCGCGCGCGGCCTGGTCAACTACGACGCGGCCGAGATCCCCGCGCTGATGGGCCGGTCCACCCGGTGGCTCGCCGCCCGGAAGGGGCCCGGGTACGACCGGGAGGTCGTGCACCGCGACGACCTTGTGATCCTCAGCCGCGCCCGGGCCTGAAGGCCTTGCTGAGGGGCCGGGAGCGGTTTCAGGCAAGCGCGAGCAGGTTCGTGTCCGGCCCACTATGAGCGAGTCCGCTGGGCTGCATTATAGGTCTGCGGTCCACCCGATGATCAGACGCCGACCCTGGTCAGCGGAGGCGAAACTGTCCCATTCTCCGCGACACCCTCTTTGTGGTCATTGTGCCAACAACCACAAACCCGGGCGGCCAAGCCGCCCCGGGGCAGGTGGACCGGGCTCCGGCGGCCAGGCCAGCCCCGGAACCCGTCAGCCTCCGGCTCGGATCAGTCCGAGCCCGAGCCGCCCGACCCTGAGCCGCCCGGCCCCGGCCCGGAGCCACCGTTGCCCGGGCCATTGCCCGGCCCGGTGCCCGGCCGGCCGAAAATCCCGCTGAACAGCGATGCGCCCGCCCCGGCGGCGTTCTCCGCGAAGCCCTTCACCAGCCCCACGAACGGGTCCGACGTACGGTTCCACGAGTCCTGGTAGGACTTGGCCCCGGCCTTGATCTCCTCGGTCACCGAGACCTGCGGGTCGTCCTCGCGGCGCAGGTACTCGCCGGACAGGATCACCTCGTAGTTCCCCTCGGTCACCCACCGGTCCAGCTCGGCGAACCGCACCACGGCGAACGGGTGCGTGGTGCCCTGCAGTTGCAGCAGCTTGATGAGCCCTTCCCTGACGTCGGGCACCGCGTCGTACTCGTAGGCCTGCTGCCGGAACGCGTCCTGGCTCAGCTCGGAGATCTTGGCGCCGCCGGCCGCCTTCATCAGCGCCCGCCGCGCCGCCGACGGGTCCTGCCCGGCCAGCAAGCCCGCCCGGTCGCAGGACAGCTCCGACTTGCGGTACCACTCCTCCAGGCCCGCGATGATCACACGCAGCCCGATGTAGCCGATGGCGAACCAGGCGATCCGGGTGGCCAGCCGGGTCAGGTGGTAGAGCATGGTCCGGTACACCGCGTGCCCGGACAGCGCGTGCCCCAGCTCGTGCCCAATGACGTGCCGCATCTCCTCCTCGTCCATCAGGTCCACCAGGCCCGTGGTGATTACGATGAACGGCTTGTCGGAGCCGAGCGTCATCGCGTTGGGGATCGGGTCCTGGGAGATGAACAGCTCGGGCACCTCGGGCAGGTCCAGGATCGAGGAGCCGTCGAGCAGCAGCTCGTACAGGTGCGGGAACTGCTCGGTCGAGGCCCGGACCGAGCTGGCCAAGTACAACAGCCGCAGGCTCCGGTCGGAGAACAGGCTGGCAAGCCGCTTGAGCAGCACGTCGAAGCCGGTCAGCTTGCGCATCGCCACCAGCGCCGAGCGGTCGGCGGGATGCTCGTAAGCGCGCGAAGAGATCCCGGGCAGGCGTACCCGGGCACGATCCGGCACGGTGGTCATACCCCGATGCTATGTGCCCGGCGGAGCGCGCGAGCAGGGGATCCAGGCCCACCAGCGGCGGGGTGCCTAACCCCCGCCGGGCCGCTCGGATCATGGCAGGATGGCCGGGAGCCAGGCGGGGAAGGTGAGGCAAATGTTCGAGCCCAGCGCGGAGGCCATGCCCGCCGAGGAACTGGCCGCCCTGCAGGAATCCCGGCTCCGGGCCCTGGTCGGCAGGCTCCTCGCCACGGACGGGGTCCAGGGCGAACGGCTCCGCGCGGCCGGGTTGACCGCCCCGGGCGAGGTTGCCCTGCACGACCTGCCCCGGCTCCCCATGGTCGCCAAGGCTGACCTTTGGGCCGCATATCCGTATGGCATGTTGGAGGTTCCGCCGGAGGACCTGGTCACTGTGCACGGTTCCAGCGGTACCGGCGGCCGGCCCACGCTGGTCGGCTACACCCGCGCGGACCTGGCGCTGTGGGCGCGGATGTGCGCGCGGGCGCTGGCGGCGGCGGGCGCGACGCGGGCCAGCACCATCCACAACGCCTATGGGTACGGCCTGTTCACCGGCGGGCTCGGCATTCACCAGGGCGCGATCGAGCTTGGCGCCACGGTGGTCCCGGTGTCCGGCGGCATGACGGCACGGCAGGTCACCCTGATCCGTGACCTACGCCCGGACATCCTGACCTGCACCCCGTCGTACGCGATCCGGCTCGGCGAGGCGCTGGCCGCGGCGGGCGCCGGGCCGGGGGAGGGGCTGACCCTGAAGGCGGGCCTGTTCGGTGCCGAACCCTGGACCGGCCAGATGCGCGCCCGCATCGAGGAGTTGCTCGGCCTGCGGGCCCTGGACATTTATGGATTGTCCGAGGTGATCGGGCCGGGGGTGGCCGCCGAGTGCCTGGAGGCGGCGGACGGCCTGCACGTCAACGAGGACCATTTCCTTGTCGAGGCGGTGGACCCGGAGACCGGCGCGCCGGTACCCGACGGCACCCCCGGCGAACTGGTGTTCAGCACGATGACCCGGGAGGCGCTGCCGCTGCTGCGGTACCGGACCGGGGACATTTCCGCGCTGCGCCGGGGCACCTGCGCCTGCGGCCGGACGCTGGTGCGGATGAGTAAGGTCACCGGCCGCCGCGACGACATGCTGGTGCTGCGCGGCGTGAACGTCTACCCCAGCGAGGTGGAACGCGTGCTGCTGGCCTCGCCGGCGCTCTGTTCCGACTACCTGCTTGTGGTCGATGAGCGGGGGGCTGCGGGCCGGCTGATCGTCTGTTGCGAATACAAAACGGCTGCCGCTAGCGGGTCGCCGTCCGCCGCCGGGCCTGCCGGTTCCGGGGCGGGCCAGCCTGGTTCCGGGACGGCCCAGCCCGGTTCCGGGACGGGCCAGCCCGGTTCCGGGACGGGTGAACTGCCGGGTCCCGGGGAGCTGGAGGCCCGGTTGCGCGCGGAACTGGGGGTGGGCGTCGCGGTCCGGGTGCTGCCCCCTGGCACGGTGCCGCGCAGCGAGGTGGGCAAGGCGGTCCGGGTCGTCCGGTGGCGGGACGGCGCCGCGCCACTGCCCGGCCTGGACTGACGCTGCCGCACCGGCCGCCCTGCCGCACCGGCGGTCGCTGGCGCGCCTGCTTGCCGTGCCGTGCCGGCCGCCCGCGCCGCGCGCCCGTGCCGCGCCGGCACGCCGCGCCGCGTCGGCCGGTGCCCTGCTCATGGCGCGTACCCCGGGTCGCTAAAGTCTGGGGATGGGAACTGGTGGCAAGGTCAGGATCGGCGTGATGGGCGGCACGTTCGACCCCATCCATCACGGCCACCTGGTCGCGGCCAGCGAGGTGGCGCACATCTTCGCCTTGAACGAAGTGATTTTCGTGCCCACCGGCCAGCCCTGGCAGAAGCAGGACAAGAAGGTGTCGGCCGCCGAGGACCGGTACCTGATGACCGTGATAGCCACCGCGTCGAACCCGCGGTTCTCGGTCAGCAGGCTGGACATTGACCGCCCGGGCCCGACCTACACCATCGATACGCTGCGTGACCTGCACGCCCAGCGCGGGGAGGATGCGGAGTTCTACTTCATCACCGGCGCCGATGCCCTGTCGCGGATGCTGTCCTGGCAGGACGTGGACGAGTTGTTCACGCTCGCGCATTTTGTCGGCTGCACCCGGCCGGGACACCGGCTCACCGATCGGGGCCTCCCCGAGGACAAGGTGAGCCTGGTCGAGATCCCGGCGCTGGCGATTTCCTCGACCGGGTGCCGGCAGCGCGTCGCCGAGGGGGAGCCGATCTGGTACCTGGTGCCGGACGGCATTGTCCAGTACATCGCCAAGCGCGAGTTGTACCGGAACGGTGACGCCTGACCACGGCACCCTGACCGCGCACCCTGACCGGCAGGGCCGGGTCCTGGGGCCCTGGCCAGGTGGTGCCGGGGGCGGCCCTGGGGCCCTGGTCTGGTGGCGGATAGGGCCCCGGCCGGGCGGGTGGCCGAAACGCGGACTCACCTGCCGGGGAGGCCCTGGAGGCGGCACGGCGGGTTACCCTGAAAGGGCACCTGCACCCCCAGCGGGGCCGCAGCGATGTGGTCAGCGCCGCACGCGGGCCCGGGAAAGCAGGAAGGAAGACCTGAGGAGGCCGAGCACAACACGTGACAGCTACCGCCAGGGCCGTCGAGCTTGCAGGGATCGCGGCCGAGGCCGCAGCTGACAAGCTCGCTGCGGACATCATCGCGTACGACGTCAGCGAGCAACTCGTCATCACGGACGTGTTCCTGCTCTGTTCGGCCGCGAACGACCGTCAGATACGCGCCGTCGTGGACGAGATCGAGGAAAAGCTCCGGCAGGCCGGTGCCCGGCCGGTACGCCGGGAGGGCGAGCGGGAGGGCCGCTGGGTGCTCCTGGACTACCTCGACATCGTGATTCACGTCCAGCATGCCGAAGAGCGGGTCTACTACGCGCTCGAGCGGCTCTGGAAGGACTGCCCGCGCGTGCCGTTGCCCGAGCCCGTGGGCGCAGCGCGCAGCGCGCCCGGTGCGGCCCGGGATCCTGATCTGGGAGAAATCCAATAGCTGTCATTCGTCGACGGGCGGACTGCCGCCCGGCGGAGAAGAACGCGCTACCGTCGTCTCCCGGCCCCCCTGCGGGGAGGGCAGGCTGCCGCCCGGCGAGGGAAGGCTGCCGCCCTCGGAAGACCGAAGGTGCCCGTAGTGGGCCGTGACGCGGCGGGGCGCGCGTCTCCGGCTGCCGGTGCGCGCTCCCCCGACCCCAGCGCCCGCTCCCCGGAACCCGGGGCGCGCCGGCCCGACCACTCGGTTAGGTTGGTGCTGTGGCGGCACGGGCAGACCCAGTGGAACATGCAGGGCCGGTTCCAGGGCCAGACCGACATCCCCCTCGATGAGGTCGGGCAGCAGCAGGCAGAGCGCGCCGCCCGCCTGCTCGCTGCCCTGCAGCCAAGCGCGATCTTCTCCTCCGACCTGATTCGGGCTGCCGCTACGGCAGCGCCGCTGGCCCGGCTCACCGGGCTTACCGTGACTCCAGACAAGGATCTGCGCGAGCGTTACGGCGGTCTCTGGGAGGGGCTCACCGACACCGAGATCCGCGCACGGTACCCGGTCGAGCACTCGCAGTGGCGGCCCCCCGAAGGGGAGACCTCCACAGCCGTTGCCGAGCGGGCCTGCGCCGCGATGGAGCGGATCGCCGACACAATGACGCCCGGGACCCTGGCGGTCGTGGTCAGCCACGGAGCGGCGTTGCGCTTGGGTGCCGCCCGCCTGCTCGGTCTCCCCGAAGAACTTTGGGGCGCGGTCGGCCCGCTGGCGAACTGCGCCTGGTCGGTCCTCGGCCGCCGGCGCGGCAGGTGGCGGCTCATCGAGCACAACGCCGGAACACTGCCCGAGCCGGTGCTCAGCGACGACCGCTGATCGCCTCAGATTCTTGTACACTGGCGTGGCGCTGTCGGCGGGTCGACGCGACAGCCGAGGGGCTATAGCTCAGTTGGTAGAGCGCTTGCATGGCATGCAAGAGGCCAGGGGTTCGAGTC
>CAWDXD010000019.1:0-31634 GCA_963806145.1 uncultured Actinomycetes bacterium
GGGTTACCGTTGCCCGCCGTTGCCCCGCTCCAGCAACTCGGTTTGCTCGTCGGTGTAGGTGGGCTGCTGTGGCCATCCGGGCGGGGAGTCTTCCCAGGCTTCCTGTCGGCCGTAAGGGCACAGGTCGAGGATGTTCTGGCCGAACATCAGCCGGTCCACGCCGCGGGCGGTGGTCGTGTAGGTCCGGTAGACGTCCGTGCCGTCGCGCAGGAAAACACTCAGTAGGAAGCCGGGGCCCACGCCGCAGTCGGCTGAGAACGACGTGCCGCGCGAAGACACGAACGGCAGGGTCCAGCCCATCCGGACCTTGTACGCCTCGATCTGGGCGAGCGGCATGTCCGACACGGTCACCCAGCTCACCCCGGTCTCGGCCAGGCCCTCCAGGTAGGTGACGTTGTTGGTGAACCCGGTGCAGCCAGGGCAGTACCTGTCCGGCCCGAGGTCCATGAACTGGTAGACGACCAGTTGCTCGCGGCCTTCGAACAGGTCGACCAGGGCCTTGGGGCCGGACGGTGTGTCGAACACGTAACTGTCGGCGAACCTGACCATCGGCAGCCGGCGGCGCCGCGCCGCCAGCGCGTCCAGTGCCCGGGTGGCTTCCTTCTCGGCCGTGAGCAGTTCGCCGCGGGCCTGCTGCCACTCCCCGGCGGAGACGATCTCTGGCTTGGCCATGCTGTCCGTCCTCCGTGTCTGCCCAGCGCATCTAACCTCCACGACATTAGACGGGCGAAAGTCGCCGGATTCATCGCGGCAAGTGAATGCGCGGGCCAGCCTCAGGAGAGACGGTCAGGCTGCTCCGGTGTGCGCGGCCGCGGGCCGGCTTACTCAAAGCTCGATGACCAGGCCAGGGGTGGCCACGCCGACCTCGCCGCGGTAACCCTGGCCGGCCGCGGCGCGCGCCGCGGCCGGGTCGGTGCCCGGCAGCAGGTGGGTCAGCAGCAGGCGCCCGGCGCCCGCGGCGGCGGCCTGCCGTCCCTGCAGGTGTGCGCTGGACAGGTAGCGCCGTGAATCCTCCGGCACCTCGCCGGCGAAGCTTGCCTCCGCCAGCAGCAGGTCAGCGCCGCGGGCCAGGCCGACCACTCCGTCATCAGGCCCGCTGTCGCCGGTATAGGTGAGCACCTGCCCGCCCCCGGCCAGCCGGATACCGGCATTGGGCAGCCAATGCGGCAGCAGCCGGGTCTGCACACCGAACGGGCCGATGTCCAGGCTGCTGCCGGGGGTCAGTTCGTGCAGCACATACCCACCGGCCAGCATCCCGGGACGGTCCAGCGCCAGCACCGCGTCCAGTGCGCCGGGCGGCGCGTACACCGGCAGTGGCGGGAGCACTTCGCCGCCGAGCACCCGGGCCCGCAGCAGCGGGTTCAGGTCGGCGCAGTGGTCGGGGTGCCCGTGGGTGATGAACACCGCGTCGACGTCGGCGGCGGTGAGGTGCCTCAGCAACTGCGGCACGACCGCATAGCCGAGGTCCACAAGCAGCCGGAACCCGTCCTGTTCCACCAGGTAGCCGCTGCACGCCTGGCCCGCCTCCGGATAGGCACCACAGCTGCCGAGCACGGTGAGCCGCACCCCACGGACTCTACCGGCCCACCGCGCGCGGCCGGTGATGGGAACACCCGGCGGGGGCGCGCTGACGGAGGACCCCGGTCGGCCCGGTCAACCGGCGGCGGGCCCGACGTTGCGGTCCAGCCACCGGTGCAGCGGCGCCGCAGTGCGCAGGACTCCGGCCACCTGGTCCCCGGCCTTGCTGGTATGCAGCCATGGTGCCACCGGCCAGTGCCGCCAGCAGATCAGGCCCTTGCACCGGAGTAGTTCAAGCCGGGGATGATCCTTGGGATACCCGCGCGGGGCGGTCTTGAGCGACTGGCTGCCAGCGACCTCAAGGCCCGCCGCGCGCAGTCGCGCCACCTCGGCGGCAAGCTCGGTGCCATCGGCTTCGCGGTCGACCGCATCGCGATAGCGCTGCAACTGGGCCGGGGTCATCATGAAATACCCGGTGGCGGCCGCCAGCCCGTCCGCGCTGAACCTCACGTACCCGCCGCGGTCGAACGTCGCGTAGATCTCGGTCTTGTACGGCGACTTGTCGGCCCGGAACCGCACGTCCCGGTAGGGCCTGGCGATCCGCGCGGGGCCGAACTCCGCGCTCAGTTCGCTGAGCAACGCGGCCATGGGCTCGCGCACCGACGCCTCGTAGAACGCCTTATGCGCGCTCCAGTACGCCTTGGTGTTGTCGGCATCGAGGCCGCGGAAGAACTCCACGGCCTCGGCGGACCATCCCGCGAACCCCACCACCCCAGATTACGGGTGGGCTGGCCCGGCCAGCCGGACCAAGTGCCCGACGCGGCCTGGAATGTCTTCCCACGAGGCCGGCGGCAGCGCACAATATAGCGGTGACATATGGCCAGATGGGGACGGTGTGCCCGCAGTGCGGCAACACCGACGCCGTGCACTCGATCCAAGAGCTAGCCGCGCTTGCCCGGGCCCAGATGGGCCAGCAGGGGCCCACGGGCCCACAGCCGGGGATGCCCGCCCAGCCGCAGCCGGGAACGCCCGCCCAGCCGGGCTGGGCCGCCGAGCCGCAGGCGGGGTGGGCCGCCGAGCCGCAGGCTGGGCCACTGCCCGGGCCTGGTGGCCGGCGGAGCAGCTACCAGCCGCGCAGCTACTCCAGCGGGGACACCTCGGTCGGCGACCTCGGTGATGACATTGCCGGGGCGGTGCTGGGCGCGGCGACAGGCGCGGCCGCGCGGTTCCTCGGCCGGCAGATCGGCCGGCGCATGCAGGACCGGCTGACCCAGCAGGTGCTGCCGGCCATGGCGACCAAGCAGCAGACGATGCTGCAGACGCAGGTCGCGATAGCCGACCGGCATCCGGATCTGTGCGCCTGCCTCAACGATCAGGTGATCTTCCTGACCGGCGGCAGCCGCACACTGCCCATGCCCAACCTCAACACGGTCACCGTTGAGCAGGCCGATGCCGCGGTGGCGAAGCTGCGAGACGGTTGATCCTCGGCCGGCCAACGCCGATCAGGGCGAGCCGGCTGAGCCGTTCCAGATGGCGTCAAAGGCGCGCTGGTCGAGTGGGAGCAGCCAGCACGCGGTGACCTGCTGGCCCGTGACCTCGTACAAGCCCACGGTGGACCAGCGATGGCCGGTGCCGCTCCCGCTCACCTCTCCGCAGCGCTGTTGATGCGGCCCGCGAGGCGTTATGACCGCCGCGTCAGCGCGACTGGGGGACGCGACGACGCGGCGGAGCGGGGCGGGCCCGGTGGATCGCCGTAGGGGGGGTGCAATTCACCGGACCCACGCATGGCGGTTACTCCCCGCCCGGACCGGCCCCTTCGGCAAGGCCGTCCTGGAAGGCGAGCGTGAAGTACACGGCCTTGCCCGTGGGGGTCCGGTAATGGCCCCAGCTACTGCACAGGCTGGCGACGATCACCAGGCCCCGTCCGGTCTCCGCGTCGGGCGATCCGTCCATCGGCACCGGCAGCGTGCACGAGGTGTCGTGGACGTCTACGTGTAGTTGGCCGTAGGCACAGGTGATGACCAGCGTGATGGTGTCGCCCTTCTCGTGCCTGATGGCATTGGTCACCAGCTCGCTGGTGAGTAGCACCGCAATGGACGCGTCGACCGGAATCTCCCAGGCCTGGATGGTTGCCTGGACCTGACTGCGGGCTGCGCCCGCCGCCGCCGGTTCCGCGGCCAGCGTGACGCACCGCTTCTGCAGCACTGTCGGGCGCAGCGGCTTCTGCGGCGCGCCTGGTCCGGTCGGTCCGGTCAGTCGGGTTGGTTGGTGCAGCGTGATGGGGCGGGTCGGCGCCATGGTATTCATCTGCTTCCTTACCAGGCTGTTCGAGCCGGTCCGGCAGAGTGCTTCTCACTCTGCCCGGCCAGCCCCGGGGGGAGATCGCAACCTGCTGAAAGACTTGATCTCGCGGTTGCAACACAAATGCTGATGCAAGTTGCAGTGAGAGACATCGGTCAGGTGACGGATATTTGCGGCACCGCCGCGGCGGGCATGCCGGCACTGACGTACACCAGGCACCCGCCGCGACGCACGCGAGGCACACCGAGCAGCACCGGCAGGCCCAGACCGGACTACGAGTAAGCTCCAATTTCACGTCAGCTGAGTGATCCGGTCTGGCTCAACGGCACCGCGACCGCGGAACCGGGCCCGAGCACGGAGGTGCGCACATGTCCCTGGCCCTGCTCGACTGGCGCCGCCGGGTCGCCCGGCTGTATGCGGAGGTCCGAGGCGAGCCGGACATCGCCGCCGCACACGATCACTGGCGCCAGACCCGTGACGAACTGCTGCGCACCCATCCGGTATCGCCCATTCCCGAACCACAACGGGCGGGCTACCCTGGCGCGCCGGTCGCCGCCTACGACCCGGAGTTGCGCTTCGAGGTCGCCGTGGACACCGACGTGCCGTCCACGCACATGGACGTCGCCACAGGCACCGACGGGATCGTCCGGTTCAACCGCATGGGCCGCGTGCACCTGCCCGGCGGCGGCGAGCTGGACGTGTGGTGGCTCGCCACCTACGGCGGCGGCGTCTTCGTCCCGGTCAAAGACGCGAGCGCGGGGTCGGCAACCTACGGCGGGGGCAGGTACCTGCTCGACACGGCCAAGGGCGCGGACCTCGGCGGCGACGGCGGCCGTCTGATCCTCGACTTCAACTTCGCCTACAACCCCTCGTGCGTCTACGACCCGGCCTGGGCATGCCCCCTGGCCCCGCCGGGCAACACCATCGCGCGGCCGCTGCTGGCGGGGGAGCTGATGCCCGCGCCCGCGGACCTCAGCTAGCCGGATCCCCGCGGCCGGGGCGGGCGTCCCGGCCGAGGCCAGCGTCCCGGGCGAGGATGATGGCCTCGTTCCGGTCCGCCAGCTGAAGCTTGGCAAAGATCGCGGATATGTGGTTGGCCACGGTCTTCGGTGCGATCGACATCTTCCTGGCGATCTCGGCGTTGCGCGCTCCGGCCGCGATGAGGCCGAGCACCTCCCGCTCCCTGCTGGTCAGGCCGGGAAACGGATCGCTGGCAGCGGGTGGGACGGCGACCAGGCCAAGCACCCGGCGGGCGATACCGGGCCCGAAGATGGCCTCGCCCGCGGCGACGGCCTGGATCGCGCGGACTATCTCCTCCTGCTGGGCGCCCTTGAGCACGTAACCGCGCGCCCCGGCACGCATCGCGGCGAATACCGAGTCGTCATCGTCGAACATCGTGAGCATCAGCACCGCCACGCCTGGTGCCACGCGGGCTATCTCGCGGGTGGCCCCGACCCCGTTCAGTTCGGGCATCTGGATGTCCATGACCACCACATCGGGCCGCCGCGTCACTGCGGCTTGCACGGCCTGATGGCCGGTTCCGGCCACGTCCACGACGGTAATCGAGGGTATCGACGACAGCAGCGCGGACAGCCCGTCCCGGACCACCGGATGGTCGTCGGCGATCACGACGCATATATCGCCGGTCATCGCGCGCTCAGCTCCGCCGGACCCTGGCGCAATGGCTCCCCGTGCTCTGGGGGCACCGGCGTCTCCTGGCCCGGGGGCACCGGGTCCGTCTGGGCCTGGCCGGCCCGCTCCGCCTGGGCCTGAGTCAGCGGCAGCCTGGCGGCCACCCGCCCGCCGCCGCCCGGGTCGGGGCCCGCCTGGCACGAGCCGCCGAGTTCCGCCGCGCGCTCACGCATCGAGATCAGCCCGAAACCGGCCTGCCAGGCGTCACCGGCCCCGCCAGTCATCCCGCCATCGGCCCCACCGTCGTCGCAGACCTCGATGCACAGCCCGTCGTCGGCCAGCGTCAGCCGGACGTCGATCCGGGTCGCGCCGGAATGCCGGGCGGCGTTCGTCATCGCCTCGGTGATGATCCGGTACCCGGCGACCTCCACCGCGGCGGGTAGCGGCGGCAGGGTTTCCGGCGCACTGATCGCCACGGAGACGCTGCCGCCGCCCGGCTGCTGGGCCAGCCGGGCGGACTGCTGCCTGACCGAGCCGATCAGGCCGAGGTCGTCCAGGGCGGGCGGGCGCAGATCGTAGACCAGCCGCCGGATGTCCGCGATGGCCGCCGTGGTGTCTGCGCGCAGGGCGCCGAGTAGTTCGCTGGCCTGCGCTGGCTCGGCCCGCAGGGTGTTGCGTGCGGCGTCGGCCTTGAACGCGATCCCGGTCAGCGCGGGGCCGAGTCCGTCGTGCAGGTCGCGCCGGAGCCGGCGCCGCTCCTCCTCGCGCGCGGCCACGATGGACAGCCGCGACTCCTGCAGCGCGGCTGACAGCGCGGTGGCGTGCAGTGCGACCGCCAGCGGCCCGGCCAGCAGTTCCAGCACGGCGATGTCGGACGGGCTGAGCCGGCGCTGCCCGGACCTGAGCCCGACGACCAGTTCGCCGATGCGGGCGCCGTCGTAGCTCAGGCCGGTGCGGTACAGCAGCTCGGGAGGGGTGCCGTAGCTGGCCGCCTCGGCCGGCCCGAACCGCACCGCCGCGAACGGCAGCCGCAGCGAATCGCACAGTGCTTCAAGCACGCTGGCCAGCCCGGCCGTGCCGGTGCCGGCGAGCCGCTCGCCGACCAGGGACATGGCCCGGACCGGGTCCCTGCGATCCCCGTACAGCGCGCGGTCGATCAGCCGCTGCAGCCGCACCCGGGCCGGGTTGAACCCGATCGCGATGATCACGCTGGCCACTACCGCGGATTCCAGGCTGACCCGGCTGCGCACTATCTCGTCGAGCAGCGCGACCATGCCCACGTAGGCGCCGGCCGCGCCTGCGGTGAGCAGCACGTACACCAACGTCCTGGACACGACGAGCCGGATGTCCAGCAACTGATACCGCAGCACCGCGACCGCCACCGCCGCCGGGATCAGCGTGAACACCAGCAGCCCCAGGATCGGCCCGGTGGCGAAGATGCCCCACACCACCGCCCCGTAGGCCAGTGCGGCCAGGCCGGCCAGCAGCAGCCAGAGCAACTGCCTGCGCTCGATGTCGCTGCCGCGGCGGTACCTGACCACCAGCGACGCGATGGCGCAGGCGTACACCGCCGCGAAGGCCAGGTTGCCCAGGGCCCAGAGCGCGCCCAGTCGGCCGTAGAACGGGATCGTGCCGTAGAGGGTCAGCCGGTCCGGCCCGAAATTCTGTGGCACGGGATTGGCGAAACTCAGCACGAACAGCACGCTCTCGGCCACCGCCGCCCCGATCACCCAGCGCCAGCGCCTGCCCGCCGGGTGGCCGTCGGGGAACAGCAGCAGCGCCACCGGCAGGCACAGACCGACCGCCCACGGCCAGGAGAACGCCGCCAGCGTGCCGAGCAGCCGGAGCGTCCCGGCGGGCCAGCCGTGCCGGACGCCGAGCTGGAGAAACTGGATCGCCGCGGCCGCGGTCGCCTCGGCCACGCCCGCCGCCAGGAACAGCCACCCGATCGGATGGCGCGGCCGGTGCCAGGCCAACAGCAGGCCGCAGGCACCGAACGCCAGGCCCATGGCCCCGTTGGTCACCGTGTAGGTGCCCACCGCGCTGGCGAACGAGATGCCGCCGGTCAGCGTGACGACCACCACTGCGGCCAGTTCCGCTATCGCGAGCCCGCACAGGCCAGCGGCCAGAACCCTGGTCACCCGGGTACGGGGGCACAGCTCAGCAGCCATGTCCCCATGATGACCGGCCCGGCTCCCGATGTCCTGGGTGCGTGCACCTAGAAACCCGGGTGAACCCTCCCGGTCAGCCTTCGGCGGCGCACCCTGGCCGGCCGGATCGCACCGGACCGACGATCGGCGGCATAAGTTCCCGACCCCAAGGAGGGGGAGTCCCATGACCGCCACCGCCGCCGTGCCGTCCGCGCGGGCCGCCCGTGCCAAGCCACGCGGGCTCGACCGCAGGGCGCTCGCGATATTGATGCCGATCGGCCCGTTGGCCATCGCGATCGTGCGCGGCATCCTGCCCTACTACACCGCCGACTCGAACACCGTCATGGCCGCCAAGGTGGCCGCGCACCAGAGTGCGGAGACGGCCGTGATCTGGCTGACCTTCGTCGCCATGCTCACCCTGGTCCCCGGCGTGATCGCGCTCGGCATGCTGGCCCGCCGCCATGCCCCCAGGCTGGGCACCACCGGCCTGGTGCTGGCCTGCGCCGGGTTCCTCAGCCTGTTCTGGTCGACGGTGGCCGGCTCGGACAACGTCGCGCTCGGCGCGGCCCGCCTCGGCATGCGCCCCACGGCCACCGGCGCACTGCTGACCAGCATGGGGAAGATCGTCCCGATCGGGCTGGCGTCGAACATCTTCGTGCTCGGCCACGTCCTCGGCCTGGTGCTGCTCGGCATCGCGCTCTGGCGCGGGCGCGTCGTGCCGGCCTGGGCGGGGCTGCTGCTCGCCGCCTCGCAGATCCTGCACATCGTGTTCGCGGTCATCGTGCCGGTGCACGCGCTCGACGGCCTCGCCTGGGGCCTGACCGCGGCCGGCTTCGCCGTGGCGGCGGTGGCATTCACCCGCGAACAGCACTGAATTTCTCTGCCCTACGGAGGCCCGCCAGCCCCGTAGTCCGTAGGCATGACGCGCCGCCAGCAAAGGTCACTCGCACGCAGGGCGACCGCCCGGCGCCCCGCGCCTAGCGTTCACCGCACCTGCCATCCCATAAAGAAACATCAGCATCCTCAGCGCGGCGCGGGCCACCCGGCCCGCGCCGCGCCGTGCTTACCCATCCTGCCGACGCCACCCGGCTCGCCGGCCGGTACTGGCGCCCCTCAGCCCCGCCGTGCAACCGCCGAGCCTGGAAGCCTGACTTTGTGGGGACAGCAGTATGTTCGTAGGTATTGACAAACTCTTGTCCGGGCTAAAGCATTAGTTCAGCCTGGGGGATCACGCGGGTGAGCTGGGTGTTCACGCGTGAGCCCCCCTCATGATTCGCACTTGCGGGAGCCTGGAGGTAGGCAGTGGCAAGCAGCGACGCGACGGGTACCGCCACAGCCGGTGACCCTGGGGCAGGACGCCTCTTCATCCGGCAGACATCCGGCTTGGTCCGGGAACTCGGGATCCCTGCTGCCACGGGCATCTCGCTGGCCTCGGTGGCCGTAGTCAACACCTTCATCAACTTCAACGCGGGGCTGACCGACTTCGCCAAGGCCGACATGTACCTGCCGCTGATCGCCGCGGCGGTCATCTGGCTGGTGGCCATGTTCGCCTACCGGCACCTGCTGCGCGCGGTGCCGAGGGCCGGCGGCGAGTACGTCTACCTCTCCCGTATCGTGTCCCCGGCCGTCGGGTCCATGGCGGGCCTCGGCATCGCCGTGGTGTTCACCTATGTGCTGTCCACCAACGCGCACTTCGCCGCGCAGTTCACCCCGTTCATGCTGAGCGGCCTCGGCTCCGCGTTCCACAGCACCGCGATCGCCAACGCGGGCAACCATCTGACCAGCAATCTCTCGATCGCCTGGCTGTCCGTCATCCTCATGCTGATCGTGGGGGCGCTGTCGCTGTTCTCGGTGAAGATCGTCGCCCGGATCATCTTCTGGCTGATCGTCCTGCAGGTCGTGGCGTTCGTGGCGCTTATCGGAATCCTGGCGTTCCACTCGCACAGCGACTTCGTCACCGCGCTGGGGAACTACAGCAACCACCCCGGCGCCTATAGCTCGATCATCGCGGGCGCGAAGTCGAACGGGGTGGTCTTCGGCACCTCCATCGCGGCCGCGGTGGCGATCATCCCGTTCATGGTGCTCAACTACAACGGCGTGCTGTACTCCTATTACGTCGGAGGCGAACTGCGCCGCCCGGGCCGCACCTACCTGTACGCGTCGGCCATCAGCATCGCTCTGCTCGTGGTGCTCTGGGTCGGCGTCTGGGCGGTGCTGCGCGCGCGGGCCGGCCTGACCTTCATGCAGGCCCAGGCGAACCTGGGCGTGCTCAACCCGACCGCTTACGGGAAGATCACCAGCCTCAGCTCGGTGGCCGGCGGCCTGGGTTACGGCATGGTCCTGTCCCCCGACCCGATCACGAAGATCCTCTTCGCCACCGCGGTCCCGTTCGCCGAGCTCGCCGTGAACCTGGCCTTCCTGACCGTCACCACCCGCGTGCTGTTCGCCCAGGCCTTCGACCGGCTGCTGCCGGTGCGCGTGGCCAAGGTGAGCGAGCGCAACCACGCGCCGAACGTCGCGATCGGCATCGTCCTGATCGTCGGGATCGGGTTCTGCTTCCTGACCAGCCTGGTCGCCCTGGGCAGCATCGTGGCGCTGCAGAGCCTGTTCTTCGCGCTGATCCTGCTGGCCGGCGGCGTGGCCGCCCTGTTCCTGCCGCTGCGCCGTGCCGACCTGATCGACACCGGCGCGATGTCCGAGTCCGAGCGCCGCGGGTTCCTCCGCAGGGTCGCCTGGGTCGGCGGCGCGACCACGGTGCTGGCCCTGTTCACCGTGTACGAGCTTGTCGCGCACTCCAGCGTGTACGGCAAGTTCAGCTGGGAGTCGATCCTGACCCTGGTCATCGTGCTCGGCGCTGGCCCGGTGATCTACGTGATCGCCCGCTCGATCAGACGGCAGCGCAACTCGCTTGACCTCGCCATGGCCATGCACGAGCTGCCGCCGGAATAGCCCATGCTCAAATCGCTGCGCAAGCCGAAGAAGAAACGAGCACTGCGCATCTTCTTCGCGACCGACGTGCACGGCTCGGATGTCTGCTTCCGCAAGTTCCTGGCCGCGGCCAAGGTCTACGAAGCGGACGTGCTGCTGCTGGGCGGCGACTTCGCCGGCAAGGGCCTGGTCCCGGTGCTGCGCGAAGGCGACGAGCTGCGGACCGAGATCGACGGCAAAGAGGTGCGCGTGCCCGCCGACGGGTGGGGCCAGCTCACCGCCGATATCAACAAGCGCGGCTTCTACGCCGCGCAGCTGGATGCCGCCGAGCTCGCCGGACTGCGCCAGGACGCGGCCGCGCTCGACCGCAAGTTCCGCAGCGAGATCGCGGCCCAGGCGGAGCGGTGGTGCCGGCTTGCCGCCGAGCGGCTCGATCCCGCCGTGCGCTGCATCATCACGCCGGGCAACGACGACCCGGTGGCTGCCGACCCGGTGTACGCCGCGGACGAGCGGGTCGAGTTCCCCTCCGGCGTGGTGTGCGACCTCGGGCCGGTCGCCATGGCCAGCCTGGGCGTGGTGCCGTTCACGCCGTGGAGCACCGAGCGGGAATGCTCGGAGGAGGACCTCGCCAAGCTGATATCCGAGCTGGTGGAGTCGGTACCGGAGGGCAGGCAGGTGATCATGAACTTCCACTGCCCGCCGTACGCCACCGGCCTGGACGACGCCCCGGAACTCGATGCCACGCTCAAGCCGGTCATCCGCGGCGGCAGGCCGAGCATCGTGCCGGTCGGCAGCCGCTCGGTGCGCGACGCCATCAAGAAGTACCAGCCGCCCGTCTCGCTGCACGGCCATATCCACGAGTCACGCGGCGTGCAGCGGATCGGCCGGACACTGTGCGTGAACCCGGGCAGTGACTACTCTTCTGGCGTGCTGCGCGGCGCGGTTGTGGACATCGCTGAGGACGGATCGTGCCTGGACTTCCTGCTCACGACGGGATAGCCGGCATGGGCCAACTGCTCGCCGACCCGGTGGCGGAGGCGCGCCAGCTGATCCGCCTGGCCGCGGAGCAGGGCCTGGTCATGCGGGCCCTGGGCGGGGTGGCGGTGTTCCTGCAGTCGGCCGATGGCCAGCCCCGGTTGGTGCGTTCTGTCAAGGACATTGATCTGGCCGTGGCCAAGGGCAGCGGGAAAGCGGCGTCGCGCGTCCTCGCGCAGGCCGGCTACGTCGCCGACGAGATGTTCAACGCGCTGCGCGGTTCCCGGCGGCTGCTGTACCACGACCCGCGCAACGGGCGGCACGTCGATGTGTTCGTGGGGGAGTTCTCGATGTGCCACGAACTCCCGCTCACCGCCCGGCTCGGCCGGGATCCGCTCACCGTGCCCCGCGAGGAACTGCTGCTCAGCAAGCTCCAGGTGGTCGAGCTGACCGGAAACGACCAGCTCGACATCTACAACCTGCTGTACCACCACGATGTCGGCGAGCACGACGGCGCGGGGATCTCCAGCCCGTTCATCGCGGCGCTGTGCGCCCGCGACTGGGGGCTGTGGCGCACCTGCCAGCTGAACATCGGGCGGTCACTGGGCAACCTGGACTCCTCCGGGCTCGACCCGGCCGAGCGGAAGGTGGTGACCGGCCGGCTGGAGAGCCTGCGCGGGCGGATCGACGCCGAGCCGAAATCCCGGCGGTGGCGGATGAGGAACCAGGTGGGCGACAGGGTCCGCTGGTACGCCGAGCCCGAACAGGAGCAGCCGGGTGGGGAGTGAGGCGGCCCGTCTCGACGTGCTGACCATGGGGCGGGTAGGCGTCGACATCTACCCGCTGCAGGTGGGCGTCGCCCTGGAGGACGTGACGACCTTCGGGAAGTACCTCGGCGGCAGCGCCACCAACGTCGCGGTCGCGGCCGCCCGCCTGGGCCGCAGCGCCGCGGTGATCACCCGGACCGGGAACGACCCGTTCGGCCGCTTCGTGCACCACGCGCTGAAGGGGTACGGCGTGAGCGACCAGTTCGTTACCGGGGTGCCGGGGCTGCCCACGCCGGTCACGTTCTGCGAGATCTTCCCGCCGGACGACTTCCCGATCTATTTCTACCGCTACCCGAAGGCACCCGACCTGGAGATCAGGGCCGACGAACTCGACTACGACGCGATCCGCGCCGCCCGGGTGTTCTGGGTCACCGCCACCGGCCTGTCCGCCGAGCCGAGCCGCTCGGCCACGCTCGCCGCGCTGGAGGCGCGCGGCCCGCGGCGCCGGGGTCACCGTGCTCGACCTCGACTACCGGCCCATGTTCTGGGCGTCGCGGGAAGCGGCCCGCGAGGCCGTCGGCCCGGCCCTGCGCCTGGTCACCGTCGCCGTCGGCAACCTCGACGAGTGCGACATGGCCGTGGGCGAGACCGATCCGCGGCGGGCCGGCCAGGCGCTGCTCGGCCGCGGCGCCAGCTTGGCGGTGGTCAAGCAGGGCCCGCGCGGGGTACTCGCCGTCTCTGCGGCCGGCGTGGCGGAGTCGCCGCCGTTTTCTATTGAGATTCTGAACGGCCTCGGCGCCGGAGACGCATTCGGCGGGGCACTGTGCCACGGGGTACTCGCCGGGTGGGACACCGCCAGGGTGATCCGGTTCGCGAACGCGGCGGGCGCCCTGGTCGCCTCCCGGCTGGCCTGCTCCGACGCGATGCCCACCGCCGCCGAGGTGGACGCCCTGCTGGCCGGGACGAGCGATGTTCCCTGACCGCATCGCCCAGATCATCGAGACCCGGGTCCGCCGGCCCGGGCTGGTGGCCGAGGCGGCCGCGGCCCGGCGCCGCGCACCGTCCGTGGTCGGCCCCGAGGGCCGGCTGGTCATCGTGGCGGCCGACCATCCGGCCCGCGGGTCGCTGGGCGCCGGCCGGGAACGGCTCGCCATGGCGGACCGGGCGGACCTGCTGGAACGGCTCTGCGTGGCGCTGGACCGCCCGGGCGTCGACGGCGTGCTCGGCACCGCCGACGTGCTCGAGGACCTGCTGCTGCTCGGCGCGCTGGACGGCAAGATCGTCATCGGCTCGATGAACCGCGGTGGCCTGGCCGGGACGGTTTTCGAGATCGACGACCGGTTCACCGGATACGACGCTCCGGCGATCGAGCGGATGGGCTTCGACGGCGGCAAGATGCTGCTACGGATCGACCCCGACGACCCGGCGACGGCCGCCACCATGCAGGCGTGCGCCCAGGCCGTGTCCGGCCTCGCCGAACGCCGGCTGATGGCCATGATCGAGCCGTTCATCTCGCATCGCGCGGACGGCCGGGTCCTCAACGACCTGGCCCCCGAGGCGATGATGCGCGCCCTGGCCATCGCCTCCGGCCTGGGCACGACGTCGGCCTACACCTGGCTCAAGGTCCCCGTGGTGGAAGATATGGAGCAGGTCATGGCCGCGTCCACGCTGCCGGCCCTGCTGCTGGGCGGCGAGGTCGCCGACGATCCGGAATCGACGTTCGCCGGCTGGCAGAAGGCGCTGCGGCTGCCGAACGTGATGGGCCTGGTCGCCGGGCGGTCCCTGCTGTACCCGGCCGACGGCGATGTGGCCGCCGCCGTGGATACCGCGGTCAGCCTGCTGTGAGGAGGATGGGCCGGTGAGCACCTGCCGTCACGTCCGCGCGGGTGCCGCCGCGGACGGCCCGTGGCTGGTGTCCATCACCCCCGAGCAGGCCGGCTGGGCCTACTCGGGGCTGCGGGTGCTGGGGCTGGCGCCGGGCGGGTCGCACACGTTCGGCACCGGGGCCGACGAGGCGGTGCTCCTGCCGCTGGCCGGATCCTGTGAGGTCGACTGCGACGGCGAGCGGTTCGGCCTGGCCGGCCGGGCGGATGTCTTCGCCGGCCCGACCGACTTCGCCTACCTGCCGCGGGACGCGCGGGTCGGTGTGTCGAGCCAGGCCGGGGGGCGGTTCGCGGTCACATCCGCCAGGGCCACGGAGCGCCTGGCCCCGCGGTACGGGCCCGCCGCCGGGGTCCCCGTCGAGCTGCGCGGCGCCGGGACCTGCTCGCGGCGGGTGCACAACTTCTGCATGCCCGGCGTGTTCGGCGCGGACCGGCTGATCGCCTGCGAGGTGATCACCCCGGCCGGCAACTGGTCCTCCTACCCGCCGCACAAGCACGACGAGGACCGGCCCGGGGAGTCGGTGCTCGAAGAGATCTACTATTTCCAGATCGGGGCGGGGCCGGCCGGGCCCGGCGTGGGCTACCAGCGCGTCTACGGGACGGCGGACCGGCCCGCCGACCTGCTCGCGGAGGTCAGGGATGGCGACGTCGTGCTGATCCCGCACGGGTTCCACGGGCCGTCGATGGCGGTGCCCGGGTACCACATGTACTACCTGAACGTGATGGCCGGGCCGGGCGAGCGGGCCTGGCTGGCCTGCGACGACCCGGCGCACGGCTGGATCAGGGACACCTGGCCGGACCAGGGGATCGACCCCCGGCTGACGTCACCGGGGGGACTGCGATGACGGGGACCGTCCGGCTCACCGTGGGCCAGGCTGTGGTGCGGTTCCTGGCCGCCCAGCGCAGCGAGCGCGACGGGATCGAGCGGCAGTTCTTCGGCGGCTGCTCCGGCATCTTCGGCCACGGCAACCTCGCCGGGATCGGCCAGGCACTGCTCGAAGCCGAACTGGGCCAGCCCGGCGCGCTGCGCTACTACCAGGCCAGGAACGAGCAGGCGATGGTGCACACCGCCGTGGCGTTCGCGCGGATGCGCAACCGGCTGTCGGCCTGGGCGTGTACCTCGTCGATCGGCCCCGGCGCGACGAACATGGTTACCGGCGCCGCCCTCGCCACGATCAACCGGTTGCCGGTCCTGCTGCTGCCCGGCGACGTGTTCGCCACCAGGGTCGCCACGCCCGTCCTGCAGGAACTGGAGCACCCCGCGGCCCTGGACGTGTCGGTGAACGACGCATTCCGGCCGGTGTCGGTGTTCTTCGACCGGGTCTGGCGGCCCGAGCAGCTTCCGCCGGCCCTGCTGGGGGCCATGCGGGTGCTTACCGACCCGGCCGGCACCGGGGCCGTCACCCTCGCGCTGCCGCAGGACGTGCAGGCGGAGGCGCGCGACTGGCCGGCTGAGCTGTTCGCCCCCCGGGTGTGGCACGTGCCGCGGCCGGTCCCCGAGCCGGTGATGCTCGCCCGCGCGGCCGCCGTCATCCGGTCCGCCTCCCGCCCGCTGATCGTGGCCGGCGGCGGGGTGATCTACGCGGAGGCGGCCGCGGAACTCAGGGAGTTCGCCGAGGCCACCGGCATTCCCGTGGCCGAGACGCAGGCGGGCAAGGGGGCGCTGCCGTTCGACCACCCGCTCGCCCTCGGCGCGCTGGGCAGCACCGGCACCGTGGCGGCCAACCGGATCGCCAGCGAGGCGGACGTGGTCATCGGGGTCGGCACCAGGTACAGCGACTTCACCACCGCGTCCCGCACCGCGTTCGGCTGCCCGCGGGTGCGCTTCGTCAACGTGAACATCGCGGGCGCGGACGCGGTGAAGCTCGCGGGCACGCCGGTCGTCGCCGATGCCAGGGAGGCGCTGCGCGGGCTGGCCGGCGCGCTGGCCGGCTGGTCGGTCCCCGGCGGCTACCGCGCGCAGGCGCGTGACCTGGCGGCGGCCTGGCAGCAGACTGTGGACCGGGCGTACGGCCTGGGCTGCCAGCCGCCCGCCCAGTCCGAGGTCATCGGGGCCGTCAACGATGCGGCGGGCCCGCGGGACGTGGTGGTGTGCGCGGCCGGCTCGCTGCCTGGTGACCTGCACAAGCTGTGGCGGACCCGGGATCCCAAGGGCTACCACGTCGAGTACGGCTACTCCTGCATGGGCTACGAGATCGCCGGCGGCCTGGGCGTCAAGCTGGCCGAGCCGGACCGCGAGGTCTACGTGCTGGTGGGAGACGGCTCGTACCTGATGATGGCCACCGAGCTTGTCACCGCGGTGGCCGAGGGCATCAAGGTCATCGTCGTCCTGGTACAGAACCACGGCTTCGCGTCGATCGGCGGTCTGTCGGAGACCGTGGGCGTGCAGCGGTTCGGCACCCGCTACCGGTACCGGAACCCGCGCACCGGTCGGCTGGACGGGGACATCCTGCCGGTGGACCTGGCCGCGAACGCGGCGAGCCTCGGCGTCCGGGTGCTCCGCGCGGAGACGATCGCGGAGCTGAGGTCCGCGCTGGCGCAGGCCAAGGACGAGCCGGGCCCGGTCCTGGTGCACATCGAGACCGACCCGATGGTGCCCGCGCCGGGCAGCGAGGCGTGGTGGGACGTGCCGGTCGCCGAGGTCTCCGGCCTCGAGGACACCCGCCGCGCCCGCGAAGCCTACGAGAAGGCCAAGGCGGCCCAGCGCCCCTTCGTCGGCCCCGAAGGCCCGTGAATGTAGATCTGGTGCCCATAGACGGGCTTCGCTGTCACATTCACGCCCTATCGGTCCAACGGACCGAACGCTGAATCGCGGGCCGTGTTCAGCGGCCGAGGTAGGCGAGGACGGCGAGGACGCGGCGGTTGTCGTCGTCGGAGGGCTGCAGGGCGAGCTTGGTGAAGATGGACGAGGTGTGCTTGGCCACCGCCCGTTCGGTGATCACCATCCGCTGGGCGATCGCGGCGTTGGACCGGCCCTCGGCCATCAGTTCCAGCACCTCCCGCTCCCGCGGGCTGAGCCTGCCCAGGTCGCTGTCGTCGGCGTTGCGGGCCAGCAGCCTGGAGATGACTTCGGGGTCCATCGCGGTGCCTCCCCCGGCAACCCGGCGCAGCGCCTCGGCGAACTGGGCGCTGTCGAAAACGCGGTCCTTGAGCAGGTAGCCGACCCCGCCCGAGCCGTCGGCCAGCAGTTCGCGTGCGTAGATCTGCTCGACGTACTGCGACAGCACCAGGACCGGCAGCCCGGGCACCCGGCGGCGGGCCTCCAGCGCGGCCCGCAGCCCCTCGTCGGTGAAGGTTGGCGGCAGCCTGACGTCCACGACGGCGGCGTCGGGCCGGTGCTCGTCCACCGCGGCCAGCAGGCCGGCCCCGGTGTCCACCGCCGCCGCGACCTCGAAGCCGTGGGCCTCGAGCATCCGGATCAGGCCGTCCCTCAGAAGGAAGAGGTCTTCGGCGATGACAACTCGCATGGCAGCTCCAAGGTCGCCACGGTCGGCCCGCCCGGCGGGCTGCTCAGGGCGAGTATGCCGTCGAAGGCCGACAGCCGCCGCTCGATGCCGCGCAGGCCGGTGCCCTGGCTTGGGTTGGCCCCGCCCTGGCCGTCGTCGCCAACGTCGATCCGCAGCATGCCACGCTCGTACCGCATGTCGATCCAGACGTGGCTGGCCCCGGCGTGCTTGGACACGTTGGCCAGCAGCTCGCTGACCGCGAAGTAGGCCGCCGACTCGACCGGCGCCGCTGGCCGGCCGGGCAGTTCGTTGGTCACCTGGATATTCCGCCCGCTGTCCATGGCCAGCGCGCGGACCGCCTCGCCGATGCCGCGGTCGGCGAGCACCGGCGGATGAATCCCGCGCACCAGGTCGCGCAGTTCGGTGAGGGCCTTGGCCGACGAGTCGCGGGCCTCCAGCAGCAGCGCCCGCGCGGCGGCCGGGTTGTCATCGATCACCTGCTCGGCCGCGCTCAGCGTCATGCCCATCGCGACCAGCCGGGCCTGCGCCCCGTCGTGCAGGTCCCGCTCGATCCTGCGGATCTCCGCGGCGCCGGTGTCCACAACCTCGGCGCGGGTCTCCGACAGGTGCGCCACCTGCTGCTCCAGCGCCACCTGCTTGGTCGGCGCCAGCATCGACCGGGCCGCCTGACCGTACCAGCGCAGGAAATACGGCGCGAGCCACAGGCCGAGTGCGATGAAAGCGAGTCCAAGCGGCACGCTCAGCAGCGCGGTGAGCCAGTTGGTGACGGGGATGAACGCGTACCAGTTGTTGCCGCCCGCCTGGACGATCGGGTTCCAGTAGGCCGGCATCAGCACGCCGAACAGGCCCCAGCCGGCGACTATGGCCGGGATGGCGGGCAGCAACCAGATCAGCAGCGGGTCCAGGGTCATCCAGAGCAGATCCCGCCAGGTGGCGGGCTCGGTGATCAGTTGCCCGCTGGCCTGCCCGAACCGCCGCCAGGTACCAGCGCGGGGACCGGGCTCCCGGTACGGCCGGTACGGCTCGGGGATGGGTACCCCGCACCACTCGCCGGACAGCCGCCGGACGACGCTGGCCAGCCGCCGCACCGCCAGCAGGGTCGGCGGGATGAACAGCAGCGGGTATACGAAGATCGCGAAGCTCAGCTCCAGGGCGAGCGCGAGTATCAGCCCGGCCTCGGCCAGGGCCAGCCCCACAAAGGCCAGCCCGTGGACCGAGCTCAGCAAGCCGGCGCCGATCCAGGAACCGCGCTGGCGGGGCGCAATTGCTTTGCCCGGAGCGGCCGTATTGCCCGTCATGGATGTTGATCCCTTCGCGTTGCGTGCCACCTACGGCCAGTGTGGCGGCCCGCCGGGCGGGAGCGCAGTGACGCTTGCCCCCCAAACAGGGGGTGTACCTAGGTGTACCCGAAGACGCCACTCAGCCGTATGTCCGGGGGGGTGCGGGCCGCCTTAGCGTCGCTGACCGGGGCCGGAAAACCGGCCTGGACGGCGACAACCACGGAGTTGGTCATGGCACGCAAACGCGCGGCACGTGTATCTGGTTCACCGCGGCGAGGGCTCGCGGCCGCGCTGGGCGGCTGGAGCGCGCGGCACCGCAAGACCGCGATCGGAGTCTGGCTGCTGTTCATCATTGCCGCGACGGTGCTCGGCGGCGCCGCGGGCCGGGCCGGGCTGTCGGGCTGGCGGCAGGGCGCCGGTGATTCCGCCCGCGCCGAGCACATCCTTGCCAACGCCAAAATCAGCGAGCCAGCCACCGAACTGGTCCTGGTCCGCAGCGGCTCCGCGGCGGTAACCGCGGCGTCGCCGGCCTTCCGGCACGCGGTGGGCCGGGCGCTGGCCGAAATCAACGGCACCGGTCTGGCCCGGCAAGTTCAGGACCCCTATGCCAGCCGTTTGCTTTCCGCCAATGGCCGGGACGCGCTGATCCGGTTCCAGCTGCGGGGCGCCGACTCTCGGGTGAGCACGGTGCTCGCCGCGGTCGCCCGGGCCCAGGCGGCCAGCCCGGGCTTCACGATGACCGAGACCGGCGACGCCAGTGCCCAGCAAGCGTTGAACAACAACATCAGTACGAACTTCAGCCACGCGGAGTGGACCGCCGTGCCGCTGGCCATCGGGGTGCTCCTGGTCGTGTTCGGCGCGCTGATGGCCGCGGTACTGCCCGTGTTGCTCGCGCTCACCGCGTTCATCGGCTCGGTCGGGCTGGCCGACCTGCTCAGCCATCTGGTCGGGATGAACAGCTACGCGGACTCGGTGATGCTGCTGATGGGCCTGGCCGTCGGGGTCGACTATTCGCTGTTCTACCTGTTCCGGGAGCGTCAGGAGCGGGCAGCCGGCCGGGACCGGGCCAGCGCGCTGCAGGTGGCGGCCGCGACCTCGGGGCGTTCGGTACTGGTTTCCGGCCTGATCGTGATGACCGGGATGGTCGGCATGCTGCTGTCCGGCATGGCCACGTTCCAGGGCCTGGGCCTGGCGGCCATAGTGGTCGTGTTCGTCGCGATGCTCGGCTCAGTCACCGTGCTGCCAGCCGTGCTCTCGCTGCTCGGCGACCGGGTGGAGCTGGGCCGGATCCCGCTGCCCGGCAGGCGGCGTATGCGTGCGGCCCAGGCAGGCGGCGGCGCTGGCCACGGCCGGGTGTGGGACTTCATCCTGGGCCCGGTGCTGGCCCGGCCGGTGCTGTTCGCCGTGGCATCCGCCGCCCTCCTGCTCGGCCTGGCCGCACCCGCGCTGGGCATGCACACCCAGACGCTGAGCCTCGGCCAGTTGCTGCCGTGGAACAGCTCGCAGGCGTCGGCCATGCGGCAGATCACGGCCTCGTTCCCCGGCGCCCCGGCACCGGCCGAGGTCGTCGTCAAGGCGCCGGACATCCAGGCGCCGTCGGTGCGGCGGGCTATCGCATCCTTCGAGACCGCGGCGCTGCACGCCGGGGCGCTGCACCAGCCGGTCCAGCTCACCGTCTACCGGGCCGCGAACGTGGCCGAGATCCACGCGCCGCTGCCGGGCAACGGAACCGGCACGGCAGCGGTGACCGCACTGACCACGCTGCGGCAGCGGCTGATCCCGCAGGCCTTCGGCCACGTTCGCGGCACTCAGGCGCTGACCGACGGCCAGCTGGCGTCCTCGCTCGACTACAACGGCGCACTGCGCACCGCCGCCATCAGGGCATTCGCGTTCGTGATGGCCGCCGCGTTCGTGCTGATGCTGGTCTCGCTCGGCTCGGTGGTGGTCGCCGCCACCTGCGTGCTGCTTGACCTGCTCTCGGTGGCCGCGGCCTACGGCGTGATGACCGCGATCTTCGTCCACGGCTGGGGGGCGGCGCTGGTGGGCACGCACGCTGTGGGCGCGATCGAGTCGTGGATCCCGTTGTTCCTGTTCGTGATCCTGTTCGGCCTGTCCATGGACTACCACGTGTTCGTGGTGTCCCGGATCCGCGAGGCACGCGATCTCGGCATGACCACCGCGCAGGCGGTGTCGGCCGGCGTCCGGTCCACGGCCGGGGTGGTGACCAGTGCCGCGGTCATCATGGTCGCGGTGTTCGCGGTCTTCGGCTCGCTGTCGATGCAGGACTTCAAGCAGCTCGGGGTCGGCCTCGCTGTCGCTATCGCCCTGGACGCGACCGTGATCCGGGTGGTGTTGCTGCCGTCGGTGATGGCGCTGCTCGGTGACCGCAACTGGTATGTGCCGGGGTGGCTGGCCTGGATGCCGCGGATCCCGCACGGCGCGCCGGGCCGGCCAGTCCCGGCCAGCCCGGTCGCGGTGCCGGAGCGAAGCGAGGCCTGGCCGTCGCACGCGGGCGCGAAGTAATGGGTTGGCGGGCCGGCCGCGTGGGCTGGTTGCGGGGCTGATCGCGGCGAGCTGGCCGTTGCGGATGGCGGGACCGGCCAAGGGGGCCGGTCCCGCCACCTTGGCGTGGCGGCTGCACCTAGCCGGGGCCGCCGCTCAGGCTGGCCGGGTGGCTAGCGGGGTGCGGGCAGGGTGGCGGTGGCGTCCACGTGGGACAGGCTGGTGGTGAACGCGTACCGGGAGGCCCGGTACAGGTGCTGGGCGAACTCCAGCGGGCGGGCGGTCTCGTCGTAGGCGATGCGCTCCATCGTGAGCAGCGCGGCGCCGCGGTTCTCGTGCAGGATCCTGGCCTCCGCCGCGGAGGCGTTCTTGGCGCACATGCGCTGGGTGGCCGAGCCCAGCCGGATGCCCGACGCGCGCAGCAGCTCATACAGCCCGTGCTGTTCGAGCATGTCGATGCTCAGGTGGACAAGACCGGTCGGCAGGAAGTTGTGCATCAGCGCGATCGGCTCGCCGTCGGCCAGCCGGATCCGCTCCAGCGAGACCACCATGGCCGGCTCGGGGAGCTGGAGGGCGGCGGCGACGGCAGCGCTGGCGTGCGTGACCTCGTTGCGGATGACCTTGGTGTCCGGCGACCGGCCGGCCGCGGCCAGGTCGTCGTACAGGCTGGTCAGCTCGACGTCCCGGTCGATCCGCTCGTTGGCGACCAGGGTTCCCGCGCCGCGCTTGCGCACCACCAGGCCCTTGTTGGACAGGTACTGGAAGGCGGCCCGCACCGTGGGGCGGGACAGGCCCAGCCGCTCCGCGAGCTGCACCTCGTTGTCCAGCCGCGAGCCGACCTTGAGCGCGCCCGACCGGATGGCCGCCTCGAAATGCTGGGCAAGCTGGAAGTACAGCGGCACCGGGCTCGTCCGGTCAATGGTGATCAGGCTGGGGGCGGCCACATTGCCCGCGGCTGCCTGGGGTTCCTGCATCCGGCTCGTCATCCAGTTCCCGTCGGCGCTGCCCGGGCCCGCGCGCGGCCCGGAAGGATCCAGCAGGTATCGAGGGTTGTTTGTTCGAACATTATACTGACCGCGTAACTAGGGCCAAGTATAGGCGTGTCGATGCCACCCCGGCCTGCGCCCTGCTCACTTTGTCCCGACATACTGACAGTCTCTTGACAGGTCATAAGCGACCGGGACAGACTCGGCACGTGACAGGGGCAGAGCTGCGGATAGGCGTGGTGCTCGAGGCCTTCCCCGACTGGCCGCTCGAGCGGGTGCTGCCGTGGCTGCGGCAGGCCGCGCCGGAGATCACCGACATCGAGGTGGGCGCCGGCGGGTACGCGCCGCACCCGCACTGCGACGTGGCGGCGCTGCTGCACAGCGCGGCCGGGCGCTCGGCGTGGCTGGACCAGCTGGCGCGGCACGGCATCCGGCTGGACGCGCTGAACGCCTGGGGCAACCCGCTGCACCCCGACGAGGACCTGGCCCGGCGGCACGACGGGGACCTGCGGAACGCGATCCGGCTCGCCGCCCTGCTCGGCGCCGACCGGGTCGTCGCCATGGCCGGCTGCCCGGCCGGGGCGCCGGGGGACGGCGTGCCGCACTTCGGGGCCGGCGGCTGGCTGCCCTACCTGGAGGGCGTCTACGAGCGGCAGTGGGCCGAGCGTATCGAGCCGTACTGGACCGAGCTCGCCGCCTTCGCCGCGG
Source organism: uncultured Actinomycetes bacterium (assembly GCA_963806145.1). Classification (GTDB taxonomy): domain Bacteria; phylum Actinomycetota; class Actinomycetes; order Streptosporangiales; family Streptosporangiaceae; genus DASXKD01. The sequence continues at coordinate 23,098 of CAWDXD010000019.1, forward strand.
CCGAAGCGCCCGACGTGCGGGTCTGCCTCGAACTGCACCCCGGCACCTGCGCGTTCAACGTGGAGACGTTCCGCCGGGTCGCCTCCCTCGGGCCGTCGATCAGCGCCAACCTTGACCCCAGCCACTTCTTCTGGATGGGCATGGACGGGCACCGCGTGGCCGAGGCACTGGGGGAGCGGGTCGGCCACGCCCACGGCAAGGACACCGTGTTCCACGCCGACAGCCTGGCCCTCAACGGCCTGCTCGACCGGCGCTGGCCCGAGCCTGCCGATCAGATGCCGTGGACGTTCGCCATCCCGGGCCGCGGTCACGACCTGGAATGGTGGACCGGCCTGGTGCGGGCGCTGTCCGGGTCGCAGGCCCAGGTGGTGTCGATCGAGCACGAGGACCCGTTCACGTCACCCGAGACCGGCGTCCCTGAGGCGGCCCGGTTCCTGCGCGCCGCCATCGACAGGGCTGAGGCTCAGTGACGAAGGAACGGGGCCTCAGGCCATCGGGGGGTTCCGGGGGGTCGCTCCCCCGGGCTAACACGGCGGCGGTGCCCGCATGACGGCCGGCCCGCAGGCGCCGCGCCGGCTGCGCGTCGGGCTGGTGGGCACCGGGCTCATCGCCCAGGTCATGCACCTGCACTACCTGACCGAGCTCGCCGACAGGTTCGAGATCGCCGCGGTGGCCGACATCGTGCCCGGCAGCGCCAAGGCCTGCGCCGAGCGGTACGGCATTCCCGCCGTGTTCACCGACTGGCAGGAGATGCTCCGCCATCCGCTCGACGCCGTGCTGGTGCTGACCTCGGGCAGCCACGCGCCGATCGCGGTCGCGGCGGCCAGGGCCGGGCGGCACGTGTTCACCGAGAAGCCGATGTGCTTCTCGGTGGCCGAAGGGCGCGAGATGGTCGCTGCGGCCGAGCAGGCCGGCGTGACCCTGATGGTCGGCTACCCGAAGCGCTACGACCCCGCCTTCGACCGCTTCCAGAAGGAGGCGGCCCAGCTCACCGGCACCCGGCTGATGCGGGTGACCACGTTCGAGTCACCGATCCCCGGCTACGTCGGGCACTACCCGCTGCTGCCGCGTGAGCCGCCGCCCGCCGGCCTGCTGGAGCGGTTCCGCGCGGACAACGACGCGCGCGTGACGGCCGCGCTCGGCGAGGCCAGCCCGCTGGAACGGGCCGTCTACGAGAACGTGCTCCTGGACACGCTGGTGCACGAGCTGAACACGATCCGCGGCGTGCTCGGCGAACCGGACCGGATCGACTACGTGAGCCTGCGCACCGACACGGTCACGGTGATGCTCAGGTTCGGCGAGCTGCCGGTCGCGCTGCACTGGATCGACCTGCCCGGCATCTCCCGCTATGAGATGGAGTTCGCCTGCTACGCGCCCGATCGCCGGCTGCGCCTGGTGTTCCCCTCGCCGTTCCTCCGCAACGAGCCCGCCGTCCTGGAGATGCAGGGTGGTGACCTCGCCTCGGCCCGGTCCTGGCGCACCGAGGAGGTCGTATCGCATGAAAGTGGCTTCAAGCGGGAGCTGGCCGCGTTCCATGAGTGTGCGGTCACCGGCGCCGTGCCGCCGACGTCCGGCCTGGACGGGCTGGCCGACATCGCGCTGTGCCAGGCGATCATCGAGTGTCACCGCCGGCGGGCGCCGGTGGACCAGCCGTCCAGGGCCGGCTAGCGAAGGGTGAGCGAGGACACCATGGAAGCAGTGCGCGCTCCCGGCACCATCGCCGTGGCGAACGCACCGGTCAGCTATGGCGCATTCGAGGTCACCGTGGGCCACGACCCGAACGTGCCCGGCGGCGTGGAAGTGCTGGACCAGGTCGCCGAGGCCGGCTACGCGGGCATCGACCTCGGGCCGGTGGGCTACCTCGGCACCGGGGAGCGGCTCGGCGAACTGCTCGCGGAGCGCGGCCTCGGCCTGGCCGGCGCCTACCTCGAGCTGCCCTACGCCGATCCGGACGCCCTGGCCGAGGCCCTGCCCGCGCTGGATGAGCTGCTGGGCACGTTCGACACCGTCCAGGGGCACCTCCCCGGCCCGCCGCCGCGGCCCACCCTGGCCGACGCCGGCAGCCGGGAACGCCGCAGCCGGCCGTTCCGGTCCACGGCGGAGCGTTCGCTTGGCCTGGATGCCGATGGCTGGCAGCGGTTCGCGGCCGGCCTGACCCGGGTGGTCGGCCACTGCCGCGACCGTGGCTACGAGCCGACGTTCCACCCGGAGACCGGGACCTACGTGGAGGCGCCCTGGGAGATCGAGCAGGTGCTCGACCGCTCCGACGTCGGGCTGTGCCTGGAGACCGGGCACATGATGCTCGGCGGGGGAGACCCCGCCGCCCTGCTGCGGGACTGGGCGGAACGGGTCAACCACGTGCACCTCAAGGACGCGTCGCTGGCGGTCAGGGATCAGATCGTGGCGGACGGCGCGCAGGCGACCGAGATCTGGTCGCGCGAGGCGTTCCCCGTGCTCGGCGGCGGCGACCTCGACGTGGACGCGGTCCTTGACGGCCTGCGCGGCATGTCCTTCGGCGGCTGGCTGGTGGTGGAGCAGGACATCCTGCCGCGCAGCGCGGGGCGGTTCGCGCGGGCGGCGGAGGAACAGCGGCTCAACCGGGCCTTCCTCGCGGCACGGGGGCTCTGACGTGGCGGCGCCGTTCCGGCTGGGGCTCATCGGCGCGGGCCGGATGGGCCGCACCCACCTGCGCGGGCTGGCCGGCTCGCAGCGGGTGGCGGTCACCGCCATCGCGGAGGTGTCCGAGGCCACCCGCCGCACCGTGCCGGACGTGGGCGCGGCGGTGTACCCGGGCATCGCGGAGATGCTCGACGCCGGGGCGCTCGACGGGGTGCTGATCGTGGTGCCGACCGACCGGCACCTGCAGGTCATCACCGAGGTCGCCGCCCGCGGCCTGCCGATCCTGTGCGAGAAGCCATGCGGGCTGACCGTGGCGCAGACCAGGGCGGCCGTGGCCGCGGCGCGGGCGGCCGGCGTGCCGTTCCAGGTGGCCTACTGGCGGCGGTACGTGCCGCCGCTGCGGGCGCTGCGCGATCAGATCGCGGCCGGCGAGCTTGGCACCGTCCACCTGGTGGCCTGCTACCAGTGGGACGACCGGCCGCCCACGGAGGAGTTCCGGGCGCACAGCGGCGGGATCCTCATCGACATGGGCGTGCACGAGTTCGACGAGATGCGCTGGCTGACCGGGCAGGAACTGGGCGGCATGAAAGCCATCGCGTCCGGGCTGGTCCCCGGCGGGCTCGCCCGGCACGGGCCCGGCGGGGAGCGGTCCGCGGACGTCGACAGCGCCCAGGTGCTCGTGGAGTTGTCCGGCGGCGGCAGCGGCCTGGTCTCGCTGGGCCGCTTCCACCCGGCGGGGGACATGGCGCGGGCCGAGGCGTTCGGCACGAAAGGCACGGCGCGCTGCGACTTCCTCGACCCGGCCGAGGGGGAGCAGGCACAGCTTGCCGCGCTGCGGCTGCAGGCGGAGAGCTTCGCCGACTTCGCGTCCGGTGGCACCTGCGGGGGCGCCACCGGAGCCGATGCGGTCGCGGCGCTGGACGCGGCCACCCGGGCGGGCGCGGCCATCCCCGCGCTCGGCGCATGAGCGCGCCGCCCGGACTGCGCGTCGGGGTCATCGGCTACGGCGTGATGGGCAAGGCGCACTGCTACGCCTACCGGGTCGCGCCGATGCTGCGCAGGCTGCCGGTCACGCCCGTGGTCAGCGTGATCTCCGGGCGGGACGGGCCGGCCGTGGCGGCCGCCGCGGCCGCCTACGGGGTGGCCGAGCACACCACCGACTGGCGCGCCGTCATCGGCCGTGCCGACATCGACATCGTGGACATCTGCACGCCACCCGGCACGCACGCGGAGATCGCGGCGGCGGCGGCCGCGGCGGGCAAGGCCGTCCTGTGCGAGAAGCCGCTGGCCGTCACCTACGCCGGCGCGGCGGCGGCGCTGGCCGCCGTCACCACGGCCGGGGTGCCCAACGCGGTGAGCTTCAATTACCGGCGGCTGCCCGCGGTGTCGCTGATGCGCCGCATGATCGCCGACGGGGCCATCGGCGAACTGCGGCTGTGGCGCGCTACCTGGCTCTCCGATGAGTTCACCGATCCGGCGACCCCGTTCGACTGGCGGTTCGACCGTGCCATGGGCGGGACGACCATCGCCGACCTGGGCAGCCACCTGGCCGACCTGGCGCACTGGCAGGCCGGCGGGATCCGTGCCGTGTGCGCCCAGGCGGAGACGTTCATCAGGCGCCGGCCGCTGCCCGGCGGCGGCACCAGGGACGTGACCGTGGACGACGCCGCCAGCGCGCTGCTCCGGTTCGACTCCGGCGCCATCGGCACGATGGAGGTCGCACGTGCCGCCGTGCGCCGCCCGTGCGACCTCACGATCGAGGCCAACGGCAGCGAGGGCACGCTGGTCTTCGACTACGCGCGGCTGAACGAGCTGCGCTACGGCCGGGCCGGCGACGACCAGGATCTCTACGGCATGCGGCGGATCCGCGCGGAGCATCCCAGCCACCCCTACGCCGCCGACTGGTGGCCGCTGGGGCAGGGCGTCGGCTACGGTTCCAGCTTCGTCAACCAGGTCGCCGACCTGCTGGAAGGCTGGCCCGGCGCGCCGTGGACGCCCGGCTTCGAGGACGGCGTCGCGGCACAGGCGGTCTGTGCCGCCATCGAGACCTCGGCGGCCCAGGACCGGTGGGTCACCATCGGCGAAATAACGGGGAATGCCGGCGCTCTGAGCCCGGCGGCGGTCGTTGCCTAGCATGTGGGTCATCCCCATCACGACTCGCAAGGGGAGGGAACCTGCCATGAACGATGCGCAGAAGCCCGCCAGGGGCAGCACCGCGGCCGGCCGGAAGTCCGGGAGATTCACCGCCGAGGAACGAGCCGCGATGAAGGAGCGCGCCCAGGAGCTGAAGGCGGCCGCGGCCAGGGCGGACGGGGAAAGCGACGTGCTCGCGAAGATCGCCGAGATGCAGGAAGCGGATCGCATCATGGCCGAGCGGCTCCACGCGATCATCAAGGCCGCCGCGCCAGCCCTTGCGCCGAGAACCTGGTACGGGATGCCCGCCTATGCCAAGGACGGCAATGTCGTCTGCTTCTTCCAGCCCGCGCAGAAGTTCAAGACGAGGTACGCGACGCTCGGCTTCAGCGACCAGGCGCACCTCGACGACGGCACCATGTGGCCGACCTCCTTCGCCCTGACGGAGCTGACCGCCGCCGACGAGGCAAGGATCGGCGCGCTGGTGAAGAAGGCGGTGAGCTGAGGGCCGGGCAAGCCACCGGGCCCCGCCCTAGGGGAAGAATAGGGATCATGACAGCGGACTCAACACCGTCGGGGCAGGTCATTCCCGGGTCGCTGGCCGACCTGGTCGAGCGCCCACTCATCGCACATCTGGCGACCGTCCGGCCCGACGGCACGCCGCAGGTCAACCCCACCTGGTTCCGTTTCGACGGCGAGTACCTGTGGCTGACCACGACCAGCCGCCGCCAGAAGAACCGCAACTGGCAGCATCAGCCCGCGGTCGCGCTGTCGATCTGCGATCCCGGCCAGCCGTCCCGCTACCTGGAGATCCGCGGCCTGGTCGAGCGGATCGTTCCCGATCCGCAGGGCGCCGAGTTCGTCCGCCTGGCCGAGCGCTACGGCGAGCCGGGGCCCCCGCCGCCGGATGCGGCGTACCGCATCGCCGTGGCGATCCGGCCGGGGTACACGACCACCATGTGACCCGCTGGGTGCTAGTCCACTCCCCGCACCAGCAGAATGCTGGTCTCCGCCGCGTCCCAGCGGTCCTGCACGATCGCCTGGTATTCCGGGGAATTGGCCCACGTGTGGAAGGCATCGCGGTCGTCGAACGCCAGGATGACGACCCGGTTACCGGTCCACTCACCCTCGGCGACCTCGGGCGCGCCATCGGCAACCACCAGCCGCCCGCCGTACTGGCGGAGGACCGGCATGAACCCGGCCGCATACCGCTCATAGGGAGCCTGGTCATGAATGCGGAGCTGAGCTATCGCGTACACGGTCACCGGGTCACCCTACCGACGGGATATCTTGCCGGGAACCGGTAGTGCGGGCGACAGGCCGAAGGGATCCACCATGATCGAGCCTTATCAGGCCCTTGGCCTGGTCCCCACCATGCGGGGCATCCGGCGCCGTGACGAGATCGCGACGAATCTGGAACACCTCTCGCACCTCATCAAGGCCGCGTCGTGGCTGTCCAGCCTGGACCTGCCGGTGCGGCTCATCGCCGTGCCCGAAGGCGCGCTGCAGGGCTTCAACGACGAGGTGCTCGACCTGAACCACGAGGAGTTCGCGCGGGAGTGCGCGATCGACGTCCCCGGCCCGGAGACGGACTACCTCGGCGGGCTCGCGCGGCAGTGGAATGCCTTCATCATGGCGCAGGCGAAGGCCCGCCACCCGGAGTTCCCTGGGCGCTTCTTCAATGTCGGGTTCATCCTCTCCCCCGAAGGGGAGGTGATCCTCAAGCATCACAAGGTCGTGCCGTTGCTGCCGGTCGAGCATTCGGTGACCCCGCACAATGTCTGGGACAAGTGGGTTGAGCTTTACGGCCGGAACCTCGACGCGTTCTACCCGGTCGCCGACACCGAAATTGGCCGGCTGGGGTTCCTGATGGCCAACGAGGGCTCCTACCCCGAGAACGCGCGCGGCCTGGCGATGAACGGGGCAGAGGTCGTGTACCGGGGCCCTTATCCGCACCCGCACGTCGGCAACGGCCTGTTCGAGATCCAGAACCGGGCCCGTGCCCTCGACAACAACATGTACCTGATCGCATGCAACGTCGGTACCTACTACCTGCACACGGATTCGGATGTCCCGATAGACACGTTCGGCGGCGGGTCGGCCGTCATCGACTACCGCGGGCAGATCGTCGGGCGGCACGACTACAGCGGCGGCTCGTCCTGGGTGGCCGGGACCGTCGACGTGGAAGCGCTGCGCCTGTTCCGCGCGAACGCCCAGTGGGACAACTGGATCAAGGATCTGACCACCGAGCAGTACCAGATCATCTACGAGGAGCCGGTTTACCCGAAGAACCTCTACCTCGACCGGGCCCCCTACGGGCACGCCGAGTACCGGCGCGAGGTGATCGACCGGCAGATCGAGCTCATGCACGACCGGGATATCTGGGTGCGGCCCGGCCGGGGCGACCCGAGCTGACGCGCGGGCGCATCCTTACGCGGCCTGACCTGGCCTGTGCTCGCAGCGCGGCGGGCGCTACGGTTTGACCGCGGCGGCGATGAAATGGAGGCTGAAGCCCAGCGGCCGCTGGTAGCGTGACCCGTGGTCGTGCTTGCGCCCCTCACCAGGCCAGCTGGCGAGCACGGCCCGCGGAGCCCGGGCGCCTTACCCAAGGAAAGCGCCATGATCGTGACCGGGCTTGCCGTTGCCGCCGCTGCGTGGGGCGTGCTGATGGGCGTCTCGCCAGTACTCCAGATCCGCCGGATGATCCGGCAGCGGTCCTCCCGCGACGTGTCGATCGGCTACTTCGCGATCCTGCTGATCGGATTCCTGCTGTGGATCAGCTACGGCATTGCCGCGCGCAACATGGCCCTGATCGTGCCCAACGCCGTCGCGCTGCTGATCGGGGCAAGCACGATCGCGGTCGCCCTCCGCCTGGGCGCCGGGGCCGGCACCGAGCGCTAGCCAGGCGCGCCGGCGCCCGGCCGCGGCACTGGCCGACGACATCCCAGCGACCGCGGCCGCGTGAACCGCCGCGGTCAGTGCGCGGCGTCGCTGCGGGCCTGCGGTCGCCCTTCGTGAGCCGGGCGGGTCTTGGCCTGCGGGCTGGTCCAGATCAGTGACTCCAGCGGGCCGTTGAACCAGTGGCCGCGCGGGCACCGGATCTTCGCGCTGTCCAGCGGGCCGTCCGATGACCGCATCGAGTACCGGTCCTCGATCTCCGCGGGAAGCCCGCATCGCTCCGTACCATGCGCGTCCAGGTACTCCGGGCAGTCCAGGAACATCACTTCGTTTTCCATCTCAAAAACCCCCGTTCACGGTGCCGCCGCCCGCGGGCAGCGGCTCGATTTCGTGCTGGCCTGCTCAGTCCCCTACTTGTCTGAGCGCGGAACGGCCGCGCTGATACGCCCTCGCGAGCATTTCTTCGCATCCGGCCCGCACTGCCAGCCCGCTAGTTGCGGCATCAGCGTGACACCGCGCGGATGCCCCGGCATCGGGGAAATGACCTATCCGTGCGTGCGGAAATTGACTAGCGAGCGCTCGCCGCGGCCGTCACAGGGACAGCAGCCGGTCCAGGTCGGCCGGGTCGGCGCCTGCCACGTCCACGATCTTCGTGCGGCTCGCCGCGCCCGTGATCAGCGTGACGGCGCGGCGGCGAACGCCGAACGCGGCCGCGATTGCGCTCAGTGCCGCGTCGGTGGCCCGGCCGTCCACGGCCGGCGCGCTGACCCGGACGACCAGCGCGCCATCGTGCCCGCCGCCGACGCCGGGCCGCGCGGAGCCAGGCCGGACCCGGACGGTGATGCGCACGGTTCCAGTGTGCCCACTGGCGTGGCAGATGCGCCGGA
>CAWDXD010000020.1:0-66776 GCA_963806145.1 uncultured Actinomycetes bacterium
TTGGGGTCGAGGGCCGACCCACCGCCCGCCACCCGCTCGGCCGCCTCGACAAACTCGTCGACCTCGAAGACGCGGTCCTTCAGGAGGTAGCCGAAGGCCGGCCAGGCAACCAGGTCCGCGGCATTCGCGGTCTCGATGTGCTGGGAGAGAAGGAGGACGCCGAGGTCGGGTTGGTCCAGCTTTAGCAGGCGGGCGGCGGTCGCCCCTTCGTCGGTGTACGACGGTGGCATCCGGATGTCGAGCACGACGAGGTCCGGCGATGTCGTCGCGACCAGTTCCATCAGGCCGTCTGTTGAGCCGAGGGTGGCGGCCACGGCGTGGCCCTTGTCCGTGAACAGCCGTGCCAAACCGTCGCGCAGCAGCGCCTGGTCCTCGGCGATGATCACGCGCACGGCAGGGTCGCCCTGAGGCTCGTGCCCGCGCCTGGACGAGACGTGATCTCCAGGGTGCCGCCGTGTGAGCGGGCGCGGTCGGCGAGGCCGATCAGCCCTGTTCCCCGGCGGAGGTCCGCCCCGCCCATGCCGTCGTCGTCGACGGCGACCACGAGTTGGCCGGCGTCGTGGGCGACTGCCAGGTCGATTCGTTGGGCCCGTGCGTGCTTGACGGCGTTGGTGAGTCCCTCGGCGGCGATGAAGTAGGCGGCGGTCTCGATCTCGGGGGTGAACCGCTCGGTGGTGACGTCGAGCCGGACGGGGCTCGGGGTCCTGGAGGCGAGGTCGTCGAGGGCGGCGCGCAGGCCATGGTCGAGGCTCGACGGCCGGAGACCGCCGGCGAGCTCGCGGAGGTCGTCGATGGCGTGGGCAAGCTCGGTGACGGCCTCGTCGAGGTCGTGGATCGCTTCCGGGGCGGAATCCGTCCAGGGTGTGCTGGACGTGCCGCAGGGTGAGCCCGATGGTCACAAGACGTTGCTGGGCGCCGTCGTGGAGGTCGCGGGCCAGTCGGCGCCGCTCCTGGTCGGCGACGGCCACGACGCGTGCCTGGGACGCGTCGAGCTCGTCGACCTGGCGGCGGAGGTCGGCCTGGAGCGCGGCAATCTCGAAGGCCAGCCGGCCCGCGTCGAGCGCCTCGAGGACCAGGCGCTCCGCGCCGGGCGGGTGCACCACGACGGGGATCAGATGGGCGCTGATCGCAATCGTGGTAGGGACCTGGCGCCTTACGTCGTCGGTAACCGGCTGGCCGTGGATGTCGAGCCAGCCCTCGGTCCCGGTGTCGAAGGCGACGATGCACGTTGGCTCGCCGACCGCCGCCCGCAACTGATCCTCCAGGTCGTCGACGGACGCCACGCCTCGACGGAGGGCGTCTACGAAGTCGGCCATCACGCGGCGGGTCTCGTAGCGAACACGCCGGAAACGGCGGTCGACGGTCTCCTGGACCCGGTCGCGGACAGGCCGGAACGCGACCGCGACGACGAACGCACCGACAGCGGCCGCCATCGGTGAAGACAGGGCCGTGCCCGCGAGGACGACCACCGCGGCATACGTTGCCGCCAGCAGGCCGGTGATCGCGGCGTACGCGACCGTGCGGCTGACGATGAGGTCTACGTCGTAGAGGCGGTAGCGCAAGATCGCCACCGACGTGGCCACCGGGAGGAGGGTCAACGCCGCGGCTGCGAGCAGCTGGACGGGTGGCCACACCGTCCACAGCACCGCCGAGATCGGGAGCACGACGGCGACGGCCGCAGCGGCGAACGCCATCCATTTCAGCTGGAGGTACTCGACTCCCTCCGATCTTCGGAACCGCAGGACGAAGACGACGACCGAGGCCAGCAGCGCCGCGACGACCAAGGCGGTGCCGCAGAGGAAGAGCGCTTCGGTCCAGGTGGCGCTCGCCGCGTACGGGTTGACGTGGCCGGCGAACTCGGGGCTGAGGCGAGGGTTCAGCGCCCAGCCCGGCAGACCGAGGAGCGCACCCACGGCCCACACCCACGGAATCCAGCGGCCGGGCCCGCGGACGCGCCCGTCGGGGAACCACAAGAACAGCAGGACCAGCCCGAGTGCGGCGACCATCCAGCCGGAGAGTGCGACGACCTGGGCCGGTGCTGCGGCCGGCCAGCCGTGCAACGCCGCCTGCTTGCCGTAGGCGAGGAGCGCGTCGGTGAAAGTGGCGTTGAAGAAAGAGAACACCACGAGTAGCCAGCCGACCCGGTGTCGAGGGTGGGACCAGACGACCGCGGCACCCGCGAGGACCTGGACGATGGCGTACACGGCGTAGATGAGGGCCTGGTCGAGCGCGCCGACGCCGAGCGTCAGCGCCACGGCCACGGTCTCGAGGACGACTGTGAGCGTGACGGCGACGATCACCGCGACGCGGGCCGCGGACTCGTTCATGGCTCGATCTTCCCACCAGCGGCCGCCCGCGCGGCAGCGCGAGAACCCCCGACCGAGCTAGGTGCCAGCACGCATCCGCGTTCGCGAGCGCCGCCCGATGCCGGGGACCATCCGGTGATTCTACGGTCGAGACAACTCATTCCAGGGAGGTCCCGATGACCACGCTCACATCCTCGTCCACCACCAGCTCGATCCGACCTTGGGTGCACTCCGCCGGCGCGTGGTGCCTCGCGGCCGGGCTGGTCGGCGTGGCCCAGGCCGCCCTCCTGCTGGTCTGGCCGAAGCAGGTGTCCGTCGACCGGTTGAGCTACCCGTTCACCTCGGCTGGCTTCGTGGTCGCCCAGGCGACGTTCGCTCTCCAGCACGTCCCGCTGGCCATCGGTGTAGCCGCGCTCGGCGGTCTCCCCGCCGTGCGCGCATCCCGCACCGCCCGGATCGGGGTCATCGGAGCTGTCGTCGGCCTGGCTCTCCTGGCCCTGCTCGAGGTGATCGCGATGTCGGCGTACGGCGTCGCGGAGCACTCGTCTCGCGGCAACCTGATCGAGAACGCGTACGCCGTACCGGTGCTCCTCGTGGGGTTCAGCCTCACCCTCGCCGGCATCGCCCTGCTGCGCCGAGGCCGGTCTGCCTGGGCGGGCGTGGGGTGGATGCCGTGGCTCGTTCTGGCACTTGGCGTGTACGTGTTCTTCCCGCTGAGCCCGGCCATCTCCGGGTCCTTCACCGCCGGCCGCTTGGGCATCGGTGGCTGGATGCTCCTCTACACGGCGCTCGGCTACGGGCTGATGCGTGTCCGCGACGACCACTGAGCCAGCCACAATGACAACCCAGGTCAGCTGCACCCGCCCACAGACCAGCGGCCGTCCGCGAGCGTGGCACTACATCCTGCTCAGCCTGCTGTGGGGCAGCGCCTGGCTGGACATGGCGCTGATCGGCTACCGGCATGTCGCCCCCGACAGCGTCGCCGGCGCGGCCCAGCCATCGGTGGTGGTCTGAGTGCGTCACCGTGCGATGGGCATCCTGTTCGTGCTGTCCGGGGTATGCTTCCTCGCCGGCGTCCTCGACCCGCCGATCCTGCCCACCTGGGGCGGTTCGGCCACCGACGCCATGGCCACCGCCTCGGCACACCGGGCGGCGTGGTTCGCCTCAACCTGGCTCATCACACTCTCGATCGTGGCCGGGCTGGCCGCGGTCGAACTCCTCGCCCGCACCCTCGACACGGACCTGGCCCGGGTAGGCCGATCGCTGTACGTGGCGGGCAGCGCGCTCGGCCTCGCCTCAACCACTTACGACCTCGCCGTGACCAGCACCCTGCTCGGCGCGTCGCGCTTGCCCGACTGGTACCTCGGCGTCCAGCACTGGGCCGACGCACTCGGCACCGCGTACTTCGCCCTACTGGCACCGGCCGCGATCGGCTGCCTCGGCCTGGCGATACGGCGAACCCGCGCACTGCCCACCTGGACGGGCTACGTCCTCCTGACCGCCACAGTCCTGCTTCTCGGCCAGTACGCCGCATTCCGTGGTGCGCTCCCGTTCCCGCAATTCCTCGCCTTCATCGCGATCGGCATCGCGGCACTAGCCTTCCGGCCGCCAGCAATACCGTCACAGACCCGCGAACCTTCCCACCAGGGGCCCCCATCCAGGGCTGACCCAACATCCCAAGCAAGCGCCATCACAGACCCGATGCGACGTTGGTACTGCACAATTCTGAGTACGGGACGTTCTATCATCGGCAGAACCGAGTGTCGGAGGCCGCACAGATCACCCACGTCGGTGCGTCTCTAGATCGAGGGCGTCATAGCCCTCCCGCCGCGCAGAGCGAATGCCTAATTGCGCACCGGCGCCGGTCGGCATGAGTCACTGAGCGTAGCGCGACCACGAGGGCTGACGGTCGGAATACGTATCTGGCCAGGTGGCTGCGCTTCCCGGGCCTTGCCTGATCTGGCGTTGCTCACGGGCGCAGGCCGTTGGCCAGGATACGCTTAGACACCTATAGAAGTCGGGAAGGTAGAGATGGCCCAGAAAGTTACCATAGCCCTGGAAGACGATCTGACTGGTGGCCCGGCGGAGCAGACGGTACGGTTCGCCTTCGACGGCACCGGCTATGAGATCGACCTGAACGCCAAGAACGCCGCCGCGTTCGGCAAGCAGCTTGCGCCCTATCTTGAGCACGCCCGCAAGGCCGGGCGGGCACAGCCGCGCCGGCCCGGGAGGGCCGCGGCCGGCCGTCAGCGCAGCGGTGATATCCGGGCCTGGGCAAAGGAGCACGGCCTGGCGGTCAGTGAGCGCGGGCGCATCCCCGCTGGCGTGCTGGAGCAGTACCACGCCGCGGCCGGCGGGCGCTAACCGAAACCACCACCGCCGCGACCCAGAACCTATGCTTCGCGCCTCGGCCCAGCGCCGCAACCACCGTTCGCCCAGCGGCAAACTGAGCTGCCCGCCGTCGGCCATAACCCCGCCACTCGGCGGCGGACTCCGTCTCAGGCCCTGGGTGTTGCACTGTATCTATCTACGCCCGATAGCAACGCAAGTCATCGCCCGCTCGGCGGCAGAAGCGGAAGTTCATGCCGAGCGCCGACGATGCATAAAAATACGATCTCGCCGCTGTCTGCGCGGCCTTGATCGGGATTGCCAGCCATGCGAAGAGCTCTTAATAACCGCGCGCCGAGCCGCCGTTATCTTAAGTCAGTTTCGGGTGTCCATGATGTAGCTTGACGGGCCTTCAGCCTGCGTCGTGGACACAGTTATCTTAAGTCGTGTATACGACGCAGCGGAAGCCGTGGCATCCTCGTGACCTGCGTCTATCCCCTTGTTGCTGCCGCTTTTGAGGTCTGAGCCTCCCCGGGAACCTCTCATCAGCTACATGTCTACGACGCAAAACCCGTGCCTCACCAGGGCTTATTCAAAATGGACTTAAGATAACCGCCGTTCGGGGCGTGTTGAAGCCCAGCAACGTCCTGAACGGCGTCCGCCCCGATCAGGATGTTCTGCGCTGTCAGCCCAGGGGGTCGGCACGCTATTGCGGGCATGACCGGTCCGCGATTCCCGCGGCTGCTGTGACCGGTAACCAGGTGGTGCCGCCGCCCTGGCATGCCCTAGTCCCGGGTGCGGTCGCCGCGCCAGGGCGCGATGACGCGCCTAGGGTGGCAGGGCCGCGGGAGAGCCGGGTCATGTGATCCGCCTGTTCGGGACACTGATTGCCTGGTGGCACCGGAGCATGGTGGACAGTGGGTGATGCTGGAGGCAGGCATTGAGGTGAGGGGCGGCGCGATGAGCAGTCAGATGGGCGCCTTGCTGGCGAGCGGCTTGGATGAGCTGCGCTACGAACCGATCGGTAAGCGCATCCGCGCGGTACTGGGCGGCGGAACCGCCGTCGACAGCACCCGGGCGGTGCTGGTCTGGGAGCCGCGGCGCGTCGTCCCGTCCTACGCAGTCCCCGTGGGTGACATCCGCGGGGAACTGGCCCTGGCCGCAGCGGCTGCTGGCGGCACGGAGGAAGACGGCGCGCAGATGCCCGCCCTGTCCAGCCGCCCCGTGCTCACCCCGGCCGACCCTTTCGCCGCGCATACCGCCGAGGGTCAGGTGGTGGATGTGCGAGCGCTCGGCCAGGACCGCCAGGGTGCCGGGTTCCGGCTCGCAGACCCAGCTCTGGCCGGGTACATCGTTCTGGACTTCCGCGCCTTCGACGGGTGGTTTGAGGAGGACGAGGCCAACGTGGCCCACCCGCGTGATCCGTTCCACCGCATCGATGTACTCGCCAGCTCGCGGCACGTCCGCCTGGAACTAGACGGGCAGGTGCTCGCCGAATCGTCCCGGCCAATGCTGCTGTTCGAGACCATGCTCCCGGTCCGCTACTACCTGCCCCGCGAGGACATCCGCGCCGAGCTGAGCCCGAGCAGCACACAAACGTACTGCGCCTATAAGGGGCAGGCGTCATACTGGTCGGCCACTGTCGGCGGCCGGGTCGTCCCCGACATCGCCTGGACCTACCAGGAGCCGCTGCATGACGCGACGCAGGTCCGCGGCCTCACCGCGTTCTTCGACGAGCGGGTCGACGTGGTCGTGGACGGTGAGCGCCACGAGCGACCTATCACGCCCTGGTCATAGGGGCCGCGTACCTAGCCGCACGAGCCGGCCAGCACGTGCACGTACTGGCTGGGCTGGGCGTGGGCAGCCCCGTAGATCGGCGCTACGCGGCTGTTGACGGGGGCGTGCCCGGCGCAGGCCTGGCTCCATCTCCATCGTCAGCGGGAAGCAAGGGTATCCCGTGGCTATCCCCCAGGGAAGCAGGGAGCGGAGCCGACTCTCGTGCCACTCCCGAGCCATGTCGCAATCCGTGACCGCCACCCACCCGATGACGAACGCGCACTGCCGCCGATCTGGGCGGCAATCCGGTCGCCCGCGTGGCCGCCTGTGCTGCGCCCGAACGGGGTGATCTGTACGGCCACGCGCATGGTCGGCCTGGGCACAAATCAGAGCAAGGCACGTCACCACGAGGTCAGGAGTCCGCGTTTGGGGTCTCTCGACCAGGCTACTCCCCGTGCGCCCCTGACCTAAGCGCGCTCCGAGCGCGTCCGGAGGGGCACGAACTCCCAGCCTTCTGATTCGGGCCCTGGGCTGCAAGCGTGGGCGCACGGTCGGCTTCAGTGACGGACAAGCTGGCGGGCGAACCCGACTTCGCTTGATCGTTTACCGTCCCGCGTCTGGTGTTTTCGCGGCTAGAACGAGATCGTCCCGTTGAAAATGACGGGGGATGCGGCGCTCATGTTGACGGCCCCGAGCTCCTGGCCGCTCCCGCTGGCGCCCGCGAAGGCCCCGGTCCCACCGATGACCCGGAAGGTCGTATCTATGCGCAGACCGTTCGTCGCGCAGTCCTCGTGGCGCGAATGGGTGAAGATCGTCCCGTTGTCGAAGATGAACGCGCCAGGCTCGTCGACGATGTTGCAGGTCCCGCCCGGTGAGAAGTCAACGACCATGGCGGCCTGGAACGAGCCCTTGCCCGTGGCCAGGTTGCTGCTGCCCTGTCACGCATGGCGTCGTGTGGCCACTCTCAACTCAACGATGCGGTCATGGCGCTGACTCGGCGAGTGCCGCGTGTAACCTGTCGGCCTGCTCGCGTCTGTGTCGGGTTTGGAGGCCCCCAATGCCGCAGCCCCTTGCCCTGAGACCGGCGACGCTGGAGACTGCTGCGCAAGCGCCGCGGACGTGGCGGGGGTCGGCGGTGGAGGATCAGGAATCGGATTTTGCCTCGATGTACGCGGCCGAGTTCACGCCGGTGTCGCGGACAGTTTTCTTGATCCTGCACGACCGGCAGCGGGCGGAGGACATCACCCAGGACGCGTTCATCCAGCTTTACTCGCACTGGGGGAAGGTGTCGCGGTATGACCGGCCGGGGGCCTGGGTTCGCCGGGTGGCCATCCGGCTGGCGATCCGTCACCAGAGCCGGGAGCGGATCCGGGCTGTCCTGGAAAGAAGCGCCGAACCACCAGCGGTCCCCCAGCCGGGCGACGCCGATCTGCTCCGTTCGATGCGGCAGCTCCCCCCCGCCTACCGCGCGGCGCTTGTGCTGCACTACTACGAGGACTGGCCCGTCGCGGAGGTTGCGTCGGTGCTGGGCTGGACGGTGCCGGCGACGAAGGTGAAGCTGATGCGGGCCCGCCGGAGGCTGGGCACGCTGCTCCAGGAGGAGGTCGGCGAAGATGTCGGTTGAACGCCGCCTGCGGGAGGGGCTGGAGCGATCGTCCTTGGCCGTCCAGCCGGACGTGGGCCGGCGGCTGCCGGAAGCCATCGCCCGGGGGCGCCGGCGCCGGCGTGCCCGGCGGGCCAGCTTGATCATGGGGACGGTTGCCGCGCTGGCCGTAGTCGGGCTCGCGGTACCTCAGGTCACCGGCTTTGTCCAGCGCAGCCAGCACCCCGCGGTAAACCAGGGCCCGACGCTGACGCCCGGGCCTGACGCGGTGATCGCCGGGAGCTACACCTCGACGCTGGGCGCCACCTCGCAGGTCATCGGGGACAACGGGATGGCCGGCACCTGGACGCTCCGGCTGAAGGCGAACGGCGTGCTCACGATGTCCGCGCCCCGGTCCTTCCATGGCGATCTCGTCTCGATCGCGTTCCGGGTTCAGGGTGACCGGTTCACCACCAACGCGTTCGTGAACGATCCCCGCTGCTCCAATGACGTGGGGGTGTACCGGTGGCAGCGGGCGGCCGGGACGCTGGTGTTCACACCGGTCAGCGACACATGTGCGCTGCGCCGGGCCCTGTTCAGCACAAAACCTTGGCACGCCCGTGGGTGATGCCGCGTAACCTCCCCGCCTCGCCCGGCCTGTGTACAGCAGAAGCCCACGCGGAGGAGGGGACCGATGAAGCGATGGACGATCGCCACGCCGGCCACCGTAGCGGTGCTAGCAGGGTGGGTCCTGACCGGGTGCAGTTCGGGGAGCCCGGCCGCCACGTCAGCCACGGCCCCGCCAACAGCCGCCGCGACGATCCCCGATGACGTGAGCATCCCCATGGCCCCCGGGAAGTATGGAACCGTCTCGTTCCGGCCGCCGTTCACCTTCAGCACGGCCGTGACCGCTGGCGGCGGCGCGGACGCACCTGACTTTGTGAGCTTTTCGCTCAGGATCTACGGGAACTCCTACTTCGCCGGCTTCGGTTTCCTTCGGTTCGCGAAGGTGTGTGACCCGAAGGCGCCCAGCAGGCTCACCGCCCCGCCAAAACAGCTCCTCGACTGCCTGGTCCACAACCCGCACCTTAAGGTGACAGCCAAGCCGGCCCCGGTCACGATCGGCGGGATCTCGGGCCAGCAGCTCGACGTCCAGGTCGTCGGCAAGCTGCCCGGCCCTCCGACCTGCAACGGCGACCCCCATCCCTGCGTGCGGGTGGGAACGATACCGGACTTCCCGGTCTTTGCCGGGGGTTTCGGCGCCGCATTCGAAGCCGGCTACTCCGCCCGGATCTGGATCTTGGATGTCCACGGGACCCGGTCGCCGTGGCCTGGAGCGATCTGACCGCCCATTTCCCTTCGAACCTTGTTGCCGCCGAGAAGATCATGCAGACGGTCAGCTTCTCATGAGCCTCATCTCGCGCATCTTTCCGGGCCGGGGGGGGCGCATCGGACCGTCACTCTCGAACCTAAGGACTCCATCATGGAACTGATCGTCACGATTCTTGTCGCACTCCGCTCGGATTCTTCGTCTGGAGCCGGGTCGCTGCCTACGTCGCGTTCATCGCGATCCACTCGTTCGTCTTCTCCTATCAATGCATGGAGCTGATCCGTGAGTGGGTCGGCGGCGACTACAGCGCGTTTCCGAAGGACCCCAAGGCCGGGACCTGGAACTACGCCGTGGTCAATCTGATCATCTACGCGGCAGGATTCGGCCTGGTCGCGCTCGGCCGCAAGCTCGGCGCGAAGCGCCGCAACCGGACCGCCGAGCGGAATCCCGCAGACGGCCACACCGGTCGACCTCGCCAAGTAGGACTACGTAGTGGTCAACGCGCCGCTGTTTGCTAAGACCACCACGTTTGCCGCTTCCTCGGCCGTCCTGGCCAAGCTGCCCGCGCGGGACGTCGGCTGGCTGCGGCAGGCCGCCGCCACGCGGGACGCTGGTGTTCACGCCGGTCAGCGACACATGTGCGCTGCGCCGGGCGCTGCTCAGCACAAAACCTTGGCACACCCGTGGATGATGCCGCGTAACCTCCCCGCCGCGCCCGGCCTGTGTACCAGCAGAAGCCCACGCGAAGGAGGGGACCGATGAAGCGATGGACGATCGCCACGCCGGCCACCGTAGCGGTGCTAGCAGTGTGGATCCTGGCCGGGTGCAGCTCGGGAGGTTCGGGGAGCCCGGCCACGACCAGCCCGGCCGCCGGGACCGCCGCATCGGCCCCGGCCTCGCCAGCGGCGGCCGCGACACCCGGGACGATTCCCTACGACGTGAGATCCCCCATGCGACCGGGCAAATATGCCACCGTCCAGTTCCGGCCGCCGTTCACCTTCAGCACGACTGCGACCGCCGCCGGTGGCGCGGACACACCTGACGTGGCCAACTTCTCGCTCAAGATCTACGGGAACTACTCCGACTTCTCTGGCTTCTATTTCCTGCGGTTTGCGAAGGTCTGCGACCCGGACGCGCCTCAGCCGGCTCACCGCCGCGCCGGATCAGCTCCTGGCCTGCCTCGTCCACAACCCGCACCTTCGGGTGACAGCCAAGCCGGCCCCGGCCACGATCGGCGGGATCTCGGGCCAGCAGCTCGACGTCCAGGTCGTCGGCAAGCTGCCCGGCCCCCCGTCCTGCAACGGCGACCCGCATCCCTGCATACGGATCGGCACGACGCCGGACTTCCCGCCGGCCTTTGACGGTGGCTTCGGCGGCGCATTCGAAGCCGGCTACTCCGACCGGATCTGGATCTTCGATGTGAACGGGACCCCGGTCGCCGTGGCCTGGAGCGATCTGACCCCGCGTTTCGCCTCGAACCTCGCCACTGCCGTCAAGATCATGCAGACCCTGAAGTTCTCATGAGCCTCATGCCGCGCACCTTTCCGGGCAGAGGGCATGCCGCTGCCGCCCTCGTGGCCGTGGCCGCCCTCGTGGCCGGGTGCACCGGGTCACCCGCGACCGCCGCCTTCACGCCCACGTTCGCGCCCGTCAAATGCCCGGCCGATGTGCAGGGCATCGTGGTCCTGAAGGTGACGTGCGGCTACCTCACCGTGCTGGAGAACCGAGCAGCCAGGCGGGCCGGACCATCAAGCTGTTCGTCACCCGCATCGAGCCGCCGCAGGGGCGCCCGAAGCCCGATCCCATGTTCGTCGGCGCAGACCTCGCCGTGGCCCCCGACTACGCCGGGATCGCGCCGATGGCGCAGCGCACCGACCGCGAGATCATCACCATGGACGCGCGGGGAGTGGGCCACTCCACGCCGACCCTGGCGTGCCCGGAGGTCGAGAGGCTTGCGGCGTCATCGCTGGGCGTCCCCACCGGCGATGCCACCATGCGGTCGCGGTTCCTGAACGCGGTCGCCGCCTGCTACCACCGCCTGCGGGGGGAGGGCATCGACCTGTCCAGCTACGACCTGCACCAGAACGCGGCCGACATCGAGGACCTGCGGAAGGCGCTGCGGATCAAGCAGTGGGGGCTCACCGCGACCGGCACCGATTCCCGTGTCATCGTGCAGGCGCTGCGGGAGTACCCGCAGCACGTGCGGGAGGTCGTGCTGGACGGCGCGGACTTCCCGCAGGCCGACCCGTTTTCCGAAGCGATCCGGGGCACCCGGCGCGCGATCGGCCAGATGGACGCCACCTGCTCCGCGGACCGGTCATGCAGCCGGCGCTTCCCGCACTTCGCGCAGGCCGTGGCTAAGATCGCCGCACGGCTCACCAGCAAACCGGTCATGGTGACCCTCCCCGCCGCATCCGGCCCGCCGACAAGGATCTTGTTCGACGGTGCGCTGTTCGTCCGCGGGCTCAGGGACCTTCTGGCGGCCATCCCCCGGGACAACGCGGGACCGCAGATTCCCGCCCTGATCCACCAGGTACTCGGCTCGGCGGCAAGCTCCCCGCTGCAGCCGATCGCCGTCAGGATGGCCACCGATCAGACCTACTGTGACGGGTACCAGCCGAAATGCGACGACCTTCACCAACTCACCGAGGGCGCCTACTACTCCATCCTGTGCCGCGACATCCAGCCATTCACCAACCGGCCCGCCCTCGCCAAGCTCGCCGGCCACGACCCCGCCTACCTCGAGGCGTTCGTCCACAACCCCTACCTCGACGTCTGCACACGCTGGCAGGTGCGCCCCGCCGGCCCGTCCGTCGTGAGCCCCGTGCACACCAACGTCCCGGCACTGATGTTCGCAGGACAGTTCGACCCGTTCGGTGCGCTGCCGGTCGCCCGCCAGGCCGCCACCACGTTCAGCCGCGCCTGGATCGAACAGGTGCCAAGCCTCGGCCACAACGTCCTCGGCGAAGACGAATGCTCCCGATCAATCCGCAACGCCTGGGTCGACAACCCGGCATCCCCGCCCGTTGGCACCAGCTGCCTAAGCACCCTGCATCTCACCTTCATCCCGCTGGCCACCCCGTGACATGGTGAAACTTGGCGGAGGTAAACGTCTTTGGGCCCTGACCTGGAATTGCGCCTATGGAGAAAGGAGGCCCATGTGCCCGACTACCTGGACTCACACTGGCCGCCGCCGCTCAGCTTTTTCTCAGCGCGCAGACGCCGCTATGCCATCGGCGCGGCCATCGTGACCCCCATCGTCCTCATCGGAATGCTCAGCAACCTGCACCCACGCTGGGCGCCTGACCGCGGGATCGCAGCCCTGATGCGTGCCGTTCCAAATGCTCGCCAGGAGGAGTCGACAGCATGAGAGCTACTAGAACAGCCCGTATTGCGGGCGCGCTCCTTGCGCCGGTTATAGCGATCAGCGGCTTGATCGCGCAGGCCGGGATAGCTTCAGCCGATGCTGGCAGGCCTGGTGGTCACGATATCGGCGAAACGACCGCCGCGCCTGTTCCCCTTCCGTCTCTCCTCACGCCGCCGAAGCGTTACTACCTTGCCCTTGGCGATTCCCTCGCGTACGGTTTTCAGCCGGATAAGGCGCTTGCGGGACTGCCTCCGCAGGCATTCAACACGGGATACGTCGATCTGTTCGCCGCCAGGCTCCGGCAGCTGCGGCCGAAGATCGACACGGTCAACTACGGCTGCCCCGGCGAGTCCACCACGTCGTTCCGCGTGTCATGCATCTGGAAGACATCCGGACACGCACTGCACAACGATTACACCGGTTCCCAGCTTGACGCGGCCCTGACCTTCCTGGCCTCCCACTTCGCCATGGTCAGCCCGATCACCGTGTCGCTTTACGCGAACGACATCCATGACTTCTTGCAATCCTGCCCGCCCGGTGATCTTGCGTGCATCCAAAGCGGCGCGCCAGCGGCGATCGCCGCCTACCAAGCCCGCCTGACATCAATCCTGCGGCTGCTGCGAATCTTCGCGCCCGGCGCGGAGATCATCGTCGTCGGCGCCTACGACCCTAACGTCGGCAGTTTCGCGTTCGCCGACCCGCTGTACACGGAGCTGAACCAGGCACAGCAGGCGGCCGCTGCGACGGTGCGGGCTCGATTCGCCAACCCATTCCCGGTCTTCAACCCGCAAGGCGATGACACGGCTGAGACCGCCACAATCTGCGCGCTGACCTTCATCTGCGCCAGTGGCGGGGACGGTCATCCGTCCGACGCCGGATACCGCGCACTGGCCAACGTCGTCTGGGATACATCAGGCTACGCCGAACTCTCCGCCCCCTAGCCTCATCCGCGTCGGCCGGATGGTGATGCTCGGCCGCGGGCAGGCGTCCAAGGACGCGCAGATCATGGTGCTACGTCCTGACGTCACTGTGCTGCGGTGTCAGATCGCCCGGCCCAAGCCTGACTGGGCCGACCGCGCGGTCCTGACGGTACTGACGCGGCTGCTGCCAGCGTGCTGCGCGGCCACCGACTGGTGGCGCCGGGCACGCTGCCGGCCTGGCACTGCCGCCTGAGCGCAAGGGCGGGCGCGAATCCTCGCGAGCTGATGGACCGCATGGGCCACAGCACGACGCCAGCCGCACTGATCTACCTGCACGCAATACGCGAACAACAGCAAGCCGTCGCCGATGCGGTAGACAACCTGGCGCGTACAGGCCTGGATAGGCCCGGCAAGTCATCTCGGCGGAGCCGATCTGGCACGGATCTGGCACGTCCAGCCGAGGACGCACACTAGATGATCAAGATCAGGCCCGCGACGTGGCACCTGACCTGCGGGTTTCGATGGCGCCCCGAGAGCGAGCGAATCGGCGACGACGAGGCCGCCCTCAACGCCGCCGCAACGCTCGGAACGGTACTGGTCTTCGTTATCCGGATGGATGAAGGCTGGCGGCTGCTCGAAGATGCGATAACCCGTGCTCGCGGAACGCAGCCGGAGGCGGAGGCGGCACGCGGATACCGCATGATCGGATCGTCTGCGTTGGAGCTGGTGGAGTACGACCGCGCCGAGCGTTGGCTCGCCGAGGGCGTCCATTACGCGGAGAGTGCCGAGCTGTGGAAGCACCGGCATTACATGGCATCACAACTCGCGCACGTCCGGTGGGCCACCGGTCAATGGGACGCGGCCGCCCAGGCCGCACAGCACGCACTCGCCGACGGACGCGGCGGCATCACCACCCGGATCACCGCGCAGTACGTCCTGGGCTTCGTGGCGATGGGACGCGGTGACTGGAGCGCCGCCGACACGCTGCTGCGGGAGGCGCTCGCCGAGGGCGAGCATATGGCCGAGCTGCGGCGGCTGTCGCCGCCGCTATGGGGCCTGGCCGAGGCCGCGCGGTGCCGGGGCGACTATGGCACCACGCTCACGCTCTGCGAGCGTGGCTACCGGGCCTCGGCCGACGTCACGGGCGGCGCCTACCTTTTCCCGTACCTGCTCACCGGCGTGCGGGCCTACCTAGCGCATGACGACATTGACGCCGCCGAGAGCTGGTCGGACCGGACCGGCGCGGTGCTCACCGCCCGCGCCATTCCCGGCACGCTGCCCGCGATCGACCACTGCCGTGGACTCGTCCTCCTCGCACGCGGCGAAGTATCCGCAGCACACCAGGCACTGGAATCGGCGAGTGACTTGTGGCAGGCCCGGCGCCGGTTCTGGGAAGGCACGTGGGCCCGGCTGGACCTCGCAGAAGCCGCGGCCAAGGCACGCTGCCGCGGCGAGGCGGCCGTACTCTTGGACGAGGCCCGCACCACCGCGGCCACGGTCGGTGCCACCACACTCGCCGATGCCGCCGACCGGCTCACCGCCTTGTTCGACGGTGGACGCCCCCCTGGTCTCCGCTGAGCGCACGCGAATTCGAGGTCGCCCAGCTCGTCGCGACCGGCCTCACCAAGCTGGGTGCCGCCCGCCGCGCAGAAATCGCGGCCTGGTGCGCGACCGTCCGGCGGGACCCGCCACAGTGACGGATGATCAGGCCCACATCATGTGGCCTCGAGCGCCGCGACGCCCTACCGCCACGCACCCGACAGCCCACATGCAGCGCGTTACCATCGCCGCGCTTGATCGACCACATGGCGGGGTCATTGCCAGAACGCCCGCCGGGTAGCCCCGGCGCGTTGCCGCGCCGAGGCCCCCTCAGAACCGTGCGTGCCACTCATCGCGGCACACGGCTCAAGCAAGCCGCGAGGGCGTTGCGGGTTGAAGTGCGGGTTTCCTGCGCTGGCGGGCGCGGAGGGCCCGCTGGCAGGATGCGTGCACGAGGCGGGTCTGGTCACCGTCGGCCGGGCCGGGTCTTCCGTGGTGGGTGAGATAGCTGGCGGCTATCGCCTTGCGGGTGACCTGCAGCCACCACCGTTCCCACTGTTCGGGGGATTGGGGTGGCTGATCGGCGGTGAGCAGGTGGTCTCCGCACAGCGGGCAGAGCCCGTCCTGCCTGGACAGCAGGCGCAGGGTGTACTTATCGAGCGGAGGTTTCACCTTCTTCCGCCGTTCGGCCCAGTAGCTGGCCAGGGCGGGGTCATCGGGGGATGCCGCGCCCTTGACCGGCACGTGCCGTTCGATGGCCGTCCAGGAGAACCGGATCAGGTAGGCGCGGCTGTCACGGTCGCCGAATACCCAGTGGTCGTTCCTGAACGTGTTGAACTTGCCGAAGTACCGGCCGACGATCCAGCGCTTCGGCTTGTTGTTGTGGCGCCATATGGCCCACTTGTAGGTAGTGTGCCACAGGTAGTGATCCAGGGAGCCGAACAGCCTGGATGACACCACGCCCCGGTAGTAGGCCGCCCAGCCCCGGATGACGGGGTTGAGCGCGGCGATGACCGCCATCGCGTTGCCGCCGCGCAGGGTGCGCAGTCTCGGACGCGAGCCGTTCCCGGACCCGCCTGATGGCCGCTTTGGACGGCTTGATCAGCAGCTTGGAGCGGTAGCGGCGGACGTTGAACCCGAGGAAGTCGAAGCCCTCGCTGAGGTGGACGATCTTCGTCTTGTCCTCGTTGAAGGCCAGCCCCCTGGGCGCCAGCCACTCCGCCAGCCGCGCCTTGACCTGCCCGGCCTGCTGCTGGCTGCCGCAGAGCACGACCAGGTGAGTGGCCGGGGGGAATCTCACCCCCCGGCTCTCGCAGAACCGGACTTGAACCTCTCGACTCATCCGGCTCCCATTGCCCAGCCGTCAGGACGTGCGCCGAGCCGCCAGTGCGCGAACAGCCGGGGAGACCTTCGTGCGGCTCCGGCCAGCAGTTCCATCGCACGGCGCTCGCGGTTGCGCAGCCGTTTGTCGTATTTCCGGCAGGCCCAGCGGACCAGGTGGTCGTTGAGCCGGCGGAGGAAGTAGAGCAACCGGGAGCGGTAGAAGCGCCCGTAGTAGTTGATCCACCCTTGCACTTTGCTGTTGAACATCAGTGCTAGGTCGCCGAGGGACTTGTCACTGCGCTTGGCCCAGTGCCAGGAGCGGATCTCCTTGCCCATGGCCTTCATCGCCTGGCGGCTGACCGCGGGCAGGAACGACACGAAATGCTTGCCGTGCCTGTTCTTGGCCAGCCGGGGCCGGAACTCATACCCCAGGAACGTGAACGACGTGGCCTCATGATCGCCGCGCCGGTCGTCGTCCTTGCAGTACACGATCCGGGTTTTATCCGGATGCAGTTCCAGGCCCATTTGCGCGAGGCGGCCAGCGATGGCGTCCCGCACGTGGCGGGCTTGCTGTTCGCTGGCGCAGTGCACCACCGCGTCATCGCAGTACCGCTCGAACCGGACGCCCGGGCATTCCCGGGCGAGCCAGGTGTCGAACGCGTAATGCATGAACAGGTTGGCGATCAACGGTGAGATCGCTGACCCCTGCGGGGTCCCGCGATCCCGGGTGACCAGCGTGCCGTCCTGCTGTTGCAGCGGCGCCTTGAGCCACCGCTCCACATACAGCACAATCCACTTCTGGTCCGGTGAGGTGTGGCGGGCGACCGCCTTGAGCACGAGGTCCCAGGGAACGGTGTCGAAGAACGCCCGGATGTCCATATCGATCACCCAGTCCGCCCGCCAGCACCGCTGCCGGCACGCGGCGACCGCATCCAGCGCGGACCTGCCCGGCCGGTAACCATAAGAGTCCGGGTGGAACATCGGCTCCACCTGCGGCTCCAGATACAGCTTGGCTACCGTCTGGGCGATCCGGTCGGCCACGGTCGGTACTCCGAGCACACGGACCCCCTTGCCTCCTGCCTTCGGGATCTCCACCGCTTTCACCGGCGGCGGGAAATACGAGCCCGACGACATCCGGTTCCAGATCCTGTACAGGTTCCGGTCCCGGTCTGCCTCGAACTCGGTGATCGACTGCTCATCGACCCCCGCCGCGCCCTTGTTGGCCTTGACCCTCTCAAACGCTTCCCAGACCTTCCACTTGGAGATCTGAAACGGCTTATCCTGCGACTTCGGCTCGCTCACCCGGCTCCTCCCGGCCCTGCCGGTTGACCGACGGGCGACCCAGGGCAACCCGTCCCCTTCGCTCCGCCCGCATTACCGGGCCTCACCGCTACTACGAGACGGTCCGCCCCTGTGCCCCGCACCAGTACTCGGCCCCTCGCAGTTCCTGCTGCTTGGGGGACTCCCTTCGGCTGGCCAGCCCAACACCCGGCCAGCACCATCGGGGCGACAGGTTCCCACGTTCCGTGCCAGTGCCTGAACCGGGCTCGCGCCACCTTCACGCCGGTCACCACCTGGCCAGTCAGCAGGCACCCGCCAGGCTCCTCCCGGGGCAACGACTGGACCCCGGTTCCGATGACACCGCTACGCTTTCGACGCTTCAGCAGTGGTTCACTCACGTTCGCCTTCCCGGCCCGCACCTGACGCATCACGTGCGCCTTTTCCGCAACGCTCACCACCACGGCTCTTAACCGCAGCAGCTTGCGGTGGTTTGAGACCTCCCCCTGCAGGGCGGTCCCGGAGGGCCAAACCTCCATCACCAGCACAGCACCGCATCCAAAGATCACGATCCTCTACATCGCAACCTCCATCCGCGTTCGTGGCGCACCGTCGTCGGCGTACCTGATCGCGACCGGGGACCCTGGCTTGGTGCCCCCGGCGCGCGTGCCGGAGGTCTTATAGCAGACCCCGGCGGCCTCCTCCAGCCCGTGCAGCGCGACGTTCAGCAAGCACGGTGAAATCACACCGCCCTGCGGGGTTCCCTCCACGGTGGGCGCGAACCCCTTGCCCGCCTCGAACACGCCCGCCTTCAGCCAGCCGCAGATCAGGTCCCTGGCCGGGAACGACCCAATGGAGGCGAGAAGGTGATCATGGTCGATGCGGTCGAACGCCGCGGCCAGGTCCGCATCCAGCGCCCATACGCGCCTGGCCATCGGGCCCTTGCACGCGTTATAGATCGCCGCGATCGCGTCGTGGCAGCCACGGCCCGGCCGGAACCCATACGATCGGGGCTCGAACCGGGCCTCCCACTCAGGCTCCAGCGCGTTCTTGACCCGGTTCTGATGACACCGGTCCAAGATCACGGGAATTCCGAGCGGCCTCAGCTTCGCACGGTTTGATGCCTTCGGTATATACACGCGCCTGACCGCGCGGGGATTCCACGACGAGATGGACTGGTGCACCCGCACCGCCACGCCCGCCCTGGCCTCGGGAGTCAACGCGACCTCCCCGTCGATCCCGGCGGTCTTGCGCCCCGCGTTGCGCTGCGTCACCTGCCGCACGCTGACCAGCGTGTTCGACCGGGACCGCAGCATCAGCTTCTGCAGGTCCCGGACCTTCGCCCAGTCCTGCTCCCGCGCCGCCTTGAAGATCCGCTGCCGCAGCCGCCGTACGTTCTGCTCATGGCCACGCCAGTCAACAGCGCCCCACTCCAGCACGTCCTCGGGTCCGTTCACCGTCACCGGCGCCTAACTTGCCCCTCGGTTCCAGCGGTTACCGGCCGCCCGTCTTCAACGGCTCACCTGCCCACGTCAGCGCGCTTTCGCGCCCGGGCACCAGGCCCGGTATCCGGCCGGTTATGCGCGGCGCCCGGCGGAGAAGCCAGGCATGCTGCCACGTTTCCCGCTGCCTTTCGGCCGCCGGCATCCGCTTCTTGGGCATCCTTTCCCGCCCGGGGATTCCGCCCCCCTTACGGTCGGCCTACCACGCCGCCACCCAGCGGCGCGGACCCAGACGGGGTTTCCGTGTTCCGCACGCGTGAGACCCGGCTGGCTCAGGGTGCCCTCTGTACCCCGGGGGCGGCGGTGTCCACACGGCCGGTAATTCTTCCCGGCCGCCGCCTGCCGCATCTCAACGGCCAGCCCCTATCGCCCCGGACTGCAACCCGCCCCAGGACGCATCATTGACGAGGCATCAGCAAGGGTTCACTATCGTTCACCCCACACCAGCCTTCCCCTCGCCTGTGACCCCGGGCGGAACGGGATCCTCGGGCTTTCCCCTGAGCTTCGCACCCCACCGGGCAGGACCCGGCAACGCACGTCAGGGCAGGGACAGGCCTGGACACTACCTGGACTACGTCTCTGGCATCTGCCAGCCTCCTTCGACGTACTCACTCACAACGTGCGACCTCACGTCGCAAAGAATTGGATGATCTGCGCGCGGCGAGCCGCCCGCCCGGCGCAATTGCCAGCCGCGCATAGTCGGCGATATGCGCCGCCGGTTACCTCGGGATGCGTCGGACGCCGTAACACTGTGTCACAGACGGCGACCAGGGCTGCCCGCCCGCTGAGGCCAAGACGATGTAGCGGCGCAGACCTCTCTCCGAGCGTTCCTGGAGACCGGGACTCATCTTGACGGCCGAGTGAACCCGGATGCCAGCCACGGGCAGGGCCCCTGGGTGTTCAACAAGAGCCTTCGCTGCGCCGGACAGGCGTGCCATCGACAGTCAATCTGTGAGGCTGAGTGCCAAGTCTCTACGCCCAGAACGACGGTCAACTCACGGTCAGGTGATCTTGAAAGCCATCTCAGACTGATTAGAAGAACCGCCTGACCTGCTACTTTGCGGAGCCCCCTTACGGAATCGAACCGTAGACCTTCTCCTTACCATGGAGACGCTCTGCCGACTGAGCTAAGGGGGCCGGTATCAAGTTGTCTGACCTGGTGATTCGTGCCTCGCGGCGCTAACCCAGGTGCGGCACGCAGCAATACAAGGTCACTCGCGCGACCGACCTAGGAGAGCTTAGCGTGTTGCCGACCTCCTCGCGCTTTGCCCCCCACGGGCACGTGACCCGTCATCCAGCGCTAGCCGCGCCAACCGCCGTTGCGCGGAGACGCTCTGAGAGCGTGCGCTAGCGACCTGAGCCTGAACCCAGTTCGGGTCAGGGACTGGTGACGGTCTGCACAGGCGTGATCATGCCGGTGCTCGACAGCGCGGCGGTGTCCCCGCTGCGGAACGCGCCGCCGCGGCCCTTGACGCTGTAGACGTGCAGATTGCTGCCAGCGCGGAGGATCTGCAGCTTGCCGGTGCCGTTGGCGTATCGGAACCGTACTGACCCGTTGCCCGCAGTGGCGCTGGTGCCGTGGGCGGAGAATCACCGAAGGCCGGGCCGGTGAAGCGAGGATGCACGCCTGTGATCGTGCCGACCGTGGTGCCCGCGTCCGGTCGATAGGACCTGGCGTTGACCTTGCAGCGCAGCAGACCCGCGGTCAGGGTGAAGCAACCGCCCCGGAAGCTCACCGCCTTGATGGATCCGAGACCGGCGCCGGCCAGCCCGGAACCTGACTCGAACGTGCGCCGCGACGAGGATGACGCGCAAATGATCGCGGCGTGCCGGTTGTGCTATCGGACCGCGCACAGTGCCTTCCTCGGCGGCGTAGCCCGGAAGCCGTAACCCCAACGGCACAGGCCGCGGTCAAGGCGAGGCAAGTGCGGTGAAAGCGGCGTGCACGCGGCGGAACCAGGGGGACAGCGGATCGATGACATCGAAGTGCCCGGCACCGGGCAGCTCATCCAGCTCGGCGTCATCGCCAGCGGCGCGAGCCTGGACGAGGTAGTCGCGGCTCATGCCACACGGCACCCGGTCATCGGCGGACCCGTGGACCAGGCGCACCGGGCAGCCCACCGGCAGGAGCTGCATCGGATCGGCCAGGTGATACCGGTCCGGATGCCGGCCAGGACCGCCGCCGAGCAGCGCCCGGGCCGCACCCTGGCCCAGCCGGAGAGCATGACAGGCCACCATGTCGCTGACGGCAGCCAGCGCCACCACGCCGCGTACCTGCCCCTCGGGCACGTGCCAGCTCGCATCCGGCGGAAGCCGGTGCCTGGACGCAGCCCACAACGCCAGGTGCCCGCCAGCCGAATGCCCGGCGAGGAGTACGGGCCCGTCGCTGATCAAGTGAGCGCCGACGGCCTCCCTGACGAGGGCCGGCAGCGTGTCCACGGCGGTGGCGACGTCATCGAAGGTGCCGGGCCAGCCGCCGCCACGCTGGCCGGTGCGGCGGAACTCCGGGGCGCAGACTGCGAACCCAGCCGACGCGAGCGCTGTCGCGAGCGGGCCGGTGTGTGCCCGGTCAAAGGCTGCCCGCCAGAACCCTCCGTGCAGGAACAACACCAACGGCGCCTGGCCCAAGCCGCGCGGCCTCAGGCGCCTGCCCCGGGCCAGTGGCCTCAGGCGCCAGCCCCCGGCCCGTCGCCTCAGCGCCGCCCGAAGTCCCGCCGACGCGCGCGGGCGGCAGGCGCACGTCCGCGACATGCTCCGGCCCAGGTCCATAGGCGATCACCAGGTCCGGCGGCGGCGCCGGCCTGGACAGCACGTCACCAGAAGTCAACGAGCCTCCACTCCTCACCTTCGGCCGCGCTCACCGGCGGGCCCCGATCATCACGGCCCCGATCACCGCGGCCCCCGCCACCGCGGCCCCGGCCACGCCGGCCACCGCGCCGGCGCAGCGGCCCGGCCCCGGCAGAGCCGACCGCGCCTGTATGAAACCCGCCCCGCCCCAGCCGACTCTTGCGCACGCCCCGCCACAGCGACTCTGGCGCGCCTATCCAGGTCAGGCCATGTTTCTGTCATAGAAGTGTATTTTCTCCTCCTGACAGGCAAACTGGAACGCGGGGATCAGGGGTGGTTTGAGGTGTCGAGTTACAGTGGCTGGGAATGCTTAGCGCGTTGACAGCCGAGCAACGCAATTGCGAATATCCCCGAACGATGGTGACGAGAGCGCGACGATGACCAAGCAGCTGGCGTTGACTCCAGCGGTTGGCCTGTTTGCCGGGCTTTCCGTGGTCTCCTACGGTGCGGTGAGCATGCTTCTCACCGGTGTGCACGAGACTCGTCAGTCGAGCTCTAACCCCTGCCTGTCCTCGGCGACCGCCAGCTCCGCCGGTACGGCCTCCACCAAGGCGCTGACCCGGCCCGCGGCGCATACCGGCGCGCGAGCGCAGCACCCGGCGGCCATGCCGGTGCTTCTCGCCCACGCGGTCCACCTGAGCAGGCACGACGGCACGAATGCACCGGGAGCCCAGTCAGCAGGGACCGGCTCGGCGAGCCAGACGCAGACCGTCAGCCAGAGCACGGCACCGCTGCCGAGTACCCAGCCCAGTCCCAGCGCGAGCCCGCCGCCGCTGCCTCAACCCAGCCCGGGCTCCTCGGCCGCGCCCCAGCCGAGCGGGCTGCCGCAGCCATCCCCGGCCAAGAGCACCAACTCGAAGCCGCTGACGCCGGGCGGCACCCCCAAGTCACCGGACGCCACCCCGACGGCGACGCCCACCACCACGCCCACCACCACGCCCACGCCGACGACCACCCCAACGACCTCTCCCCCGCCGGGGACGCTGTGTATAAAGATGCAGACGCTCCATGGCGTCAGCGCCGTGGATCCGCACACCAAGATCCGGTACGTCATCTGGGTCTGGCTCACCAGCGGCTCCGGCGGCACCGCCAAGCTCACGCTGTCGGCGAGGCCGAGCAGCGTGAGCCCGGCGTTCTCCCTCTGCGCGGACGACGGGCACAACCAAGTGCACGGTGGGTGGGCTCAACGCGGGGAAGAAGGTCGAGGTGGAGGCCAAACTGGCGGCACCGGACCGGCCGACCAAGCGCGTCATACTGACCGCCACGGCGACCTCGTCGCAGGCGTCGAACTCGGCGACGGCGACGGCGACCGTCGACATCAAGCCGAAGAACCCAAGCCCCACCTCATCGCCGACGCCGAACGCGGGCGACGGCGGGACGCTGCCCCCCGCGGTGGGGCTGCCCAGCGGGACCACCATCCCGGGCCTGGGGGTCCAGCCGAGCGGTGACCTGGGCTCGGCATTCCCGCAGGTGTCCCCCTCGCTCGGCATCGGCATCGGCATCGGCATCACAGAACGGGAACGAGACGAAGACCGTCGACCTATCCGCGGGGCTGCCGCTGACCGTGCGGCTCATCGGCGGCCAGGTCATCGGGCTGGCGGTGCTGGCCGCCGCGGTCACCATCGCCGTTGCCCGGTTGTCCCTGCGCAAGCAGCCAGCGAAGCACGCCGAGGACAACACGGGTTCCTGACGCGCTCCCGCCGGGCGCCACGTCCGGTACCCGGCCTGCTCCGGCTTCCCGGCGCATCCGATTACATGCGCTACGCTCCCCGGCGCTGACCGGTCCCGGCACGCCAGCGAACTACCTGGCTGGCCGCTCCACAGAAGGCCTGATCGCGCGCATCTGCGCCGCAAGCTGGGACAGCCCCATGGTCGGTGAGGCCACGACCCCGAACGTGTCACCGTCCGCCCAGGTGCACAGCGCCACGCTCCCCGCCGCGCTGCCCCGGGCATCCACGCAGGCGGCTTGCCCGCCCAATGATCCGGGGCTGGCGGCCGCCGCCCCCTTGAACTGGGCGGTGAAGCTGGAGACGAACCCGGCGGGTGACTCACCGGCCAGATTCCCGCCGATGAACAGGAAAACCTGGGGCGGCGCGCTGCCGGATACCCCGGCGCTGTTCTCGTAGACGGCGGATACGACGTGGCTGGCCTGCCCGGCGCTCTTGGCGATGACCTGCTGCTGGAGCGCCCTGGCGTTCATCTGCTGCTCCAGTTCCGGCCTGCGCACGTAAGACGCGAGCCGGGAAGGCGCGACCAGCACGTGGGATCTGCCGCTCCCTCTCGACGCGAACTTCAGCGCGGCCGCCGCCCCGGCCGCGACGACCACGACCGCCAGCACGGCCAGCAGCAGGGTACGGCCCCGGCGCCTGCCGGCCCTGGTACCGGACCGGGTGGCCCGCGAGCCGCGGCCGGGCCGGTCGTCCGCGCCGGCCGGGTCCAGGGCAGCCCGCTGATCCGCGGCCCGGCGCCGTGACCTTCCCCTGCCAGCCCGGGTTTCGTCCTGCTCCCCGAAGTCCCGCGGCGGCGCGGCACCAGCGTCCCGCGGCCCGGTGGCCGCCTCGCCCCGGCCCGGAGCGCGTCGCCGCCCAGCGGGCCGGCCTTGGCCCGGCCGGCTGCCGGCCTCGTCGCGTCCCGGCGGCGCGTCCCGGCGGCGCAGTGCGCCACGGCGTGACGGCCCGTCATGTCCCGGCGGCAAATCATGTCCCGGTGCCGTGGCCCGGCCGGATACCGTGTCGCGGCCCGGCGGCATGTCATGTCCCGGCGGCATGTCATGTCCCGGCGGCATGTCATGTCCCGGCGCCGCGGCCCGGCCGGATACCGTGTCGCGGCCCGGCGGCGCATCGCGGCCCAGCACGACATCACGGCCCAGCGGGGCCGCACGGTCCGCTGCGGGCGGCTGCTCGGGCCGGCCGCGCCGCCCGCGGCTGTGTCGCGCGCCCTCTTCCCCCGCCAGCGTTTCCGCAGGGCGGCCCTCATCCGGGCCGCGGCGGGAACCGTGGCGACCGCCGCGCCGAGGGCCGACGGCCTGGTCCGGCATGGGCGCCGCGCGCGGGCCGGCCGACAGCGGTTCGGGACCCGACTCGGCGCGCCTGCGGCCCGGCCCTGCGACGCCGGGCGCACCGGGCGCCCCGCCGCGGCCGTTCCGGTCCGGGGCACGCTCGCCGGGGCCGGGGCCGCCGCCCGGCCATTCCGTCCCGGCAGGCCATGGAGTCCCGGGCGTGCCGGGCGGCGCGGCCACGCGAGGGCCGCGTGTGGCATCCGATCGTGCCCGGCTGTCGGTGCCAGGCCCGCCCCGCGCCTCGGGCGGGGGGTCCGGCCAGGGCCGTGGCCCGAACCTGGCATCGGCGCGCGGGCCGAACCTGGTCTCCGGACCGCGACCGGCCCTGGGATCTGGTCCTGGTCCAGGTCGGACGGCGCGTGGCCCGGCACTGGAATCCGGCCCGGCACCGGGATCCGGCCCGGTCCGGGCGCCGGACCGCGGGCCGAAACCCTGATCGGCGTGACGGGGCCGCCGCGTGCCCGCGGAGTCCTCGGGGGCCCGCGGGCCAGGCGGGGCGGAGAGCGGGACGCCGGGTGCCGAACCGTTGCCCGGTCCGGCCAACCGGCTCGGACCAGATTCCGGGCGAATGCCAGCCCCGGGACCAGGCCCGCCGTCTGATGAGAGGCCACCGCGCGGACCGGCACCAGGGATCCGGCGCGGGCCGGCGTCCGGGACCCGGCGCGGATCCTTCCCTGGGCCGGCTCCCGGGACGGAACGGCCCGCCGCACGCGGGTCCAGGCGCGGATCGCGGGATGGGCTCAGCAGCGGATCCAGGCCGGCGTCCCGGCCCGGGCCGGCCCCGCCGGCCATGCGTGCGTCACCGCGAAGGCGCGGATCACCGCCGTTGCGTGGGTCAGCGCCGAGGCGTGGGTCACCGGAGCGCGGGTCCGGGCCGGGACGAAGGTCACCGCGCCCGGCCGGCTGGTACCGTCCGTCGGAATCGGCTGCCCGGCTATCCGGGGCAGAATCCTGATCGGCGACGGGGGCGGGCAGGCGCCAGCGCGGGTCCCGAGGGGGCTCCGAACCGCTGTCGCTCATGCTCCCTCTCCAGTCCCCGGACACCTCGCTGGCTGCCGCCGCGACCTGTTGGAAGTCACTCCATCATGAGGCACCAGCACAGACCCCGCCCCCCTTTTCGCCCCGGCCGGTCCCCCGCCTTCCCGCTGGTAAGGCCATCCATCCCCCGCGTACCAGGGCATCGACGACCGGGCGTTCGCAGCATCTTCCAGAGCGTGACGGGATGCGGATTCACGGTTCGCAACGCAATCAGCTCCGGCAGCCATCCCCGAACCACGCCGGCCTCGCGGAACCACCTCTCGCGTTTCCCCGCCGCGCCTGGCTGAGGCGCGAGCGGGCTGCGGTGGACCGGCAGACGGCGTTGTGCCGGGGTGCCAGTCTGCTGTTGCCGCTACCGGGTCCGCCCCCCTTGACGTCACTGCTCAGGCGTCTAGCATGTCAGTATCCTGCCGACGGTATACAATCTGGGAAGTGGCCTGTGTACCACGAACTCACGGTCTGGTCCCGCGGAATCATTATGGACAAGGAGGCGCGCGACGTCTCCTCGTGCATCGCGACGGCGGCCCGCGCCCTCGGCTTCCATGCCGACAACGTCAGTGACTACGTAGACGACCCGGACCGGACGAACTGCCTGGTCCGCCGGTACGCGCGGTTCGGTGACTCGCCGATCGTGGACCGGTTCGTGTACGAGAACCCGCGCCCGGACTGGGTCGTGCTGGTCGAGGAAACGATCATCAAGGCGGTCAACTTCCTCCGCGGCACTCCCGAGCACAGCGGCGTCCTCGTGATCAACTCCACGCGCGACCCGGAGTACCTGCTGAAGTTCCTGCCCGAGGAGATGCGGGCCAAGCTGGCCAAGTTCGTTGTGGTGGACGCGGTCGGCCTCGCCGAGCAACGCGGCAGCAGCCCGTGGATGTTCGTCCGCAACCTCTCCGAGCTGGCCCTCGACCGGATGTCCACCGAGGGCGCGGAGGAACGGCTCGCGATCGGGCTGGGCGTCGCCGCGCCGCTCATCGGGGCGCTGGTGGCCGCCACCGGCGAGCTGCCGGTGGACGCCGTCGCCGACGTGGTCGCCGACCGCGACGCGATGTTGCGCGGCGTGGCCCACCACAGTGTGGTCGAGTTCGCCGCGACCGCGAAGCCCGAGACCACCGAGACGGACGGGACCGCACCGGCCGCCGCCGCTCACGCTGCCCGCTGACCGCGCAACGCCGAGGAGTTTCTCATGTCCGTACGCGGCACCCGGATTCCGCCGCACCTGCAACTCCCCATCGCGGGAGTGACTCCCCCGCCGACGGAAAAGGAAGGCCAGCGGCTGTTCCCCACCGGCAACTTCAGGTTCTACCGGCCGGTCTACCGGGACAAGACGCCGCCGTGCAACAACGCCTGCCCGACCGGCGAGCAGATCCAGAAGTACCTGGACTTCGTCAAGCACGAGCGTTTCCTCGACGGGTACCTCACGATCCTCGAGGACAACCCGATGCCCTCGATCACCGGGCGGGTCTGCTACCACCCGTGCGAGACCGCCTGCAACCGCGGCGAGCACGACGAGCCGATCGGGATCCGCAGCGTGGAACGGTTCCTCGGCGACTACGGGCTCGCACTGACCGAGAACCCGATCGCCGGCGGGTTGCCCGCCCTGAACGGCACCACCGTGGCGATCGTCGGCTCCGGGCCCGCGGGCCTGGCGTGCGCGTACCACCTGCGGCGGCGCGGGTACTCCTCGGTGATCTTCGAGGCGCTGGAGAAGCCGGGCGGGATGCTGCGGGCCGGTATCCCGCACTGGCACCTGCCTGAGGAGATCCTGGACGCCGAGATCGCCAAGCTGCTCTCGCTCGGCGGCATCGAGATCCGCTGCGGTGTCCGCGCGGGCGAGGACGTCAGCTGGGCGGAGCTGCGCGGTTACCCGGCCGCGTTCATGGCCCTCGGCCAGGACGTGGGCCGCCGGCTTCCGGTGGACGGCATCGGGTCGCGCGGGGTTGTCGGCGCGCTTGAGTTCCTCCGCGAGGCCGGCCTGGGCCGTCCGGTCACCGTGGGCAGCCAGGTCCTGGTGATCGGCGGCGGCAACACCGCATCGGACGCAGCCAGATCAGCGATCAGGCTGGGCGGCGGCCACGCAACGATCGTTTCGCTGGAATCTGAAGCAGAACTGGTCATCGTTCCAGAGGACCTGGAGCAGGCGCGGGACGAAGGAGTCGCGTTCGCCCCGAACAGCGCGCTGGTCCGGGTGCTTTCCGAGGATGACCATGTCACCGGGGCCGTGCTGTGCGACGCCGCGCTGGCGAAGGACGACAGCGGGGCCGTGGTGCCGCGGCTGGTGCCCGGTACCGAGCGGGAGGTGGCCTGCGACACGATCATGATCGCGATCGGCCAGCTCCAGCAGCTCGCGTGGCTGCCCGAGTACCTCAGCGACGGCGGGGTGATCACCGCCGACGAGCACGGCCGGGTCGAGGGCAACGTATTCGTGGGCGGCGACGTGATGCGCGGGCCGTCCATGGTGGTGGACGCGCTCGGCGACGGGAAGCGGGCGGCACGCGACATCGACCGGCTGCTCACCGCCCAGGAGCTGGCCGGTGAGCCGGACGTCGAGATCATGCCGTACCAGGGGCTGAACCCGGCGTACTTCCGGCACGCGCCGCGGATGCCGATCCCGCTGACCCCGCCGGAGCAGCGCCGCGCCAGCCAGAAGGTCGAGGTCACCCTGGCCTACAGCCGGGACGAGGCGATCGCGGAGTCCGACCGCTGCATGAGCTGCGGGGTGTGCAACGGCTGCGACAACTGCTACATCGTCTGCCCCGACGTGAGCGTGCTGCGCGACGCCAGGGAGAACGGGCACTACTCGATCCGCACCACGTACTGCAAGGGCTGCCTGGTCTGCGTGCAGGAATGCCCGACCGGCTGCCTGGAGAAGGCACCGGAACTGGACTTCGACGACCCGGCCGACGTGGTCCGGATGGAGACCGCGTTCGCGCCCTACGACGGGGCGCACGCCGAGCAGTCGGCGTTCACCAAGCAGCTCATCGAGGAGACCATCGCCGAGTACGACGCGGCCCGCGCCGGCCAGGCC
This sequence comes from uncultured Actinomycetes bacterium, assembly GCA_963806145.1. Classification (GTDB taxonomy): domain Bacteria; phylum Actinomycetota; class Actinomycetes; order Streptosporangiales; family Streptosporangiaceae; genus DASXKD01. The sequence goes on from CAWDXD010000020.1 coordinate 29,223, forward strand.
GGCAACGGCCAGCGTGCGCAGCGCGGCAACGGCAAGACCACTCCTACGCCGAACGGAGACTCCGGGGTGAGGTCATGACCACGGTTCATGTGGAGGGCGCCTGGGCGCCCGAGCCTGACTACGGCCCGGGCAGCAGGACCCCCGACGGGATCACGATGCTCGCCGGCCTGGCCGGCACCCGCAAGCGGCTGAACGGGTGCGCGGCGGCGGCCTACGCCGCGCTGTACGCCAACGTGGACGTGATCACGGCATACCCGATCCGCCCGTACACCGCGATCATGATGAACCTGTCGCAGTTCATCGCCGACGGGCTCCTCGACGCTGAGTACTTCGTGGCTGACGGGGAGCACTCCCAGCTCTCGGCCGCGTTCGGCGCGGGATCGTGCGGGGCGCGGGCGTTCACCGGGTCCTCCGGCGTGGGCGTGACCTACGCCTACGAGATGTACTCGATCATCTCCGGGGCGCGCATCCCGATCCACATGTCGATCGCCGACCGCACCCTGGACCCGCCCGGCGACTTCGGCTCCGAGCACACCGACGCGCTGTGCACCCGGGACATGGGCTGGCTGATGGGCTGGGCCGCGACCCCGCAGGAGGTGTTCGACAAGACGCTGATCGGGATGGCGATCGGCGAGGACCCGCGGGTGCTGCTGCCGCAGATGGTGGTGCAGGACGGGTACTTCGTGTCGCACATCGCCGGCGAGGTGGAGATGCCGTCCGCCGCGCAGGTGGACGCCTACCTGCCGCCGTACCGGCTGCCGTTTCCGCTGGACCCGCGGCATCCGGTGTCGCACGGCCCGCAGATCCACCCCTCGCAGGGGCCGCCGCTGCAGCTCGAGCGGGCCCGGGCGATGGAGGATGCGATCCCGGTGATCCGGCAGAAGACCGACGAGTTCGGCGCGGCGTTCGGGCGGCACTACGCGCACTTCGTCGAGGAGTACATGCTCGACGACGCCGATATCGCCATTGTCATCTCCGGCGGGCACGCGGTCACCTGCCGGGCGGCGATCCGGCTGCTTCGCGAGCGCGGCATCAAGATCGGGATGGCCAGGCTGATGTGGGTCCGGCCGTTCCCCAGCGACGATCTGCGCGCGGCGCTGCGCGGCGTCAAGGCCGTGGGGGTGGTGGAGACCAACCTCGGCCTCGGCGGCTCCACCTACGGGGGCATCCTCGCCCCGGACGTGACCACCGCCCTGTACCACGCGGAGAACCGCCCGCTGGTGACCTCGTTCATGGCCGGGCTGGGCGGCGAGACCGTGCCCGCGGCCGAGTTCGAGTGGATGGCCGGCAAGCTCACCCAGGCGATCGAGCGCGGCGCGGTCGAGAAGCCCGCGCACTGGGTCGGATTCGAAGACTGAGGAGCCACCGATGGCCAAGGAAGTTATCCGCCAGTTCCTCCCGCTGCTGGAGGAGGAGGGCCGGGGCGCCGCCACCGACGACTCCGCGGGCCGCGACCGCCACTACCTGCCCGACACCCCGGAGGAAGACCCCTACCAGGCCGGCCACCGCACCTGCGCCGGCTGCGGGCCCGCGATCGAGTACCGCTGGGTGCTCAAGGCGGCCGGCCAGGACACCGTGGTGGCCGGGCCCACCGGGTGCATGTACGTGGCGAACTCGACCTACCTGTGCACCCCGTACACGGTGCCGTGGGCGCACACGCCCATCGCCAGCGGCGGGTCGTTCACCGCGGGCATGGCCGCCGGGTACGAGGCGCTGATCAGGAAGGGCCGTCACCCGGGCCCGTACCCGAACATCATCGTGATGGCGGGCGACGGCAGCGCCTCGGACATCGGGCTCGGCTCCATCTCCGGCGCCCTGTACCGCAACCACGACGCCCTGTTCATCTGTTACGACAACGAGTGCTACGCCAACACCGGCATCCAGGTGTCGCCCACCACGCCGTACGGCAGCATGACCACGTTCACGCCGTTCGGCAAGGCCATCCCGGAAGGGACCAGGCTGCCGCCGAAGAACCTGGCCAGGATGATGGCCGAGGGGCACCCGCACTGCTACGTGGCCACCGGAACGGTCGGCTACCCGGTGGACCTCATCAACAAGACCCGCAAGGGGCTCAACCACCGCGGCGCGGCGTTCATGCACTGCTTCACGCCGTGCCAGAAGGGCTGGGTCTACCAGACCTCGATGACCGTGGAGATCGGCCGCCGGGTGGTGGAGGCGGGCCTGTTCCCGGTCTGGGAGTACGACCCGCAGGAGCGCAAGTACCACTACTTCCACCCGCCGGTGCAGCGCCCGGTGACCGACTACCTGGCCATGCAGGGCCGGTTCGGGCACATGCTGGCCGAGCACATCGCGACCATCCAGGAACAGGCCAACCGCAACTGGGAAACGATCGGCATGGACGTGCCCGCCGAACTGCGCGCGGGCGAGGACCCCGAGCACCACAAGCGGATGCGGGACGAGACCTACTCCATGCCGCTCAACCGTGGCGTCGGCGCCTAGCGCCGCCGCCCTCTCCGCACCCCACTGACGCCAACCGACCGGGGAGCCACCGCCCGCAGGCCAGCAGCACCAGGGACGGCGATGTCCGCGCAATGGCAGATCCGCTTCGACAACGGTCACCAGCAGCGATACCTGCCCGACCGGCAGGCGGTGCTGCGTTACGTGCTGGCCGTCGGGCCCAAGGCGGCCAGCCCGCGGTTCGAGGTGTTCCACGAGTCGGATCCGGTCGTGCTGGGCGACGGCTCACCGGGCGGCCGGGCGTTCTCGCTGGTCGAGATCATCGACCTGGCCCGGCCCGGCGAGGTCGAACGGCTGCGGGCGGAACTGTCCGCGGCCGGCCAGCCGGAAGCCCAGCCGCCGGGGGCGCGGTCGCCGGGAGGGCAGCCATGACCGGACCGGACAACGGCAACGGGCTGGGGCCGGGCTCGCGCACGATCATCCCGCTGATGGCGGGCGTGGCCCGGCCGCGCGGCGAGCGGCGGGTGCTGATGCGCGAGGCGGTCGTCGAAGTGGTCGGGCACCTGGTGCTCAAGACGGTGCCCCCCGCCGAGCGCTCACCACTCTTCGACCAGGCCCGGGACCTGCTGACCGAAGCGGGCTGGGGGCTCGACGAACTCTTCGAGGCGGCTCACGACGGGCCGGCCCGGCGCGATCTGTTCCGGGTGCTCGGACTGGAGGAGTGAGGCCCGGCCCGTAGCGGCGGGGCCGAATCTGGAGGCGAAATGGCGGACCGGCGAGTAAACCGCAGCCACCGGATACCGCACGGCCTGGGCCATGGATCCCGCGCGCCACCGCACCCGGCGGATCAGGGGCGCCCCGCGGACACCTGCCAGCGACCAGCGCGACGCCCCTGCCCTACCCGGCTGGGCCACGGGTTACGACCCGCGACCAGTCAGCCGAGACCTACGCGAACCCTCCGATCCGTCCCGCGGTCCATCGGGACGGTTCCACGTACGCCCGGCCCGGTTCCAGGGTCCGGGGACTTAGCCCACTCGCGTCGCATACGAGAGGAATCGGTGGCGACCGATGGCCGCAGTTAGCGGAAGCGTAGCTTTCCAAGAAGTAACCAACTCAACCGGCCGGGTGTTCCGCGTCGGTGAAACCCCAAGAGACATCCTCGGCCGGGGCCGCTGGGTGCCGATCATGGCCGCGTGGCTGGCCATGTGCCTGGCCGGCCTGCTCGAGTACACCTGGGGCGCGCTGAACGGCTCCCTGGCCAAGGTGCACGGCTGGGGCCCGGGACCGGTGTTCTGGGCGTTCTCGTTCTTCGTCATCTTCGAGTCGTTCGTGCAGATCTTCACCGGGATCCTGCGCAACCGGGGGATCATCAACGTCCGGTGGGCGGTAATCATCGGCGGCATCGTCTGCGGTGTCGTCGGGTACGGCATCCTGGCGCAGTCCACCTCGATCTGGGAGGCCTACGTCGGGTACGCCGTGCTCGGCGGCATCGGCTCCGGGATGGTGTACTCGAGCTGCATCAACATCGTGGCCAAGTGGTATCCGGAGAAGAAGGGCTGGCGGACCGGGTTCGTCAACGGCGGCTGGGCCTACGGCGCGGTGCCGTTCATCTTCGCGATCGGCGCGGCCAGCAGCGGCGGCGGCGCCATCACGATGAGCCCAAGCACCCTCAAGCACTACATCTGGATCCAGGCGATCATCATGACGGTCGGCATCTGCGGGGCCGGGTTCTTCATGAAGGACCCGCCGAAGAACTGGTGGCCGAAGGAGATCGACCCGCTCAACTGGCAGAAGCACAGCACCCGTGACCTGCGGAACAACCCGCCCGCGCTGCGGCACTACAACCTGGGCCAGATGTGGCGCACCCCGCAGGCCAAATGGATCGGCATCCAGTACGCCCTGTACATCGGCTGCTCCCTGTTCGGCGTCGCGTACTACTACGGCTTCGCCCAGGCGGAAGGGCTCGGGACGGCCGCCGCGGTGGTCGGCTTCGCCGGCTTCTCCCTCGCCGACGGGCTGTTCCGGCCGGTCTACGGGTACATCTCCGAGTTCATCGGCCGAAGAAGGACGATGATCTACGCGTACTCGGGCAACGTGGTCTTCCAGTTGCTCGCGTTCTACGCGGGCTCGGCCCACAACAAACCACTGTTCGTCATCTGCGCGGTCATCTCCGGCGGCCTGTCCGGCGCCAACTTCCCGATGACGGCGGCCCTGGTGGCGGACTACTACGGCGAGACCAACAACGCGATCAACTACGGCTCGATCTACGCGTTCAAGGCGCTCGGCGGCAGCTTCGCCGGCGGCGTCGCCGCGCTGATCATGACCGGCACCCTGTACGGGAACCCGAACTTCCACTGGATACGCGGCTTCTACTTCGGCGCGGCACTCGGCGCGCTGGCCGCGCTGACCGTCACCTTCTTCTGTAAGCGGCCGACCGAGGATCAGATGGTCGCCGCGGTACGTAAGGGGGAAATGAAAGAGCAGGCGCGAGCCAGGCCGGTCAACGCCTGACCGGCTGACACATCGGACATGATCGCGGATGGTTCCCCGGCGCCGGCCGCCCGGGGAACGTCCGCGATCATGGGGGTACCCGCGATCACGGGCTGGGCCAGGGACCATGGCAACGGAGCGGCGATGACCGAGCGCTTTCCCTACGAGTTGCGGCTGCCGCTGGCCCCGTACCGGTTCGAGTGGCGGGACGAGGCCGCGGTGGACGCGAGCAGGCACGCCACGGACGCCTACTCCGAGGAGCGGTACACCCACGCCGACGGGACCACCACCGTGATCCGTGAGTACCGGTCGGACGGCACGTTCCACGTCATGTCGGACCGGGGCGAGATCGAGCTGATCGACAACGCCCAGGACCCCGACTCTTCCGACCCGGTAAGCGTCGTCCGCCTTCCCTGACCCGGCGTCATCCCTCTCCGGGCTCACCGCAATTGTGGTGGTTGGCACGCTGACCACAAAAGAATGTGGGTGGAGTGCCAACCACCACAAACGTCCGCCTCCGGCGGGTGGTGGCGTGGGGGTGGTGGCGCGGGGTGGGTGGCGCGGGGTAGTGGCGCGAGGGAGCGTGCTCAGGCGGGGCGGTGGCGCCGGCTGGTTGCGCGGGATGGTGGCGTCGGGTGGTTGCGGGGGGGTGCAGGCGGGGGTACTCAGGCGGGGCGGTGGTAGGCGTTGCGGGTGCGCTCGACGTGGCCGCGGGCGACCTTGGCCGCCTGCTCGCCGTCGCCGGCCTCGATCGCCTCGACCATGGCCAGGTGCTCGGCGCACGACTCGTGCTCGCGCATCGGCGCCACCAGCCGGTAGTACCAGCGCGCCCGGCGGCCGACGATCGCGCTCAGCTCGGCCAGGACCGCGTTGCCCCCGACCTCCGCCAGCGCGGCGTGGAAGCTGTTGTTCAGCGTCACGAAGCGCGCGGTGTCACCCGAGGCCACCGCGGCCGCACCGTCGCGGCAGATGGCCCGCAGCCGGGCCAGCTGATCCGCGGTCACCGTCCGCGCCGCCAGCCGGGCGGTCTCCACCTCCAGCAGTTCCCGCACGTCCAGGAGCTGGTCCACCTCCTGGTCCGTGGGCACGTGCACGAACGCGCCCTGGTTGGGCCGCAGGTCGACCCAGCCCTCGGCCTCCAGCCGGTGCAGTGCCTCGCGCACGGGCTGGCGGCTCACCCCGAGCTGGCGTGCCAGCTCGGTCTCCACCAGGTGCTGCCCGGCAGTGAGCCGTCCCGCGATGACCAGCTCGACCAGTGCCTCGTAGACCGACTGGCGCAGCGGCACCGGCCGCTCCACCGGGCGGATCATCGGTCTTCCTTCGCGGAACCATCCCGCACGGTCATGTGCCACCCCGCCGCCTCGTCCCCCCAAACATTTAAGGTTGTTGTATTCAAAATACTCCCCCGGCACGGAACGTTGAGGCGACGGGGTTTGCCGGTAGGGACGAGAGTGGTCCCAGAGACGAGAGTGATGCCCGGGGCGGGGCTGGCGATCACATGACCGCAGGTGGCGGTGGGTGACCCCGGCGCGGAGTTCTGTCCGCGCCGAGGTCACCCTCCGGCGCCCCTTCTCCGGGCCGGGGGCCTGATCAACCTGCAAGGACCTCGGGGACCCCGGTCTTGGCTACGGCAGGGGGATGCAAGACGATAGCGGGATGACAACTAGCGTGCGGGGCGTCATCGCCCGAGCAAAGGGAGAACCGGTCGAGGTCACCACCGTGCTGGTGCCCGATCCCGGGCCGGGCGAGGCGCGGGTGCGGGTGCAGGCGTGCGGCGTCTGCCACACCGACCTGCACTACCGGGAGGGCGGCATCGGGGAGGACTTCCCCTACCTGCTTGGCCACGAGGCGGCCGGCGTGGTCGATGCCGTAGGTCCCGGGGTGACCGCCGTCGCCCCGGGCGACTTCGTCATCCTGAACTGGCGCGCGGTGTGCGGCCAGTGCCGCGCCTGCAAGCGGGGCCGTCCGTGGTACTGCTTCGCCACGCACAACGCCGAGCAGAAGATGACCCTGGAGGACGGCACCCCGCTGTCGCCCGCACTGGGCATCGGCGCGTTCGCCGAGCAGACCCTCGTCGCCGCCGGCCAGTGCACCAAGGTCGACCCGGCGGTCCCGCCGGAGGTGGCCGGCCTGCTGGGCTGCGGCGTGATGGCGGGCCTCGGCGCGGCGATCAACACCGGCGGGGTGAGCCGGGGCGACTCGGTGGCCGTGATCGGCTGCGGCGGCGTGGGCGACGCGGCGGTGCTGGGAGCGCGCCTGGCCGGGGCGCACACGATCATCGCGGTCGACGTCGACCCGCGGAAGCTGGAGTGGGCGCGCCAGTTCGGTGCCACCCACGTGGTCAACTCGCGCGAGGCCGACCCGGTTGCCGAGATCCAGGCACTGACCGGCGGCAACGGCGCCGACGTGGTGATCGAGGCGGTGGGCCGCCCGGACACCTACCGGCAGGCGTTCTACGCCAGGGACCTGGCCGGGGTGCTGGTCCAGGTCGGCGTGCCGACCCCGGACATGCGCATCGAACTGCCGCTGCTCGACCTGTTCGGCCGCGGTGGCGCGCTGAAGTCCTCCTGGTACGGCGACTGCCTGCCGGAACGCGACTTCCCCATGCTCACCGGGCTGTACCTGCAGGGCCGGCTGCCGCTGGAGAAGTTCGTCTCGGAGACGATCACGCTGGATGGCATCGAGGACTCCTTTACCAAGATGCAGCGCGGCGACGTGCTCCGCTCGGTGGTGAAGCTCTGACCCAGCCCGTGGTCCGGATCGCGATGTGGTCCGGCCCGCGCACCGTCTCGACCGCGCTGATGCGGTCGTTCGGGAACCGGCCGGACACCATCGTGGCGGACGAGCCGCTGTACGCGTTCTACCTGGCCAGGACCGGCATCAGCCACCCCGGCCGTAACGAGATCCTGGCCAGCATGCCCAATGGCTGGCGCGAGGTGCTCGACGACCTCGCCACGGCGCCGCTCCCGGCGGGCAAGAGCGTGTACTACGGCAAGCACATGACCCACCACCTGCTGCCCGAGGTGGACCGGATGGCGCTGGCGCCACTGCGCCACGCCTACCTGCTCCGGGACCCGGCCGAACTGCTCGCCTCGTACGCCAAGGTACGGTCGGAGCCGACCCTGGCCGACCTGGGGATCGTGCAGCAGGCGGAGATCTTCGACGCCTGGCCCGGTCCCGTGATCGACTCGCGGGACCTGCTGGAGAACCCCGAAGGGATACTGCGCGCGCTGTGCGCGGCGCTCGGCATCGGCTTCACCCCGGCGATGCTGTCGTGGCCGGCCGGTCCGCGGGATACCGACGGGGTGTGGGGCCCGCACTGGTATGGGAGCGTGTGGCGGTCCACCGGATTCGGGCCCTACCACGCACCCCGGCAGGCGCTGCCGGCCGGGCTCGCGCAACTGGCCGAACGGTGCCGGCCGTACTACGAGCGGCTGCACGCCCGCCGCCTGCTGGCCGCCCGGCCCTGAGGACGGCCCGGGAACGGGGCACGCACGGCGGTCGCGGCACGGGGCACAGCGGCACAGCGGCACAGGAAGCGAAGGAGGAACCGTGCTCCAGGCTCTCGACGAGCGCAATCTCGACGTCATCGTGAACGTGGGCGGCCGCCTCACCCACCGCAATGAGGCGGCGGTCAGCCCGTTCGACTCCGCCGTTCAGGGCGGCGACGCGGTCTGGGAGGGCCTGCGCCTGTACCAGGGGCGCATCTTCCGGCTGGCCGAGCACCTGGCCCGGCTGCGGCGCTCGGCGAAGGCGCTCGCGTTCGACATCGTGCCCTCCGACGAGGAGATCACCGAGCAGGTGCGGCGGACCCTGCGCGCGAACGGGATGACCGACAACGTGCACATCAGGCTCACGCTCACCCGGGGCGAGAAGGTCACCAGCGGGATGGATCCGCGGCTGAACCGGTCCGGGCCGACTCTGATCGTGCTCGCCGAACACAAGGCGCCCGTCTACGACCTGGCCGGGATCACCCTGATCACCTCCAGCGTGCGGCGGCCCCCGCCGGACTGCCTGGATCCGAAGATCCACCACAACAACCTGCTGCCCTCGATCCTGGCCAAGATCGAGGCGAACGCCGCGGGCGCCGACGATGCGCTGATGCTCGACCATCGCGGATTCGTCGCCGAGACCAACGCCACCCACCTTTTCCTGGTCACCGGCGGGCGGCTGGGCACGCCGGCGGCGCTCGCCTGCCCGGAGGGGATCACCCGCGCGACGGTGCTCGAACTCGCCGCGCAGGCCGGCCTGCCCTGCGATGTCCGCGACTTCAGCCTGACCGACTTCTACAACGCCGGCGAGGTGTTCGTCACCGGCACGATGGGCGGCCTGGCGCCGGTCACCGCGATCGACGGCCGCGCCATCGGCGACGGCAAGCCCGGGCCGGTGACGGCGCGGCTGATGGAACTGTTCGCGGACCTGGCCACCCGGACCGGGACGGCTATGGTGTGACCCCACCGCCGCGGGGCACACTGAGTCTCATGACCGAGGCGGTGGCAGTACCGGCCAGCTCGTTGCCCGGCGGCGTCGAGATGCCGATGATCGGGTTTGGCACGTGGCAGCTCCGCGGCCGGGCGGGACGCCAGGCGGTGCTGGCCGCCCTGCGGGCCGGCTACCGGCACATCGACACCGCGACGATGTACGGCAACGAGGCCGAGGTGGGCCGCGCGCTGACGGACAGCGGCGTGGACCGCGGCGCGGTGTTCCTCACCACCAAGCTGCCGTCCAGCCGCGCCGACCGGGAGCGGGCCACGCTCGCGGCGAGCCTGCGTGCACTGGGCACCACCCACGTGGACCTGTGGCTGGTGCACTCGCCGCCCCCGGGGCGCAAGCTGTGCCATGTCTGGCAGGAGTTCATCATGCTGCGGGATGAGGGCCGGGCCCGCGCGGTGGGGGTGAGCAACTACTCGCTCGCCCAGATCGACCGGCTGTCCGAGGTGTGCGGCGAGGCGCCGGCGGTCAACCAGATCCCGTGGAGCCCCGCCCGGCACGACCCGGCCCTGCTCGCCGCGCACGCCCAGCGGGGCGTCGCGGTGGAGGGCTACAGCCCGCTCAAGGGCACCAACCTGGCGGACCCGGTGCTGGTGGACATCGCCAAGGTTTACGGTGTCACGACTGCGCAGGTGGTGCTGCGCTGGCACATCGAGCACGGCATCACGGTGATCCCCAAGTCGGTGAATCCGGAGCGGATCACCGCCAACTTCGACCTGATGCGCTTCACGCTGGAGCCGGACCAGGTCGCCAGGATCGATACGCTCTCCCGCCGCTGACGAGTGCCCTGGCCTCCCTGCCCATTCAGTCCGGTGCGGCTGGCACTATGTGAGCATGACCGCGGTGCCCCTGGACCATCTGTGGCACCACCTCGCGGCCTGGGCCGACCGGCAGGGGCAGCCGCCGTCACACCTGCTGATCCTGGGTACCGGCCTGCTCGCGGCGGCCGCGGTGGCCTCGCGCCGGGCCTGGCCGGTGGCCCGCACCGTGGTGACCATCGCGCACGAAGGCGGCCACGCGCTGGCCGCGGTGGCGACCGGCAGGCGGCTGCACGGGGTGCGGGTGCTGCACACCTCCGCCGGCGTGACGGTGACCGCGGGCAGCCCGTCCGGCCCTGGCATCGTCCTCACCGCACTGGCCGGCTACCTGGCCGCGCCGCTGCTCGGCCTGGGCGGCGCGGCGCTGCTGGCCACCGGCCACCTGCTGGCGGTGCTGGTACTCAGCCTGGCGGGCCTGGCCGGCCTCGCGTTCGTCATCCGCAACGCCTACGGCCTGCTGGCCGTCGTGGTTGCCGGGGCGGTGATCGTGGCGGTCCTGTGGCAGCGGTCCGCCGTGGCGGCGGCCGCGCTCGGGTACACGATGACGTGGCTGCTGTTGTTCGGCGGGGTGCGGCCTGTGCTCGAACTGCAGCGTGACCGGCGCCGCCGCCGCGGCCCGTCGAACGACGCCGACCAGCTCGCCCGGCTCACCGGCCTGCCCGGCGGGCTGTGGACCGGGGCGTTCTTCCTGGTCGCCGTGGGCTCGCTGGCCCTGGGCGGCTGGCTCCTCGTCACCTGACCGGCCCCGGATCCGGGCGCGCGCTGGATCCTGGGGGCCGCGGGCCGTCGTAGCGCGTCTTATCTGGTTATCAGGTCGGAAATATATATTAGCCTGACGGGGAATGGTTGACAGGGCCGGCAGGCGAGCGCGAAGCTTCCGCGAAGGACCACTGGTGAAAGGTTGCCCCATGACAGATGAGCACCACCACCACGACCCCACGTTCTACCGCTCCCCCCGCGACGCGGCCGGCCGCCGCCGGAGAAGCTCGCCTACGTGGCGACGTTCTCCCGCCCGGCGGACAAGCCCGATGGGATCGCGGTGGTGGACACCGACCCCGGGTCCGCCGCGTACGGCACCGTGGTCGGCTATACCGAGCTGCCGAACCTTGGCGACGAACTGCACCACTTCGGCTGGAACGCCTGCTCGAGCGCGCTGTGCCCGACCGGTTCGCATACCCACGGCGACCGGCGCTACCTGGTCGTCCCCGGCATCCGGTCCTCGCGCATCTACATCCTGGACACCCTGGAGAGCCCGGCGGCCCCCAAGGTCGTGAAGGTGCTCGGCCCGGAGGAACTGGGCAAGCGCGCGAAAGCTTCGCGCTCGCACACGGTGCACGCGCCTCCGGATACTTTTTTGTCCTGCGCCTGGGCGGCGGCAACGGCGCCGAGGGTCCCGGCGGGGTCGCGCTGCTCGAGCCACGCCTCGTTCGACGTGCTCGGCCAGTTCGCGCCGGACCACGGAGTACTGGCCTACGACGTTGCTGGTGAACGACTTCCGCGATCGTCACGTCCGGTGGGGCAGCCACATCGGCGATATGAGCGAGGACGGGATCGTGGCGGAACATGCTGCTCGGCAGCAAGTACGGGCACCGGCTGCACTTCTGGGACATGAGCACGCGCCGCCACGTGCAGACCGTGGACCTTAGTCGACGAGCACCAGATGGCGCGGAACTGCGCCCGGCACACGTATACCCGGCCCGCACAGTACGGCTTCGTCGGCGTGGTGGTCAGCGTCGAGGACCTGTCCGCGTCGATCTGGGTCTGGCACGAACACGACGGCCAGTGGGCGGGCAGCCAAGCATAAGATCTACCATGTTCCCCGCCATCGCGCCAGCGCCAGGCCGCGCACGGCCGCCGCGGGTCTGCTGGCAAAATGATGGGATTTCGGTGCCGTTCCGCCGCTGGTCACCGACCTGGCGCTGTCCGTGGACGACAGGTTCCTCTACGTCTCGTGCTGGGGCACCGGCGAACCGCAACGACGGTACGACCGTGAGCGACCCGTTCCACCCGGCGCGAGGTCGGCGTCGGTCCGGCTGGCGGCGGCATCGTCGGGCGCGTCGCGACACCCGGCCCGGCCGGACCAGCCACTGGCCGGCGGCCCGCACCTGGTCGAGGTTTCCGGCGACGGCAAGCGGGTCTACTTCAGCGCCAACTCGCTCTACGGCGCCTGGGACGAGCAGTTCTACCCGGACGGCGTCGGCGCCTGGATGACCAAGCTGGACGTCGGCGAGGGCGGCGGCGTGAGCTTCGACGAGCGCTTCTTCCTGGAGGGCGAGGCGTTCCGCGGGCGCCGCGCGCACCAGGTGCGGCTGGAGGGCGGCGACGCCTCGAGCGACTCCTACTGTTACTCCTCCTGACAGGCTCCCCTCCTCGCCGGACCCGGCTGACCGCCGGTACCGGCATGCGTATGCTGTCCCCTTAAAGTCGGTGCGGCCGGCGCGCTGACCTGGGCCTAGGGGATGAAAGCATGGTGACGAGGGACACCGCCTGGGGCGATGGCACGCCCTGCTGGGTGGACCTGGGCGTGGCAGACATCGCAAAGGCGGGCGCGTTCTACGCGGAGTTGTTCGGCTGGGAGGTGCATCCGGGGCCGCCTGAGGCCGGCGGGTACGCGCTGTGCCTGAAGGACGGCAGGCAGGTGGCGGGGATCGGGCCGAAGATGGGGCCGGCCGAAGAGCCGTCCGCGTGGACCACGTACCTGGCCGCCAGCAACGCGGACGAGACCGCCGCGAAGATCAAGGCGTCCGGTGGTCAGGTGCTCGTGGAACCGATGGACGTGATGGAGCAGGGGCGGATGGCGATGGCGGCCGACCCGGGCGGCGCGGTGTTCGGCCTCTGGCAGGCCGGGCAGCACACCGGGGTCCGGCTCGCGAACGAGCCGGGCTCGCTGACCTGGAACGAGAACCTCAGCCGCGACTTCGACGGCAACAAGGCCTTCTACCAGGCGGTGTTCGGCTTCGAGTACGGCGACATCGGCGACACCAGGTTCCGCTACGCCACGCTGAAATCCGGCGGCAGCGAGGTCGGCGGGATCGGCGAACTGGACAGCGGCCTTCCCGCGGAGGTGCCCGCGCACTGGTCGGCCTATTTCGCGGTCGAGGACACCGACGCGGCCGTCGCGGCAGTGAGCGGCCTGGGCGGATCCACGGTGCGCGCGGCCTGGGACAGCCCCTACGGGCGGATCGCCATCGTGGCCGACAACCACGGCGCGGTCTTCTCGCTGATCAGCGCCCCCGCCGACAGCACCTGACCCGGCCCGCCCCGGCGCGGATCAGGGGGCGGTGGCCGGGACCTTCGGCTCCTCGGGCATCAGCCTGTCGGCCGTGCGCTCGGCGGTGGCACGTGCCCAGCGCCCGCTGGTGGCCAGGCCCGTCACGAGCACCAGCACACCGCAGCCGGCCACGATCAGCCAGCCGGCATGGCTGGCCGGCACGAAACCGGTGCGCAGCGAGCCGTGCAGGCCCGAGGCTACCGCCGACCCGGTCAGCGCGACCCCCAGGGAGCTGCCCACCTGGCGGCTGGTCGAGGCCACGGCAGCGGCCACCCCGGCCTGGGAGCGGGGCATGCCGGAGACAGCGGTGTTGCTGATCGGCGGGTTGACCATGCCGTTCCCGATCCCGAGCACGACGTAGGCCAGCATCAGCCAGGCCACCGGCGTGGTGGCCGTGACACCGGACATCAGCAGCGCGCCGGCCGTCGTCATCACGCCCGCCACCAGCAGCGGGATCCGGGGCCCGCGCTGGCCGGTGATCCGCCCGGACAGCGGTGCGAGCAGCACGGTCATCGCCGCCATCGGCAGCATGTACAGGCCCGCATGCAGCGCGGAGAGGTGGCGGGCATCCTGCAGGTACAGCGTGTTGAGGAACAGGAAGCCCGCCAGCGCCGAGAACGCGGTGATCGCGATCACCACGGCCCCGGTGAACGGCGCGCTGCGGAAGAACCGCAGGTCCAGCAGGGGCTCCTCGCGCCGCCGCTCGTAGATGACCAGGGCGGCCGCGGCGGCCGCCGAGAGGCAGAACAGGCCGAGGATGATGGCCGAACTCCAGCCGTGCCGCGGTCCCTCGATGATCGCGTAGGTCAGCGAGGCGAGCGTCACGATGATCAGCACCTGGCCGACCGGATCCACCCGCCGGGCGTGCGCGGCACGGGACTCCGGCACCACGAGCGCGGTCGCCACGATGGCCGCGATCCCCACCGGGATGTTGACCCAGAAGATGCCCCGCCAGCCCACGGTGGCGACGAGCACGCCGCCGACCACCGGGCCCAGCGCCATGCTGAGGCCGAACACCGCACCCCAGACGCCGAGTGCCCGGGCCCGCTCGCGGTCGTTGGTGAACGTGTTGGCGATGATGGACAGCGCCACCGGGTTGAGCATGGACCCGCCGATGGCCTGCACCGCGCGGAAGGCGATCAGCCAGCCCAGGCTCGGCGCCAGGCTGCACAGCAGCGAGCCGAGGGTGAACGTGGCCAGGCCGACCTGGAACGTGCGCCGCCGGCCGACCCGGTCGCCGGTGGAACCCGCCAGAATCAGGAAGCTCGCGACGACCAGCGTGTAGGCGTCCACCGTCCACTGCAGGCCGGACACCGGCGCGTGCAGGTCGTGCTGGATCGACGGCAGCGCGATGTTCACGATGGTGGCGTCGAGGCCGACGATGAACAGGCTGGAGCAGCAGACGGTCAGCACGAGCAGCCGGCGCCTGCGGCTCAGTTCCGGCACGTGTTCCTCACTGTTCATCCAGCAACGACGATAATTGTGAACTTACAACTAACTTCCCGGCAGCGGCCGCGCCTGTGTCCAAGGTCACCTGCGTGATTGACTGCCGTCATGGCCCCTGATTCGCTGCCGGTGCCGGGTTCCGGGGAGCCGGTGCGGGGCGATGGGGACAAGGGCCCGGCAGCGCTGACACGGCCCGGGCCGGACGCCCGGCGCGGCCGGGCCGGACGCCGCCGCGGCCGGGCGGACGGCGTGGGCCCGGCACCTGCAGACCCCGCTGCGGCAGTTCCTGCGCACCGAGACCGGCAGCGCGGCGGTCCTGCTGGCCGCGACGGTCACCGCGCTCATCTGGGCGAACGTGGACGCCGGCTCGTATGAGTCGCTGTGGGGGACACAGGTGTCGCTGCACGTGGGCGGTTTCGGCGTGTCCCAGGACCTGCACGGCTGGCTCAACAACGGCCTGATGACGTTCTTCTTCCTGGTGATCGGGCTGGAAGCGCGCCGCGAGTTCGACATGGGGGAACTGCGCGAGCGGCGCCGGATGGCGGTGCCGCTGGCGGCCGGCCTCGGCGGGATGGCCGTGCCCGTCGCGATCTTCCTGGCGGTCAACGCCGGGCAGCCGTCGGCCGGCGGCTGGGGCACCGCGATGTCCACCGACACCGCCTTCGCGCTGGGGATGCTCGCGCTGGTCGGCCCGAAGAACGCCGACCGGCTGCGGTCCTACCTGCTGACGTTCGCCGTGGTGGACGACCTGACCGCGATAGTGGTCATCGCGCTGGTCTACAGCCACCACATCGACGTGCCCGCGCTGCTGGCCGGGCTGACCGCCCTCGCTGCCGTGTTCGCGGCCCGGACGGCGGGCCTGCGGCAGGGCGTGGTGTACGCCGGGCTCGGCGTGGCGGCGTGGGCGGCGTTCTTCAAGTCCGGGGTGGACCCGGCGGTCACCGGCCTGGTGATAGGCCTGCTCACCCCGGCATACCCGGCCGCCCGCAGCGACCTGGAGCAGGCCACCGCCCGGGTCCGCCGGTTCCGTGAACAGCCCACGCCGGAGATGGCCAGGGCGGCCAGCATCGGCCTGTCGGAGTCCATCTCCCCGAACGGGCGGCTGCAGGACACGTTCCACCCGTGGGCCAGCTATCTGATCGTGCCGTTGTTCGCGCTGGCCAACGCCGGGCTGGTGATCAGCGGGGCGTTCCTGGCGCGCGCGTTCACCTCGCCGGTGACGCTTGGCATCCTCGCCGGGTACGTGCTGGGCAAGCCGGCCGGGACGGCGGGTGCCGCCTGGCTGGTGACCGCGGCGAGCCGCGGCAGGCTCCAGCCGCCGGCCGGCTGGGCGGCGGTGACCGGTGCGGGCACGATCGCCGGTGTCGGGGTCACCGTGTCCCTGCTCATCGCCTCCCTCGCCTTCCACGGCGAGCAACTGGCCCAGGCCAAGGCGGGCGTGCTGGCCGCGGCGATCGTCGCGGCGGCGCTCACCTGGGCGGTGTTCCGGGTCACCAGCCTGCTGCCGAAACGGCTGCGGGCCCGGGCGCTGCTCGGCACGGCCACGGTGATCATCGACCTCGCCGCGCCGGTCGACCGGCGCCGGGACCACATCCGCGGCCCGAAGGCGGCTCCGGTCACCCTGGTCGAGTACGGCGACTTCGAATGCCCCTTCTGCGGCCGGGCCGAGCCAGCCATCCGGGAACTGCTGGCTGGCTTCGGTGACGTGCGGTATGTCTGGCGGCACCTGCCGCTCACCGACGTGCACCCGCACGCCCAGCTCGCGGCCGAGGCGGCGGAGGCCGCGGCCGCCCAGGGCGCGTTCTGGGAGATGCACGACACGCTGCTGCGGCACCAGGACGCGCTCCGCCCGGCTGACCTGGTCGGCTACGCGGCCGGGCTGGGCCTGAACGTCGAGCAGTTCGCCCGTGACCTGCGTAAGCACGCCCACGCGTCCCGTATCGCCGAGGACGTGGACACCGCCGACCTCGGCGGCGTGTCCGGCACGCCCACGTTCTTCGTCAACGGCCAGCGGCACCACGGGGCCTACGACATCGACTCCCTGTCGCAGGCGGTGCGCACCGCCCGGGCGGTCGCGGCGATCGCGGGCTGACCAGGCCGCGGATGGCCCGTGGCGCAGCGGCGCGGGCGGCCCGGGCGTGGTGCGGGCCCGCGGCGGCGGCGCTACCGGGTCGCGGCTGCGCGTTACCACGGGTACCGTTGGCGCACAGGCCCGCGGGATTGAAGACCGGCTCCCGACGGTTGTCATCCGTAACGAGGCCAACGCTGCTGGGAGGCTGTGAGCATGGTGCCGGATGGGGGGGACCTCTACCAGGTCGACCCAGGGGCGGCGAAGCTTGACGGGGCAATCCTGCTGCACTACTTGGACGGGTTCATCGATGCCGGCGCGGCCCGCCGGCTGCTGACCGCGCACCTGATGGGCAGCCTGGACCATGAGGCGGTCGTGACGTTCGACGTGGACCGGCTGATCGACTACCGGTCCCGCCGCCCGCCGATGACCTACGACAAGGACCACTGGGAGTCCTACGACGCACCCGAACTCGCTATCCACCGGGTCACGGACAGCGCGGGGAAGACGTTCCTGATGCTGACCGGCCCGGAACCCGACCACGAGTGGGAGCGGTTCACCAGCGCCGTGGCGAACGTGAGCAGCCGCCTCGGCGCCGAGCTTGTGCTCGGGTTCCACGGCATCCCGATGGGCGTGCCGCACACCCGCCCGCTGGGCGTCACCGCGCACGGCACCCGGCCCGAGCTGGCCGCCGGGTCCCGGCCGGTCGTGGACCGGCTGCAGGTGCCGGGCAGCGCGGCCTCGCTGCTGGAACTGCGCCTGGGCGAGGAGAACCGGGCCGCGGGCGGCTTCGCCGTGCACGTGCCGCACTACCTGGCCCAGGCGGCGTACCCGGCGGCAGCCGCGGCGCTGCTGGAATGCGTGACCAGGGCCAGCGGCCTGGCGCTGCCGGACGAGGCGCTGCGGGACGCGGCACGGCGCACCGACGAGGAGATCGCCCGTCAGGTGGAAACGTCCGACGAGATCAGCGAACTGGTGCAGGCCCTCGAACGGCAGTACGACGCGTTCGTGGACGCCGAATCCGCGGAAGGGCTGCTGGGCGGGCCGGGCGCGGAGATGCCCACCGCGGACGAACTCGGCGCCCAGTTCGAGCGTTTCCTGGCCGAGCAGCAGGGCCGCTCGGACACCCCAGAGCCCTGAGATTCCGAGCGAACAGTCACTGGCGGAGGTCCGGCATGCTCTTCCCTACGTCGCTTGTGGGCAGCTACCCCCAGCCGGACTGGCTGATCGACCGCGAGCGGCTGGGTGACCGCTTCCCGCCCCGGGTCCGCGCCAGGGAACTGTGGCGGGTGGACCAGGCGCACCTGGCCGAGGCGCAGCGGGACGCGACCCTGCTCGCCATCCTGGCCCAGGAGCAGGCCGGCCTCGACATCGTCACCGACGGTGAGATGTGCCGGGAGAGCTACTCCAACAGGTTCGCCACCGCCCTGGACGGGGTGGACATCGACAACCCCGGCACCGCGCTGGACCGCAGCGGGCACCCGAACCCGGTGCCGCGGGTGACCGGCCTGATCCGGCGCAAGCACGCGGTGGAGACGGGAGACGCGGCCTTCCTCCGCGCGCACAGTGACAGAACCATCAAGATCACTGTGCCGGGCCCGTTCACCATGGCGCAGCAGGCACAAAACGACTATTACGCGAGCACCGAAGATCTGGCGCTGGCCTACGCCGAGGTGGTGAACGAAGAGGTCAGGGACCTGTTCGCGGCCGGGGCCGACATCGTCCAGCTGGACGAGCCCTACCTGCAGGCCCGCCCGGAGGAGGCCCGCAAGTACGGCGTGGCCGCGCTCAACCGGGCGCTCGCGGGGGTCAGCGGCACCACGGCCGTGCACCTGTGCTTCGGCTACGCGGCGATCATCCACGACCGCCCGTCCGGCTACTCGTTCCTGCCCGAACTGGCGGCGGCCGAGTGCGACCAGGTGTCGATCGAGACCGCGCAGTCCGCTCTTGACTGCTCGGTGCTCGCCGCGCTCACCGGCAAGACCGTCATCCTTGGCGTGCTCAACCTCGGTGACCACACCGTGGAGACCGCCGGCGAGGTGGCCGCCAGGGTGCGCCGGGCGCTGCCCTACGTCGCCGCCGAGCGCCTCGTGCTGGCCCCCGACTGCGGGATGAAGTACCTGCCGCGCGACGTCGCGTTCGGCAAGCTGTCCGCGATGACGCAGGCGGCAGCCGCAGTTGCGCGCCGAGTTCGGCGGATCCACGACGCTTTAAATGACCCAGCCGCCCTGCGCGGTCAGCGTGCACGACCGGGAATACAGCCCGCCCACCGTCTGGCTCAGCGCGGCAGCGCGCCAGCGGTCGAGGTCGGGGTCGGGGTCGGGGTGGGCGACGGAGAAGGCGACGGGGTCGGGGTGGGCGACGGGCTGGGCGATGGCGAGGCCGGCGAAGGGGACGGGCTCGGGCTCCCGGGCTGCGTGGACCGGCCCGGTGCCGGCGACGACCCGCCGCGCGGCGAAGAACCCGAGGGGCCCGAGGCCGAGGCCGACGGTGAGCCGGACACCGTGATCGTCAGGCCGATGTGCTTGCCGCCGCTGCCCTTGTGGGACGGTGACGACGGCGACACCGGGTCCGACCCGGAGGTCAGCGGTGCCTGGCTGACGGCGGCCGGCCCGACGATCGCCGCTGCCGCCGCCGGCGAGCCCTTGTGATGCAGCGTGTCCAGGACGAGGACGGTGCCGGCGCCGAGCAGTATGGCTGCCGCGGCGGCCACGCACGCGGCCACGGTCAGGGCCTGCACCCCGTACACCCGGCGCGGCGTGGCGACCGGCTTGGGGAAGCCCGAGCGGTCGAACGGCTCCGCCCGGCTGGCCACCAGGTCGCGGTGCCCGGCCGCGACCGGCGAGACGTCGTCCACCAGCCGGAGCACCTGCTCGCGCAGCCCGGCCGGCAGCGCCACCATCGGCAGCATGCTGAGCAGCATCGCCGCGCTCAGCTCGCGGCGCTTGCGCTGGCCGCACACCTCGCAGCGCTCGATGTGCCGGTTCACCCGCTTGCGGAGCAGGATGGTCAGCTCGCCGTCCCAGCCCGCGAGGATGTCGTCCAGTTCCTGGCACTGCTCCCGGCCGGTCCGGGCGACAAGCAGCGCGCCCAGCGACCCCTCGAACTGGCTGCGTGCCCGGGACGCGAGCGCGCTCGCGTGGTTGCGGGACACGCCGAGGGCGTCGGCCAGGTCCTCGCCGTCCAGCACGTGGCGCAGGTTCAGCTCGATGACTTCGCGGTCCGAGGGGTTCAGCCCGGAGAGCGCGTCGACCACCAGGTCGCGCAACTCCTCCCGTTCCGGGCCGAGTTCCACGCCCGGCTCGGCTGAGGTCACCTCCACCGCCGCGTCGAGCGGGGCGGACAGGCCCCGCGCCCGCAGGCGGCGGAAGCACTCGTTGCGGGCCACCGCATACAGCCACGGCCGGAGCCGGTCCGGCTCGCGCAGCCCGTCCAGCTTGGCCGCGGCGATGACGTAAGTGTCCTGCACCGCGTCGGCGGCGTCGGCAGGCTCACTGAGCAGCGTCCGGCAGTAGGCGTAGACCCCCGGCGCATAGTTGTCGTAGGCAGCAGCTAGCCCGGCAGGATCCCCTGCGACAATCGCTGCGACGATCTCCCCGTCTTGCACGGTCTCACGGTAGTTCGTCCGGGCACTCCCTGCCACCTGGTCTCACATCCGTTATCCTCATGAAGCCCTACTGAGGTGTGATATAGCCCTCTTCTGGCCTCAGCAGGCGCGCCAAGGCCGGGCGGACCGGTCAGCCAGCCAGCTCGGCGTACAGCGCCGCGGTCTGCGTGGCCACCGCGGGCCAGCCGAACTCGGCGACGGCACGCGCGCGCCCGGCCCGGCCGAGTGCCGCCGCGCGCGCCGGGTCCGCGATCAGCGCGCCGAGGGCACCGGCCAGCGCGCCGGGGTCGCCGGGCGGGACCAGCAGCCCGGTCACGCCGTCGCTCACCACCTCGGGGATCCCGCCGACCGCCGACGCCACCACCGCCGTGCCACAGGCCATCGCTTCCAGGTTGACGATGCCGAGCGGCTCGTAGAGCGAGGGACAGGCGAACACCGTCGCGTGCGAGAGCAGCTGGATCACCGCGCGCTTGGGCAGCATCTCCGGTATCCAGATCACCCCGGACCGCGTGGCCCGCAGGTCCGCCACCAGGGCCTCGACCTCGGCGGCGAGCTCGGCGGTGTCGGGCTGCCCGGCGCACAGCACGAGCTGGGCGGCCGGATCCAGCGCGGCCGCGGCCCGCAGCAGCACCGGGACGCCCTTCTGCCTGGTGATCCGGCCCACGAAGATCACTGACGGCCGGCCCGGGTCCACCCCGTAGGCGTCGAGCACGCCGGTCGCCGGGTCCGGCGCATACTCGGCCGTGTCGATCCCGTTCCTGATGACCCGCACCCGGTCCGGGGATACCGCGGGGTAGGCGGCCAGCACGTCGTCCCGCATGCCCGCGGACACGGCCACCACCGCGGCGGCGGACTCCACGGCCACCCGCTCGCACCACGAGGACAGCGCGTAACCGCCGCCGAGCTGCTCGGCCTTCCACGGCCGCAGCGGCTCCAGCGAATGCACGGTGACCACGTGCGGCACCCCGTACAGCAGCGCGGCCAGGTGACCTGCCAGGTTCGCGTACCAGGTGTGCGAGTGCACCACGTCGGCCGATCCGGTGGCCGCCGTCATGGACAGGTCGGCCGACATCACGCCCAGCGCCGGGTTCGCCCCGGCGAGGTGGTCCCACGGCCGGTGCGCCACGGCGTCAGGCCGGTCGGCGCCCTGGCAGTGCACGGTCACGTCGACCAGGCTGGCCAGCTCGCGGGCCAGGTAGGCGACGTGCACCCCGGCACCGCCGTACACCTCCGGCGGGTATTCACGCGTGAGCAGGGCCACGCGCAGCCGCGGGCCAGGAGCCGCGGCGGTCACGTGCGGACCTTCTGGCCCTTGCCGACGACGGTGATGCCCCCGGCGGACACCAGGAAACCGCGCTCGCGGTCGTACTCCTTGTCCACGCCCACCTCGGCTCCCTCGGGGACCTCGACGTTCTTGTCGATGATCGCGTCCCGTACCACCGCGTGCCGCCCGATCACCGTGTTGTGCAGGATCACCGAGCGCTCCACCGTGGACCAGCTGTTCACCCGCACGCCGGGAGACAGCACCGACTCGCGCACCGTCCCGCCGGACACGATGACCCCGTTGCTGACCAGGCTGTCCAGCGCCCGCCCGATCCGGTCGCCCGAGTCGTGCACGAACTTGGCCGGTGGCTGGGAGGGCACGAGGGTCAGGATCGGCCAGCGCTCGTTGTACAGGTTGAACACCGGGTGCACGTGGCACAGGTCCATGTGCGCGTCGAAGTAGGAGTCCAGCGTCCCCACGTCGCGCCAGTAGGCCTTGTCCCGCTCGGTCGCCCCCGGCACCTCGTTGGCCGCGAAGTCGTACACCTGCGCCGTGCCATTGGCGACCATCATCGGGATGATGTCCCCGCCCATGTCATGCTTGCTCGCCGCGTTGGCCGCGTCCTCACGCAGCGCATCCACCAGCACGCCGGCGTCGAACACATAGTTGCCCATGGACGCGTAGGCCTCGTCCGGGCTGTCCGGCAGGCCAGGTGGATCCGCGGGCTTCTCCAGGAACTCCTCGATCCGGTGGCCCTCCCTGGCGGCCCGGATCACGCCGAACTCGGTCGCGTCCAGGCGGGGCACCGGGATCGCCGCCACGGTGACCCCCGCGCCGCCGTCGACGTGCTGGTCGATCATCTGCCGCGGGTCCATCCGGTACACGTGGTCCGCGCCGAACACCACCACCAGGTCGGGCCGCTCGTCGAAGATCAGGTTCAGCGACTGGTAGATCGCGTCCGCCGAGCCGGTGTACCACTGCGGGCCCAGGCGCTGCTGCGCGGGCACCGGCGTGACGTAGTTGCCGAGCAGCGAGCTCATCCGCCAGGTGGTCGTGATGTGCCGGTCCAGGCTGTGGCTCTTGTACTGGGTCAGCACGCAGACCCGCAGGCACCCGGCGTTGACCAGGTTGGACAATGCGAAGTCGACCAGCCGGTAGAGGCCGCCGAACGGCACCGCCGGCTTGGCCCGGTCCTCGGTCAGCGGCATCAGCCGCCGCCCCGCGCCGCCCGCCAGGACGATTCCGAGCACCCGCCGGTCTGCCATCACGCACCTCGCCCAAGGTCGCGCTCACGTCGCTGTGAGGATGACCGTCGCCGCACCTTATTATTTTGCATTACGCATTGACGGGGAACAGCTGTGACATTCAGTTCACCTGATGCCCCGCAATACGGCGGGCAACCCCCCCGGCCGCGCCCCGCTCAGGTACCGGGGCGGGCGTGCACCACGAGGCCGTCCACCAGGGTGAGGTCCACCTCGGCCTGGGCGATCTCCGTGGCGGGCTGGGTGAACAGGTCGCGGTCGAGCACCACGAGATCGGCGCGCTTGCCGGGCTCGACCGAGCCCGCGTCCCGCTCGTCGTGGTTGACGTAGGCGGAACCGATGGTGAACGCGGCGAGCGCGGCGGGCAGGCCGATCCGCTCGCCGGGCAGGAACGGGGTGTCGGTGCCCGGGCCACGGAACGGGTAGTCCGGCGCGGTGGTCCGGTTCACCGCCGTGTGCATCTCCCACATGGGGTTCGGGCTGGACACCGGCCAGTCGCTGCCGAAGCACAGCTGCGCGCCGGAGCGGGCCAGGCTGCCGAACGGGTACTGCCACGCGGACCGCTCGGGGCCGAGGAACGGCAGGGTCAGCTCGGTCATCTGCGGCTCGTTGCTGGCCCACAGCGGCTGGCAGTTGGCCACCACGTCAAGGTCGCGGAACCGGGGCACATCCTCGGGATGGACGACCTGCAGGTGCGCGATGTGATGCCGTCCCGGGGCTCTGCTGGCCTCGACCCCACCGCCCCGCCCAAGGCTGGCCTCGACCCCACCGCCCCGCCCAAGGCTGGCCTCGACCCCACCGCCCCGCCCGAGCCCGTTGGCGGCCCGGGCAGCGGCGATCGCGTCCAGCGCCTCGCGGACCGCCCGGTCCCCGATCGCGTGGATGTGCACCTGGAAGCCCCTGGCGTCGATCGCCGTGACCGCCTCCTTCAGTTCCTCCGGGTCGAAGAAGCTGGTTCCGGTCCCCCCGGTTTCGTGGCCGTGCCCGTCGAGATAGGGGCTGAGCATGGCGGCGGTGAAGTTCTCGCAGACGCCGTCCTGCATGATCTTCACGCTGGTGGTGCGGAACCGGGACCCGTCAGCGATGGACCGGCGTTCGGCCAGAAAATCCAGTTGTGACAGCCCGGCCGCGCGCTGCCACCAGAGCGCGCCGGTGACCCGGGCGGTCAGCAGGCCGTGCCGCTCGACCTCGCGGTAAGCGTCGAAGCAGTCGGGCACCACCGCGTACTCGCCGACGATCGCCTCCTGCCAGGCGGTGATGCCGAGCGAATGCAGGTACCGCTGGCCCTCCAGGATGCCGGCCACCTGCTCGTCCAGGGTGACCGCGGGCGCCACCCGGCGGATCAGGTTCATCGCGCCCTCGTGCAGCGTGCCCTGGGGCTCGCCGGCCGCGGTCCGCTCGATCCGGCCGTCCGGGGGATCCGGGGTCGCGGCGTCCACCCCGGCCAGCGCCAGCGCCCGCGAGTTCACCCAGGCGCCGTGGTGGTCGCGGTTGGACAGGAACACCGGCCGGTCGGGGACCACCTCGTCGAGGTCCTCCTTGGTGGGCACGCCGCCGGGGAACACGTCCATGCCCCAGCCGCCGCCGGTGATCCAGGCCGCGCCGGGGTTGCGGCCGGCGTAGGAGCGGATCGCCGCCAGGTAGCCCTGCCGGGTGTGCTCGCCGGTCAGGTCGCACTGGCTGCGCTCCAGCCCGCCGCCGGACGCGTGCACGTGCGCGTCCTGGAACCCGGGCAGCAGCATCCGCCCGCGCAGGTTGACCACCTCGGTGCGCGGGCCCACGTAGGGCCGCATTCCCGGGTCGGTGCCCACCGCCGCGATCCGGCCATCCTTGATCGCGACCGCCTGTGCCCAGGATCGTGCGGCGTCCACGGTGTACACCGCTCCCCCGGTCAGCACCAGGTCGGCCGGGCGCTCCGCGTTCACCGGCCGCCCCTCACCTGGCCGCCCCGCACCTAATCGCCGAGTTCGGTGCGGCGGCGGGCGACATAGTCGGCCAGTTCGGCGCGGATCGCCTCGTCCAGCGGCGGCGGCTCGTACGCCTCCAGCGTCTTGGCGCAGATCTCGCCGGCCCGCACCATGGCGTCCTTGCCGCCCTGCTTCAGCCACCGCTCGTAGTTGGCGGTGGAGGACAGCAGCGGCCGGTAGAAGCAGGTGCGGAACCGTTCCATCGTGTGCGCGGCACCGAGGAAGTGGCCGCCGTGGCCGACCTCCTCGTGCGCGCCGAACGCCAGCGACGCCTCGTCGATCTCCAGCGGGGTGAACTGCACCCGCAGCATCCGCAGCAGCTCGATGTCGATGATGAACTTCTCGTAGCAGCTCACCAGGCCGCCCTCCAGCCACCCGGCGGCGTGCATGACGAAGTTCGTGCCCGCCAGGAACGTGGGCAGCAGCGTCATCAGCGCCTCGTAGGCCGCCTGCGCGTCCGGGGTCTGGCTGGAGTTCAGCCCGCCGCCGGTGCGGAACGGCAGCCCGTAGTGCCGGGCCAGCTGCCCGGTGCACAGCAGGCCGATCGCCGATTCCGGGGTGCCGAAGCTGGGCGACCCGGACTGCATGTCGATGTTGGACAGGAACGAGCCGAAGATCACCGGGCAGCCGGGGCGGATGAGCTGGGCCAGCGCGATGCCGGTGAGCGCCTCGGCGAGCTGCTGTGCCAGCGCGGCCGGGATCGCCACCGGGGACATGGCGCCCATGAGCAGGAACGGGGTGAGCACCACCGGCTGGTTCGCCGCACAGTACTCGAACTGGGCGTCCAGCATCCGGTCGTCCCAGCGCAGCGGCGAGTTGCAGTTGATCAGGCTGATCGTGGCCGGGGTCTGCTCGATGCTCTGCCGGCCCTTGTCCAGGCCGCCGAACAGGATCGACGTCATCGCTATCGTGTCGGCCGCGTTGGGCCCGGAGACCACGTTGCCCATGTAGATCTTGTCGGTGACGGTCTGCAGGGCGTAGATCATGTCGAGGTGCCGCGAATCCAGCGGGGCGTCGTTGGGCTCGCAGATCACCCCGCCCGCGGAGTCCAGCTCGGGGAAGGACTGCGCGAGCATGGCCAGGCGGCGGAAGTCGTCCATCGTGGCGTCCCGGCGGACCTCACCCTCGCGGATGAACGGTGAGCCGTAGACCGCGCCGAACACCATGTCGTCGCCGCCGATGTGCACACTGTTGGCCGGGTTGCGGGCCTGCACGTCGAACTCACGCGGCGCCTTGGCGACCTGCTCAAGGACGAATTCCGGGTCGAACTTGACCACGTCGCCGTCCACCTGCTGGCCGGCCTTGCGGAACAGCTCCACCGCCTCCGGCTTGGCGAACTGGACGCCGATCTCGCTCACGATGCGGCGCCAGCCGCGCTCCAGCACCCCGACCGCGTCGGCGGAGAGGATCTCATACCGCGGCATCGCGTTGCGGAACATCGCCACCTGCCTCTTCCGGCTGACCCCGGGGCGGCCTCCCGGACGGCCGGCGCAGCCTTGACCGGCCAAGACCCCGATCGTAGGATCACATAGTAGAACAGAGTTCCGCAACGTGGAACTCTGCTGCACAGAACTTTAAGTGCACGGAACTAGGTGGCCAAGCTTGGCGCGGGCCTGGCTGGCGCGGTAACCGACAGGCAGGCACGGTGAGCAGTCCCAACGGAACCCAGGCGGTGGACCGTGCCGCGCGGCTGCTCACCGAGGTGGTGCACGCGCCCGGTTCCGTCACGTTCACCGAACTGGCCGCGGCCACCGGGCTGGCCAAGAGCACCACGTCACGGCTGCTGCTGGCGCTGGAGCGGAACGGGCTGGTCCGCCGCGACGACGCGGGCCGGTTCCGCCCCGGGGAGATGTTCGTCAGGTTCGCCTGGCGCCGCGATGCCGAGGCGGGGCTCACCGAGGTCGCCCAGCCCTACCTGGACCGGCTCGGCGCGGCCACCGGCGAGACGGTGAACCTGGGCATCGGGCGGGACGGCACGGTCGAGCAGATCGCCCAGGTGGACGGCGTCCACCTGATCGGGGCCACCAACTGGCTGCACCAGGCGGTGCCGCTGCACTGCACCGCGATCGGCAAGGTGCTGCTCGCCCACGGCGCGGCGAAGTTGCCAGCCGGCCGGCTGGAGCGGCGCACCGACCAGACCATCACCAGCCGGGCGGCGCTGGCGGCGGAGCTTGCCGCCGTCCGCGAGCGCGGCTACGCGGTCATCGACGGCGAACTGGAACCCGGGCTCGTGGCGGTGGCCGCCCCGGTCTACCGCGACGGCGGCGCCGTGGTTGCCTCGCTGTCGGTGTCCGGCCCGGGGACCCGGCTGACCCCGCCCCGGATCGCCGACGTGGCCGGCGCGTGCATGACCCAGGCCAGCGGACTGTCCGCGATCCTGGGCCACCGGCCGGACGGGCCCGCGCCGGTCGCGCCGCGGCTGGCGCGGGCAGCCCACGCACCGCATGCAAGCCAAGCACAGGGAGAAGGTGCCGCGTGACCCCCGACGAGCTTCTCAAGCAGTTGTACGACGACACCCTGGTGGGCAACGCCCCGGCCGTGCTTGAGCTGACCAACGCCGGGCTCGGGATGGGCCTGGGCCCGGAGAGACTGCTCTACGACGCGCTGATCCCGGCGCTGGAGGAGGTCGGCGCCCGGTTCGAGCGCGGCGACTTCTTCGTGCCGGAGATGCTGATCGCGGGCAGGGCGATGGCCGGGGCGCTGGAGATACTCCGGCCGCTGCTGGCCGAGACCGGCGCCGCCACGATCGGCAAGATCGTCATGGGCACGGTCAAGGGCGACGTGCACGACATCGGCAAGAACCTGGTGAACATCATGTTCGAGGGCGCCGGGTTCGAGGTGATCGACCTGGGCGTGCAGGTGTCCCCGGAGAAGTTCATCGACGCGGTCCGCGAGCACCAGCCCGACATCCTGGGCTTCTCCGCGTTCCTCACCACGACCATGCCGATGTTCAAGGCGAACATCAACGCGCTGGCGAAGGCCGGGCTGCGCGACCAGGTGATCGTCATGGTCGGCGGTGCGCCGGTCACCCAGGAGTACGCCGACGTGGTAGGCGCCGACGGGTACGCATCGGACGCCTCGGCGGCGGTGGTCCGCGCCAAGGAACTGATCCAGCGGCGCCGCGCCGCGCTGCCGGCGTAGGCGGCCGGCGTGGACACCGTCCTTTCCTCGGCGGCCGGGCAGGCCGTGATCGGCCCCGGCCAGCCGTTCTGCATCATCGGCGAGCGGATCAACCCGACCGGGCGCAAGGCGTTCCAGGAGGAACTGCGGGCCGGTGACCTGTCCCGGGTGGAGACCGATGTGGCCCAGCAGGTGGCCGGCGGTGCCATGGTGCTGGACGTGAACATGGGCGCGCCACTGGCCGACGAGGCGGAACTCATGTCCCGGGCGGTCCGGCTGATCCAGGGTCTGACCGACCTGCCGCTGGTCATCGACTCCTCGATCATCGAGGTGCTGGATGCGGGCCTGGCCGCCTACCAGGGCAAGGCGCTGGTCAACTCGGTCACCGCCGAGGACGACCGGCTGGCGGCGATCCTGCCGCTGGTGAAGCAGTACGGCGCCGCGGTCATCGGCCTGCCCAATGACGAGGAGGAGATCCCCGAGGAGCCGGCCCGCCGGGTGGAACTGGCCCGCAAGCTCATCGATGTGGCCACCGGCAAGTACGGGATCGCCATCGAGGACATCGTGATCGACCCGCTGGCCATGCCGGTCGGTGCCGACACCGGGCACGGGATCCGCACGCTGGAAACGATTGCACTGCTCCGCGAGGAGTTCGGCGTGAACATGACGCTGGGCGCCTCCAACGTGTCGTTCGGCATGCCGGACCGGCATGGGATCGGGGCCGCGTTCCTGCCGGTGGCCATCTCGCACGGCCTGACCAGCGCCATCATGGATGCCCGCGCACCGCAGATCGTCCGCGCGGTGAAAGCCGCCGACCTGGTGCTTGACCGCGACCCCTGGGGCGCGTCCTGGATCGCCGCGCACCGGGCCCGGCAGGCCGCCGACGCCCTGGCCGCCGCCGCCCAGGCCGCCGCCGCGGCAGCCGCCCCGCCCTCACCATGACCAGCACCGTGGACCTGGAGACCGAGGCCACTGGCCCGGTCCGGGTGGACCTCGTCTTCGAGCCCGGTGCCCGGCGGGTGCGGGTACCGCACGGGGTGACCCTGTTCGACGCCGCGAGCTGGAACGGGATCGCGATCGACTCCACCTGCGGCGGCCACGGCACCTGCAAGAAATGCAAGATCCAGGTGCTGGACGACGACGCGGGGACGCCGTCCGCGCTGGACATCCGCGCGTTCACGCCTGACGAACTGCGGCAGGGGTGGCGGCTGGCCTGCCGGGCCCTTGCCCTGACCGATACCCGGGTGGACGTGCCGCCGCTTGTCACCAGGCCCAAGGCGGCCACGGTCGGCGTCGGCCGCCAGGTGATCCTGCGCCCCGCGGTGCAAAAGCGCTACCTGGAACTGGCCGAGCCGACGCTGAGCGACCAGGTGACCGACGCCGAGCGGGTGCTCGCGGCGCTCGACGACCTGGAACCCCGGATTGATCTCGACGTGCTGCGCACTCTCGGCCGGGTGCTGCGCGCCGCCGACTACAAGGTCACCGCGGTGGTCGTGGACGACGTGCTGATCGGCGTGGAACCCGGGGACACCTCGGGCCGGCGGTTCGGCATCGCGTTCGACCTGGGCACCACGACGGTGGTCGCGACGCTGCTCGACCTGGCCACCGGGACCCCGGCCGCGGTGGCGTCCGTGCTCAACGCGCAGCAGCCGTTCGGCGCGGACGTGATCAGCCGGATCAGCGCGACCATGCTGGACCCGGCGGCGCTTGGCCGGCTGCGGGCCCTGGCACAGGAAACCCTGGCGGGGCTGGCCGCCGAGGTGTGCGCGCAGGGCGGCGCGGACCCGGCCGAGGTGTACGAGGTGGCGCTGGCCGGCAACGCGACCATGACCCACCTGGTGCTGGGCATCGACCCGGAGCCGCTCGGCATGGCCCCGTTCATCATGGCCACCCGGCTGTTCCCCGAGGTGCTCGCCGCCGACCTCGGCGTCGCGGTGCACCCGCGGGCCCGCGCCGTGGTCTTCCCCGCGTTCGGCGCGTACGTGGGCGGCGACATCACCGCCGGGCTGCTCGCGTCGGGCATGGACCGGGACGCCCGGATCCGGCTGTTCGTGGACATCGGCACCAACTGCGAGATCGTGCTCGGTAACCGGGACTGGCTGCTGGCCACCGCGGCGCCGGCCGGTCCCGCGTTCGAGGGCGCGGCGATCCGGTGCGGGATGCGCGCGGCCGACGGGGCCATCGAGGTGGTCACGATGACCCCCGACGCCTGCGAGCTGACCGTGATCGGCGATGCCAAGCCAGCGGGGCTGTGCGGCTCCGGGCTGGTCGACGCGGTGACCGGGCTGGTCAAGCTGGGCCTGCTCGATCCGTCCGGCCGGTTCGTGCCCGAGGAGCAGGCCGCCGCGCTGGCGCCGGGGCTGGCCGGGCGGCTGACCCGGCTCGGCGAGGAACGGGTGTTCGTGCTGCACTGGCACGGCGCACCTGGCGATGTGGCGCATTCGATCTACCTGTCCCAGCGGGACGTGCGGGAACTCCAGTTCGCCAAGGCGGCGATCGCCACCGGCTGGCGCATCCTGCTGGAGGAGGCGGGCCTGGCGCCGGGCGACATCCAGCAGGTGCTGCTGGCCGGCTCGTTCGGCAGCTACCTGTCCCCGGCCAACGCGATCAGGCTCGGCCTGGTCCCGGAGATCGGCGTCATGCGCGTGGTGAGCGCCGGGAACGTGGCCGGCGAGGGGGCGAAGATGGCGCTGCTGTCGCTGCGCGAGCGGGCCGGCGGCCTGGCGCTGCTGGAGGAGGTGAGGTATGTCGAACTGTCCGACCGTGCCGACTTCAACGACCGCTTCGTCGCGCAGTTGCCGTTCCCCGGCTGACCTGCCCCCGGCCGCGCCGGTGGCGGTGATCGCGTGCGGTGCCCTGGGCGGGCACCTGCGGGAGATCCTCGCCCGCCGCGGCTGGCGGGCCGAGTTGCACTGCCTGCCGGCCCTGCTGCACAACCGCCCGGAAAAGATCACTATTGAGGCTGAACGATTGGCCCTCCAGGCCCTGGCCCGCGGGCAGCGGGTCGCCGTGGCTTACGCCGACTGCGGCACGTACGGCGCGCTGGACGAGGTGTGCGCGCGGCTGGGGCTGCGGCGGCTGCCGGGGCTGCACTGTTACGACGTGCTGGCCGGGCCCGAGCGGATGCGTGCGGTGTTCGAGGCCGAGCCTGGCACGTATGTGCTCACCGACTTCCTGGTCCGGAGCTTCGACAGGACGGTGCTCGCGGAACTGGGCCTGGACCGGCACCCGGAGCTGTGGCCGGACTACTTCGGGCACTACCGCCGTCTGGTCTGGCTGGCCCAGGAGCAGGAGCCGGGGCTGGCAGCGGAAGCGGAGCGGGTCGCCGCCAGGTTCGGCCTGCCGCTCACCGTCGTGGCGACGGGGACCAGCAGGCTGGAACGGGAACTTGAGACGCTGATCACCGGGGACGGTATGTGGTCAGCGGCACTCCACCCGCAAAAGAATGTGGGTGGAGTGCCAACAACCACAAACCGCGCGGGGCAGCGGGGCGGGCCAGGCGGCAGGGGCGGGCCGTGATCCGGGGCGGGCCAGGCGCCGGTCGCCGGGGGCGGGCCGTGATCCGGGGCGGGCCAGGCGCGGGTGGCCGGGGCTCGCCGGGCGCCGGGGGCGGGCCGTGATCCGGGGCGGGCCGCTGCGCGGCGGGCTGGCCGCTGCGGCCCCGTTGCTTGAGCATCCGCGGTACGAGGTGTTCCCGGCCGGCGGCGTGGCGGACGACGTGGCGCAGTGGGTCCCGGCCGGCATGACGGTGACCGTGACCGCCTCCCCCGCCAAGGGCCTGGACGCCACGCTGGACCTGGCCGAGAAGCTGGCGGGGCTCGGCTACCAGGTGGTCCCGCACCTGTCCGCCCGGCTGGTGCGCGATGACGCGCACCTGGCCGACATCGCCGCCCGGCTGATCGCGTGCGGGGTGGACGACGTTTTCATCCCGGCCGGTGACGCCGATCCCCCGGCGGGCCGTTTCGACAGCGCCTTGTCATTGCTTGAGCGGCTGGCCGAAATGGGCAACCCTTTTCCGCGGACCGGGATCACCGGGTACCCGGAGACGCACCCCCGGATCGGCGACGATGTCACGATCCAGGCCATGTGGGACAAGCGGCGGCTCGCCGCCTACATCGTGAGCAACCTGTGCTTCGACCCGGCCACGGTGCGCCGCTGGATCCGCCGGGTCCGCGCCCGCGGCGTCACCCTGCCGATCTACGTGGGGCTGGCCGGGCCGGCGGAGCGGACCCGGCTGCTGCGGATGGCGGCCAAGGCCGGGGCCAGCGAGTCCGCCCGGTTCCTCGCCGGGCACGTGGAGTGGTTCCTGCGGTTCGGCACGCCCGGCGGCTACCAGCCGGAACGCCTGCTCGCCCGGCTGGGGCCCGCCGTCACCGCGCCGGCCGCCGGGGTCGCGGGGCTGCACCTCTTCACGTTCAACCAGGTCCAGCAGACCGAACAGTGGCGCAAGGAACTCCTGGCCCGTATCGGCGAAACCCGTGCGCCCGCGCACCCATGACCGCCCACCAGCCCGTACCGCCGCCTGCCCCGTCCGTAGCGGGCTGACCTGGATATATCCCCGCACCCAGCCATCGGCCAGCATCCCGTCTCGCCCCCACCCCGCCATCCGCCGGTAGCGGGCGTGACCTGGGCAGCTATCCCCGCGACCCAGCCATCAGGCTGGCAGGAGGTGACCCTGGCGCGGAGTTCTGTCCGCGCCAGGGTCACCTCCTGGCGGCCTCTCCCCCGCCAGGCTGCTCCCCGCCTTCGAAGCACCCCAATACCGCTACGCATCGGCAACCTCAAATTACTTGTTGTAATTGCGCGAAATACAATCGCTTGCACTGTCCCGGGCCCGGAGTCCGGTTTCTGTTTTCGTTCCGTGATGTGAAATCGGCGTGTATAACCGGCGTGAGGTTTGGTTGACATCACCCGGGAAGCCCCGGCGGAACGCATGCGGGTTGGTGACCAGACGACAATGAGCGGCAGGTACCCAGACGGCGTCCCGGCACGGCCGGAAGAGGTGACCTGGCCGCTGCTGTCGGGCCTGATCCCGCAGCTGGCGGACTCGAATATCCCCAGGCAGGAGACCGGGCTCAGCCTGGCTGCCAGCCTCGTGCCCGGGGACACCGCGGTGCTGATCCCGGCCGATGAAGCGAACCGGACCCTGGGCGGGCTCGGCGGCACCGGCAAGACGCAACTCGCCCTCGCGGTCGCGCACACGCTCTGGGACCGCCGGGCGGTGGAGCTGGTCCTCTGGCTGACCCCGTCCCACCGGGACGCCGTCATCATCGGCTACGCCCAGGCCATGCGGGACGTCGGCGGGTCCACCGCCGAAGGGCCGGAAGCGGCCGCCGTGCACTTCCTGGACTGGCTCACCCAGACCGACCGCCCGTGGCTGGTCATCCTCGACGACCTCGCCGACGCGGCGGTGCTTGAGGGGCTCTGGCCGCATGGGCCGCAGGGACGGGTGCTGGTCACCAGCCGCCGGCCCGACACCGCGGTGCGCGCGTACCGGCCGCGCGCCGTCGAGGTGGGACCGTTCAGCCCCCGCGAGGCGCTCGCCTACCTGTCCAGCAAGCTCCACGCCGATCCCGACCAGTGGATCGGCGCGCTCGACCTGGCCGGTGACCTCGGCTACCTGCCGATCGCGCTGGCGCAGGCAGCCGCGCTGATGGCCGACACCGGACTGGACTGCCGCCAGTACCGGGCCCGTGTCACCGATCGCATGCAGCGCCTGGCGGGCGCTCCGGCGAGCGCCTACCCGTCGATCGTCGCGTCCACCTGGGCGCTGGCCACCGAGTTCGCCGAGCAGATCCCGCCGGCCGGGCTGGCCCGCCCGGCGCTGGCCCTGGTCGCGATGCTGGATCCCAACGGCATCCCCGGCGCGGTGCTCACCAGCCAGGCCGTCTGCGCCTACCTCACCCGCTACCGGCGCGGCGCCGCGGTCGACGAGATGCAGGCCCGCGCCGCCCTGCACAACCTGGCCCGGGCGGGCCTGGTCAGCATCGACACCTCCAGCGCCGCCCGCACGGTGCGGGTGCACAGCGTGGTGCAGGCCACGGTGCTGCAGAACCTCACCGCGGCCGAGAGCGACGAGGCCGCGCGCGCCGCCGCCGAGGCGCTGTTCCAGATATGGCCCCGCACTGCCGTCCCTGCCTCGTTCGAGCAGGCGCTGCGCGACTGCACGGCGCGACTGCAGGCGGCCGTGGGCCGGGCGCTGTGGACTCCCGAGTGCCATCCGGTGCTGCTGCGGGCGGGCCGGAGCCTCGAAGCGGCGGGCCTGACCGAGGCGGCCACCGGCTACTGGCAGTCGCTGCTGGAGACCAGCCAGGCCGGGCTGGGATCCAGCCACGCCCACACCATCCTGGCCCGCGACCGGCTGGGTGCGGCCCTTGAAGCAGCAGGGCGCCCGGGCGACGCGGCGGAGATGTACCAGGAGTCACTAAGCGAGCGGCAGCGGATTCTCGGCGCGGGGCACCCAGATACCATCACCGCGCGCGCCAACCTGGCGCGCGCGTACCGCACGGCCGGCCGTGCCAGCGAAGCGGTCCGGCTCGCCGAGCGCGTGCTCGCCGAATCCGAGCAGGGCCGCGGCGCCCGCCATCCGGACACCCTGACCGCCAGGGAAGAGCTGGGCGAGGCCTACCTCGGCGCCGGGCTCGGCGACCGGGCCATCGCCGCGTTCCAGCAGACCATCGCGGACCGGGAGCGGATACTCGGGCCGACGCATCCGGACACTCTCGCCGCGCGTGCCGACCTCGCCCACGCCTACCGGGCGGCGGGCCAGCCGGAGAAGGCAGTGCCGCTGCACGAGCGGCTCGTGACCGACAAGGAGCGGACGCTGGGCCCCGATCACCCCGAGACCCTGGCCGCGCGGGGCAACCTGGCCTATGCCTACCGCAGCGCCGGGCGGCTGAAGGAGGCACTGCCGGTCTACCGGCGCACGCTGGCCGGCCGGGAGCGGGCCCAGGGCCCGGACCATCCCGACACCATCACCGCGCGCGGCAACCTCGCCGACGCGTGCTTCCAGGCCGGCCGGTACAAGGAGGCCGTGCCGCTGTACGAGCGCACCCTGGCCGGCCAGGAGCGGGCCCACGGCCCGGACCATCCCGACACCATTACCGCGCGCGGCAACCTCGCCTCGGCCTACCACTCGGCGCGCAAGCTCTCCCAGGCCATTCCCCTCTACGAGCAGAACCTGACCGACTGCGACCGGGTGTTCGGACCGGACCACCCGGACACCCTGACCTCCCGCAGCAACCTGGCGCACGCCTACCACACGGTCGGCCGGTACACCGAGGCCCAGGCGCTGTTCGAGCGGACCCTCGCCGATTGCGAGCGCGCGCTCGGGCCAGATGACCCGCTCACCCAGACGGCGCGGGAGAACCTGGCGGCCGCGACCCAGGTCTGAGCCTCGCGGGAGTGACCGGCTTGTCCGGCGCGCAAAAGAGCTCACGCCGATCCTGGCGCCCATCGCCTATCTGCTCGTGCCGAGAAGAAGCCCGCCGCGGCCGCCGGCCGCGAACCGCCCCAGAAACCGGATCAGTAGCCCGGCGGCGGGCCGATCGCGGCGGCCTCGGGGCCGAACGCCTCGACGTAGCGCGGATGCACTTCGGCCCACCGCTGGCCGGGCTGGAACGAAAGGCCGCCCTTCTCGAGGTCGTCGGCGAGCCGGTCGAGGCACTCGTGCCAGCCCGCCGCGTCCCGCGCCGCCTTGCCCACCTCGTCGAAGGTGTCCAGCAGGGTGAGCGTGCAGCCGTCGGGGCGGGCCGCCAGTTCCAGGCGGATCACATCGGTGCCCCAGCGGAACTCCACCAGCGATTGCGGCTGGTAGGCGAGCAC
Source organism: uncultured Actinomycetes bacterium (assembly GCA_963806145.1). Lineage (GTDB taxonomy): Bacteria > Actinomycetota > Actinomycetes > Streptosporangiales > Streptosporangiaceae > DASXKD01. The sequence goes on from CAWDXD010000020.1 coordinate 65,269, forward strand.
CTCGCCGTCGAAGTCCGGGCCGCGGCCCTCCGGGCTGGAGAACACCAACGGGCCGCCGACCACCCATTCGCCCAAGACCTGCTGCGGGAACCACGCCTGCATGTGCTCCGGCTCGGTGATCGCGCGCCACACCTTCTCCTGCGGGTGCGCGAGTTCGCGGGTGAACCGCAGCCGCCACCGCCCGCCGAGGTCCTCCAGTTTGCCTGGTGTCATCGCCCTTCCCCTGCCTCGTCGCCGGTCATCTGGTCCAGGTGCCGCTCGAGCTTGTCCAGGCTGGCATCCCATGCGGCACGGTAGGGGGCCAGCCACCGGTCGAGTTCGCGCAGCGGCGCCGGGCTGAGCCGGTAGAGCCGGCGCTGCTCGTCGACCCGCACCCGGACCAGGCCGGCTTCGCGAAGCACCCGCAGGTGCTTGGACACGGCCGGCTGGTTCATCGCCAGCCGGGCGACAAGCTCGTTCACCGAGCATTCGCCATCGCGCACGAGGTCGAGGATCTGGCGCCGGCGCGGCTCCGCTAGCACTTCAAAAACCGAGGTCACCCGGTAAGCATGACCGGTAAGGTATATGCCTGTCAAGGCATATACCTTACCGGTCACCCGCTTGCGGAGCGGGCCCTGAGCGCGGCCACCAGCGCGGGAATCACCTCACCCAAGTCACCGATCACCGCATAGTCGGCGTGGGTCAAGATGGGCGCCCCGGGATCGGTGTTCACCACCACGATGTGCTTGGCGCCGCCACAGCCGGCCATGTGCTGGATGGCACCGCTGATCCCGCAGGCAAGGTACAGCTCCGGCGTGATCTTGGTGCCGGTCTGCCCGACCTGCTGCCGGTGCGGCCGCCAGCCCTCGCTAGTCACCACGCGGGAGACCCCGACCACCCCGCCGAGCAGGCCGGCCAGTTCCTCCAGCGGCGCGAAGCCATCCGGCCCCCCGACCCCGCGGCCGCCGCCGACCACCACCCGGGCGGTGGCGAGCGACGCGCCGGAACTGTGCCCGGCGGTCTGGGTGGCCCGCACCCGCAGGTCGTCATCGTCCAGTTCGGGGGCGTACGGATGCACGGGGAGCGCGCTGGCGGGCTCGGCCGCGGCGGCGGGTGTGACCGCCTCGGTGGCCACGGTCATCAGCGCGGGCGAGCCCGCCAGGCTGGCCTCTTCCAGCAGCAGGCCGGCCCAGCGGTGCCGGACGACCTGGTGCGTGCCGTCGTCGCCCGGCTCGGCCTCGACGCAGTTCGCCGCCATCGGCAGGCCGGTGAGCGCGCCGAGGTAGGCCATCACCTCATTGCCGCGCTCGGTGGCCGCCGCGATCACGGCGGTCGCGCCGACTTCGGCCGCCAGCCCGGCGAGGGCCCGTGCCCAGGCGCGGGGTGCGTAGCCGTCCAGGCACCCGGGCTCGACGACGTGGGCGCTGGAGGCACCGTACGCCGCCAGCGCGTCACCAGGGACCTGATCCGCGGGCCCGAACAGCACGGCCCTGACCGGCACCGCGCTGGCCGGCACCACTCCGGCCGAC
>CAWDXD010000021.1:0-67664 GCA_963806145.1 uncultured Actinomycetes bacterium
GAAGGTGACTTCGGTGCCCCTAGAAGGGCCTCGTCGTCACGTTCATGCCCTAACGGGTCTGGCGGCCGCGCCGGTGCACTAGTGAGAGCACGGCCCTGCGGCCCGGCCCGGCCACGGTGAACCAGGCGCCGGCCACGGCGATGCCCAGCGCGATGGAGATGGCCAGGACGATCAGGCTGCCCTGATGGCTGCTGATCACCCCGGTTTCGGCCGTCAGCGCGGCGGTGTCGCCCGCACCAGACGGCCCGGGGCGCGCCCGGCCGGCGCCGGGGGCGGCGGGAGCCGGCGTGACGACGGGGAACAGCCGCGAAAGGTTGCCGCTCGGGCTCGGCGCGGACAGGCCGGGAACGGTCCCGCGCGGCAGCGCCGATGGGCGGGCGAGCGGACCGGTCAGGGTGGCGGACTCGGCGGAGTTGTTGCCGTCCTGGCCCGGTGGCGCGGGGTCACTGTGCGACGGCGAGGGTGACGGTGACTTGCTGGGCGACGGCGACGGGCTCGGGCAGGGTGATTTGCTCGGCGAGGGCGACGGGCTGGGCGAGGGCGACGGGCTGGGGGAGGGCGACGGGCTCGGGCACGGTGACTTGCTCGGCGACGGTGAAGGGCTAGGGGAGGGTGATTTGCTCGGCGAGGGCGACGGGCGGGAGGGCGATTGCTCGGGGACGGTGACGGCGACTTCGAGGGGGAGGGCGACGGGCTGGGCGACGGCGACTTGCTCGGTGATGGCAAGGGTGACGACGTGCTCGGCGATGGGCTGGGTGCAGGTGTCGACTTGCTCGGTGATGGCGACGGCGCCGCACTGGATCCGCTGGGCGACGGTGACGGCGATGCGGTCGCCGCCGCGCCGATACTGGGCAGGACCGCCAGCAGGATCCCGGCGGCGATCGCGCCACCGCCCGCCATGGCGCGTGCCCCGGCTCGTGGCCGGGCACGTACCAGCCCCTTGTGACGATCGCCACGGGGCTGGCCGGCGTTTCTGCGCGTGCGTGCTGCGGGGGTCATCACGGCTGCTTGGACGCAGGCCCGGCCGCAACGGTTCCCAACCGTGCCCAGGTCACCGGCCAGCGAGATCAGCATCGGAATGAGCCCGTCGGCGGCCATCGCCAGGTCGCCGCCACAGAACGGGCGCGGTGCGGGGTGGTCGGCCGGCTAGCGGCCGTGCGCCTGCCAGGTGCCGCCCGGGCCGATGTAGCTGGTGCCCTCGCTCCAGATCAGGTAGCTGGTGCCACGGCTGTCCACCGTGATGCCGAAGTAGTCGCCGTAGGGGAACCGGAAGCCGGCCCGGCTCTTGTACGGCGCCCCCGATGCACGGTCCGACAACCGGACGGCGGGGCTCCATGAGACACCGCGGTTCGTGGTCGCCCGGTACCAGACGTTCCACGCCGTGGCGCCGTTGCCGTCGTCCTCCCAGGCGACCCGGAAGTCGCCGGGCCGCGGGCCGGCCGCCACCTTCGGGAAGTCGGCGCCGACCTTGCTGCCGCGAGCACCCAGGCTCTGCGGGGCGCTCCACGACCGTCCGCCGTCGGCCGAGGTGATCTCATACAGCCGCATCGGCGCCTGCGAGGCAGCGTTCGCCGCGTAGGCGGCCATGATGGTGCCCGCCTGGTCGATGGCCAGGGCGATCTGCGCGCCGTAGAAGTCGTTCGGGCAGTCCTTGGTCGGGCAGTGCGGCTGCTGCTGGCTGCGGGCCACGTAGCTGGTCCGCCAGGAGGCGCCGCCGTCGGCGGAGGAGAGCACGGCGAGCAGGATGTCGCCCTTGGCGTCCTGGTGCTCGGCGCTCTCGGCGAAATACACGTGGCCGTCCGGCGCGACCGCCCCCGCCTCGGCGAACCAGTACCGCCCGTTCGTGTTCGTCTTCACCGGCCTGGCCCAGGTGCGCCCGTAGTCGTGCGAGGCGGAGACGTAGGAGTCACTGCTGTTGAAGGCGACGTACACGTCCCTGCCGCTGGGGGAGATCGCGATCCACGGTTTGTCGGTGAACGACAGACCGGCGGCCCGCCGGAAGTCGTGCAGCCCGGTCCAGGTACGGCCATGATCGAGTGACTTGGCGAACGTCACGTCCCACTGGTTCATCCACGCCGCGTAGATGACCCCGGACGAGGAGACGGCGATCCCCGGGTCGTTCTGCCAGGCTGCCAGCCTGCAGAACTTGGTCGGCGGGCACTGCCGCCTGGGCATGACGAAGGCCTGCTGCCAGGTGCGCCCGCGGTCCGGCGAGGACCGGAACAGGATGCAGTGGTTCATCTTGGGACGGCACACCCGGTGCCCGCCGTACTGCGTGGTCATCTGGTACAGCCAGGGCGACGAGGGGTCCGCTGCGATGTTCGGCTCCCAGTCGTTGCGCGGGCCCCACAGCCGCTCGGTGCTGAAGCCGCCCCGGTGCCCTGCCGTGGCCGCGGCGGCCGGCGGCGCCACGCAACACAGCCCGGCCAGCGCGAACACGGCGCCCGCCGCCACGGCCCTGATCTTCATGCGTGCCTCCTGCGGCCCGGAATGTCCTATCCCCTGAGTAGTCTGCCCGGCATGACCAAGGCACATGCGGTGGTCGCGGCATACTGGGCCGCGGCGGAAGCCAGAGACTGGGACGCGTTCGGCGCCCTGGTCGCCGACGACGTGGTCTACCGCGGCCCGCAGACCAGGGAGCAGGTGCGCGGCCGGGAGGCCTACTTGCGCTTCAACCGGGAGGGCTTCGACTACGACTGGCACATCGCGGTCCAGCGGATCGTCGGCGAGGACCAGCACGCCGCGAGCTGGCTGGAGTTCACCGGCCCGGAAGGAACCCAGCCCGGCCTGTGCTTCTTCGAGCTTGACGACGATGGCAGGATCGCCAGGATCACCGACTTCTGGCCCGACCCCTATGAGCTGCCGGCCAGCCGCGCTCATCTGGTCGAGCGCTACTGATCGCCGGTCACCTGGATCCGGGCGCACTCGGTGTAGCGGACCCGGCCGAAGTACATCACCTTGGCCAGCGCCCACCAGTGTGATCCGGGCCGCGCCCAGGCCGGCACCGCCACGGCGTAGTCCACGGTGATCGCCTCGCCGGGCCCGGTGGTGAAACCACGAGTCCACGGCCGGGCCTGGTGCCAGGTGCCGAACGGCGACATGAGCTGCGTCTCGCCGCGGATCACGCTGGCGGTCCGGTTGTCCAGCCGCACGGTCAGCGCCGCGCATTCGCCCGGGGCAACCTCGAGGACGGCGGGCTCCATGGCGACCTCCACCTCGGCTTCCCGCGCCACCAGGTCGGCCACCAGCAGGGCGTCCAGTTGCTCGCGCGACATGCCCCGAGCGGGCGCGGGCGGCTCGCCGACGGTGATCAGTGCCGTGTCCTCCAGCACCTGCCCGAGGTCGTCGGCGGTGCGCGCGGACACGAAGTACCGCCCCGGCCTGGTTTCTGGCAGGGCCGCGACCGCCAGGTTCCAGCGGGCGTAGTCGCGTTCGGAGAGCGCGTATTCGAACGGCCCGGCCAGGGTGCCGTCCGGCCCGGTGACGGCCAGGCCGGGCGGGACCTCCAGGTTGACCTCACCGGCCACGGGACCGGTCCCGCACGCGACCGTCATGCACAGCACGGCTGGGGCGTCCGCATCGTCGGGGGCGTCTGCACTGTCCGGGACGTTCAGCGTCACCCGGTCGGGGGACAGGTGCACGGTGACCGGAAGGTTCCCGGCGGGCGCGGGCCCCTTGCCGTGCAGCCAGTACCGGGTGAACACCGGCTGAACCGGCTCCGTCCCTGTTCCGCCCGACCCCCCGGGTTCGGCCATGCCGCCGGGTCCGGGCTGCGCCGTCATGGTGACCAGGCCGGCCGGGGGGACCGCGATCAGCGCGCGGCCCCCCGCCACTTCGACCGCGGGGCCGCCGCCGCGCTCGGTCAGGTCGGTCACCTCGGCGGAGGTGATCCCGGCCCGCAGGCTGACCTGGGCCGGGGCCCGCGCCGCGGGCAGGCCGTCGGCGTCCCGCAGCCGGATGGTCACGCCCGCATCCCGCCCTGGACGGCCGGGCAACCCGCTGGCCAGCGGGTTGCCGCGCGGCTTGAGCGCAGACAGCAAAGCGGCTGGGCGCGCGCGGCCCGGCGTGCTGACCTCGGCCAGGCTGGCCGAAGGGGGCAGCGGGCCGTCATGCATGCCGGTTTCGCAGGCGAGCAGGTCGTGGTTGTACTCCTGGCCGGCCACGACGAAACCGGCGTCGCGCCAGTCACCCGCCCCGGCGACCAGCGCGTAGCGGAACTCGTGGCTCCAGTGCTGCCACGCGAAGCTGCTGCCGTCGCCGGGCGTGCGCCGGGGCCCGTCGATCCACACCCCGGCGGGCCAGGCGCTGGAGGCCCGCATCAGCGCGATGTGCAGCGTGCCGTCCGGGGTGACCAGGCTGCTCGGCGTGCCCCGGTTCAGCAGCGCCACGCTGTGCGTACCGAGCAGCCGGTCGTGCAGCCCGGCCTGGTCGCCCGGCGCGCCCCCGGCCAGGTCCGCGTCGATCACCGCGTTGGCCAGGCCGGCGGTGAGTTCCGCGACCGCGGTCGGCAGATCCGGGCCGGACACGATCAGCACCGGCAGGTCGCGGTCCCCGCGGACGTCCGCGCTGGCGTTGAACACCTCCGCGCGGGGGCGCGCCGCGGGCACCCAGACCCGTGCCCCGCCCGGGGCGGCCAGCCGGGCGGCGGCACCTGTCCCCGCGGGGCCGAGCGAGGCCAGCAGCCGGGCCGTCCACGGATTGACGTCGGGGCCGCCGATCGCGATCCGGAAGTCCGGCAGGTTCGAGTCCAGGTCGAGCGCGCCGTAACGCGGGCCGCCGGCGCGGGAACAGGTCGCCGTGACCCCGGCGGCCGCCAGCGCGGCGACCAGCGCCCGGACGCCGGCCCGCCAGCCCTCCACCGGGACCCCGGCCCCCCGGCCCTCCGCACCGAACCCGCCATGAATGAAAGGTTCGTGCCCTTCCAGGGGCCTGGTTGTCACGTCCACGCCCGCGCCAGCGGTACCCGCGCCGCGAAGGCCGCCCGCGGCGGGACCGTCCGGGAGGACGAGCTCGGCCACTCCGGCCGCCCAGGTGTGGCCGCCCGCCGACACCCGCACGGCGCTGCTGAGGCCGAACCACTCACAGGCCGGGTTGTCCAGGGTGTAGGCGTCCTGGGCAACGTCGGAGTCGGCCACCCCGAACGGGCGCCCGACCACGGCGGTGGCGCACTGGAACACCGGGAGGCCGCCGGGCACCTGCGCGGGGAACCGGACCCGCAGCAGCCGGTCCTGCCCGATCGACCCGTCCACGTGCGTGCGGAACTCCACCCGGTCCAGGCCGTCCCACAGGATGGTCTCCTGGGTGACCCGCAGGTCGCCGAGGGAGAACTGGGTCACCAGCCGGGAGCCGATCGGGCAGCGCTGCGCGGACACGCTGGCCGGGACGCTGCCAGAACCGGTTCCAGGTCCCTGCGGGCAGAGCAGCCAGGGCCCTTCGCCCCAGCGGGGATGTGCGGGGTACTCCTCGGTGAGGACCAGTTCGTTGCCCAGACCGCGGAGCAACACAGTGCCCGTCCGCTGGTCCAGCACGCTGCTCAGCCCGCCGCCCCTGGCCGGGTCCGCCGATACCTCGAACGTGTCGTTGCCGATCACCGTGCCCAGCAGCGCGGCCCAGCCCGCGGCCGTGGCGCCCGGGTCAGCCCCGGAGCCGGGGTCACTCCCGGATTCAGTCTCCGGCGCTGCGCTCACCTGGTAGCTGCGGTAGCCCAGCGCGGGCACGTCCGCCAGGAACGTGATCCGCACGCTGGCCAGGCCGTGGCCGGGGTGCCGCCGGATCCCCTCGGCCAGGAACGGCACGTCGGCCCCGGTCTCGTCGGTCAGGGCCAGCCACTCCGGGCCGGGCGCGGTGAACTCCAGGGTGCGGGCCGCCAGCCCGGCCCGGGGCCACGACAGCGTGTTGAACACGACGACCGTGCGGGCCTGCGGGTCCCCGCCGGCCCCGCCCGTTGCGTATTGCTGCTTTGTATTCACCAGGCTGGCCAGGAAGCCCGCCGCTTCTTCGCGCGCCTCCTCGCCCCGCTCGAACGCCTCCCGCCACCCGCCGAGCAGGTCCAGGTACACCTGGTCGGACTCGGTGCCGGTGATCGCGTCGTGGTGCGCGCCGAACACCAGTTGCCGCCACGCCTTGTCCAGCGACTCGGCCGGGTATCCGGCGCCGGCCAGCCAGGCCAGCGTGGCCAGCCGCTCGCCGTCGGACACCGCCACCTCGGCGGCCCGCTGGGCCTGCTTGGTATCGATGTAGGACACGTCCTTGCCCGGGTACACCGGGTTCATGTCCCTGGTCTGCGGGGTGAGCCAGATGCCGCGCTCGGCGGCCTCGGCGCGCACCGCCGCGAAGAACTCCCGCGGCAGCCCGGTCACGCACCGCGGCCAGGCGTAACGGGCGGCGAAGTCCCGGTGCACCTCGGTCGCCCACCGGGGCGGGATGACGTGGTCGGCGCCGACCGGCAGCAGCACGTTCCTGGTCGCCGCCACCGGGGCGAGCAGGGCAAGCTGCGCGAGCGCCTCCCGTTCGGCGGCGGCCAGGTCGGCGGCCTGGTGGATCACCCAGCCCGCGCCGTAATGGTTGGCCATGTAGCTGGTCAGCAGGCCCCGGCCGTCGGGGGAGATCCACTCGAACTCGCTGGGGAACTGCATCCGGGCGTTGTCGCCGACCGTGCGCCACGGGCCCCATTGGTGGTACGGCCCGCGCGCCCAGGCCGACCCGGTCATCCCGGCCGCCGCCATCAGCCCGGGGTAACCGGGGTCGTGCCCGAACGCGTCCAGCGCCCAGGCGACCGACGGGTCCGCGCCGAGCACGTCCCGCTGGTGCCCGAGCCCGTAGACGATGTTGCGGATCGTGGACTCGGCCGAGGTCAGGTTGGTGTTGGGCTCGTTGTACGCGCCGCCGACGAGTTCCGCCCGCCCGGCCGCGATCAGCTCCCGCAGTTCCGCCCGGTCCTCCGGGTGCGCGTCGAAGTACGGCTTGAGGTAGTCCACCTCGGCCAGCACGAACTTGTAGTCGGGGTCGTCGCGGGCCGCGTCCAGGTGCAGCCGCACCAGCTCGAACGCCGTGCGCACGTCCGGCAGCGCGCCGTCCTCGCCCGGCATCGCCAGCCCCGCCTCGGTGAACCCGCCCTGGGTGTTCCACCAGACCGGGTCGTAGTGGAAGTGGCAGACCATCCAGATGGTCCACCCCGGCTCGGCGGCGGTGATCTCGCACGCCTGCTCGGCCCTGGTGCCGGGGCCCTCCGCGATCACCGTCACGCTGAGCCTGCTGCCCGGCCCGTGCGGGGCGGCGACGGTCACCGGGACCTCGGCGGTCCGTTCCGCGCCAGGCGGCAGCTCGCCGATGCCGGCCGGCCGCGGCGTGGTCACCCCGGGGCCCTCGACCCGGACGTGGACCGGGCCCGGTGCGCCCGCCCCCGGCGGCCCGCCCGCCACGGTGACCCGCACGACCTGGCACGGGCCGCGTTCGGTGCTGACGAACAGGGGGGTGGACTGTGCCTGCACGATCCGCATGACCTCATCGTCACACGCCACGGGCAGGTCCCCGCCGAGGGTGCCGGCTAAGGGATGCCCGCCGTCCCGCGCCGGGCCTGGGCCGCGCGGATCATGATGCTGATGCCCAGCGCGCCGGCCGGGACCAGGGTGACCAGGGCCGGGAGCAGGTAGCGCCAGGAGAACTCGAACACGTCGGAGACCAGCAGCACCGACACGCCCGAGGCGAAAAACAACAGGCAGGCGAGAGCGGGCTCGCGGGCGGCCGGGCCGGCCCGCCTGCGCACCAGCAGGCTCGCCGAGCCGGCCAGGGCGGCCAGCACGCACAGGGCGAGCAGCGGCCCGGGGGTGTACCCGCCGTGCAACTGGTAGGCGCGCAGGAACGTGGCGCCCGGCACCCAGACGGCGGGCCTGCCCCCGCCGAACCGGTCCACCGAGGAGTCGATGACCTGCCGGGACGCGTGCGGCGCGAAGTACGGGTAGGACGTCTGGAACTGCCAGCGGGAGATGGCCGTGACGCCCGGGCTGCCGTCCCTGGTCAGCGCGAACGGCCGCACCACGTCGCGCAGGTAGGCGTGCAGCACGCGCAGCGGCTGCTGGGTCAGCACCCGGTCGTCGAAGTCGACGATCATGGCGTCCACCGTGTCGCGGGGCAGGCCGTTGTAGTACCGCCGGATCGGGGCCTGCAGGCCGAACTCGAGGAAGTCAGGCCCGAGGGCCTGCTGGTGCCGGGCGGGGCACATGCCCCGCTCGGCCGGTGTCAGCCGAAGCGTGGCGCAGTCCGCCGCCGCCGCCATCCGGCCGTAGACGGAGGTGACGCCAGTGCGGGTCGGGAAGAAGTTCCCGGCGACCAGGTAGTTGACGGTGCTGTAGGCCAGGATCGGCAGGACGAAGGCTGCACACAAGACGCCCGCCTTGCCGAAGGCCCGCCGCCAGCCGCCGCCGAGCGCGAGCACGTAGATCACCGCGGGCAGCAGCAGCGCCTCGCCCACCTGGGCGAAGATGACCGAGGTGCCCAGCACCAGGCCGCCGGCCAGGACCGTCCGCCAGCCCGGGACCGGCCGCCACAGCAGGACGGCCAGGCCGGCCACCAGCAGCGCCTCGAACCAGATGTCCGGCATGAGCATCTGCTCGATCTGGACCTGGTAGGCGTCGAGCAGCAGCGGCGCCGTGGCCAGCGCGGCCAGCCAGCGAGGGCTGCCGCGGCGCAGCAACAGCAGGTAGATGACCACGGCCATGGCCAGGCCAAGCAGATGCTGGACGGCGGCGACGGTGTCCAAGTTGGCGACCGCGAGGATCGTCCGCAGCGGCCCCTTGTAGCCGACCGGGTCCATGCCGGGCGCGTCGTTGTACAGGTACCTGGTCGTGTCGATGTAGAACAGCACCGGCCGGTAGGCGACCTGGGCGAGCACCCGGAGCACCAGCCCCGCGGCCAGCAGCGCGGCGGCCAGCCAGTGCCGCCGCAGCAGCGCCCCGGCCAAGCGGGCGCGGGCCTTCGCAGGCCGGGGCGCGCTGGCCCCGCTTTCCACGGTTGCGGGTTCTACCTGGCTATTTTCAAGCATGACTAATTGCGGGCATCCGTGATCAGCGGATCCCTGGCGTCGCCTGGCCGCCGCTGGAATGGCACAGGGCAAGGAAGACCGTGACGATCGTCAGCCAGCGGGTCATCCGGTTGCGCGGCACCTGGGTCAATGCCACCCATGCGATGCCGGTGTACCAGGCGAACACCCACGGGGCGACGAGGATCCAGGCATAGGTCAGCGCGAATGGCGCCACCACCTCGCCCGGCTGGTCCGAGGAGATCCGCTGGTAGACGAACCACGCGACGATGATCATGGCGACCGGCCAGAGGTACCCCATGACGGTGGCCACCGTGTGCTCCGCCCCCGCGCCACCGAGCCCCGAGCCGATCAGCTCCAAGAAGCGCCACGGCGAGGGCAGCGTGGCCAGTTTCAGCCCGCCGAAGATCGGTCTCAGCGCGACAAGCCCGTACGGCCAGTACTGCAGTGCGACCGTCGCCAGGGCCACCAGCGCGATCCGGGTGGTGCGCATCCACTCGTGCCGCCGCAGCAGCGGCCAGGCCAGCCCGAGGGCGATCAGCACCGCGTTGATCTTTATCCCGCAGGCCAGGCCGATCAGCACGCCGATCAGCACGTCGCCCCACATGCCGGAGACGCGGCGGGCCACCTGGATCGCGCAGATCGCCGCCGCCGCCACCAGCGTGTCGAGATGGCCCCCGCTCACCAGTTGCTGGATGAGGACCGGGTTCGCGGTCCAGAACAGGGTCGCCCGGACCGGGTCGTCGGAGGTCTTCAGCAGCAGGAACCCGACACCGATGAAGACGGCCCCGTTGAGGATCATCAGCGCCCAGACGGTCATGCTGACGTTCGGGCCGCCGATCGATGCCGCGAAGGACTGGATCACGGTGGCGAACGGGCCGTACACCGACGGCTGTGTCTTCCACAGCACGCCGACGGCCTGGGTGTAGGAGGAATGCGCCCCGAGGAACGCCAGCGGCCCGGTGGTGTATGGGTTCCCGCCCAGCGCCGCGATCCGGCCGTAGGCCGCGTAGCTCCCGGTGTCGGAGGAGCCCACCGGGGTGAGGCTGACCATCACCGTGATGATGGCCGCGCTGGCCCACAGCAGGTGCTTGGGGTTGGGGCGCCACCCTTGGCTGTGCGCCCACAGCATCCCGGCCAGGCCCAGACAGGCCAGGATGTTGCCGGTGTAGAGCAAGATCGACGCGATGACGACGTTGGGTTCCGAATAGCCCAGCGACGGCAGGATGTGCGACAGCGGCAACTGGAGGGGTATCGTCTCGGCGTTCGGCGCGGTCGCTCCGACGATCATGCCAAGCAGCAGGCCGGCCCCGGACAGGGTGAGGGCGACCGTGGGATCCGACAGTCGGCTCCAGGCCAGTTTGCGGATCACCCGGCTCATGACCCACTCGACCGGGCCGTTCCCGACGGCGAGGTCAGGTGCCGCGAAGGGCACGGTGTCCGGCCCGGCCGGCCCTGGCGGGCTGGCCGGGTGGGTCGACACCCGTGTCACCTGGGCCATACCTCCATTGGCGGGCCTTCGCGGCCACCGTCTGGGCAGGCGCTGCCCCGCCCGATCGCGGGCACCCCAATGCCCTCGGCCTTGCCCGGGTAGCCAGGCACCCTCGTCTTAGCCCAGCGTAGGGGGCCTACGGAGGACTCACGCCAGATTCACCTGAATCGCGTCGGCGAGTCCTGGTGTGTCGCATGCCATACCGCCTGCGGGAACAGCCGGGTGCTACCGGGATGTCTTAACAGCTGTGACCGATTCTAGTGACGCTGACGGTGCCGTCTTGCCGCGGCGCCCGTCCCGGCCGGCGAGCCTCATACTCATCGAGCAGTCCGGTGTCAAGTGGCAGATCCCCCAGCCCTCGGCCGCGAGCGGGATAATCGAGGCTGAGCAGGCGATGCACCGCCATGGCAGCCGGCTGCGTGAGGTCAAGCTCGTGAGCCGGCACCGGGCCATCGCCCGGTGGAAGGTCGGCGAACTGGGCTGGCAGCGGGTCGCCTGACCGGGCTGGCCAGCCCGATACGGGGACAACATGTGCGGGTGACCGGGACGGCCCAGCGGGATGCCTGGCTGTCGCGCACCACGAGCGCCGCTGCGACGCCAACCTGGCCCGGCTCGGCCCGGCCACGGCCTGGCAGGTCACCGAGGAGCTGACCTGGTCCCGTGGCTGGTCGTCGGTCATCGGCTTCATGCGCCGCGCCGCGCTCGCCGAAGCCGGCGCCCACCTGCGCCATCTCGCCGACGCGGGCCGGGTCCGCGTGACCGCGGCGGAGGCCGGCGGGCCCGACTTGTACGCGCGGGTAACTTAGCGGCCGCGGCCTCTCGATCTTTGGCCCTGCGAAGGTTAGGCTGCCGCCCATGCGCAAACTGGGGCGTTCTTGGTGGGTGGCTGCCGTGGCGGGCGCGGTCGCGCTGACGACCGCTGGTGGCCCGGCGTTGGCCGCGGCCGGCCCGGGCGGGTTCTCGCTGCGGCCGGTGTACCAGGCCGATGACTTCGCCCACGGCCAGGCCTTGTTCATCCTGCCCGCGGGGGAGAACGGCTTGGTCAACGCGGCACAACTGGCGAAGTTCGAGGCGACGGGCCAGCGCCCGCCGCACAGCCAGGACCAGCTCGCGCCGTATGAGAACCTGGAGTTCGGTTACCCCTCGCTCACCGATTCCACGCTGCACAAGTACTACCTGGACGACTCGTTCGGGGTGAAGCCCGGCCAGGTCACCGTGACCGAGCACCCCTCGCCGAAGGTCCCGGTGGTCATCTACAGGGACCGCCACGACATCCCGCACATCTACGGGAAAACGAACGCCGCGCTGGCGTTCGGCTCCGGGTACGCCCAGGCGCAGGACCGGCTGTTCCTCATGGATGTGCTGCGCCACTACGGTGAGGGCACGCTCACCTCGCTGCTCGGCCCGTCCTGCGCCGACGAGCAGATGGATCACGACGAGCTGTTGCTGGCGCCGTACACGACCGGACAGGCCAACGCCCAGATCAACGCGCTAGCGATCGAATACGGCGCGCAGGGCCGCCTCGCCGTGTCGATGATCCGCTCGTACGTGCAGGGGATCAACGCCTACATCACCAAGGCGCTCACCGACCCGGCGCTGCTGCCGGTCGAGTACACGCTGTTCGGCCCGCCGAAGCCGTGGACGCCGGCGGACGTCGTCGGGGTCGCCGGGCTGATCGGCGGGATCTTCGGCGACGGCGGCGGCGGCGAGATCGCCAACTCTGCCCTGCTGCGCTACCTGCAGGGGCAGCTCGGCAAGTCCGGGGGGGCGACCGCGTTCACCGACTTCAAGGAGCAGAACGACCCGGCCGCCCCGACGACCGTGGTGAACAAGTCCTTCCCCTACGAGATCCCCGGGCACGTCAACCCGGCGACGATCGCCATCCCCGACAACCCCGGCGCCCCGCTGAAGGGCGGCCCGGTGGACACCACGACCGGCTGCTCGGCCACCGCGCCCAGCAAGGCCGGGCTGTCGGTCATCGAGTCGCTGCTGCGGTTCCCGGCCCAGATGAGCAACGCCCTGGTGGTGGGGGCCAGCCACTCCGCCGACGGGCACCCGCTGGCGGTATTCGGCCCGCAGGTGTCCTACTTCGCCCCGCAGATCCTCATGCAGGAGGACCTGCACTCGCCCGGCTACGACGCCGAGGGCGCGTCCTTCCCCGGCACGGGCTTCGTCGAACTGGGCCGCGGCGTTGACTACGCCTGGTCCGCCACGTCCGCGGGCAGCGACCTCACCGACCAGCGCCTGGAGCTGATCTGCAACCCGAACGGCGGCCCGGTGTCGCCGACGGGCACGTTCTATGAGTTCAAGGGCAAGTGCATCCCGATGGTGAACGAGACGTTCGCGGACGGGGCCATCAGCGGGAAGGCGCTCGACCACAAGATCCACCTGACCGTGCACGGGGTCGTCCAGGGCTGGACCACGGCCCGTGGCGGCAAGCCGGTGGCGGTGGTGAACCAGCGCTCCACCTACAACCATGACGTGGACTCGGTCATCGGGTTCCTGGGCTTTGGCGAGCCGGCCCTCACCCACAGCGCGAAATCGTGGATGACCGCCGCCAGCCATGTCGACTACACGTTCAACTGGTTCTACGTCGACAGCAAGGACATCGCCTATTACGTCAGCGGCCTGGACCCGGTGCGCCCCTCGGACGTGGACCCCAACCTGCCCACCTGGGGCACCGGCGGGTCCGAGTGGCTCGGGTTCCTGCCCGTGTCCAAGCACGTGCACCAGATCAACCCGCCGCAGGGCTTCTTCGACAGCTGGAACAACAAGCCGGCCCCGAAGTTCTCCGCATCCGACGGCGAGTACGGCTACGGGCCGGTGTACCGGGTGCAGATGCTCACCACCCAGATCCGGCACCAGTTCGGCCTGCACCACGGCAAGATCACCCGGGCGGACCTGGTCCAGGCGATGGAGACCGCCGCGAGCCAGGACCTGGACGGGCTGACCATCCTGCCGGCGCTGCTGCACGCGGTCGCCGGGCGGCCCGAACCGGTCGGCGTGAACCAGATGCTCGCCGCGCTGCGCGCTTGGCACGCCTCTGGCGCGCACCGGATCCTCGCCTCGCCCACCGCCACGCAGTACGAGCAGGCCGACGCCGTGGCGATCATGGACCAGCTCACCCCGGCGGTCATCAAGGCCATCTTCGATCCGCTGTTCGCGGCCGGCGGCACGAACCCGGGCGGGTACAACGTCTTCCCGATGGGCTTCGTCAACGAGCCCTTCAACGGCGGCAGTCACCTGGGCTCCGCCTACGACGGCGGCTGGGAGGGTTACACGCTCAAGGCCCTCGACCAGTTCACCGGCACCAGCGTCGCGCAGCCCTTCAGCCCCGAGGTGACCACAAGACTCTGTAGCAGCAGCAGCGGGCTGAACTCCTGCGGTCCGGCGCTCGACGCCGCCCTGCTGTCCGCCTACCAGGCACTGGTCAAGGCGAACGGCGGGTCGAAGAACGTGAATGCCTGGACCCAGGACGCGAACACGGTCGCCACCGGGCTGACCATGCCGCAATACGACGCCATCGGCTTCCGGTCGCTGGGGATCGTCGGCCAGCCCAGCATCCCCTGGCAGAACCGGCCCACGTTCCAGCAAGTGGTCTCGTTCCCGGCACACCGCGCCGGGTGACCGGCCCGGCCGTGCTGGTGGCAGAACCGGGCGCCGCGGCGTTCCAGCAAGTGGTCTCGTTCCCGGCACACCGCGCCGGGTGACCGGCCCGGCCGTGCTGGTGGCAGAACCGGGCGCCGCGGCGTTCCAGCAAGTGGTCTCGTTCCCGGCACACCGCGCCGGGTGACCGGCCCGGCCGCGCTGGTGGCAGAACCGGGCGCCGGGTGACCGGGTCGGCGGGTCAGCTGCTCAAGACCCTGCTGTCGCGCCACCCAGCCGGACCGGGGGAGCATAGGCCGGGACGAGCAGCGCCACGGCGGTGCAGGCGGTCAGGAACACGGTAGCCATGCCGAATGTCGCGGTGAACCCGGTCTGCGCGGGCAGGCCGCGCAGCGTGCTCGCGGCGACGAACGTCGCCGCGATCTGCCCGCCCAGCGCACCGCCGAGCGTGCGGAGCACCGTGTTCATCCCGCTGGCGACGCCCGTCTGCTGCGGCGGCACGGCCTGCACGATCAGGTTGCCCAGCGCCGCGAAGGCCAGGCCGATCCCGATCCCCAGCAGCATCGAGCTGATCAGCAAGTCGTAGGGGTGCCTGCTGGTGAACGTGAGCCAGCCACAGGCGACGGCACTCACCGCGGCGCCGGCCACCAGCGCGCGCCGTGAGCCGAAACGCCGCTCCACCCGGCCCGCCAGTGAGCCGAGCGTGCCCATGCCGATCGCGCAGGGCAGCAGGTACAGCCCGGCGATCACGACCGAGGCCCCGTACCCGAAGCCGGTGCTGCGGGGCAACTGGGCAAGCTGGGGGAGCAGCAGGAACCACGCGTACAGCCCGGCGCCGACGAGGAAGGCCGCCAGGTTGGCGGTCCATACTCCGCGCACCCGCATCATCGTCATGTCGATCAGCGGATTGCTGCTGCGCAGCTCGACCAGTATCCATACGCAGCAAAGGGCCAGGCCGAACGTCAGGAGCACCAGCGTTTTCGGCCCAGTCCAGCCCCAGGTGCTTGTCTGGGCGATCGCGATCAGTACCGCGGACAGGCCTGCGCTCATGAGGGCCGCCGCGGTCCAGTTCACCCTGCCGGGGGAGCGGACCGGCGACTCAGGGATGAAGCGCCAGGCGCATAGGGCAGCCACGACCATGATCGGCAGCGGGATCCAGAACAGCCAGTGCCAGTTCAGGTGCTCGTCGATGAGCCCGCCGACGACCAGCCCCAAGCCGCCCCCGACGCCGAGGATGGCGGACATCAGCCCAATGCTCCCGGCCACCCGGTCGGCCGGGAACTCGTCCCTGGCGATCCCGAACGCCAGCGGGAAGATGCCGCCGGCCACCCCCTGGATGACACGCGCCACGATGAGCATCGCCAGCGAGGTGGACAGGGCGGCCAGCAGGGTCCCGGCGGCCAGCGTCAGCAAGGTCCACACCAGCAGCCGCTGCTTGCCGTACATATCGCCGAGCTTGCCGATGATCGCCGTGCCGATCGAGGCGGACAGCAGGAAGCCGGTCAGCAGCCAGGTGACACCGGTCTCGCTGGCGTTCAGGCTGTGCTGCAGGGTCGGCAGCGCCGGGATGACCGCCGAGCTGAGCACCGCATACGTCACCGCCGCCAGCGACAGCACGGCCAGGATCACGTTCGGGTGGACGCGCTCCGCCTCGCGCGGTCCGGACAGCATCCCGTCACTGTAACCGAGCGCCATGCCTGCCCTGCGTGGCCAGGTCTGCGGTCTGGCAGGCTTATCGCCATGACTGAACCGTCAGCGGGAATGCCGGGCACCATGCCGTCCGCCGGTGACCCGCCGGCCATCGACACCAGCGTGGCGCACAGCGCCTAGCCCGCGAGCTCGCCGGCCTTTGGGCGGGGCGGCGGGGTCGAGGCTAGCAGGGCGGTGAGCGGGACGTCCGGGTCGGCCAGCGCGCCCGTGTCCACCTTGGCGCCCGACCGGATCAGGGCCTCGACGTCGGCGTTGACGTCCCAGACGTTGACGTTCATGCCGGCCGCGACCCGGCCGTCCCGCAGCCAGAAGGCGATGAACTCACCGCCCGCGCGGTCGCCGCGGAACACCACCTCATCCCACTGCGGCGCGTACCCCGAGTACTCCATCCCCACGTCGTACTGGTCGGAGAAGAAGTACGGGGTGCGGTCATAGCTGACCTGCTGGCCGAGCATCGCCCGGGCCGCGGCAGGGCCCTGGTGCAGCGCGTTCGCCCAGTGCTCGACGCGGACCTGCTGCTGGTAGGACGGGTGCCAGGCGTTCGCCACGTCGCCCGCCGCGAAGATGCCCGGCGCGGAGGTCGCCAGCCCGGCGTCCACCACGATGCCGTTGCTTGTATCCAGCCCGGCCCCGGTGGCCAGCCCGGTCCGCGGTACCACGCCGATGCCGGCGACCACGAAGTCACACTCGATTTCCCGGCCACCGGTGGTACGGACCCGCTCGACCGCGCTGGCTCCCTCGAACGAGACGACCCCGTCACCGAGCACCAGCGTCACGCCGTGCTGGCGGTGCACGTCACGGTAGAAGGTCCCGATCTCGGTACCGAAAATCCGCTCGTTCGGCAGCGGCACCGGATCGACGACGGTGACCTCGCAGCCGCGCTGGCGCGCGGACGCGGCGATCTCGCTGCCGATCCAGCCGGCGCCGACCACCACCACGTGCCCGCCTGCGTCCAGCCTCTCCCGCAGCAGATCACAGTCGGCGAGCGTGCGCATGTAGTAGATGCCGTCGAGGTCCGCGCCGGGCACCTGCAGCCGCCGCGGCTCGGCGCCGGTCGCCAGCAGCAGCCGGTGGTAGCCGAGGCTGCGGCCGTCGTCCAGCGTCACCTGGGACCGTCCCGGCTCGACCGCCGTCACCGTTACCCCGGTGACCAGTTCGATCTCCTGCTGTGCGTAGAAGTCCTCCGGGTGCACGTGGGCCTTGTCCCGCTCGGACTCACCGCGCAGGTAGTCCTTGGTCAGCGGCGGCCGCTCATAGGGCCGTTCCGGCTCGGCGCCGATCAGCACGACACGGCCGTCGAAGCCGCAGGTGCGCAACTCCTCCGCGGCCTTGGCGCCGGCCAGGCTGGCCCCCACGATCACGAACGTCGGCTTGGTCATCGGTTTCCCCAGGTGCTGATCGGGCCGCCTTCTAAAGGACGATTATTTGAACGATAGACTGAGTCTGGTAATTTAGTCAACATATCTCTCTTATAGAAGGCGCGCCGGTGCGGATCGGGCCGCAGCGGCCACCCTGGGAGGGAGGCGGCGTGGATCGCGATGGGATCGGCGCGGACCTGGCAGGGCTCGCCGGCCTGGCCGAGCCGACCAGGCGCGCCCTGTACCTCTACGTGCAGGGTCAGCGATCGGCGGTGAGCCGGGACGAAGCGGCCACAGGAGTGGGGGTGCCGCGGCACAGGGCCAAGTTCCACCTCGACAAGCTCGTCGAGGACGGCCTTCTCGAGGTCGAGTTCGCGCGGCGCACCGGGCGCCAGGGGCCGGGCGCGCGGCCGGCCAAGCTGTACCGTCCGGCTACGCGGGAGTTCGCGGTGACCCTGCCGCAGCGCAACTACGAACTTGCCGGGCGGCTCATGGCGCGCGGCATCACGGGGGCGCGCGGCGCGGGCCGGCCGGTGGTCGAGACTTTGGAACACGCCGCCCGGGAGCAGGGGCGCGAGCTGGCCGCCGCGGCGCTGCGGCGGGCGGGGGACGACCCGGCGCCCGAAGCGCTGCAGGCCGCGGCGCGCTCGGTGCTCGATGAGCAGGGATATGTGACTCGCGCAGACGGGACCTTTGCCAACTGCCCGTTCCACGCCCTCGTGGCCGAGCACACCGACCTGGTCTGCGGCATGAACCTGGCGATCGTCGAGGGGATGCTCGGCGGGCTGCCCCCGCTGCCCGTCGTCGCCGTGCTCGACCCTGGTGAGGGGCGCTGCTGCGTCCGCCTGGCCGCCGCCGACCGCGCCGGTCCCTGACCAGCACCCGCAAGCATGGGCGGGATTTCGGCTGGCAGGGAGGGGCACCGCACGCCTGGACCCGGATCGTTTGACCCGGTCGGAGACAGTGCAGTAGTGTCTTAGCAACCTAAGACACTGGAGCATCACCATGATCCGATTCCGGGTGGACGGGCGGTCCGGAGTGCCGCCTTACCTGCAGATCGTGCAGCAGGTGCGGCAGGCACTGCGGATGGGGGTGCTCGCCGTGGGCGACCAGCTCCCGAGCGTGCGGGAGGTGGTCGCGGCGACGGTGGTCAACCCCAACACGGTGCTGAAGGCCTACCGCGACCTGGAGCGCGAGGGCCTGGTCGAGGCGCGTGCCGGGCTCGGCACGTTCGTGCGGAGCCGGCCGCATGGCCCGCCGCCTGGCACTCACACGCGGCTCGGCCGCGGCCTGGCCCGCTGGGTGCGCGAGGCGCGCGACGCGGGACTTGACGACGAGTCGATCGAATCGCTGCTGCGGGTCACGCTGCGCGCGGCGGACGAGGAGGAGATCGCATGACACCGGTGATCGAGACCAGCGGGCTGACCAAGCGGTACCGCAGGGTCACCGCGTTGTCCGATTGTTCCATCGCGGTTCCCGAGGGCCGGATATCCGCGCTGGTCGGGCCGAACGGCGCGGGGAAGACCACACTGCTCCGGCTGCTCTGCGGGCTGGCGAGCCCGACCAGCGGCGAGGCCGCCATCCTGGGCGGCGCGCCGCGCCAGGCCCCGGCCTTCCTCGCGGAGATCGGGTTCCTCGCCCAGGAGATCCCGCTGTACCGGCGGATGTCCGCCGAGGATCACATCGGCATCGGCGCGCACATGAACCCCCGGTGGGACGGCGAGTCGGTCAGGGACCGGCTGCGCGGGCTGAACATCCCGCTGGACGCGGCCGTGGGCACGCTGTCCGGGGGACAGCGTGCCCAGGTGGCCCTCGCGCTCACGCTGGCCAAGCGGCCGCGGGTCCTGCTGCTCGACGAGCCGGTCGCCGCGCTCGACCCGCTCGCCCGCCGGCATTTCCTCGGCACCCTCACCGACGCGGTGGCTGCGGGTGGGCTGACCGTCGTCTTGTCCTCGCATCTGGTCGCGGACATCGAGCGGGTCTGCGACCACCTCATCCTGCTCGCGTCCTCCCGCGTCCAGCTCTGCGGGGATATCGCGGGCCTCCTGAACGAGCACCGGGTGCTCGTCGGCCCGCGCAAGGACACCACGGCGATCGAACGGGACCACACCGTCGTGCACACCGAACGGACCGCGCGCCAGACCACGATGCTCGTGCGGCTGAACGGCCCGGTCGCCGACCCCAGGTGGGAGGCGGAGGACGTCAGCCTGGAGGACATGGTGCTCGCCTACATGGGCGCCGACGCGGCCCCGGCGATCGTGGAGCTGACCGCTGTGGGAGGCAAGCAATGACCTGGGTCATCTGGCGCCAGTACCGCGCCACCGCCGCGATCGCGGGCGCTATTCTCGCCGCCTTCGCCGTCCTGTTCCTGATCACCGGCCTGCAGAACGCCGCGAAATGGCACGCCGCGCTCGCCAACTGCGCCAAGGACGGGGCCTGCGGCGGCCTCTCGCAGACCGTGTCGCTGGCCGGCGGCCCGGTGTACACGCTGACCATCCTCACTCTGGCCGTTCCGATCCTGTTCGGGATGTTCTGGGGCAGCCCGGCCGTGGCCAGGGAACGGGAAACCGCGACCGTGCAGTTCGCGTGGACGCAGTCGGTCACCCGGCGACGCTGGCTGTCGGTCAAGACCGGCTGGCTGCTGCTCGCGGGCGCGGTCTCCGGCGGCGCGGTCGCCGGGATCGTCACCTGGTGGTACGCGCCACTGAACGCGCTCCACCAGGGCCAGTTCACCCAGGGCTCCTTCGATATCCAGGGCATCGTCCCGATCGGGTACGCGGTATTCGCGGTGGCGCTCGGGATAGCCGCCGGTGCGCTGATCGGCCGGTCGCTGCCAGCGCTCGCGGTGACCGGCGGCGTGTTCCTCGCCCTTCGCCTGGTGGTCACGTACTGGGTGCGGGTGCACTACCTGCCCGCGGTCACCACCATCTACAGGGTGACCCAGAACTTCACCCCGAAGGGGGCGTACTGGCCGCTCGCACAGGGCGTGGTACTGCCCGGCGGCCAGCTCACCACCAACATGAGCGTCGGCCCCGGGCACGTAACCTCGGGCTTCACTGGGCCCACCATTCCCGCCGCATGCCAGGCTGCTGGCCAGGTGAACTCCACACTCGCGTGCATGGCGCGCCTCGGCTACCGCTCGTTCACGACCTATCAGCCGGGCTACCGGTTCTGGCCGTTCCAGTTCATCGAGGCCGGCATCTTCGTGACACTCGCCGCCGCCCTGATCGCGGTCACGTTCCTCCTCGTCCGGAGGAGGGACGCATAGCGAGGCCGACGACGGTGCCCGGTGTCCCCGGACACGCCGCAACCGTGCCACGGCCCCATTACCGGTTACGCGCTGATCAAGATCAGGGAAACACGCGCTAGCTGAACGGCGGGATCTCGGCCTCGATGAGGTGCGGGCCGGGCTCGGCGAGCGCGCGCCGCAGTTGCGCGGCGAACTCGGGCGCGGTCTGCGCCCTGCTGGCCGGCACGCCCATCCCTTCGGCCAGCGCGGTGAAGCTCAGCCCCGGCCGGCCCAGGTCGAGCAGGCTCCGCGCGCTCTGGCCCGCGGCTGGGGCGCCGGTGCGGTCCAGCTCCATGTTCAAGATCGCGTAGGAGCGGTTGCTGAAGATCACCGTGGTGATGTCCAGCTGCTCGCGCGCATGGGTCCACAGGGCCGAGATCGTGTACATGGCGCTGCCGTCGGCCTCCAGGGCCAGGACCGGCCGTTCCGGGCAGGCAAGCGCGGCACCGGCGGCGAGCGGCAGGCCCTGGCCGATCGCGCCGCCGGTGAGGGTCAGCCAGTCGTGCGGCGGCGCGCCAGCGGTGGCCGCGGGGAGCGCCACCCCTGAGGTGTTGGCCTCGTCGCAGACGATCGCATGCTCCGGCAGCAGCGCGCCGATGACCGCCGCCGCGCTGTGCCCGGTCAGGTCGCCGTCCGGCACGCCGGGCCGCTCCGGCTGCTGCGGGGCGGGCACCACGCCGGGGGCGGCCAGGTCGGCCAGTGCCGCGAGCGCTCCGGCGATGTCATCGCCGGGCCCGGCCAGCGTGTGCACCTGGCAGCCATCCGGCACCAGGGAGCTGAGCTTGCCCGGGTAGGCGAAGAAGGACACCGGGTCGCGCGCCCCGGCCAGGATGAGGTGCCGCGCGCCGTCGAGCTGCGCGGCGGCCATCTCGGCCAGGTAGGCAAGCCGCTCGACCGGCGGGATGCCCGCGCCGCGCTCGTGCCTGGCCGGGAACGTCTCGGCGACCAGCCGGGCGCCGGTGGCCTGGGAAATGCGGCTGGCCGCCGCCAGCGCGGGCCGGTGCATCCCGGCGCCGCCGAGCAGGATCACGCAGGGCTCGCCGCCGCGGAGCACGGCGGCGACCGCGCTGGTCACCTCGCCAGGGACCGGCGCCCGCGGGCGCAGCGGCACCGCGGCGGCCGGCTCGGCGCCGGGGGACCAGGACACGTCGGCGGGCAGGATGACGGTGGCCACCTGACCGGGCGGGCACATCGCCGCGGCGGCCGCCTCGGCCACGTCCGCGGCCGCGTCGGCGCTGCGCGCGCACCGCCGCACCCACCCGGACACAGTCCCGGCCAGCGCCTCGATGTCGGACTCCAGCGGCGCGTCGAACCGCTTGTGGTACGTGGCGTGGTCCCCGACGACCACCAGCAGCGGAGTCCGGGCCCGGCGCGCGTTGTGCAGGTTGGCCAGGCCGTTCGCCAGCCCGGGCCCCAGGTGCAGCAGGACCGCCGCAGGCCGGCCGGTCATCCGGCCGTAACCGTCGGCTGCGCCGGTCGCCGCCCCCTCGAACAGGCACAGCACCGCGCGCATCTGCGGCACCTCGTCCAGCGCCGCGACCATGTGCATCTCCGAGGTCCCCGGGTTGGCCAGGCACAGGCTGACCTCGCTGCCGGCCAGGGTGCGGAGCACCGCCTCGGCGCCGTTCATGTGACCTCCCTGGGAAGCGGACTAGCCGACCGCGAACACGGCGCTGGCCTTGGCCACGGGCTTGCCGTCGGCGTCCACCCGGCCGTCCGCGAACGCCAGCCGGCGGCCCACCCGGGTCACCGTCGCGCTCGCTTCCAGCCACTCGCCGTCGCGGGCGGCCGCCAGGTAATCCACGGTCAGGCTGACCGTGACCAGGCTCGGGTGCTCGGTCAGCGCGCCGCAGTTGCGCCCGCACACCACGTCGAGCAGGGCGGCCAGGATCGCGCCGTGCACGAACCCGCGGGTGTTGAGGTGCCCGGTGCGGGCCCGCAGGCCTAGCAGGATGCCGCGCTCACCGTTGCTGGTGTAGACCGGGCCGATCATGTCGAGGAACGGGCTGGTCCGTCGCGAAGGCTCGAAGTCAGCCGGTACCTCGCTCATGGCCTCCCTCACCGTGCCGCGTGCAGGTGCACGCTCATGCTGATCCTGGCCATTATCACGTTCCCAGGCGGCGGCCGGGCAGCACGGGCCCGGCATCCCCCCTGACCGGCTACGGCACGATGGATGGACCGCTGAACGTCACAATCATCGGCAACGGATGCTGGCTAGTACTTGGAGCGCACGGCACGCCCGCCGCGGCGTCCCGGGCCTGGCAGGTGCCAGGCCCGGGACGCCGCTGACAGCGGCGCGGCGGCCTGCAGCGGCGGCTTGCCGGCCGGTCAGCGGTAGGTGCCGGGCTGCACGACGCCGGCGTAATAGAGGAAATGCGCCCGGGTGTAGCTGCGGTTGCCGGTGATGCTGGTGTCCGGCGTGGGCCCGATCGGGCAGTCGGCGCCGAGGAACGGCGTGAACCGCGGGTAGGCGCGGAGGTAGCTGGCCGGGTCCGCGCGGAGCAGGCCGATGAGCGTCTCGGTGACGATCCGTCCCGCGACCGGGCCGAGGTTGAGCCCGCCCGCCGCGATCTTGGATTCGGCCAGGATGTAGTACCACAGCGGCGTGCTGGTGGCGAACGGCGTGTAGACCGACCCGATGTCCGCCAGGTCAGTGGCGGTGAGCGCGGGCACGCCCATGGCTGCCGCGACGGCCTGGCCCGAGGGCAGGCTCCAGGTGAGCTGCCGGAGCAGGTTGCGCTGTGGCAGCACGGTGGGCGCGGTCTGGGTGTGCGGCGCGATAGCCGGCAGCGGCAGGGTGAACAGGACCGAGGAGATCGTGGTGTCGATCTTCTTGTTGTTCTTGACCTGGCCGTCGCCGAAGTCGAAGAAGGTCTGCCAGCCCACGTAGCGGCGCGCCGCGGGGTAGCCGCCGAGCAGGTCGTCGCGGTCGTAGCTGACGGGCCCGTTGAAATCGGCCTCGGCCGCGTCGAAGACCAGGCCGAAGAACGGGTCGGCGGCCGGGTTGGCCGAGTCGCCGGTGCCGCTGGTGAAGTTGGCCCGGTAGGACGGCCGGACCATGGAGTGGCCGAACCGGTAGCAGGCGGCGCCGAACTCGATCGGCATGAACGCATCCCCCGGCGGCGGCAGGTAGAACTGGTTGCCGCGGGCGAGCACGTCATTGACCACCTGTTGCCCGGCGATCTGCGGCAGGTGCTCGTTGACCAGCAGCCACTGGTAGTGCCAGAGCGTCACCTGGCGGGCGATGAGGTACTTGAGGTAGTTCAGCGCGCGGTCCCCGCTCTGGGCGGGGGACAGCTTGCGCTGGTCCGCGCCACGGGCCGCGGGGAACCGGGACAGGTCCATGCTGCCCAGTTCGGACAGCACCCGGTTGTAGAAGAGGATGTGGGCGCAGTGCAGCCCGGCGATCATCACGTTCTCGTCGTTGCGCGGGTCGCCGAGGACCGCGGAGTAGGTGCCGTCGCCGTTGGCCGTCCTGGGCACGTCCTCGTGCACCCCGCCGGAGCCGATCAGCAACTGCGGGCCGGCGCTGCCGCCGGGGCCGGGCACGTACAGTCCCGGGCTGATCGTGGGCCCGCCGCCGAACACCGAGTCCAGGTCCAGCGCGGGCGTGCGGGTGTTGGGCGAGGTCAGCGGGTTGGCGGTCACGCCCAGGTGTGAGGTCTGGTCGAAGGTGATGTCGTGGTCGGTGAACTGGCCGACGAACGTCGAGCCGGCCGTCATGGTCGGATTGTCCGGGTTGGTTCCGTAGGGATTGGCCGCCGTCGGGTTGCCGTTCACCGTCGGGTCTACGATCAGCGCCTTGGGCCCCGCGGCCAGGTCGTCCTGGGCGTCCAGGATGCCGCCCTGCGCTCCGACCTCAAGCAGGGCCGCCTGGACCGCGTCGGTCACCGGCGCGAACGGCGGCAACTGCGGGAAGATCCGGCCGAACAGCATGCTACTGGCCGGAGCTCCCGGTGGCAGTGAATGCCCCGCCGCCGCCCCGGCCCCGGTGACCGCCGCACCTGCGGCGGCGGGGCGGATCCCGGGCAGTATCCCTGCCGATGCGGCTGCCAGCCCGGCACCCGCCGTGCCTGCTCCCGCCAAGAGCCTGCGCCGGGAGAGCCCGGCAGGCCTGTTGTTCTCGGTCATTGTGATCGCGCTCCTTTGTCACCCGTGCTTTCTCGTTGCGCGTCCACCGCCGTCTTGTGCGTATGCATCGTTGCCCCCGTTCTTCGCATGACGCTGCTGGGGGAAAGAGGACGACGGTGAGTTGCTGATACACCGGGGCTGGCCGCCCGTGCGTGTGTCGCCGAACGCCCGCCCGGTTACCAGGGCGAGGCCCGGCCTCGTCGCGTGTCTTAGCTGAGGGTCTGAGCTGCGTTAGCCCGGGGCGACCCCGGAACTCCCGCTGGCGGGGCAGGGCGGGCCGCGATGGCCCGCCCCGCCCGCGCTGAGCTCAACTGTGGTTGAGCTCAGCAGCGATGGACGTCAGTTGCCGTTGAACGGGTTGACCAGCGGGTTGGTGCTGGAGTACAGCCCCGCCGGGTTCGGGTACCAGACCCAGACGTGCATCGTGTACAGGTCGGGGTGCCAGAAGAAGAACGACGCCCCGCTGCCTGGAGCGGTCGCCGGGCAGTCCTGCTGGCTCGGCTCGGGCACGAACGTGCCGTCGTTGTAGTGGCAGCCCGCCGGGAAGAAGCCGAACGTGGCGTTCGGCAGCGGCGGCGTCTTCGGTATCGAGGTGAAGACCCACTCCAGGGCACCGAGCTGCCAGGTGTTGTTCGAGGTGTGCTCGTACACCAGGATCTGCGGCTTGCGGACGTTGAACCCGCTGATGCCCGGGTTCAGGAAGTGGTACCCCATGTTCGGCATCATCTTCGTGATGATCTTGTAGCCGTCGGCCTGCGCCTTGGCCAGGTTGGTGGCGTACTTCGCGGTCGCCATCCGGGCCTGCGCGATGTCCTTGGTCAGCACCGAGTTGCCGGTGCCGCTGCCCATTCCGGCCATCTGCTTCGCCGGCGGCGCCGCGCCCCAGGCCGGGATCAGCATCCACAGGCCAGCGGTCAGCACCACGCCGGTGACGCCGGCCAGCCTCAGCAAGCGCATCTTTTGTTTCTTCATTGCCTTATGACCCTTCTTGGACTCGGTAGATGTGGTCGGCGACCAGGCCGTGGGCCTCACGGTGGACGTCGGCCGCTGATTCCGCCGACGGCGCCTCGACCAGGCAGAACACCCGCCCGTTTCCTTCATCGACCCAGTACCTGAGGTACCGCACGTCATGACCTGCCTGCGTTTGCAGGTCGGCGAGGTGAGCCTTGGCGACGTCGTCCATCGATACGCCGCTGTCGATCTCATGGACATCCATGAAAAGTGGCACTGCCGGCCTCCCTTCGATCGTCTGAATTCCTTCTGCGACCGTAAGGCGGCCAGGTCAGCGGCCTCATCGGGGAAAATGCCCGGCTTTGTGGCAGCGGCTGCCCAGATTTGGGCGGGGAGTGCCTATATTGGGCGCGCCGCGCGGTCGCGCCTGGCCCGGCGCCCGGGCGTGATCAGGACCCGATGCCCATCCGCGCGGCCTCGCGGGCCGCGGCCGTCCGGGACGAGACGCCGATCTTGGACAGCATCGCGGACACGTGATAGTGCACGGTCCGCTCGGAGATGACGAGCCGCTCGGAGATCTCCCGGTCGGCCAGGCCGTCGGCGAGCAGCGCGAGCACCTCCTGCTCGCGAGCGGTCAGCCCGGCCGGGGCGGCCCGGGTGGCCGCGCGCGGCCCGCGCGGTATCGCCTTCACACCCAGTTCTCTCATCCGCCGCCGGACCGCCGCGGCGGCCGCGCTGGCACCCAGTTCTTCGAACCCGGCGAGCGCGTCCCTGAGCCCTGCCTCATCGGATGACCACGCCCTGGCCAGCGCGGCGTCGTAGGGCCGGCCGATGCGTTCCCACGCCAGAGCCGCGCCGCGATGGTCACCGGCGGCCTCCAGCGCGTATGGCTCCGGGAGACCGGGCAGGCCAGACCGCACGCCGAGCCGCACCAGCCAGATCGCTAGCGCCCCGGAGGTCCACGGGTCGACCCGGCCAGCCGCCCGGTCATAACCCGTCCCGGCCTCGACGGCCCCGAGGTCCGGCTTGCCGTCAAGCCATCTCAGCTCCGTGCGCGCCGCGCGCACCGGCGCGATCCAGGACGGCTCGCCCACTCCGTCGGCGTATTCGAGCGCCCGGTCCAGCAACTCCCACGCTCCGTCCCCGCCACGGCGCGCCCTGATCGTGCCCAGCGTGATGAGCGGGTTGAGCTGGTTGACCGGCGAGATGCCCGGGCTGCTCAGCTTCTGGGTGGCGACCTCCGCTGCTTCGTTCCATCGCCCCAGGAGGAGCAACTCGCGGGATCGCCAGCCGTTGATACACATGCTGAAGACGCCCATTTCGCTTCCCTCGCAGTAGGCGAGGCCCTCGGCGTAGTAGCGGTCCGCGTCGCCGAACCGGTGCACCCTCGTCGCGGCCTCTACCAGGCTGCCGTACACTCGGCCGGCCGCCTCCGGCAGGTCCGCCTCCAAGGCGACCCGGAGCGCCTCCTTGAGCTCGTCCATCCCGCTCTGGCCGGCATCGTCGAGATAGAGGTTGATGTAGAGGCCGGTCGCGTTCAGCACAAAAGACACCACATCCGGGTAGCCGGACCGCTCGCCGATGTCCCGCACCTTGCCGAGGTAGGCCAGTGTCCTCTCGCTGGTGCGGCCCATGGCCATGTCGTCGATGGCGACACCGCCGTAGGCCCAGGCGTGCTCCTTGCTCGGCGGCAGTGCCTCTATAACGGCCAGAGCCTCGTGGGCGGCCTGGCTGGCTTCCTCGCCGCGGCACAGCCGCCAGAGGGTTGTGGACAGGAGGCGGAGGTTCGCGCCGACCTGCTCGTCGTCGCCTAGTTCCCGCCGCAGCGCGAGCGCGCTGCGCCGCGCTTGCTCCGCCTCTTCCCAGCGGTCCAGCAGCGAGTACTCGGTGGCCGCACCCTCATAGAGGACCGCCAGCGTCGGCTTATCGAGATTTTGTGCGCTACGCAACGACCGTTCATACTGTGCCGCCGCCTCGCGATGTGCGCCCAGGGCGGCCGAACGGCGGGCCGCGTCCGGGGCGTGCCGCAGTACCGCCTGCGTATCGCCTGCGCCTTCGGCGTGGTGGGCAAGCAGCACCGGGTCGGCGCCGGCCGCTTCGAGCCGGGCCAGCAGGTGTGCGTGCAGTTCGGTCTGCCGGTGCGGCGGGATCCCTGCCTCGACGGCCATCCGGCTCAGTTCGTGGCGGAACCGCAGCCCGGGCCCGTCCGGGACCAGGATGCCGGTGGCCAGGCATTCGTCGGCCGAGCCTTGTGAGTCCTCCAGGATCCACGCCAGCAGCGACCGGTCTGCCCGGGACCCGTTGACCGCGGCGGTCTCCACGGCCCGCCTGGTGCCGGCGCTGGCCCGGGCCAGCCGGGCACCGACCGCGTCACGGACGGTGGGCGGCACCGAGGGCCACCCGGCCTCGAGCATCTCGCTCACGTAGAACGGGTTGCCGCCGGTGATCCGGCGCAGTTCGGCGGCGTCCACGTCCCGTTCGCCGACCAGTTCGCGGACCGCTTCGACGGTCAGCGGCGGCAACCGCATCCGCCGGGTGGCGCGCTGCGTCGCAAGGTCACCGAGGACCAGGCGCAGCGGGTGGTCGCCGGGCAGTTCGTCGTCCCGGTAGGTGGCCAGCAGCAGGGCCGGCACCCGGCCGAGCCGCCGCCCGAGGAAGCTCAGCAGGTCGATCGTGGCCTCGTCGGCCCAGTGCACGTCCTCGATCACCGCGACGGTGAACGCCGCGGGCGGGCCGAGTTCGGCCAGGAAGCCGGTGAACAACCGGTCCCGCGGTGCCCCGCCGTCGCACAGTTCGGCGAACCCGCCGCCGAGTTGCGCGCTGATGTCGAACAACGGGCCGAGCGGCCGCGGGGTGAGCAGGCCGTCGCAGCCGCCCCACAGCCAGCGGGCCCCCGGCAGGCGCTGCTGGAACGCTTCAAGCAGCACGGTCTTGCCCATGCCGGACTCACCGGACACCAGGACCAGCCGCCCGTCCCCCCGCCGGGCTTCGGCCGCATGCTCGGCCAGCGTCGCCAGAAACGCCGACCGCTCCAGCAGTTCCATGGCCGGACTGCGCCTGGCTGCTCGTGCGTATCGCATGTTGCAAAGGAAGCTTTCGAAAGATAGCTTTGCATTCATGGCAGAACGGGACGCTCGATCCGTCAAGAGAATGACCGACCCCCGGGCGCTGCGCGCGCTGGCGCACCCGCTGCGGCTGTCCCTGCTCGGGTTGCTGCGCACCGAGGGGCCGCTGACCGCCACCCGGGCCGGCGAGCTGCTCGGCGAGAGCTCCGCGAGCTGCTCCTTCCACCTGCGGCAGCTGGCCAAGTACGGCCTGGTCGAGGAGGCGGGCGGCGGCCACGGCCGGGAGCGCCCCTGGCAGGCCACGGCGATGCTCACCGACGTGCCGGCGGTCACCGACAGCCCGGAGCTGGCCGCCGCGTCCGGCCTGTTCCGGTCGATCATCGCCGAGCGCTACTACGAGGAGATGATGGCCTGGCTGGAGGCCAGGCCGGGCGAGCCTGCCGAGTGGCAGCAGGCCGCGCTGTTCGGGGACCTGTTCCTGTACCTGACCGCGGCCGAGCTGACCGAACTCGGCCAGCAGGTGGACCGCCTGCTCTATCGATATATCGACCGGACGGCCCGGCCCGAGCTGCGCCCGCCCGGTGCGCGCCTGGTCAGCTACATCCACGTGGCAGCCCCGCACCAGGGTCCCGGCGGGACCGGGCGCGGGCCGGCTTCCAGCGAGGAAGGCCGGTGAGCGCGGCCAGCGCCACGGGCACCCGCACGGCTCCGGGCACCGGCAAGGCCGGCGGACGGGGGGCGCGGCGGCGGCCGCGGCGCGATCGGGCGGCACGTGCCCGCCCTGCTGCGGGAAGCGGGGTTCCGGCGGTACTGGTACGGCCAGACGATCTCGATGTTCGGCGACCAGATCTCCTCGATCGCGCTCCCGTTGGTCGCCGTGCTTACGTTGCGGGCGGGGCCGGCGCAGATGGGCCTCCTCGCGGCGCTGGTCTGGCTGCCGAGCCTGCTGTTCAGCCTGCACGCCGGTGTGCTGGCGGACCGGTTCGGCCACTGGCGCGCCCTCATGATCGTGGCCGACCTCGGCCGGGCCGTGCTGCTGGCCAGCATCCCGGCCTGTTACGCGCTCGGCGTGCTCACCGTCTGGCAGCTCTACGCGGTCGCGCTCGGCACGGGTGCGTTCAGCGTGCTGTTCACCGTCAGCCAGCCCACGCTCTTCGTCTCCCTCGTCCCCGGCGACGCCTACCTGGAGGGGAACTCGCTCATCTACGGCAGCCGGGCGCTATCGTTCACCGGCGGCCCCAGCGCCGGCGGCGTCCTGGTCGAACTGCTGGGCGCGCCGTTCGCCGTGGTGGCCGACGCACTGTCATTTCTCGGCTCGGCGTTCTTCCTCGGCCGGATCCACGTGGCCGAACCGCGGCCGGACGAGCCCGCCCCAGGTGCGCTCACCGCGGGCGCGCGCTTCATCAAGGGCTCGCCGGTTGTCCGGTGGTCCCTGCTGTCGGTGTCGGTCATCAACTTCTTCAACTTCGTTTTCTTCGCGCTGTTCGTGCTGTATGCCACCCGCTCGCTGCACGTTCGGCCCGGGCTGCTCGGCCTGGTCCTCGGCGCCGGGGCGATCGGCGGCGTGCTCGGCGCGCTGGTCACCAAGCGGCTGTCGGCGCGGTTCGGCATCGGGCGTCTCTACACCGCGTGCTGCCTGGTGTTCACCGCGCCGCTGGCGCTGGTGCCGCTGGCCGGTGGTCCTAAGCCGGTGATCCTGGGGATGCTGTTCGCCGCCGAGTTCGTCTCCGGGTTCGGGGTGATGACACTGGACATCTGTATCGGCTCGATCTACGCCGCGGTGGTTCCCGACCAGCTCAAGTCCCGGGTGATGGGCGCGTTCCAGGCGGTCAACTACGGCACCAGGCCGCTCGGCGCGCTGACCGGCGGGTTCCTGGGCACGGTCCTCGGGCTGCGGCCGACGCTGTGGATCGCCGCGATCGGCGGGATGGCGGGCTTCGCCGTGCTGCTGCCCTCCCCGCTGCCGCGGTTCCGGCTGCCGGCCGGTTCGTGATCACAGAACCTTGCCTGTCAGCCATCGGCACTGGGCCGGCGGGAGGGTCTAAGGTCGGCGCATGGGCGATGAGGTGCGGAGCCCGGCGCGGTACGCGGCCGACATCGATGCGGCCAGGGAGCGGCTGGTCGCCTTTGCCGCCGCCTGCTCGCCGGAGCAGTGGCGGGCCGCGCCGCTGGACGGTGACCCGCGGCCGGTCGGCGTCATCGTGGACCACGTCGCGCACGCGTACGAGTACATGGGCGGCTGGATGCAGCGGATCCTGGCCGGCGAGGACGTGGCGGTGGACGGTGCGACGGTGGACGCGCTCAACGCCGAGCACGCCGTCGCCGCGGCGAGCGGTGACGCCGGACGAGGCCATCGAGCACCTGCACCGCAGCGGCACCGCGTTCAGCGGCCTGGTGGCCGGCTGCTCCGCCGCGGGCCTGCGGGCGGGGGACGGCCGGGTAGAGCGTTTTGCCCAGATCGCGATCAGGCACCCCGACGACCACCGCGCCGAACTCGAAGCCGCACTCGGTACCTGAGTGCCTTCCGGGTACACCTGGGACCTGAACGGCCATCCAGAGACACAACAGTTGCTATCCCGCGACATGCGGACAGGGCTACAGTCTGCGATGAAGCATCATTCACCACAGTGGTCTCGCAGGGAGTGTGGTTCGTGAAAATCAGGAGCAGAGTCGCCGCCGTCGGATTCTCCGCGGCAGTGGTGGCCGCCGGTCTGGCCTTGCCCGCGGTCACCGCGGCCGCGTCGCAGACGTGCGGCGGCACCGGATCGGTGACGACAGTCAACGGCAATCTGGCCGATGGGGCGGCCTTCAAACTCCAGTGCCCGGCGGGCGCCTGGAATGGCACGCTGTTCCTCTACAGCCACGGGTATGTGGTGCCCGGCACCAACAACCCCGCCACGGACGTCGGCGATCCGGACACCGGCGCCTGGCTGCTCAACCACGGCTACGCGCTCGCCGGGTCCTCCTACGCCACCACCGGCTGGGCGATCCAGCAGGCGCTGCCCGACCAGATCAACACCCTGAACAGGTTCGCGAGCACCTTCTCGCAGCCGACCCGCACCATCGCGTGGGGCCACTCGCTCGGCGGCATCATCACCGCCGGCCTGATCCAGCGGTACCCGAACCGGTTCAACGCGGCCCTGCCCATGTGCGGGGTGCTCTCCGGCGGCGTGGCCACCTGGAACACCGCCGCGAACGCGCGCGTTCGCGTTCCAGCAGCTCGTCGACCCGTCGGTGACCGTGGTGAACATCACCGACCCGGGCGGCAACCTGACCGGGGCGGAAACCGCCGCAGCCGCGGCGCAGAAGACCAAGCAGGGCCGGGCCCGGATGGCCCTGGTCGCGGCGCTGGGCGACACACCGGGCTGGTTCACGCCGCTGTCCAAGGAGCCCGCGCCCGGCAACTTCGCCGCGCAGGAAGCCAACCAGTTCCTGTGGTTCAGCCAGGTGGACGGCCCGTTCATCTTCGCGCTGCGCGCCGAACTGGAAGCCCGGGCCGGCGGCAACGTGTCCTGGACCACCGGCGTGAACTACACCACCCAGCTCGCCCAGTCCGCCGACAGTGCCGAGGTGGCCGGGCTGTACAAGGCCGCCGGGCTGAACCTGAGCGCGGACCTGGCCACGCTGCAGAACGCCACCCAGATCAGCGCTGACCCCTCGGCGGTGCAGTACGTGGAGCACAACATCACCTTCGACGGGAAGATCTCCATCCCGGTGCTGACCATGCACACCACCGGCGACGGCCTGGTGGTGCCGGAGAACGAGTCGGCTTACCGCAGCGTGGTCCGCCACGGCGGCAACGCCTCGCTGCTGCGGCAGATCTTCGTGCACCGCGCCGGGCACTGCGCGTTCACCCCGGCGGAGACGATCACCGCCGCGCGCGTCCTGCTGCACCGGCTGTCGCACCGGCCACTGGACCGGCCAGGCGACCAACCCCGCCAGCCTGAACAACAAGGCGGCGGCGCTCGGCCCGAAGTTCAACATCTTCGAGTCCAACGGCCAGGTCGTCCCGACGGCGCCGGCCTTCATCCACTTCACCCCGGCCCCGTACCTGCGGCCGTTCAACCTCGGCAACCCGATCCCGTGACGAGGTGACCGGCACGTTCGTGATGCGGTGAGCCGGCCCGGCCGGCTGGACCTGATGGTCCAGCCGGCCGGGCTTTGGCTCGTCAGGGCCGGCGCTGGCTCGCCGAGCTGGGTCCGGCTCGCGGCGCTGGCTCTGCCTAGAGCGCCGGGTGCCGGTCCGCCCAGGGCGCGGCCTGCTCGAGCTGGCTGGCCACCCGGACGAGCAGGTCCTCCCGGCCGTAGCCCGCGACCAGCTGCACGCCGACCGGCAGGCCGCTGGCGGTCCAGTGCAGCGGCAGGCTGACCGCGGGCTGGCCGGTCATGTTGAACTGCGCGGTGTAGGGGATGAAGCCGGCGATCCGCGCACCCTCTTGCTCGGGCCCTGCGGCGGTGAACCAGCCCAGCTCCGGGGGCGGGGCACCCACCGTCGGCGTGACCAGCAGGTCGTGGCCGGTCCACCAGTCCGCCATGCGCCGCGCCCACATGCCCAGCCACTGCCGGGCCTGCAGGTACGCCACCGCGGTGAGTGCCTTGCCGGCCCGCCGGTAGTGGGCGTTGCGCGGCTCGATCTCGGTGTCGGCAATGGGACGGCCGAGCACGCCCTCGAACGCCTGGAACACGGTCTCGGTGTCCGCGGCGATGATCGTGTTGAAGTGCCTGGCGAACCCGGACTCGAACATGGCCGCGGGCGAGGACTCCTCGATGTGGTGACCGAGCGACTCGAGCAGCCGCCCCGCGGCGCGCTACCGCCTCGCGGCAGTCCGGGTCGGCGGCGTACAGCTCGCCGGACGGCCGGTCGAGCAGCCCGATCCGGAGCTGGCCGGGGGCGGCGCCGACCTCGTCGCACAGCGGGCTTGGCAGCGGCGGCGCGTAGTACGGCTCGCCAGGCATCCGGGCACTGATCGCGTCCAGGACGCCGGCCGCGTCGCGCACCGTCCTGGTCAGCGCCCCGTCGATGACGCTGCCGGCCCATCCCTCGCCGGCCAGCGGGCCCTGGCTCACCCGTCCCCGGGTCGGCTTGAGCCCGACCAGGCCGCACTCGCTGGCCGGAATCCGGATCGAGCCGCCGCCGTCGCTGGCGTGCGCCACCGGCACCATGCCGCTGGCTACCGCGGCCGCCGACCCGCCCGACGAGCCGCCGGTGGAATGACCCAGGTGCCACGGGTTGCGGGCGGGCGGGAAGCTCAGCGACTCGGTGGTCACGGTCGTGCCCAGCTCGGGCACGTTGGTGCGGCCGAGCGGGAATGAACCCGGCCGCCAGGAACTGCCGGGCAAGGTAGGACGTCACCGGCCAGGGCAGTTCCCGCAGCGCCCCGAGGCCCCCGGCGGTCACCTCACCCGCGACGAAGCAGCCCAGGTCCTTGAGCAAGATCGGCACACCGCGGAAGGGGCCGTCGGGCAGCGCGCCCGCGGCCTCGGCCCGCGCCGGGCCGAACCTGGTCCTGATCACCGCGTCCAGCCGGGGGTTGACCGCCTCGATCCGGCCGATCGCCGCCTCTACCAGTTCCTTCGGGCTGACCTCGCCGCGGCGCACGAGGTCGGCTTGCGCGGTGGCATCAAGCCAGGTCACATCGGTCACGCATGGCACGCTACCGCTCCGGCCGCGGCGCTGGCCGCCGAGGGTGAGCGCTAAAGTGACGGCACCCAAGGAGGAACCGATGAACGCACCGCAGCGCGACCCCGGCGAGACGGGCGGGCTGGCCCAGGTGGACGGCACATCCGGTGGCGCGCTTGGCGCCCGGCCTCCGGTGACTGAGACGTTCCACGGCAGCGACCCGGAAACGGCCGCGGCGCCTGCCATCTGCAAGGTCAGCCCGACCAAGTGCCAGGCACGGACCCGGCTCTACCGCAACGGCGAGCTCGAACTCGAAGGGTTCCCCGTCGCCGAGATCAGCGACCACCTGGGCGACAAGGCCGTCACCATCTGGCTCGACCTGCGGGATCCCGACCACGAGGACCTGGATGTGCTGAGCGAGGAGTTCGGCCTGCACCCGCTGGCCGTCGAGGATGCGGTCCACGAGAGCCAGCGGCCGAAGCTGGACCGATACCGCAGCCACCTGTTCCTGACCGCCTATAGCGCGAAGCTCGACACCAGCACCGGCGAGCTGGCCACCAGCGAACTCGCCGCCTTCATCACCGACCAGGCGCTGATCACCGTCCGCAAGGACGACGGGCTGGACATCGGCGCCGTGGTGGACCGCTGGGACGCCAGCCCCGACCTGGCCAAGTTCGGCGTTGGCTATCTGCTGCACGGGCTGCTCGACTACATCGTGGACGGCCACTTCGAAGCCGTGCAGAGCATGGACGACAGCGTCGAAGCCCTGGAGGATGACCTGTTCGCGGCCAACCCACAGGGCATGCAGGTCCAGCGCCGGAGCTTCGAGCTGCGCAAGAGCCTGGTGCTGCTGCGGCGGATCGTGATCCCGATGCGCGAGGTCGTGAACGCCCTGATGCGGCGTGACCTGCACGTCGTCAGCGACGACATGATGCCGTACTACCAGGACGTCTACGACCACGTGCTGCGCGCCGCCGACTGGACCGACAGCCTGCGGGACCTGGTGACGACCATCCTGGAGACGAACCTCACCATCCAGGGCAACCGGATGAACGTCATCACCAAGAAGGTCACCAGCTGGGCGGCGATCATCGCGGTGCCGACCTTCGTCACCGGGTTCTACGGGATGAACGTGCCCTACCCCGGGTTCAGCGAGAAGGTCGGCTTGATCGGCGCGGTCGGCTTCATGCTCGTGGCCGGGTTCCTGCTCTATTTCGTGTTCAAGCGCAAGGACTGGCTCTAGCGGCCCGGCCGCCGCGGCGCGGATCAGGCCGACGGCGAGGCCGGCGGTCCAGTCCGCGATCGTGGTGACCTCGGCCTGCCGGGGGAACACCTTGTGCAGCAGCACCCGGTGGACCTCGGGATCGGCGTCCAGGCAGCCGTCCGCCAGGACGGTCAGCCGGTAGTCCAGGTCGGCGGCCTGGCGCAGGGTGGACAGCACCACCCCGCTGGTGGCGATGCCGGCCAGCACCAGGTGCTCGGTGCGGCGGGCGCGCAGCAGCACGTCCAGGTCGCTGCCGGTGAAGGCGGAGACCCGGCGCTTGGTGACCACCGCCTCGCCGGGCGCGGGTGCGACGGCTGCGGGGATGTGGGTGCCGGGGTCAGCGCCGGTGAACCGGCCGGACCCGGCGATCGCGGCGAAGCTCTTGTTCCGGTCGCTGACCTCCGGATACCCCGGACGGAACGCGACGGTCACGTAGCCGACCATGACACCCGCGGCGCGGGCGGCGGTGATCGCGGTGGCCAGCCGCTCCAGGTAGCCGTCGTCGCCGGCGAAGCGGTCCACGATGCCCTGCTGCACGTCCATGATCAGCAATGCCGTCGATGTCATGGGTGTCCTCCTCGTCGCCGGGGACAGCCTGCCAGACCGGCCGGCGGCGTACCGTACCGGTATGGCGACTGCCGAGGATGCCGCCCGGATGGCCATGGACCTGCCCGAGGTCACGGTGGGTGAACGGCACGGCAACCGGACCTGGTTCGTCGCGGGCAAGGCGTTCGCGTGGGAGCGGCCGTTCAGCAAGGCGGACATCCGGCGATTCGGCGAGCAGGCTCCGCCGGACGGGCCGATCCTGGCCGTTCGCGTCGCGGATCTCGGTGAGAAGGAAGCCGTCCTCGCCGCGAACACCGACGCCTTTTTCACCATCCCGCATTTCGACGGCTACTCAGCCGTACTCATCCAGTTGCGGAAGGCCTCCGCGAAGGCACTGCGCGAGGTGATCACCGACGGCTGGCTGGCCACCGCGCCGGCCGAAGCTCGCCGACCAGTACCTGCACCGCTGAGCCGGTCGTGATCATGAGATTGGGTGGCTACCGCAGCCACTAATGTCATGATCACGATGCTCCGCCGTCCGCGCGAGGTCACGTCGAAGGGAGGCTGGCCGATGCCAGCGAATTGCCTGCGTCCCCGGCCGCTCGGCTCCTCTGGCATGGAAGTGTCGGCCATGTCCCTGGGTTCCTGGCGCACGTTCGAGCACCTGCCCGCGGAGACCGGGTCGGCGATCCTGGCCGCGGCCGCCGACGAGGGCGTCAACTTCTTCGACGACGCCCGCTACGACGACGAGACCGGCCGGGCGCCGCTGCCGACCGGGTACTCCGAGGTGCTGTTCGGGGAGTTGTTCCGGGCCGCCGGGCTGCGGCGGGACGAGGCCGTGGTCGCCAACAAGCTGTGGTGGGAGTTCTGGCCGGAGCAGAGCGCCGCCGCGGAACTGGACGGCTCGCTGGCCCGGATGGGCTTCGACCACGTGGACGTGATCTACGCGAACCCGCCGCCCGAGGGCCTCGCCATCCCCGACATGGTGGCCGCCGTGGGCGGGCTGCTCGACGCGGGCAAGGCGCGCGCCTGGGCGATGGTCAACTGGCCGGCCGGCCCGTGCGGCGAGGCGGTGGCGGCGGCCGCCGGGCTGGGTGTAGCACCGCCCTGCGCCGTGCAACTGCCCTACAGCCTGGTGCGCCGTTCCTGGGTGGAGGACCCCGTGATGACCCGGGCGCTGCACGCGGCGGGCGCCGGCGTGGTCGCCTCGTTCTGCCTGGAAGGCGGCGTGCTCAGCGGCAAATACCTGGCGGGTGCCACAGCAGGGCGGGCCGCCGCGACCCTGGGCGACCCCCGGGCCGCACCGGCCGTCGCGGCAGCGCCTGACCTGGCCGCGCTCGCCGCCTCACTGGGCACCACCGCGGCCACGCTCGCGCTGGCCTTCCCGTTCACCAACGCCGACGTCACCAGCGTGCTGTTCGGGGCGACCAGCCCGGCGCAGGTCCGGGCCAACTGCGCGGCGGCCAGCCTGCTGGACCGGCTGAGCCCCGGCGACATCGACCGCCTGCGGCAGATCGGCACCGGCTGACGGGCAGGCCGGGGAGGCCCGCGCGGACCGTGCCCGGCGGTCCGGCCGGATGGACCGGGCCGAATCTACTGCGATATCGGATAATCCGATATCGCAGTAGACGAAGAGCGTCCGACGCCAGGCCAGCCCGGCGGCACAGAAAGGACTCACCGGTGACGATGGCAGGCGACATCTCCTGGCAGGGCCCGCACGGCACCTTCAACCTGCGGGTGGCGGCCATCCTCACCCGCGGTGAGGAGATCCTGCTGTGCACCGTCGAGGGCCTCGGGTACTGGTTCCTGCCCGGTGGCCGGGTCCGCTTCGGCGAGCCTGCCGGCGCCGCCCTGGCCAGGGAATTGGCCGAGGAAGTCGGGCATGAATTCCCGGCCGGGGAACTGGCGCTGGTGGTGGAGAACATCTACGGCGGCGAAGCGATCGGGCACGAGATCGGGTTGTACTACCGCCTCGACTGGCCGGCCACGCTGGACCGCGACGATCTGCGCGGCGGCGAGCCGGGCCACATGTTCCGCTGGGCACCGGCCGCGGGACTCGGCTCGCTGCGGTTCGAACCCGCCCGGCTGGTGCCCGTATTGCAAGATCCCAGCGGCACGCTGCGGCACGTCGTCCTGTGACGGCCGGACGGTGCCTGGCTACCAGGCCAGCTGGCTGGCGGTGGCAGCGCGACATCCCTTTCCGCATATCTACCAACGCTGTGGCGAGCCCGAGGTTGCCTCCGCGCGGCGTTCAATCACCGCGGCGACCAGGGTGTCGATCAGTTCCGGTGTGACGCCGAGCCCGGGGAAGGCCGCGAGCGTGGCCAGCGGCATGTTGCCGATGATCGCTAGCAGTTCCTCGTTGCCGAGGATGCCGCCAGGCCTGCCGTCCGGGCGGGTGCCCAGGGCGTCGCGCAGCGCCTGCCCGCCCGCCGGGTCGGAGAGCCACTCTGTCAGCGTCGAGGTGCCCGACAGCGGCAGGGCCGGCAGGGTGGCCGCGACCGTGATCGCCGCCGACAGCCGGATGTCGCGGGAGGAGGCGCCGACGCAGATGCGGAACTCGCCCGGTTCCAGCACCCACCGCCGGTGTGCCGCCGACCAGTAGGACAGGTCGCGGGCGGTGAGGGTGAACGTGACGTCCTGCCCGGCTCCCGGCTCCAGGCCGACCTTGGCGAACGCCTTCAGCTCGCGCGGCGGCCGGGCCACCGCCGCGGCCGGGTCCCCCACGTAGACCTGGACGACCTCATGCCCGGCACGGCCGCCGGTGTTGGTGATCGTGCACCGCACCGTCACCGCCAGGTCGCCGGCATCTGCCGAACCGGCCTGGCTGATCCGCAGGTCACGGTAGGAGAAGCTGCTATACGACAGGCCGTGGCCGAACGGGTAGGCAACCGGCAGCTCGAGTGCGTCGTAGCCGCGGTAACCGACGAACACCCCCTCGCCGTACCGGACGTGCCCCTCCTCGCCGGGAAAGTTCAGGTACGCCGGGCAGTCCGCCAGCCGCAGGCCGATGCTCTCGGCCAGCCGCCCGGAGGGGTTGACCGCGCCGGTCAGCACGTCCGCGACCGCGGATCCGATGGCCTGCCCGGCCAGCCAGCACTCCAGCACCGCCGCCGCGGCGTGGTCCCAGGTGCTGGTGCGGACCGCGCCGCCGTTGCACAGCACCGCCACGATCGGGGTGCCGGGGACCGTCTCGGCGAGCCTGGTCAGCAGGCTGGTCTGGGCGTCCGGAAGGTCGATGTGAGCCCGGTCGTAGCCCTCGGATTCCTCGGCGGGCGGCAGGCCAAGGAAGACAAGGACGACGTCGGCACCGGTGGCCGCGCTGACGGCCTCGGCCACCAGGTCCGGGCCGGGGCCGGAGTCCGGGCCGGTGTCCGTGGCTGGCCCGGAGCCTGTGGCGGGCCGTGGGCCGGAGTCCGGACCGGTGTCCGCGGGCGGCCCAGGGTCCGTGGGCAGGCCGGAGTCCG
The DNA here is from genome assembly GCA_963806145.1 of uncultured Actinomycetes bacterium. Lineage (GTDB taxonomy): Bacteria > Actinomycetota > Actinomycetes > Streptosporangiales > Streptosporangiaceae > DASXKD01. The sequence continues at coordinate 39,537 of CAWDXD010000021.1, forward strand.
TGGCCGGCCGTGGGCCGGAGGATGAACCGGGATCCGTGGCCGGACTGGGGGGGCTGTCCTCGATCAGGTACCCGGCGGCGAACCGGAGCGTGGCGCCCGGCAGCGCCGCGGCCAGCGCGTCCAGCGGCACATCCACCTGGGTCGGGCTGACCTGGGAACTGCCCGCCCCCTGGAACCGGGGCGTGCGGGCGAACTCGCCGATCACGGCGACGATCCGGCCGGCCATGCCGGTCAGCGGGAGCACCCCGTCGTTCTTGAGCAGCACCAGGCTCTGTGCGGCGGCACGGCGGGCCAGGGCATGATGCGCCGCGGCGTCCAGCCCGGCGGGCTCGCGGCGGCGGGACCGGAGCACCAGCCGCAGCACGCGCCCGGCGGCCCGGTCGAGGATTGCCTCGTCCAGGTCCCCGGCCGCGACCGCGTCGATGATCGCCCGGTCGCTCACCCCGAGCTTGGGCGGCATCTCCAGGTCCAGGCCCGCGCGCAGCGCTGCGACCCGGTCGTGCACGGCGCCCCAGTCGGAAACGACCATGCCGTCGAAGCCCCACTCCTCGCGCAGCACATCGGTGAGCAGCCACCGGTGCTGCGAGGCGTACTCGCCGTTGACCTTGTTGTAGGAGCACATCACCAGCCACGGCCGGGCCGCGGTGACGACGTGCTCGAACGCCGGGAGGTAGATCTCCCGCAGGGTCCGCTCGTCGACGTCCGCGCTGACCCGCATCCGGTCGGTTTCCTGGTTGTTCGCGGCGAAGTGCTTCACGCAGCCGCCGACCTGCTGCGACTGCAGCCCGTCGACCATCGCCGCGGCGAGCCGTCCGGACAGGTGCGGGTCCTCGGAGAAGTACTCGAAGTTGCGCCCGCACAGCGGGTGCCGCTTGATGTTGAGTCCCGGGCCGAGGACCGCCGCGATGTCCTGGGCCCGCGCCTCCGCGCCGAGGGCGGCACCCACCTCCCGGGCCAGGTCCGGATCCCAGGAGCAGCCCAGCGCCGAGGCGGTCGGGAAGCAGGTGGCGGGCTCGCTGGTACGCAGCCCGGCGTCGGCGCCGCGCTCTGGCTGCTTGCGCAGCCCGTGCGGGCCGTCCGACAGCATGACCGCCTCGATGCCGAGTTCGCTGACCGGCGCGGTGTGCCAGAAGTCCGAGCCGAGGCACAGCGCCGCCTTCTGCGGCACGCTCAGCCCGGCGAGCAGCGCGGCTATTGATTCGTCGTCGGCCATGGCTGCGCCCTTCTGCTCGCGTGCTGCCCAGTGGCGGCGGGGTGCCGGACGAGCGCCATCGCCAGCACCACGGCCACGGTGGCACACCCGGCCGCGTAAGCGGTGACGACGCGCATCGTCACCTCGCCGGGTGCCGTGGTGACCAGGGCGAGCACGGTCACGCCCGCCAGCCACGGCCCGAGGATAGTGGCTGCCAGCCCGCGGGCGATGTCCAGGCCCGCCACGACCGCGCAACTGCGGCTCAGCAGCCGCCGGAGCCCGACCCGGTCACCGGCCGCGATGGTGCCGGCCAGGCCGGTTGGACCACTGGCCTGTGACCGTGCCCGCGGTAGTGCCGGTGCCCGGCGCTGCCGCTCACCACGTTGGTCCGCGCCGCCGGCAGGGCGCCGACCACCGCGCCAGATTCTTTGGTCATGGTTGTGACGATCACGCCCATAGAGGGGCGGCGTTGGCACAATCATCACAAACGCGGACTTGCGGCGGCTGCGGACGCGGCTGCGGTCAACACGATATATCGTGGCTGCATGGGAAAATTGCTCCTGGTCGTGCTGGCGGTGATCGCCGCGTTCATGGTCCTCTCGATCGTGATCTCGGCGCTGCATTTCATCTTCTGGGTCGCCGTGGTGGCCCTGATCGTCGTCGTGGGGATGCGGCTTACCGGCGGCGCCCGGCGCCGGTCCCGGCAGTAAGCCGCACAGCGCCGCTGCCTGCGTCCACGTTGGTGGGCCGGGCAGTGGCCGCTGCCTGAATCCGTCGCTCAGCCAGACGGGCACCCAAGTCAGCGCGGTCGGCGCCAGCTGTCACCGCGCCCGATCAGTCCTGGCGGGAACATCTCGCTCGGCTTCCAGGGCACCCACCGCCCACCGGCCCGTTCGACGTCCAGGCCGCGGTGCTGGCGACGGCACTGGTCAGCACCGCTCCGCGGATCCTCTGCCTGGCCGCGGCAGGCTGGCGGCCGCACTGGTCGGCGGCGGCCTTACCTCACCGTGGCCTGCGTGCCCAGGCTGGCCGCAGCGCGGGCGGATCCCAGGCCTTCGGGTTCCAGCCGCCCGCGACCTTCCTGCCGCCGAACCCGGTCGCCCGCAGGAACCCGTCCGCCGGGCCCGGCCGGGCTGCCGGAACCTGCGCGCTCGCGATGGCGGCCGAGGTGGTGCGGGGGAGATGGGCCGCGGCCGGCGCCAGGCCCGAGGCCGGCACGACGAACTCGGTGATGGAGTAGGCGGGGAACGTCACGGTGGCGCTGCCGTTGCTGAACGCCTGGGCGGGCCGGCGCACGATCGCCGTGGGGTCGGCCTGGCCGTACTGGAACACTTGGGCGGTCGCGCTGGCCGTCAGGCCGCCCACCGCCAGCGGGCTGGCCAGGGCGTGATGGGTCTTGTTGATGACGATGGCGGTCAGTGCACCGTCCGAGGTGCGCTGTGCGGCGTAGATGGCCAGCTTGCCCTGGGCGGCGCTGATCGCGCGGACGCTGGTGTCGCCGAAGGCCGATCCCTTGCCGTCGTAGTCCAGGTACATGCGGAACGCGAACGCTCCTGGGTCGGAGAAGGCCGGGGGTCCCCACAGCGTCGCCAGGTCCACGCCCTCGCGACCGAAGATGCCGAGCACGTCGGCCTCGGCCAGGCCGCCGTCGACCTTGTCCAGGGCGCCGAAGTTGTACTCGGTGATCGCCACCTTGGTGCCCGGGTAGTTCTGCGCGACAAGCTGCTTCATCCGCGGGATGGCCATGACCGGCTGGTTGATCCAGCTCTGGTCGACGTAGTGCGGGTCCCACAGCATCCGGGTGGAGCGCAGCCGCAGCGCCTGGGTGGCGGGGTCGTCGGCCTCGCTGTCGACGTTCGCTTCCTGCGGGTACCAGTGGTTGTCGAAGTAGTCGAGCAGGCGCACGCCGGTCTGCTGCTGGTAGGCCCGCAGCTGGCGCAGGTACCAGGTGGTGAATGGGACCCCGCCGTGACGGGCCATGTCCGGCGGCACGGCCCCGCAGCTGTGCGAGGCGCAGTACTGCTGGTCGTAGCCGGAGTAGAACAGTGAGCTCCAGCCCCAGCCGGACGGGCCGATCGTCTGTGCCGTCGGGTCGGCAGACTTGATAGCCGCGGCGACCGACTCGGTCTTGCGCAGCATCTCGCCGTAGGTGGCCCCGACCGGGTGCACGTCGCGGTGCGTCGCGAACCAGATGTCGGGCTCGTTGTCGAGCTGGTAGAACTGCACGCCGCCGGCGGCCGCGCCGCCGTACTTCGTGTCCAGGTAGCCGACCCACTTGGCGACGAAGGAGGCGCCCGCCCGCCTGCTGGTGTCGGCCGGGTCGTTCCCGGTGATGTACTGCCCGCTGGTGTTCACGCCGTTGCCGCAGTCGGAGTCGTAAGGATCGGCAGCCTGCTGCGGGCCGTACTTGGCCACGCTGAACCCGCATGCCTGGGCCCGGGACTTGGGCGTCCACCCGATCAGCGGCACGGTGATGATGCTGTCCGCGCCGTCGCGCCGGTTCTGGCCGATGAACTGGTCCGCGGTGGACCCGCCGGGCAGCGCGACCGGGTTCTTGACCGTGTTGGGGATGTTCTCGAAGTACCAGTCGCTGGCGTGGTTAGCGGTGTCGAGCAGGTAGTTGTACCTGGTGGTGGCATTGCCGCCCCAGCGGACCACGGGGGTCTTGAGCTGGCGCTCCAGGCCGGCCGGAGCGAAGTTCATGCCATAGATGTCGCGGTTGATCGCGTGGCGCCCGGTGGTCAGGTTGATGCTCAGCGCAGGCCCGGCGGACGCGGCGCTGTCTGCCGACGCCGCGCTGCTGGCACCCGCTACGGCGCCGATGCCCGCGAGCATGATCGCGGTGGAGACCAGGGCCACAGCTTTGCGACGCATGAGCGGGATCCTCTCGGCGGGGGGCGGCCGCGGAGGAAACAGTAGCGGCCGCGTGCCCGCGCCGCCGCCCGATCAGCAGCGCCGCTGCTGCTCCACCGCGGCAGCCGCGGCGTCACGGCCGCCGCTCCGGCCGACAGCCCGCCCGAGGTTGCCGACACTGCTCGCCTGGCCTGGGTACGCCGACCGGATCTAGCTTTGCCTTAATGGCCTTCACCGTGCCCGAGTACCTGGCCGGCACGGCACGCCGCGATCAGGGCGTCCGCGACTGGATCACCGGCCTGCCGGCGATCGTGGCCGCCCTCGCGGACCGGTGGTCGCTGAGCGTCGGCGAGCCGTTCCAGCCGGGCGGGCAGTGCTCATGGACGGCACCGGTGACCGATCCGGCCGGTGCCGGCCTCGTGCTCAAGGTGGGGTTCCGGTTCCCCGGCGGCGAGGAGCGGGACGAGGCGGCCGGGCTGCGGCTGTGGGACGGGAACGGGGCCGTCCGGCTGCACGCCGCCCACGAGAGCGAATCGGCGTGCGCGCTGCTGATCGAGCGGTGCCTGCCCGGCACCCCGCTGGGCCAGGCGCTGCCCGAGCCGGAACAGGACCAGATCGTCACCGGCCTGCTGCGCCGGCTATGGGCGCAGCAGTACCCGGCCTGCCCGTTCCGCCCGCTCGCGCAGATGTGCGCCGCGTGGGCCGGCGAGTTCGAGCGGGACTACGCGGCCACCGGGCCCGCGGACCGCATCGACCCGGGGCTCGCCAGGGCCGGGATCGCTCTGTTCCGCGCCCTGCCGCACAGTGCCGGCAGCCAGGTGCTGCTGTGCACGGACCTGCACGGCGACAATATCCTCGCGGCGCAGCGGGCACCGTGGCTGGTCATCGACCCCAAGCCGTACGTCGGTGACCCCGCGTACGACGTGCTGCAGCACATGCTCAACTGTGAGAGCCCGGCTGGCCGCCGACCCGGCCGCGCTGGCCACCCGGATGGCGGGCCTGGCCGGGCTGGACGGCGGCCGGGTCCGGCAGTGGCTGTTCGCCCGGAGCGTGCAGGAGTCCATCGGCTCGCCGCTCATGCGCCAGGTGGCCGCGCGGCTCGCGCCCGCTTAGGGCGCCGGAATTGGCTTGACTCCGTACCGGGGTACGGCTGCTAGCTTGCGTGACATGGCAGGGCTGACGATCGGAAAGCTCGCCGCCGAAGCAGGGGTCGGCGTCGAGACAGTACGGTTCTATCAGCGCCGGGGGCTGCTGGCGCTGCCGGCACGCGCGGGGTCAGGGTTTCGTGAGTACTCCGAGGACGACCGGCAGCGGCTGGCCTTCATCAGGCGAGCCAGGCAACTCGGGTTCACCCTGGGGGAGATCGGCGACCTGCTGGGATCCGGAGACGGCCGGCAGGCCGACGACATCATCCGGGCCGCCGAGGCGAAGCTCGCGGCGATCAGCGAGCAGATCAGGGAGCTTGCCCAGCTTCAGTGCCGGCTTCGGCGGCTGGTCCGGGTCTGCGCGCACGGTGACAGCGACGATTGCGGCCCTGCACCTGGGGAACCCGGCACCGATCGAGAACGGCCCGGATCCCTCTTCTCAGACCATCGTGGAAGGAGCCGCGCGGTGAGCGCCAAGATCGTAACCGACGGGACCTTCGAGGCCGACGTGCTCAACGGGCCCCGGCCGGTCATCGTGGAGTACTGGGCGCAGTGGTGCGGCCCGTGCCGGATGGTCGGCCCGGTGCTCGAAGCGATCGCGGCCGAGCACACCGGCCAGGTCGACGTGGTGAAGCTCAACGTCGACGAGAACCCCAAGACGGCGCAGCGGTACGGCATCCTGCACATCCCGACAATGGACCTGTTCCGCGGCGGTGAGGTGGTCAAGCAGGTGATCGGCGCCAGGTCCAAGTCCGCGCTGCTGCGCGAGTTCGGCGAGTTCTTCTAACCGCCGCCGCGCTCAGGATGTCTTGCGGTCCAGGCGCTGCAGAAGATCGTGGGCGGCGAGTTCGATCTCCTTGTGCCGCCACTCGGCGGCTCGGTAGTAACAGGCGATGATGCCCATCCGGTGCAGCCGCTGCAAGTCGCCGTAGACAAACGCGTACCTGGCCTTGGTGTGCTCGCGGGCACCGTCGGTGAGCCCGAGGTGCCAGCGGGCGTATTCCTCCCAGGAATGCGATTTCAGGAAGGCGTTCTGCTCCTCCGGGCGAGGCTGGACTTTGCCCCAGTCGCTGTCGAGCACGTACTGCCCGGTGTCAATGAGATGCCGTGCCCACGCGACGCCGTCTGGATTCACCGAGTACGAAGCCACCGGGGCATCCTGCCCGGATACCGGGCTGATACGCCTATGGCAGCCGACCCGGTTCACGGCGGCGTGTCGCGGTGGCACCTGTTTCGGGACAGCGGGCCGAACGCGGCTAGAACCTGGTGATGTGCCCGGAGACCATCGGCACCCGGTCTCCGGGAGCCACGCCCTCGGCGATGAGCGCCCGCGCGACCGTGGTGGCCTGCTGAAGTAGCTGGTGATAACTGACCCGCGGGCCCCCGGCCGGGCGCGGGCAGGCCCGTCGCCGAACTTCTCCGCCCTCGCTTGCGAGACGGCACGGGGTGTGGTGAGCTCGGCCAGGTGCCCTCGGGGGAAGCAAGTGCTTGGTAGGCTGTGGCCTACGCGCGGCGGGCATTTGCTGGCCAGCCACGGAGCTCCCGCGGGCCTGCAACCCCCCCTGCGGGCCCGCGGGTCCGTCGCAGGGAGCACGGGTTGTGTTCCAGCCCACAGGATGAGCAGGTCCGGCGCACTATCCGGGGTGGCCCGCCACCAATGTCACCGGTTGGTTGCCCGCGGCGCGCCTCTACGATCTCAACGACTGGCAGCGGCTGTTCCTGTTCAGCCGCGTCCACCTCTTGCCTGACCGGCGAGGTCATCTCGGTCAGCAGCCCGCACCCCTAGGCTCGGCCTGTGGACTCTTGCGTGCTGCTCAGGGGCGGGCTGGTCGCCGACGGCATCGGGGCATCGGTGCGGCGGGCGGACGTGCTGATCGAAGGGCCGGTGATCGCTGCCGTCGGGAACGTGGCCGTGCTGCCGGGGGGGTGTGCGGTGATCGACCTGGCGCCGGACAGCGTGGTATGCCCGGGTTTCATCGATGCCCACGTGCATGCCGAGGGCCCGCTGCTGGCTTCCGGGCAGGTGGCGGGCGCGCTCGCGCAGGGCGTGACCACCCTGGTCGTCGGCCAGGACGGCCAGTCGTGGATCGGGGCTGACGCGGCCACGGTGCGGTACCTGAACCGGTATTTCGCGCCGGTCAACGGAGTGCTGGAACCGGTCAGGGACTTCGGCGTGGCCGATTTCCGGCAAGCGGTGACCGGACGCCTGGTGCAGAACGTGGCGGTGCTCGCCTCGCAGGGAACCATCCGGCACAACGTCGCCGGCATGGCTTCCGGCCCGTTGGGCGACGCGGAGCTGGCGGCGGCGCAGCGGCAGGTGGAGGACGCGCTGGCCGAGGGCGCGGTGGGGCTGTCCAGCGGGCTCGATTACCTGCCGAGCCGGTTCGGTGCCGTCGGCGAGGTGACCGGGATGGCCCGGCCGCTGGCCGATGCGGGCCGGCCCTATGTGTCGCATCTGCGGGGTTACGGCCCGGGCGTCCGGGCCGGGCTGGACGAACTCGCAGCGGTCGGGGCTGGTGCCGGGGTGCGGGTGCACGCCAGTCATCTGTGGGGGGAGCCGGCCGGCATCCAGGCCGCGCTTACCGCCGCCGCCGAGGCCGGGGTGGCTGTCACCTGCGACATGTACCCCTACCGGAGGTCCAGCACTATCCTGGCGCAGCTGCTGCTCCCGCCCGAAGTGCAGGCCGGTGGCCCGGACCGCACGCTGGCCGCGCTCACCGATCCCGGGCAGCGGGCTGCCCTGCTCGCCGGCGAGAGGCTCACCGAGGCCTACCTGCGCAACGTCTACCTGGGCACCGTGCCCGGTGACCGGGCCGGGGCCGCCGGGCTGTCGGCAGCGGAGGCGGCGGCGCGAGAGTCGCGGCCGCCGGGGGAGTGGGTACTCGACCTGCTGGTAGCGGCGGACCTGGGCGCCGGCGGTCACCTGGACCGGCTCAGCCTCACCGAGGATCAGCTGAGCTGGATCAGCTCCCACGACCGGCACTGCGCCGGATCCGATGGGATCTACCAGGGCCAGCACCCGCACCCGCGCGGCTATGGCGCGTTCGCCCGGCTCGCCGAGCACTACCTCGGCGAGGGGTCCGAGACCGGGTACCAGCGACTGGCCCGGCACCTGGCCACCAATGCGGCGGACGTCTACGGCCTGCGCGACCGCGGCCGGATCGCCGAAGGAATGGCCGCCGACCTGTGCGTCATCGGTGCAGGCGGCCAGGCTGCCCAGGCCACCTATGACAGCCCGCTGGAGCTGGCGACCGGCGTGGACCACGTCTTCGTGAACGGCGTTCCCGTCTGGCCGGATCGTCACGCCGGAGCAGGCAACCTCCCCGGACAGATGGTCAGCTAGCTGCCGGAAGTCTGTCCGGCGCGTCGCGCCGCAAGCACGATTCACGCCTGCCCGACGGTGGCGGAGAATGTCCGACCCTGCCGCTAGCGTCGGCAGAGTGTGACCCGGCCCGGGTGGCTGGATGGCCGGGTACCGAGAATAGCCAGGCCAGGGCGGCGGCCGGAGAGCGACCAAGGGAGTCACCAATGGGAAACGCGGTAGTGCACTTCGAGATTGGCGGGCCGGACGACGCGCCGCTGGCCGCCTTCTACGGGGAGTTGTTCGGCTGGAAGCTGCAGCCCTTCGAGGGCGGTGGCTACACGCTGATCGATACCAACGGCGGCGGGGGTATCAACGGCGGCATCGGCAAGAGCCAGACGGGTGAGCCGTGGTCCACCTTCTACGTCGAGGCCGAAGACCTCCAAGCGGTGCTGGACAAGGCCGAGTCGCTGGGCGCGAAGACGGCCATGCCGGTCACCGACTTCGGCGGCGCGGTGACCATCGCCATGTTCAACGATCCGGACGGCCTGCTGGTCGGGCTGGTCAAGGCCGCGGACCCGGCACAGGGAGAGGCGCCAGGCCCGTCGGCGGGGAGTGGTGAGCCGGTCGACTGGTTCGAGGTGCTGGGCTCGGACTCCGGCCGGACGCAGCGGTTCTACGCGGACCTGTTCGGCTGGACCGTCGGCGGCGGTGACGCCGGTGCCCCGCCCAGCTACGGCATGGCGGACACCGGCGCCGGGAGCGGCATCCAGGGCGGCCTGGGCTCCAGCACGGACGCGCACTGGGCCACCATCTACGCCAGCGTCGGCGACGTGGAGCAGACGCTGGCCAAGGCCGAATCCCTCGGCGGCTCCCGGATCTACGGCCCGATGGCCGTGGATGACCACATGCAGACGGGCGCGTTCCGGGATCCGGCCGGGAACGTGTTCGGCGTCTACCACCACGGTGCGCACTGACCGATTCCGGCCAGCGCAACCATCGAGCCCGCGTGACACGGCCCCGGCTGCTCATCATTCGCCGGGGCCGCTGGGCTGTGTGAGCATGAAGGCATGGCGGTCAAGAAGGCTCCGGCGATGCGCCGGACCGATGTACCGGTAGCGGCGTTCCTGGCCCAGGTCCCTGACGAGCGGCGGCGCACCGACGCGCGCCGGTTGTGCGCGCTGATGCAGGAGATCACCGGTGAACCGCCGGCGATGTGGGGGACCAGCATCGTTGGTTTCGGCAGCTACCACTACCGGTACGCCAGCGGCCGGGAAGGCGACTCGGCGCTGGCCAGCTTCTCGCCGCGCAGCCAGCACCTGGCCATCTACCTGGTCGGCGAGTTCGAGGAGAGGCACGGGTCGGCACTGGCCCGGCTGGGCCCGCACAAGACCGGAAAGGGCTGCCTGTACATCAAGCGCCTGGACGCCGTGGACACCGATGCGCTGCGCGAGTTGATCGAGCGTTCCGTCCGGGTACGCAAGGGCGTCGACCGGGCTTCCGCCTAGCAGGGGCAGGAGTGAATCAGGCAGGCGCGGCGGCAATCCCGTCGAAGAGGATGCGCAGGAAGCCATCGGCCACCTGGTCGCCGCTGTAACCACGGGTCCGGCGCCACTGCATGGGAATCCACAGCACGTCCTGGAGCAGCCGGTAGGTGAGCTTGGGATCCAGGTCCGCCCGGAACAGGCCGGCCTGCTTGCCGAGTTCCAACTGCCCGATCCAGGTCCGCTCGATCTCGCGCAGCGCCTTGGGCAGGTAGGCGAACCGGGGCTGGGCAGCGAAGTGGTTCCAGTCGTTCTGCAGCATTGTCAAGGCCGCGCGGTGCGAGGAGAGGGTGTGGTTGGTGCTGCGCACGATCTGCTCCAGTACCGCCCGCGGGTCCGTGGCCTCGGCGACGGCGGCGCGGTAGTTCGCCAGGACCTCGTTGATGAAGCCCGACAGGATCTCGTCGCCGATCGACTCCTTGGAGTCGAAGTGGTGGTACAGGCTGCCGGACAGGATCCCGGCGGCGTCGGCGATCTCGCGCACGGTTGTGGCGCGATACCCCTTTTGCGCGAAAAGGTCCGCTGCGATCGCGACCATGTCGGCCCGGCGCCCTGACCGCAGCGCCCCGTTGACGCTTGCCGTGCCTGCGCCGTTGAGCTGAGCCTGACCCTTCCTGGTGGTAGCCACGACGTCATTATCGCAGGACTGGGGCCTGCCTCCCTAACGCTTGCTCGGTTTGGCCTGGGGTGGTAACCGGTGCAGCGAGGCCAGGCCCGCAGGCTCGCTCAGACCGGCTCCCGACGCCACCCCCAGGACCAACCAGGAAACCATGCAACCCCTTGGAACCCGTGGGGAAGCGGAGGGCGCCGCGACCTCGGCGCTGGTCATCGTGGTCACCGACGACGGCCTGCGCGGGCAGATGGAGCAGGCGACCCCGCTGCGCCGGATCGGTGACCCGCAAGAGGTCGCGGCCGCGGTGGTCTTCCTCGCCTCGGCGGCCTTCGGCTACATCACTGGAAAGATCCTCGAGGTGGACGGCGGAATTGAGCGCCCCAACCTCGACCTTGGTATTCCCGACCTTTAAGTAGCAAAAAGACCTTACAAACGTAAAGCTGGACTTATGCCGGAAGGCGGGGGAGACTAACATCGGCGGCGGCCAATCAGAAAGTCACCCGCAGTGGGCAATTTACGGGTGACACGTAGGTATCAGCTTGTGGCACCGGCTGGACCGGTACCTAAGGCCGCGCCGGTGCCCGGGACTGGACGACCCTGCGGAGATGCGGGGTCCCAGCGAAGGGAGCGATGCCATGGCCGGGAGCATCAATGGCCACTGGCGGACATGGTCGATCGGGATGGTGGGTGCCGCCGCGACGGTGGCGCTGGTCGCGAGTCAGTCCCTGTTCGGGGTGACGGCCAGCGCGGCGCCAGCGGCGGCCAAGGGCGCTGTCCGCCCCAAAGCCACCGGGCTGCTCGACTGCAACGGCTACAGCAAGGTTCAGAAGGCGCTCACGCGCAAACTGGCCTGCACCGACATCCGCGGGATGAACGGCTACCCCCGCTTCTTCGACAACGGCCACTACATCGGCCACGACGAGCCGTCCATCCGCTTCATCTCCAAGCGGCCGGGTTCTGGCAACAATGTATCGTTCACCGAGCGCCTCCCGATGGACCCGAAGGCCATGCCGACGACCGGCCATCCCGGCCACGACGTCACCCACTGGTTCGAGCTGAGCGTCGCGCCGTGGTTCGGGATGAGCATGTGCGACCCGAACTCCTACCCGCAGACCAAGTGCGCACCGAACAGCGACAGCAACGCCCCCCACGGCGCCTTCCCCGGCGGCGGCGGGGCGTTCATGGAGATGCAGTTCTACCCGCCGGGCTTCGCGCCGTTCGCCGACTCGGTGAGCTGTAACAACACCCACTGGTGCGCGGCACTCACCATCGACTCGCTCGAGGCCAACAACGCCGGACACCTAAACACAAACTGCGAAGAGCCGGTGAACTTCGCCTTCATCCAGCGGAATGGCGTGCCGGCCGGCCCACCGAGCCCGCAGCTTTCCGACCTCTCGACGCTGACGCCCAACAGCCAGACGCTGATGATGAACCCTGGCGACATGGTGCGCACCCACATGTGGGACGCGAGCATCGGCGGCGGGAAGCGCGCGTTCAAGGTCCAGATCAGCGACCTGACCACCGGGCAGACCGGGTTCATGGTCGCCTCGGCCACCAACGGCTTCATGAACACCAACTTCTTCAACTGCAACGGCACGCCATTCAACTTCCAGCCACTGTTCAACACCGCCAGGTCGCAGAACTCGATCGGCTGGTCGGTGCTGCTGAGCGGCATCCTTAACCAGTTCGAGATCGGCCACTTCGAGCCGTGCAGCAAGGTCACCGGCAAGATCTCCCTCCAGCTCGCGCCGGGGGTCACCGACACAAGCTGGCTGGAGTGTCACGGCGCCTACGAGGCCGCCGGGCCCCCCGATCCCACCCCGGGCGGCCAGGAGCCCACCGACGCGCTCTGCTACAAGAAGGGGGACACGCACGGCAGTCTCAACACGGCGCCCAACCTGGTCACCGGCTGCCTGGACGACTTCACGCAGAACGGTGACCTGGACTTCGATGGAACGGACTACTACCCCGACTTCCCCAACTCGCTGAAGCCGGGCCCGTTCCCGTCACCGTTCCTGCAACAGCAGCCGACCACGGCCGGGGCCGGGTACTCGGGCATTCAGTTCGAGACCGACGCACCGGCCAGCGAGATCAACACCTGCGTGCCGCAGAACCCGCAGGGCTGCGCGGTCCCGCCGCCCAACGGCCCCGGGCACTTCTACCCGTACTACACGCAGGCAAAGGTCGGCGGGCAGTGCGTGTGGGAGTTCGGACACATGAACAACGGCAACAGGTTCGGGGGCGACCAGCAGTACGCCCACCTGGTCGAGCACGGGTTCTTCAAGGGCCAGCTCGACCTCGCGAGCGCGGTGCTGCCAAACCCGAAGAAGTGCTGAGGTGAGCCACGGGCCGGGCCGCGGAGACCGCTTCGCGGCCCGGCCCTGGCCGCTCGCTGCGCCGTTACTTGCCCGGCGCGCCGGCGGCCGTTCACGATCTGTCAGACGTCCCCGACGTCGATGAGCAGTTCCCTGCCGTCGGGCAGCACGACGCCCAGCGAGTAGATGATCCCTTCGGGCAGATCCAGCTGGCCGAGTATTTCGATGTCGACGACCTCGGGGTGGGAGATCAACAGGCGGCACAGCACGCTGCCGGCATGATCGGCCGGGGCCGCCTTGTGCTTGGCGGCGTCATCCACGGATGTCATGCGGCCTTCGATCGCCGGGGGCTGGCGGCGGAAACTTCGCATCCGGACACATTTCCTAAGGTAACCCGGCGTTACCACAAGAGCCCGGAATGAGGTCTCCGGGCAACGGCGTGGCGCGTCGCGACAACCCGGCTTGGTCCGGTAATGTCCATTTATGCGAAGTTCGGGGACTCGCTTCACCGGCCCGCGGCCTATTCTTTGGCCACAGATGGCGATTTAGGCTCATGAGTGTGAGCGAGCGCTGGGTTGTGCTACTTCATGGTCAACCGGGTTCGGGAGCGGACTGGCAGCAGGTCGCCGACCGGCTGCCGGACGGGCTGGGCATCCTGGCGCCGGACCGGCCGGGGTACGGGGCGAGCCCGCGGCCGGCCGGGGGCTTCGTGGCTGGCGCTCGCGCGGTGGTGGCCGACCTGGACACCCGCGGCATCGACCGTGCGGTACTGGTGGGCCACTCCTACGGCGGCGGCGTCGCGCTGGCCACCGCCCGGCTGGCACCCGAGCGGGTCGAGGCCCTCGTGCTGCTGGCCAGCGTCGGCCCGGGCTGCCTGACCTGGGCGGACTGGGTGCTTGCCGCACCGGTCAGCGGCGAGTCCTCCGCGCTTGTGGCGTGGTGGCTGACCCCCTGGTTCGCCCGCGCGGTGCTGGCCGCGGCGCGCCGGGTGCGCCGTCGGCCGCTGGGCCCCGATCAGGCCGTGAACTGGCAGATCTGGGCCAACGCACATCATGATCATGGGCCGCTATGGCGCAGCTTCCTCGCCGAGCAGCGCGCGCTGGTCGGCGAACTGGGCGGCCTCACCGCCGCCCTGCCCGCGGTGGCGCAGCCGGTACTGCTGGTCGCCGACCCGCACGACATGATCGTCCCGGTCCGGTCCACCCGGCGGCTCGCCGCGGCGCTGCCCGATGCCCGGGTCCAGATGCTGGACGGGCCCGGTCATCATCTGCCTCGCCGTGCGGCGCCGCAGATCGCCGCCGCCATCGCCGAGTTCCTTGGCACGCTCGACAACCGCGGCGCGGCTGCCTGATCTGCCCGGTGCCGCTGCCTGACCTTCCCGGCCAGGCTGCCGCAGCACGAGACGGGCGCTGTGCCCGGGTAACTGTGGGACGCGTGCGCCCGGGCGGCTGTGGTCAGCCGGGGATGTCCGTTCGGCAGCGAAAGTGCCGGGAGCGGGAACGGGCGCTTAGCGGTGGAACACCCGTTTGCGCCGGCCTGGGGCGGGTAGCTGGCGGTCTTCCGCAACCTGAAGGGGCCAGCCAAGCGGTGCAGCAATTCATCAGCAATTACGGGTACCTGGCGGTGTTCATCCTGATGCTCGCCGAGTCGGCGTGCATCCCGGTGCCGTCGGAACTGACGATGCTGTTCGCCGGTGCCTTGTCCGCGGGCGCGGTGGCGGGCGCGCACCTCAACCTGGGGCTCGCGATCGCCGCGGGCGTGGCCGGCAACGTGGCGGGCAGCTACCTGGCCTGGGGCATCGGGATCTACGGCGGCCGGGCGGCCTGGCATCGCTGGGGGCGCTACATCCTGCTCCGCGACGACGACATCGACCGCGGCGAGCGGTGGTTCGACCGGCACGGCACCAAGGCCGTGTTCTTCGGCCGGCTGCTGCCCGTGGTGCGCACGTTCATCTCGCTGCCCGCCGGGCTGGCCCGGATGCCGGCCGGCCGGTTCGGGATCTACACCGTTCTCGGCTGCATCCCGTGGACCGCGGCGCTGGCGTGTACCGGGTACCTGGTCGGCCGGAACTGGGGCAACGTGGTGGGAGCGCTGCACGGCCCCAGCTACGCGCTGGCCGCCCTGTGCGGCCTGCTCGTGATCTTCGCGATCGTCATGCTGCTGCACCGGCGCCGCCGCGAGCGCAGTGGCCATGGTGAGCACGGCGGCCACAGCGGGAACGGTGAACCGGCGCAGCGGGTGCGGCAGACGCACCGGTGACAGGCTGGTCCTTTCTCGCACCTGGAGGCCTGCATGTGGCACGCCATGTTCGTCGAGCAGATCCCGCTGGCCGAGAAGATCCTCCGCACCGTGCTGGTGTACGCGCTGATCGCGCTGCTGTTCCGGGTGGCCGGCAAGCGAGGGCTGGCCAACCTCAACACGTTCGACTTCGTGGTGATGTTCCTGCTTTCCAACGTGGTGCAGAACGCGGTCATCGGCAATGACACCTCGCTGACCGGTGGTGTCGTCGGTGCCGTGACGCTGGTGGCCGTCAACGCGGTGGTCAACCGGGTCATCGCCAGCAACGCCACGGCCGCCCGCGTATTCGACGGGAATCCGACCACGGTGATCAGCGGCGGGCACGTGGTGAACCGGGCGCTGCGCCACCTGGGGCTGCGGCGCAGCGAACTCGACCACGCGGTGCGCCTGCAGAACGGGGACGACGTCGCGGAGGTGCAGCACGGCAGCCTGGAGCCCGGCGGCCAGCTGGTGCTCACCCTCAAGCACTCCGAGCAGGGCGCGACCAAGGCGGACATCGCCGAGGTCACCGCGCGGCTCAGCCGGATCGAGACACTGCTCGGGGCGACCAGGTGAGCCGTTCCTGGCTCCGGTGGCAGGGCCGGGGTATCGCAGAGCCGCGGGGGAGCGGCGCCGGGGCGCCCGAGGATCTGGTGGACCGGCTCGACGCGCTGGTCGCGCCGGCGCCGGAGCCGGAGAACGCGGTGCTTACCGACGACACCCGCGCCGTGCGGTGGACGGGCCCGCTGTTCGCCCTGTTCGCGCTGATCATGGTGCCGTGGACGGTGTACATCGGTGAGTCGCTGCCGCGGCGGCAGCTTTCCCCGCACTACGACGTGTCCTGGGCGGGGTTCGACGTGATGCTGCTCGCCGCGCTCGCCGGCACGGCCCTTTTCGCGCTGCGCCGGTCCCGCTACCTGTCCATGGCGGCGACGGCCACGGCGGTGCTGCTGGTGGTGGACGCCTGGTTCGACCTCATGACCACGCCCTCGGGGCAGCTCGGACAGTCCATCGTGCTCGCGGCCGTGGTGGAACTGCCGCTCGCCGCGGTGTGCATCTGGCTCAGCCTGCACACCCAGGAACTCACCGAACGCCGGATCGTGCTGCTGATGCGCGGCCGCGGCCGGGCGGCCCGGCCGCGCTGACCGGCGGCCGTTGGTCGTTAACCCGTTCACCAGAGATCTCGTCTATTTGATCAACGACACGCCGGAGCCATGGTCAGTCGGCATCACGCCAGCTCCCAGCCTTATGACACGCGTTAATTAGTCCGTCCACACCAGACAGAATGGCTTGCCGGCCGGATCGGCGTAGACGCGCCAGTTCGGGCCGGCGCCGTCCAGTCGGGTGGCACCGATGTCGAGGGCGGCCCGTTCCGCCGCGTCCACGTCCTGGACGGTCACGTCGAGGTGGATCTGCTGCGGGTACGCCGGATCCGGCCAGCGCGGCGCGGTGTACTGCTCCACCTGCTGGAACATCACCGGCTGCGCGCCGTCCTCGCCGATCATGGCGACCCCGTCCGCCTCGTACGTCACCGGCTTGCCGAGCAGCTCCGCGTAGAAGTGGCTCAGCGCCTTCGCGTCGGGGCAGTCGAGCATGACGCTCATCAGGGTGGTCCGCGGATCGTCCGGGTTGGCGCACAGGTCGAACGGGTGGCCGGCCGGGTCGGCCAGTGTGTGCCACCGTTCGTTGCGGCGCAGCAGGCTGGCGCCGAGCTGCTGGGCGCGTTCCGCCGCCGCATCGATGTCCGGTACCCGGAAGTCGAGATGGGCCTGCTGCGGACGGTCCTGGTCCGGCCAGTGGGGCGGCACGTGGTCGGTGGCCCGTTGCAGGCCGATCCGCCAGCCGTCACCGGAGTAGATCGTGATCCACTCGTCGTCGTCGTCGGGGACGCGTCGCCAGCCGGCGAGCTGCTCGTAGAACGTGGCCAGGAGGTCGATGTCCGGGGCGTCCAGCGCCACGGCCCGCAGTGAGCCGATCGCCCGCCGGTGCGGTTCGGAGGTCATGCCCCCGATCCTGCCGATCCCGGGGCCGGCCCGCCACCGGAAACCGGCGTTGACGATCCGTTCTAATTCGCCGCGCAGGTGGGCGGCCTGCAGCACGCCAGCTCCCAGCTTGAAATACGCCCTAGCCGTCCGCGGCCGGCGGCACCCGCATCAGCAGCCGCCCCGGCTGCGTGGTGATCATCAGGCGCCTGGTGTCACCCATCACCTCGCCGTCCAGTTCCCAGGGCTGCTCGTGGTCGGCGTGGATGGTCAGCTGCCGGAACTGCACCCTGGTCATCTGGCCCGGCGATTCGCGGCGCAGCAGCACCCGCGCGGTGAGCCGGATCCAGCCAGCCCAGCCACGGGCGGTCAGCACCACGGCGTCCAGCGTGCCGTCGTCGGGCAGCGCGTCCGGCAGCAGCCTGATGCCGCCCTGAAGCCAGCCGACGTTGCCGACGATCACCGCGCTGGCCCGCAGCCGCACCGGCGTCCCGCCGTCGGCCACCAGGCTCACCCGGACCGGCCGGTCCCGCAGGTGGCGCAGGGCGGACAGCACGTAGGCGGCCCAGCCGAGCCGTTTCTTCAGCGGTTCGCTGGACTCGCCGAGCATCTTCGCGTCGACGCCCAGCCCGGCCATGACCACGAACGTGTGCCCGTTGGCCGAGCCGGCGTCCAGCCTCCGGTCGGTTCCGGTGAGCGCGGCGGTCAGCGCCGCGCCGAGATCCAGCGGCACCCCGAGGTTGCGGGCGAGCAGGTTGCCGGTGCCGAGCGGCAGGATGCCCAGCGGGACGCCGCTGCCCGCGACGCCTTCCGCGCAGGCGGTGACGGTGCCGTCGCCGCCGCAGGCGAGCACCAGGCCGACGCCGTCCCGCACCGCCTGCGCCGCCTGGCCGGTACCTGGATCCCCGGCCGTGGTCTCCAGCCAGACAGGCTCGTCCCAGCCGTGCTCGGACATGGCCGAGCGGACGGTGTCACGCAGCCTGGCGATGTCGTCGTGCTTGGTGGGGTTGGCCACCACCGCGGCCCGGCGCGCGCCTGGCAGGCGGGGGGCGTCCGGCGGCATGGCGCGAGCATATCGCCGCCTTTGCCGTTGGTTTGCCTAGGTCGGCGTGCGCTCCGGCTCCCGTCCATCCTGCGGCGGTTTTTCGTCCGGTGGCGGCAGCGTCCGCACCGAATGCTCCCAGCCGTGCTGGATCGCGGACACCGTGGCCCTGGCCTCGTCCGGGGGACGCGGATCGCCGTACCTGCCGGGCAGCGGGGGATACGCCGGCGGGGCGTTCCTGAGCTGCGGCACCAGGCTGGCCTGGGGCACCCTTTTGGGCAGTACCGGCTGGTCCGTGTCGTCCTCGGCCGTGACGGGCAGTGGAGCCGGACGAGGCGGAGGTGGGGCGGGCGGTGCGGCCTGGTAGGACGGCAGGGCGGGCTCTTGCCTGTCGGCGCCGGCGGGCTCGCCGCGCTCCCCGGCCATGCCCTCATGGGCCGGGCCAGGCTCGGTTTCGTCGCTGATAACGAAGCCGTTCTGCGCCCCGGTGCCATGCCCGCCGGGCGCCAGCGGGGCACTTTCCGGTCCGCTCTCCAGCGCCTTGACGGGCTCCAGCTCCCCGAATCCCTCGGCGACCACGATGCTGTGCGGGATCAGCACGATCGCGGTGGTGCCGCCGTAGGGGTTGCGCCGCAGGGTGATCTGGATGTCATGGCGCCGGGCGAGCTGACCGGCGACCAGCAGGCCGAGCTGGTCGGTGTTGGCCGGATCGAACGGCAGCGGCTCCGCGAGCTGTTCGTTGGCCTCGGCCAGCTTCTCGTCGCTCATGCCGAGCCCGCGGTCCTCGATCTCCACTGCGAATCCGTTGCCGACGATGCCGCTCTGGATCACGACCGGCGTGTTCGGCGGGGAGTAGATGGTGGCGTTCTCGATCAGCTCGGCGGTCATGTGGATGACGTCACCCACGGCGGGCCCGGCCAGCCCGGTGTCGTCGGCGGAGATGACGCTGACCCGGGTGTAATCCTCAACCTCGGCCACGGCTGCCCGGATGACGTCCACGAACGGGACCGGGTTCCGCCAGCCACGTGCGGGGGCCTGGCCGGACAGGATGATCAGGCTCTCCGCGTGCCGCCGCATGCGGGCGGTCAGGTGGTCGAGGCGGAAGAGGTCCCCGAGTTCCTGCGGATCCTCGGTCCGGCGCTCCATCCGGTCCAGCAGCGCGAGCTGGCGGTGCAGCAGCGACTGGCTGCGCCTGGCCAGATTGCGGAACACCTCGCCGATGCCCTCGCGCAGCCGGGCCTGGCCCACGGCCGCGTCCACCGCGGTCCGCTGCACCTTGGTGAAGGCATCCCGCACCTGGGCGATCTCCCTGGTCTTGATGGGGACGTCCAGCGAGTCGTCGTCGTCCATCTTGACGTCGTGGCCGGTGGCGAGCTGGTCCACCATCCGGGGTAGCCGGCGGTCGGCCAGGTCCAGGGCGGAGCGGCGCAGGCCCTGCAGTTCGCGCACCAGCCCGCGGCCGGCCAGCAGCGACACGATGATGGAGATGATCACGGCCAGCAGGCCGATGCCACCGGACAGCAACAGTCGCAGGTCGGTGACTCTTGCCTGGTGCTCGGCCTGCTGGTCGAGGGCGCTGGCCGCCTGCGTCCCGGCCCGCTCCAGCCCGAGCGAGACGCCCTGGACGGCGCGTCCCCAGTCGCCTGGCGCGACCGGGGGCGGGAACCGCGAGTGCTTGCTGCCGATGACAGTGTTTTCCAGCGCGGTCAGCCCGGCATAGGCGGCGGGGCTGACGTCCCGTTGGTAGATGGCCCGGTCACTGGGGTCGAGTTCGGGCAGCGTCTGGTCATAGAGCGTGGCCCGCGCCCCAGCCAGCTTGGTGAACTCGTGCTGGTCGGCCAGCGGGAACCTGCGCCCGGCCATGTCGCCCACCACAAGCACGTTCTCCTGCTGGAGCAGTTCCCCCGACTTGGCGATCCGCTCCAGCGCCAGGGCTTGCGCGGCGATCGGCGTGCTGGTCTCGGTGAGGATCACCTGGTTCAGCAGCAGGTAGGAGTCGTTGATCAGCTTGTTGTACGTGGCCAGTGCCTGCGCCCGGCTGGCCGTCCGTGCGCCGATCGACGCATGCAGGGCGGGCAGGCCCGCGGCGTCGCGCAACAGCGTGGCGGACGCCTGCCGTACCGCCGGAGGGGCGTTGCTGAGGCTGCTGCCCGAGGTGAGCGCGGCGCGCAGGGCGGACGTCACGTGCTCGGTGGCCGCTTCCTGTGCGCGCAGCTTTGCGAGATTGCCCGGGCTGGGCGCGGAAAGGTAGGTGGCCGAGAACACCCGCTCCGCATCGAGCTGGCCAAGGAAATTGCTCACCGGCTCGCTTGTGGCGGTCTTCAGGGCCCTGGCCCGCGCCAGATTCAGGGCGTCCTTACCGGCGATGCCGGTACTAAACAGATAAAGCCCGAAGAGGGAAAGCACCGGCACGAGTACCAGAACTAGAATCCTCGCTCGCACTGACCGGATATGCCAACTCATCAGCCATCCCTCAGATAGGTAACGGAACGGGGCGCGGGGCCTGAAGCCCGGCCATGATCCCGGCTGTGCGGGACAGCGGTCTGGGGTCAGTTCGGCTTCGATCGCCCAGCATTTCCCCGGGTAGGGGCTGGCGGGCAGGTCGGGCCAGGACAATTCCACATCTGGCACCTACCCGGCGCCGGGCCAGCGGGCCGCGTTCCCGCGCAGTCGGCCCGGCCGCACCCCGGGGAATACGCGAGCATGTCAAATGCGCGAGCAGGTCATGGGGCGCCCCGTACATGTCCCCGCACACCAGCCTGGCCACGTCACACGGGCCAAGGCGGAGCGTACCGGCATCTGCGCGCCGGGTCTGCACCATTCCCGTGCCCGCAGGGCCGTTCATCTCGCTTCCGCCACGATGGATCCGCCTTCGCCCGCGTGGTTGGACTGGTGTCCCGGCAGCTCGCGGGATCCGCTGCCGGGACCCATGAGACAAGCGTGCGTGGCGCGTATTGCAGTGACCTTGACGCAGACCTTGCACCCCAGGTCAGGGCGCTCGGCCGGGCACGGTGGGCACCCGGCGTCCAGGCGGCTAGCGCTGCTTGGTAATGAATGTCGCTTTCGACGGCAGGGTCCACCTGGGCGCAGGCCTGCGCTGGTTGCAGGGTGATCCCGCCGCCCGCAGTCGGCGCGGCGATCGCCTACCACCGAGCCAACATCGAGGACCTGCTCTACGGCGGGTACAGCGACACCGGATCCCCGGCGGCGCCGTCCACCACCTGGATCTGGACCGCGAACTGGGCGGCCGGCTAGCTCCCCGACGGTCAGGCGGCGTTGGCGGCCCGTGGCCCGGGCCCGGCCGCCGGCTCGCAGCGTTCGGCGGCGAGCCGCTCCAGGCCGTACCGCTCCACGTGCTCGGGGTCGGTGAGGCTGATCGTCCGCAGGTCCTGCGCGGCCAGCCGCTCGTTGATCTCGTCCAGGTGCTCGCGGACCAGTCGCTTCTCCGCATCGGTGGTCTTGCCCTTGTGCGGCTTGCCCGCGTGCTCGATCGTGGCGTAGTTGGCCCGGTCCTCCCGGCTCGCGGCGGCCGTGGCGGCACGCGAGGCCCGCCTGGCCGGCCGGGCCGTGGCCAGGATCTCGCTCATCGGCTTGTCGGTGGCCAGCTTGTCGAACTCCGCGACGTCCAGCACCACACGCCGGGGCTGGTCGTCGCCGGGGAAGTAGAGGTCGACGAGGGCTGCCTGCCCGGCCGCCTTCTCGATGTCCGTGGCCTCCGCGGTCAGGGCCTCGATCTCGACGGGCCCGTCGGGCAGGCCGGGGTGTTCGGCGACCACGATGCGGGCCGGTGCCTCGTCGTCGGTAATGAGCTGGCCGCTGAGATCGCTGAACCGGACAGTCTTCTGGCCCACGGGATCGTCCTCCTGGTCTCGTGTGACGGGTGCGGCCGGCAGCCCCGGAGCGGTGCCGCCGTGCGTGGAACGCGACGCCTACGCTGCCGCACCGAAGCCCGGCTGTCAAACATATGTTCGATAGATCGTGCGCGTGTCGAGAGGGGGCGATTTTGTTTTCGATAGCGCCTGCCCGGGACGCCTGGTGCGAGTACCGGGGTTTACCCGCTAACGTCGCCGGCTAAATGGCAAGGGGAGAGGACGTGGACATGGCCGAACCACAGGGAGCCCAGGCAGGGGCCAACGCCCAGCAGGCCGCGGAGTGGAACGGCCCGGCCGGTGCGCACCGGACCAGGCACGCCGCGGTCTTCGACGCCGAGACCCGCCCGTACAACGTGCGGTTCCGCGCCGCGACCGGGGTGACCCAGCGCGACCGAGTGCTGGATGTCGGCTGTGGCACCGGCCAGTCCACCAGGGACGCCGCGCGCGCCGCGGTGGCAGGCAGCGCACTGGGTATCGACCTGTCCGCGCAGATGCTGGAGCACGCCCGCCGCATCAGTCGCGAGGAAGGGCTGGCCAATGTCGTCTTCGAGCAGGCCGACGCCCAGGTGCACCGGTTCCCGGCTGATGGCTTCGACGTGGCGATCAGCCGGTTCGGCTCGATGTTCTTCGACGACCCGGTGGCCGCGTTCGGCAACATCGGGCGCGCGCTGCGCCCCGGCGGGCGCCTGGTGCTGATGGTCTGGCAGGCGCGGGAGCGCAACGCGTGGTCGACCACGATCCGTGAGGCCATCGCCGGGAATGCGGAACTGCCGCCGCCGCCCGCGACCGGCCCGAGTCCGTTCTCGCTCGCCGACCCGGCCGTGGCCGGCGGGATTCTGGCGGCGGCGGGGTTCACCGAGGTGAGCTTCACCGATGTGCACGAGCCCGTCTACTACGGCCCGGACACCGCCGTGGCCCTCGACGTGGTGGGCGGGCTGCGCAGTACCAGGGAACTGCTCGCGGACATGGACGCCGGGCAGGCGCAGGAGGCGGTGGCGCGGCTGCGCGGCACCCTCGCCGCGCACCAGACCGGCGACGGCGTGCTCTTCGACGCGCGCACCTGGATCATCGCCGCCCGCCGCTCCTGACCGGCCCCGCCCGGGCCCACGTGCCACGGGAAAGCCGTCCGTGATCAAGGAACCGAGGATGGGCGGGGGAGGTTCAGCGGCCCTCTCCGGTTCGCACCCGCAGCACCTGCGGGCCGCGGAAGGAGATATTGGGGTGGAAGGTGAACTCCTGGCCCGCGGCGAGCCGCAGCCGCGGATACCGGCGGGCCAGTTCCTCCAGTGCCAGCCGCGTTTCCAGGCGGCCCAGGTTGGCGCCCAGGCAGTAATGCAGTCCCAGCCCGAACGCGAGATGCTGCCCGGCGTTGGCCCGGTCCAGGTCGAAGGTGTCCGGGTCGGCGAACACCGCCCCGTCCCGGCCCCCCGCCGCCAGCCACAAGAACAGCCTGGCGCCCTCGGGCAGGTCCACCCCGCCGATCGTGACGGGGCGCGTGGTCACGCGGCGCCACACTGGCACGGACGGATCGTAACGCAGCGTCTCCTCGACAGCCGCGGGGATCAGGTCCGGCTGCCCGGCGACTCGGGCCCACCGGGCCGGGTCCTCCAGCAGGCGGCGCATGGTGTTACCGATCAGGCCGGCGGTGGTCTCGTGCCCGGCGAAGGACAGCGAGAACAGGATGGAGGAGATCTCCTCGCG
This sequence comes from uncultured Actinomycetes bacterium, assembly GCA_963806145.1. Classification (GTDB taxonomy): domain Bacteria; phylum Actinomycetota; class Actinomycetes; order Streptosporangiales; family Streptosporangiaceae; genus DASXKD01. The sequence continues at coordinate 63,374 of CAWDXD010000021.1, forward strand.
GGTGAGCCGGCCCGGATCCTCGCGGTGGATGGCCAGCAGGTCGCTGGTCAGGTCGTCGCCCGGCTGGCCGGCTCGCAGGTCCACCAGGTCGCGCAGGTAACGCCGGTACGCGGCCATGCTCGTGGCGATCTCCACCTGGTCGCCGGGCGCCGGGCGGCCCCAGCCGAGCGCCGCCCGGGACCCGCACCACAGCTTGAGCTGCGGGTAGTCCTCCTCGGGCACGCCCATCAGGGAGAAGACGATGTTCGCGGGCAGCGGGAACGCCAGCGCCGCGACCAGGTCGAACTCGTCCTGCCCGGCGACCGCGTCCAGCAGTCGCTCCGTGGTCGTCTCGATCGCCGGGATCATCGCCAGGATCCGGGTCATGCTGAACGCGCGGGCCGCGGGCTTGCGCAGCCGGGCGTGCGCCGGCTCGTCCAGGCTGACCATCGACGGCTGCGGCCGGTGCCCGCCGGCCAGCAGGATCTCGGCCGCCTCGGGCACCAGCGGCACCAGGGGGGCCTGCGCCGCCGCGGCGGAGAACGCGGCCGGATCCCGGAACACCTGCTCGATGTCGGCGTGCCTGGTGAGCACGTAGTAACCGATCGACGGAGCGTAGAACAGCGGCGCCTCCCGCGGCGGCAGGGCCGCCAGCACCGCGTACGGGTCGGCGAGGAACTCCGGGGCGAGCGGATCAAAACCCTCGTGCACCGGGCATCCCGTTGCTGCCATTGCGCACCTCCGCGGGCCAGGCTCCCTTGATTATCAGGCGATACGGACGGCGCCACCACCGGGCTGCCCAGTGGCGGCGCCGTCCGTGGCGGCCCCGCCTAGCGGCGGCCTGCCCCCTCAAGCTCGCCGCCGTGCTGGCCCGGGGGAGTGCTCCGCCTTCCCGGGGGCAAGCCCCCGGACCCCAGCCTCCTGGTGCCCTGCGGCCCCGGCGAAGCCGCCGCGGGAGCCTTGGCCCGGAGCTGGCCGAGTCGGTGCACCTGAGCCAGAGCGCGCTGTCCCGGATGATCGGCCGGCTCGAACAGCACGGCCTGGTCGAGCGCTCGCTGTGCGACGCCGACCGCCGCGGCATCTACGTCTGCCTCACCGAGGCCGGCCTGCGCCGGCATGCCGAGGCCATGCCTACCCAGCGCGCGGTCCTTGCTGCCACACTGCAGGTCGGGCGCGCGACCGGCCGCTGAGGACCGGGCGCCCCCGGTAAGGAGGCAGCAGTGGCGGGCTACTTGGACTACTCGGGCCGGGATGACGTGCTGGGCGGTGGTGCGCGGCGGATCCCGGTCAGCACGCCGAAGGGCACCTACCACGTGTGGGTGAAACGGACCGGCAACAACCCCCGGCTCCGGGTGCTGCTGCTGCACGGCGGCCCCGGATCCACCCACGAGTACCTGGAGGCGTGCGACAGCTTCCTGCCCGCGGCCGGAGTCGAGTACTACTACTACGACCAGCTCGGCTCGGGATTCAGCGACCAGCCCGAGGAGCCGTCGCTGTGGGAGCTTGACCGCTTCGTCGACGAGGTGGAGCAGGTCCGCCAGGCGCTGGGCCTGGACCGCGACAACTTCGTGCTCTACGGCCAGTCCTGGGGCGGCATCCTCGGCATGGAGTACGCGCTCACCCACCAGCAGCACCTGCGCGGGCTGGTCATCTCCAACATGATGGCGAGCGTCCCGGCCTACAACGCCTACGCCGAGCAGGTGCTGATGCCGAAGATGGACCAGGCGGCGCTGGCCGAGATCAAGGCGCTCGAGGCGGCCGGCAAGACCGAGGACCCCAGGTACATGGAGCTGCTGACCGAGCAGCACTACGTGCACCATGTGTTGCGGATTCCGCCGGCCGACTGGCCGGATCCGGTGCAGCGCGGCTTCGCGCACATCAACCCGGCGATCTACGTGTCCATGCAGGGGCCCAGCGAGCTGGGCATCAGCGCCGACGCCAAGCTCGTGAACTGGGACCGGTTCGCCGATCTCGCCTCGATCGAGGTGCCGACCCTGGTCATCGGCGCCCGCCACGACACGATGGACCCGGCACACATGAAGGCGATGGCCGATACGCTGCCGCAGGGCCGCTACCTGCACTGTCCGGACGGCAGCCACCTGGCGATGTACGACGATCAGCAGGTCTATTTCGCCGGTCTCGCGAAGTTCTTGCACGACCTGGCAAACCACCCGTAACGTCTGCCGCGTGACGCGGCAGAGCGGATCTTCGGTGCGGACCAGGCGGGACTTCGCGGCCCGGTTCAGCGGCATGAGCACCACGGAGAAGTGGGGCTACGGCTTCTGGCTGTTCCTCGGGCTGGTCTTCGGCGTCCCGGAGATCTGGGCGGGCCTGGGCAGCCCGCCGTGGCCCTCGCTCTCCGACACGGTCGCCCACCTGGAGGCGATGTGGCCGGTGACCGCGCTCATCGTGGTGGCCGTGATCGTCATCGTCGCCTTCTACTTCGTCAGGGTCCCGGTCACCCAGACCGGCACGATGGTCTACACCGAGGGCGGCCTCGGCCGCGGGACCGGCGCGGGCGTCGGCCGGACCTACAACGGCCGGCTCAGCAGGACCCCGGCCGATATCAGCCCGGTGGCCGCGCTGGTCTACGTCCCGCTGGCCCTCGGCGCGATCGCCATCGGCAGCATCATCGCCGCGGTCGTCAGCGGCGACTACTGGGTGGAGGGCTACGTCATCTACGGCCTGATCGCGATCTTCCTGGTGATCATCCCGAGCGTGCTCGCGTACTGGTTCGCCCGCGAGGTGCCCTGGCCCACGCTGCTGACCACGATCGTCAACCTGGAGCGCCGCTGGCGCCCGGCGGCCGCCGTCATCCTGGCCGCGCTGGTGATCCTACTGTTGCACCTGGTCCTTCCCCCCTGGCCGGACAGGCTGTGAGGCCGCCGGCGCGAACCGGTGCATCCGCTCGGCGGCCTCGGCCGCCAGTGCGGCGGTCCCGCTGGGCAGGCCCTGCCACTCGTCCCGGCGGCCGGCCCGCGGGTCGTCGAGCAGTGCGCCGTCCGCGAGGATCGGTGCCCCGGTCACCAGGGCGAGGTTGACCGCGTCGCTGGGCCGCGCGTCGACCTCCCGCTGGCCCGCGGGCCCGGCCACGACAACGACCGCGTAGAACACCTCGCCGGCCAGCCGGGTGATCCGCACCTCGCTGACACGCGAGTCGCACGCGTCCAGCAGGCTCGCTGCCATCCGGTAGGTCAGCGGGCGCGGTGTTTCCACCGCCTGCAGGCTCAGCGCGAGCACGGTGGCCTCCGCGGGCCCGACCCAGATGGGCAGGCGGCGCGGGCCGTCGCGCTCGTCGAGCAGGATGACGTGCTTGCGGCTCAGCGGGTCGGCCTCCTCGCTGCACCGGATGTCGGTTACCGATACCTCGGCCCAGGCGGGGTGGCCGGTGGTTGTCATGGCGGGCTCCTTAGTTCGGGTGACCGGGCGTGCCGGGCCGCTGGCCAGCGGCACCAGCGCGGGGGTGAGCGCGGTGCGGGCCTGATGCAGCCGTGCCTTGACCGCGCCGACCGAGATGGCAAGCTCGGCGGCTACCTCACGGTGGGTGAGGCCTTGCAGGTAGAACAGGAGAACGGCGTCTCGCTGGCCGTCGGCCAGCTGGGCCACCGCGGCCCGGACCGTGGCGGCCAGCTCGGCGAGTTCAGCGCGCTCGCCGGGGCCGGGCTCCTGGGATGCCCGGTCCGGTGCCTGGCCGAGGACGGCGGCCGGCCGTTCCGCCCGCAGCTGGCGTGCCCAGCCCCGGGCCACGTTCAGCGTGATCCCGCAGAACCAGGCGCCGAACCTGCCCGGCGCGCGCAGCCGGTCCAGGCCCACCAGCGCCGCGACGGCGGCTTCCTGTGCGGCATCGGCGGCCAGGTCCGGCGTGCCGTGGCACCCGCGCCGCGAGTGCCACGGCCATGGCCCAGTGCCGGGTCACCAGCGCGGCAAAGGCGTCCTTGTCACCGCCCAGGGCGGCCTCGACCAGCCGCGCGTCACCGGCCGAGCTGTCGTCCACACCTCATAGTGCTCCGCCGGGCCGTCAGGGTTAGCCCGGGAGGGCGGCCACGTCGAGCTGGCCCAGCACGGCGGGGTCGCCAAGCAGGTCGATCGCGGTGATCTTCCCGCCGGTGAGGGTGAAGCTGAAAACCACGCGCGGCCGCCCGCCGGTCGCCCACACCAGGCCGGCGACCCCGTCGATGAGCGCCAGCTTGGCGGCCCTGGCCCGCCCGGAGAAAGTGGCGGCCACCGCCCGCGCGCCGCGGGTCTCCGCCTCGGCGCCGGTCCGCACCACGGCGTGGTCGGCGCGGAGCACGACGTCCGGGTCGAGCATCGC